>OZ253476.1:0-1350000 GCA_965261795.1 Dehalococcoidia bacterium
AGGGAAAACGGCGCGGGAATTCTAACATTCAGTGTGTTCGGATGGTAGCATAGCCGAATAGGAGCGTCAACTTAAACCCGTTGCCGGGCATATAAAATTCCCATTGCTTCCAGCGTCAGCCACATACCCGAAAGGATTTCCGGTTGGCCTCTAAAGTGGTCGAAATCAATCTTTCCGTTTCTTGGTAACCATGTTGACATTATGTTTAAATACCGGAAGGAAGTGTTATGCGTGTGGTATCTGGCAAGGCCAAAGGTAGTCGGCTGAGGGGTGCAACCTCCGCAGCGGTCCGGCCTACCACAGAGCGGGTGAGGGCGGCTATCTTCAATATTCTTCAACCCCAAACGTATGAGGACCAGCGTGTACTGGACCTTTACGCCGGAACCGGCAGCCTGGGTATAGAAGCCCTTAGCAGAGGCGCCGCTTGGGCCGACTTCGTGGATCAAGACCGTCGCCAATGCGCCGTGATTCAAGCCAACTTGGATACCACCGGCTTTCGGGATTTCTCAAGCGTCAGTTGTAGCTCGGTTGAGTCATCCTTGGGCAGACTCAACGGGCCTTACCAATTAGTGCTGCTGGACCCGCCATATCGCCTCCAAACGTTGGGAGAGGTGTTGGAGGTAATCGCGTCAACGCCGGGCTTGGTGGACACAGGGGGGATGGTGGTGGCCGGGCACTCCAAACGATCCGGTCTCCAAGAGGCCTATGGCCCCCTGCACATCACTTCCCAACGTCGCTACGGCGACAACGCCGTAGACTTTTATTGTAAGGAGGCCTAGACGAATTGACCGCCGTTTATCCGGGAAGCTTCGACCCTGTAACGTATGGACACCTGGACATAGCCACCCGCGCCGCGGCCTTGTTCGACAAAGTGATAGTCGGCGTCTACGCAACCCCTTCCAAAAACGTGTTGTTTGATGCGGATGACCGTATCGAGCTATTCACCAGAGCGGTCGAGGGATTGCCCAACGTGGAAGTAAGGGAATTTGAGGGGTTAGTGGTCAGGTTCGCGCAGGACATGGGTGCCAACGTGATTGTACGGGGCCTGCGGAGCGGTTCGGACTTCGAGTACGAATTTGATATGGGAATCATGAACCGGAAGCTGGCCCCGGAAGTGGACTTGGTCTCCTTCATGACCTCTCAAGAGCACATGTTCCTTAGCTCGAGCTTGATTAAAGAGGTGGCAATGCTGGGCGGGGACATCACCGGCATGGTGCCGCCATACGTAGCAGAAGCGGTCTACCGCAAATTTGGATCACCGGCCTCGAACTAGCATGGGCCGGGCAAGGAGGACATCATCGATATCATAAACGTTATTGACCGGTTGGAGACCCTACTCGACACCAGCAAGGTTGTACCCGTCAGCGGCAACGTACTTATCGATAAAAAGAAAGTCATGGAGTTGGTTGACCAACTACGGTTAGCCATACCTCAAGAGTACAAGGCAGCCCAAGAGGTGCTGGCGCAAAAGGACCAAATCATCAATCAGGCCATCGTCGATGCCCGTCGGACCAAGGCCAGAGCCGAGGACGAGTACCGAGAGCGATTGGACCAGAACGAAATCATCGAGAAGGCGCAACGGAAAGCCGAACAAACCATCTCGGAGGCTGAGGAGCGGGCCCAACGACTGATCAACCAGTCCGAGAACTCCGCTAGGTCCCAAGTGGCC
This sequence comes from Dehalococcoidia bacterium, assembly GCA_965261795.1. Taxonomy (GTDB): domain Bacteria; phylum Chloroflexota; class Dehalococcoidia; order Lucifugimonadales; family UBA3495; genus CBDCFV01. The sequence continues at coordinate 1,670 of OZ253476.1, forward strand.
GAAGCCGACGCCTATGCGCTGCACAGCCTTCGGAACTTGGAACGCCAGCTTAACAGCATCACGGCCTCCGTGCGTAAGGGCATCGACATGCTGGCGCAGGACACCGTCTTGAACGCGGGCAACGGCCATTACAGAGAGGAGTAGCACCGGCTGATATTGCGTTTTGCGCCAAGTCGATGCGGAAACTTACCCTCGGGGGCAGTGTAGTTCAGGGTGTTGCATTGGGCGCCGAGTGGGGCGAAGATTACACTACGCTGGAGTTATACCATAGGGCGTTGTCCGTAACGGTTGGGCTGTTAGCTTGTGGTGGACGTGTCGGTAGCTTGTCGCAGTGGCCTTGGGTTCCCTCTAAAGGCCGTCAACTTCGCCTGACCATACTACTTGCCAGGCATATCATTAATATCGTCCATGAAACCAAATGGGAAACCGCTGCTGGCGCAAATTGGGAAAATGACCACGGGTCGAAAAAATGCACTCTCGTCTACGTCGGTCTTTGCGCACTCCGCGGTGGAAAAGGTTAACGAACAAGCAAATCCGGCAGGTTACGCGGAGTTTACGGCCGTGGCCCAAAAAATATGATGGATGCCCAAGTCAACTCGCTGGGTTGACATTGAAATCGGGCGGAGAATAAAATTCGATACTGCTCATGGATGAAAGACGGAGGCGACATCAATGCTGGAGATGAGTATCGATAGCATTCGGGTGAGCCCGATGAACTACCAGCGTGTAGTCATCCTCAAAGAGAAAGACTCCGATCGTTACCTTCCGATCTGGATCGGGCCGGCCGAAGCCGATGCGATCGCCGTCAAACTGCAAGACCTTACCGTGCCTCGGCCACTGACCCACGACTTGTTGCAGACGGTCATCGACACGTTGGGGGCGTCGGTTAAGCACATCCTGGTAAGCGATCTTCAAAATGACACGTTCTACGCCAAGATAACCCTGCAGACCAACGGCACGGCGACGGAGATAGACTGCCGCCCCAGCGATGCCGTGGCCTTGGCGGTGCGGGTGCAAGTGCCGATTTACGTGGACGAATCGGTATTAGACAAGGCCGGTATCCTGTTGGACAAAGAAACCGGCAAGCCCTTGGTGCCCGGCGCGGAGGAGCAGCAGGCCGCAGAGAGGCCGGCGGAAGTGAAGGAAGAGGAACTCCGGCGGATGTCTGCGTTCACGGACTTCATTGACACCCTGGACTTGGAGGACTTCGGCAAGTCTCAACCCGGCAAGTGAAAAACAGAGAATATCGACACTTCATAACGGCCCCGGCAAGGATAATGTCGGGGCCGTTTATCGTTACCGCAGCATAGGAATTCGTAAAGCGAGGCTCAATTGACTTTTAAAAAGCATCCTGCTAATATTCACGCGGCTTGGCGGCAGGGATGAAGTGGTGGGGCTTTGCTTTACGACTTACGGGTTTGGGCTGGTACGTCGCCCTGTGTATCGTTATCGGTGTAGCAGGTGGCGCTTGGCTGGATCGGTTGGCGGGAACCAAGGTTCTGTTTCTTCTATTCGGGGCGGTGTTGGGCACCACGATAGCCTTCTGGGGTCTATATAAGATGGTCCGGCCGTTTTTGTCGAGTTACGGTGTAAAATCGACGGGGTCGGATAACAGCGGGAGAGGTAATTAGTGTCAGCCGGCGCCACCAGGTCCCTTTTGCTCTTGGCCGCAGTGGGGCTGGTAGTCCTATTGATTGTCGGTTTGATCATAGGTGTCATCGGCCAGAAAATCCTGACCCAAGGCGAGGGTTTCGTAGAAAAACCCGAGATACACTTGGCGCCGCAGCCGATTTTTCCTGCATCCGTTCGGGACCAAGCCTTGGGGTTGGCGTCCGCAGATGGACATGAGGTCAAGGCCAAGGAAGGAGAAGCCCCCCACACAACGCCGTTGACCATCACCCAAGTAGCGTTGACCAACACCCTGCTTTCGGCGTGGTTCGCCACAATAGTCATCATCCTCTTCTTTGTCCTCGGCGCCGCCAAAAGAGGCCTTATTCCGGGCCGGTTTCAAGCCTTGGTGGAGATACTCATCGAGGCGGGGCTTAACTTCTGCATTAGCGTCTTGGGACAGGAGTTGGGGCGTAAGGCGTTCCCTGTGGTAGCCACCATCTTCTTCTTCATCCTTTTCAATGCTTGGCTGGCACTGTTGCCATTCTATCAATTCCTCGGGTTCGTGCAGGATGGGCACCTCAAGGCTCACCTGTTGCGCTCCGCCGGGACCGACCTGAACATGCCCTTGGCCTTGGCGCTGGTCTCGTTCGTCTTCGTGGAGTACTGGGGATTCAGGTACAACGGTTTTGGCTACCTGAAAAAGTTTTTCGCGTTGGGCAATCTGCTGCGGCTTCGCCCGACGGGGTTGATTGAGGCCTTTGTGGGATTTCTCGAGCTAATCAGTGAAATGGTGCGTGTGGTCAGCTTCACCTTCCGACTGTTCGGCAACATGACCGCCGGAGAGATTCTGGTGGTAATGATCACCTTCCTTGTCCCGCTGGTGGCGGTCGAGTTTGTCTTTGGGCTTGAGTTGCTGGTAGGACTGATACAAGCAGTGATTTTCGCCTCTCTTACTTTGGTCTTCGTATCGGTGGCGGTCAGCCACGAAGAGCACTAATAACTTAAACGGTTCATAAGGAGGTTAAATGGGCATGGATCTCGTCCTTTTGCAGGCGCTCACCAAGGAAGCGGCGCAGTTCATTGGCGCTGGTCTGGCTATCGGACTCGGTGTTGTGGGCCCGGGCATCGGCATCGGAATCCTGGGGGCAGGCGCGATGGGAGCCATCGGCCGGAACCCGGACGCTACCGGGCAAATCCAAGTCAACATGATCTTGGCCATCGCGTTCGCTGAGGCGCTTGGTATTTACGCCTTGATCGTAGCCGTAATACTGTTATTCGTGGTGTGACATGATACTCTTGGGAATTACCGAACTGGGAATTAACCTCCCCAGCCTGATCGCTTATGTGATCAACTTCGGGATTCTGTTAGGCATCCTTTTCCTGTTCGCCTACAAGCCGCTGATCCGGGTCATGGACCAGCGAGCCGAGCGGATCAGGGAAAGCCTTTCAGCCGCGGACCAAGCCAGGCAGGAAGCGTCCAGTTCAAGAGAGGCCATCGAAGAGCAGTTGAACGAGGCTCGACGGCAGGGCCAGCAGCTCTTGGACCAAGCGCGGGATGCGGCTGAGAGGTACCGCGGCGAAGAAATGGAACGAGCGCGGAACGACGGCGACGCGATGATAGAGCGGGCCCGCACCGAAATTCAACGGGAACGCGACGCCGCCATTCAGGAAGTGCGGGGCAATTTCGGCGACCTTGCCATAACCGCAGCTGAACGGGTTATACGACGTTCGCTGGACCGTCAAGCCCATGAAGAGTTGATCGCTCAAGTGTTAGACGAGGGCGCTGCTGTGTCCCGCGGGCCGAGAGCTTAGGTAGGCGATGCCCAGACGCGTCTCCGGCAAACAATACGCTCAAGCCATCTTCCAGTTGGCGTTGGAACAGGGCCAAGTCGACCAGTGGGCCGGCGACCTCCAGTTAGCTGGCCAGGTCCTTCAAGACCCTGAGTTCCGCGCGTTTCTGAACCACGCCGACGTCCCGCTTGAAGAGAAGACTAAATCCATTGAAGTAGTGTTGAGGGACATTCATCCCTTGATGCAGAACTTGGTCAACCTGATGGTCACCAAAAGAATTGTGGACGCGGCGCCGGACTTGGAAGACGCTTATAATGCGCTCTTGGACCAACACCACGGGCGCCAACGGGTGCACGTAGTTACGGCGGTCCCATTGGGCGACGCCGAACTGAGGCGTGTTACCCAATTTGCGGCTGCGCTGACCGGCAAAGAGGTGGTCGTCTCGACCGAAATGGACGAGTCTATCATGGGCGGAATTGTAATTCAGGTCGGCGACCAACTGCTGGATGGCAGCACACGGTCTCAACTGGAAGCGTTGCGTAACCGAATGCACTCGGAGATCATGGTGCCCAGGTCTTGAACCGGGCACAAGGGAGCAATTAATGGCCATTAGAGGACAAGAAATCGTTTCTTTGATCAAGCGCCAGATCGAAGAGTTCGCCGGTGATTTGACCTTGGTCGACGTAGGTACCGTAGTCCAGGTCGGCGACGGCATAGCCGGCATTCAAGGTCTTCAGGGCGTACGGTCCAACGAGTTGCTGGACTTCGGCAACGATATACTGGGGCTGGCCTTGAACCTTGAAGCCGACTTGGTAGGTGCGGCCATTCTGGGAGACCCGAACTCGATAAAAGAAGGAGACCGGGTACGCTCCACTGGCAGAATCATCGAAGTGCCAGTGGGAGAGGCACTTATAGGCCGGGTGGTTGACCCCGTAGGGCGCCCGTTGGACGGCAAGGGACCGGTCAATACAACCGCCACCCGTCCTGTTGAGCGGGTTGCACCTAACGTGGTCGTCCGGCAATCGGTAGACACGCCAGTGCAGACAGGCATCAAGGCCGTGGACGCCATGATCCCCATAGGGCGAGGGCAGCGGGAGCTGATCATCGGAGACCGTTCCACCGGCAAAACGGCCATCGCGCTGGACTCTATTATCAACCAGCGCGGCGGCGACCTGATATGCATCTACGTCGCCATCGGCCAGAAGCAAGGCAAAGTGGCCCAAGTCGTAACCACGCTGGAACAGAACAATGCTATGGACCACACTATCATCGTCAACGCTGGCGCGTCCGACTCCGCCCCCTTGCAGTACATAGCTCCTTACGCCGGTTGCTCCATGGCCGAAGAGTTTATGGCACAGGGTAAGGACGTCCTGATTATTTACGACGACCTGACCAAGCACGCTTGGGCCTACCGGCAGATGTCGCTGCTTCTCCGCCGCCCCGCTGGACGGGAAGCCTACCCCGGCGACATTTTCTATCTGCACAGCCGGTTGCTGGAACGGTCAGCACGCTTGAACCAGGAGTTGGGCGGCGGTTCTATCACGGCGCTGCCGATTATCGAGACTCAAGCCGGCGACGTGTCCGCCTATATCCCGACCAACGTTATCTCCATCACCGATGGCCAGATATACTTGGAAAGCGAGCTGTTCAACGCCGGCATACGCCCCGCCGTCAACGTCGGCTTGTCAGTATCCCGCGTGGGCGGAGCGGCCCAGTCCCGCGCTATCCGCCGCGTGGCCGGGCGTTTGCGGTTGGACTTGGCCCAGTACCGGGAGTTGGCGACCTTCGCTCAATTCGGAACATCGGACTTGGACGCCGGTACGCGGGCGCAACTGAGTCGGGGGCAGCTCGCAACGGAGATGTTGAAACAGCCACACTCCAGTCCCCTCTCTTTGGAAGAGGAGGTAATCATCCTGTTCGCGGTCAATGAGGGACTTGCTGAGGACATCCCGTTGGCCCGCTGCACCGAGTTTCAGGACCAGTTGCTCCGGTTCATGTCCTCCACTCATCCGGAAATTCAGCAAAGCATAGCAGAGACCCGGGACTTGACTCCCGATACCGAGTCGGCCCTCACCGCCGCAATAAAGCAGTTCAAGGGAGGCTTCGGCGCCTAGGTCCGGGCCGTCTAAACCGGAAAAGAACTGCACGTCCAACTCCGCCGAGTCTCGCAACCGGCTGTTCAGGAAAGCGTAAAATGCCCAGCGTAAGAGACATGCGCCGCCGTATCCGCAGCGTGGAAAACACCGGCAAAGTTACCAACGCCATGTCGTTGATAGCGGCGTCAAAAATGCGGCGCGCCCAGATGTCGGTCACCCAAGGGCGTCCATACGCCGAGAAGATTCAAGAGGTCATTACCCACTTGGCGGCCCAACCCAGTGAGGATGGTGCGCAAGTGCATCCTCTGCTCCGGGTGCGGCCGGTAGAACGCGTGGGAATTTTGATTATCAGCCCTGACCGCGGTTTGTGTGGCGGGATGCACTCCAACCTGAACCGTGCGGTGGGCAATTTCATTCAAGAAAGCGATGCGCCCATCACTTCCATAATCATGGGACGAAAAGCCCGTGACTTCATGATTCGCTCCGGGCAGGACGTCAAAGCCGTTTTCACTGAACTTCCGGAACGCCCGGTGCTCGCCGACACCATCTCCATATCCCGGATGGTCATCGACTCGTATGTCGAAGAGGAAGTTGACGAGGTGTACTTGGCATATACCAGGTTCGTCTCGACTGTCTCCCAACGCCCGGCTATCGAGCGGTTGCTGCCAGTGACGCCGGCGGAGTTAACCGGAGCGGAGCGGGTGGGGTACATCTACGAACCGGACAGTTTGGCAGTGCTCGACTCCCTGTTGCCCAGCTTCGTGGAAATGGAGGTGTACCATAGCCTCCTGGAGTCAATCGCCAGTGAACAATCGGCGCGGATGGTCGCCATGCGCAACGCCACCGACAACGCCAGCGAACTGGTGGGAGACCTTACCATCGTTATGAACAAGCTCCGGCAGGACAGCATCACCAACGAGCTGCTGGATCTCATAGGCGGGCAGATCGCCCTCGAGGGATAGTGAAAGATAAACCTCGACCTCGAAGGAGAGCCGGCGGTGTAGGTTCCCGTGCCCTCCGGTTGCGGGCTTAGCATGGCAAGCAAGAGGAGAATAAAATGGCCACCGGAAAAATCGTTCAAGTAATCGGGACAGTCGTAGACGTGGAGTTCCCCCCGGATGGGCTGCCAAACCTGTTCGACGCGCTGCAATTGGACAACCAAGGCGAGCGGCTCATCCTCGAAGTCCAGCAGCACATCGGCAACAACTGGGTGCGCTGTTTGGCGCTGGGAGCCACCGAGGGTTTGGCTCGGGGCGTAGACGTTAACGACACAGGACGCAAGATCGAAGTACCGGTTGGGCCCGAAACGCTGGGCCGTCTCTTTGACGTGACCGGCACACCCTTGGACAACTTGGGACCGGTGGAAGCAGCGCAGAACTGGCCCATACACCGTGACCCGCCCAGCTTCGACGACCAGAATCCGGAGGTGGAAATTCTGGAGACGGGCATAAAGGTGTTCGACCTTATCACTCCCTTCATGAAGGGCGGCAAGGTCGGGGCCTACGGCGGCGCGGGCGTCGGCAAGACGGTCATCATTCAAGAGCTGATCCGCAACATCGGGGCAGTGCACCAAGGGGTCTCGGTGTTCGCGGGTGTGGGCGAACGGTCCCGGGAAGGGAACGACCTGTGGCACGAGATGCAGTCATCCGGCGTGTTGTCCAGCACCGTGCTGGTGTTCGGTCAGATGAACGAGACCCCGGGAGTGAGGGCCCGTGTGGGGATGACCGGTCTGACCATGGCGGAGTACTTCCGGGAAGTCGACCACCAGGACGTGCTGCTGTTCATAGACAACATTTATCGATACATTCTGGCGGGCATGGAAGTGTCGGCGCTGCTCGGACGTATGCCCTCGGCGGTGGGCTACCAGCCCACCTTGAGCACCGAAATGGGTGCCCTTCAGGAGCGCATCACCTCCACCAAGACAGGGTCTATCACATCGTTCCAAGCGATTTATGTGCCCGCCGACGACTATACCGACCCGGGAATCGTAACCACCTTCGGGCACCTCGACGGCGTTGTGTCCCTCGAACGTTCCTTGGCGGCCCAAGGCTTGTACCCGGCGGTCGACCCGCTGGCGTCCTACTCCCGCATCCTGGAGCCGGGTATTGTGGGCAACGACCACTACAACGTGGCCCGGAACGTGCAGCAGGTACTCCAACGCTACAAGGACCTGCAGGACATCATCGCAATTCTTGGCATCGAAGAGCTTTCCGAAGAGGACAAATCGACGGTATTCAGGGCCCGGAAGATACAGCGCTTCCTCACTCAGCCCTTCTTCGTCGCGGAGACGTTCACCAACCAACCCGGCAAGTACGTGCCGGTAAGAGAAACGGTGCGCGGGTTCACCGAAATACTGGAAGGCAAGTACGACGATGTCCCGGAACAGGCCTTCTACATGGTCGGCACTATAGACGAAGCTCTGGAGAAAGCCGAACAGTCCCGGGTGGCCGCCTGACATACATCAACGGCAACGGTTGGACCAACCCCTTAGCTGAAGGTTAGAAGAGGACCATCCATGCCCATGCAACTCGAAATAATCACTGCGGAGCAGCAGGTCTACAGTGACGAGGTAGAAATGCTGGTCGCCCCCGGTCTCGAAGGGCAACTGGGCATCCTGCCCCATCATGCCCCGTTGATGACCGCGTTGCAGCCGGGGGAAATTTTGATCCGCAAAGATGGCGGCGATTCGTTCCTGGCGGTCTCCGGCGGGTTTATGGAGGTCATGGGAAACCGGGTCACTATCCTCGCAGATACCTGCGAACGGTCCGATGAAATCGACGAACAGCGCGCCCAGCAGGCCATAGAACGAGCTAGGGAGCGGATAGGCAACCAGGAAAGCGACATACAGCTCGAACAGGCTATGACTTCTCTTCGCCGGGCACAAGTGCGTTTGAACGTGGCCCGAAGACGCCGTTCCAGGGGCGGCGCTCCGGGAGCGGATTCCGGAGCAGCGAGTTCGTAATACTGTCACTTTAGCGCCGGATGTCCCGATGCTTGTCGTTCGGACACCCGGCCAATCACGCTAACTCTGCCTATCCTCGCTCAAGTAGTAAGTCATTGACTGTAGAGACAGCACGGGGTCGATATTTCGGACCTTCACTCCATCTTTCACCTGGGGAGTGATAGGGGCGTAGTTCAGCACCGCCCGAATTCCGCACTGCACCAACCGGTCCACCACCTCTTGGGTGTGTTCGGTTGGCACGGCAACGATGGCTATGCTGATGTCTTTGGCTTCCACCTCTGCGGCCAGCTTATCGGTAGACTTGACTGTAAGTCCGGCGATTGCTTGTCCAACCACGTTGGGGTCGTCGTCGAAAGCAGCGACAAGCTGAAACCCGTCCGGGGTGAATCCAGGGTAACTCAAGATCGCCCTGCCCAACCGCCCTACGCCCACCACCGCTACGTTCCAGGAATCATTGAGACCCAGAATTTGTTTCAAGCGTTCCAGCAAATGAAGGACACTGTAACCACGGCCTTGTTTCCCGAACCGGCCGAAGTAGCTTAAATCTTTCCTGATTTGGGCTGGAGTAACCTGGAGCGTCTCACCCAATTGCTGCGAGCTGACAACCTCCGCTCCTTCCTGAAGCAAGCGAGTCAGTATGCGAACATACTGGGGCAATCTCGCAACCACCACTTCCGGCGCTTCCTCGCGGCGTTGGTGGCGGATAGGGGTATCGGCCGCCATAATTGTGCCTGTTCGTCCCCAAGACGTTGCCAACCGAGGGTGTACCAGCCTGAAACTCTACCGGGCAGGTTGGGCAGGTTTCCGCGTTAGGGACGCTCCGAATGAGGTTAGTCGATGCCATAATCTATAATGTTTGTTTACGTTGCGTCAAGGAAACTGTGAAATTAACTGCAAAGTTGGACCAACGTCCATGACGAGACGCCGCATTACAGGTCGTCCAACCCGCCGGGGAACACCCGTCCGCCAAAAACCTTGGAGCAATCCGGTTATAACGCAACTTGATACGACAAGCTGGTACAGAGTATGAGTCTACACATTGGGTTCTGCCGCTTGGAGCTTTACTTGCCCGACAACCATAGCTTGAAAGGCAAACGCCAAGTGAGCCGGTCCGTCACGGCGAGGATTCGCAACCGGTTCAACGTCGCCGTGGCGGAATCCGAGAACAACGAACTATGGCAACGCTTAACTCTTGCCGTATGTTGTCTGAGCAACGATGCTCGGCACGCCAACCAAGTGCTCTCCAAGGTAGTGGAATTCTTGGAGGAGAGTCGTGGCGACTTGGAGCTTTTAGACTACGAAATTGAGATTATATCAGGGTTTTAGCCTCTTCGATACCACACATTGCACTTAACACAACACGGCGGTGGCGAACACCGGAGAGGCTATGGCTTGACGATGGGAAGTCCAGTTTGTAGACTGCAAACACCGCACAGGCATTTGGACCAGTCAGCTTGGGCTTTGTACACCATTGAACACATGGGATGTTCCGGTGGCGGCAGTCGAGCCGGCGGGATCAGCTAATCAAAATTACACAGGACGATGGTCCTGGAACGGAGGAAAAGAAATTGGCTTACGCGGAAATGACCAGCGTGGAAGCTGGACTGCGATTCAAGACTCGGGCGGGGCTGACGGTTGAGACCACTGGGGTTTCTCTCAATGTGGAGTCCCAAGAGGTCAACGTCCACGAGGTTGTGATCGTCGAGGGCGAATTCGAAGGGAACAAGTACCTGCACAACTTGGACTACGCGGAACAGCTTTAAGCATTCATAACTTCCAAGGGATTAACCGGCGGGGGTTATTGATAACCAAAAGCCGGTCCACCCATAACCCCGGCTCGAAGGTCCCTTGGTTTGTGTTACGCTCCGGCGGGTGACCGTCTGGGATAACTAACAGGCTCGTAGAAAACTGCCCCGAACGAAATTCGGGGCAGTTTTCTATTCGTTCCCAACCATTTGAAGCGGGTTGCCTGCACTGTGTTTCAGCTAGCCAACTCGCTCTTCGATAGCTTTCATCATGTCTTGCAAATCGGGGAAGATGTGGGCGTTGGGCTCGTGGCGGTGCTCCGCCACCAATTCGCCGTTTACTATCACGTCAAACTTGCCGTGGGTTCCGGGGGTGAGCTTGAAATGGTCGATCTGTTCGCTGGCCCTGCTGAGTGCTTCACCTGCCATCCAGGCATCTCTGGGTGCGTGCCCTCAATCCTGGCAATAGACTATCTCAAGGGTCAACTTGTTGGCGCTTGCCATGGCAAACCTCCGATATTGGTAAGGCTGACTGCATCATAGGCATGGCGTTGCCGGGTGTCAACGTACGAACTCGCCAACGTTTAAGGGATAACCTGTCCTTGCGGGGTTTAATGCAGGGTGACGGTGGCTGTGGCTCCCGGGTCAGCTTGGGTTGTTGCTCGCTCCGGTAACGGACAGATAAGCCAGGAACTCATCCAGTGTCTCCCAATAGCCCTGACCTGCCCTGTAGGTGTCGTTATGACCCACGCCGGTCAGCAAATGAAACCGTTTGGGAGCGTTGGCCGCGCGGAACAGCTTTTCGCCTTGAGAAAGCGGCACGGTAGTGTCCAAGTTACCGTGCATAACCAGGAGGGGGCTACGGACCTGCCGGATACGCCTCAGTGAGTCGTAATGACCTTTCACCATAAACCGCACCGGCAGGTAAGGGAACATCAACTGGGCCATGTCTTCCACTGACGTGAATGCAGCCACAAGGACCAGACCCAATGGCGGATAGCTTGCGGCCAACTCGACCGCCACCGCCGCGCCCAAGGACCGGCCAAAGTAAACAATCTTCCCGGCGGCTACGTCGGGGCGGCTATGCAGGTAGGCCAGAACCGCTCGAGCGTCCTGATATGTCCCTTCTTCCGAGGGAGTCCCTTCACTGCGTCCGTAGCCTCGGTAATCGAAGATGAACTGGTTAACCCCCAGCTTTCGCCGCAAGCTGTCCAGCTCCTCAACCCGGTGGCTTATATTCCCTCCATTTCCATGGAACCACACCCAGGTCACGTCTCCGCTGCCGGGCACGAACCAGCCGTGTAGCCGCAACCCGTCGCCGGTGGTAAAGAACACTTCCTCGTAGGCCAGCCCTACTGCGGCCGGAGTCTGGGAGATTTCGGCAGTGGGAAAGAATACAAACCGTTTCTCAATATGCGGCCAGAACAAAAGCACCGCCAAAAGGCATAAAAGGGTTAAGCCAATGAGGATTTTCGCCGTCACAATCCGCGCCGCCGAATTGCGTGTGATACCGTGATAGACCAGTTAGTGGGTCTTATACTGGCATTCGACACCGTGAACTGTAGGGCCGCGGGCCGTTACGCAGGATTTCGGACCCTGGTCTCAGACTGCACCGCCTCATTCTTGGCGTAGCTCTGTTGCTCCACTTGTATGGCCGAACTGCGGCCCGCCAAGTCCCGGACTTCGGGCTTTTCGTCTTGACATTCAGGGCACCAGACCAATTCCTTCGACATGAGCATCATGTTGTCCTTCTTCACGCTGAAAGACCCCACTTCGTGGCCGCAGTCACCGCAGCTTTGGGTGATAGTCAAATCGTTGTCAGGCATGTGCCTACTCCCCGTTATTGAGTGCTGGTAAACATTAAAGGTGCGTGGCTAGTCCTCCAAGCTCTCTGCAAGGATTTCCAGCACGTCCTTAGCCTGCTTGTTTCCCTGTTGACCCGCAGACTCGATGCCCTCGGTCAACATTTGCAGGCAGAAGGGACAGGACACCCCTACTGTATCGGCGCCGGTCTCCAAAAAATGACTGGTACGCGCGTGGTTGACCCGCGTGCCTTGGCTGTCATCGATCCACATGTGGCCGCCACCGGCCCCACAACAGAACCCGCGCTCCCGGCACCTCGGTTCCATCTCTACCAGCTTGATTCCGGGAATTGCCTTGGCTATATCGCGAGGCTCGTCGTAAATGCCGTTATGACGGCCCAGGTAGCATGAATCATGGTAGGCGACGGTGGCGTCCATCATCTTCACCGGCTTGATCCTGCCCTCTTTAATCAGGCCGTCAACGAACTGGCTGTAATGCAGCACCCGGTAGTTCCCTCCGAACTGCGGATACTCATTTCGCATCGTGTTAAAACAATGGGGGCAAAGGGTCACGATGGTTTGTACGCCATACCTGTCCAGCGTCTCTATAGTCTGCTGGGCCAATATCTGGAAAAGGTACTCGTTCCCCATGCGGCGTGCGGGATCGCCGGTGCAGGTCTCCTCATCGCCTAAAATAGCGAAGTCAACTTTCGCCGACCTTAACACCTTGGCCATAGACCTGGTCACCGCTTGGCTCCGCTGCTCCAGTGCACCGGTGCACCCTACCCAAAGGAGGACTTCAGCTCCGGGATTATCCGCCAGTGTTGGCACGTTCAAGCCTTGGGCCCAATCGGTCCGGGTATATGGGCTACCACGCCAAGGGTGCCCCCGCTGCTCCATGCTGAGCAACGCGTTCATGGCGGTCTCGGGTATGTTGGCCTCCTCCAGCACCAAGTGGCGCCGCACGTCAATGATAGTAGGCACATGCTCCACCACTACAGGGCACTCCTCCATGCACGCCCCGCAGGACAAGCAGTCCCATATCGCCTGCTCCGAGATAGGGCCGCCTACCAGAGGCGCGGGCTCGACATGCTCGGCGTCGGGGCCGCCTTGATGCCCTATGGCAATCATGTGGTCTTTCAGATTTTCCACAATATGCATGGGCGACAGGATCTTCCCTGTCAGGTTGGCCGGACAAACAGAGGTGCACCGTCCGCAAACCGCGCACGCATACCCGTCCAAAAGCTGCTTCCAAGTGAAGTCCTGGACCCGCGACGCGCCGAACCGCTCCGCGTTTTCCAAGTCCATCGCCGCCAACACTCCCCGCGGCTCCAAGGAGCGGAAGAAGGCATTCATGGGCGCGGCCACCATGTGCATATGTTTGGAAAAGGGAATGTAGACCATGAAGCCGAGAACTATTCCAAGGTGCGCCCACCAGGACACTGCTTGGAGAATGTCAGAGGTGGCGGGTGTCAGGCCCAAAGCGGTAAACCCTTTGCCGATGGCGCCTCCAACAAACACGCCGGCCTCGGGTCCTTCGCCGCTTCCGGAGACATAAAAGGCATGGGTCAGCAGGGTGGAGACCATCAATGCAGCAACCAGGGCCACCACTACGACCGAGTCCCAGTTACGCGTCAAATCGAAGCTCAAGCGGTGGGGCTTCACTATCCAGCGGCGGGCCAAAGCCCAAACCAAGACTACAAGAAGCACCAATGCAAGGATATCCAAGTAAGCGCTGTAAACCCGGACCCCCGTCTCCGTTAGCAGGACCTCAGGGAAGGGCCTCCATACGGAGGCGATGAAAATGAAGATGAGATAACTAAGAGAAAAAGAGAGGAATCCCCAGAATATCAACGCATGGCCTATACCGGCCCAGTCTCGTTGGGGGACTCGCTGCAACACCCGGCGTTGGCCAAGGACAATTATCATTGCCCCTTTGAGCCTTTCCCACGGGCGGTCGAACCGCGCCACGCTCCTGCCTTGGCGGACCAAGCGGAACACCCTGCGATCCAGCACGTAAGCCGATATGGCGCAGGTTACAAGCAAAGCCAGATAGACGCCTACCCAAATGGGGATTGGACCTATGTCTCCTGGGGGGACCACGTTTATACACTCTCCTGTCTGGACGCGGCCTATAGTTTAACACGGGGATTTAAAGGCCAACCAGCAAAGCGTTAATCTTGATCGTACTGTTCCTATCACGTCTTGCCATCGGCTAGATGATATATCATCATGTGCGCATGAGAACTACATTAACGTTGGACGATGACATAGCCGACTACTTGAAAGAGCGAGACAGACTTCTCAATAAGTCGTTCATGCAAGTAGTGAACGATACACTGCGCCGCGGTATGTTTCCTCCCAATCAGGAAGTTCGGGAGACAGAATACCGGCTTGTCCCAAATCGAAGCGGACTCGTTCCTGGTGTAAATCCCTTGAAACTTAATCAGCTTAACGATCAACTGGAAGCCGCAGACTTCAACGGGCTGGATGCAGGTTGATTATCCCGGACCTCAACCTGCTTATCTATGTCCACAACGAAGAAGCTCCGTACCACTCCTCTGCCAAGGACTGGTGGGAAGATCTCATCAACGGTGTAGAGACAATCGGTATGCCGTGGATTGTATCCACCGAGTTCGTAAGATTGATGACTCACCCCCGAGTTCTTGTCCGCCCTGCGACAGTAACGCAGGCGGTTAACTACGTGTACGAATGGTTTCGGTACCCCCAAGTGATGCCTCTCAATCCCGGCGCTGAATACTTGTCATACTTTCGGCGAAATCCCGTTGCTATTGGCGTCGGATCTAACTTGGTGACAGACGCACACATAACCGCCCTCGCCATGGAGTACGAGGCAGAGGTCCACTCCAACGACACTGATTTCAGCCGTTTCCCAGGTCTTCGCTGGCGTAATCCCCTTCTGATTTCCGACAACTCTCAGCCGCTTTTCCGTGACCGGCTCCACTGTCCCCGCAGCTAGACTCTAAAGACCCGCACCAAACATCCTCCGTGTTTGCGTCACCGTAGCTGCCAACCGTATGCTGTTATGCGTCCAAAAAGGGAGGAAACATGTACACCGACAACGAACGGCTCGTTGCATTGAAAGCCGCAGCCCAGCGCCTCGAACGGTTTCTGGAAGATCTGGAACCGGAGGACTGGGACCGTCCCAGCGCCTGTGAAGGTTGGACCGTTGCCGATGTAGTGGCCCATCTGGTCGAACGGGGCGCGCCCATCCCCGACCAGATCACCAGGGGGCTGGCCGGGGACACTTCGCCGTCGCCCGGCACGCCACCAGGACCTCCGACGAGCGAGGACCAGTTCAGGGAAGACCTCGACCGCGGCGCCGTAGAGTTGCGGCGCAGTTTGGGAGGGGAACTGGCAGCGGAATTTGCCGACCTGAACCGGCGCTTCGGCCAACTAATCGATGGATTGAAGCCGGAGGACTGGGACACCCCCTGCTATCACCGGCTGAGACTGGAGACGGTGCGGTCAAAAGTGGACATACGGTTGACAGAGTTGGCGATGCACGAGTGGGATATCCGGTGGGCTTTCGACCCCGGCGCCAAGGTGTCGGAGGACTGCCTGCCGGGGATGGTGAACACCGCTTACCGGGCGGCAAGAAGGGCGTTCCGCCCGGACGCCAACCGGACTAACCCGGTGCGCTACCGCTTCGAGATCGGAGCGCCCGTCAACACCACAGAGGACATCGTACTGTCATCCGAGGGAGTCATATACGGCTCCTCGCCCCAAGGGGACGCGGACGTGGTCTTCCGCTCTGACGCCCGGACCTACGTAATGACCATTTTCGGCAGGCTGAAGATGGATGCAGCCTTGGCTGGCGGAGCTATGTCCGCCGCGGGCGACTCGCAACTGATAAAGGACTTTGTTCGCGGCTTCGTCGGGGGTTAGGCTCACTCATCGCCGAAGCTCTTGTGTGGAAACCGCGGGCAAACGCCCAAGGGACGATTAACCGGCGGCCCTTACGCGAGGAATGACTTCCCGGCCCATGATGTCTATCTGCTCCATGCACTGGCGGTGGCTCATTCCGGGCCATTGCATCCGGAAAATCATATAGTCCACGCCCAATTCCTGCCCGTAACGTTGTATATCTCCGGCAACATCGTCCGGGGAACCCAGCAGGAACCGGTCTGCGGCCAATTCCGGGTAGGGCACGGAGAAAGTTTCTTCTCCAGGAAGCACCTTGTCTTGACCCCAGGCCGCGTAGGCCGCGTACTTGCTTTCCAAGTACGGCCGGCTTTCGAGGAATGCGGTCTCGCGGTCTTGGGCTACGTAAAGCTCCCGCATCATCGGGAAGGACTGGACGTCGGCATGACCTGCTTCCGCCGCCAACCGGCGATATGCGGAAAGCTGCTCCGCCACCGTGGCGACGGTCACGTGGGGGTTGATCAGCCAAGGGTAACCCCAACGGGCGGCCCGCCGGATAGCAGCGTCGGCGTTGGCGGCGACCCAGATTGGAGGGTGGGGCTGCTGGACAGGGCGGGTGGCCGTTTGCACCTTAGGAACATTGTAGTACTTCCCGTGGAACTCCACTTCGCCCTCTGACCAAAGGAGCTTCATCACCTCCAAGGCCTCCCTCGCACGACCAACGCGCTGGCTGCGGTCCATGCCAAAGGCCGTATACTCTTCATCCCGATACCCCAAGCCAATGCCGAAGATGAAACGTCCGCCGCATATAGCGTCCATGGTGGCGACGCTCTCCGCCATTTCCACCGGATTGTGCAGGGGCAGCAACACTATGGCGGTCGCTATTTCCATCTCTCCGGCTTCGCCGGCCAGTCGCGCCAATAAGGGCATGGTCGCGCTCATCTGGTAGGGCGCGGTAAGGTAGTGCTGAGGAGCACAGATGATGTCGAAGCCCGCGCCCCTTGCGGCCCGGACCTGTTCCACGCTTTCCTGAATCTTAACGGGCATGGACTCCCCGGCAACATATTGGCTATTGACCAACATCCCTATTTTCAAAGCTTCTCCCGTCTACATGACCAACTTTGGGCGTCAACGACCGGCTGGACAGCCGGTAAACGGCTCCATTTTAGTCTCGAAGCAACGCGGCAACAAGCTCGAAATCTCCCTTGCCGATGGGTAGGGCAAAGGTTAAAATCGGCTCCTACTCTTCTATTATTATGTCAATATTATGTCAACGAGGTTCCTCACATAATGAAAATCGCACGTTTCCGTGTTGCCCGCCGGGTAGCTTTTGGCGTTGTAGAGGGAGATGAAATCATTGAAATCCGCGGAAGCATATACTCCCGCTTCCGGCTGACGGACACTCGGCACCCACTATCGGGGGTGAAGATTCTGCCTCCGACGGACCCCAGGGAAATATGGGGTCCCGGAGTCAACTTCGCCGACCACTTGGAAACAGCGGCATTGGCTTTGGGTAAAGACGTGGTGCCCATCCCCGAACATCCCCAGCCTTGGCAAAAGGCCCGCAACTCCCTCACCGGCACCGGCGACCCGATAATCATACCCAAGGACTCCACAGGCGAGGTGCACTACGAGGGAGAGGTGGTAGCCGTCATCGGCAAGAACTGCCGCAGGGTAACGTCGGCGCAAGCCAAGCGATACATTCTTGGCTTTACCTGCGGCAATGACGTCAGCGAACGAACATGGCAAAAGGGAGACTTTTCTTTCTGGCGGGCCAAGGGCGCCGATACGTTCGCCCCCGTTGGTCCTTGGATCGAGACCGATTGCGACCCCCAAAAGTTGGAAATCGTCGTTCGCCTTAACAGCGAAGAAGTGCAGAGGTTTCGCACCAACGACATGCTGTTCAGCTTTGATGACATCGTGAGCTACATCAGCCAGTCCGTCACCCTTCGGCCAGGGGACCTGGTGTTCTCCGGCTGCGCCGGCGTCACCGGCGCCATCAAGCCTGGAGACACGGTGGACGTGGAAGTGGAGGAAATCGGGTTGCTCAAGAACCCGGTCGAAACCGAATTCGAACCATCGACCCTGTAGACACGCTCGTTCATGGACTCCGGCCAGACGTCACTTGAGAAAGAGGGCTGCCAGCACTGCGCCCATAGTTACCGCCCACATACCGACCATCGACGCGAACATGATGGTCGTCCGCGTTTCCAAGCTGGTCATCCGGTTGTACATTTCTGTTACCGCCCCTTCGAGGCGGGCAACCCTCTCGGACAGTCCGGAAACCAGTTCTTCAAGGTGGGAAAACCTGCTTTCAAGCCGGTCCAACCGGTCGTCTGTCATTACCATGGGCTACTCCCATCGACCAAACGTCACCTTGGGTTAGAAGTGCAACAGTTTCAGGAACTGCTGCTCCCCACGGTGAGGCCCCACAACGGCAAGGCGCAAATCATCCGGGTTAAGCAACTTTTGGCCGACCCTGGCCACGTCTTCGGCCTTTACGGCGTCGATCATGTCAACGACTTCGTCGGGGGTAGTGACCTTCCCTTCAAGCAGTTCCTGGCTGGCCAGCCAGCCGGCCACGGCCCTTGTATCCTCCATCCGCAGCAATAACCTTCCCTTGGTGTACTCTTTCGCCTTGGCAAGCTCCTGCGCAGGGGCTTCTTTGTGCATCTGTTCCAGTTGGCGAACAACCTCTTTCACGGCGCTTCGGCTCTTTTTTGGCTCCACGCCGCAGTAAACGGTCAATGCCCCGCAGTCCCGGTAATGGCTCACCATGCTGCTAACATCGTAAGCCAGGCTCTGTTCTTCACGCAGCCGTTGGAACAGCCTGCTGCTCATTCCATCTCCCAAAATCACGTTGAGGATGGTCAGGTTGTAACGGTCGGGGTCATTCATGGACAACCCGGGTAAAGCCAAGCAGATGTGGGTCTGGTCGGTGCGCCGGTTTTCCACCCGCACCACCGGGCCGGTGTTGCCGTAGGCTACCGGTTCCCAGTCCAACGGCTGCTGGGAGGGCCGCCAGCCTGCGGTGGCCTCCTCCACCAACTGCACCATTTCGTCGTGAGCAACGTTCCCGGCTACGGCCAACACCGTATTGGCGGGCGTGTACTGCCGCAGCATGTACTCGTGGATACTTGCTTGGGAGATTTGCTCCACCGTCTCCGGAGTGCCGCCCACGTCGCGACCCATGGCTTGGTCTGGCCACAAGGTTTCGTCAATCAGGAGATCAACCCAGTAAGTGGGCTGGTCATAGGTCATCCGCAGTTCTTCCTGGATGACTTCCCTTTCCTTCTCCACTTCCTCAGGGTCCAGCCTGGGGTTGATGATCATGTCCAACATCACCGACAAGGCTTTCTTGACGTGAATCGCGGCCACCTTGCACCAGAAGACCGTCATCTCCCGGTCGGTGCTGGCGTTCATGATCCCGCCTACCCCTTCAATGGCCTCGCTGACCGCTTGGGCGGTGGGCCATTGGCCGGTGCCCTTGAACGGCAGATGCTCGAGGAAGTGGGACACGCCGGCCATCTCAGGCGATTCGTAGCGTGACCCCGCACCGACACACAGCATGATGGAGACCGATCTGGTATGGGGCATGGTGGAGGTCAGGACTCTCAGTTGATTATCCAGAACAGAACGCTGGTACATTCACACCTCTAAGTTGTCGCTGCGCAAAATCACCTTAATTCCAAGTTGGAACCGTTTTATATAAGCTCTTCTGAAACCACAGACCTTGAAACGCGAAAAATCAGGAATGATTTCCGTTCATATTCCGGGGCCGGGGCGGCGGCGGTTCATCAAATTTCTCGCCTGCGGCCTCCGCCGCTATTCGCCGTTTATTCCAAGTCTCCCACTGCACCCAAGCCTCTACAAACCCTTGGGCTTGTCCTACTGCTTTCCCTTCCTCTTTGCCTCGCTCAAACCGCTTTCTCAGGAATTCTTCTGAAAACATGAAACTTAACTCCGTAAGGACAAAGGTGATTGCCGTTATGGGGACTATAAACCAGCCTGTCCCTTGGCCGATGGCGAAGAAAGTGTCCATTCCGCCATCGTCAATCTTCTGCCATACATGATACCAAATAACCAGACTAAGGCAGACTGTCAGTTGAAAAGTGAACAGCCAGAAGAATACCTTCTGCCATCCGGCGGGCACGCTCCAGATCGCGTCTCTTTCAGTCACATCAGATACCATCGCGGACGAGGCAGGAATAACCTACAAGCCATCAGGACTCACCAAGGTCAATAGGAATAGCAAACTCTTGGAATGAAACCGGGGAGCGAAGTTTTCGCTCCCCGGAATTTCAGCGGTATTTTGCTTGGTTGGGTCTAGCCCAGCCAAGTAATCTCACCGAAAGTGTCGGGGCTGTGGGGCCTGGAGGCAAAGTCCTGGTACTCCTCCCGGGACTTGCCGATGGTGGTGTCCAGACCGTGACCGGGGTACACGACGGTATCGTCGGGCAGGGTCAAGAGCTTCTTGGTGATGTTGTCTACTATCTGCTGAAAGCCTTCGGGGCTGCGGGTGCGGCCGGGGCCGCCGGGGAACAGCGTGTCACCGGAGAAAAGGTGCTTTCCGATAAGGAAGCACGTTGCCCCTTCGGTGTGGCCGGGGGTGTCCAGCACCGTCATCTCTTGGTTTCCGAACCTGATTATCATGCCGTCGGATAACTCGTTCTGTGGCGCCCGGGGCAGCCCGTCCACGTCGTTGACGCCGATGCCAACGGGGGCGTCTACGGCGCCGGTGATGTCGTCGAACCCCAACAGGTGGTCCTGGTGCTTGTGGGTAATGAGAATGTGCTTGATCTGGACGTCCCCAATCTGGCTGAGGAGTTTCTCCGCCTCGGCGGGGGTGTCGATGATGATGCCTTCGTTAGTCTCCGGGCAGGTCACAATGTAGCCGTTGTTGTCGTAGGGCCCCATGTTGATCTTGGTGATCTTGATTTCTCCGTCGTAATGCAGCGGCATTCTTCCTCTCCCAATTCTTTCCTGGCTGGCGGCAACTATTCTATCAAACGGGAATGAGGGTTACAAAAAGGACGGATATTACAGAAAGCCGGACATTTGCGGACATTTCCCGACATTCAGCTTTGACAACTGCGGTCGAATTTTCGATAGCGGGCCTTTCCATCCCAATTTTCTCCAGTTATCGGGTCTGACATGGTAACCCGGCGGGCGAGTTAAACAGGTTATGTACTTATGTTAAGCCGACGACACCTGAATAGGAAAGGGGCGGATGTCAGTCGGGCGCTTGATTTATTTACAACGCCACCCTCTCCAGGTTCAGTGCCAGCAACCGCTCCATTCGGCGATGAACTCGCCGGGGTCCATCCTCGGAAATCCCCGCAGGGGAGGAGTTGTACTGGGAGCCGGTTTCTGCGTGCTCAATGGAAGCTCTACGCGAGGCTACTTCCCAGACAGGATTTGTTTTCACGATGCGCACAAATCAGGGCTAAAGACCAAAGGCACTTCAAAACTTTAACATGCGAACACATCTTTCGATGTCTTTCAAGCCTTGGTAGACATTTTGGAAGTGATTGTTGATTACAGATGGGGCGTCCAGCGTATGAGTAACGCCAGCGATGTAAGTGTGCGCTTCTTGGTCACGCCGTTGTTTTAGCCAACCGAGGCTTGATCTCATCGCGTCAAACTTTTGTTGGTCATACATGTCTTCCAGTTGTTCCACTTTGACTAGGCCAACCACCCGAATCAGCATGGTTCGGAATTGGGGGTCATATGCAAAGCCGAATGTCCTATGGATTATCGAATCTTGCACATAGTTCAGGTTGCTGTGACGGGTTAAGTGTTTTTGCGCGCAGTCCAGCACGATGCCGTCCATCGTGACTTCAATCCATCCACACAACTCCAAGAGTGCCAGCTTAGAGTAATAGAGCGGGTCACGGAGATTGCGGGTTTTCCGGTTATATCTGGTATCTAACTCGCGCAGGTTTCTGGAAATGGCCCCTTTATTGACCATGACACTATCCGGCGAATACCCGCTCGGCAACGGACATACGACCGAAAACTCTTTGCGCGCTGGAGAGACCCTCCCTCAATCTGGTATCTGAGAATTCCTCAGATACCAGTAGCTTGTCGTACATTTGGCGTATCGTCTCGTTGGGAAGGGTTTCGAGATAGTCGAGGTTCAGAGATATACCGACTAGTACCGCCTCCATTACGGATGTACTTTTCCGTGCTTCAGGATGTCCTTCCAATATTGAGTGGTAAACTACTCTGATGGTCCGGCCGAAAATATTCCTTTTGTCGTTCAAGAAACCATCGCCCGGCTCCCAATGCGTCATCATGTACTGGTTCAGGAATGCCGCCAAACGGCCATTGTACTCCGAGTAGCCATCGTGGAAGGCGAAGAAACGCAATATCAATTCCCGTCCACGGTACCGGTCTCCGTTGACCGAGGAACGTCCATTTATCTTGAGCCAGATTTCGTCTCGGTCCAGGTCCCGCAAGAGGTCGTTGAAAGGGCCTGAAAAGATGCAGTTCCGCACCTCTTGATTGTTAAGCCCGACCCCGCCTGTGTTAAGGCGATGGAAGACGGTGAACAAGTAGGCTATGTGGCTGGGTTTGGTATAGTCGCAGCGAATCACCGTTACGGGCAAAGCAAGATTTTCGATCCGTCTGTAATACTGGCGCAGCTTGGACTTCTCGGCTTGAAAATTTGCGACATATTGGCCGGAGAGCAAGGGGTCAATGTCATCGAGGCGCGAAAGTTGCCACTTATCCCCTCGCAGAAATCGAACGATGCTCCACATGCGCTGTAGCCCGTCGATAACCATCCATTTCTGAGTCTTGTAATCCAGACTGAAGCACATGCTGGGAATCGGGAGTTGCTTCACCAGGGAATCAATAAAGCGTGTCTGCGCTGAGTCCGACCACACTATTTCTCTCTGGAACTCCGGGCGAATATCAAGAGTCCCTTCCCGGTAAAAGCGAAACAGGTCCGCACATGACCGCAACTCGTTGTAGGCTATCATGTCGGATGGTGGGAATTCGAAGCTGTCGCTTTCATCGAAGGTCAGTTGTTCAAGTTTTTCGAGGTCTGAGCCGGTGGCTGGCACCGCCATTGCCGCCTCTCCTTGTGGTTGGGTATTGGATATATCAAATTCCGGTTGCGCCCGACCATCCTAATCACCAACCACCACCGCAGGTTCCCTTACCGGATGTTTGCCATTCACCAGCACGTCCTTCAAATACCGCCCGGTGAGCGACTCCGGCATCTTGACTATCTCTTCCGGGGTGCCGGTGGCTACGATGTAGCCGCCCATATCCCCGGCGCCGGGGCCCAGGTCCACTATCCAGTCGGCGTTCTTGATAACGTCCAGATTGTGCTCGATGAGGACCACCGTGTTGCCGGCGTCCACCAAGCGGTGCAGCACCCGCAGGAGGGCAGCGCAGTCCTCGAAAGAGAGACCGGTAGTGGGTTCGTCCAGCAGGTAGAGGGTCTTGCCGGTGGCCCGCTTGGACAACTCGGTAGACAGCTTGACCCGCTGGGCTTCGCCGCCGGAGAGGGTGGTGGCCGGCTGCCCCAACCGGATGTAGCCCAGCCCAACGTCCCGCAGGGTTTCAAGCTTGGGACGGATGCGCGGGAAGCTGTTGAAGAATTCCAACGCTTGGTCCACCGTCATGTTAAGCACGTCGGCGATGGTCTGGCCGCGCAGCGTTACCTCCAGCGCTTGGTTGTTGTAACGGCGGCCTTGGCAGACCTCGCAGGGCACTGTAACGTCGGGCAGGAACTGCATCTCTATCTGGTTGTAGCCCTCGCCTTGGCAGGCCTCGCACCGGCCGCCCTTGACGTTGAAGGAGAACCGCCCCGGCGCGTAGCCCCTTACCCGCGCCTCGGGCAGGTTGGCGAACAGTTCGCGGATAGGCGTGAAGGCGCCGGTATAGGTGGCCGGGTTGCTCCGGGGAGTCCTGCCGATGGGCGACTGGTCGATATTCACCACCTTGTCGATGTTTTCCACGCCGAATATCCGGTCGTGCTTGCCGGGCAAGTCTCGCGCCCGGTTGAGGATTTGGGCCAGCCGCTTGTACAGGATGTCGTAAATCAGGGTGCTCTTGCCCGAGCCGGAGACTCCGGTGACGCAGACCAATTGGCCCAAGGGCAGCGTCACGTCGATATTTTGTAAATTGTTTTCCCGTCCCCCTTCAACACCCACGTGCAGCCCGTTGCCGGGGCGCCGCTCTTCCGGTACCGGCACCACCTTGCGGCCGCTGAGGTACTGGCCGGTCAGGGAGTCGGGCGAGTTCTTTATCTCTTCAATGTCTCCAGCGGCGACCAACTGACCGCCGTACTCGCCGGCCCTGGGGCCCATGTCGGCGATGAAGTCTGCCGCCCGCATCATCGCCTCGTCATGCTCCACCACCAGCACCGTGTTGCCCATGTCGCGCAGGCTGGTGAGGGTATTGATGAGCCGGTGGTCGTCGTGGGGATGCAGGCCCACGGTTGGCTCGTCGCAGACGTAAAGCACCCCGGTAAGGCCAGAGCCTATCTGGGTAGCCAGCCTTACCCGCTGGGCCTCGCCGCCGGACAGGGTGCGGGCGGTGCGGTCGAGGGTCACGTAATCCAGCCCGATGCCCTCGAGGAACTTGAGCCGGCCCTCGATCTCCTTGAGTACCTGGTTGCCGATGGTCTTTTCGCGGGTGGTGAGGGTCTGCCGCGGCCCGGCCCAAGGCGCATCGGGGTCTATCTCCCTGACCCACTCCAACGCTTGGCGAATGTTCTTGCCCGAAACGTCCATAATCCCAGAGCCGCAGACCTTTACGAACAACGCCTCCGGGCGCAGCCGCTTGCCGCCGCAGCCCCGGCAGGGGCGCGCCGCCATGTAGCGTTCAATTTCCTGGCGGGTGTGGTCCGACTCAGTCTTCTTGTACCGCCGCTCCAAGCTGGGAATCACACCTTCGAAGGAGGTATCCCAGCTATATTCCCGGCCGCGGTGGGTCTTGTGACGGATGGTCACCTTCTTGGCGCCGTTCCCATATAGGACGAGGTCCACCTGCTCTTGGGTTAAGTCCTTCACCGGTGCCTTGGCGGAGAAGCCGTGGGCGCTGGCAATGGACTCCAACAAGCTGACGTACCAACTGGCGGACGGGCCGCCCCGCGACCAGGGGGCTATCGCTCCGTCGGCCAGTGACAGCGACTTATCATAAATCACCAAGTCCGGGTCCACCTCCAGCCGGTAGCCAAGGCCAGTGCACTCCGTACAGGCGCCGTGGGGGCTGTTGAAGCTGAAAGTGCGCGGCTCTATTTCCATAAGGCCGGTGCCGCAGTTGACGCAGGCGAACTGTTCCGAAAAGGTCAAGTCTTCCCCGCCCTCAACCACCGCTTGGACCACGCCGTCCCCTTCCCGGATGGCGGTCTCCACCGACTCGGATACCCGGCTGACCTCAGTATCTTCACGGATGATGAGGCGGTCCACCACGATTTCGATGTAATGCCACTTGCGCTTGTCCAGGTTCAGGTCGCCCATCTCGTCCAGCGAGTGGACCGTGCCGTTGACCCGCACCCGGACAAAGCCGGCTTTGCGGGCCGCCTCAAAAACGTCCTTGTGCTCACCCTTCTTCCGCCGTACTTTGGGGGCCAGCAGCAGGACGCGGCTGCCCTCCGGCAGTCCCCTGATGGCGTCGGATATCTGTTGCACCGTCTGCCGCTCAACCGGACGCCCGCACTTGGGGCAGTGGGGCGTGCCGACCCGGGCGAAAAGGAGCCGCATGTAATCGTAAACCTCGGTCACAGTGCCAACGGTGGACCGGGGATTGTGGGACACCCCCTTCTGGTCGATGGAAATGGCCGGAGACAGGCCCTCGATGTAATCGACGTCGGGTTTGTCCATCCTGCCCAGGAATTGCCGGGCGTAGGCCGACAGCGATTCTACATAGCGCCGCTGGCCCTCGGCGTAGATAGTGTCGAAAGCCAGCGAACTCTTGCCCGACCCGGAAACGCCGGTTATGACCACCAGCTTTTCCCTGGGAATGGATATTTCTACGTTCTTTAGATTGTGCTCGCGGGCGCCCTTGACGACAATGAATTCCTGGGGCATCACACTACACCTGACTTTTTGAGTTGGGGCTTTATTTTAGCACCGCTCTTCGAAGGCTATACTATGCTAGAGTAATGTGAATCCAAGAATACCAAGCCGAAACGATGAATAACCAGTTGTTCAGAGCCAAGAAATCTCTTATCGGAGTCGTACACCTGCCGCCGCTTCCCGGTTCGCCGCGGTGGGGCGGTGATATGGCGAGGGTATTACAGCAGGCCCAAGCGGAGGCGGAAACCCTCGAAAGGGGCGGGGCTAACGGCATCATAGTCGAAAACTTCTGGGATGCTCCCTTCCGCATTGGCCCCGTTGAGGCGGAGACGGTATCCGCGATGACCCTGGCGGTGGACCGGGTCAAACAGGTCACGTCCATTCCCATCGGCATCAACGTGTTGCGGAACGACGCCCGATCCGCTCTGTCCATCGCGGCCGTAACCGGCGCCGACTTCATCCGGGTGAACATTCACTACGGAGTCATGGCGGCCGAAGAGGGCTTGGTGCAAGGGGAAGCCTATGACACCCTGCGGCGGCGGGCGGCCTTGGGCGTTGACGTAAAAATACTGGCCGACGTGCTGGTGAAGCACGCCGTTCCGGTGGGGGACCAGGACTTAGGGCAGATGGCGCAGGAGACAATGTACCGCGCCCTGGCCGACGGGCTGATAGTAAGCGGGGCGGTGACCGGGCAGGCCACCGACACGTCGGACGTGGCTGCGGCCCGGAAGGCAGTGCCGGAGGGGTTCATCCTGGTAGGCAGCGGCGTCAACGAGGCCAATGCCCCCGGCCTGTTGGCCCACGCCGACGGAGCGATCGTGGGAACCAGCCTGAAGCGGGACGGGGTGGTCAGCAACCTTATCGACCTTGACCGAGTGAAGCGGCTGGTCTGTATATTCAGCGCAACAGGCCAGTGAAACCCGTCCTCAAACAGGCTTCAGACTCCACGGAACGTTAGCTGATGCAATTCTCCGGGAAGCTCGTAATCATCGTCGCCCTGGCCGTCACCGTGCTGCTGGTCAGCAACATCATAGCCGTCAAGCAGGTCTACCTGTTCACCATACCATTCAGCTTGATCGGCAGCGACCAGTTCGTAATCGCCGCCTCCATTATCTGCTTCCCAATCGGCTACATCATCAGCGACGTGCTGGTGGAAGTCTACGGGTTCCGGACAGCCCGGGGCGTCATCTGGTTGGGCTTCGCCTGCAACCTGTTGATGGTGTTCCTGTTCTGGGTCGGGAACATCCTGCCCGGCCCGGCCTACTGGAAGGGGGAGGAGGCCTACGAGACCATACTCGGCTCCACCGGGTGGATTCTGGTGGGATCCTTCTCCGCCTACATTACCGGCGAGTTCGTCAACGCCGGTGTAATGGTGATTCTCAAGGCGCGGACGCAGGGCCGGTTCCTCTGGGTGCGCACCATTTCGTCCACTGTCATAGGGCAGGGGGTTGACTCCTTGCTCTTTTTCACCATCGCTTTCGGAGTATCGGGCTTCCTGACTTGGACACAGGCGTTTAACCTGGTGGTCACGGGCTGGCTCGCCAAGTCAATATACGAGCCTTCGCCACCCCCCTGACCTACTTGGTGATCGGCTGGCTCAAGCGCACTGAGCAAATGGACGCCTACGACAACCCGCGCACCCTCAACCCATTCGGGATTTTCGGGTAAGGCCCTTGGGCGCTGGGCAGCCCCCATATCTTGCGCCGTCCGGGTGAAACGGCTGGCGGAGTTGCTGCACGAGGAGAAGTGAGCGGGCAATCAGATACAGGTTGCCCGCAACAGAGACACACGGACGCCGCTACCTTAGAGTGGGTCCTCTGCCCACTCACGCCCCGGACTGAGTTTTACTGAACCCAACCTCGGAACGTTGACCTATCGCCGGACGCTCTTCGCGTGGAAGCCCAAGAAGGCGGGCCAAGCGGCGCTGGTCCGTTACGTCCCTGACTGTATACACCCTGGGAGATGACGTCCGGACTTTGTCCAACTCGGCAATGAAGATCGCGGTCCTGTTCAAGGCACGCCGGACGCCGTCTTCTTCTCTAACGTTTTCGTAGAAGTTCACGTGCATCGATTCCGCCGTATCCACGTAATCGTAGAAATCATCCCGTTCGAATTCCCTGGCAAGGTGCTCACCGATGGCAATGACATTTGCGTGGGAGTCGTGGACCCAACCCCGTTGAATGCCTATGGCTTTGAGGGAATGGGCGACGGCACCCCAAGCCTTTTCCGAGGCTTGGAGCCGGTCGCCCTTATCCAACTCAATCCCGGCTTGTTCCAGGAAACGGCGTCCCATTTGCACATGGTCTTCGATGCTCGATGCACCCGGGCCCGGCAGTTGTGTTGTCACTACGTCCTTCCCGTACCTTCGTCCCTAACGACCCACGGGCAGCTACGCCACACCTAAATCGCGGGAGGTCTTTTCAAAGGCCTTGTCCATCGCGGTTACGATGTCGTCGATTTCGCCGGCGGTGACGCAGAGGGGTGGAGCAACGTTCATCGCGTCGCCGCCTCTTAACAGGACGCCGCTCTCCGCGAACCCTTGGGTCAGCCGCGCGCTCAACTCCGCGTCAGCGGGGAAGTATTCCTTGGTTTCCCGGTCCTTTACGATTTCCAAACCGCAAAGGAGACCGAGACCTCGCACGTCGCCGATGATGCTGTGCTTTTCCTTCAGTTCTTCGAGACCGTCCAGCAGGTAGCGGCCCATCCGGGCGGAATTTCCCACCATGTCCTCGTCTTCCATTATCTGGATGTTCCGCAATGAGGCCGCGGCGGCCACCGGGTGCCCGCCGAAGGTGATTACGTGACGGAAGGCTGCTTGGGCGCTACCCACGAACGCATCAGAAATAGGCTTGCGGGCGATGGCCCCGCCCATGGGAATGTAGCCGCTGGTGATGCCCTTGGCCATGGTCATCAGGTCCGGGGTTATTCCCCAGTGCTCGCAAGCGAACATCTTGCCGGTGCGGCCGAACCCGGTTATGACTTCGTCGGCGATCAGCAGGCAGCCGTAGCGGTCGCAGACCTCCCGCAGCATGGGCCAGTAGTTGGGGCCGGGCACGACCGCTCCCTGGGGACTGGAGACCGGTTCGGCAATAACCGCCGCAATCGAGTCTGGCCCTTGGAAAAGGATAATATCCTCGATGGCTTTGACACACCGTTCGGCACACTCCTCAGGAGTGCTCCCGCCATATTCGCAACGGTAGGGGTTGGGCTGCGGCCCGTGAAAAACGCCGCCCAGCAGCGGCTCGTAGTCGCCCTTGGGGAAGGTGCCGGTACCGCCCAAGGCCAAGGTGCCGAAGGTGGCGCCGTGGTAGGAACCCTTGCGGCTGATGAACTTGTAGCGGCCCGGCTCGCCCACGCGCTTGAAGTAAGCCCGCGCCAGCTTCATCGCAGTCTCGTTCGACTCGGAGCCGCCGCTGGTGAAGAAACAGCGGGACAGGTCTCCGGGGGTTATGCTGGCTATCTTCTCCGACAACCGCACCGCTGCCTCGCTGGTGGTGCCCATGGGCATGTAGGTCAACTGGAGCATCTGCTGGTACGCAGCATCGGCGATCTCCGTCCGCCCATATCCCACGTTCTTGAGCCACAACCCCGACATGGCGTCGATGAATTGGTTGCCAAGGGCGTCGGTGACATGGACGCCTTTGCCTTCAACAAAAATCTGGGGCTCGCCCTTTTCAGCCATGTCGCTGGGCTCCCGCAGGTAGACCCACAAGTGTTCAAGGGCGGTGGCCTGAAGAGCTTTGACTTCCTCTGCGGTACGTGTAGTCATGGCGTTCTCTCCTGTGAGTTACGTTTAGCTGAAAGCCCTATGTGGGCTGCCGCACCAAGTCTGTCACCCGCCGCTTAATCTCGTCAAAAATCTTCCTGGCGGCATCCTCGTCCAGACCAATTGGGTCGGTTAATTCCCAGTGGACCACCTTGGGGTTGTTGCGGAGATATTGGGGCCAACTGTCAACGTCGGCCATAACGACCACCTTGTCGGCCTCTTCGATCATTTCAGCGGTCAACTGGGTCCGCAGGTTCTCTGAAATGTCCACGCCCTCGGCCTTCATGTAGGCCATCGCGCGGCTGGGGGTTTCCTTCAGCATCCTGGTGGGCGGACTCGTCCTGGCCAGGACCTCGTCGGCCCGCGTCCCCGCGCTCTCCGCCGGGCAGCCCGATAGCTTGACGTACAGGGCCTCAGCCACTTGGCTGCGAGACACGTTGGCGTTACAAACGAACAAGACCTTCATGACGATAACCGACGCCTCAAGGTTTCCAAATCGGCCCCAGTTTAACACCCTGAGTTGACGGTCACAATTGATGGTGTGGGGAGGCAGGTGTTACAAAAAACCGGTTGACTGGCTTCAGCAAGCCTCTTTAATTGTCTAAATCAGGATTTACCGGATTTCAGGATTCTCAAGATAGGGGCTTTTCATCCTGCCAATCCTTCAATCCTATGAATCCTGATTCAGATAGTTGTATCCCACCCAGGTTCAGTCACACCCGCCAAGCACACCCAATTTGACACCTTACCGTACACACTCCTATAATTGCACGTCTTTAACAATTCAAGAAGGTCTAGGCACGTAGGGGAGCTCGGTCTAGCCGGGTTGAGAGGCTCCGATGTATCGGGGCGACCCTGTGAACCTGATCTGGGTAATGCCAGCGTAGGGAAACGGCGCTTGTCTTTTGGCTCATGCCTATTGGGCCGCCAACACACTTACGTTGGCGGCCTATTTTTTTGCGGAGGTGCTCCATGGCCCAAATGACCGAGGAAACAACTCGGCTGCAAGGAAAGTCCAATTTCCCGGCTAGCAAGAAGGTGTACGAGCAGGGGTCGCGCCCAGATTTGCTGGTCCCTTTCCGGGAGGTCACTCTTACGCCAACCAGCGGGCGGTTCGGCGTCCAGCAAAACCCGCCGATGCGGCTGTACGACACCAGCGGCCCCTATACCGACGACGCGGCTGCTCTGGACGTTCGCCAGGGACTGCCCGCCCTTCGCAAGAACTGGATTCTCGAACGGGGCGACGTTGAAGAGACCGACCGAATCCTTATCCCCATCAGTAGCAGAAACGAGGCTGAAGCATTCCCTGGACTGGACCGCCGTCCGCTAAAGGCCAAGCCCGGCAGGGCCGTCACCCAGATGTACTACGCAAAGCAGGGCATCATAACCCCGGAGATGGAGTTCATCGCCATCCGCGAGGCCGTCGAGCCGGAGTTCGTCCGTGACGAAGTGGCCCGCGGCCGGGCCATCATCCCCAGCAACATCAACCACCCCGAATCGGAACCGATGATCATCGGCCGCAACTTCCTGGTCAAGATCAACGCCAACATCGGCAACTCGGCCGTCACCTCTTCTATAGAGGACGAGGTGGAAAAGATGCTGTGGTCCACCCGGTGGGGCGGCGACACGGTGATGGACCTGTCCACCGGCAGGGACATCCACACCACCAGGGAGTGGATTTTGCGCAACTCTCCGGTGCCCATCGGCACTGTGCCGATTTACCAAGCCTTGGAAAAGGTTGACGGCGACCCGGCGGAGTTGACTTGGGAGTTGTACCGGGACACCATCATCGAGCAGGCCCAGCAGGGAGTGGACTACTTCACTATCCACGCCGGCGTGCTGCTCCGGTACGTCCCCATGACCGCCAAGCGGGTTACGGGCATTGTCTCCCGGGGCGGCTCCATCATGGCTGGGTGGTGCTTGGCTCACCATGAGGAAAACTTCCTGTATACCCACTTCGAAGAGCTTTGCGAGATCATGCGGGAGTACGATGTAGCCTTCTCCTTGGGAGACGGCCTGCGGCCGGGCAGCATCGCCGACGCCAACGACGAGGCCCAATTCTCCGAGTTGGACACCTTGGGCGAACTGACCAAGATCGCTTGGGAACATGATGTCCAAGTGATGATTGAAGGCCCAGGCCACGTTCCGATGCACAAGATCAAGGAAAACATGGACCGGCAACTGGAGGTGTGTCACGAGGCGCCCTTCTATACCTTGGGGCCGTTGACCACCGACGTGGCCCCCGGCTACGACCACATCACCTCTGGCATCGGCGCAGCAATGATCGGGATGTACGGCACGGCGATGCTGTGCTACGTAACCCCCAAGGAACACCTTGGACTGCCCGACAAAGAGGACGTGAAACAGGGCGTGATCACCTACAAGATTGCCGCCCATGCCGCCGACGTGGCCAAGGGGCATCCCAAGGCCCACGAGTGGGACGATGCCCTCTCCAAGGCGCGGTTCGAGTTCCGGTGGGAAGACCAGTTCAACCTCGGCTTGGACCCGGACACGGCAAGGGTATACCACGACGCGACTCTGCCTGCTGAGGGCGCCAAGGTAGCCCACTTCTGCTCGATGTGCGGCCCCAAGTTCTGCGCGATGAAGATCACCCAGGACGTCCGCGAGTACGCCGAGCAGACCGGCGTGACGCCGGACCTGGCCTTGAACCATGGCATGGAACAGAAGGCCTTGGAGTTCCGCGAAACGGGGGGGAAGATTTACCACGAAGCGTAAACCGCTTTTCGCCCTTAAGACAGCGTTGGACCGGGAGTACGACGGGGACCATTCATGGTCCCCGTCGTCGTTGTATATACCCGGATGATATACTTCACCTTGGTGACTAATCGGACGATTCGCCGGGAGGCAGTGGATGTCGCTGTATTTTCTGTTGGGAACCCTTACTTTCTCGGGCCAGACCATGGTCCACCGTGACCCGGACCTGGTGGTAAACACCACCAGGGAAATAAACGTGGATGGGGCGATGATTCTGGGGCAATACGCGGTTTTGGGGCGTTACGACTTCGTAATGATGGCCGACGCCGTAGACAACGACGCCGTGGCCCGCCTATCGGTGGAGATAGGCGTCAGGACAGGCCTGCACATCGAGACACTCCCGGCCATACCCATGGGCTTTCTTGCCGACAGGTCGCCGGAAGACCCGGCGGGCATATTCCAGCCGGTACAATTGTCACCCGAACAATCGACGCCGGACGAATGATGACTCCCACGACCAGACCCAAAGCCATGACCATCGCCGGGTCCGACTCGGGCGGCGGGGCTGGAGTGCAGGCCGACCTCAAGACTTTCGCCGCGCTGGGCGTGTACGGCGCGTCTACCCTGACCGCCATCACCGCCCAGAACACCGTCGGCGTCACGGCGGTCCACGAGATACCCACGGATGTCATCAGGGCGCAGATTGACGCGGTGCTGACGGACATAGGGGCCGACGCTGTAAAGACCGGCATGTTGTCCAGCAGCGCCATTATAGAGTGCGTGGCCGCCGCATTGGAGCACTGGGGCGTTTCTTCGTTGGTGGTTGACCCGGTGATGGTGGCGAAGAGCGGGGACTCTCTTTTGCAGGAAGAGGCGGTGGGCACCTTGCGTTCTCGCCTGCTCCCCTTGGCCTCGGTCGTTACTCCCAACATACCGGAGGCGGAAGTCCTCACTGGGATGAACATCAGTTCCGACGCTGACGTGCGGAACGCCGCCCAAGCCATTGTCGCCATGGGCGCCAAGGCGGTGGTGGTGAAGGGAGGCCATCGAGAGGGGCCCGCCACCGACCTTTTTTACGACGGCGCCCAATTTCACGAGTTCACCACGCCCCGCATAGACACGCAGAACACCCACGGCACCGGTTGCACCTTCGCATCGGCCGTAGCCGCCGGACTGGCCAAGGGAATGCCTATGGTGGAGGCTGTAGCCGCCGCCAAAGCATACGTAACCGAGGCTATCCGGCATTCCTTCCCCATCGGCCAGGGCCACGGTCCGCTAAGCCACTTCTGGCGGCTGTGGGCCAACTGCGAGTGAGCGGGATTGGCTTGGCTTATAACGGTATAAGCTGATAAATCGAATTGAAGGCTATCGTCTGCGATGACAACGGCAAAGGCGAAACTACTGACCGCCGATGACTTGCTCCACCTGTATAGCAAAGGGACCAGGGGCGAATTAGTCCGTGGGGTGCTCTGCGAAACTGTGCCTCCAGGACTGGAACATGGGGAAATTGCGATTAATTTTGGCGCCGCGTTGCTGTCGTTCGTCAGACCGAGGCGATTGGGACGAATAATCGGGTCCGATGCAGGTATTTGGCTGGAGCGGGACCCGGATACAGTGCGCGAGCCCGATGTGGCGTTTATATCGGCCGAGCGTCTGCCACTGGACTTGAGGGTTCGTGGCTATTCGGAGGTTGCCCCCGACCTTGTTGTAGAGATTGCCTCACCGAGTGACAGCCCCAGAGAAGTCTACGACAAAGCGAGGATGTGGCTGAGCCACGGGGTGACACTGGCGTGGATGGTCAACCCGGATACAAGAACGATAGACGTCCATCAAACCAATGGCCCGGTCGTGACCCTCACCGAGGACGACACGCTTGACGGCGGCACGGTGCTGCCAGGTTTTACGTTGCCGGTGAGGGAGGTCTTCGAGTAGGGGGGGAAGGCATCGCCATTCCGAGAAAAGGCGCCGCTGCGGTGGATGAAATGCTCTGATAGTTGCGGGTCAAAAGCCGGGCGAACGCTTGCTTACAGAAATGTGTAAAGATACACTCTTAGGTGTTAAAGAATTGGTGTTTTGCCTAGTCGGCAAAGCCGAGGGTTCGTTGAGGTCATTTTGATGCCTCGAACAGCGAACCGCCAATTCTTTCTTCATTGCGATCGATGTCCCGGAATCGAAATCCACGCCACGGTTGACCCTCTTCTCGTTCGCTGCTCCACCACTCCATCTCTCTAATTCTGTTGCTGTAACGGTCCAAGTCTGTCCTACCCAGATTCTGTTGCGCCAACACATAGGCGAAGACGTCAGCGATTTGCAGCCCCTTAGTGACACTTGAACTGGCAAAGATCGGAGTATCGCAAACGTGAGTGGTCCTATTGCCTTGCGGTGTCCCATAGAGATAATTTCCAAATTCCAAGGCTCGCTCTCTGTCCTTCTTGTCTTCCTGGGAATCGAATACCATCACAGCTTGGTCATTTGGATGGGATTCAACCATCATTGCCTCGACTCTTTCGATCATGCTTCGTATCATTTCGTAAGTATTGGGTTGGGACGTTCCCTCACCAAGCCGAGCATCTGGATACCTCAACCCCACAGCGAAAGCCACTATCTGGTTCAGCTTACAGAGAGACAGAATCTCCTCTACGAACTCCCTCTTCTTGGGGCTTCTCATTCCTCTACTCCCGAGGAGAAAACGGCCCTTAATCTCCATGTCGTAAGGTTCTTCCTTTCCCCACAGCTTCTTTTCCAGGTTAAACAAGTCCCGGGAAAATTCTCTGCTCTGGCCTGCAGGAATTCCCACACCCGCCCAGACAGTGTAACCTCCAGGAGTCCTGGGTCGCGGCCATTCGGATTCATCCACGAAAACCAACATGCTCCATCACCTGCCACCGTAGCTTGCTGCATCTATTTTCAAGATACCATTAAGAGTACAGTGCACGTTTTTGCATTAGCGTTATAATAAAACTCAACCGGGGCATTCCCCCGGCGTTTACAACGTCCGCATGGCGCCCCAACTTTAACCCAGATGGTTGAATCGCATGTTTAAGCCTGTTTCCAGCCGCGTCAACTTCCCGGAGGTGGACGCCGGCATACTGCAATACTGGAAAGACAAGGACGTCTTTCGCCGCACCGAGACCGAACGGGAGGATGGCCCCCTCTTTACTCTGTTCGAGGGACCTCCCACTGCCAACGGCAGCCCCGGCATCCATCACGTCCTGGCCCGGGTGTTCAAGGACGTCATCTGCCGCTACCGCACCATGAAGGGCTACCGTGTCCTGCGCAAGGGCGGGTGGGACACCCACGGCCTGCCGGTAGAGTTGGAGGTAGAGAAGTCCCTTGGCTTGAGCACCAAGCGGGAGGTGGAAGAGTACGGCATCGAGAAGTTCAACCAGCAGTGCCGGGAGAGCGTGTTCCACTACCTGAAAGAGTGGGAAGTCCTGACCGACCGCATCGGCTACTGGGTGGACATGGACGACCCCTACATAACGCTGGAGAACGAGTACATCGAGTCCGGGTGGTGGATCCTGAAAGAGTTGTGGAACAAGGGACTGCTGTATCAGGACATGCGGGGCACTCCCCATTGTCCTCGATGCGTCACCAGCCTCAGCTCCCACGAGGTCGCAATGGGATACCGGGAAGACACCCCTGACCCGTCGGTGTTCGTCAAGTTTGAAATGGACCTGGACGGCATTCAACAACTTCTCAATTCGGCTGAAGTAACGGCGGATGCCTTTCCTCAAAGCGAGGACTTTGACCTCAATTATTTCAAAAAAATGGCTCTACTCGATGCCCGGAAGAACGCTGGCACCCATTTGCTCGCTTGGACTACCACACCTTGGACGCTACCCGGCAATACTGCATTGGCAGTGTCAGAGGATGCCGAATACTCAATAGTTCATTTGGGCGAGAAAGTCGATCTACTCGTCGGCGAATGGACAGTGCTGGCTACGGCCCTGCTGGACGCCAATATGCGGGGCGATTACACCGTGGTAGGCACCATCAAAGGGGCCGACCTTGTCGGTGTTGGGTACCGCTCCTTGTACTCGCCGGCGGAATTCGGCGTGGAAATCCAGCGGTTCGTGCACCAGCAGACCCCCGGCGGCATCATCACCGAGTTGTCTCCCGACACCCAAGTAAGTCCCCGCGTCGTTGCCGCCGACTTTGTGTCCATGGACGACGGCACGGGCATTGTGCACATTGCCCCGGCCTTTGGGGACGAGGACCTGAGCTTGGGGAGAGAGAAAGGGTTGGCGTTCGTCCAGCCGGTTGACCTGCAAGGGAACGTCACGGGAAGCTTTCCTTGGGAGAAGAAATTCGTTAAGGCCGCCGATGAAGAGATCATGGCCGACCTCGACGAGCGCGGGCTGCTGTTTCACCGGGATATTTACCGCCACACCTACCCATTTTGCTGGCGATGCAACACTCCATTGCTCTACTACGCCAAGAACTCCTGGTACATCAGGACCACCGCCCGGAAGGACCGGTTGGTTGAGGGCAACAGCACAATCAACTGGTACCCCGACTATATCAAGGAGGGCCGGTTCGGGGAGTGGCTCCGCAACAACGTGGACTGGGCCATATCGCGGGAACGGTACTGGGGAACGCCCATACCCATCTGGCAATGCGACAACTGCGGACGTACTGAGTGTATCGGCAGTGTTGACGAGTTAGCCGAGCGGTCTGTACAGAATGTGAGCAACCTCGACCTGCACCGACCCTACGTG
Source organism: Dehalococcoidia bacterium (assembly GCA_965261795.1). GTDB lineage: Bacteria > Chloroflexota > Dehalococcoidia > Lucifugimonadales > UBA3495 > CBDCFV01. The sequence continues at coordinate 38,801 of OZ253476.1, forward strand.
GACAGCGTGACTTGGCCTTGCAACAACCGAAGTAATTCTTCCCCAAGACACATGGGGATAGACCCCACGCATCCATCACCTCCGGTATACGACGGATGTTCCCCCGCAAACGCGGGGATAGTTCCCGACACTTGCCCTGGTTCGATGTATCGAATCAAAGAAGTAGTGGACGCTTGGTTTGACTCCGGCGCCATGCCCTTCGCCCAGTGGCACTATCCGTTCGAGAACCAAGACATCACCCGGGATGGGCGGTTTCCCGCCGACTACATCTGTGAAGCCGTCGACCAGACACGGGGCTGGTTCTACAGCCTGCACGCTTTGTCCACGTTGCTGCAAGGCGAGCCTTCCTACCGCAACGTCATCTGCTTGGGCCTGATCCTGGACGAGCGGGGCCGGAAGATGAGCAAGAGCACCGGCAACGTAGTCGAGCCGATTCCGGTACTGGACCAACACGGCGCCGATGCCCTGCGCTGGTACCTGTTTACCGCCTCTCATCCCGGTGAGGCGCGTCGTTTTTCGGCCAAGCTGGTCAACGAGACACTGCGCCGTGTGTTATTGACCTTGTGGAACGTCTACTCGTTCTTCACCAATTACGCGTCCATCGACGGATTTCATCCCGACCAGACTCCCGACGGATGGAAGCCGGAGCATGAACTCGACCGCTGGATAATGTCGGAGTTGAACGCCCTTGTCACCCAAGTGGACGGGTACTTGGACGGGTACGACCCCACCAACGCCGGGCGGCGGATGCAGGAATTCATTGACCAACTGTCCAACTGGTACGTCCGGCGCAGCCGCCGACGGTTCTGGAAGAGCGAAAACGACCAAGACAAGCTGTCGGGGTACATCACGCTGCGCACATGCTTGGTCACCCTGTCCAAGCTGATGGCCCCGCTGTCGCCCTTCGTGGCCGAGGAGATGTACCAGAACCTTGTATGCTCGGTGGACGCCGACGCGCCCGACAGCGTGCACTTGGCTCCCTTCCCAACGGCGGACGCTTCTTTGATAGACCAACCCCTGATGGGGGCCACCCGCTTGGCAATGTCCATCTCCAGCATGGGCCGCAATGCCCGGTCAAAGTCCGGGCTGAAAGTCCGGCAACCCTTGGCCAGCGTGGCGGTGAAGACCCGGAACCCCGAGGAGCGCGGTTATCTGCAAATGGTGCAACCGCAAGTGTTGGAGGAGCTTAACATCAAGAGCTTGGTGGTGCTGGAGGACGACTCAGAACTTTACCTCCAAGCCAGGGAGGAGGCCGGGGACAGGACCGAGGTCACCATCCCCGTAGACCACTACTCCGTGGCCTTGGAAGGCGGCTACATGGTGGCCGTTGACTCCACCATCACACCGGAACTGGCGGAAGAAGGCTTGGCAAGGGAGTTAGTGCACCGGATACAGAACCTGCGCCGTTCCTCTCAATTCGAGCTGACCGACCGGATCGTTACCTATTACGACGCACCCGCGGAAATCGGCAGCGTGATGCAAGGGAACTTCTCCGCCTACATCCGCCAGGAAACCCTGAGCGAAGACTTGGTGGCCGGCCCGCCCCAGGAAGGCGCGGCTTCCGAGGACTCCAAGGTTGAGGGAATGGAGATAACGCTGGGGGTACTCCGCGTATAAGCGGGTAAGCCGATGCCGGAGCTTCCCGAAGTAGAAAACGCCCGTCGTTGCCTTGTCCGCTCCGGACTCCCCGGCAGGACCTTTACCGGGGCCAACATCGGGTGGGCGAAAACCGTCAAGACGCCAGGATTAGAGGAATTTGTACTGGGACTCCGGGGTAGCCGTGCCTTGGAGGTAAACCGCCGGGGCAAGTACATCCTGGTCCCGCTTATTGACGACGAGGGCCGGTCCAAGACCTTCATCCTGCACTTGGGCATGACCGGCGGGCTAGGCGTTTATCACAAGTCCAGCCCCCTCGATCCAATGGTGCGCCACACTTTCCCTTTGGACGACGGCGACGAGCTGCGATTTGTCGATGGCCGGAAGTTCGGCAAGCTGTGGCTGGTGGACGACCCGGCAGACGTTCTTCCCCCGTTAAGTCCCGAACCTTTGGAGGGAGGACTGACGGCGGACTGGCTGGCCAAATCGTTTGAAGGCCGCAAGGTCCCCATCAAGGCGTTGCTTCTGGAGCAGTCGGTGGTGGCGGGTATGGGGAACATTTACGCCGATGAGTCGCTTTACCACGCGGCAATCAGTCCGTTGAGGATAGCCGGCGAACTTTCCGGTCAAGAGATAGAACAGCTACAGCAAAGCATCGTCGGCGCACTGACTTACGGAGTTGGAGTGTACGATAAAGCCCGCGACGAAACTTGGCCCGACCCGCCCCGAGCCCTCACCGGCTGGACCATTTCACGGGTGGAGGGCGCACCATGCCCCCGCTGCGCCGGTCCCTTCGCCTCCACTCGCGTCCGGGGCCGGGGCACTTACTATTGCCCCAACTGCCAGCGTTAATACCTCGGCATCAGGACCTGTGCAAAGTCTTTCCCCATAGCAAAACCCTGACCCTACCCATCAGTCCCGCACAGAGCGTCACGCTCGGCCTCAAACTCGTCATTCCCGCGCAGGCGGGAATCCATACGCGCTGAGATAAAAGAACGTTACTGTCAGTGAACGACTCTGGATTCCCGCCTGCGCGGGAATGACGGATGACTCTTTGGGGTCATGTGAGATGCCGAAAATCGGCTATATTCATGGGAATGACGGGGGACTTATGATCAGTACACCATGCTTAGGCTGCCGTCCCATAGATACGCTCCGGGACGACGATAATCACTGACCGGCGGTCGTCGCGCATCGCTTGGTCGTACTCTTCCCAATTGGAGTGTTCCTCTCCCGATGCAGCCTTGAAGGTCTCCCGCAGGGCCAGCCGCAGCTCATCCGCGTCAATGTTGCCGACCGACAGGACGGTCGCTTGGCCTTCCAGCACCACGAACCCCCACCAGTTTTCGTTGGACACCAGCAAAGAACAATTGGGGTTGCGCCGCAGGTTGTGCAGCTTGGCCCGAGTTTCCGTCACTGTAAAGGCTATGCCATCGCGGTACGGACCGCAAGTGATGATGCTCATCTGCGCGTTTCCGTCGCGCCGGAAGGTGGTCAGCACACCGCGGTGGGTTTGAGTTGCAAATTCTCTCACGTTGTCGGGAAGCATGTATTCCTCCTGGTTGTTTTACGGCCGGAGCCTCAAGACCCCAGCACAAAGTCGATTTCCAATAGATCGTAATCGGACTGTACCATGCCCAAGTTGGCGTAGACCTGCTGCGCCACGTGATTACTCTTCTCCACGTAGAGCCTGAACCCGCAAACGTCGCCCTGAGCCTCCGCCTCGGCTTTTACGTATGCCTCCAATGCCCGGTAAACGCCGTGACGACGGTACTCGGATGCGACGTACACACTCTGAATCCACCAGAAGTACCCGTTGCGCCAGTCGCTCCATTCATAGGTTATCATGAGCTGGCCTACAACACGTCGCCCGGCCTCAGCGACGCAATAAAACCCCCGGTCGCCGCTCTTGAACACCGCCGCGACGCCGGTGGTCAGTGTACCAATATCCAGCCTCTTACCCTCCGACTCCCAAGCAAGGGCCGCGTTAAACTCCACCACGGTCTCCTGATCGGCGACCGTGGCACGGCGCACCTTCAAGTCAAGGGATTGGTCATTCGCCATATCGCTTTCCTGCTCCAGTTCCTCGCAGATTCGAACAACTTGCCCGCCTTAGCTTATCCAGAACGTCGACCCCGTCTCCTCTTTCTGCACCTCGATGCGTACCGGAAAGGCGTCTTTCAACTCTTCCAAGTGGGTAATGACGATGATTTTATCGAAGTCGTCTTCTATCGCGCTGATGACATCCAGTATGCGCTCCCGTCCCGCGGCGTCCTGGGAGCCGAAGCCTTCGTCGATGAACAACGTTGGTAATGGGGCGCCCATCCGCTGCGCCAGGACCTTGGAGAGGGCTATCCGCAGGGCCAGGTTCACCCGGAACGATTCTCCGCCGCTGTACATCTCGTAGCTGCGTGGGCCCAGTTCATCGCTGACGTTTATTTGCAGCGTTTCTATCGGGTCGCCTTGGCCGGAGCGGCGTTCCCGTTGGGTCTCCATCTTGACGTGCATCCGGTTGTCCGTCATACGGCCCAGCAACACGTTTGCTTCCTCTTCCAGCCTTGGCACCACCGTTTCAATGAGCATCGCTTGGATTCCTTGGCGACCGAAGGCGGTCATCAACTCTTGGTATATGCCCTCGTCTTCCCTGTAGACAGCTAACCGGGCTTCATCTTTCGCAACCTCACCCCTCAGGTTGAGAAGGCGCTGCCGCTCTCCTTCGAGCCACCCTTGGCGGGCAATGGCAGCCTGCCGGGAGTCCTGGATTCGGGACTGGACAACTTCGGCCTCGGCAAGACGCTGCTGCCACAACGGCAACTGGGAAATAGCCTCTTCATCTGCTTGACGCCGCTGTTGGACCAACTTTAAGTCATCCCGGCGCCGCTCCAACAATTCACGGATGCTGGTAAGGGACTCCTCTTCCGCAGGCAGGTTGTCCTGGGCTTGGGACAAGCTGGCCAGTTGCTGCTCGAAGGGTTGAAGGGCGCGGGTATCAGCATAGCACTGCTGGCGTTCCTCTTCGCTGTACCCCAAAGACTTGATCTGTTCTCGTACAGTCTCCAATGCGGAGTGTTCCGCTTGGGCGAACGCTTTCGATTCCAGTGAGGTACGGACAATCTCGAGTTGGCTTTTCACTTGGGCCAATTCGGACTGCGCTTCACGGGACTCGCGGACCAAGAGTTCCAATCGCTGGATTCTTGCATCCCCTTCCCGCAACGCGGTGGTCAACGCCTTCTGCTGCTGGTCGACGTCTTTTCCCAAGTCTGCTTTCCCTGCCTCCAGCCGTTGCAGCGACGCTTGATTTTGACGGTACAAGTTGCGTTTTTCGGCAATATCTTTTTGATAGGTCTGGGCAAGACGGCCACAACCGTCCCCGCCCAAGCTTGTCTGGCAAAGAGGGCAGACAGCCCCTGCGCCTTCGCGGCTTGAATGGTCCAGAAGTTCCAGCTTGGAGCGCAATGCAAGGCCTTCAAGCCGGTAACGTTCAGCCGCGCCTTGGGCTTCGCCGATGACGGTGGAGAGCTTGTTTAATTTGTCTTGGCCGGCGACGACTCTTGTCTTCTCCTCTTCCAAGCTTTCCAAGTGAGCGTGTGCCCGTTCACGCTGCTCGATCAACTCGTCCTCGGCATTGGCCTTGGGGGGCAATTCGACCTCTACTCTATGGATTAGTTGCTTGACTTGGCCTTCCAACATAGACCGGCTGCCCTCGATGGCCCGCAACAACCGATTTTCATGCTCGGTGAGGCGGTCAAATCGCGAGCGGGTAGCTTCGAGGAGGTCAAGCCGTTCGCGGGCCTTGGCCAACCGTCCGGCTCCGGCGCGTATGGCATCGACATCGCCGGTCAGCTTCAGATAGTGGTTAATGCGTTCCTGACCAGCGGCGGAAGCCATCTCCACCTGCTGTATTTCTCTGCGATGGGCTTCTATCTGCCCCTGTAGTTCCGCTGACTGGTCCCTGCGGCGCTCCAACTCCGTCACCTTGGCCCGCAGTTCATCCACGACGCGGCGGTTGTCGTCCGCTTGGCGGTCTATGGCATCCAAATGAACCTTGATTTGGTCCAGTTCTTGCGCCGGGTCTCCGATTGCTTCGATGTCCCGTACCAGCCGCGTCAACGACCCTTCCATCTCCGCCGCGCCGGTCTTGTTCTCGTCCAAATGCTTTTTGGCCAACTCCTGCAGCCGGTCATAGTCATCCAATCCCAGTATCTTCGCCAGCACCGCCTTGCGGTCGGCGGGGGTCTTGTTGGTAAATTCGTCGGCCCGGCCTTGCAGGAGAAAGGCCGAATTGACAAACGAGTCGTAGTCCATGCCGATGGTCTGCTCGATCCTGGCTTGGGTCTCCCGAATGTTGTTGCCGGGAATCGGCCGGGCCTGTTCAAGATCGCCCAACACCTGAAACTGCAAGTCAGTAGACCCCTGCCGCCGCCGGCCACCCCCTCGGGAACGGCTCCTGATTACCCGGTAGGATGTGTCCCGCGCCACGAATTCCAGCTCTACCCGCATCTCTTCCGCGCCGTAGGATATGAGGGCGTCCTGGGTCTTGGCGCGGGACTCGCCCCACAAGCACCAAGTAATGGCGTCAAGCAACGCCGACTTGCCGTGGCCATTGGACCCGCACAAACAGGCAACGTGTATCCCTTGGAAGTCCAGAGTAGGCACGTTTTCCCGGTAGCACAGGAAGTTCCTAACGCTGAGGCGGACGGGTATCATATCGCGGTAATCAAATCTTACTACGAAAGTTTGATGATGTTCGGTGAACCCATGAAAATCGAAATCGGCGAATCTCTTTGCTATTCCTATTTACGACACGTGAAACAATGCTGGTTGGTGCAGGTCAATTGGAAAGCATCTAAACATTGGGCAAAGCGCATGGACGGCGATGAATTGAGAGAGATGTTTCTTGACATGAAGGCGAAATTCGCCCCGTATGGAGATGTGTTCAAAAAGAGCAATGCCACGCAATTTTTGAGTCAGGGCGAAATCGACGTTCTCGGAGTGGATCGGGAAGGCGGCATACATGCCTTGGAAGTTGCTTTCCATGAAGGTGGCTTGACTTATGTGGATGGAGCTACGAACACAGTCCTTAAGAAATTGCTGCGTACTATGATGATACTTAACGCCTACCACACCCCTGAAACAAAGTTTCATATCTACTTTACTTCACCAAAAGTGAAGCCAGTTGATCAAGAACCGTTGAAAAACGCAGTTGACGCCTTGTGGACGAAATACCCTGAAATCGAGTGGAACCTCATAATCAACGCCGACTTCACTGACCAAATAATGATACCCACATTGAAGAGAGCGGATACTGTTGCGGACACTTCCGAATTGTTCGTGCGCTCCGCGAAGCTCCTCGACCTAGCCGGGATACTCAGACCCGAGTAATGCGATTTATGCTGGAAAAGGCGGATGCGGATGCTTCCGGGAGTAAACCGCCTAGCCGGCCCATCCCTTGCGCATAGCACGAGCAATCATCGCCATCAGTGCATTTCTGAAATCGGGGATGCAGAACATCTCCCCGCTGTTCCGATAAATGGCCCAAGTTTGGCCTGAAATATCAGAGGGAGGTTGGGGTGTGCCTTCCGCCCTTATCGGAAGTACCCGTACTCCCCAAGTGAGGGCTATCCCCATTTCAATCATCACATTCGGGTTTAGATCGAAAGTTTCGAATATCGCAATGTGGGAGGAAATAATGTCTCGCACGATTTGATTGAATACATGCTTACCCAAACCGGCCCTGAGTTCTTTGAAGTCCAGGGAGAGCTTATCATGGCCCGGTTTTGAATTGTATTGTTCAACCGCGCCTCCAAATTCATCCCTCAAGTTTTCTACGAGGCTGTCTGAATCATAATGCTCCGAGCGAAATTGATAACCGAATACTACTCTAAGCTGTCCCTGCTCCTGATTTCTGGAGTCGATGTACTCCCAGTCATGGTCTGTAAATCCGTAAGGCGAACCGATAGGCGCCAGCAGTCTGGGAATTCTTGGGCCACTTGGAGACCGTGACTGAGAATCATCAAGCCCGCCGGATGTTGTCATCAACAGTTTGTATTGGTATTGACCAAACGACGTCAACCAGACGTTGAACTTCCCTTCACTAAACCGATTGACATGGGCGCATCCGTTGTCTTCCAGAAATACGGCGGCATCGAGAGCTCTATGAGGCGGCAAAGTTGCTTTTATGTGTCCATCCGACAATAGGTGATGTCCGCGATGAGCGTCCTCTTCAGGACTGGTGTAAGTAGGAACAGCATACTCCGCCAAGAATTTCAGCAACAATATGCCGTCTTGATCTATCTGGGCGCTCATTGTGGTTTTTCTCGCCTAATCGGTACTTCGCCAGAAACTTCCGTGCAGAGTATCATATCAGTCAATCCAATCTTAACACGAAAGGTTGGTTGAGTCCGGGCTTGCGAACCTTGACCCTCCTGCGACCGCCAGCCTACAATCGGCTGGTCGCATACTCTTTGGATACTGCAAAAGGACGCTGAATCGTGCTGGAGAACCTTACCGAAAGACTGACCGGGATTCTGAACCGTCTGAACAGCAAGGGACGGCTTACCGACAAAGACATCGACGAGGCACTGGGGCAAGTGCGCCGGTCCCTGCTGGAGGCCGACGTTAACTTCCGCGTCGCCCGGGACTTTGTCAGCGGCGTGAAGGAACGGGCCCAGGGAGCCAACATCCTGGAGAGCCTCACTCCCGGCCAGCAGGTCATCAAGATCGTCCACGATGAACTGACGTCGCTGCTGACCGGCAACGAACACCGTATCGTCCCAAGCAGTCGACCCACCAATGCCCTGATGCTGGTTGGGCTTCAAGGGTCCGGCAAGACCACCACCGCCGCCAAGCTGGCCTTGGCGTTACGGCGTCAGGACCGGCGGGCCCTGCTGATTGCAGCCGACCTACGACGCCCGGCGGCCATCCAGCAACTGGAAACCCTGGGCCGCCAGTTGGACATCCCGGTGTACTCCGAAGACCCTGCTACGTCTACGGCGGTGCAGGTAGCCAAGGCCGGGCTGCGCCGGGCGGAAGATTTGGGCATCCATTGGGCCATCGTAGACACCGGGGGCCGTCTCCAAATCGACGACGAACTGATGGAGGAGTTGGAGGCAGTCAAGTCCGCCGTGTCCCCGCAGGAAATCCTCTTGGTGGTTGATGCTATGACCGGGCAGGACGCGGTCAATGCAGCCGAAGGGTTTCACCAACGGGTGTCTTTGACCGGGTTGATAATGACCAAGATGGACGGCGACGCCCGCGGCGGCGCGGCTTTGTCGGTGACACGGGTTACCGGCGTGCCCATCAAGTACATGGGCATGGGGGAACGGCCCGACGCGTTGGAGCAGTTCCACCCGGACCGGATGGCCTCCCGCATCCTTGCAATGGGCGACGTGCTTACCCTGATCGAGAAGGCCCAGGAATCGATGGACGAGAAGCGGGCCAAGGAGATGGAACGCAAGTTCCGCCAAGCCAGCTTTGACTTGGAAGACTTCCTAGAGCAGATTCAGGCCGTCAAGAAGATGGGTTCCTTGAGCCAGATTGCGGAAATGATCCCCGGTATGAACCAACTCACCTCGCGGATGAAGACCGCTGACTTCGATGACGGGCAAATTCAACGGGTCGAAGCAATCATCAGGTCGATGACACCGGAGGAACGGCGCCGGCCAGAGATTATCAACGGCAGCCGCCGGCGGCGCATCTCGCGGGGCAGCGGCACCACTCCCCAGGACATTAACCAGTTGCTCAACCAGTTCCGGCAGACCCAGAAGGTAATGCGCCAGCTTTCCCGCACCAGGAACCCCAAGAGCCTGATGAACCTGTTCCGATAGGCGGGGCCGTAAGTCCTCGCTAAGCCGCTCCCGTCCTCATGGACGTGAACATGTATACCGTGGCGTAGGTCCGCCACGGCCTCCAGCGCTCAGCGAAATCCTCCACTTGACGGTCGTTTACCTCCTCGCCGTTGAAGTACAACCGCGAGACGACCCGGCGCAGGGCCAGGTCACCCAACGGGAGGGCGTCGGGCCTCCCCAACGCCCGTATCAGCAACCACTGGGCGGTCCAGGCTCCTACGCCGCGGAGCGCGACCGTCTGTTTGATTACGTCCTCGTCGCTCAGCAGGTGCAGGCCTTCCATCCCGGTCGGGTCTTCCAAGGCGGCGCAAGCAATTCCGTGTACGTACTCGGCCTTACGTTGGCTAAGCTTCAATTGCCGGAGGTCATCGACAGACTGGGCGGCGAGGGTCTCGGGCCGGGGGAACGCATAGTAGGTCTCCCCATCGACGGTCAACCGCGGCCCGTGGGTCTCAATAAACAGGCCGCGGATGACGCGGGCAACGTGGGTGGAGATTTGCTGGCCCATGATGGCCAAGACGAGTGCCTCGAATACAGTCGAAGTGTGGGGCAGATGCAGGCCGACGAACCTCCGGGTAATGGCCGCCAAGGCCGCGTCTTTGCTCGCCATATCGTAAAAGGGCGCCAAGTCCTGGCCGACCCCCAACAGCCAGGCCACCCGCTGCGCCGCCTGCTCCACAAAGGCCGGGCCAAGACTGTCGCCTTGCAATTCCAGGTCCAACAGGGGATTGTCCATATCACCGGCTGAAGAGACCGAAGCCAGAACCAGCGTTCCGTCCAAGTCCAGCAAACGCCGGTATACACCGTCGGTTAGCGAGTCAGTGCCGTAGCGGCCTTGGAAATAGGTGTGGTAGCCCGCCGTTAACTCGAAGTCGAAAGGAGGGACCGGTTGAATAGTCGTATATGCCTTTTCCATGCTGCCGCTCAACCTGGCGCACCGTTGAATAACGGGACATGTCCCAAGGAGTCATAAATGGCTCCTTCGGGTGTCAATGTACTTTGTACCAAGTGCATCGCGTCCACTGTCCACGGTTCCACCGGCCCGAGAACAGTTGCCGACATAACCTTTCCTATTTGCTGCCGCGCCGAGTTCCCGACTCCGTCCCGCACCCGTCCAATGGTCAAATGAGGGTTGAACCGCCGCTTTTCCCGGCGGAACCCCAACGCCAGCATCGCTTGTTCCACCTCTTGCTGCAACCCGGCCAAGGCCTCCATGTCGCCGTTAACCCCGGACCACAGTACCCTGGGCTGCCGCTCGTTAGGGAATACCCCCAAGGATGACAGCTTCAAGTTAAACGGAGCGGCCTGCCGTCCAACATCTCCCATCACTTCGAGTACCGGGACTTTCAAAGAGGAAGCGATGTTGCCGAAGAACTTCAGCGTCAGGTGTATCCCCTGCGGGGCGACCCATTTAACGCCCGTTGGGACTTGCGACTGTAGCCGATCCATGGCTTCGGACAAAACTGCACGGCTCTCGTTGGGTATAAGTATCGCGATGAATACGCGGATGCTTTGGTCTCGTTCTAACATCCGGTCATCTCGGTCCGTAACAGCCCCAGCTTCCGGTACCAGCCGACCAGGTCTTCCAAGGAGTACACTGCGTTGGCGGGGCTGGGGTTGGGCGTAACAAAGACTCTGGTTGCGCCGATGCTGCGGGGCTGCAAGCCCAACTCGGACTTTTCCCTTACTCCCATAGCATAGCGAAGGTAGGCGTTGTACGCCGTAACGCCGTGAAAACATGCTATGCGAGGCTGAAATTCCAGCAACTTGCCGTCCAGCACCGGCGCCCAACGGGCGAAGTCGGCCGCCTTCAATCCCGACCCTTGGGCAGTGGGCCGCTTTACCACGTCGGTAAACCCGATGCCGTCCTCCAACAGGCCGGCGTCCGATTCCGGGGAAAGTTCGCGCGCCACCAACCCGGCCAGGTTCAACGCCGACCAGAACCTGTTGCGAGGGTTGGCAAAATAGTGACCTGACCTGATGGACGGAAGGGAGGGATTCAGTCCAACGAAGACGATGTCCAACCCCGGTCGCAGGTAGTCCGGCAAAGTCTCGAACTCTTCCATCAAGCGTCTGCCTCTTGGATACCAAACAACCGGGCCGCATTACCGCCCAGAATCAAGGCTTGGTCGCCGGTTTCCAAGCCGGACGCCTCCACTTGGGCCAGCAAGCGCCGCGGGCTTATAAGCGGGTAGTCGGTGGCGAAAAGTATCTTGTCCGGCCCCACCAACCGCGCGGCTACGCCGAATATATCGGGCTTGTACAGGAATGGAGATGCTGCCGTATCGTAATAAACGTTTTGCAGGGCTTGGCCCACCTCGGGCATCAGCGCGTAAAAGGGAAGACCGCCGCCCCAGTGGGCGCAAATTATAACGTTCTCCGGAAAGTTCTGGATAAACCGGCACAATTTGTCCGGCGTAGTATGACCCTTTCCCGGGTACAGGTGCCCCATCGGCTCAGACCCATGCACCAACACCGGCATACCCAGCCGCTCCGCCGCAGTCATCAACGGCGCCATAAGCTGTCCATCGGTGATGTCCAGTCCTTGGGTGTCGGGATGAATTTCGCCGATCCCTTTCAGTCCCGCCGCGGCGCACCGTTCCATCTCCGCAACGGCGGCATCGCCCCAACGCGGATTGACGCAGCAGAACCCTGTCAAGCGGTCCGGGTGCCATTGTACCGACTCAGCAATATAGTCGTTGGACTCTTCGGCCAGCCCCGGATCGTTCCAGCCTATGCCCATGACAATTGAACGGGCCACTCCATCCCGGTCCATGCTTTCCAGCAGAGTTTCGGCGGTGACGAGGACCGCCTTGGAGTTGGAGAAGAGAGTGGCGAAGGTGGCATCGCGGCGAACCAGTTCGTCGCGCCGCCGCTGAAAGGTTGCCGGGAAAATATGACAGTGGCTGTCAATCACCATATCGCGCCCGGCAATTATAGGTTCGGCATGGTTTATTTTCCAGCCGGTCGCCTGAACTGGAACAAAGGTTCGCTGGCGCCGACAGGGACCGAAGACATCCTATCGGCGCATCCGGCTTGCTATTGGACCGTAATGACCAACTCATCCCAGGAGCTGATTCCGGTCCCGTGGTCCGTAACGGTAAGGCGGAAGACTAGGGTCCCGGCGGTTGAAGGCGCGGTAAAGCTGGCGGAGTTGCCGGCAAGTCCCGAGCTATACGGGATGCCTGTTGAATATGTCAAGTTTACTGTTGTCGTACCCTGTTGGGTCCAGCTGTAGGAGGCATCGTCGTCATCGTTGACGGGCGACCCGGTGCCGATGAGTGAGACGGTCGCTCCGGTGCTAACGGTCTGGTCACGGCCCGCGTTGACTGACGGCCCTCCGGCGGGGATGGTCGGTCCGCCTGCCGTTGGTGTCGTTGTGGCGGCGGTCACCGTTACAGGGTAGTCCTGTATGGCGGTCCCTATGGCATTGGTAGTGTTAGTGGCTGTAACCCTGACCGTCGTGGTCCCCGCAGCTACACCGGTTATCGTCAGGTTAGAACCGCTCATTGAAGCAGTGGCCACCGCTGTGTTCCATGATGATGCCGAGTAACTGTTGACGACGCCGGTGAAGTACTCGGACACACCTACGGTCGTACTCGCTCCAGCGGTGACGCTTTGGTTTGCGGGGGTTCCTGAGGCCATCGGCACTAGGCTGGTTACTGTCACGGTGAAGGTCTGGGTGGCGGTGCCTATGGCGTTGGTGTTGTTTGTGGCGGTTACTGTGATCGTCGGGGTACCTGCGGCTACGCCTGTAATTGTCAGGATGGGGCCGTTCAACACAGCAGTGGCTTTTGTGGCGTCCGAGGATGTAACCGAGTAACTGTCCACATTGCCGCTGAAATAGCCGGATACGTTGACTGTTGTGGTGTCCCCTACGTTCAGGTTCTGAGTTGCGATTGTCCCGGTGGCGGAAGGAGGGACAGGTGTCAGGATCGTCAGGTTGTAGGTTTGGGTGGCGCTGCCAATGGAGTTCGTGGCGGTGACGGTGACGGTTGTGCTGCCTTGCGATTTTGCGGTTATCGTCAGGTCATGGCCGGTTATTGAAGCAGTAGCTGCCAAGGTGTTGGACGATAAAGCAGTATAACTGGCCACGCTGCCGGTGAATTTCCGGGCAATTTCTATGGTCTCGGTGTCACCGATGTACAGTGTCTTGGATATGGCGGTGCTTGAGCCCGTAGGCGCGGCCGTTGGCGCGGCGGTGACGTTCACCGTGTAGGTTTGCAGGTAGTTGCTGGTGGTCGGGTCATAGACCTTCACGGTGGCGGTTCCTGCACGACAGCCGCGGATGATGAGCGCTTCGTTGTCTATTCGTCTTGCGGCTAGGTTGGTGGACCCGGGGCAGGTGCTGCTGAGAGACAGGTTGCCTGTGTCTGTAGTTTCGTTCAGGCTGATCCCTATTCCAGGCGACGGAACGTTGGTGTTGACCGTGAGCGCCGTGTATGTATTCATTGTGACAGTCGACGGGTTCGGGGAGATGGTGCCCCTGGGAGGAAGATAGGCGAAGCCGTCGCCCCACTCGTGGTTGGGCACCGAGCCGCCGCGCACCAGCGCGTTGGTCTTCAGGTAAGTGGCTACCTGCGCCGGTGTGTAGGTCGGATAGCGGTGTCGTATCAGGGCGGCCATTCCGGCCACGTGGGGCGCGGCCCCGCTGGTCCCGCAGAATTCAGGAGGGTCTGATTTAGTGGCCACGCAGGTAGCACCCACGATGTCGGGCTTGGTGCGGCCTGTAGGGTATGGGAGAACGGTTGGTCCCCGGTTGCTGGAGTCTCGGACGTCGTTCGTGTTGTCGTGTCTGGCTGCTCCTACGGCGAGCATTCCGGCGTTGTTGCTTTCCGCCGGGACGCCGACGTCATGGCCCCCGGAGTGATGTTCTAGGTCTGGGGTTCCAGTGAACCTCAGTTGCATCCAGTCTGGGGTATCGGAGCAACTCCATTTATGTATGCCCAAGTAATAGTACCCGCTCTCGGTTGGTTTAACGGTGTAGCTAAGAGATTCGTATGGGGTGTCGTCAGGTTGTCTTCTCTGGAAGAGGATGCCTGACGCAACAGTGCTGTTTGTTGTCGTATTCTTCAAATACAAGTCAAGGTCACAGTCGGCTCCGCCCCAACTGTCGTCCCAACGCAATTCAGCGACTACTGTCGTGCGCGCGTTGAGGTATATTGTGTTTGCCTCATCGCCCCCTGAGACGGTGGAGAATTCGTGCCAGTTGTTAATGTTTGTACCGTCTCTGTATGGGCCATACCACGTTTTTTCGGCGTCATTGCCGCCGGAATTCACCCAGATAATCCCGTTGGTTACGGCGTAGTTAATAACGTCTAGGATGTGGTTTTGGTTCACAGTTAGTCCGGAGGAACCGTCCCCGGGGGCTTTGATGTCGTAGCCTATCGATTGGTTGATGACTTTGACACCTTGCCCGGCCATCCACTGTACGGTTTGTTTTAGGTCGTCATTGTTTTTGAACTTGCCCGGGTTGGCAATGTAGAGTGATGCCGCCGGAGCGACGTCCGCGATGATTTCGGCTACTGAGGTGCCGTGGCCGACGTAGCTCTTGCAGTCGGCTACGCAGGTATCCTCGCAGTCGGCGATATTGGCAGTGTGGATCCCCATGGCCGTGTAGCACTGGGCGTGAACCCTTGTGAGGATCGGAGTATTTTGGGGCAACTCGGTGCCCATCAAGTTGGTGAACCCTTGGAAGTCCCTATCTATGATTCCGACCTTTATGGTGCTGCCGGTGTAGCCGTCGTGTTCCCAAGCCGGGACGCCGTGGACCGAAACTCCTTGGCTGATTGCCGGCGGGAGTGCCGGTGCCCCCTGCTGAGTCACGCTCTGGGCGGGCGCGGCGTGGGTCTTGGTCTCGTCGCCAAGCCAGACTGGTGATGCTAGGGCTATGGCTATCGCCAGGATTATTGCGAGAAACAAGAAGACCAGTAATTTGGGACTGGCGGTGTTCCTAAATGAGTGTGTCAAAGTTCTCCTACTCCTTATCTACCCTTACTTCTCTAAGAGGATCTATTTCTCTCACCCCTTCCTGATTCGCTAGGGCACCTAGAAGGGATGTCGGTACTGAGGCACTGAATTGGCCTCCGGAGCCGTCCTCGTACTCACGCACGTGTACGGTAGTGATTCCTTGGTTTCTGACCCATTCCGCGACGGTAAGGGTGTTGGCTGTGAGGTAGACGGTTACGTCCACGACAGGGTCATCGACAGCTTGTCGTGGGCCGGAGGCTCCGCTGGCTCCGCCCTCGGCTTGGTCTTGCGCTTCCTTAGTTGCCTCCAGCTCGACGACGGCTTCTTGAAGTTGGCTATTGCGTATTCCTGGGTATTTGGGGGTGGGTTTCGGAGGCGGCTCCGCCAGAATCTCGTTGTAACCGCCATCAGGTCTTCTGGTGATGACGTCGGTCGGGAGCGGCGTGGGTTCGGGCGTGTTGGTGGGTTCTGGGGTGGGTTTCTCTTTTGCTAGAGGTGAACCGTGTTGTTCACCGGGCGCGGACTGGGTTGCCGGCCCGCAGGCCAGCAGGGCTGCGGCGGCCAGTAGGATGATTACAATGATCAGGGGCGGTCGAGGAATTTTGACGAAAAAGCTTTTCACAAGGTTTCTCCTGTAAGTCCTCTGCGTTTCGGATTATGCAGGTGTGCCAATATCGATTGGCTCTCGCTACTGTTGGATGTGGTTTGTGTTCATGACCTTCCTTTTCATATGGTGTAAAATGGATCCACAGTAGGAAAATGCGGGTGAATCGTTATGCCTACAGGGACTTACCGGAAGGAACTGGTCGACTGGTTGCGCAGCCTGTACGGACCGGACCGGGCTCATAAGACCGCAAGGCGGTTGTCGTTAGCTGCCCGTCGCAATCAGAACGCGGTGGCGACCATAGAAGAGAGGGGACACGGAACGGCGGAGGTCCTTGCCGACTTGGCCAAGGCTGCCGGAGTGTCTCCGTTGGAGGCGTTCTGTCGCGCGGGGTGGCTGAAGGAGGAGGAGATACCCTCCGGGAACGAAGGTCCCCTCAGTGGGGAGGAAGCGGACCTTCTCCGGATGTATCGGGAGACCAGGCCAGACCTTCGGGATGTAGTTGTAGCAGGATTGCGCGGAGCATGGGCAACGAGTCGGGGTGAAACGTAACGTTGAAGGCTCTTGGGCCAGCCTCGCCGTTGGCGGCCTCGGGGGGTCGTCCCACCTTGGGCCGTCCACGTTCATGTTGATACTGGTTGCGGTTCTGGCGCGCTTCACCTGACTCCTTCGCTGCGGTGATAATGGGAGGATCCCTGCACTTCCGCACGGGATAGTATGCGTGGAACTCCATGTTGTCACGAAAACACGGTGGTTGCCTGTAGTGCACTTCCCACCCTGGCTTTGGTCCAGGATTGGATGCATCGACATGATGACGGAATCGGGTTTATAATTTGCCGCTGAACCCCCTCTCCCCGATGGCATCCCCAGCCCTTATGGCCCCGCCGATTATGAGAGTGGGGGTCATGGAAGTGAAGGAAGACGGCATTGGCCACACGAACAGAAAGCGGCTCTTCCCGGGCCGGAACTTCAACCTATACCGTTGACCAGTTGACTGACCTCTGCCGGGAGATACGCAGAGACATCATCCAGACTATCTATACCGCCGGAAGCGGACATCCCGGGGGCTCCCTTTCCGAGTTGGATATATTGGTTGCCCTGTATTTCCGGGTGATGCGGCATGACCCGTCCAACCCGTCCTGGCCCGACCGGGACCGGTTGGTGCTCAGCAAGGGCCACGCCTCGCCGGGGTTGTATGCTGTCCTTGCCAAGGCAGGATATTTCCCCAAGGAAGACTTGGATACTTTCCGCAAGTTGAACAGCCGTCTCCAAGGCCACGCGCATCCCATGACTCCGGGAGTAGAGATGAACTCCGGCTCCTTGGGCATGGGCCTCTCCTTCGCCCTGGGTTGTGCGTTGGCAGCGAAACTGGACAACAGGGACAGCTTGGTCTACGCCATCCTCGGCGACGGCGAGTGCGACGAAGGGGAGGTATGGGAGGCTGCAATGTCGGCGTCCCATCATCAAGCCACCAACCTCATCGCCATCGTGGACCGCAACAGGATTCAAAACGACCGGTTCACCGACGACGTGATGACCCTGGAGCCATTGGCGCAAAAGTGGCGAGCATTCGGTTGGAGGGTCTTCGAGGCTCCGGGCCACGACATTCCAGTCCTGCTGGAAACCTTGGACAAAGCAAGGCGGCGGCGGACCAGGCCCACGGTGATAATCGCCCAAACGGTCAAGGGCAAGGGGGTCTCGTTCATGGAGAACAATCCCTCGTTCCACGGGCGGGCGCCCAACAAAGAAGAGTTCGATAAGGCAATGGAGGAGTTGGCCTGATGGCGGCGCAAAGGACAATGGCCTCCACGCGGGAGACCTACGGGCGGACCCTGCTGGAAATGGCCGAGGAGTTCCCGGATATCGTAGTCCTTGGCGGCGACCTCAACGTGTCGGTGTTCACCCACCTGTGGCGGGACAAGTACCCGGAACGATTCTTCGACTTCGGGCCGGCGGAGCAGAACCTGGTAGGCGTAGGGGCCGGGCTGGCCGCGTCAGGCAAAATACCCTTCGTCAGCACCTTTGCCGTGTTCGGAGTAGGCCGCCCCTTCGACCAACTGCGGGTGTTGGTTGCCCAAGGCAAGCTGAACTTCAAGCTGGTGTGCACCCACGCCGGAATCCTGACCGGGGAAGACGGGATGTCGGCCCACGGAATCGAGGACCTGGCCTTGGCGTGTTCCCTGCCGGGGTTCACGGTGATCTGCCCCGCCGATACGGTCGAAGCAGCCCAAGCGATTCGGGCAGCCGCAGCGACCAAGGGGCCATTCTACGTGCGTTTGTCGCGAGCCGCCACGCCGGTAATCCATTCTGACGACTACCGCTTGGAGGTGGGCAAGGCCCATGTGGAACGCGAAGGCAGCGACGTAGCCATCGTCGGCACAGGCGTCATGGTTTCGATTGCTTTGGAAGCCTCCGACCTGCTGGCCGAATCGGGAATCTCCGCCCGTGTAATCAACATGCACACGTTAACCCCGGCGGACGAGGCCACGCTCCTGGCCGCGGCCAAGGAAACCGGCGCTATAGTGACGGCGGAGGAGCATTACATCCACGGCGGACTCGGCAGCATCGTTGCCCAGATAATCGGGCGCACCCACCCGGTGCCCCTGGAGATGGTCGCCCTCCAAGGCTACAGCGAGTCGGGCAAGGCCGAAGAGTTAATGCAGAAAGCCGGCCTCACCCCAGAGGCTGTGAAGCAGGCAGCGGAGCGGGCCATCAGCCGGAAGAGACTCTAGCCGCGTCTCACCATCTGGAAGGGGACAGTTGGGAGAATTTTGTTCCCAACTGCTCGAAGGTACATGGTTTCATCGTTGGTGAAGGGTTGCTGTCATCGCTCTCCCAAGCCCGGGAAACATGACACCCGCTCCGCAACGCGTACAAACGACCATCACCGACCGTTGTGAAGCTATGGGAGCGTGGCCCACGAACTATGAGGGCACCCCGGGTGAATTAATGGTTATGGTATATGCCTCGTCGCCCTCGCTCACTCTCTGAACAATGAATGTTCCGAGTTTGTGGGTCTTCTTTGTATCGTTGATCGCTGCGAGTTCGTCGTCATACGCGCCAAGGACTTTGCCGTTTTTAATCGCTACGACCTTGCCGCAATATTTCTCGACCATCTCATCCTGGTTGGCCAAGTAAAACTCAAAGGCTTCCTTCAACTCATCGCTCATAACGTCTCCTTCATCTTTCCCAACCGGAGCCCTGCTGAGGGTCAGCTACCCTACTCCCTGACCTGCCCTTCCCCCATCACAACCCACTTGTACGATGTTAGCTCCCTCAGCCCCATCGGCCCGCGGGCATGGAATTTCTGGGTGCTTATGCCAACCTCGGCCCCCAGCCCTAACTGGGAGCCGTCGGTGAACCTGGTGCTGGCGTTGACGAACACCGCTGCGGCGTCCACTTCATCCAGAAACCTCATCGCCGCCGTGTAGTCATCGGTTACTATTGCCTCTGAGTGGCCTGACCCGTACGTCTCGATATGCTCCAAAGCCTCGTCCATCGAGTCGACAACCTTTACAGCGGCGGTTAGGGACAGGAACTCTTTTCCCCAGTCCTCTTCGCTGGCCGACTGTACGCTGCTGGAGGCTCCCGCCTCCCTCCCGCCGGGGAAGGGCCCCAGGATGCTTAACGCCCGGTGGTCACAGTGCAGTTCAACTCCGGCGTCGCACAACTCCCGCGCGACCTTGGGGAGGAATGCAGGCGCGGCGTCTACGTGGACCAGAATGGTGTCCAAGGCGTTGCAGACCGACGGCCGCTGCACCTTGGCGTTGTAGACGATTTTGGCGGCCTTGTCTATTTCCGCCGCACTGTCCACATAGGTGTGGCAAACTCCGACGCCTCCGGTAACCGCCGGCATGGAAGCATGTTCAGCCACGTAGCGAATCAGGCTGTCTCCGCCCCGCGGCACCAGCAGGTCGATGTACTCCCGCATTCCCAACATGGTGTCGACCAGCGCCCTGTTGGGATTGTCCACAAACTGGACAGCATCGGCCGGCGCCCCGGCCTCGGAAATTGCCTCTCTCGACAGTTCCACCAAGGCCCTGTTGGAGTGGATACTTTCTTTGCCGCCCCGTAGCAGGCAAGCGTTGCCCGACTTCAAACACAGGGTGGAAATGTCTATGGTGACGTTGGGGCGGCTTTCGTAAATGCTGCCTATGACGCCCAAAGGCACCCGGCGTTTGCTCACTCTCAACCCGTTAGCCAAGGTAGTGGCGTCCATGGTTTCGCTGATGGGGTCAGGCAATGCCGCGACGTTGCGGACGCTGTCCGCCAAGTCGTGCAACCGGTCCGGGGTCAGCAACAGCCGGTCGAGCAGCGCCTCGCTCAAGCCGTCGGCCTTGCTGGTCTCGTAGTCTTCACGGTTCGCCGCCAGGACGTCATCCTGCCGGTCATCCAGAGCTTGGGCTATGTTGTGCAAAGCCCGGTTCTTGACGCCGCTGGGCAGCCGCGCCAAAACCCTGGACGCCGCCCGCGCCCTTTGGCCAAGCTCAAGCAGGTCTTCTATAGTGTTAGTAGTCATAGCCTTCGGTGACTCCTTCCATATCCATCACAAAAGCACAAGGTTATTGCGGTGGACAACTTCTTCGCCGTAATGGTAGCCCAAGGCATCCTGAATATCGTCGGAGCGGACGCCCTGGATCCGCTTGACGTCATCGGAGCGGTAGTTGGCAATGCCGCAAGCGATGCGGCGTCCATCGGCAGCGACAACGTACACCACGTCACCGCGCTCGAACCCGCCTGTTACGCCGGTGATGCCCGCGGGCAGAAGGCTGCGGTGGTCCTTCTCCAATGCCGCCGCCGCTCCCCGGTCTACCAATACCCCGGCCCGTTGGGAAGCGAAGCCCAGCATCCAACGCTTTCGCGCTTCCATCTTCCCTCCGGCCGGACGGAAGGTAGTGCCGATGCTCTCTCTCCCCGCTGCCCGCAACACTGCGTTTTCCTCCGCGCCGTGACACATGACCATCGTAATGCCCGACGTAGTCACCAAGCGCGCCGCGTCTATCTTGGTGGCCATTCCCCCCCTCGCCCACGGGTTGCGGTCCTTCCCCGCAAGGGCCACGACCGATTCGTCCACTTGGTCCACCACCGGTATCAACTCCGCCTCCGGGTGTAGATTGGGGTCGGCGGTATACAGCCCGGCAGTGTCGGTCAGTATGACCAGGAGGTCGGCGTCAACCAGATTCGCCACCAACGCGGAAAGCCGGTCGTTGTCGCCAAACACCTCGCCAATCTCATCCACCGCAACCACGTCGTTTTCGTTGAGGATGGGCACAACTCCCCTTTCCAGCAAACCGTTGAGAGTGTTGCCAACGTTCAAATAGGACTGGCGGTCCGACAGGTCCCTGATGGTCAGCAGCACTTGGGCAACCTTCAACCCGCGGAACTGAAACATCTCTCCGTAGGTATGCATCAAGCGGCTCTGCCCCACCGCGGCCAGTGTTTGGCGGGAGGGTATGTCCCTGTCCAAGCTGCCCGGCCTGAACCCCAGGGCTTCATGCCCTGCGGCTATCGCGCCGGAAGTTACGAACAAGACCTCCGAGCCGAAGCTCTTCAGTTCGGCTATTTGCCTTACCAGATCGGCCATAACGGTCAAGTCCAACTGCTGGTGGGACGACCCGGTGGTAAGAATGCCGGTCCCAGCCTTGACGACAACACGCTTGTAAGGAAACCGGTCTGATCCCGGGTCATCAGCGTAGGAATTGGACGTGAGTTGGTTGTTTAACGACAACGAGTATGCCTCTTTGACAGGAAAATGTAGAGTCGCTGCAGTGCGAATTATATCACGCACTACCCGCGACCCCAGCCGTAGAACCCGCAGTAGGCAGGCTCAAGCTGTGTTGTTCTACCCCGTCATATCCAATAGAATAACTCTATAGGGCTGACGCGCTGCGTCAGCCTTGTTGGGCGTGGGAAAAGCCCAGCCCACAATAAAACAATCAGGAACGGTAAGGAAGCACATGCCCTTAGAAGGCCTCGTTTCTCTGCTTAACAGCCATTCGGTGTTCCGCCGGCAGGTGCAAGGGACTGGCGTCGGCGACCATACCCCCAAGGTGTCCGTCCGCCAAGGGGCCGCCCCGGCTTATGTCGCGGCTTTGTGGACACTGCGCCAATCCCCGACACTGGTGATAACCCCTCGGGCTGAAGACGCCCGGCGCCTCCATGATCAACTGCTCACCTACTTGGGCGAAGACGAGCCGGTGTTTCTATTGCCCGAGCCGGAAGTGCTCCCCTTCGAGCGGCTGGCGGTGGACGCCAACACCAGCAACCAGCGCTTGGCCGCCCTGGCTGCCTTGGCCTCCCCTGATCGCCGCTTGCCTGGACAAATACCGCCGGTAGTAGTGACGTCGATCAGTGCCGCTATGCGCCCAACGCTGGCGCGGCACGTTATGTCCGGGGAGGCAAGAGACGGCCCAGGTTGCAATAGGATCGAGATTGGCCAGCGGGTGCGTCTGAACGAACTTCTCGTCCAATGGGTCGAGCTGGGCTATCGCAACGAGCCGGTGGTGGAAACCCCTGGAGCATTCAGCCAGCGCGGCGGGATCATAGACATCTTCCCTTCCAACGCCGACCTGCCCTTTCGCATTGAGCTTTGGGACGACCAGATAGACACCATCAGGCAGTTCGACCCGCTGAGCCAGCGGTCGGTGGCCGCCGCCGACAGGGTGGACATCATTCCCGCCAGGGAACAGCTTCCGGGAGTCGCCGACCGTGGCCGGGTGGAGCAACTCATCGAGGCGATGGATTTTTCCAGCTGTGACCGTGAAGTGCGGGAGCGCATCGAGGACGAGTTAGTGACCCTCTTCTCCGCTCCCAACGTCGAGACTTTGATCTTTTACAACGGCCTGCTGAACAACACGAGCCTGCTGGAGTACTTGGACGGGGACTGCACGATAGTGCTGGAACGGCCCAGCCAAGTCGAAGCGGAGGCGTTGGAACTCGAAGAAAGGTTCATGAATATGCGGGCCTCCAGGGAGGAGCGGGGCGAGTTGCCCCGCGGGTTCCCTGCGCCCTTCTTTCCTTGGCCGGAGTTTTCCGCTTCCTTGGAGCAACGCCCCAGGCTGTTGCTTCATAGCTGGCTCAGCGACATAGAGGACGAACTGTTCCAGCCGGCCACTCCTTACTACGGCCGTCTGGAACAGCTAGCCGGCGACCTACGCCGCCACGGCGCCAAAGGCGGGGCCACGGTGGCCGTTACCCGGCACGCACGCCGCCTGCGTGAAATTCTCGAACAGGACGACATCGGCGCGACCATAACCGATGACGTACACCTGCCCCTGTACGCCGGCGAGGTCTACTTGGTCAACGGCTCTCTAACTGAGGGATGGGTCCTGGAAGCCTTGTCGAGCGGCGAACAGTCCGGCAGCGTCTCGTCATTGCAAGTCCTGACCGATTCCGAACTGTTCGGCACGTCCAAAGAACGGCGCTACCGCCGTCCCCGCAGGGTTGAAACCGGGACCGAGATCACGGCCTTGTCCGACCTCGTCATCGGCAGCCACGTCGTGCACATCGACCATGGCGTGGCGAGGTTCGCGGGCACCACCAGCATGACCGAGGACGACGAAAACAAAGAGTACTTGGTGTTGGAGTACGCCGAAAACGACAAGCTGTACGTGCCCACCGACCACCTCGACCGGGTAACGGCCTACGTTGGCGCTCAGGACCAGCCGCCGAGCCTCACCCGCCTTGGGTCCGCCGACTGGGCCAGGGTCAAAGAGAAAGTGAAGGGCGCGGCGCGCGAGATGGCCCAGGAACTGTTGAACCTCCACGCCGCGCGGGAAGTCGCGCAGGGCCACGAGTTTGTCCAGGACACTGTCTGGCAACAGGAGTTGGAAGACTCCTTTCCCTATGAAGAGACCCCGGACCAAGCTACCGCCATCAGCGACGTAAAAGCCGACATGGAAAAGCCCAAGCCGATGGACCGGCTTATCTGCGGTGACGTTGGCTACGGCAAGACCGAGGTGGCGTTGCGGGCCGCCTTCAAAACGGTCAACGACGGGATGCAGGTGGGGCTGCTGGTGCCTACGACAGTGTTGGCCCAGCAGCACTACGCCACTTTCAGCGAACGTCTCAGCCCCTTCCCCGTCAGCGTCGACGTTTTGAGCCGCTTCCGCACCAACAAAGAGCAACAAGAGGTGATCCAGTCCCTGAAGGACGGGTCCCTCGACATAGTCATCGGCACCCACCGCCTCCTGCAGAAGGATGTGGAGTTCAAGAACCTGGGGCTGGCGGTGGTGGACGAGGAGCAAAGGTTCGGCGTCGCCCACAAGGAGCAAATAAAAAGGCTCCGGCGGGAAGTGGACGTTCTCACCCTGAGCGCCACCCCCATCCCCCGCACCCTGAATCTGGCCCTCTCCGGCATCCGCGACCTTAGCACTATGGACACGCCCCCGGAGTCCCGCCTGCCCATAAAGACCTTTGTTTCCGAATACAGCGACGACGTGGTCAAAGAGGCAATCCTGCGGGAAATGGAGCGCGGGGGTCAGGTCTTCTTCCTTCACAACCGGGTAAGGACCATCGACCGGACTGCGGCCGACTTGGCGGAATTGGTGCCCCAAGCCCGCATACTTATCGGCCACGGCCAGATGCCCGAGTCCGACTTGGAAGACGTCATGGTGGCCTTCTCCAACGGCGAGGCCGACATCCTGGTCTGCACCACCATCATCGAATCTGGACTGGACCTGCCCAACGTCAACACGTTGATACTGGACCGGGCCGACAGGTTCGGACTGTCCCAGCTTTACCAGCTACGGGGCCGCATCGGCCGCGGTGAGCATCGCGGCTACGCCTACATGCTGGTGCCCCGTGGCCGCCGTATCACCGAGGCGGCGCAGCGGCGTTTGCAAGCCATCCTGGAGACTTCCGAATTGGGATCGGGCTTCAGAATCGCCATGCGCGACCTTGAGATTCGCGGGGCCGGCAACCTGTTGGGCACTGCGCAGAGCGGCCACATCCGCGAAGTCGGGCTGGACCTGTACAGCCAGTTGCTACAGGAAGCCATATCGGAACTGCGTCATGACGGCGTGGGTGCCCCCAATTTGGGGCAGGTCATCATCGAGTTGCCCCGGCTCGAGCTTCCGCTACAGGCGCGAATACCGGAGACCTACATTGAGCATATGCCGTCCCGCCTAGCGGTCTACCAGCGGATCGCCAAGCTGACGGACCGCAAGCAAGTCCCGGTCATTAAACAAGAGCTGCGGGACCGCTTTGGGCCATTGGGCGAAGAAGTAGAAAACCTGCTGGTCATCGCCGATTTACGGGCCCTGGCCGCCGGACTGGGCATAGAGTCCATCCTGAACGCCAGCGACGCCTTCGTCATCCAACTCCGCGTTCCGGTTGGCGGCGCCCGATTAGCCCTCCAGCGCGCCCTCGGCTCCTCCGTCAGCGTAGGCAACCAGCAACTACGCCTCCCAACCCGTCAAATGGGAGACCAGTGGCTCACCCGCCTCACCCGCACACTGGAACGCTTCCGCCTGTTTCAGGAGAAGGTGTTGAGTGGGACCGGGTGAGGAGTGGCGGTTTGGTTGCCCCTGGACTCTGGCGTAAAATCGCGCTGAAAATCATCAGATGTTTCTGGCAACTCGCTCACAACGAATCTGTCCAGAATCCTCTCGCAAACTTTACGGGGTGTTAGCTCAGTTTGTTAGAGCGCCTGCTTTACACGTAGGAGGCGCGAGGTTCGAGTCCTCTGACCCACGCTAAAATGTGAGCGACCGAAACGAACGCGATTTAGGAACCGTATGGAACCAACGACCTCCTGCGCTATTATATGGAAGTCTTAGACCTGAAATTAAGAGTGCCAAACTATCCAACGCTTGACCAGGCAACCAAGGAATCTATACTGTCCGGAGAAGAGTTCAGTCCATTACCCCACAGCGTGCAATTGCGGTTGCTGGGCCAGTTGGCTCATGGGAATTGGCTGGTAACTCAAGTGCAGGATTCGGCGGTTCTGATTACTGAAGATTGGGTGGTCTCCATCCACGGGAAGAAACTCGTTCATACCGTATCTGCAATGGCCGTGCTTCTGAATTCCATAGGACGGCAGTTGAACAAACCTGTTGAAGTTGACCTTCTGACCCTTCAGAACGGCCACGATGAACCCTTGCATCTTTTATTAGAGCGGCAGTCCAGAAAGGACCGCGTGATAGGCGCCGTTAAATGGGGGGTTACTATTAATGGGGGGTTACTATTATTGTAAGTGCGTTGGTTGGCGCATTGGTCCAATGGGCGTTGTTCGGAGGCCTTTTGCAATGACGCGTATTTTGGAAATCAGCTTCATCCCTCAAGTAGAGGATATCATTAGAGAATTGGGCTATAAGTTTACCCGTGAACCATCCAAGGTTCCTAATCGAAGATTATGGCAGGATGACCCGGCTTCGTTGGTTCGTGGCCTCAGGTACAGACCGGACATCCTTGTTGAACGCGGCAAAAAATTCGTCATCCTCGATGTAAAGACACGCCCTGTACTCTTGGGCGGTGTCATCCAAGCCCGTCAATATGCTGATTATTTCGGTGCGGCCGTGATTCTTTGCGTCCCGAATGATGTTTTCCCTGAGATACCCAGGAGTGTAAAAAAATTTGCGGAAGAGCAAGGCATACGTCTCTGTCCGCTAGCTGAAGTTGGCAACGCCCTTAAGGACCTGCTGGATTAGCGTACCATTATTCCATAAAGCGTTCCTCCAATCCCGGTTACTCTTCAACCCTTCAGGGTGTTCCAGGCTAACATCGCTGCAAAGTAGGCGCCAATCAGCGGGATTTCTTCGAGCGTAGGCAACCAGCAACTCCGCCTCCCAACCCGTCCGTCAAATGGGCGACCAGTGGCTAACCCGCCTCACCCGCACGCTGGAACGCTTCCGGCTGTTTCAGGAGAAGGTGTTGAGCGGGGCTGGGTGAGGAGTGGTTCAAGCGTTCTTATTCTTGATTGCCTTCTCCAACATCCAGCAAAGGTTCCAGTTTATCCAGAAATCGGCCCACATATAGAAGCCCCGCCTCTGCTACTTCACTGGTGAGCCAATTTTCATAGAAATTAGTATGCAAGTTACCGGCAGTATGAAACAACGTGGATATATCGTCGTCTCCGGTTTCCCTAGCCAACTTGAGCACAACATCGTAAAGCAACGAGTGACTATTGTGCTGCCAGCCTCGCCGCGAGGCGACGGCTTTGACCATCTGTGCAGCCGCGCCCCATCCCTTCTCAGTAGCTTGCCGAACATCACCGGCCGCCAATTCCCGGCCTGCTTGGTCCAGTAAGGCCCTGCTAGCATGGCTGTATGTTAGTTCCGCATTTTGCATTGTGCTCTCCTTCAATGGGAAAAAGGCAGCCACACCTTCGTGAAAGTCCTAATGCGCACCCAAGTTTACCATTAGTGTTCCTCATCACCCCACTGTTCCCAAAAGAAGGTGTTGAGCGGTACGGGGTGAGGGTAGGGCTACGATGCCCCTGGACTTTGGCGTAAAGCCGCTCCAAAATGAGCAGGTGTTCCTTGGCAACTCGCTCACAACAAAGCTGTCCAGAATCCTCTCGCAAACCTTACGGGGGAGTAGCTCAGTTTGTTAGAACACCTGCTTTACACGTAGGAGGCGCGAGGTTCGAGTCCTCAATACCCAGCTCTCTTCTTTAACATGAAATCATTCCCTCACGACGCACGCCTCTATCAGTTCCCAGGTTCCGACCACAACTCGACGGACAATATCGCCGGGCAAACGCTAAATTACCCATAAGCCGGGCCTAAGGCGTGACGATTTGGGAGCCATGGTCTATGGCATAGACCAACTCGTCAACCGCGTGACATAGCCTTCGAAAAGAACGTGACATATTGTGCGTTATGTCAAGGGCGATATGGTGGGTGAGAGGTGCCTGATCTTCGGTTTCCTTATAGCCTCTATCGTATGGCATATGCTGTTCGAGCCAACCCTTAGCCGCTCTGATATTCTCAACATTCTGGGGGGCGTTTACGGATTCTGGAATTCCTAGTCTTTCTCTGATTGGTGCCCCTGTGTATTCTGACAAGCTGCAGATAAACCATGTCTCGTATTCGCTTTTGGCATACACAATTGCAACTGGCACATCAAGGTTCAACGCAGCTGCCCTTGCCGCGAGGTTCGGCGCCTTTTGAAATGGGCATTCCTCGTCCGCATCCACAAGCACAAGGATTGCGTCACAACGTTCAAGACGCGCGTATTCAAGAAACCTCTCAAATCTCTTCACAAGGTCGGGCTTGCCATTCGCTACTTTGGGCTTTCTTGCTGCAATGTCAAATCGACAAAGCCGTTCCCACAGAATTCTGCGCAACAGTTCCGGCAAAGCATCCAGTTCTCCGTCGCCCTCCACAATTGAGACTATACTGGAGTTTTCGTTCACTGATTGGCTCCCAGTTGTTCAAGTTCACCCTGTCGATGCAGTTCACCCGGAGAAAATAAGTGTTTCCTGACCGATTCCTTTTGGGCACCAGACACCATATGTACCTGGGTTACACCACCTATGAATTCCACAACACGCAATGAGTCGACGTCCCTAAAATTTGTGACCCGGTCTATAAGATCGGGACTGTGCGTGGTAACTATCAGCTGGCACATGCGAGAACTTTCCTTTAGCACGTCTGCCAATGCCGTCAGCGCGCCAGGATGGACAGTGAGTTCCGGCTCTTCTATTCCAATCAAGGGTAGAGTACGGCGTTGGTGTAGGGCAGTTAGCAAGCCAAGTAGTCGAATGGTTCCATCAGATTCTTGCGACAAGTCAATCCATCCCCCACCCTCCACATCTTCGTGTTTGACTCGTACTACTAGATAACCTCCCGCTGAGGTCACTTCCAAGTCAGATACTCCAGGAATTAGCCGCCCTAAAGAACGCTTGAGACGATCGATCGTACTTCTTTGGTCTCTTTCAAAATTTCGTAGCACCGATGCCAAATTTCCGGCGTCTTCATCCAACGGATGAGGATTCCCCAGCTTTTGAGGCTCTCTTAGGGTGTTGGGGAAGATGTGGTAAAACCTCATCGTTGCAATACGTCTCAGTAGAATCTCGACAGGCCGGGCGAACGCGGCGAAGGTTTCGTCACTTCCTGACAATTCCTGTGGTCTGCCGAGTGTCCATGGACGCGTGACTCGACGAAGCCAAAGTTCCGCAGTATCAAATGCAACTGCTTCATCATCATCATCATCTTGCCACATGCGAGATCGCGTATCGCTGTAATGCGACCAAGAAGTCGGTGAAGTTAAACTACCGTTTTCGATTTTGAATATAACGGGATCGATATCACTACGGTTTCGTGAGTATACCGTAGCGGATTCCTCTTTTACTCTGTAGCCTCTGCTAGAATCGGACACTAGAGAAAATCTGTAATCTATGCGAGGATTCTCAGCAAGACTAGGTTGCCCATCGGTCGTTGCGCTTAACCCCACTTCTACTTCCTCAGTGAGACCATCCGCTGTTCGACGACAAATCGCGTCAAACCCGTGGCGTATGGAAATTGCTGCCTCAAGGTCAAATCTGAGGGCGTCCTTCACGAACCTCAAAATGTCAAGTAAGTTGCTTTTGCCCGAGGCGTTGGGCCCGACTAGCACGGTAATCGGCTCCAGATCTAAAGAGACTTCCGCAATGCTGCGGAAATTCTTGGCCCAAACTCTCGTTATTTGGAACCGCCGGCGGCGCTGGGAGATCGACATGGCAGTCCTCCACATTTTAGGTGGGGCACTAAGTTATCGTAGCATATAGCTTAGTCAGGTGCCGGTGAGGCTCTTAACCGAATACGTTTTGACGGAGGCAAGGAGAAAACAGATTATCCAAAGGGGGGTGATTTGGGCCGGAGACTATACCAAAGTAAGCCCCACGCTACCAGTTACTGACACTTGCCCCTTCCCAAATCGGGAAACACTTCCCTATCATAGTAGTTGTGCAACATAACCCCTCGTCCGGGATATCCGGCTAGCCGAATTTCTGGGGCCGTACCTGCCCGTTGCGGTTTCAACGCATCGTGCCGGAGAGAATCATGGCTATCCTCAAAATCAAGTGAATCCCAGTTCAGACAAACAACCGGTCTCCCCAGTGAAAATGAGAGCGAATGAGAGGATATGAGAGGAAAATCAAAATGTCCCCTGGCGCAATGTCAGTAAATGTCAGTAAATGTCAGGGTTTCTGAAATTTCGCCCGCCGCAGGCAGGTCCTCTCGGCGGTTGGGGCCGCAGTTGCCCTGTGTTTGAAACGCAGGGTCAAGCAATCCACACACAAGTAGGGTATAATGAAAACTGGTTGCCTATCTCGGCAACGTCGGGGTGTAGCGCAGTGGCTAGCGCGCTTCGTTCGGGACGAAGAGGCCGGTGGTTCGAGTCCACTCACCCCGACCATTTTTATGTCTTCCGGCGCTCTCTCGGTCAGAGAGTGGCGTAGGGACTTATCCCCTGCTCAGCCTCTCCATCTCCACTGCGAACCACAAGCCCATGCTCCCGCTGCGGTCGTCGAAGCCGAACACCGCCGGACGGTGCAGGTACTCTCGCAGGTTCTCCTGTACGCCGGTGCTGATGCAGGCGTCCACCACGTCCCCATTGTCATCCACCCTCTCCGACACCCCTTGCCACGCCATCCCCAACGACTCGCGGTACGATTCGTCCAGCCACCCCCGCCGCAGCCCTCTCGCCATGGCGTAGCCCGCCATGCAGGTGGCGGTGAACTCGTGGTACGAGCCGGGAAAGTCCAGTACCTCGGGATACATCCCCGACGGCTCCTGGACGTTTCTCATTCCTTCCAGCACCCTCCGGTACATGGCGAGCACCGCATCCCGGTCCGGGTGGTCTTCCGGCAGATAGGTAAGCGTCTCGGTTAGTCCCAGCGCCGCGAAGCCGTTGCCCCGTCCCCAGAAGTAATGCGCCGAGCGGCAATGCTGGAACAACCCATCGTCCTGCTGGATTTCGCCGTCCAGCAGGAACCGGGTCAATATATCCAGGTAGCGCCGCTCTCCGGTGATGCTGAAGGCCCGCCCCAGCATGGCCCCGGCCATGAACATGTCCTCGGTGCGAAAGTCCGGGTCGCAAGGCGGCGGCGCCGTTCCTCTGGGAACGGCTTGGTACCGGTCCGCCACCTGCACTATAAGGTCGGAATAACGGCGGTCTCCGGTAGCCTCTGCCAACTCCTGCCCCCAGAGCAATCCTGCCAGGTTCGCCCCGCTGGGACGGTCTCCGAACATCGAGATAGCACCGGATACGTAAGGCTCCAGCAGACGCACGATGCCTTCCACCGGCGACTCGCCGCTTGGCTCCAACCGTGCCAAGCGCAAACGGCCGCTTATGGCCACCCCTTGAGTGTAGTTGACCGGGTCCAAGGCGTAGCCATACACTCCCGCCAACACCCGGCCCAACTCCAGGAACGAACGTCGCCGCCGCGCCCCCAGCGTGTTCCGGGCGGCCGACGCTCCCAGCGAGCCGGGTTGGCTCCCGACAATGTTCCACAACCGTTCCAATTCCCCCTCGAGAAGGCCATCTGGAGTCGTCAGCCGCAAGCCGGGAATCGGCCCCAGATTGTCTGGATCCCCGCGGCCAAGAGCGGCTGACAATGACGAATCTTCCAGTGCGACTCCAGACGCGCCCAGTGCCGCTTCCAGTTCGCCGGCCGCCGCGTTTGCTTGCCACTCTACTGTGTCCCCGGCTCGAATCTCCAGCGCCAAGTCCGGCGCTTGGAAGCACAGCCACCGCCACAGGTAGCGGGTCTCGGGTGCGTCCGCGTCATAGTAGAAATTTCCTTTCGGCGGAAAAGCCGCCGAAAGGTCCGTCCTGCCCTCAGGATTGGCTAACGGTACGCCCGTCAACGCGACGTTCCCCGCATACGGATGATGCGCGCCCGCGGCCCATTGCAAAGCCCTCAGCCCCAACGCCGCGTCTTCCGCATTCCCCGATAAACCGGAGACCAATGCTATGCGCCTTCGCCCAGTCTCCGCGGCGTAGGCGTCCACAGCCACCAACGCCGGTATCGACCGCAACCCGGCAGTTACGCCGCAGGCGGACAGCCTCCACCGGCCCTGGCTTTCTTGGGCCAACGATTGGAGCGCTGCATTAACGTTCGAAAGATTATCGTTCATATCGTCAAATCGCATCCCGCTTAGAATGTCACTCGATTCTACAGGTTTTGCTTTTTCAGCGCACGGATACCTTACGGTTGACACAATTGTCTGATTCAGGATGAAAGGATTCACAGGACCAGTTCGCCTATCCTGAAAATCCTAAAATCCGGTAAATCCTGATTCAGACAACCGCTCCAGTGGACAATCCGCCATCTCCCAAGTACCATTCCGAACTGTGAAGCGCCCATAAGGACCGAATGGAGACAAGAACGCCTGAAAAGGAGGCTGACCAATGCCCGACTACAAAATCCAGGTTGGCAACGTGGAGTTGGTGTCGTTAAGCGACGGATTCCCTCAACGGTCCCCGTTGATACCCTTTCCCGACACCACTATAGAACAGTGGCGGGAGTTCCCTGAGTTGCTGGACGAGCACGATCAAGTACGCAGCAGGTACGGCACCGTGGCGGTGCGGTCGTCCGGCAAGCTGATCATCGTAGACACCGGCTTGCAGGCCGAGGACGGGACGCTACTCGACGACATGGACAAGAAAGGCATAGATAGAGAGGCAGTAGACCTGGTGGTGTTTACTCACCTGCACCCCGACCACGTGGGCTGGAATTTGACCAACGGACGGCCCAATTTCCCCAACGCCCGCTACTTGGTGCCGCGGAAGGACTGGGACTATTGGACTCAGCCAAACGTCGCAGCCGGGGCCGAGCACATCATCAATCAGGTCATCCCGCTGCAGAGCCTGAACATCATGGACCTGATCGACGACGGGTACAACATTACCGACGAACTGGCCACAGTGCCTACGCCCGGCCACACCCCCGGCCACGTTTCCATCACCATAGCGTCATCCGGTGAGCGGGGCTACATACTGGGCGACGTGGCCCACAGCGTGGCCCAAGCCCATTATACCGACTGGTGTCCCATCTTCGACATCGAGCCGGACGTGTCCCGGCAGACCCGCCATTCGGTACTGGACATGCTCGAAGCCGAGGGAATCATTGTGGCCGCGGGGCATTTCCCCGACCCGGGATTTGGTCACTTCGTCCGCGGAGAAAGCCGCCGGGTGTGGCGGGGAGTCTAAAAGAGCTTCTCTCCTTCTGGGAGGCGACCGGGGCTATACCTCAATCATCTTTGCCTTAGCCGCGGGTCAAGGGTGTCCCGCAAGGCATCGCCCAACAGGTTGAACGAGAAGACCGCTAGGGCTATTGCCAGCCCGGGGCCTATCGCCAACCCAAGCCCGCCGGTGAACAATTCCTGGGACGCGGTGTTGACCATCGCTCCCCAAGACGGTGCGTCGGGCGGCGCACCAACACCCAGGAAACTGAGTGCCGCCTCGGTAATGATGGCGTTCCCTATGCTGACGCTGATCAGAATGATGTAGGGAGCGATGGTGTTGGGGAAGATGTGGCGGGCCATGATGCGGATGTGAGAACACCCCACGGCCCTGGCGCTGTCGATGTAAGTCTGTTCCTTGATGCTCAAGGCAGAGCCCCGGATGATGCGCGCACCGCCAGGGATGAGCAAAATGGCAATGGCGATAATCACATTGTTGATTGACTGACCCAGAGTCACCATGATGGCCATCGCCAGCACCAAGCCGGGAAATGCTTGAATGGCGTCCACGAACCGCTGTACCACCAAGTCCAGGACCCCGCCCGCGTAAGCGGTGACGATGCCGATGAACGCGCCCAAGCTGACCCCGATGAAGACCGATACTATCCCGACGTAAATAGATATACGGGACCCCATGATTACCCGGCTGAAAACGTCACGGCCCAAGGGGTCCGTGCCAAGCCAATGTTCGCCGCTCACGGGCAAGCTGCGGGCGAAAGAGGCGTCGAGAGGATCGTAGGGCGCGATCAGAGGAGCCAGGATGGTAATCACGCCCATCAGCGCCAAAACCAACGCCCCCGCCATGCCCAAGGGCTTCGCTTGGGCGAAACGCCGAAGGGTAGTGACTGCCCGCTGGCCTACCCGGGGCGTCGCCGCCTGCAGGACGGATGTTGTTCCACCTTGATCCAGGGCCAAACCCTTGCTCCTCTACGTATAACGTATCCGGGGGTCCAAGTAACCGTAGACCATATCCACTACCAGGTTAATGCCCAGCATGATCAAAACGTTAATCAGCACCAACCCCTGAATGAGGGCGAAGTCCCGGTTTGCGATGGCTTGGACGAACAGGCTTCCCAAGCCCGGTATAACGAATATCACCTCTATTAACACGGCCCCGTTCACCAAGCGCCCCAAGTCCCACGCCAGCATCGTAAATATGGGAATGACCGAGTTTCGCAGGGCGTGCCGGTAAACAACCGCCCGCTCGGACATGCCTTTGGCACGGGCAGTGCGCACGTAGTCCTCGCGCAGCACTTCCATCATTTGGGCACGGGTCAGCCGCAAAAGCGGCGCGCCTTGGCTGTAGGCCAAGATCAACACGGGAATGAGCATCTTCTTGAAGTTGATCGCCGGGTCCTCCAAGGGACCCGACCAACCTACCGGCGGAGACCATCCCACCAACTGGGCGAGGAAAATCAGCACCAACGTGGCAATCCAGAAGTTGGGAACGCTCAGGCCGGCAACACTGAAGATTTGGATAGCCCGGTCAACATTGGTATCCGCCTTAGTGGCAGCCAGCACCCCCAGCGGAATGCTCCACAAAAAAGTCAGGATGATGGTAAGTACCGCCAATTCCACCGTCCGGGGAAACCGCTCCCCAATTACGGTGGTGGCCTTACGGCCCCGCTGGGTGAAAGACTCTCCCAAGTCCCCCTTGGCCAGTTGTTTGACCCAATCGAAAAACTGGACCGCCAGTGGACGGTTGAAACCCATTTCCTCCCGCAGCTTCTCTTCCAGAGCCTTGGATTCCGCCAAAGGGCCAGACCCACCCTCCTCGCCATAGACCATTATGGTGACGATGTCTCCGGGAGCGGCCTTCATGATAAGGAACACTATGAAGACCGCAAGGAGGGCGGTGGGGACGAAGAGCAGCCCCCTTTTCACCAAGTAGCGGTACAAAGCTAGTTGGCTTTATCGATCCAGACCCGGTCCATGCGGTTATGCTCGAACCAAGGGCCAAGAGAGTGCCATCCTTTTACTTCGCTCCGCACCAAGTTCACGGCGTGGTTCCACGTCATCGGCACATGCCCTGTGTCTACCTCATAGACAAACTTTTGCATCTGGAGGTGCAATTCCCGCCGCCGGTCTACGTCGGTGGCGTTCAGTTGCTCATTGTACAACTTGGTGAATTCCGGATGTTCCCAGCGACCCCAGTTCCGCCCAGCGTCCGGGGCGATGATCAAGCCGAAAATGGAGTCAGCGTCCTTGAATTGGACGCCGGAACCGTGACCATAAAGGGTAAAGTCGCCTTCAGCAACACGGGCGAATACTGAAGGCCGGTCCTGCAGCACGATGTCGCATTCGATGTTCAAGGCGGTCCTCAGTTGGGCTATGGGGACTTCCATGTAGAGCCTGCCTTGGGCGGTATTCTGGCCCAGGCACTCGTTGTCCTCCAGTTTGAAACCACCAGGAAAACCAGCCTCAGCCAACAAGCGTTTGGCTTCGGCGAGGTCTTGATCTTTCGGTTGCCGCACCCCGGGCATCTGGTTAACCTCTTCTAAAGACAGCGCGACATCTCCGTAAATCGCCGGGTCCAACACCGCCCCCGCTACGCCCTGGCCGCGCCAGACCTTGTCGAGGTAGTCTTGCCGGTCCAAGGCCAGGAAAATTGCCCGACGTACCCGGATATCGTCGAAGGGCGGCCGTTGGGTGTTGAAGATAAAGGTCTGGTTTACGCCAACGGGATACGGGATTGCGTTGATCTTGTCATCTCCCAATTGTTGCCGCACCTTCTCGATGTCCGTGGGTCTGGGGGGAGCGGCCAGCCACATGTTCAACTGGTCCGAGACCAACGCTCCGATGATCGTCGCTCTGTCATTGATTTGAAGAATCTTCAAAGTGTCCAGGAAAGGCAGTCCTTCCTCAAAGTAGTCCGGGTTTCGTTCGTACACCAACTCCACATCCCGCTCCCACTTCACGAACTTGAACGCACCGGTACCTATGGCTTTTTCTCCCAACGCATCCTCGTCCAGCACATGCTTGGGAACAACCATCATCCAGTTGGACGCCAGGGTGGGTATCAGCAGCAACCCCGGCGAGTTTTGGACAAACCTTACCGTTCGATCGTCGATCAGGTCCACCTGCTTTATCAGCTTCTTGATATGACGCTCGACGCGTGTGCTATGGAAGTCTGGGTCCAATCCCCTATCGAATGTCGCTTTCACATCGGCAGCCGTGAACGGCATCCCATCGTGGAATTCTATACCCTCTCGCAGACGGAAGGTGAAGGACAAGCCGTCATCGCTGGGCTCCCAAGTGCTGGCAAGGTCGCCAATAATCTCGTTGGTGTTCTCCGGGTTTATGCGAAGGAGCCCGTTGTACACCGGCGCCGCGGTGATGAGACACGACCCCGGTCCGCAACTCTGGAAGTCCAAGTCCCGCGGCTCGCCGGGGTTGCTGTTTCGCACCAACTCTCCGCCGTATTTGCCGCCGGCGGGCAATGGCGCTAACTTCCCTGTCGCAACCGGCACGGGAGTGGCGACAACTATCTTCTCAATCACCACCTCCTTCTCTACTTGGACCTCTTTGATTACCTCCTTCTCAACTATTTTTTCCACGGGGACTTCCCGTATGACCTCTTTCTCAACTACCTTTTCTACAGGGACTTCCCGTACAACCTCTTTTTCTACTATTTGCGGCGCAGGAGCGGCGCCGCCACAGGCGACGACACCACTTAGCACTAATATCAGAGAAAATATGACAAAGGAACTTAACACGCGCCGTTGGAAGGCCATCATTCATCCTCCAGTCTCATTGTTTCCGCCGCAAGGGCCTGAAACATTGCGATAGTATAGACTGGGTTGTATGGTGTCAAACGAATCAGACGCATCCACAGGTTGGTTTAGGTATAACAGGTTGGTTTAGGTATATAGGAGGCAGCTATGGCAACGACCTTAGTGCGGGGGAAGTACATAATCTGCAAGGTGACCGGGCCTAACTCCGCGGAGGTGGTGTCGGACGGCGGGGTGCTACAGCGGGACGGAGAGATCATTGAAGTCGCCGATTACCGGGACTTGCGGGACCGATACCCCGACGCAGAGGTGATTGGGTCTTCCAGCTACTTGGTAATGCCTGGGTTGGTCAACGACCACTTTCACGTAGGCCTTACGCCGTTCCAGTTGGGCGCTCCCGACCTGCCGTTGGAGTTGTGGATGCTGGCCCGCATAGGAAGCCGGGCGATAGACCCCTACTTGGACCAACTCTACGGGGCGGTGCAGATGATCGAGTCGGGCACCACCACCGTCCAAGCCATCCACTCACCGGGCCGGGGAGTACCGTCAGTGAGCCTTGACGTAGCGGACAAAGTGGTAAAGGCCTTTCAAGACTCTGGAATGCGGGTCTCCTACGCGCCTTCAGTGGCTGACCAGAACTCCATGATCTCCGGCCGGGACGGGGGCGAAGCGGAGTTTGCCGCTCGATTGCCCGGAGACCTAGCTGAACGGTACCGGTCCTTCATGGGCCGCACCTACTTGCCCGTGTCCGAGGTTATCTCCATCCTAGAGGAGATTTTCTCCAAGTACGGCGACAATCGCTTGGAAAGAGTCCAGGTAACCATGGCTCCCAGCAACGTCCACCGTTGCTCGGATGAAATGCTGGTGGCTCTGAGGGATATTGCCACCCGACACAGCACCGGCATTCACATACATCTGCAGGAAACGGTCTACCAGAAGCTGTACGGCTTGACCGTCTACGGCAAAACGCCGCTCCAGCACCTCAACGATTTGAGTTTTCTGGGCCCTGACGTAGTATGCGGCCACAGCGTATGGGCCACGGAAGAAGACTTGGCGATTATGGAGGCAACGGGAACCAATATCTGCCACAACGCCAGCTCCAATCTGCGGCTGCAAAGCGGAATTGCCCCGTTGAGCAAAATTCTGGCGGCGGGAATCAGGGTCGCCTTGGGCAGCGACGAGGCCGGCATCAACGACGACAAGGACATGTTCCAGGAAATGCGGATGGCGCTTAAAATTCACCGCATCCCGGGCATAGACCACACTCCCCCGACCGCCCACCAAGTGCTTCAAATGGCGACGGTAAACGGCGCCTACGCTAGTTGGTTCGGAGACCGCATCGGGACGCTGGAGCCGGGCAAGCGGGCCGACTTGGTGCTGCTTGACTTGAGAAACATCGAAGAACCGTTCCTGGACCCGGAGGTTTCCATCGTGGACGCGATGGTGCACCGGGGCCGCGCCATCGACGTGGCTACGGTGATGGTGGACGGGGAGGTTGTTTTGCAGGATGGACAACTGACCAAAATCGATAAAGAGGATTTGTACAAGGAACTGAAGCAAGCCCTCGACCGACCCCTCACCTCACAAGAACAGGGGCGGCGCGAGCTTAGCAGGATGGTGGAACCACACCTGAGAAATTTCTATCTGGGCACTATCCCTCAAGACTCCGTTCCCCACACGGCGTACAACGCCCGCTCGTAAACCGTATGTAGTACACTATGGAGGTTTAGGGAGTAGTTCCATGACTGCAGAACCCGACGCAACCCAAACCCTGGGATACTTGGAAGGTCGGATAACCGAGCAATCGGCCATGCTCCAACAGATACGAGCAGAAGTGACCGCCGGATTCCAACAGCTACGCGCAGAATCTCAACAACTACGTGTAGACATGACCACAGAATCCCGACAGTTACGCGCGGATATGACCGCCGAATCCAGACAACTACGCGCGGATATGACCGCCGAATTCCAACAGCTACGCACAGAATCCCAACAGTTGCGTGCGGATATGACCGCCGAATCCAGACAACTACGCGCGGATATGACCGCCGAATTCCAACAGCTACGCGCAGAATCCCAACAGTTGCGTGCGGATATGACCGCCGGACTACTGCAGGTCAACGCCCGGATTGACCGGGTGTTATTGGCCGGATGGGTAATCGGAGGCGCCATCATCGCTTCCCAAATCGGTCTGGTGGCCACGTTAATAGTCCAGGGCGGCTAACCAACGGCAAACCGCCGTATTGCTCCAAGGAGCAGACCAACTCCCCGGTAGGGAGCTGACAGGGGTATGTAAAATTGAGATTATAGCTACGAACCGGCCCCACCGCCCCTGGATTCCGGCCTACGCCGGAATGACGGAATGGGCCCGATACGGAATGGGCCCGACAGTGAGCATTTGGGAGCGGTTTTGTATTTGAGCAAGCCTACCCTACTATGCGGTCTCACGTTCAACTGCGTAAAGTCCCAAATGAAATATATACCCTTATCAGCCGGTAGGGAGGGAGGCTTTCGTAAGCGAATAAGTTGGCGGCGATAGACACCATAAGCCGGTTCGTGCCCGTGTCCATGCGATACGGGCATTTCCGCTTTTATTGGTTGGCGCTCCTGGCCGGCGTCACCGGGCATCAGATGTTGCTACAGTTTACGCTTGGCTGGCTGATGTTCGACCTTACCGGCCAAGCTCAGCACTTGGCTTACCTTGGCGTTGCTATTTCCGTGCCTGCCCTGATGCTAAACCTTTTGGGTGGAGTGCTGGCGGACCGCTGGGAGCCCAAGTTACTGGTTGCAACGGCCCAGACCGTCTCCGCTACCGTTGTTGGGTTAGTGGGGATGCTGGTGCTGACCGAAGCGGTGGAGGTGTGGCACATCCTGGCGGCGGCGTTCATCATCGGAGCTATCCAAGCCTTCGACCAACCCAGCCGTGCCAGTATCGCTCCACGCTTGGTGCGCCGCGAGCATATCGTAAACGCAGTGGCCTTGGACTCCATCGTTTGGAACGTGGTCCGGGTGTTGGCCCCGGCGTTAGCCGGCATGATCATCGCCCGCTGGAACATTTACTCGTCAATATTCATCACTGCCGCCTCGTTCTACTTGTTGGCCGCGGTGATGTCGT
Organism: Dehalococcoidia bacterium; assembly: GCA_965261795.1. Taxonomy (GTDB): domain Bacteria; phylum Chloroflexota; class Dehalococcoidia; order Lucifugimonadales; family UBA3495; genus CBDCFV01. Next base: position 78,835 of record OZ253476.1, read on the forward strand.
TTTTGAACGTGCGGCCTCGCCCTCCGGCCACCGGCCAATTCGGCCGCCAAATAGTGGACAGCCTCGCTTTTGTACGCCGTAACCCCATCTTTCTCAACATCATGCTGCTCACCTGCTGCAACAGCATGTTCGGCATGGCCTACATTTACCTGATGCCGGTGTTTGCGAAAGAAGTGCTTTACGTCGGACCGGAGAGGATCGGCTGGCTGCTGGGCGCGTCCGGGGTGGGGTCCATTATTGGGACCTGGTTTATCGGCAACCTGCGGCATGGCTCACCCAAGGGACACCTGATCATCATAGGGGCGACGGTGTTCGGCCTGGGCCAAATCCTTTTCAGCATCGCAGCTTGGCAGGGTCAGTATGAACTGTCGATGCTGATGCTGTTCGTGGTTGGAGTAGCCAACTCCCTGTACTTGGTGGGAGGACTCAGCACCATCCAGCAGCTTGTTCCGGAGCAACTCCGCGGGCGGGTCATGGGACTGTACGGCGTCACATGGAGTTTGTCTCCCATGGGCATGGTCCAAGGCGGCACCGTCGCACAGCATATCGGCGCGCCATGGGCCGTGGCGATCGGCGGAACGGTGATAATCGCAATGGCCGCGTTGACCTTCCTGATATGCCCTGAAATACGTTCTCTCAGGGCGGGAGTGATCCAGAGGTTGGAGGGCTCGGCGCCTCGGGCTGCGGTGGCCGAGGGAGACGACGACTAGGGTGAACGCAGTTCAGGGGAAAACTCTGCGGCGGCCTCGGCGTTAAATGGGCCGGGCGAGTCCCACAGCTCGCCCGGCCCATTGAGCATCAAAGGAGCAACCACTCCTACCGGTGGAACAAGTTCAGCGCCGATCCAACCCTGAACCATTCTATTTGCGGTTGGCCGAAGGAGTGATTCAGACTCAAGGTCTCGGAGGCACCATCTGAGTGCTGGATGGTGCAGGCAACCGGCTTGTCCGGCGCCAGGTCGGCCAGCCCCGTAAGATTGATGCGGTCATCCTCGCGGATGCGGTCGTAGTCGCCGGGGTTGCTGAAGGTCAACGCCAACAGGCCCTGCTTCTTCAGGTTGGTTTCGTGGATGCGGGCAAAGCTGCGGGCGATAACAGCGGCGCCTCCCAACAAGCGCGGGCACAGCGCGGCGTGCTCCCGGCTGCTACCCTCGCCATAGTTGTCGTCACCGATGATCAGCCACTTGACGCCCTTGGCCTTGTAATTGCGGGCTATGGCAGCAATGGACTTCTCCGTTTCCCCGGACAGTACATCCAGACCTTTGCCGCTGCTCCCGGTGTAGGCGTTGGTAGCGCCCATGAGCAGGTTCTCACTGAACCTGTCCAAGTGGCCGCGCAGGCTCAGCCAGACGCCGGCGGGGGAGATGTGATCAGTAGTGCACTTGCCCTGCACCTTCATCAGCACCGGCATATCGGTGAAGTCGTTGCCCTCCCAAGCGGGCCACGGATTCATCACTTGAAGGCGCTGGCTATTGGGGTCAACCACGATCTCGATGTCGCTGCCGTCGTCCGGAGGCGCGATGTAAGAGGCGTGACCTGGGTCGAACCCGGTTTCCGGGACTTCCGGCGCCAGCTTCGGTGGGTCTAACTTGACCGCGTTGCCTTGGGCATCCGTCAGGGTATCCGTCAGCGGGTTGAAGGAAAGCCGACCAGCCAGAGCGAAAGCGGTGGTAATCTCCGGGCTGGCGATGAAGTTCATCGTCGTCGGCTGGCCGTCGTTCCGCGCCGGGAAGTTACGATTGTATGAAGTTACGATGGAGTTGGGGTGGTCGGAAGCTTCGCGGGACCGCCGCCATTGCCCGATGCACGGACCGCAGGCGTTGGCCAACACCGTAGCGCCGGCCTCCCGCAGGGTCTCAAGCTGCCCGTCCCGCTCGATAGTGGCTCGGACTTGCTCGGAACCCGGGGTGACCATGAACGGCACCGAGACGCTAATGCCACGGGCGCTGGCCTGCTGCGCCACGTCGGCGGAGCGGCTCATATCTTCGTAGGAGGAGTTGGTGCAGCTTCCTATCAACGCGGCGGAAATCTCGTCAACGAATCCGTTGGACTGGTCTGCAACCTCCTGGGCGAAGACGGAAATGGGGCGGGCCCGGTCGGGAGAGTGGGGCCCGACTATATGGGGCTCCAGCTTGGAAAGGTCAATCTCGACAATGCGGTCGAAGAACTGCTCCGGGTTGGCTTCCACCTCCGGGTCAGCAGACAACATGTCCTTATGCTCATCGGCCAGCTTGGCCAAAGCCCCTCTCGCGGTGGCATCCAAGTAGCGGGCCATTCGCTCGTCGTAGGGGAATACAGATGTAGTCGCACCCAACTCGGCGCCCATATTAGTGATTGTCGCTTTGCCGGTGCAGCTTATAGAACGGGTGCCGGGGCCAAAGTATTCAATAATGGAATTAGTGCCGCCGGAGACGCTGAGGGCACCCGCAAGGAAGAGAATAACGTCCTTGGGGGCGGTCCAACCGTTCATCTCGCCGGTAAGGTGCACTCCGATACGGTTGGGATAGAGCACCTCCCACGGCAGCCCGGCCATCGCTTCCACTGCGTCCGCGCCGCCGACCCCGACGGAGCAGGAACCCAGCCCGCCGCCGTTGGGAGTATGCGAGTCGGTGCCGATGATCACCGCACCGGGGAAAGCGTACTGCTCCAGGTTGACTTGATGGATGATGCCTGCACCGGGGCCCCAGAACCCCACGCCATACTTGGCGCTGGCGGAGCGGAGGAAGTCGTAAACCTCGTTGTTCTCGGCCAAGGACTCCCGCAGGTCCGACGCGCCCTCCACCCTGGCTTGAATCAGGTGGTCGCAGTGGACCGTTGTCGGTATCGCCGTGGTGGCGCGCCGCGTCTGCATGAACTGCAACATGGCCGTCTGTCCCAGAACGTCCTGGAGGATTACACGGTCCGGACGCACCTGCAAATAGCTCCTGCCGGGGACCAATTCCTGGTTTTCCGGGTCGTCCAAGTGGGAAAGCAGAAGTTTATCGGCCAAGGTCATGGGCTTGCCGACTCTGCGACGGACGATTTCCAAGTTGCGCTGCATAGTCTCGTATACTTTGGTGACAAATTCCGGAGTTGAATCACTAGCTACCATGAGGCCACCCCCATTGAACAAGTTGAAGACACGCCGGGGCTTAAGCCTCGACAGGCCGGAGTTTAGCAGTACGATTAAATTGCGTCAAACGGATGCAAAAGCGCCATGACTCGACTGGCTCCTTCAGCTCCCACAGGGGCGGCTATCTTAAACCGTGGTCCATTTGATTGGGGTGATTTCGCTGATTATCCTGCCGCTTGATCGAACAGGGGAGCGGAATAGCGCCGGGCCCAAGGGAGGAGGACACGGAACAGGCGTTGGGGGTCGGGTTCGGTGTTGCTGCGGCGGCAGCCGTCCAGGAAATTATTGGCCGACGCGAAGGATGGGAGTCGGAGACCGGCCCGGCCAAGCCCTTGTATCAAGCGTTGGGGGTCGGGCGGGAGTTCATGGTTGGACGTGGCTACGAACCAGCGGTGGCAATAGTCGTCGGCCATCCGGCGCACCCGGACGATGGCCAGTGCGGGGGCCATTTTCCGGCGGAGGGCGTTGACGCGGGCTCGCAGGGATCTCAATTCATTCATTGGTGCGTTCACCTCGCTGAGTTTATTTGAAGAAGCGGCGGGGCTGAAAATTTTAGATCCCATGACATTGCCTGACATTTGCTGACATTTTGCTTGTCTGAATCAGGATTTTCAGGATGTCGTCGCATCAGCCTGATGATCCTGTAATCACACCCTTGCCATGGTTCCGGGTCCGGTAGCGGGTGGTCTGCCCTGCGGCAACGGTACGGTGGATTCCCGCCTTCGCGGGAATGACGGTTGGGTCGCGGGAATGACGGTTGGGTCGCGGGAATGACGGTTGGGTCGCGGGAATGACGGTTGGGTCGCGGGAATGACGGTTGGGTCAGGGAATTAAACCACCTGAATTGCACCGCTACCCCAAGTGCGACGGGGAGTTGTGCTGCACAGGTATTATATTAGGGTGTTGCTTTCGGAGTTGGGAAGGGGCATGTGTCAGTCGGCTGAACTGTGATTTATGTGTTTTCTTCATGCAGGTCATCGCCGTGCGGTAAGGGCGGGGTTCATCCCTGCTCACGGCGGCGTTCCAGTTCGGCCTCCAGTTCCCGGACCCGGGCCTCTGTTGCCATGCGGGCTGCGTGTTCGGCGTCCGCTCGCTCCCGCTCATCATCGAACCGCACGATGTGGCGTCCCGTAGCGGGATCGTACCAGCCCAGTTGGCCCTCTTCCCAACGCACGTTCAGGTCCAGCACTGCGCTGTACCCTTGGAAAGTCCTGTCGTCTATCCTCTCTACCGGGATGGGCTGATAGGCCCTGCCCTCCAGCCGGTCCCCGGCCAGCGGCGCGCCGTGATACTCCCCACCCGATGGGTCGAACCGCCAGTATTCCGGTATGCCCAAGCCCGCATACCCTTCCCGCTTCACCGTCACATCGCGCCGGCCCGTGCTGCGCGAGCCGATTTCCAGCACAAAGTCCGGCGGTTTCCCCTGTTCCGAGATGACGTAGCCGTTGCGGGCGACGCACGCCGCCGGGTCCACATTGAAGGCGATAAGCAGGTCCGGCTCGAAGAGTCCCAAGCGGCTCCCGGTGGGTTCCGGGCTTATGTACACCCCGGCGATGATGAGGGTGGTGTCCTCGTTGCCCAAGTGCCTCGTCAGATGCAGGCTGTTGCCCTGGGAATTGAGATAGAGATGGTTGTTCATGTCCTCGGGTTCGGGCGGGTCCGGGAGACGGACAAAACCGCCCGTGGGAGAACTTGCTGCGCCTGCGGGTCTGGTGGTCATGCCGGTCCTCGCGGGTTGGACTGTGAGGCCATTATAGGGTTATGGGGCCGTGTGCGGGCCGAACGGTAAGACACGGTTCATCCCTGCTCACGGCGGCGTTCCAGTTCGGCCTCCAGTTCCCGGACCCGGGCCTCCGCAGCTATCCTAGCTTCACGCTCATCATCGAACCGCACGATGTGGCGTCCCGTAGCGGGATCGTACCAGCCCAGTTGGCCATCCTCCCAGCACAGGTTCAGGTCCAGCACTGCGCTGTATCCCTGGAAAGTCCTGTCGTCCATCCTCTCTACCGGGATGGGCTGATAGGCCTCGCCCTCCAGCCGGTCCCCGGCCAGCGGCGCGCCGTGATACTCCCCACCCGATGGGTCGAACCGCCAGTATTCCGGTATGCCCAAGCCCGCATACCCTTCCCGCTTCACCGTTACATCGCGCCGGCCCGTGCTGCGCGAGCCGATTTCCAGCACAAAGTCCGGCGGTTTCCCCTGTTCCGAGATGACGTAGCCGTTGCGGGCGACGCACGCCGCCGGGTCCACATTGAAGGCGATAAGCAGGTCCGGCTCGAAGAGTCCCAAGCGGCTCCCGGTGGGTTCCGGGCTTATGTACACCCCGGCGATGATGAGGGTGGTGTCCTCGTTGCCCAGATGCCTTGCCAGATGCAGGCTGTTGCCCTGGGAGTTGAGATAGAGATGGTTGTTCATGTCCTCAGGTTCGGGCGGGTCCGGGAGACGGACAAAACCGCCCGTGGGGGAACTCGCTGCGCCTGCGGGTCTGGTGGTCATGCCGGTCCTCGCGGGTTGGACTGTCGGGCCATTATACGGCATCAACGGTGTACGACCGTACCTCAGCAGAACTGCAGACCACCAAGCTGGGTAAACTTCAATTGGTCATGCAAACGGATCGGTACGCACCCGGTCAACTGGTTCCCGCTGAGGTATATCTGTTCCAGATTGACGAGGTTGTCCAACTCCGCCGGTGTCTCCCCTGTGAAGTTGTTACTGCGTTCGAGCAGAATTCCGCGAAAATCTGACAGACACCGGATGGAGCGCGTCAGCCACCTTTCCGCTCAAGGTGGAAGCGAAGCACCGACTTCACGAAATCCGGTAGTTCTTGGTTTTCACGAACCGCCTGTTCGTTAAGTCTTTCGTACTCTACCGATTCATCGCCGGACCACATTATGTCGAGCCTGCGAATATCTCGCATTGCGACATGCGTATAGCTCTCAGGAAAAGCCCAATAACAGGAACGGCAAACATTGGCATCCCTAGTTTGCCAATTGTCGCAGTGTTCACAACTCCAAGATTTCGCTCGATTCGCGGATGGACAAAGTAACATGTAATCGTCCGGGTTGTCGGAAAGTGAATCGCCACCGGCAATTTCGAAGGGGACTCTATGGTCTATCTGTAGCTCTCCTGCCGGGAAAGGTTCCAAGTATATGTTGCAACGAGAGCCGGCAATCCCTGTCAGCGCATCTTTCATCCTGGAAGAAAAAGCCGTCCGGCCGGATAGCTGCGCCGAACGTTGTTCTGAGGGGTCGCCAAATCGGTACGCGGCAATACGCCTTCCGTCCGAACCGATGACGCGAAATGTTTCCAATGGGATGCCCTGTTCCCGTACACCCCGTGCACCCCGTACACCCCGTGCACCCCGTGCACCCCGTGCACCCCGTGCACCCCGTGCACCCCGTGCACCCCGTGCACCCCGTGCACCCCGTGCACCCCGTGGAGGATGATTATATCCGTATAGGTCACGCAACTCTTCGGTAGTAACATGGCCATGCTGAAGTATGTGATCAATGACCGTCCGGGGGCGTCTGGCTGTGACGCTACGGAGCAAATCCAAAAACTCCGGTGGTAAGTTCTGGTTAGTCACGCCGTGCCGTAGTTCTCCGGTATCAAAATCGCTTGGGTGAACCCATAGGTAGATTCATACAGTCGTTCCGACAAGGCGGGAGACAGATACAAGGACTCCACGGTTACATGATTGGCCCCTAGAAGAGTTGATTGACTTGACCTTCCAGCATGGATATCTAAGTGAATCAATCGCAAATGTTCAGGCAGCGGTCTACCATGCCGCTTTTCGCCAGTCCTTCCATCGTAGCTAACTATGAATGATAGCCGGTGGTCATTCATCCAAACCAATACTTCTACAAACTCACTAAAGGAGACGCCTTCGTAGTAACGGTGATCCCTAGTGAAGGAAGTGCCTTGGTATGGTGGGTCCATGTACAGAACATCAATAGGTGTAGCCGAAGCAACAACATCCCGAAAATCGGATGACGACAAAACAGTTCTGCCTGACAGGACCTGCGACACGGCCCTGATTTGCTGACGCATCTTCAGAGGATGCATTCCCAGTCGTCGATTGTCCGGGCTTTGATTGAAATTGCCTTCCGAACTGTACCTGACCGATCCTTTTACTATCCGTGCTAACAAATAGAGTAAGTGATGCGGTTCATGAGTGGAGTTGAACTGATCGCGTATCTGGAAGAAATATTTCTTCTGGTTGGGATGTTGATCATGCCAGAGTCGTTCGTAATCGTCAGCTAGCTCAGAAGGACGCTCCAATATCCAGGACCACAAGGTCATCAAAGATGGGTTAATGTCGTTGAGCCAGAACCTTTCCGCGAATCCATGAGCCGCTGCCGCGATGGAAACAGCTGAAGAGCCGCAAAACGGCTCGATCATGGAACCGTCGTTTTTAGGGATGTAAGGCAGAATGTGGCGCGCAATATTTCGCTTGCTGCCCTGGTATGGAAATGGATGCGGAGTTCGAATCATCATAGTAGGCAGGATATAGGAACTATAAAGATGGAGCGGAGATAGTCAAGTAGGATGTGTCACCGCTCTGCGGGTTTAGCTCATCCTTCGCTTCTCACAACCCGGTGAGTCGTTGCAGTCACGCATAACAGCCTTCATTGCGGAGAAATAAGGCGGTCACGGCAACTACGCAATTCCCTATAGAGATAACCATGGAGCAATTCATACGGTGATCATACAGCAACGTACTGCTCCGTTCGGTGTAAGGGAACGTTGCCCGAATTATATCGCCAAATAATATCGTCGAAGGCCGGTCGTTTTCATTGACGGTGTTGCTTGCCTGTGATAGCCTCTCTACGCGCAAATTTCCGGCTGAAAGTTTTTTATAGAATTCTATAGATTTTTGATGTTTGAGCAACAGCCCGAACCGGAGCGATGGTTGCCTCTGCGCGACGCCTGCCGCCTGCTTCACGTGAACGAGGCAACCCTGCGCCAATGGGCCGACAACGGCTACTTGAGGGTGTACCGGACCCCCGGCGGCCATCGCCGGTTCTGGAGCAGTGACGTTCTGTCATTGACCGACGACGGCGCCCCCGCCGGAATCCGGGGCACCGACAACGGGCTCGAGGGATCCGCCTTACGCCGTATCCGGCGGCGTTTGCACGGCGACACAGTGGCCCGGCAGCCTTGGTACCAGAGCGTCGAGGAGGAAGGACGGGACCGGATGCGCCTCTTTGGACGCCGGTTGCTTTCTTTACTGGTCCAAGAATCACCCCTTCGGCGTCAACGGCAGGAAGCGCTGGCCGAGTCCCACATATTGGGAAAGGAATACGGCAGTGAGATGGCCGAACGCGGTGTGACCCTGACCAACAGCTTGGAGGCCTTTGTTTTTTTCCGGTCGATGGTCCTGGAGTCGATGGAACCCAAAGCATGGGCCAGGGTCCTGGAACTGGCTGACCGGGTCATGGTGGGTCTGGCCGAATCGTATCAAAAGCATTCAAGCTAGTGGGGCAAAGCTTGCGCATCATTACTAAGAAACTATCTCAAAACCAGCAGGTTCTTCTGATATCCCCACACCACTAATTGAAGCCGATGGATTCCCGCCTTCGCGGGAATGACGGATGACCCTTTGGGGTCATGTGTAAGGATGGAAATCACCTATTTCCCGGGAATGACGGGTTGTGTGCTACGGCAAATTTTGAAATCGTCTCTAAATCTGGAGGAATGGACGTTCTGATATGGACCTAATCGACCGTAAGCTATTGAATGTAATCCAAGGGCGTTTTCCATTGGTCGACCGGCCTTACCAAGCCTTGGGCGACGAGTTGGAGATAGGCGAAGCCGAGGTGATTGAGCGGCTGACCGCGTTGAAACGCCAGAACGTGCTGCGGCAGATCAGCGCGATTTTTGACACCAGACGTTTGGGGTACAAGACCACGTTGGTGGCGATGGCCTTTGAGCCGGGTGACCTGCACCGCAGCGCCTTGGTGATCAACCGCCATCCCGGCGTAAGCCACAACTACGCCAGGGAAGGTTCCTACTTCAACCTGTGGTTTACGGTGGCGGTGCCGCCAGACCACGAGCTTGAAGACACTGTCGCCTTCATGGCCCGCGAAACAGGGGCTCTAAGCTACCGGGTGATGCCTACGATCCGGTTTTTCAAGATAGGCGTCAACTTCGACATGGTCAAGGGAAAGGGGTCCTCTTACAACTACAGCCCCGACGGGTATGACAAGACCGCCGCCAACGACTGGAACAAGGCCGTTCCATTGACCGACACCGATAAGGCCGCGATTCGGGAGCTACAGGAAGACCTGGCCTTAGTCTCTGAGCCTTTCAGGGAAATGGCGCAACGGCTGGGCGTGACCACGTCGGAGTTGTTCGGCATGGCCCAGGAGTTCCAGGACCGGAGGTTCATGCGCCGCTACAGCGCGGTGTTGCACCACCGGCGTTCCGGGTTCAGCTCCAACGCCATGATCGTATGGAAAGTGCCGGAGGAACGGTCTGAAGAGGTTGGGATGACGATGGCCCAACACGATGCCGTTACCCACTGCTACGAGAGGCCCACATTTCCTGACTGGCCGTATACCCACTTCACCATGGTCCACGCCACCACCAACGAGGGTTGCGAGGAGATCGAGCGGGAGATAAGCGCCGCGACGGGCATCACCGACCGGTTGATGCTCTACAGCACCAGGGAATACAAGAAGACCCGGGTGCGCTACTTTGTGGATGACTACGACAGGTATCGGGCGACCCAAGAGGCTACGCCAAGCCATCCGGCCGGGTCCGCGATGGCCCAAGCTTAGCAGGGGGAGCCATTATGCCAGCTTACTATCCAGTCTACTTGGACCTGACCGACAAACGGTGCTTGGTTATCGGCGGAGGGACCATCGCCGAGGACAAAGTCTCCAAGCTAAAAGGTTTCGACGCCAAAATTTCAGTGATCAGCCCGGACTTGACGCCTTCGTTGGAGGCATCCGCGGAACGCGGTGAATTGGAATGGCATCCTCGAGAGTATCGGAAGGGCGACCTTCACGGCGTTTTCCTCGGCATCGCCGCCACCAACTGCCGGGAAGTGAATGAGTCCATCTTCAGAGAAGCGATGGAGTTAGGCGTGCTGATGAACGTGGTGGACAAGCCGGACCAGTGCTCGTTCATCGCTCCTTCCGTTGTAAAGCGGGGCGAGGTTACCTTGGCTATATCAACCGGGGGCGCGAGCCCAGCATTGGCCCGCAAGCTAAGGGAAGAGTTGTCCGCATGCCCCGCGTTGGAGTGGGCGGACTTGGCGGACGTTCTAGCCCAAGCCAGGAAAGAGGTCAAGGACCGGCGGGTTGCCATCGACCGCCAGCGGTGGCAATGCGCGATGACACCGGAGTTGTTGCGGCTGGTCCAATCGAGCCGGGCTGAAGAAGCCTTGGATACGCTGCTCTCCAACTTGTTCGATCCTGCCGCTCCGGGACTGTGCCAAAAGGTGGACAGGTGCGGTCCGGAGATGTGCGCCCGAAGTCTTGAAGCAAGAGACTGATTGGCCGGAGCGAAGCCCGTGAGCGATTCCACAACAATCAGGACCGGCACCAGGGGCAGCATCCTGGCCATACGCCAGACGGAAGAGGTGTTGGCCCAACTCGGCCCGAAGTTCCCGGAGTTGGATTTCCAAGTGACTCCTGTCCGTACCCAGGGGGACATAAACGCCACTGCCTCGCTTACGGGGATGGGTCTTGGCGTGTTCGTCAACGAGATAGAACGCATGTTGCTGGACGGAGAACTCGACATGGCCGTCCACAGCCTCAAGGATATGCCCACCAAGCTGCCCGACGGTTTGTTTATTGGAGCCATGACCGGGCGGCAGGACCCGCGGGACGTACTGGTCAACCGCTGGCATTGCCGTCTGGCCGATTTGCCAGAGGGCGCGCGCATAGGGACCAGCAGCCCCCGCCGCCGCGCGCTGCTCAACAGCCTGTGCCCCCAAGCCACCGTGTTGCCTATCCGCGGCAACGTTGAGACGAGGCTCAACAAGGCCCAAAGCGATGACTACGATGGCGCAGTCCTAGCGGCCGCGGGGTTGATACGCTTGGGGCTGACCGAGCATATAGACGATTACCTGTCGCCGCAACGGTTCGTGCCGCCTCCCGGTCAAGGGGTTTTGGCGGTGGAGGTCCGATCCGACGATCAGCGGATGATAGACATGTTGCGGAGCGTCGACAATACTGCTACCCGTTTGGCTGCGACCGCTGAGCGTGCATTCCTGGAAAAACTGGGCGGGGGCTGCCAACTTCCTGTCGGAGCCTACGCACGGGCCGAAGGAGACATCCTGTTTTTGACCGTTTTCCTGAGTTCCCCGGACGGGCAAAAAGCCTTCCGCGCAAAGATCGACGGACTTAACCTCGACCCGCTGCAACTTGCCAGCGATGCTTACCTTGCGGTTACGGAACGGGGTGCTGGACCGCTGCTTGAGATTGAATGGGGCGAGGTGGAGCCTTAGATTCTCGTGAACCCCAGCCATAGAAAGAAGGATGTAAGCGAATAGGGAGTTTGCTCGTAATGGATCTTGAAGGCACTATCTCACAAGTCCAAGACAAACTTCGCAAAGGTCTTTTCCCTAACGAGGCCGCGGTGTCTAACGGCGCAGTTCTACCCATATTGAACGCCCTCGAATGGCCCGTATTCGACACGGCTGTTGTATTCCCTGAATACACAGTGGAAGTGCGGCGTGTTGACTATGCACTCTGCCGTCATGACGGGCAGCCTGTTGTTTTCCTGGAAGTTAAGCGCGTTGGACTAGCAAACAGCGGGGAACGCCAGCTTTTTGAGTACGCATTCCATAAGGGTGTCCCTTTAGCGGTGCTAACCGACGGACAGGAATGGAATTTCTACCTTCCAGGCGAACAAGGGGATTATCAGGAACGCAGGGTCTACAAACTGGATCTTCTGGAGCGTGACACTTCTGAATGTTCCACCCGCCTTAACAGATACCTTTCCTACTCGGATGTCGTCTCCGGCGCCGCGTTTGATAATGCCCGATCTGACTATAGGGACGTCAGCCGCCAGCGTGAGATAGAACGGATTTTGCCGCAAGCATGGGCTAATCTTCTTAATGAATCTGACGAAGCCCTCGTTGCTTCTCTAGCAGAAAAAGTTGAGGATTTGTGCGGCTATATGCCTGACTCGGAAACTTGCGCCGCATTCCTTTCCTCAATCTCGAGGAATGCTGGACCAAGTACTGGTGGGGGGCAGTTATCTCAAATGCCTGCTCCTTATGTCTCACCCCAAAGTGTCAGCGGTGAGCGAGCGGCTTCTCCAACCATTGTGTCGAGAACCACCAACCAAATCGGGTTTATCTTGCATGGCCAGCAACATCAATGCAGGAATGCCCTTGAAGTAATGACATCAGTATTCGAAAGGTTGGCGGCGAATGATTCAACATTTGCTGAACGGTTCGCAGCAAGGAAACACGGGAGCAAACGGCGATACCTAGCACGAGATAAATTCGAACTTTACCCTGACCGTCCCGATTTTTGTGAACGATATTCTTCCCAATTGACGTTTGGGTGGTTTATTGGAACTCACTACCGCAAGGTTGCTATACGAAAGATTGTCTTGCTTGCCTGCGAAGTAGCAGGATTGGAATTTGACAACGACCTTGTCGTCAACCTTGGCTAGGAGAGCATGACCCAATTGGCAGGCAAAGTCTATCTGGTAGGCGCAGGCCCGGGAGACTGGGGTTTGATGACGCTGAAAGGGATGCGTTGCTTGGAGCAGGCCGACGTGGTGGTCTACGACAGGCTGCTGGATGCGTCGCTAATTGATAGTGCTCCCGAGACTGCGGAGCGGATTTTTGTTGGCAAGGAGCGGGGCCGCCAAGAGTTGACCCAAGCCGACATCAACCGTTTGTTGCTAGACCGGGCCGCCGAAGGGAAGGTCGTGGTGCGCCTCAAGGGCGGGGACCCGTTCGTCTTCGGGCGCGGCGGTGAAGAGGCGTTGGCGTTGGCAGAGAACGGGGTAAGCTTCGAGGTAGTCCCCGGCGTTACTTCCGCTGTTGGCGCGCCCGCCTACGCCGGTATACCGTTAACTCACCGGGGTATCGCCACATCGTTCACCGTCGTGAGCGGAAGCGAAGACCCGCTGAAAGGGGAAAGCTCGGTCAACTGGGCAGCCTTGGCTAAAGGCGGCGGGACGATAGTGGTCCTGATGGGGTGGTCTTCATTAGAACCCATCCTTGCTACTCTGGCGCATGAAGGGATGGAACCTTCGACCCCAGTGGCATTGGTCCAGTGGGGGACTTGGCCGAACCAGACCACGGTCACTGGGCGTTTGGACAACATCGTAACACTGGGCCGGGACGTGGGCATGAAGCCGCCGGTGGCAGCGGTAATCGGGCGGGTGGTGGAACTGCGAGAAAAGTTGGCTTGGTTCGACCAGCGACCCCTGTTCGGCAAGAAGGTCTTGATTACACGCTCACGGGCCCAAGCGTCCCAATTCCGGGCCAAGCTGGAGGAACTGGGAGCCCAGCCGGTGGAGATTCCGACTATCCGGACAGATGCTCTCGATGATTACAGCGAGTTGGACAGTGCACTGGGGCGGTTATCTTCCTATGGATGGGTTATTTTCGCCAGCGGCAACGCCGTTGATGCAGTGTTCGGCCGGTTGGCCCATCTCGACAAGGACTCGCGGGCCTTTGGCGGAGTGTGCGTGGGGGCCATCGGCCCGGCCACATCTGCTGCTTTGGAGCGACGGGGAATAACAGCCGATTTTATCCCTACCCGCCCTGTCTCTGAGGTTGTTCTGGCGGAATTGTCGCAACGTGAGTGGGACAGTGTGAAGGTTTTGCTTCCGGGCGCCGACATCGGCAGGGACGTATTGTACCGGGGGCTTACGGGACTTGGGGCCAGGGTGGACTTGATTCCGGCCTATCGGACTGTCCCGGTCACCGGAGTGAAGGACAAAGCGCGGAAAGCATTGGAATCCGGTGTGGACGTGGTGACGTTCACCAGTTCGTCCACGGTGAAAAACCTTTTGGACCTGCTGGACGGCCATACTAAGGCGTTGGAAGGCAGCCGTATCGCCTGCATTGGCCCGACGACGGCAGCCACTGCACGAGAGCTTGGGCTATCGGTGGACTTGGTGGCCGACGTGCACACCGTCGACGGCTTAGTGGACGCCTTGGTGTCCTATTTCGGTAATGGGGAGGAAAAGAAAAATGGTTAGCTTTCCAGACCTGAGACTCCGCCGGGTGCGGCAACTGGAACCGGTGCGCCGACTGGTGCGGGAGACCCGTCTTTCTCCTTCGGCGTTCATATACCCCATGTTTGTCACCCACGGGCAGGGAGTCAAGGAGGCCATAGAACCCATGCCGGGCTGCTACCACTTCTCCATAGACGCGCTGGTAGAAGAGGTTGGAGAGGCGGCGGAATTGGGCATTCCCGGCGTCCTGCTGTTCGGCCTGCCCGCTGAGAAGGACCCCCTTGGGCTGGAGGGGTACGATCCCGAGGGCATAATCCAGGAGGCGGTGCGGGCGATCAAGCATGAAGTCCCCGGCATGATGGTCACCACCGACGTCTGCATGTGCGAATACACCGACCACGGCCACTGCGGGGTCATAGACAATGGGCACGTGGACAATGACGCCACGCTGGAACTACTGGCGCGCACCGCCGTTACCCACGCGCAAGCAGGAGCAGACCTGATAGCTCCATCGGCCATGATGGACGGACAGGTGAAAGCGATACGGGACGCTCTGAACGACAACGGCTATATCGACACACCGATAATGGGCTACGCCGCCAAGTACGCCTCCGCCTTCTACGGGCCTTTCCGCGTGGCCGCCGGCTCCACGCCGCAATTCGGCGACCGCCGGACTTACCAGATGGACCCGGCCAACGCCCGCATGGCCATGCGGGAGATCGAGAGCGACATAGCCGAGGGTGCGGACATCGTGATGGTGAAGCCGGCGCTGGCTTACTTGGACGTAATTCGGCAAGCAAAGGAGCGCTTTGATCACCCGCTGGCGGCCTATAACGTGAGCGGTGAATACTCCATGGTCAAAGCCGCCTCGCAGCAGGGTTGGATTGACGAGAAGCCGGTTACCACCGAACTGCTAACGTCCATCAAGCGGGCCGGGGCCGACATCATCCTCAGCTACCACGCCAAAGAGCTGGCGCGGTGGTACCGGGAGGACGAGTAACAAAGTGCGAGAGAGTCGAGCAATGGCGATTGAGAAACCCCCTAAGCTGATTGCCCAAAAACTCGCGGAACATCTTGTATTCCGCGAGTTGCTCAAGCGGGATGTGCTTCCATACGCGCCGGCGGTCGGCGCCGCGCCAGGTTTCAAGGTGAGGACACCCACTGGACGGACTATCGATGCGCGAATCGAGCCTTCAATCGGCGATGGGTATGAACGGCTGTTCCAAGTGCCCGGCTTCAAACCGCGCCCGGAACTCATCTTCCTTTGCGTGGAATTCTCCGGAGACGAAATTAGCTGTGTTTGGGTGTTGCCGTCGACCGTATTCTTCGCCTACTCCGACCCGGACGAGGAGCGCGGTTTGCGAGAACTCAACCTAGACGTGAAGCGGGAACGTTATTTTGATGAAACGTTCCGGGAATACAACTTCTTCTTCCGTAACCGATGGGAGTCAATCACGAAGTTCGATTTCTACAGCCGCTACATGAAACCATTGGGGTCACTGGGGTTCGCAGAAGGGTGGGAAGACTTTGAAGATGAGATGATGGCGTTAGAGGTATTAGAAACCCGGGAACCTCGCGAAGAAAGCATTGCCTTCGACCCGCTAATTTTCAGTGACACCGCGGCGCTATAGAGTTGAGTATGGCAGCCGCAGAGTCAAGAGGGTGAGACAGCTTCCACTCAGCGCAGCCCGACGGATTGTTGCGGTCATTGAATTGCTGGGGGATAATCCGAGACCCCCAATCTCAATTCCGGTGCAAGGCCATCCGGGCGACTTCAGGATAAGGGTAGGTGACTACCGGGTCATATATCAGATAAATTACGAGAACAGGACCGTCTACATCGACCGTATCGTCCGGCGGAGCGAAGGCTCATACAGGTACAGGTAGCTTCCAGGCACGGCCCACATCCAATCTACAAACGTTAGGTCAGTCATGCAACACACCAAGTCTGAAGCGCTTTTCGCCCAAGCGCAGCAATACATACCCGGCGGCGTCAACAGTCCGGTGCGGTCTTTCAGGGCTGTTGGCGGGACGCCGCCGTTTATCGCCAAGGGGCAAGGCTGCCGGATTTGGGACGTGGACGGCAACGAGTACATTGACTTTCTGGGGTCCTGGGGGCCGTTGGTCCTGGGCCACGCACATCCCTCGGTCGTCGCGGCCCTGCGGGAGGCCGTTGAAGGCGGAACGAGTTTCGGCGCGCCAGTGGAAAACGAGGTGGAGTTGGCCCGGATTATCTGTGAAGCGCTGCCCTCTGTGGAAATGGTGCGCTTGGTGAATTCCGGCACCGAAGCCTGCATGAGCGCGATTCGTTTGGCTCGGGCCTTTACCGGCCGCGACAAGATTATCAAGTTTGCGGGCTGCTACCACGGCCACGCCGACGGCCTGCTGGTCAGGGCAGGTTCCGGGGCATTGACCCACGGAATTCCCACCAGCGCCGGAGTCCCTGAGTCGTATGCCATGGAGACCCTGGTAGCCGACTTCAATGACTTGGGCTCGGTGGAGAGATTTTTCGATTCGTTCCCGTCAGACATCGCCGGCATCATAGTGGAGCCGGTGGCAGGGAACATGGGCGTGGTGCTCCCCGCCGACGGGTTCCTTCAGGGGTTGAGGGACCTGACCAGCAACAACGGCGCTATGCTGATCTTCGACGAGGTAATCACCGGGTTCCGTGTCGGGCCGCACGGGGCGCAGGGCTTGTTCGGGGTCACACCCGACATTACTACCATGGGCAAGATAATTGGCGGCGGCCTGCCGGTGGGGGCCTACGGCGCGCGCAGGGAGATCATGGAGCGAGTTGCGCCGTTGGGGGACATGTACCAAGCCGGGACACTGTCCGGCAACCCCTTGGCTGTCAGCGCGGGTGTGGCTACGTTGACCGAGCTACGGGCGCCCGGTGTTTACGACCGCATAGACCGGCTGGCGCAACGGTTGACAGACGGCTTGTCTGAGGCATTCCAGCGGGTGGAAATACCGTCGACGATAAACCGGGTCGGGTCCATGTTCACCGGCTTTATGAATCCGGGGCCGGTTGACAGCTTGGAGCGGGTTGAAGCGTCGGACGCCGCTCTTTACGGACGATATTTCCACGCCATGTTGGAACGGGGAGTTTATATCGCGCCATCCCAATTCGAAGCAGGCTTTGTTTCCACGGCCCACACTGAGGAGGACATCGACCGCGTAATAGCAGTGGCGGAGGATGCGTTAACCCACTTGCGCTGAGCGCCTGCGGTGCGTTCCCGGCTCTGCCAGCTTTGGATCACCCTTGTTCCTCGCTGACGGCAGGATCGAACTCCACGGTTTCGTCCGGATTGACTTTGAACCACCCTTCCCCCGGTCCCGGTATCGGCGTGGCGCCTTCAGGCTTGGGCCGCTGCACTACCCGGACCCCAAGGGTGGCGAGCATTCCGTCTATTTGACTGATGGACTCCGCCACGGGCTGCGATATCCGGCCCGAAGACAGCCGCATCCGCACCTCCAGGAGTTCGTTGGTAAGTTTCAGCGCCAATTCCACGCCTGCCAAGTTCAATCCCATGTCGTCCACGAAGTGCTTGATGAGCCGCAGGCGGGCGACATCTTCGTCGGAGTAGGTACGCAGGGTCCCCATTCTCAGCGGCTCAATAAACCCTGCCCGTTCATACTTACGCAGCGTCTGTGGGTGCATGTCCAGGGTTTTCGCCACCACGCTGATCAAGTAGATGCCTCGAGTCTGCCTCATTTGGTCCCTCACGATATGTCATTATCGAGTGTATTATTGTTATACATATAGATGAGAGCATTGTCAAATGAATATCCGATAGTTAATGTAGTGCATATATATAGTTGACACAAGTCATATCAACTAATATACTTGGCTCATATTATTTCAGAGAAGGTGACGCCGTGACAACAGTAGAGCTTCTGGAGCGAGACCGAAGGCAAGACATCGTCATTGACGGGCCAGAGATCAGATTGGCCCAAGAGCTGGAGAGCATCGTGGAAGACGCCAAGCAACCCCAGGATGTGGAGCAGCCGAAGGCCCGGCATTGGTATTACAGTGTGCCTTTCGCCGGTGTCCGCTACTACTCGTTTTAACCCGGCCGGTTGACGCCGGTTGTTACTCAAATGCACAGCAAATGAAGAATGGAGAAAAGATTATGTTACAGCGACGGGACCCTTTCGACGACCTGCGGCAGATGCAGAACACCATGGACCGGATGTGGCAGAGGTTCGGTAACCAACAATCCAACGGCAACGCTGAAAACCCGAAAATCGAGGCTTGGCCCTTTCCTTTGGACGTGGTCCGTAAGGGAGACGACACGGTTATCCGCGCTTCCATGCCGGGGGTCAAGCCTGAGGACATCCAAGTGTCCATCGAGGACAACGTGTTGACCATGCGGGGCCACACCGCCGAGGAGCACCAGGACAGCGACGGGACTTTCCTGATGCGGGAACGCCGGTCGGGTTCCTTCCACCGGGCGCTGCGATTGCCCGAGTCGGTGGACGTCGACAATGTCCATCCCCATTACGAGGACGGGGTACTGACCATCACCGTGCCCAAGGCCGAAGCCAAGAAGGCCAGGCAGCTTCAGGTGCGCTTCAGCAATTCTTCGCCTACCCAGGAAGCTTAATCTTCCGGCCCCGGCTCATTGGCCAGGGTCTACAGGCCAGGGGAAATCAAAAGGCAGCGCAGGACTCGTTCCGCGCTGCCTTTCCTTTTGGGAACTATTTCCACGAAACCGGCAAAAACGAAAGGCGCGGAAGCTCATTTTCGAGACTTCCGTGCCTTTTATGCCTATAACGCTGCCGGTGTTAGACCGGAGCGAGGTTAGGCGCCGTAGCGTGCTGCGGCGTTGGGGTCGCTGTAATCAACGTTCTTGGTAGCCCAGAATGCCGCGGCGATGTCGTCGCAGGAGGCTACCAAGTTCTCGGCGTTCTCCATACTAACGGTCTGCTTGCATTGGCCGGCCAGCTTCAGGGCGGCGTTGAACTTGGCGGCGATGTCGTTGGCGTCGGTGTTAGGCCAAGCATAGTCGGCCCACAGGATGCGCAGCTCTTCCTTGCACCTCTCCGCGTGGTCTTCCTTTACCGCGATGTACCTGGCTACTTTGTTAGCGTAATCCTGGGCCGCGGCAACCTCGGTGTGGGGCGGCACTTCCAACGCCTGCATCCGCAATACCATCTTCTGCACCGTTTGGGCGGCAATCTTTGCCATTAGGGGGTCGTAAATTCCGCAGGGGATGTCACAGTGGGCCTTGGCTCTTGGCACACTCAACCATTTGAACAAGTTGAACATACTTGCGCTACCTCGTCTTATAGAATTGAAATCCCGACTCAGGTTACAAGAAAATCACGTCATCCGCAACCTGACTTGGGTTCGCAAACGCCGTCGCGCGAGCCTTTGCCCAAGCGGCCCTTGAAAGGCTGCAAAGTTGTAACCGATAGTCGCCGTAGTATAATCATGTTCCTTTCCAAGCCAATTTAACGAAGTGATCACGAGCGCACCGATGCGTCGCAGGAGGAAGTCTAATGACCACTACGAGCAAGAACTTAGCCCTTAAACACCGGAGCAGGGAAGTCACCGAAGGACCGGACCGCGCCCCCGCCCGGGCCATGCTAATGGCTATGGGCCTGACCACAGACGATATCGACAAACCCTTCGTGGCCATCGCCAATCTTGCCAGCGACGTAACGCCCTGCAATGTTCATCTGGACCGGCTGGCGCAAGCAGCTAAAGAGGGCGTGCGTCTGGCTGACGGGGTGCCATTCGAATTCGGCACCATCACCGTAAGCGACGGCATATCTATGGGCACCGAGGGCATGAAGGCCTCATTGGTCAGCCGGGAGGTTATAGCAGACTCCATTGAGGTTGTGACCTTCGGCGAACGGATGGACGCGCTGATTACCGTGGCGGGGTGTGACAAGAACATGCCCGGTTGCATGATGGCTATAGCCCGCCTGAACGTGCCTTCCCTCTTCATATACGGCGGCACCATCATGCCGGGGAACTACAACGGGAAAGACGTCAACATCCAGGACGTGTTCGAAGCGGTGGGGGCCTATGCCAGTGGAGATATGACTCTTGAACAGCTACGGGCCTTGGAATGCGTAGCATGTCCCGGCGAGGGGTCCTGCGCCGGGTTGTTCACAGCGAACACCATGTCCACAGCCATTGAGATCATGGGGATGTCCCTGCCAGGCGACGCGTCCATCCCGGCAGTAGACCCGCGCAAGGTTGAGCATACCAGAGCGGCCGGGCGAACCTTGATGAGGTTGTTGGAAGAAGACCTGCGCCCGCGCGACATTCTCACCCGGCAGGCTTTCGAGAATGCGATCACCGTAGTAGTGGCAATGGGCGGGTCTACGAACGCAGTGCTGCACCTGATGGCAATCGCCAACGAAGCGCAAGTGGACCTGAGCCTGGGAGACTTTGACCGGATCAGCCGTAGCACCCCGTACATCGCCGACATGCGCCCCGCGGGGCGGTACGTCATGGCCGACTTGGACCGCTACGGAGGGGTGTCCTTGGTTGCAAAGCAATTGCTGCGAGCCGGCCTGCTGCACGGCGACGCTATGACCATCACCGGCAAGACCCTACAAGAAAACGTGGACTCCATGATTACAGTGGAAGACCAACCGGTGGTATTCCCGACTGACCAACCCCGCAGCCCTACGGGAGGTCTGGCCATCCTGTACGGGAACCTGGCGCCGGAGGGGGCGGTCATCAAAGTGGCAGGGCATCAGGAGAAGGTTTACCAAGGCCCAGCCCGAGTGTTCGACCAGGAGCAGGCGGCTTTCCAGGCCATCCAGCGTCGGGAAATAAAGCCGGGAGATATAGTGGTCATTCGCTACGAAGGTCCCAAGGGAGGCCCCGGGATGCAGGAAATGCTGGGTGTAACCGGCGCTCTGATTGGACAGGGGTTGGGGGACGACGTGGCCCTGATGACGGACGGTCGGTTCTCCGGAGCATCCCACGGCCCCATGGTGGGCCACGTGACCCCCGAGGCGGCGGTGGGCGGCCCTATCGGGCTTCTGAGGGAAGGGGACATCATCACCCTGGACATTCCACAGCGCCGCTTGGACGTGAGATTGACCGAGGAGGAATTCACCGACCGCCGAGCCAACTTCAAGCCCATGGCCCCCAACTACACCACCGGCGTGTTGGCCAAGTACGCCAAGCTGGTGTCGTCGGCCTCCGAAGGGGCGGTGACGGGGTAGGAGACCGGTGGCAAACTGATCCAAGGAGCTTGGAGAATGACGACTGAAGCGGATGAAATAGTAGAGCCAATACAGTCCGAGGAAGATGATCTCGACGAGGGCACTCCCATCTACCGAATTCGGTCATACCCATCCGACCCAGATCTGGAGACGTTACATTTAAGGTGGAAGCGCGAAGACCTCATCATCCCGAAGTTCCAACGGGGGTTCGTGTGGAAGCCGACCCAAGCCAGCCGGCTTATTGAGTCGTTTCTGATAGGACTGCCCGTCCCCGGTATCTTTGTGTTCGTAGAAGGCCACAACCGGGGAGAAGGTGGTTCCAGACAACTGGTCGTTGACGGCCAGCAACGGTTGCTCAGCGTGTTTGGGTTTTTCGAGGGTAAGCTTCCTCCTGACGACAGACCTTTCCGGTTAACAGGGGTAGACGAACGCTGGCAGGGCAAAACGTATAAGGAACTCGAGCATTGGGAGCAGAGGATGTTGCTCACTTCGGTGCTTCGGGTCGTCAATATCGAGCAACGGGAGCCACAGAACACCATCGAGCACCGGAGCACCAGTTCTTGCATCTATCAGATTTTCGAACGGCTGAACACTGGCGGTACGGCACTTACTCCTCAGGAGATACGTAATAGTTCCTGTCATGGACCTTTCAGCGACATGCTGGTGGAAGCGAACAAAAACCCTGCTTGGCGGGATATATTCGGCGCATTGGAACCGGACTTCAGGATGCGAGACGTCGAGTTGATAGCACGATTCCTGGCTCTGCATGAAGGTTCTAATTACTATGCGCCGCCCATGAAAAAATTCATCAACGATTACATGGGAAAGCATCAATGGGAGCCAAGCTCCTCAAAATACCAGCAAGTCTTTCTGGAATCTGTACGTCGCGTGGTCGATTCTCTGGGAAAGCGCCCGTTCCACATCCGGCAGGGCATCAATGTCGCAGTATGCGACTCGGTCATGGTAGCGTTCGCGGAATCGGAGGACATTCCACGCGACATCAAGGAGAGGTATGAAAGACTTAAGGAACATCCGGAATTCATAGCCGCAACCACATCCGGGACGACTGCATCAGCCATAGTAAAACAACGGCTGGAATTAGCCCGCCAGGCCCTGTTTGAGTAATGCCCCAGGACGGATACGTGGCGAGTAGATGTTCCTATATCGAGGGCAGGCTTCAATATGCTGCGGCTAAATCCAGCACCGACCCCGAAATAGGTTCTCATCTGGCAGGATATGTCAGCGTGTTAATCTCCGGCGTCGTTGAAGATTGCATTGAGCATCTGGTCGTGCAACGAGCGCGAAAAGTAAATGATCCTCAACTCCAGGAGTTTGTCCGATCTTCAATAGCTCAGCAGTTCAGGAATCCCCGGTCAGAAGATATAGCGAACGTCATAGGCCGATTCAGCAAGGACTACCAAAGCTCTTATCAACTTTCAGTCGGCCAGGAAGCACGCGAAGCATCAGGTAGCATCGTCAGGAATCGAATGTCGCTTGCGCACCAAGGTGCACCTCAATCAAATTTTACGGTTACCGATGTCCAGAGGTATTTTGCTCTGATAGTTGGAATATTCGAAGTGGTTGAAGGAATATTGCTGCCCGACAGCACAGGCTAATGAGAACCTTTACGACCGCCGAGCCAACTTCAAGCCCATGGCCCCCAACTACACCACCGGCGTCCTGGCCAAGTACGCCAAGCTGGTGTCGTCGGCCTCCGAAGGGGCGGTTACGGGGTAAGGGTTGCTCGCTCTCTTACTAGTACTACAGCCGCAGATATTCGATGCTAGAATAGAGCGACTTTAGAGTGTGAGTGAGGTGAGGTGGTGGCAGGGGACAAGGATGAGGTGTTAGAGGTGGCGCGGTGGGCCAAAGGCATTGAAGGGGTTCATGGGTGCATTGGGGTGCGGTTTCACCGTTCGGAACCCCGCCGCCGGGCGCTGGAGTATCTGAAGGGACTGCTTTCTCCGGTGGAGCGCAAGAACGGCTGGCAACTGGCGGAGCAGGCGGGCGACGCCACGCCCGACGGGGTGCAGCGGTTGCTGTCCACCTATCGGTGGGACGCCAACCTGGTTCGGGACGACCTGCGAAGCTACGTGATTGAGCATTTGGGCGATGAGGACGGGGTGCTGGTGGTGGACGAGACTGGGTTCCTGAAGAAGGGTAACAAGTCGGTTGGGGTGCAGCGACAGTACAGTGGGACGGCGGGACGGATCGAAAACTGCCAGATAGGGGTATTCCTGGCCTACGCCAGCGCTAGGGGAAGGACACTGCTGGACCGGGAACTGTACCTGCCCCGAGTGTGGGCTGACGATGGAGGACGCCGCCGGGAGGCGGGAGTGCCTGAGGAGGCGGCCTTCCGGACCAAGCCGCAACTGGCCCAGGAGATGCTGGAGCGAGCGGTGGAATCTGGGATTCCCTTCAGTTGGATCACTGGGGATGAAGTGTACGGCAGCGACCGCAACCTGCGGTTGTGCTTGGAGCAGAAGGGCGCAGCCCACGTGTTGGCCATCAAGAGTAACGAGAGGCTATGGGCTTTGACGGATAAGGGGCCGCGGCAGGTGAGGGCGGACCAACTGGCGTCCGGAGTGAAAGAATCCCACTGGAGTCGGTGCAGCGCTGGCAACGGCGCCAAGGGTCCCCGGGTCTACGACTGGGCCTTGGTGGAGATCCGGCCCCTGAGAGAGCCGGGCAAGGGGTACTGGCTGCTGGCCCGGCGCAGCATTGCCCAGCCTGAAGAGTTGGCTTACTACGTCTGCTTCGGCCCGGTTGATACGCCCTTGGAGGAACTGGTGCGGGTGGCGGGAACCCGCTGGGCCATTGAGGAATGTTTCGAGGAGGCCAAGGGACAGGTGGGTCTGGACCAGTATGAAGTCCGGAAATGGGATGGTTGGCACCGGCACATCACGCTGTCAATGTTGGCCCACGCCTGCCTGGCGGTGGTCCGGCAACAGGCCAACGCAGGTAGCTGCGGTAAAAGGGGGGAGAGCCGGACTGGGATGAGGCCCTGATACCGTTGACGGTTCCTGAAGTGAGACGGCTCATCTACCGGCTGATCTGGAAGCCCAACCCTACGGACGATTCGGTGCTGACGTGGTCCCGGTGGAGGCGGCGGCACCAAGCAAGAGCCCGCCGCTGCCACTACCAACGCAGACTGAAACTCCTCAGCCAATATATGCGACTGTAGTACTAGGCGGTGTCGTCAAATCGGCCGTCATTCCGGCGAGAGTCGGGATCCGGATAAATTTGGGACCGAATACCACACTGTTGGTGCGGATTCTGGATTCCCGCCTCCGCGGGAATGACGGAAATATGCAATTGACGACACTCCCTAGGTTAGGCATTTTGGGGACGGCAAAATATTGGGAATGGGCGTGAAAATATGGTCAGGGTAGCGATAACCCTCCCGGATGACGTGTTTCAGGCGGCGGGAAAAATGCGCTTGGAAAGTGATGCTAAGCTTACGAGAAGCCAGTTTTTCCGCGCGGCTGTCGAGGAGTACGTTGGGAGGCGAGCTCCGACGAAAGAGAATCTTGATGAGCTTAAGGAGTTTTTCGATCAAGAAACGGAAGCCAATATGAATGAATGGGTATACCAAGTCAGCATGAAGACCTTGGCAAAAGTGCCTTGGGACGAGGAGTTTGAGGGCGAGGAACCTAAGCAGTGACGCGTGGTGATGTTTGGTGGACGACCTTGCCAGGTCGGGCGGGTCGGCGTCCTGTGGTTCTGGTTTCCCGGGAGTCGGTTTACGGGTCCCGTTCCTCAGTGACGGTCGCACCTGCCACTACCCGAATAAGAGGGATCCGGGTTGAGGTCCCGTTGGGACCAGAGGACGGAATGCCCCGGGGTAGTGTTGTCAATGTGGATGACTTGGTTACCATTTCACAGGATTCCCTTGAGGAATTTATCACCCACTTAGGGCGGAACAAAATTCGGGCAATAAACGCCGCTATTCGTTACGCCTTGGGGTTGGAAGATTGGCGGACTTGTGATGCGGATACATTCTATGATTCTACTCGTTACTTGCATTATCCGAAAACTTTTCGACGAATAGGTGACCTGCCATGCCCCCTTTCATAACCGTAGACATACTTGACCGGATGCGCCCCAACCTGGCGTCGTTGGTTGGCGAGAGGGCCAAGCGATTGCAGGGGTTGCGGTATTGCGACCTTCGCATCCAAGTAAAGGAAGAGAAGGGCGCGGTGGCCGAGAACGGCAGCGAGAAGGCCAGTAGCGAGGACTATTCCTTCGACTTTGGCGTCCGGGTCATCGCGGGGGGCAGAATAAGCGCATCCGGCTACTATGGCCGCATCCTTGGGGCCGCCGATGCCGGCAACATCGAGGAAGTGGTGTGGGAAGGCATACAACAAGCCCACCAGAGAGCAAGAGCCAGCGCCCGCCTCAAGAATCTATCCAAGGGCCGGTTCGGCAGCTTGGGCGATAGCTTGGTCTCGGCTGACCTTGCTCCTGTGGCGATAGTCCAGGACTCGGTGTCCGCAGCGTACGTCGTGGACCCTCGGTCCGTTCCCTTGAGGGACACGGTAGCTATGGCCGTGGACGGGTGCAAGGCGGCCCAGAGCCAGAGCAGCCGGATAGTATATGCGGCTGCATCCTCTTCCACCTTTCTCCTCCGCGAGATGTTTTTCAGTTCCGACGGCGCGGACATCGACCAGAGCTTCGCCCAAACCGAGGGGTTCGTGATTACCATTTGTGAAGGAGAGAGCGGTAGTTTCGAACTCTACGACTTCACCGGGCATCAGCGCGGCTGGGAGATACTAACGGACGGCTACAACAACGGGCCAATTGTGCTGCCGAACTTTATCGACTTCTGCTCCAAGCTGGGGGCCGACGCGGCTGAAGTGGCGGCGGCCCCACCATTGAAACCTCCCGACAAGGACGTGGTGGTCGTCATCGATCCTCACTTCAACACGCTGCTGGTCCACGAGGTCGTGGGGCACCCTTCCGAGCTGGACCGGGCCTTGAAGTACGAGACCGCTTACGCCGGACGCTCCTGGTTCCTGAATAGTCTTGAAGATAATCAGATAGGGCAGCAGATAGCATCGCCGTTGGTCACCGCTTTCTCAGATCCTTTGATGGAGGGGTACGGGTCGTTCAGGTATGATCACGAAGGCACCCCTCCGCGGAGGGCTTACATCATCCGCGACGGCGTCCTTGAGGAGTTCTTGAATAACCGTCAGACCGCTGCCATCATGGGAGTCCAAGCCAACGGGTCCACACGCGCCACCGAGGCCCATCTCGTACCATTGATTCGTATGACGAACACAGTGTTCGCCCCGGGGCAGCAAGAGCCGAGCGACATCATCGCGGAGGTTGAATCGGGTTACTACATATCCGGGCATCGCACGCCGTCCATAGCCGAGTCCCGTGAGAACTTCAGGATTACGGCAGTGAAAGTCTACGAGATTAAAAACGGGCAGTTGGGTCAACTGTACCGGGACGGCGGCATTACCTCCGATTCCCGCAGTTATTTCACTTCGATCGACGCGGTGGGCAACGACCTGCGGGTGAACCCGATTCCCAACTGCGGCAAGGGACAGCCGATGCAGGCAAAGCGCATGAGCAATGGCGGGCCGACTATGCGGGGTGTCGCCCGGCTCACCGGGCCGGGCTAGACTTCAGGGACCGGCGCGTCCAGATGGTTATCCGGGCGAGCCACAAGACGGGCATTTCAGGAGACCTGATGGAACATTCGCAGTGCCGGTGGAAATAGGGGGGCTCAAGGCCAGCAATTCGAGAATGTCGACTTTTGGTCGATACCGGAGCAAGATATACCAGGATTCCCGGCGACGTCCTGAGGGACTTGGGTGTGCAACCCCATACGTAGTTCAACTTCATCATGGCTGACGGCAGCTACATAGAACGGGAGGTAGGGCGCACATGGGTACGTATCGGTAATCAGTCGGAAATCACCTTGGTGGTGTTCGCCAATGAAGATACCGAACCGTTGCTCGGCGCTTATATGTTGCAGGGAATGCTTTTGGCCGTGGATACGCCAAACGAAAGGTTAATGCCGGTTCCCGACCTATTAAAAACGGGTGCAGTTTTTGATTCACAAGATCCCGCACTTCCGGGGTAGGAAGGAGACATTTGAATAGACACCAGGAATACAACGCTGCAAGCAGACAGTTCTTAAACAAAGCCTACGAGGAATTGGCTCTAGGGGACGTCGTACAAGCCTCTGAAAAGGGTTGGGGAGCGGCGGCCCAGATGGTTAAAGCTATCGCGGAGCAGCGAGACTGGACTCATACCAGCCACCCTGCGCTTCGCCAGATAGTGAGCAGATTGGTGGAGGAAACGGGAGACGATAGGTTGTCCACTCTGTTCCGCGTTGCCGACAGTCTGCACATCAATTTTTACGAAAACTGGGATACCCCCATTATGGTTGAATTAGGGTTGAAGGATGTGCAACAACTCCTAGACAAGTTGGAGCCGTTGCTGGAATAAAGATCCACAATTCAACGAGACTAAGGGTGCATTGGGCATGATTCCCTTGAGCAAGTTACGCACCGCTACACGAGAGGCTCTGGCTTACGTCTCGGCTCAGTCTGACGTTGCAGAAGCGGAGGTCTTTGCTTCCGCCAACGGCAATTTTACCGTGCGGTTGAACTACACCTCTCACATACCCAGCAACGGGGTAGAAGAGGTGAAGTCGGTGGAGTCCTACGGGCTGGGTCTCCGGGTGGCTTTCCGCTCCTCCGACGGTGTCATGACCGGGTTTGGCAGCGAGCCAACGGACTTGTCGCTGGATGGAGTGCAGCGGGCGTTGGACAAAGCGCGTCAGGGCGCGGTCCGGGACCCGGAGTACGTTAGCTTGCCGATGGCGACTCAAGTTATCGGCAGCGGTAGAGGCAATGCCGGGGCGTCCCCAACCGCCACGGTTGATAAGAACCACGACCCAGTCATCATGCGCATGAGCAACGGCCGGTTGGTGAGCGCCGGATGGCGTATGGTAGACCGAGCCTTGGAAGTGTTCCAGTCGTCGGAAGACCTGCTGGAAATAGCTGAATCCCCGGAAACGCTGGGCAGACTGGGCTTGATTCTGGGGGGCGACCTGGTAGCGTTACAGGAGCGCATGGCCATTGCTTCCACCCACATGCCCCGGGTGCAGACCGATGAATCGACCTTGTTAATGTCTTCCGCCACCGCCATGGTGGAGCAGCAGGCGGCCAAGGGGAGCGGGTGGTCGGTGGGCTCCCGGTGGCTGGACTTCGATGGCGAGTCGGCGGCGGAGGCGGCCAGGAACGCGATTGACTCCATGGGCGGTGTACGAGTCTCCACGGGAGCATACCGGGTGATTCTGGGGCCACAGGCTCTGGCCGAAATATTGGAATGGATTTTGATGCCCGGTCTCCGATTGGACATGCTCTATGCCGGTGTTTCCCCTTTCATGGGACGGCTTGGGCAATCGGTCGCATCGTCCCAATTGAATATCTACGACGACGGTGCCGCACCAGGGTTGGCTGCTTCCAAGGCGATTACCGACGAGGGTCTCTCAACCGGGCGCACCGATCTCATACGGGACGGGGTGTTGGCGGGGCTTTTGTCCGACCATTACAATACGCAACGTATCCTGCACGATCCGAGGGGAAGGGACAAACTGGGAGTCGATCCAAACCAACTCGGCCAAGCCATCGCGCCCCGCAATGGATTTCGTCCCGGCAACGGCGGAGGACGGGACTTCGCTTCTCCGCCGGGCATAGTGCCAACAAACCTCATTGTGCATGGCAACAAACCGATGTCGCGGGAGGAGTTGCTTCGTTTGGTTGGCGACGGCGTTTACATAGGCCGCATCTGGTACACCTATCCGATCAACGGGTTATCCGCCGGGGACTTCAGCGGCACGGTGGTGGGGGATTCCTACGTAATACGCGACGGACGGGTTGCCGAACCCATCAGACCCAATACGCTGCGTATGAACGACAATGTGTTGAGGGTAATCAACAACGTCATCGGCGTGGGGTCACAGCGACGCCCCACCGTGCGATGGTCGTCCGACCAAGTTACTTGGGCTCCGGAGTTGGCTGTCGGCGGGTTCGAGTTGGAAGAGATATCCGAAGACCTGGATATGGAGCGATAGCGGCGACCAGACCAAGCGTCATTCTTGAGACCAAGAGGTATATCTCATGGCAGGCAACGAAGTTAGTTTCACAAAGCAGGGCGGCGTGGCGACCATTACTTTGAACCGCCCGGAGTCCCGCAATGCTCTCACCCCTGAGATGGTAGACGAATTGGGCGAAGCCATTCGGTCCTGCCGAAGTGCAGAGGTGCGAGCGGTGATAATCACCGGGGCGGGCGGGTTTTTCTGTTCCGGGGCGGACGTGAAGGACTTCAAGGATCAGTTCGACCAAGGCGGCGCGGAAGCGTTGCACCAACACTTGGAGAGGCTGGCGGGGGCCCTGCACCAAGACGTTGTTCTGCAAATCCGTCGGTTGGAGAAGCCGGTGATCGCAAGCATCCACGGCGTCGCCGCGGGAGCGGGGTTCAGCTTGATGCTGGGATGCGACATGCGGATGGCGGCGAGCGACGCCAGGTTCCTGATGGCCTACGGCAACATTGGGGCCACCGCCGACGGCGGATCGACCCACTTCCTGCCCCGCTTGGTAGGCGCAGGCAGGGCGATGGAGCTTTACTTGGCCAACCAGCCAACGAGCGCCGAGAGGGCGTTGGAGATAGGGCTTGTCAGCCAGGTGTGCCCCTCGGCTGACCTCGACCGGCATGTCCTGGAGACAGCCATCCGGCTGTCTGAAGGTCCCACGGTTGCTTACGGCCGCGTAAAGGCCTTGTTCGATGCCTCTTGGGACACGGACCTGGCGGCGCAATTGGACGCGGAAACCGAGGCAATCAGCGGGATAGCCCTTACCAACGACTTCCAGGAGGGGATCCGGGCTTTTTCGGACAAACGGCGCCCCTGGTTCCAGGGGAGGTAGCGGCAGGGATTAACAGTCCGACTAACCACCATTCGGAGTGTCAACGGCTCTGGACTGATGGTATCACCAAGGATATATTTATCCTAATGCAACATTAGTGTAGTGTCCTTCGGAAGGCACCATGGTCACAACGGTTCGCTTCAAAGACATCGAAAAACAAGATTGTTGATGGCACTCCCTCGTAGTGTCATCTCCGTAGACCGCGCGTTGGCAGCAATCGGATTTTTCATGGGCTTTCCTTGGGCGGAATAAACAGGATAGTATAATCCCAGCAGCTTGGATGCAGGCGCCAGTGATTAGGATGTTGAGCAACATCACGGTTCGCAACTTCAAACAATTTGAAGACATTACGGTTGATCTGGAAGACGTGGTGGTCTTCGTTGGACCCAACGATTCAGGGAAAACAACCGCATTGCAAGCCCTGGCCCTTTGGGAATTGGGACTTAGGCGGTGGAGAGACCGCTGGGGGATGGTGCCAGCCGACGAGATGCGGCGCCCTGGGGTTTCCATCAACCGGCTCGACTTGTTCTCAGTGCCAGTGAGCCATGCCAACCTGCTTTGGCGAGGTCTGCGTACCAGAGAGGCGAATCGGCAAAATGGTGGGACCAGCAATATTCGAATGGAGGTGATTGTCACCGGAATTTCCAAGGCTGGAACTGACTGGACTTGCGGACTGGAATTCGACTATGCGAACTCTGAGTCATTCTACTGTCGTCCATTGCGGTCCGAGTCTGCCGACGGCATTGAGACCAGGATGCCGATACCTGCGGAGGCCTTCGAGGAACAGGTCGCCTTTTTGCCTCCGATGTCGGGCTTGTCTTCGTCTGAAGCCATGCTTCAACCGGGGACAGTCAATGTGCTGTTGGGGCAAGGACGCACAGCAGAGGTCTTGCGGAACCTTTGCTTTCAGGTATTCGTCCAACATCGTCGCGAGTGGGAAGACGTGCTTGTACCGCAGATGCTTCGGCTATTCGGGGCAACTATTCTGGAGCCGCAATACAATGCGGAACGCGGGGAAATTTCTTTGCGTTACAAAGACGGGCGCATGGCAAATTTGGAACTGGACTTATCGTCGTCGGGCCGTGGATTCCAGCAAACTCTGTTGCTGACAGCCTACATGCTGTTGCATCCGAATTCGGTAATTATGCTCGACGAGCCGGACGCCCACTTGGAAATCCTACGCCAGCGGCAGATTTATGGGGCAATAACAGAGACAGCTGCTCGCCAGCGCAGCCAGTTGCTCATTGCCACTCATTCAGAGGTAATTTTGAACGAGGCTGGCGACCGACACACCGTGATGGCTTTCGTGGGCGCCCCCCATCGGATAGCCGGCAGAGGCGCTCAAGTCGTGAAGTCACTGGCGGAAATTGGATTTGAGAGTTACCTGCAAGCCGCCCAAGCGGGTTGGGTGCTGTATCTCGAAGGCTCCACCGACTTGACGGTCCTGCAAGCCTTTGCCCGCCGCTTGGGGCATCAGGCGGACAATGTGCTGGAACGTCCTTTCGTTCATTACGTAGGCAATCTACCAATGCAGGCTCGCCATCACTTTTACGGGTTGCGAGAGGCTTGTCCCGGCTTGCGGGGATTCGCTTTGTTTGACCGGCTGAATTTGCCTGCCAGTGGCAGCGACGTCTTGGAAGAGCATAGCTGGCGGAAGCGGGAAATCGAAAATTATCTCAGCAGCAGGAAGTCATTGTTGCGTTGGGTTGATGCTGAATTGCCTCTGTTTCGTTCAGGTATGGAAGAAGCCATTTCCGACGTGGAAAATGCCCGCCACGTATTGGGTCAGTCTTCACCTTGGGATGACGACACCAAAGTCTCTGAAGAATTTCTGGCGCCGCTTTTTCAGGCCTTTTTCAACAGAACCGGAATGTCCGGAGGGCTGGCGAAGTCCGACTACCATTTTCTGGTTGATCATGTGGAAGTAGACGAGATTGACCCGGAGGTTATTTCAGTCCTTGACCGTATAGTGGGCGTTGCCGGTCGAGCAATTCCGGTTTCGTGACTTCTGAAGATCCATTGCCGGGTCCTCACTGTAATATATGAGGCTCGACTACTTCGAAGTGCGGACCTTTCCAGACTACACTCTCACTATGGGCAACATTACCCAAGTGTTGCGGTGAGAGGCCCGCAATCGCTATGGTTAACCTTGCCGAAGATTCTTCACCTAGCTACCTCAGTTCCACCACGGTCACTCCGTCGTCGCTGGTCTCGGGGTCGAAGGGCGGCCTTTTTGTCAGGGGATGGCTGCTCAGGTACTCCCTGATGGCCCGCCGCAGGGCGCCGGTGCCCTTGCCGTGAATAATGCGCAGCTCATTCACGCCGTCCAGGGCCGCGTCGTTCAACAAGCTTTCCACCTTGAGCAACGCATCTTCTACCCGCAACCCCCGGAGGTCTATCTCCGATGTTGCCGCACGGCGCAAGGGGCGGTCGAAATAGACGCCCTGCTGCGCGGCGACCGCATGGGCTCCGGCGGGGCGTTCCAGTTGGTACACCGGAATCCTGGCACGCATGGTGCCCAACAAGACCTCTACCTGGTCTTCGGTGTCCAGCGGGCTGATGACTTCCACAGGCCGGGGTATACCGCGGATGAAGACCCTGTCGCCACTGATCAACTTCTCCTGCCAAGGCGTCCTCTTTACTTCGATGGGCTGCCATTGGGCGGAGCGGACCTGCCGGGAGATTTCCTGCAACTGGGACCGTTGTTCCTGGATGTTCTGTCGTGACTCGGACTGGTCCAGGGCACGCTCCGCTTGCTGCAAACGGTCCAATAAATCGGCGATTTGGTCCATCAATTCCTGACGGGTGTCCTCCAGCATCTCCGCCTTGACGGCTTCGATGGACGACAACCGTTCTTCCACTTCAGCTTGTTGTTGCTTGGATAGGGCTACGGTCTCGATTGCTTCGTGGCGCAGTTGGTCGACAATCGTCCGTTCTTCCTGGATTTCGCCCAGCAAGTTTTCTATAACCTGGTCCGTCGGCGACATCCAGGAACGTGCTTCCTCAATGATCTCTGATGGCAACCCGAGCCCGGCGGCGATGGTCAAGGCGTAGCTACGTCCGGGTACGCCTTGAGTAACCCGGTAGGTAGGCGCCAAGGTCTGGGGGTCGAGGTCAACGCTGGCGTTGACCATGCCGTGACATTCCTGCACATAACGGGCGACGCCCCGGTGGTGAGTGGTGGCTATCAACAACGGTCCCTGGCGTTGGAAGTGGCTCAGAATGGCTGCGCCAAGGGCCGCGCCCTCCTCAGGGTCGGTGCTGGTACCCAACTCGTCCACCAACACCAGCGAGTAGGGAGTGACTTGACCCATGATGGACAGGAGATTCTTGACGTGAGAGCTAAAGGTAGACAGGGCTTGTTCGATGCTTTGTTGGTCGCCGATGTCCGCGTAGACAGCGTCTATCATGGGAAAGGAGGCTTCTTCAGCCGGCACGTGCAGGCCGGCGTGGGCCATCAACGTCAGCAGACCCACGGTTTTCAGGGCGACGGTCTTGCCACCGGCGTTGGGACCGGTAATCAGCATCACCTGATTTTCCCTTCCGAGTTGTAGGCTGATGGGCACGACGGCGCCGGTGAGCAAGGGATGGCGAGCGGCGCTCAGCCGCATACGCCGCTCATCTACCGGAGGGTCTGTAACTTGGGGAGCGGTAGCCCGCAGCGTTATGGAGTAACGGCCCTTGGCCATGCTCAGGTCCAGCCGAGCCACCAAGTCCAAGGTGAGCAACAAGTCCTCACCCGCTTGGCTCACCAGATTGGACAACTGCCGGAGCACCCGTTCAACCTCCCTCTCTTCGGCCAGCCGAGCTTCCCTCCAATGGTTGCCTTGGTCAATAGCGCCCATCGGTTCAATGAAGACGGTTGCCCCGCTGTCGGAGACATCGTGAATAATGCCCGGCACCCGCTGCCGCATCTCGGCTTTGATCAACAAGACAAGGCGGCCGTTGCGTTGGGTTATCAACGGCTCCTGCACCACCTCCAGCCTTTGGAACCGGCGCAGGCTGCGCTCCATTATCTGGTTCAGCCGCTGCTGAATGTCACGGCATTCCTGGCGCATCTGGCGCAAAGCCGGACTTGCATCGTCCAGCACTTCGCCGGAGGGGCTGATTGCAGCAGCAATAGCCATGTAGACCGGAGTAAGGTCGGGAATGTTCTCCGCATAGGCGGACAGCAGCGGGAATTCCTCGTGGCGGGACAGGTTGTCCCGGTCGTAACGGGCCGCGTGAATCAACTCGTGAACCGCGTAGAGTTCTTCTCCGCGAATGAGGCCGCCCAAAAGCGCGCGTTGGACGTATTCCCGAAGGTCTATCCCTGGGCCAAATTCCAGTGCGCCGCCGCGCTCCAAGTATTGTTTAGCTTCGGCGGTCTCTTGCTGCCGGTTGACAATTTCCAGCAAGTCCTGGGAAGGGGTGAGCGACTCGGCCAGTTCGCGACCGATATGAGTGCGGGTGTGGGCCGCCACTTGGGTGCGAATCTGGTCGAACCCAAGGAGGTCCAGCGACTCCTGCGAGCTGTTCACCGCAGATGCCGCAGAGATTCTCCGGTCTTTCAACTCCATGGAAGTACGATCTGCGCTCTTGGCGTTCTCCACGGTCAGGTCCATTGGAAGCTGTACACCCTGCTCTCCCGCAATATGGCGGGCAATTCGTCCAGAGTATCACGTTTCGGGTCGCGCACATTGATGCGCCGGCCCAAGGTGATTTGGCTAAACCGCCGCAAAGAGGGGCAAACTTTCAACAAGCCGTTGAGAGTTATTTTCTCTCCCCCCAAGAAAACGTAGTCCAACTCGCGGGCATAAGGCGCAAACTGCACTTGTACAACTTCGCAAGTCTTGTCGTAAATCTTGCGTATCTGACCTTCGCGGATTCGCTGGAACCGGAGTTGAGACGTGCCCCCCGCGTGGTGTTTCCCTTTCACGTACCGGGCATCGGTCTTGGAGGACAGCAGGCGGTCCCCTTGGTAAACGGCCACCGAGAAACGTCCCAACCGGAGCAACACCACGCCGATGGTGTAGTCGGCCTCCAAAATCGACAGCAGAGGCGAGGGCTCCCAATGGCCGGAGAGTTGATTGGCCTTTACCGGGAAGGGAGGCACGACGACCAGCGCTTCGTTTCCGCAGCGGAAGGCAGTGATACCCGTGTCCGACTCTAAAACCCCTCGGTCCAAACCGGCAAGCCGGTCTTGCCACTCGGCCCCGGCGACGCCTTGTGACGCAAGAAAATCACTTAGCTTGCCGGGTTTCAGGTACACAGTGGACGCGGGTAAGGAAGGGGCAGGAGCACTGGCGTCCAGAATGCGCTCCAAGCGAGTTTTGGTGACGAATTGGCCGGACTGCAAGCCCCGGAAAGGTTCGTCTCCTGCAGTCGCGGCGGAAGCGGACGGTCCAGGTTCGCTGTCCATACGTTCTTTCGGCCCAAGGCGGTGGAGGTTACTTTTCCCCGCTATCGGTAATCCTCCACGCACACGGATGAGGAAGGTCTAACTGGCGAAGGAATTTCGGAAGCGGTAAAGGGTGAATTCCGGTTCGACGGGAGCGACCGGCAGGTATTCGGCCTCTTGTATCTTGGCTACGATGAACCACGGGCCCTCCCCTTGGAGGGCATTCAGGAATACCCCTTCCAACTCTTCCAGGTCGGAGACGGTGGCGGTGTTTGCGATGCCGCAGCTCTGGGCGACTTGCTCCAGATCGGTCCCGTTAGCAGTGTGACTGGGCTGATGCCCCGTCTGCCCCCATTCTTCGTTGTCCCAAACCACCACCACAAGGTTCCTGGGCTGTTCCCGGCCAATTGTGCCGATGGTTCCCAGGTTCATCAGTATAGACCCGTCGCCGTCGAGGGAGATTACCTTCTCGTCGGTGCCCATGCACATACCCAAGGCGATGGAGGAGCACAATCCCATGCTGCCGTAGGTATAGAAGTTGCGGTCCCGGTGACCCGCGTGCCAAAGCTCGTCGCTGGTTGGCCCAAGGTTGGCCACGATGGGATAGTTGCCGGCGTGGCTCAGGACAAGTTTCGTGGCCTCCAGTCTAAACACGCTTGCCTCCGTGCAGCATCTGGGTCAAACAAATCGCCACCGGCTGCCGCCCGGCGTAACAAAGCTTCATCGCTCCGTCCAACAAGGTGTCCAAGCGATAATCGTCGTCGATGGTGAAGTGGACCAGCCCCAATAGGTCCAGGATTGGACGGGTGGTCTTGCCCATGGGTATCTGCGCAATGTTGAATTCCCCGGGGCCGCCCCTCAGATTTATGAAAATGGGTATGGGGGTGCGGGCGGGAATACAAAGGCTTGCGATGGCGTTAATCGTGTTGCCAAACCCGCTGGACTGCATGAACACCGCGGCGTTGCGTCCGACGGCGTAGGAGCCGACGGCAACGCCGATGGCCTCTTCTTCTCGGGCCGCCGACACCAAGTGAAAGAAAGGGTCCTCATCAATGATGCTGGTGACTTGATGGATGGACGTGTCGGGCACGTAGGAGATTAACGAGGTATCCCAGTTCTTCAAGCTTTGTACGATGGTCTCAGCCCAAGTCATAGATCGGCACGCCTCACTTGCGGGAGCCTGGAATTGCCCGGTATAAATGAACATCACCCCCGCGCGGTCGGGGGCTGGATTCCCGCCTTCGCGGGAATGACGGAGTGACGCGGGAATGACGGAGTGACGCGGGAATGACGGAGTGACGCGGCAACGGCCCATCATCCCGTCAGGTCTCGTCTCCGGTGGTGGAACTTTCGCCTTCTATATAGTCCCGGGCGCCGGCGGCGTGGAAACTGCTCAAGGCCTCTTCCAGCCGGTCGTGGAAAGTTTCCGAGTCCCGAGGTTGCAACATGAGGCTTCGCCCATTGGCCATACGCAAACGGAGCCGGTCGCCGATGGAGGGCAGGCTCAAAAATTCCACGTGGGAAATTTGATGGAACGGTATAACCCTCTTTCGAGGAGTCCCGAACATGATGACCATGTAGCCTGGGAATATCATGTAATGCTTGGCGGTGGTAAGCCAACTGTAAGCCGCCACTGCCAGCCCCAAGACCAAGACCAAGACCATGCCATTATCCGGTTGTCCCGTCACGCCCAGCACACTGGCTAGACCAAACGCTGCAACTATGAGGGCGAAGATGAGGGTCAGGTTCATACTCCGGCGGTTGCTGTCCCAGTGTATTGGAGGTTCTTGTGAAGGTTGCATGGGCCTATTTTAGCACAAGTGTTAATTCCCGTGACAGTCGTAAATTCCGGCTGGGCGCCGGTCAGAAGAGTGTGCAGAGGTCGTGGAGGGAGACGGGGCTGATTTTTTTTGATTTCCGTATCATTTTGTGTCTTTATGTGTCATTCAGCTTTGGCGTCCGACATGGATTTATCGATATTTGTGCAGTTTCAGACCAGTTTGACGCACTCTCTGTGCAGGCTTTTGCTGTAATTGTGTCATCCTGTGTCGTTGATTCCATGATGCTTCAGCCACAGGCGCCGGTCCGGTTCCCTGAACGGCAGGATCACTATGTGACTATCTCAAAACTAACCTGCCCTGCTAACCTCCACTCGAATATGGCGTAAACCTATGGATTCCCGCCTGCGCGGGAATGACGGGTTGGGTGCCCTATGGATTCCCGCCTGCGCGGGAATGACGGGTTGGGTGCCCTATGGATTCCCGCCTGCGCGGGAATGACGGGTTTGGCGCCCTATGGATTCCCGCCTGCGCGGAAATGACGGGTTTGGCGCCCTATGGATTCCCGCCTGCGCGGGAATGACGGGTTTGGCGCCCTATGGATTCCCGCCTGCGCGGAAATGACGGGTTTGGCGCCCTATGGATTCCCGCCTGCGCGGGAATGACGGGTTGGGCGCCCTATGGATTCCCGCCTGCGCGGAAATGACGGGTTTGGCGCCCTATGGATTCCCGCCTGCGCGGGAATGACGGGTTGGGTGCCCTATCGTGTTTGTTGGGTGCTCGCAGTGTTTGTTAGGTGCTGCGCAGTGTTTTGAGACAGTTTCCATGCACGGCAAGTTCCATGCACGGCAAGTAGTATGGTAATGCGGCGTTGGCGTATTTGGAAAGCAGCAAATGTCATAAGAGTTCCGGAGCTTATTTCTCAGGATAAAAGTCCGACAAGTCCAGGATACGACGCGGAAGTGTTCGGTATGGGATATGGCGGGCGGGACGCCCGCGCTCCCATCCGACCAACCAGTTTTAGTCACACCCTCGTATTGGGTTTTCGTTGACAGCTAAAGGGGCCTAAACTACACTCGGCCTTGCTTCCAACTTGAGCGGGACCGCTTGAACAAGAGAGGACATGATGGAGCTTGAAGACAAGATTGCGGTGGTCACCGGAGCGGGCAGGGGGATGGGACGGGCCATTTCGTTGCAATTGGCTGAAGCCGGGGCCCACATTGCGGTTTCCGACATCAACGCCGAGTCAGTCGAAGACACGGCGACGGCGGTGAAGGAGTTGGGGCGGCAGAGCCTGGCTGTTCCCGCCGACATGGGGAACGTCGACGACATCGACCGCATGATCGCCCAAGCGAAAGAGACTTTCGGCCGCATCGACATAATGGTCAACAACGCCGGGGTGACCAAGTACCTCTATATCATGGACGTGGTTGAGGAGGACTGGGACCGGATACACCGGGTTAACGCCAAGGGAGTCTTCTTCGGTATGCAGCGGGCCGCGCGGGAGATGATCGAACAGGGCGGAGGCGGGCGCATCATCAACATAGCCTCCATCGCCGGTAAGGGCTATTCCGGGACATCCAACGCGGCCTACGCCGCCAGCAAAGGGGCGGTGCTGGCCATGACCATGATCGCCGCCCACCAGTTGGGGCGGCACGACATTAACGTAAACGCCATCTGCCCCGGCGCGACCTTGACCGCAATGGGCGAAGAGACCATGGCAGGCCGCGCCGCAACGTCCGGCATAACCATAGAAGAGTTGGCCCAAGCCCGTGACGCCAGGATACCGATCGGGAGGGCCAACGAGCCGGAGGACATAGCGGCCATGGCACGGTTCCTGTCCGGCCCCGGCTCCCGCAACATCACCGGCCAGTCATTCAACGTTGACGGCGGGCTGGTGATGCATTAAGCGGGGGAGCGAGGGTGGTAAACAGACAATCTGAAAGGAGCGACAGCTATGCAGGACCGAAACGGCAATGCCCCGACGCAGCCCACCGGCAGCACGGTACTGGTTGTCACCATGGACGTTGACCCGGAGGACGAAGCAGAATTCAACAAGTGGTACAACGAGCAGCACCTGCCAGAGCGGATGGAGATTCTCGGCTACATCAGCGCTCGGCGGTTCAAGCTGGAAGAAGGGGAAGGCGCACTCAAGTACCTGTGCGTCTGGGAGTTGGAAGATGGCAGCCCGCTGCAAAGCCTGATGTACCAAGAACAGCAGGACGACCCCACTGCCCTGTACCTGCGGGTCAGCAAGACAATCAAGGCCCGCACCCGCGGCCTCTACCACCAGATATTCCCTGATACCGGCGCCTTCGAGGACCACTCCGGCTTCCACCCCCGCCATCAGGAGGTCTCGGCATAAGGAGCGGGTTTAATGCGCAAGTTTCAGGCCCTGCTTGCGATATAACATAAGTGAGCAAATGGTACTATTGCTCCAATGGGGAATTTGGTGGATTGGCTTGGCCTTGCCGTCGGCATAGGCGGTCTGGTTGCGGGCATCGTGGGACTGATATTCGCTTTTCTAGCCCGCCGGGCCGCCAAGTCAGCGGAAACTGCTGCGAATGAGGCGCAACGGGCACTGACACGGACGCTGAGCGTAATGGACGTTGAGCGGGCGGTGGCACTGATAAGCCGTCTGAAATTGCTGCACCAAGTGGGATATTGGAATTCTGCATTGGAGTTATATCAGTATCTGAGAAGGATGCTGAGTGACATTTATGAGAGAATGCCCACCGAATTGGGCGATATACGAACCGCCTTGTCTGAAGCTATCCCCAAAATTTCCGACATAGAGAATGAAGTAAGAAAGTTCGGCCATGGGAACAAAGACGGAAAGCCTGATGAGTTGCCCAAATTTGATGAGATTCTGAATGATGTTCAACAGAACCTCGAAACACTGCAGAGTGCTGACATCTTCAGGCGATAAGAGGAAGGTATAGCAATGGTAGAAATGAGCGATATTATTGCTAAACTCACCGAGCGCACTGCGCAAAATCGAGTGCCATGGAAAACTTCTGCCAGCGAGGGGACTTTTATTGCCGCCTTCGGAAATTTGTCGGTGTTGATTTCATCACAGAGCATCGGTATAGCGACCGAAACAAAACTGTCTGTGCTCAACAAGGAAGGCAATGAAATAGATTACGCAGAGCATAGTGACTCCGTTTTTGGGGATGAAAAAAGGTACAGTCAGCTTAAAGATCTGTATCAGTCTGCGAAACGTTGTGCGGGTGGAACTGATTGGAAGCTCGAGGAGCTTTTTGCCAGGATCGACTCCGCCCCTCCAGTTTCGCCTGCATAACTGTCCTGATAGACATGTGTCGCCCGTTTACTCAACCCGCGTCAGCCGCAGCAATTTGCTCAGCTCCTGGGCCTCGTCCAGACGCCACAGGCATTCCAACAGGGAGCCTATGCATCGGCGGCCAAATGTTCGGTGGCCTAAGGAGCAGAACTTGTCCTCGACCTTGGCGTCGGTCATCGGATTCTTGTAGTGGCCCTTGTAGCAGGCGACTTGGGATGAGTACAACTGGCCGGATTTAAAGGGGTGTTAACAAAATCCAACTGTTCGCCCTGAGATTGTCGAAGGGCTGTCCGTTCATGGTTCGACAAGCTCACCACGAACGGACTTTGAATTGATGCCGACTTTGCACAGACCATGGTCTATCAGCCCGGTCATCTTCTAGGCATGGGCGGCCCATGCTACAATGACATCGAAACATTTAGCATTGGGAAAGCAGTCTTATGCCTGTACACGACTACCGGTGCCAGGAATGCCAGAAAGTAACCTCAGTCCTGTCTTACACTTGGTCCCAAAAGTCCGACCCGGCCTGCCGCGGTTGCGGCAACACCGGCCTGACCAAGCTGATGTCCGGGTTTGCTTTTCACCGTTCGTGGGGAGAGAGCCTGAACTGGGCGCCCAGCGCGGAAACGCTTACCGACGTGAATGAAGACAGCCCGCAGGCCTTGGACAGTTTCATGGGCCGCATCAAACAGGAAATGGGCGGCCAGGTAACGCCCGACTTTAATGAAATGCGTAAAGAGTTAACGGACCTGCCGTAAACTCCCGCCACCAACCATGCCAATCTATGAGTACAGGTGCCAGAGTTGCGGTGAAGTGTCTTCGTTCTTCACCCGGTCTATCGGCGCTCAATTGGACCCGGTGTGCCAACACTGCCAAAGCACCGATTTGCAGCGTCGCATGTCCAATTTCGCCATGGGCAAAACATTGGATTCCACCCACGCGGGCGCTCCGTCGAACCCGGCGTCCTTGGACTATTACCGTGACCCCCGCAATATCGGGCGCAACGTCGAACAAAGCTTCACTCGTCACGGGGTGGATATGCCCGAATCGGTGCGGCAGACAATAGACGCCGCCCGTGACGGGAGCCTCCCCAAAGGTCTGGATATATGACAACTCCCGACCCCCTGCGCAATAGCTGCTTGGAGAGCTTGGTCCATTGCTTGAGCAGTCTGACAGAAAACACGCCAATCGTAGACGCCACGGGCAGCGCGCTGCGCCGGTTGCGTAACCTGTCCTCAGCTTTGCAATCGCAGGCTTCCGTGACCGCCTCTCCGGCTACCGTTGAATTGACCTTGAACGACTCCTTGTCTCTGGTCGAGACCTCTCAAGCGTTGTTGGCGACCCTGGAAAGACCGCAGTACGGCGGCTTGGGCAACGCGGAACTGACCCGTGGACTTTCCGAAGCCCTTGCCGGGCTGTGGGACGATATCGGCGCGGTACTTCGCCGGCAACAGGCGGACAAGGTCAGGGGCCTTTACGTGATAATCGACCCGGAGGTTACCGGAGGGCGTGACCCGATGGATATCGCAAGGGCGGCGGTCCGCGGCGGGGCCAGGATGCTGCAATTGCGGGACAAGTTGAGGGACAAGGGGGAAATACTTTCCTTGGCTACGCCGTTGCAACAACTCTGCCTGGCCAACGACGTCCTCCTGATTATGAACGACCACGTGGACTTGGGAGCTACCGTCGGTTCGGCAGGGATTCACGTCGGGCAGACCGACATGCCGGTGGCACAAGCCCGCCAAGTGCTGGCCCCTCACCAGATTCTGGGCCGGTCCAACAGAGAAATGGAGCAGTTGGTCGAGTCTCAAAGAATGGGGGCCGACCACGTAGCCTTCGGGGCCATTTACCAGACCACCACCAAGGGCACGGGGAGGCCGCCTCAAGGGCCGGAGCGCCTGCGGGAGGCCAGGGAAATCGCCCGGGTGCCGCTGGTGGCGATTGGAGGCATCACTGCTGCGAACGTTGCGCCGGTGGTGGAGGCCGGGGCTGATGCCGTATGCGTTACCGCAGCCGTGGCTGCGGCTCCTGAGCCGGAAGCGGCCGCCGCCGAACTTGTGGAAGCCATGAGGGTGGCCGGAGGCCGGATCTGATGCCCTCGCCCTATGGAGACTCACTGGCCGCGATAGGCGCCAAGGCTATCGAGCGGTTGACCCTCCGCAACAGCGCCCGGGAGCAGGGCCTCTCCATCTCCAGGGAGGTGACGCGCCTGTCGGCCAACGCCATACGCGCGGTGCATCGCCGCGAGTTGGATGAAGCCGTCCGCTTGATAGGCGTCGCCAAGCAACGGCTGTCCGACGCCGAACCGATGCGCAGCGACACCCCTGAGATTTACTTTGCCCCCTTCCTGTCGGACGCCCGCAAAGAGTACGCGGAGGCCAACGTAACCCTGGCCGTAATATCCGGCCGCGACATCCCCCAACCTGAGGAACTGGGCATCGACGCCCCGCCTTATCTGAACGGCTTGGCGGAGGCTATCGGGGAACTGCGACGTTACATTCTGGACTCGCTGCGGCGAGACCATTTTGATCGCTGCCAGGAACTGATGGATGTAATGGACGAAATCTACAGCGTGCTGGTGACGGTAGATTTCCCGGAAGGCGTCACCTCGGGCCTACGCCACAGCACCGACATGATGCGCGGGGTGTTGGAGCGGACCAGGGGCGACCTGACTATGGCCCTGCGCCAGCATAAGCTGGAGCTTACCATGAGGGAGTGGCAGGAACGGCAGCCTCAGTGAACGTTGCGCACTGCTGAGTCTACACAGTCAACACGCTGGCAACGGTTGGACCGGTGGTGGGTCCCTTTTAGTTGGGTGCTGATTGTACCCCTGCTGATAAAACCCCTGACCTTCATTGTTCTTTACTTGGTTACCGATTTTCTCGCGCCTGGCTTAGTGGGGTTGCCCGAACCGTCTCCGACCGCCGTCGGCGCCTCCGGCTCTCCTCCGACCTACACCTACTTCCCGGCAGTACCTACGATAATTGTCTTGGTTTGCGTCGGACTACTCCACTTCACCCCTTTCCTGTGGCTCGTTTCCAAGCAGGCGGAGGTGCGAGTGGCGGGAATAATAGCCGCGCTGCTGGGGATACCCCATCTACTGCTGCCGGTAGTCCTGTCGTTCAACCTGTTTGAACGGTTCACCAACCCCGACGGCGTCATCTATTTTCGAAACGTCACCGATTTCTGGACCGACATTCAACTGCTGCATCTCAGCTGGGCCTTGATTGGCGCGGTCATCTGGTTCGTGAGCGCCATGGTCTGGTGGAGTTATGGACGGCAGCGTCAAAGAGCCCGCGGACTCAAGCCTAACGTTGGCGAGTACGCCATGGCGGCGTTCACCCTTGGCGGCATCAGCTTCGGGGTCATGCTGGCGTTCTTCATACACTTCTGAACTGCGCCTAAACGATGGTCCGAGACTTGAACGTCATGGATTCGAAGGAGTGCTTGTAAGGCGACTCGCCGGTCTTTTTTATCCTGGCCTTACCCAGCTTGAAACGGTAGCGGTTGGTTATGGGATCAGGCACCCGGTGAATCAAGCTGTTGGCCTCGGTGTTGGGCCAACCGGGGGCCCATAGGAAATTGGTGAACAGAACGCCGGGCCGCACAGCATCGGTTACGACTGCCAC
Source organism: Dehalococcoidia bacterium (assembly GCA_965261795.1). Taxonomy (GTDB): domain Bacteria; phylum Chloroflexota; class Dehalococcoidia; order Lucifugimonadales; family UBA3495; genus CBDCFV01. The sequence goes on from OZ253476.1 coordinate 123,330, forward strand.
CGCCTTGCTTTGGCCCTTGCCGCGGCGGATCAGTCCGTTCTTCTCCAGCTTGCTGAACAGGAATTCGTCCCCCTTCACCAACGTGAAACCGCCCGTTTGGACCAGGATGTCGTCACTTTCCATGAGGACTTCGTCGCCGCTTTCGATGCCGCGGGGCGCGGCGTCATCGGGATGAATTTCCACGTGAGTCATGGGCCAGCGCTGGGAAATATAAGGCTTACGGGAATCGTCATACGCCGACTGCCACACCTCGTTGATGCGGCCGTTGGTCACCCACAGCTCGTCGCCCGTTGGGGTGATGCGCTCGTAGAAGTCGCTGAACCATTCCCACGGCGACTTGTTGAGGACAGCCTTGCCCGAGTGGGTGCTGAAGTGGGTGAGCCATTTCCGGTGCACCGTCGGCCCCTCGGGCGTACCCAGCTCGAGAGTGGAGTCGTGCAACCGCTTGGTGCCTACCAACTCGCCGTTCACCATGCGCACAGGGGTCTGGATGCCCGTAGTGCCCATATCCCGGAGCACGTCATGGGCCCTTCGGCCTTGCGCTTGGGCGTAGCTGACCAATGGATTGTAGTCGAGAACTCCGCCCCGGCTGGCCCGCGACGCTTCTTCGAACACCTCGTTGGAGTCCCGCCAGTCGTAGCCTTCGAACCCCATCCTCTTGGCGAACTGGGCAATGATCCACCAGTCGGGCTTGGAGTCTCCGGGGGGATCGTTGAACTTGGAGTAAAGCCGCAGGCGCCGCTCGCCGTTGCAACGGGTGAAGTCGTTCTCACCCCATCCGGCTGCGGGAAGCACGATGTCGGACAGTTCGTCCCCGATGGGGGATTGGAGGTAGATGTCCTGATCCACGATCACCATGCCGCCGCTGTCGGCCCGGGCAATCAGTGTAGCTGCCGCCTCGTCCACGTCCGTCGTGGAGACTTGGTGCTCGTTCCTCCTGGTCATCCCCAGGAAGGTCTCGTAGAGTTCCTGGGACGCGGCCATGGCGTTGATCCAGGTTGTGCCGATGACCCAAGCGAAACGCACCTGTCCGGCCTCCACCCACCGGTCCAGGTCGATCTCCTGCCGCCTGCGCCCCGGCAACTTGTTTGGGGACTTGTCGATGGGATAGGGGGCGGCGCCCATCCAGCCGCGCTGATGGCCGCCCAGCCTGGAGATCACTTGGCCCGGGCGGTTTCCCGCCCCGCACAGCAAAGAAAGGGCGGCAAAGGAGGCGGTGTTCCCGTAGTTGTTGGACCAGTAGTTGCCCTTTTCCAAGGCGAAGGAAGCCTTGGGGCGTTGTCCGTTCACAGGCTTGGCCAGCATCTCGGCGGCTTGGACGATCTTATCCGCAGGGACACCCGTTATCTCGGCGGCCCGGTCAAGCTCTGCGTGGGGCTGCTGGAACAGCCACTCTTTGTATTCCTGGAAATCCGCGCCCAGCTTCCCCCAAGTGGTACGCCATTGCCAAGGGGTGTTCCGGGAACCGCGCCCCATGCCGGCGTCGATCTCCCATGCGTTGGCCACCCAGCGCTCGATGAATTCGCTGTCTTCCCAACCGTTTTCCAGTATTACCCTGGCTATCGCAAGTTGGAGAACGGTGTCGCTGCCCGGTATGAGTTGCAGCAACAGACCGCCGTTTTTTTCGGCCCAAGCAACCCCCGTGGTCTTGCGCGGGAGCACGAAGATAAGCTTCTTGTTTCCCGGCATCATCCACTCAGTGAAGACGATTGTCTTGCTTTCGAAAGGGTCGGTGCCGGAGAGGAAGATGACGTCGGCTGCCGCCCAGTCCTCGTAGGAGGCGCTGAACGGGTTGATGCCCGAGTCGTCCAGACCGGCCGTGTCGGCGCCCGGTCCGGGCTTGTCGTGGGGCGAGTAGGCGGGGGTGACGATGGAGCGGAAGGCCAGCTTGGAAATGGCGTAGGTGTTCTCGAAGTACTGGTAGGAGTAGGTCTTCATCGCCCACGCCGCTTCACCGTAGGAGTCCAGGACATGGCGAGAGACCCGCGACATGATTTCAAAGGCCGTGTCCCAGGATATGGGAGTCAGCTTCCCGTTCACCCGGAGAAGCGGGGTTTTGAGCCGGTCGGCGGTGGGGCCGTCGGGGTTGTAGACCTTGAGGGCCAAGGTACCTCCCCTGATGCTGTGATTGCCAAGCCGGTTGACCACCCCGGCGTTGGGGTCCGGCTGCACGACCACATGGTGAGGCTGCCCGTCAATCAGGGTCATGTTGTGCTGATTAGGACTGACCCAGCCTTGGAACGCCCGCGTGGGCATGTCGATACCAAGGGCGTTCTGGTCCGCGCGGGGGCCGCCCTCCTTTCCGACAGGCCAGGTAAACACCCGGTAGCCGCAGCCGACTATGCAGTAGTCGCAGGCGGTGGTGTGCATCTTGGCGTCCGGCGGCGGGAGGGGGACTCTATCCTTGGGCACGTACTTTTCAGGCATCTCTTCTGTCCATTCGTCCTAACCTGAGGATGGGTCGATCTCGTTATCGGAAAACCCGTAGATCAGGGCCATCACGCCGACTGCGTAGATGTCATCTCCCCGCGTCTCCAGCAAGACTTGGGGCAAGCCCTGGGTGGCGTGGCCCGCGACCACCATCCCATGCCTGGTAAGGTCGTAGGTGCTGAGGTGGGACGGGCAGGGGCCCAGCACTTGATGCTCACTCTTGAATTGGCCGAGCAGCGATATACCCATGTGAGGGCAGATTGTGTTGAAGGCCACGATGTCCTGGCCGGGGCCGACGCCGCCGCCGGCCGGCTCGCCCAGCTTGACCAAGTAATTGACGCAGTTGAGGTCATCCCAAGGGTAATTGAATAGCTGCGGTTGGCCGAGTTGAAGGTCTTTCAAGGATCCCACCTTTACCCCATCGTAGGCTGCCACTTCGGCCTCGAACAGGGTCCCAGGAAGGACATTCGCCAGCGTGACGGTAGTGACGGACGCCGCGGCCATGAACAGGAACCGCCTGCGTGAGATGCGGCAGTCAAGCAGTTGCGAGAGCGCATTGCGTTCCGTTGAATTTTCTGTGCTTTCCACCTGTTCCTCGCTCATGGCAAGACCTCGTATTCAGGCAAGACCGGAGGGTCCACGATAATGGGGTCTCCAGTCAAGCCTAGCATGAACTCGACAAGGTTGGTGATCTCCTGCTCCGTCAACCCAAGAGGACGCAGTTGCGGGTCCTTGGCCGGGTCGTCCCCGCCGCCGCGGTTATAGAACTCGACCACCTCCTTGAGGGTCTTGAAGGCCCCGTTGTGCATGTAAGGTCCGGTAGCCTCCACCTCCCGCAGAGACGGAGTGCGGAATTTGCCCTTGTCTTCCTCCCTCTTGGTGGTGTAGTAGAGGCCCAGGTCCCGGTCGGCGCTCCTGTAAACGGACTCCGGCACACCCCGCGCCCGGTGCTGATAGCGAAGCGAGATTTGCCGCAGAGGGTTGGACTCAAACTCGGGGTTGAGAGGAACGCCGGTGTTGTGAAAGCCCTGGTCGGAAAACAGCGAGCCGCCATGGCACTGGAGACACCCGGCTTTGCCAACGAACAACTCTGCACCGCGGAGAGCGCCGGATGAAAGAGCGGTGTCGTCACCCTCCATGTAGCGGTCGAAAGGCGCGTTGCGCGAGGTAATCGTCGCCTCGAATGCCGCCACCGCCCTCAGGGCGTCACCGAAACCGGGAGCATCTGCGCCGAAGACATCCTTGAACAGCCGGACGTATCCGGGCATCTGGCGAAGCCGTTCCTCGGCCATCGCCGGGTCCAGGTTTCCGGCCACGTTGCCTGTCCAAGCGGACTTGGCCTGCGCCTCCAAGCTCTTGGACTCACCGGCCCAGAACAACTGCCGGTAATAAGCGCTGTTGATAATGGTCTGGGAGTTTCGCCAGTGCAGGGTCCCGGGATAGCCCAGGGACAGGGCGTTGCCCTCGCCCCAGCCGCTCTGGGGCACATGGCAGGTAGCACAACTTACGGCGCCGTCGCCCGACATGCGGGGGTCGAAAAATAGAAGCTTTCCCAGTTCCACCTTGACGTCGGACGTCGGATTGTCCGCCGGCATCACAATGGGAGGGAGCGGTCCGAGTCCCATCCCCCGAAGTTCATCCCGCGTCTGGACAATTGACGGGGTAGGCAAGGGCGCGGTTGCCGTTGACGTAGCCGTTATGGGCAAGTCTTTGGCCATCTCGTCCTTATCCGAGGGTTGGAAGACGTACATGGCTACAATGGACGCCCCTAAGAACACCAGGCCGGCGACCACCAAGGCTATAGTGGACTTGTTGGACTTGTTGGACTTGTTGGAGTTGTTCATCAATTTTGCCCCAGGGTACGCTGCTCATAAGGCGGCAACTCCGGAATGTCCGTGACCTCTTCGCTGCTGCCCAGCGTCGACAGGAAGGCTACCAAGGAGTCGATCTCGTCCTCCGTCAGTTTCAGGGGCTTCAGAACCGGGTCGACGTTGTCGTGCTGACCACCGCCCTCGTTGTAGAAGCGCACCACTTCTTCCAAGGTGGCGAAGACTCCGTTGTGCATGTATGGGGCGGTACGAGAGGCTTCGAGCAATGACGGCGTTCGAAACTTTCCCCTGTCGGATTCGTCGTATGTGAGGGCGTACTGGCCTGGATCGGACCGAATGGAGACATAGCCGGCCAAGCCCAGCAAGCGGAAGAAGCGGCGGAAGGTGACGTGCCGCAAGGGTTCGCTGAAGATTGCCGGGTTTTCGGGCACCCCAAGGGCGTGCATTTCTCCGTCGGAAAGCAGTTCCCCGCTATGGCACCGGGCACAGCCGGCTTTACCCTGGAACAGCTCCAGACCCGCCTTCGCTTCAGTGGAAAACGTGGATTGGGAGCCGTCCAAAAAGTCCAGATAGGGGTGGTCAGTGGAGTTCCGGGAGGCGACGAAGGTGGACAGCGCGTTAAGGACTTTCCCATACGACACGTCGCTGCCGTAGAGTTCCTTAAATGCCTCTTCGTACACCGGGACCTGCCTCAGCCGCTCCACCATCAGGCGGCCGTCCACGTTCATGAAGTGAGCTTCAGCGAGGTGGTCCCGCACTACGCTGTCCATGTCACCGGCAGCGAAACGGCCGTCCCAGTCCAGCAAAGGCATCCGGCCGGCATTGATAATAGTGGGGGTGTTGCGGAAGTAAAGGGTGCCTTGATATCCGGCTGAAAGGGCTGTTTCATCGGTCCAAGCGCTCTGAGGAACGTGGCAGGTTGAGCATGATATGGAGGTATCTCCGGAGAGGCGCGGGTCAAAGAACAAAATCTTTCCCAAGTCCTCAACCGAGGCTGGGATTGCGGCAGCCAACGCCTCTTTATGGTCTGCCGGGGTGGAAGGTCCGATGCTCAGGACATTGGCCGACAGAATGCCCGCGGAAGCCGCCAGGACCACCGCTATGAGAAGGGCCGCAACGCAACCTTTCTTTGACATATGATTATGGTACTAATTTAATGATACGTTAATCAATAACTAAATTTTGGCGCGTCCCAACCGCCATTGCCATGAAAATCCTTATTTTCATGGCCCGTAAGCGGCCTTCACAAGGCCATCCACAATTCCCGCACAGGCGGGAATCCAGAGTCATTCTCTGACAGTAACGTTCCCGTACCCCGGCGCGTATGGATTCCCGCTTTCGCAACACGCAAATGACGAGGAAATGTCAATAAACGCCGGAGACGCGACAGGGAATGGTCATGTTCAGCAAAGAGGTTATTCGTCCCTTTCAACAGCCCAAAGCTCCTGCCCCACACCGTCGCCTACTGTCAGAAGGCGATAGATTAACTCCAAGACTTCTCTTATAGTTGCCTTCGATTCCAGTCCCAGGAGTTGATCTTGTGTTGGCAACATCCCAAACCTGTGCAGTGGTCGGCTTGGACGGACACATCGTCCAGGTTGAAGTAGACATCTCCCCAGGTCTGCCGGCGTTCAACATCGTCGGCTTGCCCGACCCCGCGGTACAAGAGGCCCGTGAACGGGTCCGCGCCGCTCTTCGCAACAGCGGCTGCGAGTTCCCCTTGCGGAGAATCACCGTCAACCTGGCCCCCGCAGACCTCAAAAAAGCCGGACCGGCCTACGACCTTCCCATCGCCGTAGGCATCATGGTGGGGACCGGGCAACTGGAATGGCACGAAGACGGCGCGATTTTCCTTGGCGAGCTCTCCCTTGATGGAAGCCTGCGCCACACTACCGGCATTCTGGCCATGGTGTCGGTGGTGCGCGACCAAGGTTATTCCAAGGCCTATGTCCCCGCCATGGATGCGACGGAGGCGGCCTTGGTTTCCGGCGTCGAAGTTTATCCTGTGCCCACGCTCGCCGCGCTGATCAGTCACTTTCGCGGGGAGGCTCCGATCGTCCCAATAGTCGGCAACGGACTGCCTCCGGAACACGGCCTGGATATACCGGAGGGCATGAACCTGGGCAACGTCAAGGGGCAGGAACATGCCAAACGAGCCTTGGAAGTTGCCGCCGCCGGCTTCCACAACGTGTTGTTGAACGGGCCGCCCGGCAGCGGCAAGACCATGTTGGCCAGGTGCCTGCCCTCGATACTGCCGCCCATGGAAGCGGAAGAAGCCCTTGAAGTGACCAAGATATACAGCGTCACCGGCGCGCTGCCCTCGGACAGACCGTTGATGCGGAAACGGCCTTTCAGATCGCCTCATTACACCATATCCAACGCGGGGCTCGTGGGCGGCGGCAGGACAGTCAGGCCCGGAGAGATTACGTTGAGCCACCGTGGAGTGCTGTTCCTGGACGAATTGCCGGAGTTCAGCCACACTGCCCTGGAGTCGCTGCGTCAGCCCTTGGAAGACAAGGTGGTGACCATCAGCAGGGTCGCCGGCACCGTCACGTACCCTGCCAGTTTCATGCTGGTCGCCGCTATGAACCCCTGCCCCTGCGGGTACAACACCGACCCGAAGAAGGAATGCTCCTGCTCGCCGTCGGCGGTTGCCCGGTACCAGAAGCGGGTCAGCGGCCCTTTACTGGACCGTATCGACGTTTTCGTTGAAGTGCCGCCGGTGGAGTATGAAAAATTGATGGAAGAGGAACCCGCCCAGAACTCCAACCAGACCCGCCGGAACGTGGAGCAGGCCAGGGAAATCCAGCAGGAGAGGTTTCGTGAGCAGGGCTTCTTGTGCAACTCTGAGATGGGGCCTGCGGATGTTTGGAAGTCCTGCCCTTTGGACGAAAGCGCCAGGGCGCTGCTTCAAACGGCGGCCCAGCGTCTCAACCTGTCAGCCAGAGCCTTCCATCGCATATTGAAGGTGTCCAGGACAATCGCAGACCTGGATGGTGCCAAGGACATCGGCATATCGCACTTAGCGGAAGCCCTGCAATACCGTTCCAGGGGTTTCGTGAGTTAGGCCACGTCACAAGGTTGGACCAAGGTCTGATAGAATATCCCAACCTTATCGCCAATTCCGCTGAGGCCAATATCCGATGGAGGAGCCGCATTGCAACGGAGAATACCCGAGGAACCGGTAGACGCGGAAGGATTCCACCGGCGCGGCAACCGGTACAGCCGCAACGGGGCTTATGACCGGGCCATACAGGACTACAACCGGGCGATTGAGTTGGATGATTCCTTCGCGGAAGCCTATTACGACCGCGGGTTTTCCTTTTATGAACTGGGCCGGTTCGACGAGGCCATAGCCGACTTGACCCAGGCCATAGAACTCAACCCGGAAGCCGACCATTACTATGGGCAAAGGTCATTGGTCTATTTATTCGCCGACCGGCCCGACTTGGCGGAGGCCGACCAAGAGAAGTGCGAAGAGTTGAGAGACCGCAGGGTTTAAACCTCGCCGGTAATTTCCCTTGCGGCTGCCGTTTTGTACCATTATTATAAAGGCGATGGAACAGCGCGAAGTAAAATATTCCTTAGGCACCATATCCCACATCGAACCGAGGACATTCGGTCAACCCGGGCGCAGGACATTCAACCTAGTGTTGGAGGCCGGCGCCGCCCAGTGTACAGTGTGGCTGGAAAAAGAGCAGCTATTTCAGCTTGGGGTCTATCTACGAGAAGCGATCGAGTCCCTTTCGGACGAAGACAGGCAGAGGCAAGGCTCCGAGGCTGAACCGGCTTGGTCCGGAGAGAACATCACGCTGGACTTCAAGGTCGGCCAGATGCTTCTGAGCCACGAGCGGGAGAGCAACTCGTTCCGGATGATGGCCTACGAACGGGAAGATGAAGAGCGCAGTGGAGACATGACCTCGGTGAGCTTCTGGATTACCGTGGACCAAGCAGGGACGGTGGCCGAGGAGGCGTTGAGAATTTGCTCCGCCGGTCGGCCGACCTGCTTCCTGTGCGGTCAGCCCATCAACCCCGACGGGCACGTGTGTCCACGAGCCAACGGTCACACTGTTTTGGAGTCCGGCTGACCATTGCCGCGCCGGAAGGTGGGGCCTCCTTGACCCCCGATCAAGCCGACCTTGACCTCATACACCACGGCGAAATCGTGTCATGTCAACTGACGCCCGCCGGCTCTAACTACACGTTTCTCTCCGAACTGAAGTTGGGCGACCGCACCCAGTTGGCGATATACAAGCCGCGGGACGGGGAAGCGCCTTTGTGGGACTTCCCAAGAGGCACTCTGTACAAGAGAGAGTGCGCCGCTTACCTGCTTAGCCAGGTGCTGGGCTGGGACTTCATCCCGTACACGATTATTCGTGACGGTCCATACGGAATCGGATCGGTCCAGCGGTTCGTACACCACGACCCCAAGCAAAACTACTACACCCTTACCGGAGACCACGCCGCCCAACTACGGCTGATCGCCTGCTTCGACTTGGTGGCGAACAGCACCGACCGCAAGGCCAATCACTTGCTGGTGGGCGCCGACGGTAAGCTGTGGAGCATCGACCACGGCCTGACGTTCCACGAAGACATGAAAGTCCGCACGGTCATCTGGGACTTCTGCGGCGAACAAATCCCCAAACGCTATCTGAACACCTTGCGGGACTTGTCGAGGCAGTTGCAGTCCCCCAGCGGCCTGTTACTGGAAATGCTGCAACTGCTGAGCCCGGAAGAGGCGGTATCGCTGCAACAGCGGATCGATTGGGTATTGACCGAGGGGGTCTATCCGGGCACACCGGGCCGGTCGCGCAGACGCCGCCGCTACTGACCCACTGCCGTCTCCACGTACCGCCGGTGGGCTTCAGCCGCCAGCCGTTGGTACACGTCTTGCAGGGGGATGCCCGCCTCCAAAGCTAAAAGCCGGCAGTCCTCATACTCCGGGGCGGCGCTTACGGGGGCGCCCTCCAAGTACTTCACTTTGACCCGTACTGTGCCCAAGGTTGTTTCCATTTCCAGGTTTCGGCGTTCCGCGACGTAGCGTTCGACCGCCCTAGTTCTTACCCCCAGGGTCGTAGTCTCCCGGAGAATCAACTCCAGCACGGATGCTTCCATCGATTGCGGCGCCAGGACCGACAGGACTACCCCGGGCCTGTTTTTCTTCATTTGGACCGGGGTGTACCAGACGTCCAGCGCTCCCAAGGCAAACAGTTGTTCCTGCGTGTATCCCAACACTTCGCCTGAAACGTCGTCGAGGTTGGTCTCCAAGAGAACGATATTTCCTTGCCGGGCGGCGACGGGCGCGTCCGCGGCCTCTCCCAACCAGACTCGGATGATATTGGGAAAGTTCTCCGGGTCCCTGCTTCCAAGGCCGATGCCCACCTTCGTAACGGACATTGACGGACGATGGAACTGGGCCAATGCGGTGATCAAGGCGGCTCCGGTGGGCGTAGTAAGCTCGCCGGCTCCTTGGTACATCGGGTGGTCGGCCACCACCGGAGCACCGGATGCCGACACCAGTTCCAAGGTAGCCGGGGCCGGGTTGGGATAGCCGCCGGGCCAGCGAGGCGGCGCGGCCTCTCCCAGCACCAAGGGCGCGGAATATACAGCCTCCACCCCCAGCCTTTCCAAGCCGCACACCACCCCTACCACGTCCACCAAGGTGTCTACGCTGGCCAACTCCTCCAGTTCCAGGCTCTCCTCAGGCTCACCGTGCACCCGGCACTCGGCAGCCCATAAAGCGGACAGCACCTTACGGGCACGGGCTTTCAACCCGTCGGACAGACCGCTTGCCATCACGACATCCAGCATCGACCGCGGCGAGTACCGGGTATCGTCCTGGGTCAACACCGTCAGCTTGGCGCCGCGCATCTCTCGCCGGGTCTCTTCCGTCACCACCAAGTCGTACCCGGCTACGAACAACTTCTCCAAGTCCTGACGCAACTCGCCCAAGGGAAGGCCCAAATCAAGCAGCGCGCCCAGCAGCATATCGCCGCTGGCGCCTCCAATCGGTTGAATGTATGCTACTCGCACGAGAAACTCACTCCAAGTCCGGTATAGCAAATGTGCTACGCCGCGTCCGAAGCGGTAACATCACCGAGGCCTCACCGGACTTACGCTCAAGCAATCTACGCCGCAGTTCCTGAGGCGGCCAACGCTATTGTACCTTCAGACGAGGGGAGTGCGAAGGCATCCCCAGAGGGAGAGCTGACAAGGGTATGTAAAATTGAGATTATAGCTACGAACCGGCCCCACCACCCCTGGATTCCGGCCTACGCCGGAATGACGGAATGGGCCCGCCTGGATTCCGGCCTACGCCGGAATGACGGAATGGGCCCGATACGGAATGGGCCCGATAGTGAGCATTTGGGAGCGGTTTTGTATTTGAGCAAGCCTACCCTACTATGCGGTCTCACGTTCAACTGCGTAAAGTCCCAAATGAAATACATACCCTTGTCAGCAGAGGGAGAGGGATGACGGTCCAACAAATCAGCGCGGTTACACTGGCGGTGCAGGACATGGCCCGGGCTGTAGAGTTTTATCAAGATAAAGTCGGGCTCAAGATGCTATACGGCGGCGGTAACGCCTCTTTCACCAGCTTCGAGATCGGAGAGGGTTACTTGAACCTGATATTGGCAACGGAGGGTGGTTGGAGTTGGTGGGGCCGGCTGATTTTGCACGTGGACGACGTTGACCGCTTCCATCAACGGCTGATGGACGCCGGTGTGACTCCCGAAGCTCCGCCCCGGGACGCCCCGTGGCGGGAACGTTACTTCCACGTCACCGACCCGGACGGGCATGAATTGAGTTTCGCCAAGCCGATGAGGGACTGAAACAGTATGCGAACGTTACACGGGTGTCTGCCGGATTGCAGGGCGATTGGCTCCGTTGTTCCGCCATAGGCGGCAGTCCAAAGCTCCAGCGCCGCTAACCCCGCAAGCGCCTGATCTCCGCCTCCAGTTCCCGTATGCGCTCCTCGGCAGCGATGCGTTCCTCATCCGTTTCGTCGTGCGTCCGCAAGTAGCGCCGCGCGGCCGGGTCGTACCAGCGGAGCCATCCCTCCTCCCAGCATAGGTCCAAGCCCAATACTTGGCTGCGCCCCCATTGGTGGGACTCGTCCACCTGCACCATGCTGATGGGCTGATACACACCGTTCACCAACCTGTCACCGGCCAAGCCCGCCGGATAGTACTCGCCACCTGACGGGTCAAAGCGCCAGTACTCCGGTATCCCGAAAGCAGCATAGTCGTCCCGCTTCCCGGTAAGGTCGTTCTCGGCTGTATTCTCGGAGGCTATTTCCAGCACGAAGTCCGGCGGCTTGCCCCAGTGGTCAATGGAGTAGCCCCGGTCGGAGATTATCCTGCGCCGGTCTACGTCAAAGGCTACCAACAGGTCGGGGACCCGCAGACCCCGGCGCTGGCGTAGATCCCGGCCGACGGGGACTTCACCCAGCACGATGGTGGTCTCGGGTGCGCCCAAGTGGCGGCGCAGGGCGGCTTGGTATCCGGGGTCGTGGAGGTAGATAGGGTTCTGCATATCGCCCCTGGGTGGAAACACCGGAAACTTGCCGTCGCCCGGGTCAAACGGTATTCGCGGGGGCGGTATGAACCGCTCCTTTGGTGCACTGGAAGGCTTTCGTGGGGCCGGTCTGCTGGTCATAAAGGCACTCGCGGAACCGGGGGATATGTCGCGGTGGTTAGCAATCATTATACGCCAAGCCAATCCGCCACTTCCAAGCAGAAAGAGCGGATTCTTGCCCCGACCTGTCGTTTCCGCGATAGAGCAATACCGGGGCTTGGAAAACACTCACCAAGCGATGGCTACCGCCATGAACGCCCGCAGTCGTGCGGCTAAACGTTAATCAGGAACTCTATAACGTCGCCGTCTTTGACTTTGTAGGTCTTCCCTTCCGAACGCAGGACGCCTTCCTTGCGGCCCTGGGGGACGCCGCCGCACCGGACCAAATCATCGAACGGTATTACTTCCGCCCGTATAAACCCCCGGACAAAGTCGGAGTGCACCGCGCCAGCTGCTTCCTGGGCTCCCAACCCGCCGGGAACGCTCCAAGCGCGGACCTCGTCGTCGCCCACGGTCAGGAAGGACACCAATCCCAGCGTCTCGTAGCTGACGCGAATCACCCGGTCTGTGGCCGGGTCGCTCAATCCCAAGTCCTGGCGAAACTCGTCCTCTTCATCCGCCGACATTCGGCCAAGGTCTTCTTCCAACCTGCCGCTGAGACTGACCTGGCCCATGTCGCGTACCATCATCGGGTCCAAATTCAACTGGTCCAGTTCAATGTCAGGCGAAGACTCATCCGTGTTGAAGGCCGCAACAACTCGCTTGCCGGTCAGGAGTTGGTAACGCTCAGACACCTCCGTTTCGGATGCCCCCAACTCCTGGCATCGAAGCGGAATACCGGCCTCCAGCCCTTGCTTGACCTTTTTAACTGCGTCCAGATGGCGCACTACAGCGGGACGCTCCTCCGGCTTGGATTTCTTGACCGCGTCCTCTTGCCGTTCGACCGCCCTTTCCAACACCTCCAAGTCGGCCAGCATCAACTCGTCCAGCATGGCCGCCAAGTCTCTGCTTGGGTCAACGTCGCCAAAGGGATGATGAACTGACGGGTTTGTAAAGGCCCTCACAACCAGCAGGAAAGCGTCCGCGGCTTGAAGCGTGTTGCGGTGCCTGCCGCCCAGCCCGCGCGATTGGGCAGGGTTTTCATCGCTGGGCAACTCCCAATACGTAACTTCGGCATAAATCGTCTTTTTAGGGTTGTACATACCGGACAGCACGTCAAGCCGTGGGTCGGGCACTTTGACGACGCCAACGTGCAATTCCCCTGAAGGCCCACCGCCGATGGACGAACTATGCCCCTTGGTGAGGGCGTTGAAAACAGTAGTCTTTCCGCTGAGCGGCAGACCGATAATCGCTATAATCATGACGAGATTATATCTTGATTTCGACGGTGTTGTAACCTTTTACGGCGTCTGTGAGAACGACACCGCCGATAGGTGGCTACTGTTTGACCCGGTTTCGGAGAACATTGGTTGTGGGAATTATCTATTTTAGTTGACAATCTCCAGAGTCCTACCTAATGTAACCCCTACGCTGAAGACGGTAAATAGTGACGTTGAGTAGATGACTTGGGTTCCGCAGTTGAGATGCTATAATGGAGACGGCGGTAAAAGACGATGATTCGGTCGTCGCACAAATCGGTGGCGTCACTTTCGCTGTTCTAACACGAGTTAGCATTTGCTTTACTTGGTCAGGGTTTTGGTTTTGCCGAGTTGTGCTGACGGATTCACTAGACCACCGATTTACTGAACCAAAGTTAATAGCAATCGAACTGCTAGGCAAGAATCCGTTTGACCAAGGATTCAGCATTGGCATGGCGATCCTGACAGTGCAGGTTTGTCTAATTGCGTGGCCCCACGTTAAAGGAGGAGTTATGGGCTTAATTGCAAAGTCGGCAGAGGTTTGGTCTGAGGGCGTAGCAAGGCGGCTGTCTCCCAAAACGGTAAAAATAGTTGCCCAACGCTTACCGACGGACGACCTCCGGGAAATCCTAGAAAAGCGGGACCGGGACGAAAAGGCGGGAACAGCAACGTCGGGCTAATCAGGGAAGCCAAAATCCGCGGGTATGGTCTTAATGGATTAGGGCGGCGGATTTTGGCTGTATAGGAGTTGGAGTTAGTAGTCAAGGAGTTGTGAACTAATTGTTATGAATCAATAAGACTGAAACAGCTTGCCCCATTCGGTCTTCAGCGCCGCGTCGATGCGGCGGCGGCCCTTGGTCTTGAGCCAGTAGCCGTTGTGATACAGGTTCGAAGCCAAGAAAGCCAACCCCACCAAGGGGCTGCGGAGCAGCATCCGTTCCAATGGTTTCAACGGCCCCCAGTAGATCGCCTTTTGCCCCTTGCTGGCAAAGGTGTTCTCCACGCCGGTGAACTGCCAGTTAACCTGGCTGATGTCCTCTCCCACTACTTCTATCTTTGAAACGTCCCCGCAGCCCAAGCCGCGTTCGTGGGCCAACCTGATGAACCGGAGGCTCATGGGGTCGAACCCCATCATCTTCGCAGCCACGGCGTCAATGGCGACTTGGTCGGCGCTGGCAAGGATCCGGTCTTTTATATGCCACCGCATCGCCCTCGGTCCCGGTCCGTCCCCGGCAAAGGTCCCGTCCATGACCGCGAACAGCCCAGGGTGAATCTCTTTCTGGATTGCCAGCAGGTCCACCAAGGTCTCGTGGATTACAGAGTGGGTCCAATGCCGTTTGCGGTGGAGCAGGCCGCCGAAGGCGTTCTTCATCGCCCCGGTCATAGTGGTGAAGACGTGGGTCTTCATGGTGGGCAGATGCACAATGTTGCGGCCTTGGAATAGTTCGGGAATCTGGATGCCTTCAGGGAATATGTCTTTCAGGACCAGCATTTCCGCCTTTGGTTCATACGCCACCCAAGGATTGGGCGGCGTATCCAAGTGGACCACCGGCAAACCGAGTTTGTCCTGGACCGCTTTATGCTTGTTGTTCGCTTCCCCTTCGAAGGAGTCAACCACCACGGTGCCGTTATGAGCGCCGATGAGTTCCCGGTGCCCCAGGTTTCTGAGCGCCCGAGTAACTCCTTCGAGTTGCCACGGGGAGGTGGAACAACCGGGGTACCAGTGCTGCCAGGAGATATTTATCTTCAGCAGGGTTGCTATCTCGGGGTCCAAAAAGTTAGCGACGCCTGCCATCACCATGGCCCGTTCCATATCCTGCATCACCGTCTCCGGTGAGGTCGCCACCACGGACACCACCGAAGTTGACGCCGGCCTGGTTTGCGGGACTTCCGGCGTCTGCACAGTTTGCGGGGACGGTGTATTGAATGCTTGCATCCGTTGCTCCTAAACTAATCAAGGGGTTGCCCCGGCTTGACTCACCGCCGGGTCCAAGCGTGACGGCGTCCTGCCCTCAACCTCCATTTTAACCGTTCAACAACAAAACCAGCGCCGACACACCCACCCAACAGACCACCGATGCCAGCAGGGGTAAATCACGGATGATCAGTTGCTCGGGGGCTTCAGCCCGCGGGCTGGAGTTCAGCAGGTACAGGTAACGGAACAGCCCGAAGGTCACGATGGGTACGGTGAGCAGCATGGCGTTGTTGTCCGGCAGATGAGGGGCCTCCACCGTGTATAAAGTATAACTTAACCAAGCGGCAACCGCAGACATGGTGAGAAGTTGACCCACGAAAGGCCCGTGGTACTTGCTCAAGACCGACCGTTGCTCCGGAGCCAAGTCGCCCGCCAAGCGCACCTCCGCGTAGCGCCGTCCCAACACAATGAACAAGGCCCCCGCGCCGGTTGTCACGAACAGCCAGGGCGACGGGAACACGTCGATGGCCAAGGCCCCGGCTGCTATGCGGATTACGTACCCGTTGGCTACAGCCATCAGGTCTAAAACGACTACCCGCTTCAAGCCGAACGAGTAGGCTACATTGACTCCCAAATAGATAAAGGAGGCCGCCGCCAACGCCGGATTGACCAGCGCCATTACCGCCACGCCGCCGAGGGCCAACACCGACATAGCGGCCACGGCGGCAGGTACGCCCACCAAGCCGGCGGCGATGGGACGGGACCGTTTCGCCGGGTGTTTCCGGTCATCTTCCCGGTCCATCAGGTCGTTCAGCAGGTACGTAGCGCTGGACATGGCACAGAAAGCGATAGCGACCAACAACAGTTGCCGCAACAGGCCGGGCACCACGCCCAAGTCGTCCAACGACCAAGCGAGAGAGCCGTCGGCAACCGGGGCGTTTACCGCAAACAGGAACGGGAGGAAAATGAGGGCGTTTTTGATCCATTGCTGAGGGCGTAACGCTTGAAACAGCGCCAAGCAGGAAACGGAAAACGGTCGTTGCCCGGTTGTGTTAGCCGGCTTGTTCGTTGTATCCACCTGCGATTTCCATGCTCACGTCCACGCCGCGCCAGTGGTTGAAGAGAGGTCACCCGGAGGAGCTAAGTTGAGCGTACATGGCCCCCAAGGCGCTCATGCTCATGGTGTATAACGTAAAAAACGCCACCAGCCCCCAAACCAGCAGGACATTCGCGGTGGTGATCGCCATCACGGCGGCGCCGACTATCGCGGCGACCACGAATATCATCGCGCCCAGCATACCGCCGAAAGCCAACGCCCTCTTGAATCGAGATTCGGTGTAGCCGTCCACTGACGATATTCCAAAATAACCGCCTATGAACGGGCCGAAGGGAATGCCGATGAAGTGGACAATAGGAATCAGGGCCAACACTATCATTATGCCGAATCCTACCAGCACTCCCTTGACCACGCTTACCCCCGCAAAAGTCGATGTGTGGCAACCATTATAGATGTTGAGGCCAGCGAGATATACTTGGTATCCATACTGCTTGAGGAGTTTGAGCATTGTCAACGGAAACGGACCGGAACGAGTTTGAGTACAAATCCCCCTTCGCCGAATTGCTGGAAATGCGGCCCCAATCTTCAGCCGACGGCGTCGGCGTGGCGACTATGACAGTTCAGGACAAGCACCGCCAGAACGCCGGCGTTGTCCAAGGCGGAATAATAGTCACCTTGGCGGACTACGCGTTCCATCTTGCCGTGGAGTCGCTCCTGCAACCGGGCCAGTCGTCGGTCACCATTGAACTCAAGGTGAACTTCATCGCGCCAGCCAAGGACGGTGAAATAACCGCAACATCAAAAGTCGTCAGTTCCGGGCGCCGCGTCGTGGTCTGTGACGTAGACGTGACCGGCCCGGACGGCTCCCTTGTAGCCAAGGGCATGGGCACGTACCTGATACGGTCTCGGCCGTCGTAGCCGTCCTTAGCGATTGTTGACCCATAAATCCGTGAAAAGGCAATTTGGAATAGGCCATTCAGGGTGCTATAATCCCTCTGGTGCTAGTTCGGAGGTACCCATAATGAGAATCCCCATGAAAGTCGACTATGGGGTGCGGGCCTTGATGGAGCTGGCGTTGCGCTACGACGAGGGGCCGGTCCAAACTGCGGACATTGCCTACAGGCAGGGCATCCCGGAGTCTTACCTCGACCAACTCATGACCGTGCTGAATAAATTCGGCTTCGTGATGAGCCGCAGAGGACCCCAAGGCGGCCACAGGCTGGCCAGAGAGCCGGGGGACATCAACCTGAGCATGGTAATGAAAACCCTGGACGCCAGTTCCTCTCCCTTGGACTGTCTTATCAACCCCTTGGACTGCGTATTTTCGGACACATGCGCCCAGCAAGAGGTGTGGAAAGCAGTGGAGGAGGCCGTCCAGAACCTGTTGACCAGCATAACCTTGGACGACTTGGTCCAGCGCCAACGGAGTTTGGCCGATCAAACCGTTCTGTAACCGGAGACCGGGGCGGCAGGCACAATCGTGGTCGTATATGCGCCGTATCTTGACAACCTTACTCGGCTGGGAATAGACTCCGAAATCTAATGACCCTTCAACGACGGCAATTCATTGTTGCTTGTGCTTGTCCCGGGACATAGGGGCGGGCGTTAACGAAGACTCTATTCAAGCCTGCGCCGCCAGAATGGCAGCCCTCTGGGTAAAGCGCAGTTTTTTTATGGCCTCGACCATATTCAATAATTGTCCTGAAGCAGACCTTCCAAACCGAATCCTTAGCTTACAATCCGTCTAAGCGCACCGCGAACGTTACGGAGGAGAGGGTAACATGACCCAACAACCTTTGGTCCTGACACCAGATCAAGTAAGCCGGTATAGCCGCCATATCATAATGGGCGACGTGGGGAGCAGGGGGCAGCGCGCCCTTCTCCAGTCCAAGGCCTTGATCGTAGGGGCCGGCGGCCTTGGTTCCCCGTCGGCCATATATTTGACCTTGGCCGGCGTGGGCACGGTGGGTATCGTCGATTTCGACGTGGTGGACATTTCCAACCTGCAACGCCAGATATTGCATCACACCAAGGACATTGGCCGTCCCAAGCTGGAGTCGGCGAAAGACAATCTGAAAGCCTACAACCCCGATGTTAACGTGGTGCTCCACGAGGACAGGCTGGAGTCCCATAACGCTCGGGAGATAATCGGGCAGTACGACCTGGTAATCAATGGGGCGGACAACTTCGCCACTCGTTACCTGGTCAACGACGCTTGCTACTTGGAAGGCAAGCCGTTGGTGGATGGCAGCATCCTGATCTTCGACGGGCAAGCCACGGTGTTCATGCCCGGTGAAGGCTGCTACCGTTGCCTCTTCCCGTCGCCTCCTCCCCCCGGAATGGTGCCCAACTGCGCCGAGGCCGGGGTACTGGGAGCCCTTACGGGCTTGGTGGGAAGCATCCAATCGACCGAGGCCTTGAAGTTGCTGCTGGGGATTGGAGAGTCCTTGAGTTCACGTATGCTCTTGATTGACGCGCTCAGCATGAGCTTCCGCGAGGTCAGGTTGAAGCGGAACCCGGCATGCCCGCTATGCGGCGACAACCCGACGGTGACAGAGTTGATTGACTACGAAATCTTCTGCGGGCTGACCGAGCCCGAGACCGCTGGCGCCGCGTTCGACTAAGCCAAGACCCTTGTTTTTCAGAGTTAGATTGAGGCGTCCGCTCATCTGGTGGCAGGAAACCGAGAGGTTATGGTTACAAGGTTGACCTACAAGGGGATACTTACAACCATCGGCAACACGCCCATCGTGGAACTCGCTAACATGAGTCCTAAAGAGGGAGTGCGGATCTTCGCCAAGCTGGAGGGGCAAAACCCAACCGGCAGCCTGAAGGACCGCATTGCCCTGAAGATGATTGAGAATGCCGAACGGGACGGCGAGATCTCGTCAAGCCGCACCATACTGGAACCCACCAGCGGCAACACCGGCATTTCCATCGCGATGGTCAGCAGGCTCAAGGGCTACCGGGTCGCAGTGGTGATGCCGGAAAACGTCAGCCCCGAGCGCATCCAACTGCTCCACGCCTACGGGGCGGAGATTATCTATTCCGAAGGGCCCCGAGGCACCAACGGCTCGATTGAAGTTGCCCAGGACCTGGTGGAGAAAAACCCTGGCGACTACTTCATGCTCTACCAATATGGAAACGGCGGGAATCCGGGGGCGCATTACGAAACAACCGGCGTTGAGATCGTTGAGGCCTTGCCGGACGTGGACATGTTCGTGGCCGGCCTGGGCACCGGGGGCACCCTTATGGGCGTTGGCCGCCGGCTGAAGGAGCACAACCCCGACGTAAAAATCGTTGCTGTCGCGCCCGAGCCGGAGGACTTCATATCCGGACTGCGCAGCTTGGAGGAGGGGTTCATCCCGCCTATTCTGGACATCAACCTGCTCGACTCGCGCAGACTAGTCAGCAGCTTCGACGCCTTCAGCACCACCAAGAGCCTGCTCCAGCAGGAAGGCATATTCGCGGGAATCTCGTCCGGCTCGGTAGTATACGGCGCCCTGCGGCAAGCCGAACGAATGGATGAAGGCACCATAGTGTGTTTGCTGGCCGACGGCGGCTGGAAATATTTGAGCACAAACCTTTGGACGAAAGACTACGAACAACTGGCCAAAGAGGCCCAAGGCAAGATCTGGTGGTAAGGTTTCGGCAGGTTTAGACAAGCCTGCATTGCCGTCGCGCTGCCCTTGTGACAGCGTAAGAAAAGCCCGCCGGGAGCGACTCACCGCTTCTCGCGGGCTTGTTATGTAACTTGAAACCACGCTTCGACGATGCTATACTGCTTGCAAATAAGCGGGTTTTAGAAAGCGGGGGTTCCCGCTTTCTTCTTGAGAAGTTGGCTCGGTTTCAGGGTATTTTCACCCAGGGGGCTTGGCCGTGAAAAGTGATTTTTTAATAGCGCTGACTCAGCTGGCCGCGGAGCGTCACCTGCCCAGAGAACAGGTGCTGCAAGCGATTGAAGTGGCCTTGGCGTCTGCGTTCAAAAAAGACAACCCGGCGTCGGGGCAGAACATCTCCGTCAAGTTGAACCCCAACACCGGGGAGGTCAACGTTTATGCCCTCAAAACCGTGGTGGAATCGGTAGAAGACCCCGACCGTGAAATCAGCCTGAAAGACGCTCAGTACATCAAGACCACCGCAGGAGTGGGGGACGAGGTGGCTGCCCAGGAGCCGCTGCCCCACAACGCCAGCCGTATCGCCGCGCAGACCGCCAAGCAGGTGGTGCTCCAGCGGTTGCGGGAAGCAGAGAGGGAACTGCTCTATCAAGAGTTCCTGCAACATGAAGGTGACATCGTATCCGGCGTCATTGAACAGACCGACGGAATGCGCACCATCACTTTGGACTTGGGGCGGGCGCAAGCCATCCTGCCCTATGACGAGCAGGTGCCCACCGAGAGGTACCGTAAAGGGCAACGGGTCAAGGTTTACGTGCTCAGCGTCCGCAGCGCTTCGAAAGGGCCGGAGATCGTTGTATCCCGCAGCCACAAGAGCATGTTGAAGCGGCTGTTCGAGATCGAGGTGCCGGAGGTCTACAGCGGTGCGGTCGAGATCAAGGCTATAGCGAGGGAAGCGGGCTTCCGCAGCAAGGTCGCCGTTAACGCCACCCAACAGGGGATCGACCCAGTAGGTTCGTGCATCGGGGTTCGCGGCAATCGCATTCAGAGCATCGTCAATGAGTTGCAAGGGGAAAAAATCGACATCGTTTCCTGGGACGACGATCCGAGAGTGTTTATTGCCAAAGCACTAAGTCCATCAGAAGTGGTCAACGTTGAGCTTTCCCACGGTGAATCCACCGCCATTGCAGTAGTGCCGGACCGCCAACTGTCTCTGGCCATTGGTAAAGAGGGGCAGAACACCCGACTGGCCGCCAGGCTCACCGGTTGGCGGCTGGATATCAAGGGCATGACCGAGTGGGAGGAGATAAGAGAGGCCCGCCGCTCGAAACTCGCCGCCGAACAATCGCTTCAAAGAGAAGCGGAACTGGCAGCCAGCTTGGCGCAATCCAAAGCCGCCGCGGAAGAGGCCGTCGAGGAAGAGTTGACCTTGGTTGCCGCCGACGCCTTGGCCGAAACGGAGCTGGAGCCAACGATTGAGGAAGAAGCCGCGGAAGTAGCGGCGCCCGAGGATGCAGTCGTTTTACAGGTCGACGAAGACGAAATCCTGGAGGCCTTGATCCGGGAAGAAGACCAGAGCGCCCGGGAAGAGGAGGCCTTGCCCACGTTCAGCGTAGACGACCTCCATACCTTTACCTTGGACGAGGTGGAGGTTATGTCAGACGAAGCAGAGGGGACGGACGACGAGGAAGAAGAGGAAGAGGGCGACTTGGTGCTGTCTCCCGACTTGGCCCCAATGGCGGTGATGACGCCAGACGCCGGAAAGATTCGCTTCGCTGAAGACCTGATAGACGAGACCCGCGGCGGTGGGCGGCGGAATGGCCGGGCCCGCCGGGGCGGCGCCAGCAAAGCCAAGGGCAACCGGCGGGGAGGCCGTTAACAGGGCCTTTCTCCAGCCAATCAAGGACAGGTGAATTTGGCCCAACGACGGCACATACCCGATCGTAAGTGTGTAGCCTGCGGCCAAAAGTCCGCCAAACGGGAGCTTGTCCGGATAGTCCGCACCCCCCAAGGGGCCGTATTGGTCGACGAAACCGGCAAAAGCGCCGGCAGGGGTGCGTATCTTTGCCGTAAAGCGGAGTGCTGGCGGCAGGGCCTGCAAAGCAAACGTTTAGAGAAAAGCCTGTCTGTCACCCTTTCGACGGTCGATCAAGCCCAATTGTTAGCCTTTTACCAAGAGACGATAGTATAACCCTGTGTGGAGTGTTGAATGACTTCTGATGTACGTGCAACACAGAGCCGGCGTAGGCAACCGAGGGCTCTGGTGCTACCTGAAACCCTTACCGTCCAACGTCTCTCTGAACTCACTGATCAGAACCCCATCGACGTCATCAAACAACTGATGAGAAACGGCATCATGGCGTCGATGAACCAAGTTATCGACTATCAGATGGCGACCTTGGTGACCTCCGCCTTCGGCATCAGGACCACCATGGCGGAACCGGAAAGCGGTCCAATCAAGACCGCCGTCCGGGGAGTCGCGGGCGCCGACGAAGCAGACCTGGTAACCCGCCCCCCCGTAGTGACCATCCTGGGACACGTTGACCATGGAAAGACCGCCCTGTTGGACACCATACGGCGGACCAGGGTAGCGGACAGGGAAGTGGGGGGAATCACGCAACACATCGGCGCTTATCAAGTTGAGTATCACGACCAGAAAATTACATTCCTTGACACCCCCGGCCACGAAGCATTCACCGCCATAAGGGCCCGCGGCTCCAGGGTAACCGACATTGCCGTCCTGGTGGTAGCGGCCGACGACGGCATTATGCCGCAAACAATTGAGGCCATCGACCATGCCAAGGCGGCCCAAGTGCCGATTGTAGTGGCCATCAACAAGATGGACTTGCCCACCGCCGACCCGGAACGGGTCAAGCGGCAGTTGAGCGAACGGGAATTGCTGGTCGAGGACTGGGGAGGGGACATAATCTCGGTAGAGGCATCGGCGCGCACCGGGGACGGCGTGGAAGACTTGCTGGAGAACCTCCTCGTGTTGGCGGAGATCGCCGACCTGAAGGCCAACCCCAATAAGCTGGCTACGGGTGTCATCGTCGAAGCCAAGCTGGACCGAAAACGCGGCTCGACTGCGACCCTTCTAGTGCAGGACGGCAGTCTCAACGTGGGGAACTACATTGCCGCCGGGAACGCTTGGGGGCGCGTTAAGGCCATCAACAACGAGCGTGGCCAAACCATGGTGAAAGTGCCCCCCGGAACACCGGCCGAAATCCTTGGTTTCAGTTCCCTACCCGAGGCGGGAGACCCGTTTGCGGTTGTGAGCAATGAGCGCGAAGCCCGCTCCATGGCCTCTTCCAAGGGCGGCTATTACGCGACTCAGTCAGCGCAAGCCCGCGCTTTGACACTGGAGGAGGTTGTCAATCAGACCTCCGACGACCGGAAAGAGCTGAACCTGGTGCTCAAAGCAGACGTGCAAGGCAGCGTGGAAGCCGTCCGGCAATCGCTGGAGAACTTGTCATCGGACTTCAAGGTGAGGTTGCTCCACTCCAGTTCCGGCGGGATTACCGAGTCCGACGTTCTACTTGCCAGCGCCTCGGAGGCAATTGTCATCGGATTCAACGTAGGCACCGAACCCAGCGCCGAAAGGTTGGCCCACCGTCTGAGGGTGCAAATCAGGCATTACCAGATTATCTACCACCTGATAGATGATGTTACCTTGGCTTTGCAGGGCCTCCTGGAGCCGACCTATACCGACGTAATATCGGGCCGAGCCGAGGTGCGGGAAGTTTTCCCCTCTCGCCGCGGGGTTAAAATCGCGGGATGCCGGATCATTGAAGGGCGTATCACCCGGGCCGCTGAGATAAGGGTTACGCGCCAAAACCAAACGCTGTATGAAGCTTCAATCACCAGCCTGCGGCACTTCCGCGATGAAGCCAACGAAGCCACCTTGGGCACGGAATGCGGTATCATCCTGCAAGGCTTTAACGACTTTGAGCCGGGCGACATCCTGGAAGCCCACCGGCGGGAAAGGGACCGCGTGTAATCCCCTTCGGTAGCCTCGTTTGACTGACCATCGTGCCGCCTTCCGGCGGAGGAGCCTGTTATGCCCCGACGTGTTGACCGCATAAATGGTCTATTGCGCCAGGAAATAAGCCAGGTCCTGGCCCGGCAGATAAAAGACCCGAGGCTGACCGGCCTGATAACCATCACCGAAGTCCAGACCTCCGGCGACTTGCGGAACGCCTTGGTCCTCATCAGCGTCATGGGCGACGACGAGGCTAAACGGAGCGCGCTGGAAGGTATTCAATCGGCCGCGACGTTTTTGAGAAGAGAGTTGCGGGAGAGGTTGGCCTTGCGTTATACGCCCTTCTTGAGATTCGCTCTCGACGACTCCATGGAACACGCCAACCGAGTGTTACAGATGATGGACCACTTCCCGGCAGCGCCGGAAAGTAATCCAATGGGTGGAATACCCTCGGAGCAGATCGAAAAAACCGGCTGTTAGCCGGACGCCCGGCAGTTGCCGTTTACCGGGGATGTATCGCTTATGCCCAAGACCGCCGTTAAGCCGTTATTCAACGGCTTTATCAACTTGTACAAGCCCTCAGGCATCACCTCCATGGATGCGCTGCGGAGAATCAAGCGCCTGTCGGAGCAGAAGCAGAAAGTGGGCCACGGCGGCACCATGGACCCGTTGGCGAAAGGGGTGCTGCCCGTTTGTTTCGGCCAAGCTACCCGGCTGATGGACCATGTAGTCGAGGGAAGAAAGAAATACTTGATGGAGGTCCTGTTCGGCGTCACCACCACCACCTACGACAAAGAAGGGGAAGTGGTCGACACCCGGGATGCCAGCGGTTTGACCCTTCCTCAAGTAGAGGATGCCCTCTCAACTTTTGACGGGGTAATCGACCAACTCCCGCCTATGTACAGCGCCGTAAAAGTGGGCGGTCAGCGTCTATACAAGCTGGCCCGCGCCGGTGTGGAGGTGGAGCGAAAGTATCGTCAAGTGGAGATTCACGACATTCGCATCATCAGTTCGAATCTCCCAACCTTGGTGTTGGAAGTAGAGTGCGGCAAGGGAGCCTACATGCGGTCCCTGGCGCACGACCTTGGCGAGGTGCTCGGCTGCGGCGCCCATGTGGCGGACTTGGAACGGCTTTCCTGCGGGGCCTTCAAAGCCGAAACCGCCGTCACCCTGGACCAATTAGACCCGGAACCAAATGGCGGCAACACCCTTCAAGAAAACCTGCTGCCGGTGGACTGGGTGTTAAGGGAGCTGAAAAGCGTCTCCTTAGGACCACGGGCTGAACAATATCTACGCCATGGACAGACGGTCAGTGTGGGGCGGGCCCGGCAGGACGCGGGCTACTTGGAAGAGTTTCGAGCCTATGGTTCCGACGGCCGATTCCTGGCCATTGTTCGTTTTCACAGGGCTGACAACTCGTGGATACCGGTCAAGGTCTTCGAACTTGAGACCCCTTCCCCTTATGCGCCGGCCGCGGCGTGACCGGCGTAATATTCTGCGGAAATACTGCTGGCCACGGCCCCGTGTCAGCCTCAAATTCGAGCCTGAGAATGCCTCTGGAATGGCCTTGACAAACGTTTCCCTCACTGTATATTGGAGTGCATCACGCCCACCGCAGGCTCGAAACTCGTGCCGCCCTGTGCGCGAGAAGGTACGGCCTGTCACAGGGGGCCCACACTCTTTCACAGGGTAGCGTCGGCCCGTTCTCCGTTGACTCATTCCCAAGGTTGCTATGGCTTTGGGAATAATAACGCAACGACCAATACAGCATTTCGAACGAACCGGGAGTATTGAACATGGAGGCATACTGTTTCAAGTGCCGGAGTAAACAGGAGATAAAGGACCCTCAGCAGGTCACTCTTAAGAACGGACGTCCGGCTACGCAGGGTGTTTGCCCCGTATGCAGCACCAAGGTGTTCCGGATAGGGAAGTCTTAAGATCGCACTCCGTTGCCGTGCGTCGCAAGTTTTCTACGGAGGCACGTAAACAGGGCCGAACCCCAGTTTGGCCAGCAACCCCCGCGGATTCGACTCCAGCAGGGCATGGACTTCCTCATTCTCGAGGCCGGCGCCCCTGGCTACCCTGTCAGCCAACTCGGGAGTCAACAGATCGCCGGGCTCATGGGCATCCGAGTCCAGCACCATTACTGCCCCCGCTTGTTTGGCGGTCTTGACCACATGCCCGTTGGTGAGGCTGTGGCCTTTTCGGGCCGAGACTTCCAGATACACCCCGTTCTCCGCCGCAAGCCGCGCAACCTCGTAGGTTATCAACCCCGGATGCGCCAACACGTCCACGAACGATGACCTGACCGCAGCCTCGTTGGTCCCGGGTTCCACTGGCTCCACGACCGTTTCCCCATGGACGTTGACCAACTTTGCCCCTAGTTCTTTGGCAGCCCGGGCCACCATGTCGATGTCTTCCTTGGGCACGTGGGTAATCTCCACGCCGGGCATCGCCAGGATGTCCCAACGCTTGGTCGCCACGGCACAGTCCGTAACCAGGGTCTTGACCACGTACTCCAGGTTACCCAGGCCCACGTGGTCGGTAACCCCGATGGCCTTGTAGCCCCGCGCCAGCGCGCGGCGTATCAACTCAATCGGCGATAGCACCCCGTCGCTGAGGAAGGTGTGCGTATGAAAATCGTACATCTACTCTTTCAATCCATCCACAATGAAAATGTTGGATTAAGGAAAAACCGGCCTAAGTATACGGCCTTGCCGGAAGCCGGAACAACAACCGCAATCGGCAGCCAGGGCCTTTTCATAGATTAACCGGCCCCGGGGCCGGCATCACCTTCCCCTGCTCCGGAGGTGTCCGACGGTG
This sequence comes from Dehalococcoidia bacterium, assembly GCA_965261795.1. Taxonomy (GTDB): domain Bacteria; phylum Chloroflexota; class Dehalococcoidia; order Lucifugimonadales; family UBA3495; genus CBDCFV01. Next base: position 149,916 of record OZ253476.1, read on the forward strand.
GAACAAACAGGTCCGCCGGCGGGCGCCGCCGCCGGTTCCTGCGCCGGTCGGCCCGGCCGTTCTCACGGCGCGCTACGGAGGCCTCGTGGAAAGGAGGGATGAGGCCGGCGCCACTCTCTCCGGGGAACCGGACGGCCCGCACGGGGTAGTTGATTACGATACTTTCCTCCCGGAACCGTTGATGTAGCCGGCGCACGAGAGTGGACTGTAGAGTAAAGCTGCTCAGGCGGTCTTTCGCCTGCACAAACATCCAGAAATCCACGTTTGACTCTCCGAAACCATCGAACGCAAACCATGCGCCGTATTCCTTGACGCCGTCCGGACTTTCATCCAGGATTTCCTCCATAACCTCATGACACACCCCTTCAACTTTATGAAGGTCGCTTTCATAGCTCACGCGGCTCGTAAGGTACACGTTCACCGGAGGCTCGGGCCTGTCATAGTTGGTGATAATAGTGTCGGCGAACTTGCTGTTGGGGATCACTACCAGGTTGTTGGTCCAAGTGCGGATGCGGGTGCTTCGCCAACCCACGTCCACCACATACCCCGCAACACTGCCCTCCAGTTGGATATAGTCCCCCGGTGACACCACTCCTTCGGTCATCACGTAGGTGCCGGCGAACAGGTTCGATAACGTCGGCTGGATCGCCAGCGCCACTGCCAGTCCACCAAGGCCCAGACCGGCAATCAGCGGACTGATGTTGATGGAGAGCAGGTCCAGTATCAGAAGGCCACCCAACCCGTAAATGACCAACGTGCCGACCCGCCGGAGCAACGGGATCAACCGGGGGTCGAGCACCTGCTGGTCCCGGGTATTAAGTCCGCTCAGATACCAGTCGAGGGCTTGCGAGGCTGCCCGCACCATGGCCAGCACTGCTACGGCCAACCCGGCGATACCGAACCACTTGGTTGCCGCGTGCTGGATTTCGGGGCTGAAGCCTAACGGGACGGTAAAGGCCACGTAGCCGCCAGCTATCATGATACCCAGGTTGATGGGCCAGCGGGTGGCGTTGATGATCCTGGTATCCAGGTCCGTGGGGATTCTGCGGGCCAGCCGGAGGGCAATGGGAAAGAGGACTTTATGGAAGATGAAGGCGCACAGGACTGAGATAAAGAGAATGGTCGCCGCGAGTGTGGGGCCCGCCCAAGTCACGTCGCCCAATCCAAGGCGGGACAGCAAGGATTCCATCGTTGGGGTCACTCCACTGAGCAGTGACGTTCTTAGAGTATGGGGGGCTTGCCTGCGCTAAGGCTAAACCGATTATATCATCGGGCGTCAGGAGGTCAGCAGATGGATTGAATCCGATCCACCAGTAACGGCAACACCTCGCCCGATGGTCCGGACAAGGTCACGTGGCACAACCGGGTAAGAGGGGTCTCGGAGATATTTATTTCGATAAGAGTAGCCCCGTTCTGATGGGCTACCACGGGCATTTGGGCTGCTGGGTTGACCATGCCGGATGCCCCGATCAGCAACATGCAATCGCAAGCGCGGGTTTCTGTCCAACAGGCTTGCAGCACATCGGGCGGTATCTTTTCCCCGAACATAACCGTGTCCATCTTGAGCAGTCCGTCACATTCGGGGCACCGGGGAGGCAGTTCCGCCAAGGGAAACCCGTCACGCGGGCGGCGGTTGCCGCACTGCAAGCAGCGCAGGCGGGTGCGGTTGCCGTGAATCTCCAATAGCGCCCTGCTGCCCGCTTCGTGGTGCAGATTGTCCACGTTCTGGGTGATGACGCAACGGAGCAGCCCGCGCCTCTCCAATTCGGCCAGCGCCAAGTGGCCGGGATTGGGGACGGCCCGGTCCACCGCCAGTTTCATTTCATATATCGGGTTGCCCGGTTCGGTCTCGGCGGACAGTCGAGATTCCCACCAGCCCTTGGGGTCTTCGGCGAACTGTTTATAAGAAAGCAGGGGCGGCTGGCCGTGCTTGGTCCACAACCCGCCCGGCCCACGGTACGGGGGTATGCCGCTCTCCACCGACAGGCCTGCCCCGGAAAAAGCTGCGACATGGCGGGAGCTTTGCACCAAGGAAGCAGCATGATCGATCATGCCGGTTAATCCGTTGGGCATCCCTTATCTCCGTTGCGCTCATCGGTGGTCGGCGGGACTGGCGCGAAACCTTCCGGCCCCCGCAAAGGCACGAACCGGCACGCGCCCAACATACGCACCGACAGGCCCTCGCCGGTGCGGTCGGCTACCACCAGGTCCTGTTGTTCTAACTTACCCACGGGGGCCACCAACCTCCCGCCCACCTTCAACTGGGAAATCAGGGTCTGGGGTATCTGGGGCGCAGCGGCGGTAACCACAATCGCGTCAAAGGGCCCGCGCTCGGGACAGCCCAGTGTGGGCCCGGCAAGCTCCACGTCAACGTTCTCGTAACCGAGGGACTGGAGCAGGCCCCTGGCTTGCTCTGCCAGCGACGGCACCAACTCAATGCTCACCACCCGACCTTTTGGCAGCAATGTCGATAGCACCGCCGCTTGGTAGCCGCTGCCGGTCCCTATTTCCAACACAGTCTCGTCGCCGCGCAGACCCAGCGCTTCGGACATCATGGCCACTATGTAGGGCTGGGATATGGTCTGCCCATCTCCGATGCTCAATGGAATGTCCGCGTAGGCCACGCGGCGCTTGTCCGGGGGTACGAACAGTTCCCGGGGCACCTTCTCCATGGCGCGGATAACAGAATGCGCGCGTATGCCTTCGTACAAACGACTGAAAAGCTCTCTCCTGGCTTTTCGTTGGTCTTTGTCCATTCGTAACATCCGCGCGGTGCAGCAACTATAGCACAGGGTATTAAGGGCAACGCGGTTTACCCCACGAACAGCGTGTAGTCGCCCCTGCCAACCTGGGTCACCGTCCGCGGCGACAGAAGCCGGTGATTCGCATCCAGGGCCCGCTTTGCTATCTCGATGTTGACCGGCGGCACCTGCTCCAGTTCCTCTATTTCCTGCATAGTGAAGTACCCGGCTTGGTCCACCTCTTTCAGATCGGGCTGCGGCGCGCCGCTTACCGGGCTCAGCAGCATGACCACGTACATGCTGTTGCCGCTGTCCTCGTCGCAGCGGTTCCTTATACCCAGCACTCCCTCAACCTTGGCGGTCACGCCGGCCTCCTCCTCCACCTCTCGCACCACCGCCTGCTCCATGGTCTCGTCCTGTTCAACAAACCCGCCGGGCACCTGCCAGTTGCCGCGGCCCCGTCGGGAGGCCCGCCGCACCAACAGCAGTCGCCCGTCTTTTACAACGGCGCCGCCCACGCCAACGTTGTAACCGGTGTTGTACCGTTCCGGTGGGGGCATATCTTCGTCACGCTCCTTGGTTCAGAATACCGTGCGCACGGCCTGCAGGAACTCCGCAAGTTTCGCATCGGTCAAGCGGTCAATAGTCCGCCCGAAGACGTCTTCGTGCAGGGTCTGGAGATAACCGGGCCGCACCCAACTGTTGCCCCGCAATCGTCCAGCTCGTATATCCTGCCGAGTGATTGCAATATCGCCTGGCTGCCTTCTCTGCCTGCTGGTCATCTGGCAAACTACCCAGTCCACTGTACTTACCTGTGCGACCACCACAACAGGACGGTATTCGTATCCCTGCAAATCAGTGAACAGGAAGGGGGCAATAACTATGTCTCCGACCATGCCGCCAACCAGTCCTCGTCTTCAGGACGGCTGTGAATCGCGGCCAGTCCCATCATGGACCATTCATGCTTGTCACGGTCGCCGTACACTATGAGCTGGCCCTCGTCCCAATAGGCCATGTCGTCCACCACGTCCATGGTCTTGACGCTGACGGTGCAGACGCGTTGAAGCAGGTCAATGACCCGCTCCTTGTGGTCGGCGAAGCGGTAGGTGTTGAACTTCTCGGCGATAGTCGGGTCCCTCGGCTGACGTTCCTTGTACTGGTCGAGGACCCATTCCAGGGCGGAGCGGTTGCCCAAACGGTAGCGCCAAGCGTCGGGCGGCACGCCGGTCAACCGGGTCTTCTCGTCCAATGCGATAATCCCGCGCTCCTTGTCGGCCCGCAGAAGGGCTTTCCCTGCCTTGCCGGACTGGTCCACCCGTTCCAGTGGGTACGGCTCGATGGACTCGAAGCCTATATGCAGGTCAAGCAACTCGCGGCCCATTCGCGCCCACACGTCGAAGTCATGGTACAGGGGCAGGCGGGGGAACTCCCGCAGCAGGTCTACCCTGTAGTCGTGACGGTACACCGGGTCGTGGAGCACGGCATAGGTGTAGGCGAAGATGTCTTCGGCGGTGATGCCGTCGTCTCCGGCAATTTGCTGGTAGTCATCGCCCCATTCTTTCCGATAGTGCCCGTTGATTCGCTGTATGGCCCACTTCGTGATGTTGCTGACCCGCTCGCCCTCCGCCGTGTAGCGGTAGAGGGGCAGGCATTGGGTGTCGCCTGTGAAGTGCAAGTCAACGACCCTGTCCGCAGCGAGGACACAAAAGTCCTTTCCGTTGACGCAGAAGCATATCGCCTTGTTTTCATCGTCTGAGCCTGTCGGAAAGACATCAGGCAATTGGTATTGCATTTCGTTGAGGCTTTGATTGAAGTACAGCGACTTGCCTACAAATGGACGAAATAGGGTTCGTCGAATACTCTCACGGCTAAAGACATTAGGCGTATCCAGACGCAATTGTCGTTTAAGGTCGCGAGTCCATTTTATTGTTGTGCCGAGAGTATCGTTATCAACGTACTTGCCGCCGTGCTCCGCTCTACTTTCTTCATACAGGTTGATGAACGTGCGAATTTTCCTGCCGAGACTGTCAGTGTCAAAGTCATACACCCATTCATCCCTGTTGGTAACAACTCCCATTGAGTACAACCCGAAAACCGCCTGTTCCTCACCCGCAGATTTGGCGAGCTTGGTTTGACGGTCAGCCAATGGCATCAGATTGGCAAAGTCGCTGTTGGACGGGTTGAGCCAATTGGCTTTTGCGTCTGGCGTAATGGCATCAAAGGCAATGTCGTCCAGCTTGGACTCGCCCAAGTAAGCCAACTTGTCCACCGCAAGCTCGGCGTCCTCTCGCCGAGTGTAGTGGATACCGAAGTTGCCTAGCTTGGCCTTTTCCCGAACAAAGAATCCTATGGCGACGCCGGTCTGTATACCGAAGACGTTGTGGGTGGTGCCGGAGATTTTCGGGTTGCGGCGCACGTCTGAACCTAGGTCGAGGATATAAAGGTCGCTGAACTCTTTTGCTACGACCTGCCTGAAGCCGTCATCCTGCCGGGTGTCCAGATATGCGCGGTTTGTGATGAAAGCAATAATTCCGTCGTCGGCGAGGCGGTCTGACGCCCAGCGGATGAACCGCTTGTACATATCGTACTGCTTCGTTTTCTGGGCGGTGCTGGCCTCGATGTAGGTCTGGCTGATACGGCGGTCTATGTCCGGGTACTCCCGGTTCTTGTTGTTATCATTTTCGTTCTGCTGATTGGCGTTATACGGCGGGTTGCCGATGATGACGCTGATGGGCTTTTCGTTCTGCTCCTGGATCCGAATCCAGTTCTCCTCGGACAGGCCGCCGAGGTTGAAGGCGCCCTGGCGGGTGACCGCGCCGCCGGTGGCGCCGGACTGCTGCCAGTCCATGTTGTCCAGAGTGTCCACGAAGCAGAGGTTGGGGAACTCCAGGTACCTGCCCGTCTTTTCCCGGTAGCTGTACTCGATGTTGAGGTTAGCGATGTAGTAGGGGAGGATGGCAACTTCGTTGGCGTGGATTTCGTGGCGGTACTTGTGCTCCAGCCGGTCGAGGGGCAGGTAGTCGATGAGGCTGGTGACGAAGGTACCGGTGCCGGTGGCCGGATCGAGAATCTGCACGTTGTCGTCGGCCAAGCCGCGCCCGAAGTGCTTTTGCAGCAGGTGGTCCGCGCCCCGGATGATGAAGTCCACCACCTCATTGGGAGTGTAGACAACGCCCAAGCGGTCGGCGGCGGCGGGGTTGTAGGCCTTGTAGAAGTCCTCGTAGATGGCTTTGAGGAACTGCTGCTTTTCGGCGTAGTCGGCGATTTCGTCGGCAGCCCGCCCGATGGCCCCATAGTAAGCGCGGAGCCGGTCAATGGCTTGGCGGCGCACGTCGCCGGTGAAGAAAGTCTGCTCCAGCGCCTCCAGTTGCCGGGCGATGTTGTTCTCGCGGTGGAACTGGTCCTCGGAGAACACCCGCAGGAAGATGTCCTGGGTGAGGATGTGCTGCAACAGCATCTCGCGCACATCGGCGGCGGAGACGGCGGGACTGATGGTCTGCTGGCAGTGGGCGAGGAAGCGGGCGGCCCCGGCTTGATAATCGGCGTTGGCTTCCTCGGCGTCGGCAACAGCCTGTCGCAGGTTTTCCAACACGGTTGGCAGGTCGGCCTTGAACTGCTGCTGGGCTTGGTGGAACTCCTCGATTTCCGGCAGTTCGTAGCCCAGAAAGCGGCGAATGAGCCGGTGCAGGTCGGCGAGGCGGGACATATCGACCCGCATCGCCTCTTCCCGATTTTGAATCAGGACGGCGGTCCGGGAGTCCTCGAAAAGAATGTTGTCCTGCGGATAGCCCCTGGCGAACTTCTTTTGAATCTCTAAATCCAGGTTATCGTCGGTGTCCTTGGCTTCCCAGTAGCCGCGGGCCATGCGCAAGGAGTCCTTGACGGTGCCGTCGGGGATGCCGCCCGGTCCGGGCAACTCCGGCACCAAGGTCAGCCGTTCCCGGTGGTCGTTGCAGTAGGCGGACAGGCAGTTCTGGAAGGCCGGGCGGATGTTCAGCTCGTTGTCCGATCCGCCGGCCTCGATGAGCTCGCCCAAGTAGGCGTGGTAGCGTTCTATGTGGGGATAAGTAGGCATGGGAGGGAGCCACGCTCCATTACTGCTCTATAAGGCCGTATCAAAGATGCCGTGCAAGTACAATGAGCTGCGGAGCACCTGGTTCAAGTGTTTCTCCCAGCCTTCGCCGCTCTTCTGGAAATGACTTGCGATGTCAATGTCTATCCCGACGCTGACCTTCTCTCTCTCTGGCCGCTTCAGGGCCGCCTTCACCTTGTGGTGGTCGAAGGCGGCGAGCTCCGGGTATTCGGCCAGCAGTTCCTTATAGGTCAGCGCGTTGGCGAAATCCTCATCGGTCCACTCGCGGTCGTCGGGGTCGGCAGCGATTTGGGCGTTGATGATGGCGTCCTCTTCTAGGGAGTGTCGTCAAATCAACTTAGTCCAAATCACCATCGCCCGAATCTGGCAGATGGCCAGGTAAGAAAGGGAGTTCTTGGCATACCGGGTTGCCACTCCCCGCCACTGCTTGAAGTCCAAGAAGCCGTTTTCCACCAGATGCCGCAGCTTGTACAGTGCCCGGTCATATTCCCGCTTTTCCCGCCGGTTGCTTTTGGGCGGTATTACCGGGTTCATCCCCAATTCCGAGGCGGCGGCTATGATTTCATTGGTGTCATAGGCTTTGTCTGCCAGAAGATGCTCCGCCGCGATACCCTCAATCAAGGGCAGTGCTTGGGAGCAGTCCGCTGCCGTGCCTCCGGTGACTATCACTTTTACCGGCATTCCGTGGGAGTCCACCGCCAGGTGCAGCTTGCTGTTGAGCCCCCTTTTGTGCGGGCAATGGCTTGATTGCCGCCCCGGGCCCCGGCGCTGTGGGGATGAGCCTTGATGTAGCTGGCGTCAATCATCAGCCACTCAAAATCAGGATCGTCAATCATGGCGTCCAGCAGCTTGGCCCATACGCCCCGGTCCCGCCAGCGGCAGAAGCCTTTAGCCCCCCGGCTTGACCGGGGGGGCCGGTGGGTGTTCTTCCAGTCCCCGTAGTCCGGGGGCAAATCGCGCCAAGGAGCCCCGGTGCGCAGAATCCAGAACACAGCATTGAGAAAAAGCCGGTTATCGTAAGCGGGCCGGCCCGTCTTGCCCTTGCCGCCGGGGAGAAGAGGCTCCAGGATTTCCCATACCTGGCCGGAAATATCATGGCGCCGGTGCGCCGGCACTGCGGTTGCTGCTGGCATAGCCCAATCCTACTACACTGATTGCAATGTCAGCTTATCACCTCACTCTCACTTTGACGACACTCCCTAGGGAAGGTATGATGATTTTACGTTTCTTGTCGGTCATACACTCTGCTCTCCCGTCGGCTTCGTTCTGATTTGGGCCTAGCTCTTGGAGGGCCTTGAGTTGAGTGCTACGGGGGCATCAGGGGAGCGGGGGACGTCAGGTAGGAGAATTGGTAAATCACACGGCTGGGTAAGTGTCGGCAGGCGTAATCAAGCTTACTAGAGCGACGGCCAACATGATCGCTTCGTCGTAATCGTCAGGTAAGCCAAACACTGAGGTATGAGAGTAGAAAGGCGGTTGCGGGGTGTAGATGACCCTGATCTCGCGGCCTTCCTCTAATGCGATGGCTTTGGCCGCAGACACGCCAAACACCACGAATTTCCCGTTTGGTTTGAGCTTATAGTCCGCGTCGCTGGCTTCGCGGCGAATACATCCTACCGCACCTTCTCTACCCTGCCCGAGGAAAAACTGCAACCGGTTGACCGATAGATCATCCTCGTCCGGCTTTCTCATGAATGCCGCGACTTTCGGGATGTCGGCCCCATGGTCGTAACGGTCTGGTGAGCAATATCTCGCGACTTCATCTTCGTCCGGAAGCGGGTCGCCCCAAACCAGGTCAATTGCGAAGAGGCACAAGATGTCCGTATTCCCTCAAAATATCCTGTGCACGCACACGCTTGCTGATACGCAATCTGTCTTGGCAGGGACTCTTGTTGGCGCGAGCAGTCAAAAGGACTTCGCCGCAGCCCAGAAAGCTCATCACGAGGAGTCCATTGCCCTTGATGCGCCACTGAGCATGCACCACTCCCCAGCCGTCTGAACCAATTGAGGGGTCATCGAAGTCTTTGTGTTGCATCAAGAGTCGCGCCATATCCCGTAATGAGACGACCTTGATTTTGACCTCATCAGGGTCTTCCTCCGCATCACGCAACAGTTCAACCAGTTGGTCCGCAAGAATCGGGCGTCCGTTGGCCCGCAAGAATCGGATGGTTTGAAGATGATCCCTTGGGAATTCATCCTCAGGTTCCTTGAAGTCGATAAGGATCAAAGCATCCTTGTCCGTGCCGTATTGGAAGATGTTGGTGTTCCAATCGGTCACAACGACGGACATCCGCACTACAATATGCCGAGTTTCCAGTTGACCGGATTGGGATATGCCGGGCCGAGTGCTGTTTGCCAGTTCCGAGCAAGCATTCCACGTCCCCGAGTTATTAGACATTGGCAAAGCATTTAGTTCGGCATTTAGTTCTTTGGTCAGGCTCGGTGCAGTTGCTGCCATGGTCATGGTATATCTCCCTGGATTGCGATCTCTTTAGCAAAATCCGCAAGATCATCGAACAGGTCAGGCACTTTGTCTGCGGAAAATGCGCTGCTGCCAACAGCCGTATTGATGTCAAGAATCAGTTTACTAACGAGGATTCGTTCAGACATCCCAAGACTCGGCATCCCTAAAGGGTTGATCGTAAGATCCCCGCTTTGTATTTCTTCCAGTTGCCATCTTGACAGTCGGTTGATATCGACGTGAGACACATGTGGTGACCTTCGGGTCCTGTTAATCTGATAGGCGAAATCCTGCCCTCCCGCGTTCGCTAAATCCAAACGAGGGAGATATTCCGAAAGTTGATTCAACCCTTCTCCCAAGTCTGGTGCTTGCCGGATGCATACGACCCCTAGAGCCAATCTGTTCACTACGACGCGCGCACAGACGGAAACGTCCATCGCACGCCTCAGCAGGAACATGCATTGGCCCGCATCCACGAGAGCGGGTGGACCTTGGCGAGCATTATTTTGGGGTGGGCCGGGAAGAAGATGCCAGTCCAGACGATCGCTTTGGGAAACCAGAAGTAAAACGTTGCCATCCACGATGCCCTGTTCTTGGATGATACCCTCGCGTGCCCGTGTGTCCGAACTCTCGGGCTCGATTCCAACGACTTGTTTCCACAGACCAGCCTGCGGTGCTCGTTCAGGATGAAACACGCTCAGGCGCAGGCTTTCGACGTCCCATTTGCCAAATTCAGTCATGGTGTACCATCTTCATCCCGTGGCGCGAAGAGCGGCGTTGCTGTCTGATATTACCCAGAGCGAGAGGGCCCACGTGAGCCGCGCTGATTTGCATACAGCGACGGCACCCTCCTCGTGTACTAGGATACACGTATACGGGGGTGTACAGCAATAATACTATGTGCCATTGCCCGCTCGCCCCAGAGCCTCTATGTATGCGACATGGAACCCCACCGTGTATTCCTTATAATACCATCCTCATAATACCATCCTCTCTTCACGCCCGGCCCTCTCAAAGAGCACAGGGGATTCCAGACCGCGGGCGTCCGGGAGGTACGTTGCAGTAATACCAGAGAGGCGGAGCCGGGTCGCTGATCGAGCCGTCAATCGTGATCTGTTGCAATTGTGGCCCAAGCAGTCCCCGTTTTCAACCAAGAGTCGCCAATCCCTCCCCCATCTTTGCTGCTGAATCCTTACGGGATATAATCAACCCCGTTCCGGTAAATCTACGGCTAAGAGGCGAGGGTAATGACCCAACAAAATGCGGAGCTCAGCCCCGAAACGGTTTACGAAGAGCTAAAGAAAAACGGCGTAACTCACGTGGTGTGGCTGCCCGACAGCGAGACCAACTGGCTGTACCTTCTGATGGAGGCCGACCCGTCGTTGGACCTCATCGCCGTAAGCCGGGAGGGCCAAGCCTTCTCCACGGCCGCCGGGCTGTCGGTGGGCGGCGCAAAGCCGGTCATTCTGATACAGAACACCGGCTTGATGGAGTCCGGGGACTCGCTGCGCGGCTGGGCCATGGGCATGAACATTCCCGTGGTGCTCATGGTCGGGTACCGCGGCTACACTCGCCACGGCGACAACGCCGACACCGCCGCCACCTACACGGAACGGTTCCTCAACGCTTTCAACATCAAGTATTACTTGGTCGAGAACAACAATGACGCCGCCCGGATAACCCGGGCGTTCGAGGAAGCGGAGAAGGCCAGCCAGCCGGTGGCCGTGCTGGTGGGCGACGAGTACCACGGCTTCAACCGCTAGACGGCCAGGCATGTGCAAAGTTGCGAGAGCTAATTGGACATTCACCCCCCGTCTTCACGAGGGCAGGCGTCATTCCCGTGCAGGCGGGAATCCAGAGTTATTACCTAATGTTAACGTTCCTTTACCTCTGCGCGTATGGATTCCCGCTTTCGCGGGAATGACGAGTCGAAGTCAAGGATAACGGGGCGGGGCCGAATTTCGGTATGGGAAAAGACTTTGCACATGCCCTGACTAGACACCCGCAACTATCCAGTCGGAGAAAGAGATGATTCACACCAAAGACCTGCTTGAAGTCTTTCAGCAATACCGCGGCAACGCCGTGGTCATTCCCGGAAGGGGAGGCCGCCACTGGGCCGACATCAGCACGGCCGAATCAAGGGACGTGCCGCTGGGCGACCCGGCGATGGGAGGCCATGCCTCCTTCGCCTTGGGGCTGGCGTTGGCCCGACCGCACGAGAAGGTAGTGCTGTTCGACTCGGAAGGCGACGTTTTGATGAACTTGGGCGCGCTGCCCACCATCGCCGAGAAGGACCCGAAGAACTTCTACCACTTCATGCTGGACAACGAGTGCTACGCCACCACCGGCGGCCAGCCGGTGCCCAACGCCAAGAACATCGCCTACGACATGATAGCCCAAGGCTCCGGCTATCCCAGCACCTACGCCTTCGACAACCTGGAAGACTTCTCCAACAATATCCAGAAAATTCTGGACAGTCCCGGCCCCGTGTTCGTCGCCTTGAAAATCTTCCCCGAAATCGAAAACCTGCCTATAGGTCAACGCCGGCGCTGGCAGACCCGCAGCCGCGACAAAGTGATCGACGACCTGAAAGAGGACCTGGGCCCCCGGTCTTCCTGACCGCCGGGCCGCTGCTTCGGGCCGTCCGTTCAGCAAAAAATTCAACACCGCATTTTTCACATCAGATTCAAGGAGACAGTAGATGAGCCATCAAGTCGCTGGAATAGTGGCCGCCGCCAAGGGCGAACCGGTAAAGCCGGTGGACATACTGGTGCCGGACCCGGGCCCGGGCGAGGCCCTGATACGAGTCAAGGCGTGCGGCGTCTGCCACACCGACCTGCATTACCGGGAGGGCGCAATCAACAACGACTTCCCGTTCCTCTTGGGGCATGAGGCCGCGGGCACGGTGGAGAGCGTTGGACCGGACGTGGACAGCGTGGCCCCCGGCGACTTTGTGATCATCGCTTGGCGCGCGCCCTGCGGGAACTGCCGTTCCTGCCTGCGCGGACGGCCTTGGTACTGCTTTGCCAGCCGCAATGCCCAGCAGCCAATGACCCTGACCGACGGCACCCCGTTGTCACCGGCACTGGGTATCGGGGCCTTCACCGAGCTTACCTTGGTGGACGCCGGGCAGGCCGTGAAGGTGAACCCGGAAGCCGATCCGGCGGCGGCCGGTCTTGTCGGCTGCGGCATCATGGCCGGCTTGGGCGCGGCCATCAACACCGGCAACGTATCCAGAGGAGACTCGGTGGCGGTGTTCGGTTGTGGGGGCGTGGGAGACGCGGCCATCGCCGGAGCCAAACTTGCCGGAGCGCACACGATAATCGCCGTGGACATCGACGACCGGAAGCTGGAGTGGGCCAGGGACTTCGGCGCGACCCACACCATCAACGCCAGGCAGACCGATCCGGTGGAAGGTATTCGCGGCCTGACAGGCGGCAACGGCGTGAACGTAGCCATTGAGGCCGTGGGCAGCCCCGTTACCTACGAGCAGGCGTTTTACGCCCGCGACCACGCGGGAACGGTGGTGCAGGTGGGCGTCCCCAGCCCGGACATGAAAATAGAGCTGCCTCTGATCGAGGTATTCGGTCGAGGCGGCGCGCTGAAGTCATCCTGGTACGGCGACTGCCTGCCCAGCCGTGACTTCCCCATCTACATCGACCTTTACCTGCAAGGCCGCTTGGACTTGGACAGGTTCGTTTCTGAGACCATCAAGCTCAACGACGTGGAAGAAGCGTTCCACAAGATGGAGCGGGGCGAGGTGCTGCGGTCGGTAGTGGTGTTCTGAAACCGATTGCTCGCCCCGACCGCATAGGACCGGCTCAACTGTCTTTGTAAAGGCGTCCCCGTTCTTTAATGGTCCGCTCCTGCTTGAACTGCATCACCGGGACGCCGTAGCCGCAGCTTGTTATGGTGGAGTCTACCTGTATCTCGATGACCTGCCGCATCGGCAGGTGAATGCTCTCCGCCTCGTTGGAGAGCAACTTGTCCCGGTAGGGATAGTCGGCGAGTTGGGCTACCTTGGCACGACCATAGAGCCGGACCACCCCGGCGTTGGCCTCTTCGAAAGAGCACACCATCACGGTGATGGGGCCGTTAGCCTCGGCGTGGCGCCCCGTCTCATTCCCGCTGCCCACGTAGTCCAAGTAGGCTACACAGTTAGGTCCCAATACGTGCAGAGGCACACCGCCCTTGGGAGACAGGTTTATTGGTCCCACGCCGTTCGGGTCGCCGGCAAGGTCCGGAGACGCGCTGGCCACGAAAAACAATGGGGAGTTCTTGATAAGGTCGGCTTGCTCCGGCGTGATTTCCGGGTAGTTGGTCGCCATGAAACTTCTCCTTGGGCGATGGTCAAAATTCCTCGGACCGGTGCACCACCCGCCCGTCCACCATGGTCAACACCGAGTGCAGTCCGGGGATGTCGTCCTCCGGGATGGTAAACAGGTCGTCGGAAAGCACCGCCAGGTCGGCCAGCTTTCCCGGCTCCAGCGACCCTCGCCGGCCTTCCTCGAACGAATAGTAGGCGCCGCCGAGGGTGAAGGCCCTCAGCGCGTCCATGCGGCTTAGGCTTTCTTCGGGACCAAGCACTGCACCGGACCGGCGCTCCTTCCTGGCAATCGTCGACCAGAGAGTCACAAAGGGATTGAAGGGCTTGTTGTCCGTCCCCAGCCCAAACCGGACTTCATTCCGAAAGTAGCTGCGGTGAGGCACGACCAAAGCCGCCGTTTCCGGGGCTTCGACCAACGGACCGCCCCTGAGCCACAGCTCGGTAAGGGGAATGGTCTCTATCACCAGTCCCAAGTCACGTATCCGCCGCATCTGTTCGGCGGTCGTTTCCCTGACGTGAGCGATTATCCAGCGTCGCTGGTCGATGGGCGTCTCTTGGTGGACTTCTTCAAAAATGTCCAGCACCTCGTCCAGGTTGTTCCGCACGATGGTGTTAACCCGAAGATTGTGGCGAGCGGCCATCATCGACAGGGTGCGGAACTGCGCGGGAGGATTGTATCCCGGCGAAAAACCGGCCCAGCCGGTAAAGGGGAGTTCGGCAGCCCGGGCCTCGGCGGTGTACTGCCCGCCGCGATGCTGGATGTAGTAGCCGCTGACATTCAGCATGTCGTCGCCGAATCCGGCGCCCGAGGCCGAATGGCCCCAGCGTTCCATTTCAAGAGCCGCTTCGGCAACCGACTTCCACGCCGGACTCAACACCAACCGGCAGCGCACCGTCATGTCGCCATCGTCCCACAACCGCTTGTAGGCCCGCAGGACTTCCGGGGCGACGCCATGACCTTCATAGGCGCCGGTGGTGCCCACCGAGTTGTACAGCCGCATCGACTCCCGGAGGGCATCCATCCGCTGTTCTTCGGTGAAACGGGGGACCACCTTCATCAATGTGAATTCCAACGACGGGAACTGCGCCGAGTCCATCAGCACGCCCGTGGGTTCGCCGGCGTCGTCCCGGTCTATGGTCACGCTGGAGTCGGGTTCCCGGGTATGGCGGTCGATCCCCGCCAGTTCCAAGGCCCGGCTGTTGGCTACCGCCACCGACGGGGGCACGTTCCAAGGGGTCCAGATGCCGCGGATATAGACCGGGTTGTCTGGGGAGACTTGGTCCAGGTCCCAACGGGTTGGGAAGCGCCCCTCCACCAGCGACGCGGGCATGTCGGCGTAGTTGGGCGGGTCGCCGATGGGCATTGTGACAACCCATTCCCCGGGACGGGCATTGTCCACCTCCCGTTTGACGATAGCCAGGATGTCGGGAATAGACCGGGCGCCCTCCAAGGATACGCCGGCCCGTTTCAGCGCCTCCCGGTCCATGTGGGCGTGAATGTCGATGATTCCGGGGATAACCACCCGCCCTTGCAGATCGATAACCTCGGCATCCGGACGCTGCAGCGACCGCATCTCGCTATCGCTGCCGACGGCCAGGACTTGCCGTCCTTGGACCGCTAGGCCCTGCTGAATCTCGTCGCCAGGGCCCAGGGCGGCCACCTTGCCATTCAGGAAAATGGTCGTGGGACCGAAATCGTCAGGAGGCATCAACTACACCGCCGTCGTGATCACCTGTAAGAATCAAGGAAGAGCACGGCTGGAATTCGCCGTGCTCTCCGGTAAACCTGTAGAAATCGTCCGGGAAGCCTGAGCCAGGCTAGACGAACCAGCCCATGCCCTCCAAGTGGCCGCGCAGGAAGGCTATCTGGCCGCCGTGGACGATGTTGTCGTATACCAGGACTCCCATGATGGCCTCTTTCGGCTCGGGGTCCGAACCGGGCCTCAGGCTCATGGTGACGCTTAACTCCTCGTCGGTCACGGAGGACATATAGTCCCGGCAGCAGGCCTTCATGGCGTCGTAGTACCCTACCAGGACGTCTTTGGAGGGAACGGGCCACGCGGCCGTGCGCGCCGCGTCCCAGCCTTGGCCGGTCGTCTCCGGGTCGTCGCTCAGGCCGAATTTCTCGCACCAACCGTCCTCTATCCATACCTGAGGCTTGCCTTGGAACCTGGTATTCATAAAAACGTCCACCACCCGGCTCATGTGGAAGAGGAGCCAACCGATGGAATTGTCGTTGTCGGATATCTTGCGCGCCAGTGTCGCTTCACTCAGCCCGTCTATGGCGCGGTCTACCATACCCCAGTTACGTTCCAGCGCATTGGATATTCCGGCGGAAACAGCCATGATTACTCTCCAAAATTTTCGTTAAGTTGAGGTTGCAGGGCTAATTGTAACAGCCTCAAAGCTGCAATGGTAAGGTAGCGCCGACGATCAAGAAGGGAGGTGCTACTGTCGTACTCATCAACCGTAAGTGGTCGCGGAGACGCCACGTGTGCTTCGTCGCATGAAAGTCGTAGGCCGAAAGTGACCAAGACCTTGTAGAATTCGGTTACGACTCAATTCGGTAGCAATCGCTCGACCCTGTCTATGAATGGCGCCACATCCTGAAGGTATTCTTCGACTTTTTCATGGTTTAGTATATCCTCGTAAAAGTTGCTGTGCAGGGTGTTTGCGCTCCCAAACAACGTTCGTAGCTCACGGTCTCCCGTTTCCTGCGCCAAGTCATGCGTCAGACGGATTATCAACCGATGATGCGCATGATTCAGACCTCGGTTGTCGGCCACTGCCTTTATGATTTGAGCCGTTGCCCCCCAACCCTTTTCGGACGCTTGCAGCAAGTCCTCATCACGTAGCTCTGCGAACGCTTTAGATAAAAGGCCCCGACTTCGCTCGCGGTATGTTTGCGTTTGCTGCATGGGTCGTTCTTCTCGCGCCAATAAGGCCATAGGATTTATGTATACATTCTATAAGGGAATTATATACAATTTTAGCCACTCCCAAATTGCATACATTTATGCTAACTCAAAGGCTAGCGGCGAGGCTTTCCCACCCGCCAAGCTCCTGCGCAGGATGTTGATTGCCGCGTTCACGTCCGCATCTTGTTGGTGTCCGCAACTCCGGCAGGTGAAGTTCTTTCTGTCCTTTTTGTCCCGGCTTGCGGCGTCAATCACCCCGCACCGCGAACAGGCCTGGCTTGTATACTTGGGATCAACCTCCACGAACTGCCTACCGGCCCATTCTGCCTTGTAAGAAAGCTGTTGCCGTATCAATCCCCAGGTCTGGGTCAATATCTCCCGGTTCAGCCCGGACTTGGCGGCTACATTCTTGCCCGGTTCTTCTGCCGTTCCCTTTGCCGAGCGGGTCATGTTCCTGATTTGCAGTGCTTCTATACCGATATGACCGAACCTCTGGATAATATTGGTCGTTATGCGGTGACACTCGTTCCGGTTGCTTATCTTGGCCCGGCTGTGCGCATTGGCAAGTATCCTGGCTCGCTTGCGCCGTTCCCGGCTACCCCTCTGGCACCGAGCCAAGCGTTGCTGTTTCTTGGCGATGTTCAGCCGGTTCACCCGCCGCCGCTTAATTTTGTGAGATGGAGGGGACTCCACCGCGTCCGAGGCCACCCCCAGGCCGGAGGGTTTGGATTCCGCACGGATGGGGGACTCCACCACGTCCGAGGCCACCCTGGCTTGACCGGCTCTTTGCCGATGGGGAAGGGGGGACTCCACCACGTCCGAGGCCACCCGTATTGTGGCCTTACTATCCATGCGCTTGACAGGGGACTCCACCACGTCCGAGGCCACCCCAGCAGGGTTAGGTCCGCTCTGCCTGGGTTGGGGGGACTCCACCACGTCCGAGGCCACCCCGGCGGCGCCTGCCCGCACCGCCGTCACTCTGGGGGACTCCACCACGTCCGAGGCCACCCCTTGAGCGGTGATGGTAGATATTGGTGTCCCGGATGTGGGGATTTCTGCCGGGTCAGGCCCGGCGGCAGGATACGGCTCAAGGGCCGGGGTGTCCCCACCCGCCATCATTATTTGCCCGGTGGATAACACCATCCGGTCAGTAACGCCGAGGTCTATTCCCACGCAGGCAGTGTTGTGTGGCAACGGTTCCCGTTCCACCTGATAGCCCAGGCTGACCATCACCCGCCGCCCGGCCCGTGTGATTCTCAAAGTCTTTAAGTCCGCAGAGGGCGGCAACTCCCGCTTGCTGGGTAGGTCAATCGGTGGCAGTCCCTTTATCTTCACCTGCCCATTCTTCACCATGCCAGGACGCACCATTGCCATTTCTATCGTCCGCCACCTGCGGCCAGACTTGAACCGGGGATAACCGGGCTTATCGCCAGACTTTATCCGCCGGAAGAAGGCGTTTTTAGCCCGTTCCAGCCGTTGCAGAACGCCCCGCCCGATGTTCACGTCCAGGTCATTCCAGCATGCATCATCCGCCCGCACCCCGGTGAACTCTTTAAGCTGGTCATAATACGTTGGCGGCTTGGCGTCAACCCGCTTTGCGCGTTGCGGAATATATACCCAATCCTTGTCGTCACGGGTTCGCACTCGCTTGCCGGTTTCCCGGTCAATCAAATGCTCCCAGCCCATGTGAGTAGAATAAGCGTCCCGCCATTCCTGCAAGCCGGCGTTGTAGAGGACGGAGCATTGGCGCAGAACATTGTCCAATCGGGCGTACCCGCTTTTGGACAAGTAGCCCCGGAGTTGGTAAGTTGTATGAATCATTCTCATGCAGGGATTATATACAACAATAACGTGGCTGTTAAAGAGGCTTGGCTAAAATTGTATATAATTCCCTTATATAACCGCGCTCGAGGCCGATAGGTATCTACAGCCTGTTTTGCCCCTCTCCAGACAATTGCCTACCGCCATCCCAGTGTGCTGTTGCCTTCGTCCACGTACACGGTGTCGCCTACTCTTGACAGCCTGATTTGCTGGCGGAACATCTTCTTCGTCAGCCTGCGTTCAGTGCTGTACAGGTCCTTGGACCAGTCAACATCCGGCTCTTCAGGACCGTCAATAAGGGCTTCCTCCAAAACACGCCCATCCATCCCGCCTTCGTAAGTTATGTTAAGCAGCCGCAGGATGGTTGGAGCAAGGTCAATGTTGCCGGACGGGGTGTTCAACGTGGTCCCTTGCTTGAAGTGCGGCCCCCGTGCAAACAACACGTTCTTTAGCTCGGACCTGCCCATTGACCCGTGCTGCCCCCTGCCATACCTGCCGGAGGTAGAGTAGACCCACCCCAAGTACCCCGCCGCGTTTGCGCGGGGACTCCACCTGAAAGACATGGCAACGTCCGGCGACCTGGGGCCGTCCAAGCCAACCAAGGCTGTCGGTAACGTGCCTTGAATGCCAGACAGCGCCTCGGCCACCGTCACGGTGCCGCACCATTCCTGTTCCATCAGCCAGACGATAAGCGTCCGGCCCGTGGTGTGGTCTCCTTCCTCAATATAAAAAAGGACCGCGCCGCCGTTCTGGGCTACCGCCACACCGCCCGGTTCACCTCCCGCAGGGAAACCGGCTTCCCGAACCAAAGACTCGACGTTCACCACCCTGGATATGGTGGAGTAGCCGTGGTCAGATGCCACCAGAACGTCGATGTCGTCAGCTCTCCCGGTACGCGCCAGCCAATCCATCAGAACGCCAAACTGTAGGTCGGCCCCCCGCACGGCTTCGTTGGACTCCGGGGCGCCGACACCGGCGGCGTGCTGCGATTTGTCCGGCTCGGAGAACCAAATCAGGGAGACCGCCGGAGCACGTTCCGGGAGGATGTACTCGGTCATTATACGAGCGGCGTGGGCCAGTCTTGGAATGTTAGGCAGGGCCTCGTCAGGCCAGGGTCCGAAACGGGAGAGGATGTCCTCGTACAGGCCGTGCGGCAGCGTAAAGTCCGGGTGTATGGTAGCTCCCCCAGTGCTTTCTGCGGTGGGGTTTTGCAAGTAGGCGTTGCCGCTGGTGCCCGCGCCGACAGCCACGAACTCCATGCCATGCTCGGAAAGTATTTGACCCAACGTTGGCTTCAGCAGGACCTGTCCCGTCTTTTGAGCGACTTGAGCAAGCTGGGGCTCCAGCGCCGGGATGGGCCGGGCCGCGTCGAAGTCCCGCACCAACAACATATTCGCTGACAGCCCATGCCGGCCTGGAGTCGTTCCGGTGACGATGCTGGCGACGTTGGCGCGGGTCACTGTGGGAAACACCGGATGGTGATTGGCGAAAGTCACACCCTCGGCAGCCAAGGCGGAAAGGTTGGGCATGAGTTCCGGAGTCACTTGGGCCGGTTGAAGCCCATCGAAAACGGCGATGACTACCGATGCCATCGTCAACTCCCGTTGGTTTCCGTCGTAAAGTAGTCGAACTTCCTCCCCGCTGCGGCAACGACCCGCTCTATGTCTTCGGCCAGCATGTATCCCTCTTCCACCAAACCCTCCGCTGCGGTTTCCACTTGCCGCAGGTAGTCCTCGCGGCCGGCGTACCGCTCCTCGACCGACAGTCGAGGGTCACCCAAAGCCTCTCGCTCCGCGGCAGTGGTCGGGAACCGTAACGTCCAACCCGCCAGCCCGCCGGTGATGCCGATGAACAGGTTCGGGTTGCCTATACTGGTGTCTCTCAGGTTCCATCCGGTGTAGGTGGCCACCGGGACCGTCAGGTCCGGGAGGCGTATTCCGCCGCGTTCGTTGAAGTTTTCGTCTATGTCCGACACCAGCGCAGGATAGGTCTCACCCTCCGAAGCGGGCAACTCTACGGCCCGCCCCAAGTGGAGTTCCGGCCCATAGTCCAGCCGTATAGCCCGTGTGGTCTGGGGCGTAATACGCACGCCGGGCAAATCCAGGAATTTGTCCATCACCACTTGGGAGTCCATGGCCGTGCCGTCGGTCAGGTTGGGGTGCCTGCTTGCGGGAGGCTCCTCGCCGGTGGACACCCACCGGTCCAAGTTGGTCAGAGCGGCGCGAAACAGGGGATTGTAGTTCACACTGTTGAACGCCAACTGGCCCCGTATGCCGTCGTTGGTCCTGACCTCTATGGGAGGAAAGTCACCGGTGCCGTGCTGGCAGCCTGCAAAGTGGTACCGCCTGACGTTGGGCGACTCCGGCGCGTCCTGCATGGTCACCAAGTCCGTGTGGATGAGCGCCGCGTCGCCGCGCCAGTACTCCGCGGATGTGTTGATGAACATAATCTTGGGGACCTTTCCACGCTCCTCCAAGCGCTCCAGCATGGACCCTTCCGCACCGGTTACCGGGTCTACTTGGTGCGTATCCGTGAACGGGAACAGCTCGGGAATGATGAAGCAAACATCCTTGGAGGGCTGGCCGAAGCGAAGGTTGAACTCGCCCCGCATGGCCCCGGCGACGTGGGGAATAATGCCGTCCAAGGTCATCCGTTCCTCCTCGTCTTCGTTCAGGCCCGCGTGAATCATCTGGCGCAGGAAACGGCCGCTCTGGGAACGGCCAACGGCGTAGGCGTAGTCAATTGCGTCGGCCAATGGGTTGCCAGCGTCGGCGTCGGCATACTTAATGAACGAGACCGCATCCCTGACCACGGCAAATCCCAAGCCTACGATACTGCTCCCCTTGGTGGTGTAGACCAACTGGTATATCTTGCCTGGCTGAAACCCGGACGGCATGTATGCGTGGCAAGGTTCCGGACCCGCTTCACCTTCCTCCAAACGGATAAAGGACCACTCGCCCCGGTCAATCGGCGTGGGAAGGTCGTTTGGAAGGTCGCGCACCGTCAGGGTAGCTGAAGGTTCGTCTATGTCGAGCGCAGGGTGGGATGCGTGGTTCTGGTCCGAAAGCAGGAACGTTTGGGTAGGCGCATTGGCTTGAAACTGGCAGAGCATCCGCCCTTCCAAGGGCCTGCCGCCTACCAGCGCCTCCTGCCCCTGCATTCCCAGCAAGCCTGGCGTGTCGGGCAGGTCGGGCTGCCAGCCGCAGAACATCACCGCATACCCTTGGCGCATCAGGAACCCGTTGCCCGGGTCCAACGGCGCCGTGTGATCGGTGATGGACGGCACGTCGTTGAAGCCAAAGGCGGTCTTGCGCCCCCGGTTGATCACGTCAAAGAACAGGCGCCGGTTGCCCTTGCCCGACTCAACCGACTTGAGCAGGGTGAACTCGGACGAAAAGACGACCTTACCGTTAGCGTCCCGGGGAGCCAACTCCAAGTCGGTGATCGCCGTGTTGCGGTCATTGAGGGGGTCTATCGCAAAATGGGCAATCCCGTCAATACGTTCATACGCGCCAACATCGCCAAAGGACTCGCCATTGGCGAAGCTGCTTCGGTCAAGTACCTCTAGTTTTGTAACCGGCATGGTGTTTCCCTCCACAATGGGGTTTCTATCAAAATGGGTTCCTGTCAGTACCCGACTACAAAGTCTTACCTGGATTCAATGTTATTCCGGCGTCTGAGTGAATCCATTTTCTGAATGGGCGCCAATGGAAAATGTGGTTCCTGTGAGACGCTGCAAACGGTTCTGGTCTTCCAACGTCCTGATTGTGAAAGGCTGCGGCGAGGAAACCCGCGCCTCGTCCAAGTCAGCGACGTACCTCTCGACAGCATCCAATCCGACCTTGACGTCTTCTTCATCCAAGTCATTATCGTAAAAGTTGTAGTGGATGGCCCGGGCTACAAGTAGTTGGTCTCTGAATGTACGACGGTTAGTCTCTTCCGCCAGTTGGTAGGCAACTGCGAACACATTCCTTTGGCCGCCGTGTCTCCAACCGCGCTGAGCGGCTACCGCCTTGAGAGCATAGTTGGCTGCGCCCCAGACTTTCTCGGACGCCTGAAGCCGGTTACCGCGGCTCAACTCATCCTCGGCGTGAGTCAGAAACATGTGGCTGATGGCGGCGTAGTCCTCGGTATCGGAGGCGCCCGGGGGCGGCAATGGTATCGTCACTCAATTCCCCTTAAATTAGGTCGCCCGCTGGCGATGTAATGATGATTCTAACACTTCAGGGAGTTGTCTGAATCGGGATTCAGACAATATTCCAGTCCCAAGCATTCCACCCTTACGCCAACACCTTATAGGCGTACCTCGCTTGGTTCAACCGGCCCTCCCGGAACCGGGACATCCCCAGCGGCGATATGTCGATAGTCGTTGCGCCCCCGTCCAATACTAACTCGGCCATGACGACGCCCACTACGGGCGAGAGCTTAAAACCATGTCCGCTGAACCCGGTGCAAACGTACAGGCCCTCAATCCCCTCCACCCGGTCGATTACCGGATGCGAGTCCGGGGTATTGGTATACAAGCCGGCGTAACCGGAACTGTATTCGGCCTCCTCCATCAGCGGAATCCGGCGAACGAACCTGCTCCACGCATCCTGTATGAAATGTTGGGCTGGACGCTGCGCAAATATCTCCGGGTCTTCAATGATCTCTTCAGTATTGCCGTTGCCCAGCAGGGTCAAATCGGTGCTTTCGGGCCGGAAGTAGACCATGTTAGCAATGTCTGCGCCGCCGGGATGATAGGGTATCTTGTCCAGCGGCCGTTTTAGCAGGATGACCTCGTGGCGGGTGGCTTCCAGCGGCAGGTCGACGCCGTGTTGAAGCAGGAAGCGGCGGCTCCAGGGCCCGGTCGCCACAATTGCGATGGGCGTTTCTATACGTTCCTGGGCCGTAGAAACGGCAACTACCTTGCCGGAAGGCGAGACCTCCACTCCCGTGGCGGGAGTTTGCAACCGGATACCGGCGCCCAACTCCCTGGCCTTGGTGGCGTAGGCTATCGCTGTGCCCGATGTATCCGCATGGCCGGAGCCCGGCTCGTAAGCGATCCCGGCGCAATCATCTACGTAAAAGGCCGGAGCGATCTCGTGGGCCTCTTCCCGGCTGATCAACTTGGTGTTAATGCCCACCGACTGCTGCATCGCCAAGTTAGCTTGAAGGGCGTCCAGGTTGTCCTCTCCGGCGAACACCATGTAACCCGTTTCCACAAACCCGCACTGTCCGCCGACAACGTCATTGAAGTTGCGGAATATGTCCAAGCTTTGCCAAGCCATCCGGGCATGGACTTCGTTGGAGTAGTGCATCCGCACCGCACCCGACGACCGCCCGGTGGACCCTGACCCTAATATGTCCCGCTCCAGCAGCAGGACATCGCGGAGACCGCGAGAAGACAGGTTGTACAGGATGCTGCATCCCATCACGCCCCCGCCGATAATCACCGCCTCGGCTGTAGATGTCATCGAATCACCTGCCCTGCTCCGGTGTTGTAACACCAGCGAAGATTCGCAGGGACATCCTACCAGCACCATGCCGCGCTTCCCAGTCCTGCTAGATTGGTCGTCAGGGCTTCTTGGCGGCGGACTGACCGGCAACCGGCCCATCCCGATGGTATAATCGCCCGACCAAGGTGAACCTCAGGGCGTCATCATCAAGGAAGCAACTGACGAAGGAGGCAACATGATTTACGATGCGGAAAAAAGAGACATTTCCATCGCCGTCGGCGGCGACGCTATGATCACGCGTCGGATGCGGCCCTTCCAGGAAGAGTCATTCCTCAAACTGGCTCGCGTTTTACGAGAGGCGGACGCATCCGTTGTGAACCTGGAAATGCTCTTCCACGACTATGAAAGCAGCTGGCAATGGAGCAGCGCCACCTATACCAGGTCCGACCCCCGCAACCTGGAGGAGTTGAAGTGGCTGGGCATCGACGCGGTAACCGCAGCCAACAATCACTCCTTCGACTTTTCCGAGGGCGGCTTCCTGACCACGTTGCAGCATTGCCGGGAAATCGACCTGCCCGCCGCAGGTGGCGGCCGGGACGCGGATGAGGCTCGGGCGCCCGCCTACTTCGATTCGCCGCGGGGACGGTTGGCTGTGTTATCGGCAACCAGCACCTACAGCGAGGTGTCCCGCGCCGGTGTGGGCCGCCCGGATTTTCCGGGTCGTCCGGGGGTGAACGCCCTCCGGCATGACTTGGTGCACCACGTGGAACGGGACGTGTTCGACGCCCTGCAAAAAGCCAATGTGGAACTGGGCTACCAGGAGGCCTTGGACGTCAACCGTGCTTTTGGATTCCGCGGCCTCCGAGAAGCCGTCGACCACTCCTCCGAGGTAGAGTTTCTGGAGAAAAAATTCATCCTTTCCGAGGAATTTTCCATCCAGACCTCACCCAACCAGTCCGACTTGGCCGGAATCGAGAAATGGATACGGGGGGCGCAGAAGCAGTCCGATTGGGTTATGTACGGGACGCATTGCCACGAGAGCGGCGCAACCGGCGAATATCACGGCGGCTCGCGATTGTCGCCGCCCGACTTCCTGGTGGACTTCGCCCACTGGACCATCGACCAAGGATGCGCGCTGTTCGCCGGGCACGGGCCCCATTTCCTGCGCGGCATCGAGATTTATAAGAACCGCCCCATCTTTTATAGCTTGGGCAACTTCATATTCCAGAACGAGAGCGTGCTCCGCGTCCCTGACGAGGCATACCGGCTGTACAACATGGGTTACGATCAAACGCCGGGCGACTATCTTGACACCCGGTCCGGCAGCGGCTCCCGCGCCTTTGCCGCAGACCCGGTATTCTGGCAAAGCGTGGTGGCGGTATGCAACTACGCCGGCGGCGCCTTGCGCGAGATCGTGCTCCACCCAATCGACATGGGGTACGGACGCCCCATTCCCCAACGCGGCAGGCCGTTGCTGGCAGAGGGGCAAATCGCCCAAGAAACCCTGAAGTGGCTTCAGGAAGTTTCAAAGCCCTTCGGCACGGAAATTACCATCGAAGGGGATGTGGGGATGATCAGGCTCTAAGGTGAGTCCAAGCGTGGCTCTCAGTACACACCGCCGTTGCTCTGTGTCAGATGTTGGATGACAGGGTTATGAACGTATGTTCTAATATGCTTGCAGGCCGGACGCCCCATATTTATGGTCAACACCGTCCGGCCCGCGCAAGGCAGGAATGTCCGCGGCCTTGGTAGTATTCTTGGGACGCGGCGCGTTTCGCATCTGAACCGCGAACATCGTTGGCAAGGGAGAGGCCACACCATGATTAACTATGTAGCCTGCGATTTGTTCACCAGCCCAGCCCGGGTCTTGGTGAATACCGTCAACACGGTCGGCGTTATGGGCAAGGGCATAGCCAAAGACTTCAAGATCATCTACCCGGAGATGTTCAAGCAATACCAGGAATTGTGCGAGAAGAAGCAATTTGATGTAGGCCAGCTATGGCTGTACAAAACCGAACACAAATGGGTCCTGAATTTCCCCACCAAGAAGCATTGGCGTCAGCCCTCACGCCCTGAGTACATCGAGGCCGGCCTACAGAAGTTCGCTGATACCTATCACGTCTATAGAATCACGTCGATTTCGTTCCCGATGCTCGGCTGCGGCAACGGAGAACTGGACTGGGAAACACAGGTGCATCCGTTGATGGAGAAGTACTTGGGCAAGCTGCCGGTTACGGCATATATCCATCTCCATCATGTCAAGGATCGGTTCTCCCCAGAACACAGAAACATTAAAGAAGTCAAAAAGTGGCTGAGAGGCGAGCTTGAGTCATTGGCATTCTCCGAAGTCTGGAGCGACCTTATAGCGGAATTTAAGACACCAACGGAGGTGGAACCGTTGGATGGCGGCGACCCTTTCACTGTGAGGGCAGACGCAGGCCGTGAGGAATTAATCCTGGAGACGGATGCCGGCACTTGTATACTCCCGGCAGAGGCCATCATGGACTTATGGCATCAGGTCCGCCACGCAGGGTTCGTGCCCCCGGACAGTATGCCTTGCGGCCTCGACAAGTATGCTAAGTATGTCGTGCCAGCAATGGCCAGACTGCCCTATGTTCATCCGGTAACGATGGCGTCTAAATACGACAAGCTCTCCAACAGTTCGCCCGGCCTTAGAGTTGAGCCGCGAAAACAGGAATTGCAGTCGGACCTGTTTACCAGCGTAGGTACATTTGAGCCGAACTAATACCAGACCGCAGGCTGAAATAGGGACTATCCGCCAACATCTGGGTAGCTTGAAGCAGCAACCCTGGTTGTTAGCAGCCCAGTGGTGGTGGCCCTACTTCCTTTTTCAAGGTTCAGTCCATCAGAGCGAGCAAAGATTGTCTACCATCGACACGCTGAGGTGTTAGTGCCGGAACGGCTTAACGCTTCCGAGATACTACGCATATTCTGTCGGAGCCACGCTGAATACGAAACGCTGCTGGATTTGTTACCCGCCGGAACACTCAGTCGATGGGTAGATAAAATAGGAGTGGACACTAATCGGGACTTGTTCCACCGCCAGTGGTGTTTTGTGGAGCAGGTTGATATGACCACTGAATCGGCTTTGTTTCGCTTTAACGTTGGGGATCCGCCTGGACCATTTAAGGCGCGGGCGGAAATTGTTGAGACGCTGACCGGTATTAGGTTCGTTTGGTCGGATGATGATTTCGTAGTCAGTTCTACTCTCCCGTTATCGCTGCTGAATCTCCAGCATCGCGAAGATTACTCACTCCGATTCTTCCTAGATGAGCAACTAGCCTATTCCGGACGGTATCAGGAAGAACAGCTTCCGTTCTAACCATTATCGTGTTTCCCGTAGACCCCCCAACACACTACCAAGGAGGCGAAATCCAATGGTTGAAGCAGGCGCGGGCCGCTACTTGTACGAAGCGGAAGAGGGCTGGGGCAGGTTGCCGGAGGGATGGACCTTCGGCAACGTGACCGGCGTTGCAGTGGACTCCCAGGACCGGGTCATCATCTGCCAACAGCAGATGGACCCGCCGGTCATCGTGTTCGACCGGGAAGGAAATTACCTTAACTCGTGGGGGAGCGGACTTATCCCCGAACCGCATACCCTCTTCATCGACGCCGACGACATCGTGTACGTGCCCGACAGGGTAGACCACGTAGCTATGAAGTTCACTATCGACGGCGAACTGTTGCTGGAAATGGGGAACCGCGGCCAGCCGTCGGACACGGGGTGCACCGAACCGGAGGGCGTGGTGCTGCGGGCCGGTCTGCCGTTCAACATGCCCACCCGCTTCTCGCCCTCCCCGTCCGGCCACCTGTACGTCTCCGACGGCTACAAGAACTGCCGCGTTCACCGGTTTTCGTCCGGTGGCGATCTCATCTCCTCCTGGGGTAACCCTGGCGACACCGCTCCGGGAAACATAAGGTCGCCCCACAGTCTTTGGGTGATGCCTGACGGCAATATATACGTGTGCGACCGGTTGAATAACCGTATCCAGATATTCTCGCCGGAGGGTGATTTCATTTCCCAATGGCCCGACGTCAGCCTGCCCACCGACCTGTTCGTGGACAGCGAGGGCGTATTCTTCGTGGCCGAACGCCCGCACGAGGAAACCGGGTCTAACTGGATTACCGTGCGGAACGGGAGCGGCGATGTACTGGCCAAGTGGGACACACCGCGTATTCACCAGCTATGGATTAACCCCCGCGGCGACATGTTTATAGTCACGGGAGCAGTGGCCGAGCCTAGAGGAAAAGCCATCTTCAAATACACCAGAAAGTAACGTCTTCCAGTGACTCACCACTCCATCAGCCTAAGCTCGGTTTCCGGGTGAAACGCCACCCAAGGCGCCCAAAAGGCGATGGTATGAGGCAGGGCTTCCAGTTGCCGCCCTTTAAGAGGTCCGTTTACCGCCGCCCCCGCTGTGTTCCAAGCGCTTCCGGTTTCCCGGTCCAGGATGCGGTCGCCCTCCAAGTAGAAAGACAGCATCAGTCCGTCCACTACGGGCATGTACACGGCGGCGGCATCCACGATGTCGGCTCCCAAACCGGGCACTGTGCCGACGCACGGTTCGGCCGAGTATATGAGGACCACCGGCTGAGTCCCGATAACGTCGTTCACCACGCGCAAGCGGGCCAACTCTAATACGGGGTAAGCCACCGCTTTTGGAAGACTAAGGCCCACCACTCGCGCGTGACTGCCCAAGGTTTCGCTGGTGGGGCCGCCGGTCCATAGGAGCCCCTCGTCCGGGTACTCGGTGGGGCAGGGCTTTACGGCGTAGAAGCCTGCCAGCCTCTCATCCGATGTAGACTCCCGGGACAACACCAACGCATCGTCGATACTCCGGCGAGCTTCTCCCCACGGCAATGTACGAAGGGGCAGAAACTCCAGCTTCTCCCCCGCCAAGTCCCCCACCAAGGCTTCTCCGGTGATTTGCTGCCACCACGACTCGGTCTGGTGGTCCCACATGATCAGGTTTTCATACCGTAACTTTCCCGACACGCCGAATACCAACTCTTCACCTTCAACCCGGCGGTCAAAAGCAATTACCGTGTCGCAAAGGGGGCAATAGGTAACCAACACCGGGGTATTGCCAATCCGGTCGTTGACCACCTCATGCCAGAACAGTATCGGGTACGGGTATATCTTGGTCTCCCCGCCGTTGGTCATGACACCAACCAAGTCTT
This sequence comes from Dehalococcoidia bacterium, assembly GCA_965261795.1. Taxonomy (GTDB): domain Bacteria; phylum Chloroflexota; class Dehalococcoidia; order Lucifugimonadales; family UBA3495; genus CBDCFV01. The sequence goes on from OZ253476.1 coordinate 178,917, forward strand.
CATCGTCCAACCACAAGTCCGCATCGCTCGTTGACTCGAACTTCGCATTGTAGATGGGAGGAATCGAGTCTCGCGGCAGCCCGGGTCCGACGATCTCAGGGTCCACGACGTATTTGTCGAGGTTGGTGCGCCATCCGCCCGGCTTGGGCGTGGCGGTAGCTTGGATACCCGGCGAAGGAGTTGCAACCACGGGAGCGGTGGTCAACCGCTGTTCTTCAGAGGGAGGTTCTTGACTCGTCGGACTGGCCCCAACGCAGGCTGCGACGCTCACTATCATGCCGACGACAGTCAAGGTTAGAAAGGCGAGGGCGCAGCTAGGGCGGGGGCCTGTAACAAGGTCCATAAGGTGTGGAATGCCTATTGGGGAGTGTGATTAAAAGCGGTTGGGGAATTCTGGCGAGTATCCTGTTGTCTGAATCAGGGTTTACCGAATTTCAGTATTTTCAGGATGAAGTCGATTCATCCTGTGCATGATTTAATCCTGATTCAAACAATTAAGGTTGCGGAACTGCCGGCCGTCCCAGCCATCGCTCCGCAACCCTCGATTACAAAGAAGCGTTGTGGCCTGCGGTTTCTAGCCGGTGCCGCGCAACCGGGGGTCCAGCACGTCCCGCAATGCATCGCCCAGCATATTCAGGCCGAACACTGCCAACGCCAGCGCCACGCCGGGGAACACTGCCAGCCAGTAGGCGTTCTGGATGTCGGTTATGCCACCCTCGGCCAGCATACCTCCCCACGTGGGTACGTCCGGCGGCACGCCAACACCGAGGAAGCTCAGGGACGCTTCCACTATTATGGCATAGCCCAGGTTCAGAGTGGCCAGAACGATGAAGAGGGCCATGCAGTTGGGTGTTACGTGCCGGATGATGATCCGCATGTCGGTGGCGCCCACTGCCCTGGCCGCCAGCACGTAGTCCGATTCCTTGATGGCCAAGGCTTGGGAGCGCACTGTCCTGATAGCGCTGGGAGCCAGCACTACGCAAAGGGCAATGATGATGTTGAATACCGAGGACCCCAATGCGGCCATGAGGGCCAGCCCCAGGATGATCCCCGGAAAGGCTATGAAAGCGTCCACAAACCGTTGTACAACGAGGTCGAACTTTCCTCCGTAGTAGGCGCTCATACAGCCTACCAAGGAGCCTAAGGTGATGCCGATGCCTACGCTGACTATACCGACGAACAACGAAATCCGTCCACCGTAGAACAGGCGGCTCATCACGTCCCGGCCCGCGAAATCTCCTCCCAGTAGCAACTCGCTCCCTGGCGGAGCGAACAGTAGCTTGGCGTGGAGTTCCGTGGGCGGATAGGGAGAGATCACAGGGGCGAAGATTGCGATCAATACCAGAATCAGCAAGATGCCGCCGCCGACGGCCCCCATTGGTTTCCGGGCGGAAAAATTGACCAGTCCCCGACCGACTCGTATCGTCGCCTGTAACCCTCTGGTCAGGGTAGGCTGGGAAACTACACCTGTCGTTTGCGAAAGCATTGATCCTTACTCCTGCCGCCCAGTTCCATTGCGTCGAATACAGTCCCTAACCGTAGCGGATCCTGGGGTTAATCCAGCCATATAGCAGGTCGATGCCAAGGTTCAAGACCAGGACCACTACGGCTATTAACATGACGAATGTTTGAACGATGGGATAGTCCCGGACCAGGACGCTGGCCACCAGCAAGCTCCCCATCCCTGGAATGACGAAGATAACTTCCATTATTACCGCACCGCCAATAAGACGGCTGAACTGAAAACCGGCTACGGTGACCACCGGGAGAAAGGCGTTCTTCAGCGCGTGGCGAGAGATTACCAGCAACTCGCGCAAGCCCTTGGAGCGGGCGGTCCGAATGTAGTCTTCCCGCATGACCTCCAGCATGGCCGAGCGCGTTACCCTGGTGGCGAAGGCGGTGTTGAAGTAGCCCAGCGCACAGGCCGGAAATACGAGTTGTTGCAGATTGGTCAAGGGGTCGGTATAAATTTGGGCATATCCCAACGGCGGCAGCCAGTTGAAGAACTTCGCCAGAGTGAATATCACCAGGATGCCCACCCAGAAGGTGGGCAGGGCTACCCCGCCGATAGTGAAAATCCTCGTCGCGTAATCGAACCAGGAGTCTTGTTTCACCGCCGAGAGCACGCCTATAGGCACCGCGATAACGTAGGAGATGATAAGGGCAAAAATAGCCAATTCTATGCTGAGCGGAAACCTGGTCTTCAGCATGTCGGCCACTTTGATGCCCGGATAGAAGAAGGACTCGCCGAAGTCTCCGGTGGCCGTATTCTTTACGAAATGCACATATTGGATGTGGTACGGCGTGTCGGTCCCCAGCTTCTCCCTCATGCGCTGGAGGTCTTGGTCGGTGAAACTCCCCTCCCCTCCCATACTGAGTATGGCAAGAGCCGGATCACCAGGGAGAAACCGCATAATGCCGAAAACCACAAACGAGACCAGTATAATGGTGGGTATGAAGAGGGCCAGCCTCTGCACAACGTACCCAGTCATACTCGCTCCTAAAGGATGCTTGTATTTGAGGGAACCATCAGCTACCAACCTCCGGAGGGAATGCGGAGTTTCGTTGCATTCCCTTCAAAGCTTCGGCCCCTGAGGGCCGAAGCTTAATACGAAGATTGATAGCTGGCTTTAGGCCTTAAGTTAGAAGCCTGTATGTTTGGAGGGGTTCTCCAAGCGAATTACTCCTCCAGCCAGATCGACTCTTTCTGGTAAGCGTACTGCACCGTTTTGGGTATCGCCACCATGTTTTTGACGTTGTTCAGGTGGACGAACCTTTCGATGGGGTGCCAGAACATCGGACGCGCATGACCCTCTCCGGTGCGCAGGATATCCTCGGCCTCTTTAATGACAGCGCGGCGTTCGGTCTGGTCAGTTAAGGCCTTTTGCCGCTCGAATATATCCCTGATGCGGGGATCGTCGTACTTCAGCGCGTTCCTCGGGCCGCCGGGCAGCCAGACGCCGGAGAACATGTCGTCCGGGTCAATGATATTGGTGCCATGGCCGAAGCCCACCATATGCTCGTAGGTGCCCTGCTGCTCAGCGTTGGCGGCGGAAGTCGTGTCCACGATCGTCAGGTCCAAATCCACTCCGATCGCCTTCCATTGCTCCTGCATGATGAGGGCTTCTTCTTTGAATATAGAGGCGGACGTGTACTTCAGAGTCATGCCTTCCGGGTGTCCGGCCTCTGCCAACAATGACCGGGCCATATCCAGATCGGCCGGGTCTTTTTCCAAGCCATCTACCCCGATGGGGTTCCCAATGTACAGCTCGCCGTTGGCGTCAACGTACCGGAAGCCGGGCCATTCGGATATCTCTTCCGCAGTTGCCGACATCCAGCTATTCGGGAAGAAGGGGATACCCAGGTTGCCTCTGCCGAGACGGGCGATTTCAACCAGCTCTTTGCTGTCCATCGCAATGTAGAGAGCCTTCCGGACCCGCGGGTCGTCGACCGGAGGGTTTTTGTAGTTGAATTCGTAGATGCGGAAGACGCTCTCACCGGAGTAAGGAACGGTCCCTTTCCCTTCTAGAAGTCCTTCCAAGTCATTCAACTGCTTCTGGGTCCAACCCCCGCCGGGCATGAAGTGGACCTGACCGGTAGTCAAGGCAGTAATGGTGCGGCTCTTGTCCGCGATGATGAATACCTTGATCCCATCCAGGAACGGGAGGCCTTCTTTGAAGTAATTGGGGTTCTTCTCGAGCTCGAAGCTGGTCCCTAGCTCCCGGGTCTTGTACGTGAAAGCGCCGGACCCCACGACGTTTTCGGGGTCATTGAAGTGGTCGGCCGGGTCATCTAGCCCCAAGGGTTCGAGAACATGCTTGGGGTGGATAACCATGAAGTCAACGGTCAAGAATGGCAACAACGCCGCCGGGTTGGAGAACTTCGTGTTCACCTTGACCGTCAGCGGATCAATGGCCTCGGAACTGGCGTAGTAAGGCTCGATGTTCCGGGTGCGCGGCCTTACCTTGTTGAGGTCAGACATCTCGTCCAAGCTGAAAACAACATCGTCGGCCGTAACCGGCTCGCCGTCGGTCCACGTCGCGCCTTCCCACAAGTTGAAGGTAACGCTGTTGCCGTCAGCGGCCCATTCCCAACTCGTAGCCAGGTCCCCGATTATCTTTTCCTGCGACTCATCTCGTGGATCGCGCATTACCAGCAGGTTGAAGGGATTGCGTGCGGAGTAAATCGACCTGTTGCAGCAGCCGATCCACGGGCTCCAGCGGTCGGTCTCGTAAAGATGCCCTTCAATCAGGATGCCGCCGTACTTGCCTTTGTCCAAGACGGACTCGTAGTACCGGTGGTCGGCGGGCCCGGCCATAGCGGCGGGCGCCTTGGTTGCCTCCATGGCTGCGGGGGCTTCAGTCGCTTCCATCGCGGCAGGGGCCTTGGTCGCCTCCGCCATAACGGCAGGCGCCTCCGTGGCAGCCATTTGCTTGGTGGCTGGCGGAGCCTCAGAGCCTCCACAGGCGACAACAAATACAAGTGATAACAGCACCACGCTGGTGATTAACGCTGTGGGGAGTTTGAACCAGTGGTGCCTCATGCAATTACCTCCAAACTATCGGTGACAAATACCCTAGCCCAGGGTTACAAATCCGAAAACCGCGCACTGCATTACTAACTTAGCCTTTATATTTCCTTGAGTGTAACGATTCCCGGTTATGCTATAACGAAAACAGTCATTGAACCACCGTAATCTATGAATATGTGGCTGCCAGTTCGTCTATAAGCGGTAGCAATATAAGCTATCATTCTTACCCTGTCAAGGTGTACATTCGGCAATGGGCCAAGTGTTTTGGAGCGGACTTTCGCGGGGCGAACAGCGCGTTATAACAGGGCAAGTCAAAAAAGAATCGGGACGGCGTAGCGCCGTCCCGATTGTCGAACTCCGCACCTTGAAAGGGTCGCGGTTGAGCTTATCCGGTGCCGCGCAACCGGGGGTCCAGCACGTCCCGCAATGCATCGCCGAACAGGTTGACGCCGAACACTGCCAAGGACAGGAACAGTCCCGGGAATATCGCCAGCCACGGAGCATCTTCGATTTGTGTTACCCCCACCTCGCTCAGCATACTGCCCCAGGTTGGAACATCGGGGGGAACGCCGACTCCGAGGAAACTGAGGGACGATTCGACGATAATGGCGTAGCCCAGGTTAAGCGTGGCCAGAATTATGAAAATCGCCAAGCAGTTCGGAACTATGTGGCGAAGGATGATCCTCCCGTCGCCCGCCCCGATAGCCCTGGCCGCCAGGACGTAATCCGACTCCTTGACGGCAAGGGCTTGGGAGCGCACCGTCCTGATGGCGCTGGGAGTCAACACCGCTACCAAGGCGAAGATGATGTTGATGACTGAAGAACCCAACGCGGACATGAGCGCCAAGCCCAGAATGATACCGGGGAATGCTATGAATGCATCCACCAGCCGTTGCACTATCAGGTCGAATTTGCCTCCGTAATAGGCGCTGACCGCGCCCAACAGGGAACCGGCGCTGACACCCACGGCTATGCTCACCAATCCGACGTAAAGCGAAATCCGGCCCCCGTAGAATAGCCTGGTAAGAACATCCCTGCCCAAGGAGTCGCTTCCAAGGAGGAATTTGGTCCCTGGTCCTTCAAACAACAATTCCACGTGGGCCTGATTGGGTTCGTAAGGGGATATGAACGGCGCAAAAATCGCCATAGACAACAACAGCAGGAGTATCAATGCTCCAATGCCGCCCAACGGCTTGTTTTTGAAAAACTCCCATGCCGTTGTTCCGACACCGAGCACATTGCCAACGATTCCGGCCGGTCGGGCTACGGTGCTTCTACCAGCTAACATGTACCTCTGCTCCTATATTTCAGTCGTCAGTGGGTAAGGGCTCCGCGTATACTCGTTAGCCGTAGCGGATTCTCGGATTGATCCAGCCATACATCAGGTCAACCAGCAGGTTAAGTATCAACACCGAAACTGCGACCAGCATGATGAACGTCTGAACTATCGGGTAATCCCTGACCAGAACGCTGTCCACCAGCAACTTTCCCATGCCTGGAAGCACGAAAATCACTTCCATCAGCACTGCGCCCCCCAACAGGCGGCTGAGCTGGAAGCCCGCGACTGTAATCACCGGCAGGAAGGCGTTTTTCAGCGCGTGCCGGCCAATGACCATCATTTCCCGCAGTCCCTTGGACCGGGCCGTCCTTATGTAGTCCTCCCGCAAGACCTCCAACATGGACGAACGGGTAAGACGGGTGGCGAAAGCCATGTTGAAGTAGCCCAAAGCCATCGCCGGAAATATGAACTGCTGGAGGTTCTTTATCGGGTCGTCCCATATCCTCGAGTATCCCAGCGGCGGGAGCCAGTTGAAGAACAGCACCAGGAAAAATATGACCAGTATGCCAACCCAGAAAGTAGGAAGCGCCACCCCTGCCACGGCGAAAAGCTTGGCAACGTAGTCGACCCATGTGTCCTGCTTAACCGCTGAAAGGACGCCCAATGGGACTGCCACGATGTAAGAGATGACCAGAGCCAGAAGGGCGAGCTCAATGCTCACCGGGAACCGGGTCTTGGCCATGCTGGAGACGGACACACCAGGATAGAAAAACGACTCGCCAAAGTCACCCTGCACCGAGTTGCTGATCCAGACGGCATACTGAATGTGCAACGGCTTGTCCGTCCCCAGCTTCTCCCGCATCCTCTGAACATCGTCGGCGGTATAGCTCCCCTCGCCACCGGCGCTCAAAATGGCGATGGCGGGGTCTCCCGGGAGGAAGCGCATGATGCCGAAAATCACCAGTGAAACCAACAGCAACGTTGGCACAAACAACAAGAGCCTTTGGATTACGTAGCCTGTCATGCTGCCTCGTTCTTATCGCAGAGAACGCGGAGCCAGCCTTGGGAACACAGAGTTGACGGCTGTCGACTCGACTTCCTCTGCGGCCTTACGACGTCTCCGCGTTCTTTGCGTTGAAAATACGGGGGTGGCCGGCGTGGCCTGGTCCCACCGGCCGATTACCCCCTGAAGGTTATTTTTCCAGCCAGATATGTTCCTTCTGGAACCCGTACTGCACCGTGATGGCCGTTACATCGTAGTTCTTTACCCGGTTGCTCACGCTGAACGCGGGCAGAGGCCACCAGTACAGGTTGTGGAAGTGCCCCTCTCCGGTACGGAGGATTTCTTCAGCCTCCCGGATGAGAGCTATCCGTTTTCCCAAGTCAGCCTCGGACTTCTGCTTCTCGAATATGTCGATGATCCGCTGGTCAGTGTACTTGAGGGCATTCCGCGGCCCGCCGGGCATGTACACGCCCAGGAACAGGTCATCCGGGTCCAGAATGTTCGGCCCGTGGCCCAGTCCCAGTAGATGCTGGTAATCGCCGGCCTGCTCGGCGTTGAAGCCCGTAGTCGTATCAGTGATCTTTATCTTCAGGTCCACGCCTATCTTGGCGAACTGGGCCTTCAGCAGTACCGGGACTTCCTTCAAAAGGGCATAAGTGTGATACTCGATCTCCACCCCTTCAGCGTGACCGGCCTCGGCCATCAACGCCTTGGCCATGTCAATATCCCGAGGGTCCTTCTGGACTCCCTCTACACCGTACGGCGCGGTGGTTAGGGGGGTGCCGTTGCCGTCAACATAGCGGTAGCCGGGCCAGGTTGCCACCTCTTCTTCACTGGAAGACCACTGGGTGCCGGGGAAGAATGGCACACCCAACTTCGCCTTGCCCAACCGCATCACCCGGTTGACTTCCTCCCGGTCCAACGCCAAGTAAAGGGCCCGGCGAACGCGGGGGTCATTAACCGGTTCGTTGTTGAAGTTAATCTGGTAGAACCGCATCAGGTTAGCGCCGCTGTAGAACAGCTTGCCCTTGTCTTTGATTTTCCTTACGAAACCATTGGCATCTGTCTCGTTGAGGCCCATCCCCGGGCTGAAGTCTATCTGCCCAGTAATGAACGCGCTCATGTGGGTGTTCTTGTCGGAGATAACGAATGCGGTAATCGAGTCAAGGAAGGGCAACCCTTCCTTGAAGTAATTGTCGTTCCTCTCGATCTTCATGCTGCTGCCGCGCTCGTGATTGACGAAGGTGAACGCCCCGGAACCCACGATATTCTCAGGGGTGTCGAAAAATTCCTCGGCGTCGGCCCTGCCGTCCAGCACATGCTTGGGCAGCATTACCATGTACCCCGTGGCCAGGAAGGGCAGCAACGCCGCCGGGTTCGAGAACTTGGTGTTGACCTGTACCGTCTGCGGGTCCAGGGCCACTGAGTTCTCGTAGTAAGGAGCAATGTTCCGCACCCTGGGGCGTATCTTGGTCAGGTCGCTCATCCGGTCCAAGCTGAACACAATGTCGTCAGCCGTAATCGGGGTTCCATCGGTCCATTGGGCGTTGGCCGGGAGCCGGAAAGTGACGCTGTTGCCGTCTGCGGCCCATTCCCAACTGTCGGCCAAGTCGCCGATAATGGTCGTCTGGTCTTCAGGGTTGTACATCACCAACAGGTTGTACAGGTCACGCGGTATGTACAAAGACCGGTTGCAGCAACTCTGGTGGATGTCCCAGTGGTCCGTCTCGTAGGCCATCCCCATATTAAGATCGCCGCCGTACTTTCCCTTCTTTACCCACTCGATCCAAGGCTTCGCGCCGATGGCCACAGGAGCGACCGTAGGCTCAACCAGGACTTCCTTGACTACCTCTTTAACTACTTCGACCTCTTTGATTACTTCCTTTTCTACGATGACCTGTTTTTCTACTTCCTTAATGACTTCCTTTTCTACGATGACCGGCTTTTCGACTTCCCTGATTACCTCTTTCTCCACCACCACGGGCTCCGCCGGGGCAGTGCCGCCGCAAGCGACGACGAAGAGCAGCGCCAGCACCAAGGCGGTAATAGTTAGTTGATAAAAGTGCCTGGGTGAGGGGTACCTCATGGGGAGAGCCTCCTAAAGAATGGGATTTCGTTGCATCGATTGCTAAAAACACCGGCGACACCGGATGTAAGCCCGTCCGTCCCCGGCATTCTATCCTAGCCAAGGGTAATTTTATCGCTATACCAAGCGAACCGCATTCCACGGAACCAAGTTTGCCTGTTAGTCGAGCCAGATGTGTTCTTTCTGGAACCCGTACTGCACCGTAATAGCCGTAACGTTGTAGTTCTTCACCCGGTCGCTCACGCTGAACGCGGGCAGAGGCCACCAGTACAGGTTGTGGAAGTGCCCCTCACCGGTACGCAGGATATCCTCTGCCTCCCGGATGAGAGCTATCCGCTTTTCCAAGTCAGCCTCGGACTTCTGCTTCTCGAATATGTCGATGATCCGCTGGTCAGTGTACTTGAGGGCGTTGCGCGGGCCGCCGGGCATGTACACGCCCAGGAACAGGTCGTCCGGGTCCAGGATGTTCGGGCCGTGGCCCAGTCCCAGAAGGTGCGCATAGTCTCCAGCCTGCTCAGCGTTAAAGCCCGTGGTCGTATCGGTGATTTTTATCTTCAGGTCCACACCTATCTTGGCGAATTGGGCCTTCAGCAACACCGGTATTTCCTTCAACAGGGCGTAAGTGTGGTACTCGATCTCCACCCCGTCGGCTAGATCGGCCTCGGCCATCAACGCCTTGGCCATTTCAATATCCCGAGGGTCCTTCTGGACTCCCTCTACACCGTACGGCGCGGTGGTTAGGGGGGTGCCATTGCCGTCAACATAGCGGTAGCCGGGCCAGGTTGCCACCTCTTCTTCACTGGAAGACCACTGGGTGCCGGGGAAGAATGGCACACCCAACTTCGCCTTGCCCAACCGCATCACCCGGTTGACTTCCTCCCGGTCCAACGCCAAGTAAAGGGCCCGGCGAACGCGGGGGTCATTAACCGGCTCGTTGTTGAAGTTAATCTGGTAGAAACGCATCAGGTTGGGGCCGCTGTAGAATAGCTTGCCCTTGTCCTCGATTTTCTTCATGTAACCATTGGCGTCAGTCTCATTAAGTCCCATGCTGGGGCTGAAGTCTATCTGCCCGGTGATGAACGCGCTCATGTGCGTGTTCTTGTCGGCAATAATGTATGCGGTAACAGAGTCAAGGAAGGGCAACCCCTCCTTGAAGTAGTTGGGGTTCTTCTCGATTTTCATGCTGCTGCCGCGTTCGTGGTTGACGAAGGTGAACGCGCCGGAACCCACGATATTCTCAGGGGTGTCGAAAAACTCCTCGGCGTCAGCCCTGCCGTCCAGCACGTGCTTCGGCATCATTACCATGTAGCCGGTGGCCAGGAATGGCAGCAACGCCGCCGGGTTAGAGAACTTGGTGTTGACCTGGACCGTCTGCGGGTCCAGGGCCACTGAGTTCTCGTAGTACGGTGCTATGTTACGCACCCTGGGCCTGATCTTCGTCAGGTCGCTCATCCGGTCCAAGCTGAACACAATGTCGTCAGCCGTAACCGGGGTTCCGTCGGTCCACTGGGCGTTGGCCGGGAGCCGGAAGGTGACGCTGTTGCCGTCTTCCGCCCATTCCCAACTGTCGGCCAAGTCGCCGATGATGGTGGTCTGATCGTCCGGGTTGTACATCACCAAGAGATTGTATACGTCTCGCGGGATGTACAAAGACCGGTTGCAGCAACTCTGGTGGATGTCCCAGTGGTCCGTTTCGTAGGACATCCCCATGTTCAGGTCGCCGCCGTACTTTCCCTGCTTCACCCACTCGATCCAAGGCTTCGCGCCGATGGCCACAGGGGCGACCGTAGGCTCAACCAGGACCTCTTTCACTACTTCCTTAATTACTTCGACTTCTTTGACTACCTCTTTCTCTACGATGACCGATTTTTCAACCTCTTTGATTACTTCCTTTTCAACGACAACCGGCTTCTCGACTTCCCTGATTACTTCTTTCTCCACCACCACAGGCTCCGCCGGGGCAGTGCCGCCGCAAGCCAAGGCAAAAAGGAGAACAAGCACCAAGGGCGTTAACGCCAGTTGGTAAAAATAGCGGGACAACAGGTTTCTCATGATAAAGAGACTCCTAGACTTTGAGATTACGCCCAGATCCGTCACAGCAGTAGCTGCCCTGATTCAAGACGCACAATTGGCCGCTATTAGGACTCTCCCAAGCTAATTCAGGACCACCAGTCAGGCATATTAAAAGCCCGGCAGCCAGTCCCGCCAGCCACCAAAATACGCGGTAAGGTATAAACTATGGACGTTTGGTTGTCAAGCTGAATGAGGCTGACGCGGACGCACACCGCAAGGGTGCTACTGGCCCGGAATTCTATGTTAGGTTAGGATGCGTTACGCTCATATACATCTGCAACAACCGATATCTACCGACGAAGCGAGGATAACGCCATGCAAGAACCCAACCTGCATTACACCCCTGTCTGGCGCCTTCGAGAGTTGCTGGACTCCCGCCAAATCTCCTCGGCGGAGCTTACCGAATTCTTCCTGCGCCGTATCGAACGGTTGAACCCTAAATACAACGCTTTCCTCACGGTTACCGGCGAGCAGGCCATGGCCGCGGCCCGGGAGGCTGACCGGGCAATCCAGGAAGGCCAGTCCGGCAGCCCATTGCTGGGCATACCCATTTCCATCAAGGACCTGGAAGCCACCAAGGGAGTAAGGTCCACCATGGGGTCTTTGGCCTACCGTGATACGGTGCCTGACATAGATTCGGTGGTGGTTGAGCGGGTGAAAGCCTCCGGCGCAGTCATTCTGGGCAAGACCAACACCCCGGAGTTCGGCCTGCAGGGCACCACAGAGAACCGGTTGGGCGACCCTTGCCGCAATCCTTGGAACACCGAGCGCACTCCCGGCGGGTCCAGCGGAGGCGCGGGCGCAGCCCTGGCATCAGGAATGTGCCCCATCGCCACTGCCACTGACGGCGGCGGCTCCATCCGCAACCCCAGCAGCTTCTGCGGGCTTTTCGGCATCAAGCCAACGCTGGGGCGGGTCCCCAGAGCAGGGGGCTTGGGCCGGCCCGCACCCAACCTCACCGCCCAGTCCGGGCCGATGGCCCACAACGTGCGCGACGCCGCAATCCTGTTGCAAGCGTTAGCCGGTCACGACGGCAGAGACCCACGGTCGCTGAGAGAAACCCCTCCGGACTTTGTAGCGGGATTGGAAGGTGGGGCGAGGGGCCTGCGCATGGCTTGGAGCACCGGCTTGGGCTATGCGGTCATCGACCCGGAGGTGGCGGCCATCACATCGGAAGCCGCCCGGGTCTTCGAGGAATTGGGGTGCGCCGTGGACGAGCCCGCTTTCGTCCTGGATAACCCCGTTTCGGCATTCCGGACCATTTTCCACACCAGCAACTACACTACCTACGGCCACCTGCTGGAAAACGCGGCGGACCAATTGACCGAAAATACCCTCTACTGCTTCGAGTACGGTTCCCAAGTGACCGGGGCCGACTTCGCCCGCGCGATACGCGACGTGGACATGATGCGTGAGAAGCTGGACGATCTGCTGGACGTTTACGACCTGCTGCTGACGCCCACCATGGCCGTCCCTCCCTTCCCCATAGGCCAACCACCAAGCAACATCGGCGGCAAAGAAGTAGACCCCAGGTTTGGCTACTCCCCCATGACTAGGCCTTTTAACCTGTGCGGACAGCCGGCAGCCAGCATTCCCTGCGGGTTCACCCAGGACGGCCTGCCCATCGGCCTGCATATCATTGGCCGTAGGGGGGAAGAAACAACGGTGCTGCGCGCCGCCGCCGCGTTCGAACAAGCCCGGCCCTGGCAGGGCCGTCACCCGGTTGTTGAGTGATTGCGCGTCGCGTTACCCGGTTGAGCCGCGCATAAATGACCATTCATAAACTGCTAGCTATAGACGGAGGCTGAATATTTAAAAACGGTGGGCGTCACCGTACTTGTGACCGTGGCGGCGGTTCTTGCACTCTTGGCGATGTATGGAGCTTACCGCGCAGTTGATGCTCGGATCTCCCACAATAAAGAGCAAGCCTGCTTGGAGCAGGTTTCCGAACGCACTATAGACCGGTTAGAGAAGGACGCCCCCAAGTACTACAGTGAAACCGACCCTAGTTTTAGCAAGCACATTGACTCGCTTCTACAGGACGTGGATCGGGCTGCCGATGAGCTTTGCAGGAACTAAGAAATGATGCCCTACTGACCCAGGCGGCCTGGATGGTGGCACGTTCCGTTCGATTCGAATGAATACGCCGACCGTTTATCCTACAAACCGGGCTGAAAAGACGTCTGGGATTTCAGGCAGTTGCAGCCCTGAACGGAATGAGCTAAATATAGTAGGGAAGCAAACATAATGAAATATGGAGTTGGCATAGCGTCAACTCAAGGAACAGTTAAGCCGCGCGTCAAAATTTGTTGCAGGAGGACTAAACCAATATGGGCATCTACAGAATGTACACCGGGGACGACAACGAGACTCACATCGAGGAATTGCCGCTGTCCGACCATCCCGAACTGGGAGAGTTGCAGGACGTCGGGGGTATGCAGATTCAGCAGAACCCAGGCGGGCGCTTTTTGGACTACCACCCGGCGCCCAACCGGCGGTGGATGATAACTCTGGCGGGAGACTTGGAGATAGGCCTGGGCGACGGTACCGTGTTCAAGTTCGGCCCCGGCGACGTCCGCTTGATCGAGGACGTTACCGGCCACGGCCACACTACCCGTTACGTCACAGACCATACCTCCGCGATGATGCCGTTGCCGGACTAGTCCTCGACCTCAAGGATCATTTCGATCTCAACAGGCATACCGGACGGGAGGGTTGCCATGCCTACCGCCGACCTGGCGTGGCGGCCCTTCTCGCCATAGATGCTGTTCAGAAGGTCGGACGCACCGTTGGCAACCTTGGGCGTGTCTCCGAAGTCGGGCGTGGCGTTGATCATGCAAAGGAGCTTTACCACACGCTTCACTTTGTCCAGGTCGCCAAGCTCACCCTTCACCACGCTGAGCAGGTTGAGCATGGTCTGGCGGGCGCAGTCGTAGCCCTGCTCTATAGTAACGTCCGCCCCCAGCTTTCCCACGTGCAGAAAGCCGCCCTCCGGCAACCCCGGTCCCGTCCCGGCGGTGTACAGCAGGTTGCCGGTGCGGACTGCGGAGACGAAGTTGCCGGGCAACGGCGACGTCCTTGGCGGGGGCAATTCGTACCCCAATTCGTTCAACTTGCGTTCTGCCTCTGGCATAGTTATACCTCCGATTTTATTGATGGCCTTGGCTTGATAAAGACGCCAATCATTGTAACGCTAGACATTGTAACGCTAGACATTCAGAAAACAACGCTGGCTAATGCACCCCAGGGCCTTTTCATTCTCTCGTCATTCCCGCCTCTCGTCATTCCCGCCTCTCGTCATTCCCGCCTCTCGTCATTCCCGCCTCTCGTCATTCCCGCGCAGGCGGGAATCCATATCACAGCGGCCTATGGCAACTTTCCCGTGGCAAGACTATATAGATTCCCGCCTGCGCGGGAATGACGGGACCTATTTAACCCAACCCGGAAAATGAAAAGGCCCTGTAATGCACCCGCCAACTATTGTCTGAATCAGGATTTGCTGGATTGATGGTATCATCCTGCCAATGAACCTCTATAAACGAACCTTCTTTATAGATGAGAGGCCCACATGTCAACTGTAATTGGAAACACAACCATCGTTACCGGCAACGCAGCACGGACGGTGTTGCACAACGTCGCCATAGCCATAGACGGAGACCGCATCGCGGCCATAGGCCCAACGGCGGAGGTTATGTGGGCCTACCCCGGAGCCAATCAAATAGACGGCTCCAACAAGGCGGTGTTCCCGGGGCTGGTCAACTGCCACACCCACCTCCTGGCCACCACCGACCGGGGAATTCTCGAGGACTTCGGGTTTCCCACAACCCTGCGCTTTCCTCAATCGGCCCGGGGCATGTTGACCTTGGAAGAACGCCAGTTGATGGCCACCTTGGGAACCCTGGAGGCCATCCGCAGCGGCACGACGTGCTTGTTGGAAATTTCCGGCGGAGTCCAGAGCTACACCGAAAGCCTGGCCCAAACCGGGCTGCGGCTGGTGGTGTCGGACAGCATCAACGACGTGGACGAATCCCAACCGCAGGGCGCACGGTTCGTGTCCTCGGAAAGCAAGTTGGACGCCGAGTTGCAGCGGAGCGCCGACCTTATTGGTTCCTGGCATGGGGCAAAGGACGGCAGGGTAACCTGTTTTATGGCGCCCCATGCCCCTGAGACCTGCTCTCCCGAGTTGCTCCGGCGCAGCCGCGAAATGGCCGAGTCCTACGACGTGGGCTACACTATTCACTTGTCTCAGAGCCCCTTGGAAGTGGAATCGGTCATGCGCACCCGCGGCGTGCCTCCGACCCACTATCTGTTCGCCCACGACTTCCTTGGACCACGATTGGTTGTCGCCCACTGCCGCTACGTAAACTCTGCCGAGGTCACCCTGCTGGGCGCCGCCGGCGTCGGAGTATCCAACAACGCCGCCATAGCCGCCCGCCGCGGCGCCGCCGCCCCGGTCAAGGAGCTTCAAGCGGCAGGCTGCCGCATCGGCATGGGGTCGGACAACATGGCTGAGGACATGGTGGAGGTGATGCGGACAGGCCTGTTTGCCGAGCGGGTGCGCCGCAACGCCCAGATGGACCCACAGCCGGAGGACGTGCTGGAGTGGGCCACCATCGGCGGAGCAAACATCCTGGGGCTGGGTCAGCAGACTGGGTCGCTGGAAGTTGGGAAGAAGGCGGACCTGTTCATCGTAGATACCCTGAAGCCGCACCTGGTCCCCAACCTGCGCATCGTGTCCGGCTTCGTCCACAACGGCCATCCGGGCGATGTTACCGGTTTGATGGTGGACGGCCAATGGATTATGCGGGATGGCAAGATACTAACCGTGGACGAAGCGGACGTACTCCGCCGGGCGGAGCAGGTGGGCCTTGCGGTGTGGCGCAGGCTGGTCGCCCAGTACCCCAACGTGCCGTTCCCGGTTAAGTTGCCGCCACAGGGAGCGGAGTAGCCCAAGTTTCTCAAAAACTTGCCCAACCTGCTCCCCTTGAGGAGGGATAAATTAGCTGTGCCGCCAGATAAGGACAGGCTAGTCGTTACTGAGGGTCACGGCTCCAGTCCGCCCATCGTAGATCATGGAGTAATTGCGAAGAAAAGTTCTACCTATGAGCGCATAATGCGGTTGACCACCTGCGGTTAAGTGCACCGCCGAGAAAGTTCCATGGATTACATGTCGCAATTCAGGGATGTATATTTGGGCCAAGTGAACATTGACCTCCGCAGCGCCACCGACACCTGAGACTTGCTGTCGGTCGACGATCGGCAGTTGCAATGCCTCAGCCAGTGCCGAATCTATGCAACTATCTACCGCTCCGGTATCCACCAATGCCGGCAATAAACCGGACTGAAGAACAGGACGATTGCCGGTCCCGGCCCGGAAGTTGGAGTCAAAGCCCATCTCCACCGTTATAGTCGGTCCATAGAGACCTAACTCTTCCCCATTGGTGAACCCGCAGTTAGCCGTGGGCATGGGGTATCTGGTACCAGAGCCTGGGGGGCAGCCGTAATGGCGCCTTTCCTACCTTCCTGATTAGATACGGGCCGCGTCCAAACCGCTTTATCGCATCAACCGCCGCATCCTCGAGTTCAACGTAGCTTCCCGCCAGTTGCTCATCGTGAAAGACTACCCACCTCCCGAATAATTCCATCTCGAGGTAATCGCGCATCTTGTTATAGACCGCGATGTTCTCGTCCAACGTAGCCATTCTGGCCTCCTTACAACCGACCGCGGCTATGTCCACTGCCTATTCGAAGTCCCCAGGAAACCCTGCGTCCCCTTTGCCTGCTCCTTCGCATAGGCACCGAGCCATCCCGCCTTACGCCTTGGTCCCCACGGCACAGTGGAAGGGCGTCGAGATGAAAAAGGTGCCGTCGGCCTCCGCTTGGTCCGCCGCCGCCCGCCAATCCGCGGCTTCCTCGGCGGTCAGGGTGGGCAGAATTCCGCCCTGCAGAAATTGCAGCCGGATGCCCTCGGAGAAGGTGCTGATGAAGGGGAACATCTTCAAGTTGGACAGTCCCAACCGCGAAAAACGTTGATACAGGGTGGCGTCGTCGCATCCCATGGGGTTCCCATGGTCGTCCACCCACGGGGGCGACTCGACCTTGGCCTTGAGAGCGGGACTCAGAGACAGGTTTATCCAGCGGTTCATGTCGTGGGCGTGGCCCAGCACCGCTATCCTGCCTCCGGGCTTGGTGACTCTCACCATTTCAGGCAGCATCAGGTCGGCGTTCACCCGCTGGATAACAGTGCTGGAGAAGGCAACGTCGAAACTATTGTCTTCGAAGGGCAATGCCTCGGCGCTGCCTTCCCGAAAACTCACCACATTTTCCAGACCTTCACGCTTGGCGATTTCCGCAGCCTCCCGCAGGAAGAAGGCGTTAACGTCCATGCCGACGATGGGGTTCCTCTGACCCGTCTCACGGGACAACCAACGGCACAAGACCCCGGTGCCGCAACCGACTTCCAGCATCCGCTCACCGGGCTGGACTTCCGCCGCGGCAATAAGACTTCCCACGGCGGACAGGTAGCCGGAAGTGCGTCCCCTTCCTTCCAGGCTGGCAACCATCCCCAAGGCCGGCCCGGTCATGGTGACGACACAGTAGCGTTCGCTGAAGGTAGCCGCCAGCGGTCCCCACTGGGAGGGTGCTGCGCCCAACGGCAGCAACACCAGCGGTGGCCCGGAGCCTTGAACATTGTAGTAAATGCCATCGACCTCACCTTCCCGGACGGCGGGAGACACCACTGGCGGGCTGTTCTCGGCATCTACCCTGGCCATGAAGTCCAGCATCGCCGGACCAATATCGCCACCGCGTTGTACAGCCAGGTCAGTGTAGTTGTCCGCGTACGGGCAGTCGGCAAGAGTTACTAGCGACGCCGACGGCAGGCCGGCCATGTTCCGGTTTATAGTCTCCGTGGCGCCCCCTCGGTCTCCGTTGAACACCAAAAGCCTGCCTGCGAGAGGGGTTAGCGCCAAGGAGTCAAACCCCAAGGGGCAGACCAGGGTCAAAGAAGCAACTGTCCCCGGAAACCTGTCGGCCATCCCGTGCCAGTCGTTCAGCCCCCGTGAGGCGAAGTGCGCCCGCTCAATCCCCAGTTGCCTCAAGACTCCGACAATCCGTTCCTCGATAGGAGTGTCTATATCTGTTGTCATTCTTTCCCCCGCTCGGCTACGGCGGCGCTCTTTCTGAATTTTCTGCGTTCGCTCGAGTTTCCGCGGCCGCCGTCCGCTGCCACCAACATACTATCTACATGCGTGCTTGGCAATCGACGGCAACCAAGGGAAACCCACCCCTTGCGCGGTGAGCAGCGCCATACGAGAATGTATCCGCTTTGAATTAGAGCCACCCGCTCCGGCAGCGTCCCGCGGGTTAGCCCAGGAGGTTGCTTTTATGAAGATTACCGACGTGGAATGCTTGGTTCTGGACCGGCAATTCCCCTTTGTTCGAATCTATACCGACGAAGGCATAGTGGGAATCGGCGAATGCTTCCGGAGGTTGCCGCGGGTCATCAAAGCGATTACCGATGGGTCGTTGAAGCCTGCACTGGTGGGCAAAGACCCGTTGGACACCGAGCTTCGCTGGCGGGATATGTACAACGCCGGTTCCGCTTCCGATATGGGCGGAGCGGTCTATTGCGCCATGGCCGGACTGGACATCGCCCTGTGGGACATCAAGGGCAAGGCTTTGGGAATGCCCATTCACAAGCTGCTGGGCGGCAAATTGCGGGACTCAATAAGAATGTACGCCAGCTCGCTGCGACGTGATATGACCCCAGCCGAGGAGGCCCAAAGGGCGGCGTCATTCGTCGACATGGGCTACTCGGCGTACAAGCTGCACAGCGCGGTGCCGGGCGCGATAGACGATCCTGCCGACCAGACCCTGGCGACCGTCAAAGCGGTGCGGGACGCCGTTGGGGACGACATCGAGATACTGGTGGACGTCAACGGGGCCTTTTCCACCCACCACGCAATGGACATCGGGCGGGCATTGGAAGACTTGGGGGTCTTTCACTTCGAGGAGCCACGGCCCCACTACGATCTGCCGGGCCTTGCCGCCATCGCCGACGCCCTCGACATCCCCATAGCGTCGGGGGAGATGATTTACACTCATTCCCAATACGCCGACCTGATAACCCAGGGAAGGGTGGACATCCTCCAACCCGACATAGTCAAGGTCCCGGGGTTTACCGAGTTCCAGCGGATCGCGGCGGTGGCCTCGGCCTTTGGCACTCCCATCACGGTGCACAACACCCAGCCCACCATCAGCACCGTGGCCCACCTGCACGTGTGCGCCGCCTATGCCAACATCCCCTATGCCCAGGAATACAACATCGAGCCCTGCTCCATCCGGGACCAATGGCCCATTATGAAGGAGCCGCTGGTCATCAAAGATGGCTACTTGCAGGTGCCCGACGGCCCCGGATTGGGCGTGGAGTTGGACGAGGACGTGGTGAAGAAGCTGGCCGGTGCCTAGACCAGTACTCCGAAACCCGACTTGGTGCAAATCTCGATGCGGTTCCCGTCCAAGTCATTCAAGTAGCAGGCCTGCTGCCCGTCGTGGCGGGTCTGGATGTCGGTGACCTCGACACCCTTCGCCATGATCGCGTCCCTGGCCCGAACTATGTCGTCCACCTCGAATGCGGTATGGTGCGACGGGGCCGATGGAGCGTCGGGGTTCTCGATGATATGGACCATGGCTCCGCTGGGCAGTTGCAGCCAGTACAGATGGTCGCTGTCTACCATCTTGGGTATCTGCTTCAGCCCCAGTATCTCCTCGTACCAGACCAGTGCCTTGTCTTTGTCCTTCACGTTATAGGTAATGTGGTTAATGGCCTTCAGGCGGATTGAATCGTCCGACATTTGCTCTCTCCTAAAGATTGGATGTCTGCTCGCCCCATGATAACAGCGCGTCAACCTCTCGGTCGAGAACGGCGCTCGACCTCTTCAGGGCCTTTTCATTTTCCGGGTTGGGTTAAATAGGTCCCGTCATTCCCGCGAAAGCGGGAATCCATATCACAGCGGCCTATGACAACTTTCCCGTGGCAAGACTATATAGATTCCCGCCTGCGCGGGAATGACGAGAGGCGGGAATGACGAGAGAATGAAAAGGCCCTGTCGACCTCTTGGCGAATAGAGATGTTATCGACTCGAAAAGCGCGCATTTGGTATACTATCGGCAGCTATCCATACTGCGCCGCCCCAACAGTAACAAATAAGCGGGTCTGCAATGACAACCAAGACTTCCAGGACTACGATGCTCCCCTACCGGCGGCAGGGCGAAATCGACTACGCCAGCCTTGACTTCAACCCCGATGAGACAGAACCGCCGGAAGATGCAATGGAGCAAAACGAAGAACTTAATGAAATCCACAACCTTCTGCGCGCCTACGTCACCGACTTCGGCCATCGCCCCAACGTCTTCTTGGACCGCGAGACCAACATCTGCTACGACCCCGGCAACCTCAACGTCCGCATAGCGCCGGACTTGTACTTGGCCTTTGGCGTTGACGCCGAAGCCATCCGCCCGCGCAGGCTCTACCTTCCTTGGGAAGCGGGCAAACCCCCGGACTGGGTGTTGGAAGTAGCGTCTGTCAGCACCGCCCGCCGGGACATCAACAACAAACCCGCCATCTACGCCCGCATCGGCGTCCCCGAATACTGGCGCTTCGACCCCAGCGGAGGCCGCAACTACGGGCAGCCGCTTTACGGCGGAAAGCTGGTTGGCTCCGCATACCAGGAAATCGGGCTGACTACCGAACCCGACGGCATTCTCAAGGCATACAGCGAAGTGCTCGAGCTGAGCCTGTGCTGGGACGAAGGCTGGCCTCGTTTCTACGACCCGTCAACCGGGTCCTACCTGGAGAACTGGCGGCAAGTGTCGGCCGACCGGGAAGCGGAACGGGCTGCCCGTCGATCCGCCGAGGCGGAAGTCGAACTTCTCCGTGAAAGGCTGCGCCGCCTTGAATCAGGCGGTTAGCCGCCGTGCCTCGTCCGGGCTGTAATTTGAGTAGTCAGACGAGTTACCGTCTGACTACTCAAACTGCCTGGGCTCTCCACGCTCCCTGCGGCCAACCGGTTTCCGCCTGAGTCGAGATGCGTTAATAACCCTGCACCACAAAATCGGCCAAACGCTCGCCCATCATCAACACCGTGGGGTTGATGGCCGCCCGAACCAAGTCGGGCATGATGGAGGCATCGGCCACCCGCAGTCCCTCCAAGCCGTACACCATGCCGTACTGGTCCACCACCGACATGGGGTCTGACGATGGCCCCATCTTGCAGGTGCCGGAAATGTGAGAGTAGGTGTGGGCTTCCCGCAACATCCACTGGTCCAGCGCGTCGTCAGACTGAAGGTCGGCATCCGCGGGCTCTACCCGTTCTCCGATGATGCCCTTTAACTCATCGCTCTCTCCCAACTGCAAACACATCCTGACGGCGGCACGCAGCCGCTCCCGGTCAAACGGGTCCGCCAAGTAGTTGTAGTCGAGGAACGGTTGCACCGTCGCGTCCTTGGAGGTCAAGCGTAGCTCACCCGAAGATACGGGCAGCAGCAGGCCGGTCATCATCTCCACCCGCCGGTCGGACGGGTCGTCGCTGATATCCGTTGGGAAGGGCAACTCAGAGGCCCTGACGCGGCGGGTTAAGAAGGCCCCTATAGTTATCGAAAGATCATTCCTCAGGTGGGACCCGGGCGCAGTAAACCGGAGGTTGGCGCCGCCCCGGGTTGGAACCTCCTCCACCGGACAGCCTTCCTTCACCCGCCAAGTCACGTACAGCTTGGGATGGTCCCGCAGATTTTGGCCCACTCCCGGAACGTCCAATACCACCGGAATCCCCAAGCTGGTCAGGTGGTCAGCTGGGCCGACGCCGGAAAGCATCAGCAGTTGGGGCGACCCGACGGCCCCGGCGCTGAGGATTATGTTATTCCCCTCGACGACGAACGTTTCGCCCCCGCTCTCCACCACCACACCCGTTGCCCGATTGCCCTCGAACAACACCCGGTGAACGTGGCAATTGGGACGGATGGTCAAATTCAGCCGGTGCCGCCCTTGGCTCAGGTACCCCAAGGAAGTGCTGAAACGCACACGGTTGTGGTTATTGCTGATTGAGGGGCCGACTCCCTGGACCGAAGGGCTGTTGTGGTCATCCGTTTCCGCGAAGCCATTGGAAAGGCAAGCATTGAAGAACGCCCATTGGGCCGAGCGCCAGTCCTCTTTCTTGGCGTGGTGAACGAAGATAGGGCCTTCCGAGCCATGGTCGTCGCCGTGCCGGTCTACGTCGGTCTCGATTCTTCTGAAGTAGGGTAAAACTTTCCCGAAGCTCCACTCGTCGTTGCCCAGCGACGCCCAAGCGTCAAAGTCTTCCGGTATTCCCCGGAAGAAAGCGGACATGTTGATGGCGCTGGAGCCGCCGGTAACCTTGCCTCTGGGGACTGACATTATCGGCGCAACGCTGGTGGCCCTGGCTTGGTACCTCCAACTGTGGGTGCTGTTGGCCAATGCTACGGGATGTCCCCCGGGCGTCCGCACAGTCGGAGGTCCCGGACTGGTGTCGTAACCATACTTGAGGTCGTCGGGAAGCCGTTCAAAGTCGGGGTAGTCCGGCCCCGCTTCCAACAGCAACACCGGCCTGTTTCCGGCTTCGGAAAGTCTGGCGGCAAGGATCGCCCCCGCCGAACCGGCGCCTACTATAATCGTGTCGTACTTCATTGCTCTTCCTCCCAATAGTTTCTCCCGGTTTATTTCGTTGCATTCTGCCGCACGCAAGCCTTTGGATTCCCGCCCTTGCACGGCTAAGGGCAGGCCGTTGTTAGCAAAGTGTCTGGGAGACGTTAGCCGGCAAGCCGGGACTCCAGTTCTCCGCGTAGGTCGGCGTTGGCGAGAACCACCAAGGCACCCCAGGCTCTGCTCATGCCAATGTAGGCGTAGGCATGGGCGTTCTGCTCGTCAATATCCCGGTCATGCTGAACGGGTCCTTCACCCAGCCAGTCCATGATCAGGATAACCACTTGGCTCTCCATGCCCTTGAACGCGGGAATGGAGCAGAACTCCAAGCGAGGTTTCTCATCGTCGCTCCCGTAAGTGATCCGCTCGCCGCGGGAGTATGCCGCCAAGCGATACCCGCCATAGGCGCGATTTATGTCAAGGCAGGAGTTCTCAAGGCGACTCTTTGACAGTACTACGATGTCCTCAATATGGACACCCTGATTCAGCAACCGGCGGACTCCCTTGTCCAGTAAGTCGGACAATTCGGCATCGTCTTCCCAATACTGGTACTCTGGCTTGGGACCGTCAATTGGCCGGGTTTCGGGCATGATGAAACCGGATATGCGGGCCGCGTCTCTGGAGATGGCCGATGTACTACGGCAATTGACTGTCAGATTGAGCCTCGCAGGATGCTCGAAGTACCGGAGCAAAGCACCTTCCGGTTCCTGATCCGACGAAACGTCGGTGAAGATGGACTGATTACTAAAATCTCCGAACATGACCCAGCGCCCCTCACGCAACCCGCCCAACAGCAACAGATCCATTAGCTCTAGGCATGGAGGCCGGCACAAGTCCTGCGCTTCATCCACTACGAAAACGTCAAACTGAGGCCCCGCGTCGGTTAAGGCAAGCTCCGCATAAAGAGGATAAACATTATCGTACAACTTGCCTTCATCAGCTTCGTTCTCTTCGTCGTGCAGAAACTCGTCGCGATGAGGGCCACGGAGGACCAGGGGGCGGAGTATATGAGGCCAGAAAGCCCCGGCAGTGACTCCGAAGACCTTCTCAGTTTGCTCTTTCAGATAGTTGCCCAGCAACACGTTAAAACACAGCAGGCCAACCCGCTGGCCGGATTGGGCCGCGCGGTGAGCGTACTCCATGGCAAGCATGGTTTTGCCCGTGCCGGCTGCCCCTTTGATGAGGCAACGGTCATTATCGCGTACGATGTCCAAAGCCGGGTGCTGTTCCTCTGTAAGGATGTTCAGCTTATATTCAATTACGCCCAGTTGCGAGGCAATGGTAACTATAGTCATTACATTAGGGGCCAGGTAATTAACGAGACGCTCTACCGTCTGAATAGTTGGCGGTTTAGGGCTGCGTCTACGGACTATTGGATTGCCCAGCCCCTGGACGTCAGTAGCCAGTCGGTAAGCAAACTCACCAAGTGTATTGAGTACACGGCTGTCATAAATCAGCGAAATCGGACGGCTGAGTTCGGCAGGCCAGTCCCAGTCAGTAAACGCCACTGCAAAACCGATTGGGCACGACCGAATAGCATCGTGGCCGCGCGAGAAATGGTGCGATAGCTCCTTCTTCAAAGCGAACATCGCCTTCTCCGATTGCTCGACGGGTGGTTCAACCGTTTGGGAATCTCCAGGCCGGTACCACTGGCCGCGGCTTATAGAAAATTGACCTCCCTTGACTTCCAAGCACAGTATCCCCCTATTGGGTATAAGCATCAAAAAATCGATTTCCCGCCGCCAGCCCGAATGCTGGTTCAGCAGCATTGTACGAAACGAGTGCATCACCACCCATCCGTTTGTAGCCGGGTCATCGCGCAACAAGCTGAAAACTCGTTTCTCCGACCACGGGGCGTTGGAAGAAATGCTTTCCGGCATCATCGTGGCCATAATCAGTCCTTTCTCCCTCGTTTGGACAAGTAATTGGCCCCATCCCGTCCCTAACCAGCCCCGGCATATCCTGATATATTGCCTGTGGTCTGTCAATTGATGATTTGAGGAAAGCTTTTCTTGCGGGCTAACAACCGGATGGTTATACTCCCAATCACCACGATGTTGCTATCCTTCCCGGTCTGTGACGAGCTATAAATGAAACCAGCCAAGTTTGATTATCACTCCCCGCAGTCCCGGTCCGAGGCGTTGGAACTCCTTGCCGAGCATGGCGACGACGCCAAGATACTGGCCGGCGGTCAAAGCCTCATGCCCCTGATGAACATGCGCTTGGTGCGCCCCGGCGTCGTGATCGACATCAACGGCATCGGCGACCTGACCCGGATAACGCCGGAGCAGGACGGCGGACTGTCCGTCGGCGCCCTTACCCGGCAGCGTCAGATCGAGCAGTCCAGCTTGGTGCGGGAAAGATTCCCATTGTTGGCGGAAGCGGTGCCCAACATCGGCCACTTTCAGATAAGGAACCGCGGCACTGTTGGCGGGAGCTTGGCCCACGCCGACCCCGCGGCTGAGATACCCGCCCTGAGCCTTACCCTCAACGCGGAGTTCGTCGTCGCCAAGAAAGGGAGTGAGCGGGTGGTCAATGCGGAGGAATTCTTCGTCACACACCTCACAACCGTCCTGGAGCCGGACGAAATGCTGACGCAAGTCCGGTTCCCAAGCCCGCCGCAGCCGTGGCAATGGGGCTTCCAGGAGGTGTGCCGCAGGGCCGGTGACTTCGCCTTGGTGGGCGCGGTCGCCCTGCTGCAACTGGACGCCAACGGCGTTTGTCAGGATGCCCGAATCACCATTTTCGGCGCCGGCGGCACTCCGTTGAGAATGCGGACCGCTGAGGGTATTTTGCATGGTAGCCGGGTTGACGCCGACGTTCGTCAGCAAGCGGCAGAAGCAGTCAGCCAAGCGTTGGACCCTATTTCCGACATCCACGCCTCCGCCGAATACCGCAAAGACGTCGGGGGCGTCATGGTCCGGCGCGCGCTGGAACAAGCCTTGGCAGCGTCCCCCCGTCAACCCATGAGCCTACACCATATCAAGGATGTAGCATGAGTTCCGAGCGAGATATAAAGCTAACCGTCAATGGCAGAGAATACAGCGGCCACGCAGAGGTCAGAATGACCTTGGCGGACTTCATCCGGGGAGAACTGGACCTCACCGGCACCCACTTGGGTTGCGAGCACGGCGTATGCGGGGCCTGCACCATTCTGTTCAACGGCCAAGCCGTCCGGTCCTGCTTGATGCTTGCCGTCCAAGCCGACGGCGCTAGCCTGATGACCGTCGAAGGGCTGGCCAACGGGGATGAGCTGCATCCGCTTCAATCGGCCTTCCAGCAAAACCACGCCCTGCAGTGCGGGTTCTGCACGCCGGGCATGTTGATGACCGCCTACGCCTTCCTTAGAGATACGCCCAACCCCACCGAACAGCAGGTCAGGGAGGGCATATCGGGCAATATCTGCCGCTGCACCGGCTACGCCCCCATAGTCCAAGCCATCCTGCAGACCAGCCGGGAAACTCCTGATCCCTAACTAGCCTCAGCTTTTGGCAACACCGCCTGCCCACCGACAATTTTCCTCACAGGGACTAATCCTCTCTTGACAAGTGGGTAGTTCTATCAATTATCCATGTGGATATAGGCGGAACAGAAATTGTTATTTGTGGTTATTTGAGCACTGAAGATTAGGATAATGACAAACCAGTTTGAAGAAACAATCTGGGAATTGACTAAGCCTCTCAATGATCAGTACCCGCGTCCCTGGATGACAAAAATGAAGAATCCTTGGGAAGCAGAGGTGTTCATCGTTGGCAAGAATCAAAAGAAAGGATATTCCGTCAGCGAAGTATCACACCAAAGACACGTAGATGCCCTATTCAATCGAAATGGTGAGTGTTGCCGCGGGCTTTATGATGAGTTGAATGGGGGCAAGCCGTCCCCGACTCGAAAGAACACCGATGGTCTCGTGGCTCGGCTGAATAACCGGAACATGCACAACATTCTGGAAACGAACGTGATCTGCTACTCCACTCCCATGAGCAGGGACCTAAGCAACCCTGTACATTCTGGCGGTGCAAAAAAGGGGGAAGAGATTTTCCGTTACCTACTCGCTGAAATCGCACCGTCAGTCATCATTGTTCACGGTGCGGATTCCGTTAAGCGTATCTCTTCTATCCTCAAGTTGAAACAACTGCGGGTTCCTGGTTCTCCTGATGAGATTTGTGACGTTCAAACCGACAAGCATCTGATCATCCCCATTCCGAGCTTGGCGCCTCCTGCGTTCATTAGGTGGTCACAGTGGTCCAATGGATATTTGGATGAAGTCGCAACCCGTGTCCGTGAAAAGCTGGTATCCACGTGAGTCATGGATAAAAGTAAGTTTGCTTTGGTATAGAATTCCCCAGTAGAGGAGGAAGTGATGGTCGAAACGCACCCAAGGCAAACATACATCGGGCAATCAATAATCCGGAAGGAAGACGCCCGGTTTCTTACGGGTAGAGCGGCTTTTGTGGACGATGTGACTCTGCCCGGAATGCTCCACGCTGCCTTCCTCCGGAGTCCCCACGCTCACGCCAGGGTTACCGGCATCGACGCATCCAAGGCGTTGGCCATACCCGGCGTGGCCGGCGTTTTCACCTTTGAGGACTTTGCGGAGCAAGCTAAACCCATCCCTGTCAGGCTGTACCAACTGCCGGGCTTGGAGCCTTTCCTGCAATACCCCTTGGCCCAGGACAAGGTGCGCTACGTCGGCGAACCGGTAGCAATGGTCGTGGCCGAAAGCCGGTATTTGGCCGAGGACGCGGCGGAATCCATCGACGTGACCTACGAGCTTCTGCCCGCCGTGGTTGACATGGAGGAATCGCTGCGGGACGAAATTATCCTTCACGAAGGCGGGGGGACCAATCGAGCCGCCTGCTTTACCGTGTCCACCGGGAACGTTGAAGAGGCCTTCCGCGACGCGGAATATACCCGGAAAGAGAGGTTCAAGACCCACCGGCACACCGGCAACCCGCTGGAAACCCGGGGCATGATAGCGGCGTGCGACGCCCAAACGGGCCATCTGACGGTGTGGGGCGAGACCAAGGTCCCCCACTTCAACCGCGAAGTGCTGTCATCGCTTCTGCAAATGCCCGTAGAGGAAATCCATTTCATCGAACAGGACGTTGGCGGCGGCTTTGGCATCCGAGGAGAGTTCTACCCTGAAGATTTCGTAGTGCCCTTGGCTGCCATCAAGCTCGGCAAGCCGGTCAAGTGGATCGAGGACCGCCTGGAACACCTGATAGCGGCCAACCACTCCAGGGACGTGATGTGCGACATAGAAATCGCCGCCAAAAACGACGGGACCATCCTGGGCATTCGGGCGCAGGTCTACGGCGACATGGGCGGCTACATTCGCACCCACGGCAGCTTGGTTCCCTCTTCCACCGCGGGCCTGCTTATGGGGCCGTACAACGTTCCGGCCTACGAATGCGAAGTCAACTGTGTACTGACCAACAAGACCGGCGTAGGCACCTTCCGCGCGCCGGGGCGGTACGAGTCGTGCTTTATCCGCGAGCGTCTGCTTGATATGATGGCGGCGGACCTGGGCATCGACCCGGCTGAACTACGCCTCAGGAACTTCGTTCAACCTTCCCAAATGCCCTACAACGCCGGGCGCACCAGGGCCGAGGGCGACACCGTTTTCGACAGCGGCGATTACCCGCAGGGACTGAATGCTGCCTTGGAGCAAATCGGCTATTCAGAAATAAAAACGTCTCAAGGGCTTCACGCCGACGGCAGGTATCAAGGCGTCGGCGTGGCATCCTATGTCAAGAACACCGGCCGGGGCCCCTATGAGGGAGCGCGGGTCGTCGTCAACCGGCAGGGCGAGGTGTCGGTTTACATGGGAATCACCACTATGGGCCAAGGACACGAGACCGCCATGGCCCAAGTCTGCGCCGATTCGTTGGGCGTCCCTATGGACGTTATCAGCATCTACCACGGCAACACCGACTACATTCCCTACGGCGGCGGGACCTACGGCAGCCGGGGCGCGGTAATGGGTGGGAACGCCGTGGTGCTGGCCTGCCGGGAGCTACAGGCCAAGGCGCTGGAGTTGGCCAGTACCTACCTGGACACCGAGCCGGACAACCTGGACCTTATAAACGGCGCCATTTACCGCAAGGGAGAAGACGGGTCCGCTCCGTTGATGACGCTGGGAGAGGTGGCCGGGCTGGCGCAACGCCCCGGCGACGACAACGAAGACCCAGTCGGCCTTGAGACCACCGAATACTTTGAAACTGAAGAGCTTACCTACAGCTACGGCAGCCACGTGGCCCACGTCGCGGTGGACCCGGAAACGGGGAAGATCGACATTCTCCGCTACGTGGTGGTCGAGGACATCGGACGGGCCATCAACCCCTTGATGGTCCACGGGCAGGCCGTGGGGAGCGCCGTCCAAGGCATCGGGGCGACTATTCTTGAGCAGCTTGCCTACGACGAAAACGGTCAATTGCTGGCCGGTAGTTTCATGGACTACCTGCTGCCCACAAGCACCGATGCCCCGGACATAGAGAGCATCGTCCTTGAAGAGGCTCCATCACCTCTGAACCCGCTGGGCGTGAAGGGCGCCGGCGAGGGCGGAATCGTCGCCACCGGGGCTGCTTTGACCAATGCCGTGGCAAACGCACTGTCTCCGTTGGGCATTCAGATAAACGAGCTTCCCTTGAGTCCTGACAGGATTATGGGGTTGATACGAGACCGACAACGGTAACGATCGCCGCTGAAGGATAGGGCCGGCAGAATAAAAATACCTGCGCCCGGTTAGTTCACCAATGGGATGCGCGACAGCATATCGCGTATCCCTTCCATTAGCCCCTCAAGCCGCGCCTGCCGCTGCTCCAATACCGAGAAACGGGTTTCAAAGGCATCAAACCGCTGTTCCATGCGCTGCCCAATGCGGGTCAACCGCTGCTCCATGGAATCCATCCTCTTGTTCGCCATTTGAAACATGATCGCCATCAAGCCGCCCAGCGCGATCCCAACGCCGATCATGGTCATCATGTCTGGAGTCATTCTGCTTCTATCTCTCTCCGGTCTTGACACTAAAAGGGTTATAGCCTGCCCAAGGCATGATTGAAGAGTAGGTGCGGGCAGTATGACAATGCCTGGGCCCGGTCAGTTCACCAAGGGAATGCGAGACAGCATATCGCGTATCCCTTCCATTAGTCCCTCAAGCCGCACCTGCCGCTGCTCCAAGGCGGAGAAGCGGGTTTCGAACGCATCGAGTCGCTGCTCTATGCGAACGCACCGCTGTTCTAAGGAATCGAGCCGCTTATGCGTCATTTGGAACATGAGCACCATCAAACCGGCCAGCGCGACCCAGACGGTTATTATGGCAATCGTGTCTGGAGTCATTCTGTCCCAAATCCCCCTAACCGTCAGCCTATCCCCAACCGCGCCAAATAACCCTCGCTTCCGGCGGGAATCACCAAGCCTTGCTCTACGCCGGAGTGGTACATATTCCCGAGGGTTGCCAAGCGGGCGTCCGAAGGGCGCGTACCTTCGAGGAGGTGAGCGCTCAAGTCCGACAGGCTGTTGTAGGCTTGGTCCACATGCCAGTAGAAGGACAAAAGCCAAGCCAACTCCCTTTCGGCGGCCGGCGCAGGGATGTCTGAAATGTCCAGGATCGCTTCCTCAACCTTGGTGTACCGCAGGATGCCGGCCTTGTCCGCGGCGTCCCGGCTGTAGTAGCGGCGGCGGCTCAACTCCCTCATCCGCGAGACGTAGTCCTCTTCGCCGTATATATCTTTCGGCGACCATTCTTCCCGCAGGTCCAACGCCATGTCCCCGTTGGGGCCCACGATGGCGACGGCGATGTCCGACCCCAGCGCGTTGTCGTGCTCGAACACCACCGCTTCCCTCAGCAATGCCTCCTGGAGCATCAACGTCAGTTCCCTGGGAATCTTCCGGTACCGGGCGCCGCTGGCCTCATCGTTGACGTCTGCCCCCACGCCGCCGGTATTGAAAACGTAGTACTCTTGGGCCATGCCGCCCTGGTCTATCTCTCGCAGGATGTGGTACATCAGGTTGGCGTTTTCGTCCTCCAGCCCGATGATGAACGGGTCGGAGAAGTATTCCACGTAAGGCCTGCCGATTGCGCCCACCGCCGCGCCCATTTGGACGGCCTCCCCATACATCAACACCCTGATATATTGCTCCAGGCTCAGCTTCCGCAACGGGGGTATGATCGTGTTCTGGCGCATGACGGCTTGCCAGAAAATCCGGTCGGTGGTCTCCATTGGAACATGAACGGAGTCTCTCAAACGGCCGTTGGTAATGGCCTCAATCAGGTGCTGGGCATTTTTCCTGTCGATTAGCCGGGGCCGGGACAATGTGACCCGCATGTTGCGCACCGGGTTAAGCATGTAATCGGGTACGCCGTCCTCAATATTGACCGGCACGTTTTCCAACGTTTCCTGGTCATTGGGGGCTTCCTTGGTGCCGCGGATGGCTTGATAGGTAATAGGGTCCTCTTCCTGGTTCAACCCGAAGGGCATGGCGTAGAAGTTGTTCTCCGTGCCGTCGATTCCGTGGGTGACTCGTACCCTTTGGTTGTTGTGCTCAACCTCTATGGGTTCGGAGAGGGGTTGCAGTAACACGATGTCGTCATTCATCGGGTACACGCCCTCTTCCGAGTCTTCTTTAAGGGAAAGGAGTTGGGCTAAATCGCTGTTGGCCAACTCTATCATTATGGTAAGAGTGCTCTTGCCGTGGAGAGAGGGCCCCACCGTAATCAAGGCAGTATTCTTGGCCGTCCCCTCCATGGTCTTTACCCTCGCCATGCTCAAAGCAGCCTGGATGGCCAGTCCTTTGGCCTGCTTTACCAGGAACATTGCGATGGACAAAGGACCCATCTTGTGCTCGCCCACGTAGTCGAAACCCAGATGCAACGAGAGCCCCTTGGTGGGCGCTTTGAAGACCAGCTTGGTCAGACCGGACTCCTCGATCCGGGCTTTGAGATCGTCGGGGAACTCCAAGTCTTCCAGCCAATTGGGAATCGACACTTCAAGTATATCCGGAGCTTGGGCGCGTTCCTCTTCGGGAAGGTCGAATGTAAGTTGGCGCCACATGATGGGAATTTGCATGTAACGAGCGCCGAAGAGCAGTTGGCGCGCGTGGAAGGACCGGCCCGGCGCGTCGCAAATTTGCCTGTCGGTCTGGATGATGGTCTGTCCCGAAGCCAACTGCCGCCTCATGTAATCGTTGATGCGATCTAAAACTTCAGCAAAGAGGGCTTGGTTAGTCTCGCTGAAGGACAGCGCATCCCGGTTTTGAACGAAATCATCGACGAAGTACTGGGTAAGGTCCGGCCGGCGGACGACCCCCAGTTGACTGAAAAACGCCAGCCCGCCGCTGTCCAGCCTGACTACCACCTCAGGCCACGCCCTTGTGGCCGCTCGGCCTGCGGCATTGGCCTCCTCGGCTTCCCGGTCGATGGCGCTGGCTTCGGTGAATATCCGTTGCTGCGCCTCTTCCGGCATATCCTGAAGGACCGGCATGTGCTGGTAGAGCCATTCGATGGGAGGATTGAAAAACTGGCTCTCCGCCGGTTGCCCCTGTTTTGCCAGTCCTACCAATTCGTCCAACGCCTTCAAGAAGCCTGGGTTGACGGCAGGTGCGGCGAGGGGAGAAGGGGGTTGCTGTTGGCTATCCGAACTCATGCTGTTGTCCCCACTGGAAACCCCTATTTAATGCGGGGTGAGCTTGCCCGCGCGTGTATCGGGCACAGGCCGCTTGTTCACGGCGGTCAGAGTATGCTACATGGTAGCCGCTATCAAGTCAAAGCGCGACTCATTCCAACTAAGCCCATTTCCCTCCAAACCAAATGAGATTGGCCCAGGGCAATCGCATTTTAACTACCAGTGCACCAGACAGGCCAAATCTGCGCACCAGACAGGCCAAATCTGCCGTAAAACCTTCCGTCATTCCCGCGAAGGAACGTCACCCCCGCGAAGGAACGTCACCCCCGCGAAGGCGGGGGCGGGAATCCACATTGTCTCCCATAGGCAAATTTACCCTTTCCAACGACTATGGATTCCCGTTTCCACGGGAATAACGCCTGCCCCCCGTGAAGACGGCTGATAAGGGTATGTATTTCATTTGGGACTTTACGCAGTTGAACGTGAGACCGCATAGTACAGTAGGGTAGGCTTGCTCAAATACAAAACCGCCCCCAAATGCTCACTATCGGGCCCATTCCGTATCGGGCCCATTCCGTCATTCCGGCGTAGGCCGGAATCCAAGCGGGCCCATTCCGTCATTCCAGCGTAGGCCGGAATCCAGGCGGGCCCATTCCGTCATTCCGGCGTAGGCCGGAATCCAAGCGGGCCCATTCCGTCATTCCGGCGTAGGCCGGAATCCAGGCGGGCCCATTCCGTCATTCCGGCGTAGGCCGGAATCCAGGCGGGCCCATTCCGTCATTCCAGCGTAGGCCGGAATCCAGGCGGGCCCATTCCGTCATTCCGGCGCAGGCCGGAATCCAAGCGGGCCCATTCCGTCATTCCGGCGTAGGCCGGAATCCAGGCGGGCCCATTCCGTCATTCCGGCGTAGGCCGGAATCCAGGCGGGCCCATTCCGTCATTCCGGCGTAGGCCGGAATCCAGGCGGGACCATTCCGTCATTCCGGCGTAGGCCGGCATCCAGGCGGGCCCATTCCGTCATTCCGGCGTAGGCCGGAATCCAGGCGGGCCCATTCCGTCATTCCGGCGTAGGCCGGAATCCAGGCGGGCCCATTCCGTCATTCCGGCGTAGGCCGGAATCCAGGGGCGGTGGGGCCGGTTCGTAGCTATAATCTCAATTTTACATACCCTTGTCAGCGTGAAGACGGGAGATTAAATGGGCCGCCAAGCTTTGTAACGCGATTGCCATGGAGATTGCCCAGCCCCATGTGTGGAATTAGAGGCAGGGTGTTAAAATACCGCCAATCGGAAATTTAAAGAAAACTCTGCGCAATCTCGGCGCCCTGTGCGTTAAACGGACCCACCACGTCCAAAAAATTCGATCCGAACTGAAGAGGTAAAGAATGGCTCAAATGACCGGCGGCCAAGCCTTGATGAAGTCCCTCTACTTGGAGGGGGTACGGGTAATCTTCGGCCTGCCCGGAGTCCAGTTGTACCACGCCATGGACGCGCTGTACGACGAACCCGGCATCCGGTTCATCACCACCAGGCACGAGCAGGCAACCACCTACATGGCCGACGGTTATTCCCGCGCCGGAGGCGGCATCGGCACGGCGCTGATGGTGCCTGGGCCGGGACTCCTGAACGCGGCTTCCGGCATCAGCACCGCCTACTCCGCATCCTCGCCGATACTGGTGGTGTCGGGGCAGGTGGAGCGCGACATGATCGGCGTGGACCGGGGAATGTTGCACGAGGTCAACGACCAGCAGGACTGCATCCGCCCCATTACCAAGTGGGCCGAGCGCATTTTGGACCCGGCCAAGGTGCCCGATGTGGTGCACGAGGCCTTTTACCACCTGAAGACCGGGCGGCCCAGGCCGGTCGAGATAGAAATCCCGCCTGAAACCCTGGCCGACATGGCCGACGTAGAGTTGCGGGAACCGGAGGAATACCCTCAGCAGGGAGCGGACAGCCAGCAAATCGCCGAAGCCGCCAAAGTCCTGAAGGAAGCGGAGTCACCGATGATTCTCGTCGGGGGCGGTGTAATCTCCTCCGGGGCGTCCCGGGAACTCATCAGGGTCGCCGAATTCCTGCAAGCCCCGGTGTTGGCTACTGCCGAGGGGAGAGGCGCTATTTCCGACCATCACCCCCTCTCACTTGGCGCAATGAGGCTGCGCAACGACCCCTTTGGGCAGGACGACTACGGCCACGACGTGATTCTGGCCGTAGGGACCAGAATACAGAATCCCCAGTTCATTAACGGGCAGCGCGTAGTGCAGATCGACATCGACCCGGAAGAACTGGGCCGCAACTACGACGACACCCTGGGCATCCGGGGCGACGCCCGGCTTACTCTGGCCGGGTTGTACGACGCCCTGTCGGCTACCATGTCTGCCAAGCCCAGCCGCCAAGCGGAGATAGACAGGCTCAAGGCGGCACGTACTCAAACGGCTCCCAGGGTAGAGCCACAGGACTCGTACCTCAATGCGGTCCGCAACGCCATGCCTGAAGACGGCATCCTCATCGCGGGCATGACCCAGATGGGCTACTACAGCCGCGCTTACTATCCCGTTTACGAACCCCGCACCTTCATTACATCGTCCTACTCCGGTAATCTTGGCTACGCGTACCCTGTTGCCTTGGGCGCCAAGGTAGCCCAGCCGGACAAAGCGGTGGTGGCCTTGTCCGGTGACGGCGGGTTCTTGTTCAACTCTCAAGAGATGGCTACGGCGGTCCAACACGGGATCAACGTGGTTGTCGTGGTGTTCAACGACAACGCCTACGGCAACGTCTTGCGAGACCAAGTAAACCGCTTTGACGGCCGCTCCATCGGTGCGGAGCTTCACAACCCGGACTTCGTCAAGCTGGCCGAAGCTTACGGGGTCAAGGGCATGAGGGCCCACGACTCGAAGGAGTTGGAGTCCAAGCTGCGTGAAGCGCTGGAGCTGGACGCCCCCGTTTTGATAGAGGCCCCCGTCGGAATGATGCCCACCCCGTTTACCTGACCCATTTGTCAAGGACACAGGGGCGTTGCAAAGCGGAGGGATTTACATTTTAAGTGCAACACCCGGTTCCGGAAATTCTCGGCAAGACAGCAGAACACTTTGAACGGCATCGTCGAGAGGTGCCGGGGCTGTCCCGTCTGGTTGAACAGCTTAGCATCCAGGGGTTCCCGTTACCATGCCAAGACTCCGATGAAACAGTCGATAGAGTCGCGCAATGGCTGGACTTGGACACAGATGAGGCGCGCCGTCGGCTTTCTGCGGGAGGAGACGAAATCAAGGCTCTTACAAACGAACTTTCAGACCGCCATTTGCTGAGCGAAGTGATGATTCGTAACCGCAAGGCCGTGGTAGGGGGCTTTGTACAACGGTCCGCTTATAGATGGGCGGTTGAACTGACCCTCGAAGAGCGCGAGGCTCTACAAGCAGTGGAAAATTACGTTCAGTATGGCTTTCAACTCGCCGATGGCGCGAACAACAACGCCATAGGTTTCGTGATGGTAACATTTCAGAAACTTATGGCCTCCAGCATCGCTGCCATTAGGGAGTCTCTGGGTAAACGCCGTCAGAAAATCCGTGACGGAATTGCTAGCCAGCAGTCCGACGAGGAAATGGAATCTCGGCTGGATGATGACGACAACGTGAGTGATATAGTCGAATCAGCTGGTGGAGTGAGTCACTTGGTCAACGAAGAACTATCCCTGCTTAACCACGCCATAGAAGCCCTTGAACGGGTGCAGAACGACTCCAAGTCGCGTGTGCTGGTGGAGCAACTCGCAGAGTTGTTCCGTGAGCACCCGGATGAGAAGGTGCTTGTGTTCACTCAATTCCGCGAAACACAGAGACATCTCGGAAATCTGGTCGCTAATGCGAGTTGGGGCGTCAACCTATTCCACGGGCAAATGAACGCCGAGGATAAGGACCGGGCAGTGGAACGTTTCAGGAACGAGTCTGGCCCCCAGGTTCTTATCTGCACCGAGTCCGGCGGTGAGGGACGCAATTTTCAGTTCTGCCACTTGTTGGTCAACTACGACTTACCATGGAACCCCATGCGGGTCGAGCAGCGAATCGGTCGCGTAGACCGCATAGGGCAAGAACATCCTATCAGGATCTTCAATCTCTGGGTCAAAGGCACTATTGAGGCGCGAGTCCTCGATGTCCTGGAAAATCGCATACGGTTGTTCGAGGAAACCGTCGGCGGCCTCGACGCTATTCTCGGAGAAACTGAGAGCGACATACAGAAAATCATGCGCATCGCTGGAGAAGAAAGGGAAAGGGCCCTTGAAGAGTTAGGCAACGACCTGGAAAGACATGTCCGCGAGGCTCAGGACGCCGAGCAAAGGCTTGGAGATTTCATTATGGACACAAAGTCTTACCAGAGAGAACTCGCCGAACGCATCGCAGGTCAACCATCGCCAGTCAACGGCGACGACTTCGAGAATTTCATCCGTCAACTCCTCAATAGCGTAAGAACCTACATCAAGCAATCCCGCGACGTATACGACCTGACATTCCACAGTTCCTTAATCCCAGATAATCTCATCAAGATTGAACCACTGGCGAACCAAGCAGCCGCTACCCAATGGGAAGCATTCCAACAAGAAGCTCAGAGTCAAGCCACTGAGCGAGTTAACCGGGAAGTTATGCGGTTAAAGGCGTACTTCGGCTATCGCGAGATAGTCGCCAAGGACAAAGTAGAGGCGACCAAGGCTACTTTGGACCGGCTACGCGGCATCGATGACGAATCACAACGTCAAATTTTGCCTGTCTGGGAGGCTAATCTGCGGCGGGATGAAGAACTCCCCGGCAAGCTCTCCGAAGAGAGACATCGCCGGATAGCCGAAGCAGAAAAATTCCGGCATCCGCAAGTTATATGGGCATTGAAGTCGCTGGGCCGAATCGAGATAGCAATTCCCAACTTAGATCCTAATCCGAATACCCTTGCAGCCTGACAAGTAATCTAGGTGCAGGCCAAATGCAACATCCCCAGATAGTCGTTCTCGTCGTCGTGGTGTTCAACGACAACGCCTACGGCAACGTCCTGCGAGACCAAGTAAACCGCTTTGACGGCCGCTCCATCGGGGCGGAGCTTCACAACCCGGACTTCGTCAAGCTGGCCGAAGCTTACGGGGTCAAGGGTATGAGGGCCCACGACTCGAAGGAGTTGGAGTCCAAGCTGCGTGAAGCACTGGAGCTGGACGCCCCCGTTTTGATAGAGGCCCCCGTCGGAATGATGTCCGCCCCGTTTACTTAACAATCAATGCCCGGTGAGTAGTGGCTGGTGGCCGGCGAGGAGCCGTCTATTCACCGGCCACCAGCCACATGACCACTGACCACCAACCATAAGGAGGAGCGATATGCTGGACTACAAGCCGAACGTAGTGCTTTCCACTCAAGAGTTCGACGTGGTGGGCACCCGTCCCATCCGCCACGACGGGCCGGACAAAGTAACGGGTCGCGCCCGTTACGGGGCCGACATCCAATTGCCTAACATGTTGTTCGGCAAGCTGTTGCGCAGCCCGCATCCTCATGCCCGCATCCGGAACATCGACGCCAGCCGGGCGCTGGCCTTGCCGGGCGTAAAGGCGGTTGTTACCGCCGCCGACCTGCCGGAAGTATCGGCCCAAGTAGCAGACCTGGAAGAGGGCGCGGCTGTGAACTACGGTTTCTACAGCCGCAACGTGATGGCGCGGGAGAAGGTCCTCTACCGGGGGCACGCTTTGGCGGCGGTTGCGGCGACCAGCGCCCATATTGCCGAGCAGGCCTTGTCGTTAATCGACGTTGACTATGAAGTGCTTGGGCCGGTGCTCAACGCCGACGATGCCATGAAAGACGACGCTCCCATTCTCCACGAAAGGCTGCTGACCTTGGCCGACCCGGCATTGCGCCCCGGGGGTTGGGGAGCGACAGACACCGAGAACGCCAGCAACGTGGCGAACCGCTTCCAGTTCACTATGGGAGACATCGAAAAGGGATTCCAGGAAGCCGACGTCATCGTCGACCGGGAGTTCCACACCAAGCCGGTGCACCAAGGGTACATCGAACCTCACTCGGCCACCGCGCTATGGAGCACCGACGACTCCGTCACCATCTGGTGCAGTAGCCAAGGCCACTTCGCAGTGCGGGACCACACTTCCCAGATTCTCGGCGTCCCCGTTTCCCGTGTGAAAATTGTACCCATGGAGATCGGCGGCGGGTTCGGCGGCAAGGGGCAGGGCGGCGTGTACTTGGAGCCCGTGGCAGCAGCGTTGTCCCGCAAGACCGGCCAGCCGGTGAAGATAACCATGGACCGGACCGAGGTGTTCGAGGGCACCGGCCCCACATCCGCCACCCACATCCGGGTCAAGATGGGCGCAACCAACGACGGCCGTATTACCGCCGCCGAGGCAAGACTGGTCTACGAGGCCGGGGCCTTCCCAGGCTCCCCGGTGCCGTCGGGATGCCGCACTATGCTTGCCCCTTACAACATACCCAACGCCTATGTAGAGGGGCTGGACGTCCTGGTGAACTCCCAGAAGGCCGCGGCATACCGCGCCCCCGGATCACCGCCAGCGGCTTTCGCGGCGGAGTCGGTGATAGACGAGCTTTGCCAGAAACTCGGGATGGACCCCATTGAGTTCAGGCTCCGGAACGCCTCCGAGGAAGGCACCCGGCAGGCCGCCGGCCCGGTATTCCGCCGGATCGGTTTCGTAGAGACCCTGCAGGCCGCGCAGCAGCACCCTCATGTCGCAACTGCTTTGACCGGCCCCAACCCCGGACCCCGCCGGATGGCACGAGGAAGGGGCATCGCTGCCGGCGCGTGGTTCAACGGCACCGGACCGGCCAGCGCGGTCGTCAGCGTCAACCCCGACGGCACCGTGAGCTTGGTGGAAGGGTCTCCCGACATCGGCGGCTCCCGCACCGCCATGGCCATGCACGTCGCCGAGGTGCTGGGAATCCCGGTGGAGGAAGTAAAGCCCTCGGTGGTGGACACCGACTCCATCGGCTATAGCTCCGGCGCAGGCGGCAGCGGCGTAACTTTCAAAATGGGTACGGCTTGCTACTTGGCCGCTCAGGACGTCACCCGCCAGATGGTGGAGCGGGCCGCCAAGCAGTGGGACGTGGACTCGGAGTCCGTGGTCTACGATGCCGGCGTAGTGCAGCATAAAGAGGACCCGGAACTGAAGACGACCTTCAAGCAACTGGCCCGCCGCCTGAACGCCACCGGAGGCCCAATCGTTGGCCGGGGCACCGCCAACCCCGGAGGCGTCGGCAACGCCTTCGGGGTGCACATAGTAGACGTAGAGGTGGACCCCGACACCGGGAAGGTCGACATTCTTCGGTACACTGCCCTCCAGGACTGCGGCAAGGCAATCCACCCCAGCTACGTGGAAGGTCAAATCCAAGGCGGCGCGGTCCAAGGCATCGGCTGGGCGCTGAACGAAGAGTACTTCGTCAACGACAACGGCCAGATGATGAACTCCAGCTTCCTGGACTACCGTATGCCCACCAGCTTGGACCTGCCGATGATCGACACGGTCATCGTCGAAGTAGCAAACCCGGGCCACCCCTACGGCGTTCGCGGCACCGGCGAGGTGCCCTTGGTGCCGCCGATGGCGGCCATCGCCAACGCCATCAGCAACGCTGTAGGCGTCCGCATGACCAGCCTGCCCATGACACCGGGCAGCGTGCTTGAGACGCTATGGGAGGGGGGAAACGCCTAGCAGGACCGCCGCAACACCACTGCCGCATCATACAGCGGGGCCTTGCTTCTCGTGTGGAGCCTGGCCCCGCTGTTGATTATGCTGGAGCCGGTGCGCTCCCGTAGCTTCTGGACTCTCACAACCGCAAGGTCGTTGAGCTTGGCAATGTCACAGAGACATTCTTCAACCTTTATCTCTCTACCTTGGACTATAGAGTTGCCCAGCACCACGATCGCGGTGCCACCGGGCCGCAACAACCGGACCAACAACTTGCAGAAACGGTCAAGGTCGTTCATATAGGTGCAAATGTAATTCGCCCAACCGTTACCGCCGTATACTCCCCGCCCCGAATTTATGCCCCGTATTTCCTCCAATTCCATACGGAGTGACGGCAAGTCCGGGATTAGCAGAACCGGCTCCTCGGCCCTTACCGTTTGCCAGAACTTGCCGAAATTCTCATGCTCCAGTCTTTTCAACTCGGCGGGCGACGCAACCAGCCCTGTCCAGAAAAGCTGGGGGCGGCTGTTGCGGACGTAATGGTAGTTGTTCATGTAGGGCGGCGAAGTCACCACCAAGTCAACCGTGCCGGGGTCTACGCGGCTTTCGGCCTCGAAGAAAGAGCAGTCGTAGACCTGCCAGTCGGGACTCTTTGCCTGCTTGGCTGCGTCCGCTTGAAATTCCGCGATGTCCTCCAACATCTGGCGCAGCTTTGCCGCCACGATGCCCCCCACCGGGGCATCGGTCACCAAGTCCTTGCCCGCGCCGGGCCGCGACCCCAAGGACGGCTCATAAGTGTAGTTGGAGAACTCCACCATCACCGACGCAAAGGCGACCCGGAAAATATCCTGTACCGGCGGCGTAAGCCCGTCCAGGAAGTCCAAGGTAAACAACACCCGCTCTTCCACCGCCGGCGAATAGAAGGGAATCCGGCTCTTGAACCCCGGCGGCGGCGAACGGCGAGGCCCCAGGCGGGCATCCGCCGCGCAACCGTCCTGACCGGGCGGTTGCTCCACCTTCTCCATAACGGCCTCATATAGGGCTGCGGTTTCCGTAAGTTGCTCCAGTGAGATGTCTTTCGACCGCAGCTTGACGGAGGAAACCAAGTGGGCGAAGGGGTTTATCTCGAATCCGATGGAGTCCAGACCCAGCCGGTTAGCTTCCACCAGCGTCGTGCCCACCCCGGCGAAAGGGTCCATCACCACGCTGTTCCGGGTTGGGAATGGGAGATATTGGGTGATGGCGCTGCGGGCGAACCCGCCGGAAAACCCGGCTATCCAATTGGCCCAGCGATGAATTGACAGCGACTTGTTGTTTGCCGACGCAGCCTCGCCAAAATGCCCATTCACGTTACCGGGCGTCAGCAGCATCTGTGAATGCTGCGCTTCCAATGCCATATCAGGTCCTGTCCCCTGCGCGGAATGTAACCCGGCTTGGATTATATCGTAGCATCAAGCAAAAACCCGTCTCCAAGCACCAGCATAACAGGCCCGGTGGTCATCCCTCAACAAGGGGTGTGACTAAAACTGGTTGGTCAGATGGGAGCGCGGGCGTCCCGCCCACCATATCCCATATCGAAGACTTCCGC
This sequence comes from Dehalococcoidia bacterium, assembly GCA_965261795.1. Classification (GTDB taxonomy): domain Bacteria; phylum Chloroflexota; class Dehalococcoidia; order Lucifugimonadales; family UBA3495; genus CBDCFV01. The sequence goes on from OZ253476.1 coordinate 220,479, forward strand.
CACGACGGATGTACCATCCTGATATTCCAACTACTTTTAATCATCCCCTTACAACAACTGGTAGTGGGCTTCCGTGGGCTGGCGGTCCACGCCGTTCACCGGCACCACGTCCTGAGGGCAGGCTGAAAATGCCACCACACAGTCCATATCGGCCCGCAGCAGCACGTAGTTGCCCGGTTGGCATACTGGCGGCTCAAAGGTCAGGCCGCCATTAGGCTGCACCGGTATGTTCATGAAAAGGTTCCAAGGACTGGGAATGTCCGGCGGCGTAAGCCCCAACTCGGTCAACGCCGCCTTCAGATTGTCGGTGCAGTTGTCGTGGTAACCCTCGCAACCCAGCAACTCGTACCGGTACCGGTCGCAGGCCGACATCAACGTATCGTGCAGCCCGCCCGACGTGTCCTCCACGAAGTGCAGTATCGGGCGCCTTTTGTTGGTGACCATGGTGTCGCCAGCCCGCGGCAAAATGCCGTCTATCGCTGTCCGGCAATGCTCCATGGACATGAACTCGGCCATGTCAGCGCGGTTGAACGCCCACGTATCCACCACCTGCTGCCCGTGGGTATTGATGACCTTGAGTTGCTGGCCCTTGGCGACGAAGCAGGCCGTCCCTTTTCTCGCCGGTATGGTCACTTGTTCACTTGCAGCCATGATTTAATGCCTCCACTACCCTCCTCTAATTATCAGGGTGGCCAGCAGTCCGGTTTGGGTGATGATCAAGCCGCCGCCGATAGCCAGCATTGCTAGAAGCATCCGGTCAATGCGGCGGTTGACATCTTGAAGCCCTGCATCCATCCGGCGGTTGACATCTTGAAGCCCTACATCCATCCGGCGGTTGACATCTTGAAGCCCTACATCCATCCGATGGTTGACTTCTTGAAACCCTGCGTCCATCCGGCGGTTGACTTCTTGAAACCCTGCATCCATCCGACGGTTGACTTCTTGTACGGATGCCGAGAGCTCGGCTATCCGGCCTTCCAGTTGACCGAGCGTCCTGGCGATTGTTTCGGGTTCCGCTACCATCCTATACTCCCTAAACCCTTGAAAAATTATATATTACAAAGTGCTGTCCTGAGAGCCCGATATTGTTGATTACGGAAACGAGGTCTGATTGTTCGAGCGCCGGGTTTTCCGGCCCGTTTCGAAGACAGTCAGAAGAAGCCAGTTAACCTCCGGCATACCGCCCCCAGACCGCCGGCAGCTTCGCCAGCGCCTCGCCGGGCAGCGGCCCTTTCGCGGCGCACTTCACAGCTTGCTCCAAGTGGTCCATGCTGGAATACCCGACCAGCGCCGTCGAAACCGATGGGTTGCCCAGAACGAACCGCAACGACGCCTCCACCAAATCGTCAACGTAGCCCTCGTCCACCAAGAACCTGAAGTCCGCCGACCGGCCCAGGTCCTGGGAGTAGTCCCGGCCCGATCCGATGGGACCTACCGAAGGCGCCGCCATCGGGTGCCTTTGTTCGAAACCGGCGAGGGCTCCGGCCGCCAATACCCTGATGCCGATTACCCCCATTTCCGCTGCCGCCGCCCTGTCGATCAGCTTGTCATAGTTGGGCATGTCGAACTCTGCTCCAACCTCCGCCGCCGCGCTGGGGTTCAGCAGGCTGTAGACCGTCTGGATGGTTTGCATCGCTCCCGAGTCTGCAATCCGGTGCAACGCGGGAGTCTCCCCGACGCCCGTCAAACCCCAATGCGTAATCTTTCCTTGGGACCGCAAGGTCTGGACAGCCTCGCTCACCTCGCCCAGAACGTCCTCCACCGTCAGAACGTCGCGGCTCAGGTCACGCTCCGAGCCGACCCGGTTGTGCAATTGGATAAGGTCCACGTTGTCCCGGCCCATCCTGCTCAGGCTGGCCTCCACCGACCGCACCACGCCTCCCTTTAAGTCGGAGCCGTCGTCGGCGAACAGCCGGTATTTGGTGCCCACGTATACCGGAGCGTTAAGCTCCCTCAACACCTTGCCCAGGTTGGTCTCCGACTGGCCGTCTCCGTAGGATGAAGCAGTGTCAAAGTAGTTGATCCCCAGTTCCATGGCCCTGGCCACCGCCTTCACCTGGTCGTCATGGCTTCCCCGTATCAGCAACCCGCCCACGTTGCCGCATCCGAAACCTATTTCGGAGACGTTCATTCCGGTCTGCCCCATTGGCCGATATTCCATAGTCATCTGCACCCTTTAACAAGAATGAGTCGGCGTCCATTGGAGCAACGTCGTTCTCCTATGGACCATCCGCACGCTGTCGCGCCGGAATATTCGCTCTGTATATTACATTATCGGGAACGCTCCCCACAGCACGAACCTGTCCCCCGCGCCTTTTCATTTTCTCGTCTTTCCCGCGCAGGCGGGAAACCATACAGTCTTGTTCTCGTCTTTCCCGCGCAGGCGGGAAACCATACAGTCTTGTTCTCGTCTTTCCCGCGCAGGCGGGAAACCATACAGTCTTGTTCTCGTCTTTCCCGCGCAGGCGGGAAACCATACAGTCTTGTTCTCGTCTTTCCCGCGCAGGCGGGAAACCATACAGTCTTGTTCTCGTCTTTCCCGCGCAGGCGGGAAACCATACAGTCTTGTTCTCGTCTTTCCCGCGCAGGCGGGAAACCATACAGTCTTGTTCTCGTCTTTCCCGCGCAGGCGGGAAACCATGCAGTCTTGTTCCCGTCTTTCCCGCGCAGGCGGGAAACCATACAGTCTTGTTCTCGTCTTTCCCGCGCAGGCGGGAAACCATACAGTCTTGTTCCCGTCTTTCCCGCGCAGGCGGGAAACCATGCAGTCTTGTTCCCGTCTTTCCCGCGCAGGCGGGAAACCATGCAGTCTTGTTCCCGTCTTTCCCGCGCAGGCGGGAAACCATACAGTCTTGTTCTCGTCTTTCCCGCGCAGGCGGGAAACCATACAGTCTTGCCACGAGAAGGTTGCCGTAGGCCACGGTGATGTGGATTCCCGCTTTCGCGGGAAAGACGGGACCCACGTAACCCAAAACGGAAAATGAAAAGGCCCTGAACCTGTCCCCCGCGCCGATTGACGGTATATTGCAGGGCTTCTACACTGGCCCATTGGCCGGAATCCGTCGAGTCGCTTGAAAAGACCTCTTGAGAGCGGGCAGCTATGACGCTGGCGCCCGGGGCGTAGGAGTTAAGGGCCCGTTTAGTGGAAGTTGCAGAGACCAAGGGACAGTTTTCGCCCTACCGATGGGTGGTGATGGGGATATGGATGGTCTCCAGCGTCTCGGGGTTCATGGTTGTATCCACCTTCGGAATCCTGTTGCCGGAGATAACCGCGGAACTGGGTCTCTCTCCGACACAGCAGGGACTGCTGGGATCGTCAGCGTTCTGGGGCAACCTGACCCTGGCGGTGCCGCTCAGTTGGTGGCTTTCCAAGTTCGGGCCCAAGACCCTGACCACCGTCACCATGGTCCTGTCCACCGTCTTTATATTCGTCCAAGGCTGGGCCCCGTTGTTTGCGATCTTGATTTTTGGCAGATTGGCCTTCGGGTTCTCAGTCATCGCGCGCCAACCGGCCCAAGCCATCCTGATGCAGCAATGGTTCCCCCCTCGGGATTTTGTGACAGTCAATGCGGTGTCCAACACCATGTTCGGGCTGGTGGTGGGCGGAGGGGTGGCGGCGGCGCCATTCATCCTCAGCTGGCTCGGGAACGACTGGCACATGACCCTGAGCGTCTTTGGCGGCCTCTTGGCGTTGGAGACCGTCCTGTGGATCGCCTTTGGCCGGGAAAACCCCGCACCGGCATCGAGCCGCAGCGCCGACTCCCTGGAATTGAACATCATCAGGCGCACCTTCAGCTACCGTGACCTTTGGATAACCGGCTTCGGCTTCCTGGGCGCCACACTGGCGTTCTTCGCCTACATATCCTTTTTCCCCACCATGGCGCTGGAAAGCTACAACATCCCCTTACGCTGGTCCGGCAGCCTGCTGGCACTGGGAATCGTGACAGGCGGCGCAAGCGGCCTGGTGGTCGGATACCTGGCCACCGTGACCCGTCAAGACAAGGTGTTGTTGGGAGTGTTGGGAGGGCTGATGGCTTACACTTTCGGCGCCATGACCCTCACCGGTTCGGTGCCCCTGCTGGTCCTGCTGAATTTCCTGAACGGGATCGCATGGGGCTTCTGGCCCATTCTCTACACGGTGCCCTTCCATCTGCAGGGAATCAGGCCGCGCGAGGTGGCAGTTGCAGTGGGATTCATCACCATGATGGTGTCCTTGGGCTCCACCCTTGGGCCGTTGGCTACCGGGTTGCTCCAGGAACACTTCGGGGACTTGAGGCTGGCCCTGCTATGCGTCAGCATCGCCCCCCTGTCCCTCACCGCCGCCGGCATTCTTCTGAGGCAAGGGTCCTCGCCCAATGAGTAGTCCGGTCGGATCACTTAACTGGAGAAGTACAGAATGATGATCGCGATAGCCTCCGCCTTGGTGATACGTTCGGCGAAGTAGTCGATTACCGCCGTTATTGCCTCCTCCTTGCTGATCCCGCCGTCGTGATCGTCGTCATACGGAATACCCAGCGATAACTGTAGGGATGCAGTGTTGCCGTTGCCGTTGGAATCCATTGCAACATCAGCAGCAATATCCACCGTCACCTTACCGATCTCGTTCGGGGTTACGTCGAAAGCGTAGACAGGGCTGCCATCACTGCTGGTAAAGCCACCGGCAATACCGTTGCTTACGCTAACGTCGTCGAGGGTAAAACCGAAGACCGGTTCGCCGAATGTGACCGTCACGGGAATGGGCGAGTCGATTCTCACCAGGGTCGCTGCGTTGTTGATTGCATATACCAAAGGCTCAACCCCGACTCTTATGCTGGCAGCGCCGCCAACCGTTTGTTGCAGTCTGTTCTCGTTCACTAAATCGCCGAAGAAAGGGTACTCACCCACTCGGCGACGGCGGGGCGTGGGAGTCGGCGTGGGCAGGTACTCCCGCGCAGCTCTGGAAGCGGACGTAGGAGTCGGCGTGGGCGGGCGCTCCCGCGCTGCTCCGGGGGCGGTCACGGTGTAAGTAAATCTTTCCTCTCCTCGGAGAAGAAAGACTATAACCTCCCGGCCAGAGACGATGACCGCATCCTCGTTCAGGTCAGAATGGGTATAGCTGAATCCGGGCGGCAGTGTCTCCACCACATGACCATACAGGCCGTATCCCGTGGCGGTGATGGTGGCCATCACCTCACCTCCCGGTTCGACGTATGTCTCAGAGAGAGACCGGATGGCCCCCCAAGTTGACGGGGTTCCGGTCGCCGTGGCAGACCAGGGACCCGTCCCAGCGGCGTTGACCGCTCGCAACTGGACATCGTATTGCGTGCCTGCCGTCAAGCCCGTGAGCACATACTCCAAGGGATTGAAACCGATCGTCCAGACATCCTCCACCAAGGTCCAGTTGGCCTCTACGGTTTCGTCGGCGTCGGTGCGGATGTAGCGCAGGTCGTAGGCCGTGACGATTGACCCACCGGTGTTGGCGGGAGCAGCCCAGGTTACGGTCAGCGAATTCGGCCCGGCAATGATTGGACTGGTAATAATAGTGAGGGCGGCCGTCACCGTGAAGGTCGCGCTGGCAATGGTCTCGCCGACTCTCACCGTAACCGCTTGGGCCCCGGTGTTGCTGACGGGCGCCAGGAAGGTGGTCTCGAACGCACCCTCGCTGTCGGTGGAGAGGCTGGTGCCCGACCGCACGTCCAAGGTGCCAAAGTTGATCTCGCTGACGGTGGTATATCTCTTGAACCCTTCACCGTTGATGGTCACCACGGTGCCCGCGGGGCCGCTTTCCTGGTCCAGGGTTATACCGGCCCGCGGCACTTGGTGTACCGCGCTGGTAGTCACGTTTACGCCGCTTGTGGGAATGTCAAAGATCGCCCGCACTGCATTGGTCGAAGGTATCCCGGCATTCAGGGGTACGGTGAACCAGCCGCTAATGTTGCCCGACCCGTCGGGAGTCAGGGTCACCACGGTCCTGATGTCTCCCGTAACCGAGTACTGAATCTCCACGGTAACGGTGCGGTCGCCGCCTTCACCGGGGTTGTCGGCCGGGAAGCCGGACCCTTCAAGGTCAACCCGGGTGCCGACCCTGCCGGACGGGGGGGACAGCGTCAGTTGCCGCTCGGCCATGTTCAGGTTCACCGAGCCGCTCCGCCCTCCGGTGTCGGTAATGCTCAATTCATGGTTGCCCGGAGTGGTGGTGACATGAGTGATTGGTATGACGAAGGAGGACGACCAGTTGCCGGCGTTGTCGACTTCGATGGCGTCGCCTTCGTTAAACTTCTCGCTGCGCGCCCCAAGGTCGGTGTCGTCTCCGCTGATGGTGGCGTCACTGCCATCAACGTTGATTAGGGCGGCGCCGCCGGTGGAGAAGCCCCGGCCAACCAGGGTCACTGTCTGGTTAGGAACCAACCCTGTGCTGGGGGTCACGCTCAACTGCGCCCCGGATATGACCATGTTGAAGCGCGCGCCGCCGGTATTCACAATATCGTGGGTTGGATCAAAAAGGGCGTTAGGACCGTCTCTGACCACCAGGTTCTGCGTGCCGGAGGCGGCACCGTTGGGAATCGTCATTTCGAAGGTTGCGTCGCCCGTTGAGCTCACGCTGGTCGACTCAAAGTCGGTAACCGGCACACCACCAATGCTGATCCGGGCAGTAGAGGTGCTAATCGTGCCGCCGGCAACGAAATCCCGCGCCGCCACTTGCACCGTGTCCCCGATTGCTGCGATGCCGGGGGTTACCTTGATGGATGACTCCAGCTTGTATTGAGGTATTCGTTCCATGAAAGTGGCGCCAGTGAACGCTCCCGTGTACCGCCGCCCCGGAATGATCGTCCGGTTGCGCCCGTCCACCGCGTTGATCCCGTTAGTGTTCAAGCCTTGACTGAAGGGCGGGTTGTTGACGGTTATGGTCGTGATGAAATCATCTGACCCGGTCACTAGGGCGTAGCCCAGGTCGATTTCTCCGCCGTCCCTGGCCCCGTTTCGGTTCTTGTCGTTCCAGACGACGGCGGTGAGGGAGTTGCGGAAGCCCAAGCCCACCACGGTGATGGTGCTGCCTCGGGGGCCGTCCTGGTCGCTCATCACTATCCGCCTGGGTATTACCGCCCGGTGGGCCGGGGCGGCCGGCACAAAGTAACCGCTGTTGCTGGTGGCTACCTGCACCTTGTAACCGGAAAGCGGCTTGAGTAGGGAGGCATCGAAGTTCCCGTTAAGGTCCACCGCCGCAGCCCTTTGAGCTTGGTTAACCTGATCCGGCTTGGATTCGGTGGGGTTCTTTATCCCGGCGGTCTGCCGGAATACAACCGTGACCAAGGCTCCTGCGGCAATGCCCTGGGACCCAGGTTGATCGTCAGCAGGTTCCATGTCGGGAACTTCCAGCGTCACTAGAGTCTCGTCCGGCGGCTTGTCCGTCTTTTGAGCAGAGCCTTCGAACTCCGACACTTTGATTATGTCCACGCCCAAGGGGTTGGCCACCAAAGTCCGGGTCTCTGCCTTGTTGCTATCCCAGACCATGCTGGTGGTTATTGTGACGTCGTTCTGGCTGATGGCCGCTGGGAACTGGACATCGTCTTCGAACTCAATCTTTATGGTGTCCTTTCCCGTGCCGCCATCCAAAGCGCCGTCGTTACTGCCGGCCGTCCCGTTTATGAACTGGACGGTCCACTTGGCTACCGAATTGGGGGTATTCGGGGTGGCCTCGACCTTGACGTCTGTTACCCTGTTGCCCAGCGAGTCTCCGTCATCGCCGCCGTCGGGCGGCGGTGTGGGGGTGGGGGATGGTGGTGTGGGGGCGGTGGAAGTGCCTGGCGCGCCGCAAAACGGCAAGCTGAGTTCGGCAAGGTCATTGCTGCCCACATTTTTCAAACTTTGGGGTATGCATCCTTTCAACGGGTTACCGGAAAGCCACAACGATTGCAGGTTGGCAAGGTTGCCCAACTCCGACGGTATCTCTCCGCTCAACTGGTTAGTGTGAAGCAACAACCCTTGCACGTTGGTGAGGTCGCCCAACTCCGGCGGTATCTCCCCGCTCAACTGATTACTGGAAAGATCCAGCGATTTCAGATTGGCAAGCCCGCCCAACTCAGACGGTATCTCCCCGTTCAACTGGTTATTGTAAAGATAGAGCTTGCCCAGGTTCGCAAGGTTGCCCAACTCCTCCGGTATCTCCCCGCTCAACTGGTTACTGTAAAGCCACAACGATTGCAGGTTGGCAAGGTTGCCCAACTCCGACGGTATCTCTCCGCTCAACTGGTTAGTGTGAAGCAACAACCCTTGCACGTTGGTGAGGTCGCCCAACTCCTCCGGTATCTCCCCGCTCAACTGGTTACTGTAAAGCCACAACGATTGCAGGTTGGCAAGGTTGCCCAACTCCGACGGTATCTCTCCGCTCAACTGGTTAGTGTGAAGCAACAACCCTTGCACGTTGGTGAGGTCGCCCAACTCCGGCGGTATCTCTCCGCTCAACTGGTTACTGTGAAGCAACAACCCTTGCAGGTTGGCAAGGTTGCCCAACTCCGACGGTATCTCTCCGCTCAACTGGTTAGTGTGAAGCAACAACCCTTGCACGTTGGTGAGGTCGCCCAACTCCGGCGGTATCTCCCCGCTCAACTGGTTACTGGAAAGATAGAGCGCTCGCAGGTTGATGAGTCTGCCCAACTCGGACGGTATCCCTCCACTTAACAAGTTACCGTGGAGAGACAACTCTTGAAGGTTAGCGAGTCCGCCCAACTCCGCCGGTATCTCCCCATTCAACCGGTTACCGGCAAGTACCAGCGTACCCAGATGGGTGAGGCTGCCAAGTTCGCTGGGAATCGTTCCACTCAACCCGCTCCCATATAGCTTCAATCCCACAACACGCCCGTTACCGTCCGTGAAAACGCCGTACCATTCCCCTAAAGGCGCGTTGCCCAGCCAGTTGGTGTTCTTAGACCAGTTCGGGCCATCTGTGGCGTTGTAGAGCGCCACCAGCGCAGCACGGTCAGACGCGGATGTCTGCGTGACCGTCTCGTCCGGCGGAATCGCAGTCGGGGTCGGTGGAGGCGGCGTTGGGCCGATGGCTGAAACCAGACCCGCCGTTAAACCGCCAAGCAGGATCAGGATTGAAACAACAGCTATCGGAACAACAAATCTTCTCATCATGGTCCGCTCCTTCCATTAGTAAAGGGATGTAAGAACTTCCTACCCTTTACCTGCCGTTACCCCCGTTTCATTCCCAAGGCCGTTTTCCTTCCGTGAAGATGTCTCTGTCGCCGGTGCCGCTGACCCGGTGGATTCTTTCTGTGAGATTTTCGATGGCGTTGTTCACCAGTTGCCGGAGTTCCCATCTCTCCTCTTGGGTCATTGGTCTTGGGTTCACGTCATACCGGTATACGTCGCCGTAATCAGTCAGCCAGTTACCCCTGACGCTCGGGTGCTTTGGGTTATTGTAACGTGTGTGGTCGAACAGGCTGGTGAGTGATTCATGGAGTTGCTCCAAGCCCGTCTGGGACCAGTCCTGGATCCTTTCCAAATGGTCCCAGGTCATGTTGAGGTCGTGTCCGAACCGGGACGGGTCGTTGAAGGTGGAGAGCCACCCCTTGAGCGCGTTCTCGACCGCTTGCTGGGCTGCGAAACCTAACACTTTCTGGTTCCAGTGGTCTTGCTCCACCATATCGTTGAAATGGTGGGTCCACTCCGCGGTGTTTTCCAGCCTCTTTTTCGTCGCCGTCCAGTGTTCCGGGTACCCGCCTTCACAGTCCGATTGATGCTCCAGCCTTTCTCCGCTCATCAATACTCCGTGGTGGTCCGCCTGTCCTGCCAAGTGCTGCTTAGCTCTCCGGTTGCGGTCAAACTCGCTCCGGGTCATGCTCATTATCCCCACTTCAAGCAGCGGCGGGTGACTTTCCATATACTCCTTCGCCGCGTCGCCGGCGCCCGCGCCCGCGCCCGGACGGTCTCTCCGGCGTTCCTTGTCCTGGGTGACCACCAGTATGTCCACGTCGGAGTCTTCCCGATAGTCTCCCGCGGCCCTGGAACCGAACAATATGACCGTGTCCGGGGCTACCTGTTTTTGCACTGCCCGGGCGATTTCCAGCGCGTGCGGGTCCGGCTTGTTCGCATTCGATTTCATATCCCGTCTTTTGTGGGAACGTAGGGAGGTTTACAAGCTAGATTACCATTTCCTCTGAGGTTATGCCCCATCAATACAACCACTGCCCAACTGACCAACCACTGCCCAACTGACCAGGGCCTTTTCATTCTCTCGTCATTCCCGCGAAGGCGGGAATCTATATAGTCTTGCCGCGGGAAAGTTGCGATAGGCCGCGGTGATGTGGATTCCCGCTTTCGCGGGAATGACGATTAAATGGGCCACCAAACTTTATAACGCGATTGCCCTGCGATATCCCCGAACTGACACCCGCCCCTTCCCAACATCGCAACTCCGCCGTACCATAGATACAGCACCCGGGACAACGCCCAAAAACGGCAGCAGTAGATGCAGGATTAACTCCACTCCTTGCAACACTTGTCCGTGGCAGGACTTGCCCAATGCCGGGGTTCTCAGCATGGCCGCGGCCCATCCTGAAAATCCTGATTCTGACAGCAGCACAAAAAGGCGCCAAAATGGGCATGAACGCACAAAAAGTGGTGCATAAACCCCAAGACTTCTCCTACCCGCCAAAGCTGAATGTCAGGAAATGTCCGTAAATGTCCGGTAATCTGAAAGTCCCCTCCCCGGCAACGCAAAACCTCCGGTTACGCCCGCGAATATCCGATGCACACCCACGACAGCCTCTCTCCGTTGACACCGGTGACGCTGCTGTTTACACTCCCAAAGCTGGCCCAAGCAAGCCATTCCCCGTGGTCTGTAGACCGGCCTTCAATCAACGCATGAGAGGGTAGACATGCCTGACCTGAACGATTTGTTCTCCCAAGTGGATGCCGCCATCGATGACATCGTAGCCTTGGAACAAGCGCTAGTCAGGATACCCTCGGTGAACACCGGGGCCATGCCGACCGGCGATGAAACGCCGGTATGCGAGTATGCCCGGGACTGGCTGGCCGAAGACGGGATTGAGTCTGAAATCCTGGAAGCTGCCCCCAATCGCGGCAACCTGATAAGCCGGATGGAAGGACGGTCCGGCAACGCCCGCCTCCTGTTCATGTCCCACAGCGACGTGGTGCCGGTTGAGGACGAGGCCAAGTGGCGGTTCCCGCCCTTCAGCGCCACCTTGGCCGATGGCCGGGTCTTTGGCCGGGGAGCCTCCGACTGCAAGGGCCTGCTCACTGCCCAGTTGATGGCCATGCGCCTGCTGAAACGCAACGGCATCGAGTTGCAGGACAGCCTGATTCTGGCCTGCGGCGCCGACGAGGAGCACGGCGGGCGCTACGGCTTCGGCTGGCTGGCCGACAACTACCCGGAGAAGCTGGCCGCTCCCTACGCCGTGAACGAAGGGGGCGGCACCCCGATAGAGGCGGCGGGCAACCTTACTTACATCCTGGGCGTGGGCGAAAAGGGCCGCCTCCAGGTCGAAATAGACATCAAGGGCACCAGCGGCCACGCGTCGGTGCCGTGGCAGAGCACCAACGCCATGTACCGGCTGAGCCGGGCGTTGCAGAGCATCGAGGGTTACGAGCCGGAGCGGGACACTTCCACCAGCCTGTTCGACTACCTGTCCACCTTCGCGATTGAGGACAAGCCGTCCCCGGAAAACGTGGACCAGATTATCGCCGAGGTGGAGCCGACCAACCCCCGTTTCGCCTCCATGCTCCGTGCCCTCTCCCGCATGACGTTGACCCCCACCATGATTCAGGGCGGCATCAAGTCCAACAGCGTGCCGGAGACCATCCGGCTCACTTGCGACGTGCGCACCCTGCCCCACCAGGACGAGCAGTACGTAAGAAGCCAGCTTGACCAACTGCTGGAAGGCATCCCCGGCGTGAGTGTCGAGATAGACTACATGGCCGTGCCCAACTCCTCTCCCTTCGAGAGCGAGTTGGCGTCGAATATCCAGACCGCCATGGCCCAGTCCTTGGACCGTGTCGACATCCAGTGGGTGCCGGCAATCAGCAACGGGTTCACCGACTCCCGTTTCACCCGGCCCTTGGGAATCATCACCTACGGCTTTACCGGCTCCCATCCCGACGACGACCCAATGTTGACCTTCACCCACGGCACCAACGAGTCGGTGGGCGTCAAGAGCCTGGTCAGCGGGACGAAAGTGATGCTGGCCTTGGCCTGCAACATGCTGGCGGTCCGGTGACCGGTAGTCCCATATCGTCATTCCCGCGAAGGCAGGACATATCGTCATTCCCGCGAAGGCAGGACATATCGTCATTCCCGCGAAGGCAGGACATGTCGTCATTCCCGCGAAGGCAGGACATGTCGTCATTCCCGCGAAGGCAGGACATATCGTCATTCCCGCGAAGGCGGGAATCCAGAGACACGCTAACCACTACAATGAGGTGTCCGTTCATGTCCCAACAAATTTCCGTACCTTGCGGCATCGCCATCCCCCAGGTCTTCCAGGACGCGCCGGTGGACATGGGGCTGGTGACCGGGTACGTGCAAAAGGCCGAAGAACTTGGCTACCACAGCCTGTGGGTGCAGGACCGGATAATCGGCGCAAGCCCCACCCTGGAGGGTCTGCACCTGTTGAGCTACGTGGCCGCCATCACCAAGCGGGCGCGGCTGGGAACGTCGGTAGTGGTTACCACCACCAACAACCCGGTGCACTTGGCCAAGCGGTTCAGCACCATTGACCATCTGAGCCAAGGCCGTCTGATAGTGGGCTTGGGGCTTGGCGGACGCCCTCAGCACGACCAGTTGCTGGGCGGAGCGCCGGACCGGCGGGTGCGCTACATGGTGGAGAGCCTGAAAGTAATGAAGGCCCTGTGGGAAGAACCTGAGGCAAACTTCCAAGGCCACTTCTGGCAGTTGAACGGCGAGGCGATGGAACCCAAGCCGGTGCAGAAACCCCACCTGCCCGTGTGGTTCGGCGCCAGGCATCCCGACGCCCTGCGGCGGGCCGTGCGGTTCGGCGACGGCTGGATGGGCGCCGGCTCCTCCTCCACTGAACAGTTCAAGCAGGGCGTTGCCGTGGTGCAGGAAACGTTGGACACCGCCGGCCGCGACCCGGATTCCTTCTTCATTTCCAAGCGGGTGTACGTGGCGGTGGACGACAATGAAGACCGGGCCGAGGGGCGGCTGCGCGACTGGTTCGCCCGCCACTACGGCAGCGCGGACATGGGGTCGCAAGTGGCCGTCTGGGGCAGCATGGACAAGTGCGCCGAGGGATTGCAGGAAATCGTCGACGCCGGCGCACAGATGTTGATGCTGAACCCCATGTTCGAGCAGATGGAGCATTTGACCGCCTTCCACGAGGCCCTTGCCTTCCCTGCTTCCAACTGACATAGACTTTTCACCAAGTCATTTCCGTTTTCCCGAATCGTCATTCCCGCGAAGGCGGGAATCTCAGGATCCATTCCCAGAATCGTCATTCCCGCGAAGGCGGGAATCCAGGGACCCATTCCCCGTATCGTCATTCCCGTGAAGGCGGGAATCTCAGGACCCATTTCCCGAATCGTCATTCCCGTGAAGGCGGGAATCTCAGGACCCATTTCCCGAATCGTCATTCCCGCGAAGGCGGGAATCTCAGGACCCATTTCCCGAATCGTCATTCCCGCGAAGGCGGGAATCTCAGGACCCATTTCCCGAATCGTCATTCCCGCGAAGGCGGGAATCCAGGGACCCATTTCCCGTATCGTCATTCCCGTGAAGGCGGGAATCCAGGACTCATTTCCCGAATCGTCATTCCCGCGAAGGCGGGAATCTCAGGACTCATTTCCCGAATCGTCATTCCCGCGAAGGCGGGAATCCAGGGACCCATTTCCCGAATCGTCATTCCCGCGAAGGCGGGAATCCAGGGACCCATTTCCCGAATCGTCATTCCCGCGAAGGCGGGAATCCAGGGACCCATTTCCCGAATCGTCATTCCCGCGAAGGCGGGAATCCAGGGACCCATTTCCCGAATCGTCATTCCCGTGAAGGCGGGAATCTCAGGACCCATTTCCCGAATCGTCATTCCCGCGAAGGCGGGAATCCAGGGACCCATTTCCCGAATCGTCATTCCCGCGAAGGCGGGAATCTCAGGACCCATTTCCCGAATCGTCATTCCCGCGAAGGCGGGAATCCCAGGACTCATTTCCCGAATCGTCATTCCCGCGAAGGCGGGAATCCCAGGACCCATTTCCCGAATCGTCATTCCCGCGAAGGCGGGAACCCAGGGACCCATTCCCCGTATCGTCATTCCCGCGAAGGCGGGAATCCAGGGACCCATTTCCCGTATCGTCATTCCCGCGAAGGCGGGAATCCAGGGACCCATTTCCCGTATCGTCATTCCCGCGAAGGCGGGAATCCAGGGACCCAAGCGCAGGAGAAGACACGAGCATGAGCCAATCGGCGGACGTAGTGATCATCGGCGGCGGTGTTATGGGATGCAGCATCCTGTACAATCTGGCGCGCCTGGGAGTGACCAACTCCCTCTTGGTGGAACGAGGTGTGCTGGGATCCGGCTCTACCGGACGCTCCCAAGCCATTTGCCGGATGCACTACTCCAACCGGGTTACTGCGGAAATGGCTTGGGAGAGCCTGAAGATATACCGCGACTTCGACAACGCCGTCGGCGGCTCCTCCGGGTTCGTCAACACCGGGTACATCGTGGTGGTGGAGACCGAAGAACGGGCCGGGATCGAAAAAAATGTTGCCCTCGGTCAGGAATTGGGTATCGAAACCGGTATGGTGGACTCGGAAGACCTGCGGGACTTGGCCCCAATGGTCCAGATACACGAGGACGAGTTGGCGGCTTGGGAACCGAACTCCGGCTCCGCCGATCCCTACCTGGTTACGAACTCCTACGCCTCCCGGGCCACGGATTTGGGCGCTCGCATCGAGATGCGCAACCCCGCAGTTGGCATCGAGGTATCTGGAGGGCGGGTGCAGGCCGTATTGACCGCCGAGGGACGGCGGGAGACGTCCACCGTGGTGGTGGCGTCGGGCCCTTGGTCCAAGCAGGTGTTGGGCCAGATCGGAGTCGACGTTCCGCTGGTCCCGGTGCGTCATCAAGTAGGCTCCTTTGCCCGCCCGGTGCGGCCTATGCCAAGCCATCCCATCGTCGGAGACATCGCCCAGTCCTTCTCCTTCCGGCCTGACACACCGGTGATTACCCTCTGCGGCTTCGGCGACGATGAGGAGGTGGATGCGGACGATTATCACCAAGGCGTGGACATGGACCAAGTGCCCGAGGTCATCGAAAAGCTGACCCGTCGGATGCCGTTCATGGCCGACTGCTACTACCGGGGCGGCTGGGCCGGCCTGTTCACCACCACCCCCGACTGGCACCCCATACTGGACCGGGTGCCGGGCATAGAGGGGTTGTACTGCGCGGTAGGCTTCAGCGGCCACGGGTTCAAGCTTTCGCCCATGATCGGCGTCGCCATGGCGGAGTTGATCGCCCAAGGTGAGTCATCCACCATCGACATAAGCCCCTTGAGGTTCAACCGCTTTGCGGAGGGCGACTTGTTGAACTCCAGCTACCGCTATCGAGTGCTCGCCTAGACCCCGGACCCACCGGATAGCATATCGCATGTTCCGGGCGCTTCGTTCCGGATTCCTGGCTCTCTGCGTCGTGGCAGTGCTGGTGGCCGTCGGCCAAGGAGACTTCCGGCCATCCGCGGTGGAACGGGCCATCTTCCCCTACAAGTACAACCTGGTGGGGTGGGAGTTTTCTCACTTCCCCGATAAGTGGCTGCGCCAAGCATCGTTCCTGTTGCCTTGGCGTTCCAAGCCGGACCGCGCCCAACGCATCGCCTCGGCCAAGGAATACTTCGACCTGTATCAGGAACAGTCCCTCCTTGAGCGGCTCCCGGCCTCTCACGATGACGACGCTGAGGAGTTGACCTCCGAAGAGGAACGGACCTTGACCGCAGCGCTCAAAGAGGTGAAGGAGCGGCGTCAAGCTCTCAGGCCCGGTGTTGAAGAGATTATAGAGTCCGAGATCAGCGCCGTCCTGGCGGAGCACGGGTTTGAGTCGCGCATCGGCCTCATCTTCCCGCCGGTCGACATGGTCTTGTCCAGCCCGCCCAGCGTGCTGGTATTGTCCGCCAGGGACCACATACACTTGGAGCAGACCGTCCTCCTGGTGCCCGGCATCAGCCATGACGAGAGGAACAGCATCGAGGAGTTGGTCTTCCAGCGGGAGGACCTATCGGCCTTGGTGGAAAACACCGGAGGCGTCGCCACCTATCCCAGCGTGGTGTACGACTCGGCCAGCCTGCATCTCGCCCTCGTCGTCGGCGCTCACGAGTGGCTGCACCACTGGTTCTTCTTCCGTCCCCTTGGGCAGCACTATTGGGACAGCCAAGAAATGACCACTTTGAACGAGTCTGTCGCGACCTTGGCGGGTGAGGAAATCGGGGACTTGGCGTTACTGGCAATGACCGGCCAGCAGGTGGACCGCCGACCCCAACCGCCAGGAACGCGAGACCCCGAAGCCTTCGACTTCAGGCGGGAAATGCGGGAGACCCGGCTGCGGACCGAGGAGTTGCTGGCCGACGGGAAGATTGAAGAAGCGGAGGCATACATGGAGGAGCGCCGCCGGCTGATAGTGGACAACGGGTATTACATCCGCAAGATCAACCAAGCCTACTTCGCCTTCCACGGCTCCTACGCCGACAGCCCCGCCTCCATCAGCCCCGTTCGGACTCAACTGGAGGAGTTGCGTCGCCGCAGCGGTTCATTGGAAGCCTTTCTGAAGCTGGTTGCCACTTTCAGCCAGCCGGAAGACCTGCTGGAGAGTTTGGGCAATCCGCCCACGTCCCGCGCTCTTCCTGCGAGGGAGTAAGAAACTATCTCAAAACTCATCGCAGTACCCAACCCGACATTCCCACTACTTGCCCGTCTTTCCCGCGCAGGCGGGAATCTATAATCTTGACCATCCACAAGTGGGTGTCAGCGGGGCCGGTCAGGACGCAGGTCACAACCAGGGAGTGCGCTTGGACCGTTCCTTCTCGGAGGTGAAGGTTGTTACGCCCTGGCGGTCCAATACTTGGGACACCATTTCGCGGAACAGACGGCGGTCTGACCCGCTGATGACCGCCTGCTCGTGGGCCTCCGAGATCGCCACCGGGTACCCTTGGCCGCGGCGGCACTGGTCCAGGACCAAGCTATGCGTCAACGGCAGCAGACGTTCGTCCTGCGCCACCCACTGGGGTATCTCCACCCGGGCTATCTCCTCGCCGCAGTGGAGGTAAAAGAAGGCCACTTGATGATCGCCGTAGTTCTCTCTTGGCACCGAGGAATTGGTCATGTACGTCGCAGAGCGCCAGCCCGGCTCCAAGAGGCTCTGAAACAGGTCCCGGTCGAGGAAGCCGTTAGCCAAGTCGCATGGAGGTTTGGCGGACCGGCTATTGCCACAGGTGTAGCGGCACTGGGCCAACTCGTAGGGGCACAGGCAGCTCCTCACCGCGTTGACCACCTCGGCGCTGCGGGGGAAAGACACGTAGGCCGCAAGGCAAAGTGGGCGGGCGCGGGCCGCCTCCCGGAGACGGTCCAACACACCCACCAACCGGTCGTCGATGATGGCCTGCTTCACGAACGGTTGATGCCCCCTTCCGGACAGACCCCACAGCACCAAGGACCCATCCACCAACGCCAACACCGGGGTATCCCCCGGCAGGCCCTCGACCACTTGGGCCAGCCGCTCCAACTCTTGGACCGTCCGTATCAGTCCCAGCACTGGCCCGGTCACTATCTCCTCGTTGGCAGGATTGGCAGGATCAGCCAGAAACAAGTCCTGGCGTTGGTGGGAGACACGCGGTTGGCTGAAGAAAGATGCACCGGGAGTGGACCCGTAGGTCAAGACACACCCGCCGAGGTTCACCACGTAGCAGCTCAACGGAATGTGCCGGTCCACGTCTATGTGCGAGCCGTCCACCGACGCCACCGACCAGTCCGTTGGCAAGTCGCCGGGTTGATGTGCTCCAATGAGACTGTCAGTAACCTGCGCTGCCAGGAAGTTACGGTTAGGATCGTACCGGGTCTTTTCCAAGGCGGTTGCCTTGGTAACGTTTTCCGCCGCTTCAAGAAAAGTCCGCAGCCGGTGATGCCACTCTTCCCTGGAGCGTCCCAGTTCCTCACTGACACGGTCCAACTGAAGAAATGCGCTTCCCAGATCAAGGGGCATAAATCACTTTCCGTCCTGGAAGGCGCAGTTCGCTGCGACGGGAGGGTTGTTCGTTGGGTGCGCACATAGAGAATGTATGGACAATACCAATGTGTTGACCGTCACACCTTACCTCAACACCCGGTCATCACCCACCCTCCTAGTGATGCGCTGCTGGTCCAGATATTCCAGCAATGGGAGAATGTACTTGCGGCTGGTGTCGAACAGGTTCCTGGCCTCCGCTACGGTGATGGTGCCATTGGCTTGGAGGTGGGCCGTGATGCGTTGGGCCATTTCCTGGTAGGCCGATGATGAGAAGACTACCGATTCGTTTACGCGCACCACCTTGCCTTCGTCCACCAACACCCCCAGAAGTTCGGGGTCCAACGGGTCGTCGCTGGGCGGGGCAAAGGGCGACTTCTCCAACGCCTTGATATACGCAGACACTCGGCTCTCCATTTCTTTGGTCAACGTGACTTGGTGGTCAGGCAGCCGTAGATAAGGCCCGTCCTCAGCCACGTACTCCTCCGATATCAAGCGCGCCAACACCCGCAGGTATACCGGCTGGAGGACTCCCAACCGGCTGCGGACTTCCTGGGCGGGAGCGCCCCGGCGCAGCGGGTACTGCTCGTGATATGTATGCAAGGTTTGGGAAATCTTGTTGATCAGGGCGTTCCAGCCCAGCGCGGAGTAGACCACGGCATCGCCATCGGCCTCCAATTCCCCCAGCACGATAACGTCGCCTTGTTCGGCAAGAATCTGGACCCGCTCCACCACCTCGTCGGCCGGAAGGTTGGAACGTTGGGCCAACACCGTCACGTCGCAGGGGCCCCATTGTTCCGCGACGCTGAGGATAATGTCCTCGCCGGTCCCTTCGTCCAGCGTCATCAGCCGGTCCATTACCTCAGGAGAAAACCTGCGGTGCCTCCGACGGGGATTGGGGTCCACTACCTGCCCGCCGCCAAGGGTGTCTTCTGCGGAGCGCAAGACGAAATAGTCGCCTTTTACCATGGGAAGAGGTTTCGACAGCAGCACCTGTACCCAGCCGTCGGAGCCGGGGGCCAAGCGGTCGGCGTCCAGAAGCCTCACCCGGGCGGTGGTCTCGCTGGTGAACAAGTGAAAGGTCACTCCCTCGTTGTGACGCAGCGCGTGGGGGGCGCCTTTGACCATCCTCACCCTGGCGTCCAGCCGCCGGGTAGTCCGCAACCAGCGCGTAGACGTCAAGACCTCGCCCCGCGGCACTTCGCTGCGGGAGAGTCCCGACAGGTTGACGGCGAGCCGGATGCCGGGCTGCGCTTCGTCTATCTTGGACTGGTGACTCTGGAGACCGCGGATCCTGGCCCGCCGTCCCGAGTTGACCAACTCCACTTCCTGCCCTACGGCGAAACCACCGTCTATCAGGGTCCCGGTTACAACCGTGCCGAAGCCGGATATGGAGAAGCTGCGGTCTACAGGCAGCCGAGGGCGTCCCAAGTCGCGGCGGGCCTCCGTCATATCCAGGACTTGGTCCATGGCGGTCTTCAACTCGGCTATCCCGTCCCCCGTATAGGCGGAGACGCCAACCATCGGACATCCTTCGAAAGATGTGCCGACGAGCGTGTCTTCCACCTCGGCCTTGACCAACTCCACCAATTCTTCGTCCACCAAGTCGGTCTTGGTTACGACTACAATCCCCCGGCGAATCTGGAGGATGTCCAGAATGGCCAAGTGCTCACGAGTCTGGGGCATGACGCTTTCGTCGGCGGCGACTATCAGGAGGGCCAGGTCTATGCCACCCACCCCGGCCAGCATGTTCTTGATGAAACGCTCGTGCCCGGGGACATCCACGATGGAGACCTCGCGGCCGCTGGGCAGCGTCAACCAAGCGAACCCCAAGTCAACGGTCATCTCGCGGGCTTTTTCCTCGGGAAGGCGGTCCGGGTCTATATCTGTTAACGCTTTGACCAAGGTGGACTTCCCGTGGTCCACGTGGCCGGCGGTGCCAATAACGTACATGAACGCCCACTACCGGAATAAGATTTGAATGGATTCTACACGATTCGAGGCCACGGGCGCGGGCCGAAGCGAGGCCTGGGGAAGTCAGTTTCGCGGGATGCTTTAGGAAGCTGTCCCGCTGATGTCCACCACCTGCGCGCCAGCGGCGTCGGCGAACATATCGGCGGTGGTGGGATGGCAGGTGAAGACGAGGACCTGGTTGGTCTCTGCCAGTTGGGCGAAGGACTGGGCAGCCCAACGCGCCCGTTCCGGGTCGAAGTTGACTAGCGCCTCGTCCACTACCACCGGCAGACGCTCGGCATGTTCGCCGAACTCGCGGATCAGGCCGAACCGCAGGGCCAAGTATAGCTGCTCGCGAGTACCCCGGCTCAGTTCCTCGGGTCGTTTGCCGGCGCCGGTGGCGTCGGTGACCGTTATCGTCTGCTCACCGATGGGCGCGTAGAGACGCTGGTATCGCTGGCCGGTGATGTTGGAGAAAAACCTTTGGGCGTGTTGGATAACGCCCGGCTGCCGCTCCTGCTCGAACTTCCGGCGGGTCCTTTCCAGCAGCGACTCCGCAATGGTCAACCGGGACCACTCGCGGGCGTGCTCTTGGAGCTGTTCCAGCAGGGTGTTGCGGCGGATGCGCAGGGCGGACGATCCCTCCTCTCCGGTCAGTTGGGCAAGCTCGGGGTTGATGCCGGCCCGCTTCTCTAGCAGCGAGTTGCGTACAGCGTCCACTTCCGCCACCTGCTCCGATAGCCGCGCAACTTCACCGTTGAGCGAGGTCAGGTCGGAACCGGCCAGGGACTCGCGGAAGTCATTGTACCGTTCCCCGGGGCCGCTCAGACGCTCCAAGCTGCGGACGAACTCGCCCCGTTGCCGTTCCAAGTCCAGCCGTTCCCGGTGCTGGCGGGCCCGCAGACGGAAGTCCTCCGGGTCGTTCGCACCGCCCGCCGCCATCAGGGCGGCCTGTTCCTGCTCTACGGCTTCCAAGCGTTGCTGCTGACGCTCCAGCAGGCGCCGGCCCTCTTCCTCCTGTTCCTTGGCCCACTCCCGGTCAAACAGCAGGGCCTTGGCCTTGTCTAGCCTGTTGATCAAGGTGTCAGCAACCACCGCCAGTTGGAGGTGGTCCTGGGGGTCGAGAGACAGGTCACGGGCAGCGGCCAGCGGTGCCACTAGCCCGGAGAACTCGTCGATGTCCTTCTCGATGGCTGCCACGCGGTCGCGCATCCGGCGTGTCTCCGCCAGGGAGCCGCGGGCCGTCTCAACCCTGGCCAGGAATTCCAGCATGGTGTCCGGCGTGAAAGTGTCGCGCAGGCCCCGTTCCTGAAGCCAGCCGCGCCAACCGGCTTGGCTATCGGCCAGCGACTCAGCAGCGGCGCGTTGTTCGTCGGAGGCGGCCAGGGCTGTCTGTTCCTGACGCTTCAGGCGGCGGCCGACGTCGTCCCGTTGCACTACAAGGTTGCTAACGCGGTCGAACGCTGCGATTAAGGTATCAGCCACCGTCATTACCCGCCGCTGGTCCGCACTGTCCAGCACGACCTCATACTTGGCCGCCACCGGCTGGACCAATTCAAAGTACTGGAGAGTGTCTACCTCGATGGCCTTGACCCGGTGGCGCATCTGGCGCACCTGGTCCAGCCGGGCACGGATGGCCTCGGTCCGACCCATGAACTCGATCATGGTGTCTGGATTGAATGTTTCTGACAAGCCGCGTTGCGCAAGCCACTCCCGCCACTGCTGCCGGGACTCATCATTGGCGGCGACGGCTGCCTGTTCACGCTCTGCGGCCTCTGCCACCCGTTGCTCCTGCGACTTCAAAAGTCGCTCCGCTTCTTCGGCCCGTTCGTTGGCTTGGTTCCAAATGGTTAGTTCGGCCCCAGCAGATTCCAATCGCGTCTCAACGTTGTCCAGCAAGGCGGAGTTGGGGGTGTCGTCAATGCCCAAGGGCTGGGCAACGTCTACGAGGAGAAGATGCGCCGACTCCACCGATACTTGGGCATCGGCTGCTTGCCGGGACAGTGCACCGGACAACGGGTTGGCCCCGGCTACCGGCGTGGAACGCCCGCGAACGACGAGGTAGCCAGCAACGGCCAACAGCGCCAAGCCGCCGACGAGTCCCAGGGGCATCGCTTCGTTTCTCAGATATACTCCGGCCACTATCAAGACAATACCGGCCATCGCCAGCAGTGCCGACAACAGCAAGGAGACCGGCCCCGCCGCTTGACCTACCGTTTCTTGACCACCGGCCAAGGAGTTGAGTTGACCGCGCAGGTTCTCGTGGTTGACGCGGGCGCGTTCGTACTCGTTGAGTTGGCCTCGGGAGGCTCGGAGGGCGCCGCGTTGCCGGGTCAGCTCTGCGGCGTCCAGCATCGGCACGGCGTCGGGGAGCCGTTCCCGCGCTTCACGGGCGGCGGTCTGGCGTTCGGTCAGCCCGGACGTTTCCTGTTCGCGGCGTTGCCGGGACTGGCGCAGCGCGTCGGCCTGCCTGGTCAGGGTCTCCTTCCAGCCCTCCACTTGTTGACGCAACACGATTGACGTGTCGAAATTTCCCAGGCGGGCTTCGTCCCATCCTTGGCCGAGGTCCCGAAGCCGGTCTCCAAGGTCGGACTCGAGAGCGGTCAACTCGGCCCTCCGCTCCGGGAGGTCGCGTACCGAGTCGTCGAAAGCGCCCCGGCCTCGCCGGATTTGCTCCAACCGGTTCCGGTCGTCAATAAGGTCTTCCAACCGGCCGCTGGCGGGGCGGAGGGCATCCTCGGCCTCACGGCCTTCCGGGTCAACCCGCAAACCGTCTTGGGCTTCCTGCTGTTCCTTGCAGAGGTCGTCAAGGCGAACGTTTTCCTGGTCTAGACGGACTTGGGAGTCCTCACCCCGTCGGCTGGCATCCGCCAGTTGCCGCTTCCATCCATCCACCTCATCGTGGACGGTCATCGAGGTGTCCAGAGACTTCAGATTGGATTCGTCCCATCCGTCTCCCAAGGCGCGCATCCGGCCGACGAGGGAGTCTTCGATTTCCCGAAGTTCGTCCTGCCGCTCGGGTAGGTCATGGACGGAGGCGTCGAAGCTCCCGCGGCCTCGGCGTATGTCCTCGATGCGGGCGGCATCCTGTAGCAGTTCCTCTCCGGGTATAACGGCAGACGCGGCTTCCCCGGCCAGCCGGAGTTGCTCGGCTGCTTCCTCAACGTCATTCTTTGCCTGCCTTGCACGTTCCTCCAGGGTCTCCAACCGGACGATGGGGTCCTCGGGAAACTGCTCGAAACGAGGCATTTCCTTTAGCCGCGCTTCGCAGTTTGCCAATCCCACCCAGTCGTCCCAGCCGGAAATCAGGTTTCTTATATCAACGGCCCGGGCGTTCAGCCCAGCAAGCTCCGCCACGGCATCGCGCAGTTCCACGTCAACTTCAGACTTGCGGGTAGTGAGGGAACCGTAACGTTCGGCATTGGCTTCGACGATCTGTAGCTGTCTTTCTAGGGTTTGGAGTTCCTTTATTAGTTGAGGCACTACTTGATTAGTACCGCTGGGTAGGTATATTTTGCGTTTTTGCCCATCCAACGACCGTTGGAGACTCGGCAATCTGGGGGTGCCCTGCCCTGCGTTGTAAATGCCGGAGTCTTTTAGTTGAGCAACTTCTTGAAGCTCATCCAGGCTGAAAGCGAAAGTGGTCTTGAAACTGTCGAGCGTAGCCCCACCAGTTAAGCGACGCAAGACACCTTCAGCATCGGACACTGGGCCATCCGGGGAGGTGACGCGCAAGCTGTTGCTTATCCCAGCATGACGCTCTACCGTGTAAGTAGCCCCAGCGCTGTCGGACAGAATGATGCGCCCGCCCGCACCTCTGACCAAGGAAGGGTAATGCTGAGCGCTGTACTGTGTGGGAAAGCCGAATAGGATCGCCCGGACGAAGGCCAACAGGGTGCTTTTGCCCGCTTCGTTGAGGCCGTAGAACACGGTGACCGCGCCAATCGGCAACTCTATGGTGTACTGGCTGAAACGGCCAAAGCCCTCCAGATACAGCGTTTCCAGCCTCATTCTTCGTACTCTTCCTCAACCAACCCCGCCAAGCACTCATCCTCTGCCGCGGCCAGCAACTCCCGGAGTTCATCGTCCGACGGCAATGCGGAATTGCCTAGATATTGGCGGGCGTTGGAATTGGTGTACAGTGGGCGCAGCAACTCACGAAATTCAGATAATGCTTCGGGGTTGTCCCACTGTTCGCCGACCAGTCGGGCAAGGTCGCCGGCAAAGTCCTCACGCCGCGCCACCTGCTCCCGGTCAACTTGGGCAGCAGTGTCCAAACGAATCCGCTCGCACCACAGCCAGGATCGAGCGTTGCTGTAGCGCTCGTTGAACTGCTCAAGCAAGTCGTCCGTCGTACCGGGGTGCCTCAGCCAGCGGTGCAGCGGCCCGCGACCTGTCAGCGTGAGCCGGGCCAAGACGGAACGGCCGACGGCCGCTTCGAGAGCTGACTCGGCCAAGTCATTGGCGGCGTCTATGAGGGCCTGTTCGGTTTCCAATCCGCCGATGTCCAACAACAGCGTTTCCCAACGCACAACGTCTACCGCGCGGAAGTCCAAGCTGACTCCGCCGTAGTCGTCCACATCCACCAAGTAGACGCCCCGCGCACCCGGCTCGTTGGGGTGGCGCCCTTGAGGATTGCCGGGGTAGACCACCGTGGGGCGTTCCTGCCGCAACACTCGCCGGGTATGGACATGACCCAACGCCCAGTAGTCGAGGCCAGTGTCGGCCAAGTCGGCAACAGAGCAGGGGGCGTAGGAATCGTGGTCGAGGTTGCCGCCCACGTTGGCGTGAAGCAGACCGATACCGAAGCCGCGGCTCGCTGCTGCGTCGGCAAAGAGAGGCGACAGGTTCTCGCGCACCTCCCGCCGGGGGTAGCTGACACCGTAGACCGTGGCTCGCTCAGGATCGCCGGGAAACACCGGCTCGCCCGTTACTTCGGCCCCGAAGCGGAAGCATCCCGATGGCAGGTCCAGCCGGGCCTCCCATCCGTCCAACGGGTCGTGGTTGCCGTGGCAGATGAAGGAGCGGATGCCGGCGGCATCCAGCCGCCCCATCCCCTCGACGAACTTCAACTGCGCCCGCAGGCTGCGGTCCGCTCCGTCGTAGATGTCGCCTGCCACCAGCAGCGCGTCGACGTGTTCCCGGAGACAAAGGTCGATGATGTTCCGGTAGGCATCGAAGGTGGCGCGGTGGAGAGTATCGGCAACGTGTTCGGGCGCCTCGCTGCGGATCCCCCGGAAGGGGCTGTCCAAGTGAAGGTCGGCGGCGTGGACGAATCGAAGTTTAACCATTAGCGCTCATATTACCGTTAGAAGTCCCAGTACCCGTCCATCATGCCACGAACCGGGTGAAGACTTGGTTTGCGATGAGGTAGGCGGGCTTGGTCAAGCGAAGCACTTCGTTGTCCCATTCCAGCAGGCCCAAGCCGACAAGGTCTTGAATCTCTCGGCGGTAGCGAGTTGCGAGGTCGCATCCCACATCGGTGGAAACAGTGGCCAAGTCCATTCCTTCGAGCAACCGCAGACCCAGGAACATGGTCTCGGAGCACCGGGTCTCCTCGTCTATGAACTCGCAAAGGTCCACCGGAGGAACGGTATCCAGTACCTCTTCGGTCAATACCGCAAGAGGCAGCAAGGGGTTGCTACCCCAGTCCTTCACTGCTTCTATGTAAGCCACCGGCGACGAAACGTCCCAAAACCGGAAAGACCCAAGGCTGGAATGTGCCCCCGGTCCAACCCCCAAATAGGGCTGGTTGAGCCAGTAGGCCATGTTGTGACGGCTTTCCATCCCCGGCAAGCACCAGTTGGAAATCTCGTAATGGTGATAGCCCTCGGCTTCCAGCAGGTCTTCAGCGTAATGGTACATGTCCGCGGCCAAGTCGGGGTCAGGTTCGGGGTACCGGCCCATTTCCACCCACTTCTGCAACGGGGTGCCGTCTTCCAGGGTCAGGGCGTACATTGAGATGTGCTCCGGGCCGTGCGAGACCAAGCGTCGCAGCGTTGTCTCCCACTGCGCCATCGTCTGCCGCGGCAAGCCATACATCAGGTCCAGGTTTATGTTGCGGAACCCGCCGCGGCGGGCCGCCTGGAAGGCCTCCATGGCTTGGTCGGCGTCGTGGCGGCGGCCCAAGAGGCGCAACAACCCGTCATCCAAGCTTTGCACGCCCAAGCTGAGCCGGTTGATGCCAGCGGTCGACAGCCTGCCGCAGGACTCCACGTCCAAGTCTCCCGGGTTGGCCTCCATGGTGATTTCGGCGTCTGAGTTGATTCGAAACGCCTCGTTTGCTGACGCCAGAATCCGGTCTACGTAGCCGTTGGACAGATAAGAGGGCGTCCCGCCGCCAAGAAAAACCGACGTGACGGCCGGGCGACGTAACAGGCTACCCCATAAACGGGTCTCTGTGGTCACCGCATCCAAGTACGGTCCCATGAGCCGTTCGATGCCCTGGTAGGTGTTGAAGTCACAGTATGGGCACTTGGTGTTGCAGAAAGGAACATGAACGTACAACGCCATACCGGTCTTTGGGACGATCGAAGCGGCGGTGTGCGGTCCGGTCAACATACTCCGGCTGTTGGCATGGGCCAAATCATATAAAGGTGAGGGGTTGGCAAGGTCATGCGGTGACGGACAGGAACGGCCCCAACACGAGTGCCGTTTTCGGGCTTCGATTGGCGTACCGGCATCGGGCCCGAAAGGTTAGTCCTCTTCCACAATCTGAGCGGAACCTTCAACTACTTTGGAAGGGTCCTCTTCCTGGGGACGAGGGTTCGCCGGCTGGATTCCCATGTGTTCGTCCACCACATGCTTTGGGGCCAACTTGGTTAACAACAGCAGGGAAAATCCCAAGACTATCAGGTCGTCGAACCTGCCCAAAACCGGATGCAGCGAGTCCTTCAATATGTTGGGAATTCCTGGCAACGCGTATAGCAGCGCCAACGGGACAAGCAGGCGCAATACCATTGGGACCCGTTTGTCGAAAATGAGTTTCCATACCAGCCTCAAGAACCGAAAGATCGAGGGTCCGAGACGAGGCAAGAGGAAAAACAATAACGGTACGGCCAATCGATGCAACATTGCCCCTAACCCACATGGACCAATCTATGATGTCAATTATAGACCAATGCGGGAACGCTTGGATACGTGTCGATATGGGCGAAGAAAGTGCCAAACTCTGCCAGCAGCCAAGATTGCTACCGAACCGAGCCTGCATAAGCTATACTGTTACGACTTTGCTTGGGGCTGCTCCTTCAACCGCGTTTACAGATGCTTGGGAGAAGCCCAGCGGTCCCGCAACCTGAAGTGGAGCGCAGACCATGACTTCGACCACCCGGCCGGGCACCATCGGAGAACTACGCGCCAGCGGCTACCAAGTCCTTCCTGTCCGCCATGAGATTCGCAAAAACCTGATCGCCAAGATACGGGCCGAGGAGTTGGTCTTCCCCGGCATTATAGGCTTTGAGCAGACCGTCATCCCTCAGTTGGAAAACGCCATCCTCGCCGGGCAGGACATCATCTTGCTGGGAGAGCGTGGGCAAGCAAAGTCGCGGCTGATCAGGAGCATGGTCGACCTGTTGGACGATTATGTCCCCAAGATCGCCGATTGCGAGATAAACGACGACCCCTACGCGCCCATTTGCCGGTCTTGCTTGGACAAGGTTGCGGAACAAGGCGCGGATACAAAAATCGAGTGGATGCCCAAGGATGAGCGGTATTCGGAAAAGCTGGCCACACCGGATATATCAATCGCTGACCTTATCGGCGAGATAGACCCGATAAAAGTGGCCGAGGGGCATTATCTGTCGGATGAGTTGGTCATTCACTACGGGTTGGTGCCCCGCACCAACCGGGGAATTTTCTGTATCAACGAACTGCCCGACTTGGCAGAGCGCATACAGGTGGGCCTGTTCAACCTGATGGAAGAGCGGGACGTGCAGATAAAGGGCTACCGCATCCGTTTGCCCTTGGATGTGTACGTGGTCGCCACTGCCAATCCGGAGGACTACACCAACCGCGGCCGCATTGTGACGCCACTGAAGGACCGCTACGGCTCCCAAATTCACACCCACTACCCCAAGACCATCGAGCACGAAATCTCCATCATGGACCAGGAGCGTGTCTCCTTCCCTGACGAGGAAAACCTGGTGATACCGGACTACATGAAGGAGATACTGGCGGAGATTACCAGCCAAGCCCGGCTGAGCAGCGAGATCAACCAGCGCTCCGGGGTCAGCGTCCGCGTCTCCATAGCAAACCTCGAGACACTGCTGGGCAACGCTCTCAGGCGTTCCATCATCCAAGGCGAGCAGTACGTCTGCCCTCGGACCAGCGACCTGCCCTACATCGCCGCCTCGTTTTCGGGGAAGATCGAACTGGAGACTTTCGAGGAAGGGCGCGAGGAACGGGTCACCGACGACCTGACGCGGCGAGGGTTGTTGCGGGTGTTCGGCAACTATTTCGACGTGGACGCCTTGGAGCGTATTGTCTTGTCGTTTGACATGGGCGCCGTCGCTGAGACCGGCAGCGATAAGCCAGCCCGTGAATACACGGGGCTGCTGGAAGAGGTGCATGGGTTGAACGATGCCGTCAGGCAATTGACCGGCGACGAACGTCCTGAAGTGGTCGCCTCTGCCGTGGAGTTCATCCTGGAAGGGCTGCACTTGAACCGTCGCTTGAACTGCGAACGCACTACCGCCGGATACGTGTACCGCCGCTAAACTAGCGACCTCCCTTTGCCAAAGAGCGGCCCACGCAGATGTGCGGGGCCGCTCTTATTATTGTCCTTTACTGACACTTGCCTGTTGACCCAGTGTGTAGCTATGCCTAATATACGAACAAATGATTTAATTTAGCTACCCTCTGGAGTAATTATGGCAGCCGCTGAAGTTCAAGAAATACGTTGCAAGTCTCTTCTCAACCGTTTGGATGTACCCGGATTTTCCTTCCGTTGGACGTTGAACCCGTACAGGGGTTGCCGTCACGCCTGCCGGTACTGCTACGCGAGATCCACGCACGAGTTCTGGGGGTTGGACGCCGGGCGCGAGTTCGAACAGCGGATTTTCGCCAAAGTCAATGCTCCCGAGGTGCTGAGGCAGGAACTGAAGAAGGCCAAGTGGCAAGGAGAGGCAATCGCCATAGGCACGGCCTCAGACCCCTACGAACCTGCCGAGTCGGAATACGAACTCACCAGAAAGGTGCTTCAGGTGCTGGTGGAGTTCAGGAACCCGGCCTCCATCACCACCAAGGGAGTGTTGGTGATGCGGGACGTGGACGTCCTGCGGGAGTTGAGCCGGGTGGCCGAAGTGCGGGTCAACTTCAGTGTCGGCAGTATCGACGACAAAGTTTGGAAGATGACCGAACCGGGGGCGCCGCGTCCTTTGGCCCGCTTGGAAGCGATGCAGTACTTGGTGGAGAATGGAGTCTCAGCCGGGGTAATGATGGCACCTTTGCTGCCCGGCATCTCGGATAATTCAGAAAGTATCAACGCCGTGGCCCGGGCCGCCGCCGAACACAAGGCCTGTTTCATCGGGGCCAATGTCCTGTTTCTCAAGCCCGGGTCCAAAGAGTGGTTCATGCCGATGCTGAGGGAGACGTACCCGCACCTTACCGAAGCCTACGCCAAGATATACCGGAAGACCTACGCTCCCAAGGAATACACCAATCAAGTGATGAACCTCGTTGCCGATGCTCGCAGGAATTGGGGGGTGTACTCCATGGAACCGGCTCGCAACCTGCAGGGCCCCCAGCGGCAGATGCAGTTAGCCTTCAGCGTGTAGCATTGGCGCAGTAAACGGCGGCGGCGTGCGTTTTCCCGCTTGGGGGCTCGAGGCTAGACCTGCCGCCAGAATGGCGCACGCTTCCGTTGTTGCTCCAGCAGGCTTTCGTCCAGTAACTCGGGTTGCCTCTCAGCTTGTTCCCGCGTCGGCGGCGCATAATCCAAACGTTCAAATACCTGACGGTTAGTGTAATAGCCGTTGTAGGCCTGCCGCACCAACTCGTCGAAGAACACCGGATTGGACCCCTCGATATCCTTCAACACCACGTCTTGCGCTTCACTGTCAAGTGCCCCAAAACCGTCCGCATTGCGGCGGCCCGCCAGAATATCGACCTGGGCCATGGCCTCGCTGAACAACCTGCGCAGCGAGGTCTGCTTCCCCACAACACCCTCGACAAATTCGGCCAAGCCCAGATCGCCAGCTCCCGGCATCGTCCCTTCCTTGGGAATAATACGATTGAGCATCAATCTCAGCAGGTCCAGTTGACCGTCGGACATGAACCGGTTGGTCGTGGTCATGGTTGCGGTTACCTCCGTGCTGTTGAAAGCGGTCAATTTCGGCAACTTCTTCAAAAGCACCAACCCACCCTGACACAACAGAAGTTGCAACGGTTATTCTTCGGACTTGCACAGGATAGCGGGCTGGGTTTGAAGCGTCAAATTCCCTTCCGCCGGCTCATCTCTCTTCCGGCCGGCGCCCATCCCGGTTTGCTCAAAGTCCGGTTGTGTCCGGCAGAAATTCCGATTTCTTGCCCCTAATCTGTTGAACTCAGATTTATTGGCGATGTAATATTGAATATCAGCAGAAAAGTCATTGGGGATTTTCTGGGAGCCGGGATGGCAAGCTTGAATCCTCGAGCATATTCCGTACTCGGCGGTGGTCCTGAACTGGGCCTATATCATTACTTACTGGCCGGTGGTCCCGGGGATCGGCCTCGTAATCTACGTTAACCACCGTCAACGGTAGTATTACTATCGAACGGCGATAGTCATCATCCTGGCCGCCGCCCTCTTGATGTTTGCCTTCTCCCCGGTTGCTCCCCCATTCACATCTACCGGTCATTTCGTAGACACTATCCAGACCTACGGCCCCACTTGGTACGGCAGTCCGGAGATGTCCATTTTCTACAACACCAACGCGGCAATACCGAGCCTGAATTTCTCTTGGACATTGGTGCTTCGGGTATTGTTGTTTCGTCATTTGAAGGGTTGGCACAAGCTTTGGGGGCCGGTTTACCCAGTGTTGACTTTATTCGCCATCGTAATCATCGGCAACCACTTTTTCCTGGACGCCATAGCCGGCGGCCTGTTGGCCGTAGCTGCTTTTTTCGTCGTTGAATTGGCCTTCCGGCGTCGACGGGGGACTCACTAACGTCATTATCGTAAGCAACCACACCATGACGCCGATGGCCGTAAGGACCAACTCACCCATGCCTATTCTCATGACCGCCGCTGCTGTTCCCGATTGACTCGACCAGTAATTGTTGATGTTCGTTTGAACATGCAATAGAAGCGAGACCATAATGGCCAAGGTTATAACCAGAAACACTATTTGGACGATAAACGTAGACCGGCTGATCTCGGCTTCACTGGACAACCCTCCTGCGGCAAAAATGGAGGCTACTCCCAGCAACTGCGACGATGCAATTGCCACCACAGCCCAGCGGGGGCTTATGGTGTTTCTCAAACCGGCGTCTTCCATCAATTGTTTGAAGGCTTGCATATGGGCGTATATGCGGAAAAGACTGTAGATAGGCACGACCAACGAGAGGGCATGCCACACCGGAAACACCTCGGTACGGGTGTGGTCGCGGTACTGGACCCAAGTGCGGTAGAACCAGTAGTACTGATAAAGGCCACCGGACAACAAGGTCATAAGCAAGATGCGCCCCGGCGGTATACGACAGCCTGCCGTGGGCATTGACCGGATTTGAGCGGCGCTTTGCCGTTCCACTTCCGTGGGAGCGGGCAAAGCGTTGCCGCAAACGCCGCAGAAGTTGGAGGAGGCGTCAGCCCTCGTTCCGCAGGTGGGACAGTAGCGTATTTCCATATTGCGCATCTTTGCCGGAATGAACGGGCCGGTCCAGCGCGGCTCCCGAGTTTGTTCCTAACTCGGCCTCAGACCGCGGCTGCCTCCGTCAGGCGCCCGGCCCTCTACTCCACAAGGGGTGTCTGAAGGTTGGGGCGGTGACCGGACCAACCTCTCGTGACTCTGCCGGAGCGGCCGCCGGTTCCGGTAGAGTTGGAGGTGGGGGCGAGTAACGCCGGCCCAGCGTTCTCCGGTCATCCAAGTTATTCAAGTGCCGGGCCAACTCTTCCAAGCTGTTCAGGTTGTGGACGGGCAGGAAATCGTCGATATAGGGCATGGCGGCCTGCATCCCGCGTGTAAGCGGCTCATAACCGGGGGAGCCCAACAGAGGATTCAGCCAAATGAGCCGGTGGCAACTGCGCTGCAAGCGGGACATTTCTTGGGCCAAAAGCTCCGGATCGCCCCGGTCCCATCCGTCGGATATTACCAGCACTACCGCTCCGCCTTCCAGCACCCGCCTCAGCCATTGAAAGTTGAACGTCTTGATCGATTGGCCGATCCGGGTGCCACCGGCCCAGTCGGGGACTGCCTTGGCCACGTCGGTCACCGCTTGGTCGATGCTGCGATAATTGAGGTACCGGGTAATGCGAGTCAACCTGGTGGCAAACAGGAAGGCTTCCACCCGGTCCTGACCCCGGGCCATGGAATGAATGAAGTGAAGCAACATCCGGGTGTAACGTTCCATGGAACCGCTCACGTCGCATAGCAGCACCAGCGAGCGCGGCTTGTCTTTGTGTTCGCGGTGGGCCGTTTCCAGGATTTCCCCGCCGTACTTCAAGTTCAGGCGCAGCGTCTTGCGCAGGTCGAGCCAACTACCGTCGCCGGGAGTCATTCTCCGGGTTCGCCTGCGGCCCAAGTCCCACGACAACTCTGTCATCATCCGTTTTGCTTCGGCGATCTCCGACGGGCTGAAGCTGGAGAAGTCCTTTTGCCGCAGGACCTCCCTGACGCTGTAGGTCCGGGTAAGGTCGATCCTGTCTCCAAGCGGACCGTCGTCTTCTCCTGTCTCAGAACCCATTTCCTCGGCGTTGCCACTCCGAGGAGGAGCGACTTGTGGGCTCCGGTACCGCCGTTGTTCTCCCATAGAACGAAGGTCGTGGGTGGACCGATGGAGGGCTGGCCGCCGCCAGAACACTTGGAAGGCTTCGTCGAAGATGGGCAGATCCTGCTTGCGGTGTACCAGAATTGAGCGGGCCACCAGCCGGAAGTCCTGCTTGCGGCCCATTGGAGCGTACTCCAATGCGCGAACCAAGTCCAGGACGTTGCTCGACCCCACGTCCAACCCCACTTTGCGCAACACTTCGGCAAACATCAGCAGGTTGGTGAGTATGTGCCCTTGGCCACCGTTCGGCGTTGGTGGAGGCTGAGTGGTCATGGAGTATATTCCTGGTTGGATAACAGGGCCAGGATTTCACTTTTCAATACCGGCATGTGGTTCTCTATGATATTCCAGACCCTGTCCAGATTGATGTGTAGAAACCTGTGAACGAGGGTTATACGAAATCCGCCAAGCTGCCGCCAGTTCGTGTTCGGACAAGCTACCTTTGTTGAATCGGAGAGACGGAGCGCCGATTCACACAATATGTGCAGATTTCTGAGGACAGCATCTTGGACCACAAGGGACCCCATGAAGGCCCCCTGGCCGCCAGCTACATAAGACTCAATGCGGTTAATGCGCTCCAGGATATACGCCAGATAAAACCCGTCGGTCATTACAACGGCACGGCTTCATTCAGTATATGGTCCCTGACGAGGGGATGCAGCCCCCCCGTGGTCGAGACGAACACTTCCCGTCCCAGCAGGTCTGCAAGGTCGGCCATAAGACCGCCCGGAAACCACGGAGTAAGCTTCTCGACCGGGCCTATGTCTACTAGAAAGTCTACGTCGTCCTTGGGAACATTGGGGTTCCCGGTGAACGATTCAAAGACACGCACGTTCCCCGCCCCGTGTTTGGCTGCAATCCGTATGATTTCTTCCCGGTGCTTTGCCAAAAGCGGGTCCACTTTCACGGTCTTTTCTCCTTGTCCATTTTATCCCCCTCCACGCCTGCCACGGCGGGGCCCCCTGTTCTTGGAGCGTTCCAGCATGGCCCGGACCGGTTCACCGCGCACCAGTTCAATGTCGTCCTGGTACTTGAGGATTATACCCATGGTGTCGTCAATTACTTGAGGGTCCAACTCCGATTGGTTCAAGGCCATGAGCGCCGCGGTCCAGTCCAATGTCTCGGAAATACCGGGTATCTTGTACAGTTCCGTCTCTCGAAGCTCCTGGATGAACCCGGTTACCTGCTGAGCCAAACGCCTCGGCGCTTCAGGTATCCGCGTGGTGACTATTTGCAACTCCTTCTGAAAGTCGGGGTAGTCTATCCAGTAATACAGGCAGCGCCGCTTCAGCGCATCGTGAATCTCCCTGGTGCGGTTGGAGGTTATGATCACTACTGGCGGGTGGACCGCCCGGTAGGTGCCCAACTCGGGAATGGTTATCTGGAAGTTGGCCAGCAACTCCAGCAGGAACCCTTCGAACTGCTCATCCGCCCGGTCCAATTCGTCAATCAGAAGCACTGGCGCCCGGTCCAGAGTTTCCTCGATGGCTTGAAGCAAGGGTCGCTTGATCAGGAACCGCTCGCTGAACAGGTCGGCAGTTGCGGCCTCGCGGTCCACATCCCCGCCAAGCTCCATCAACCGCATCTCCAGTATCTGCCGCGTGTGGTTCCACTCGTACACCGCATGGTTGACATCCAAGCCTTCGTAACACTGGAGATGGATCAACCGGGTGTCCAAGGCGGCGGCCAGCACCTTGGCAATCTCCGTTTTGCCGACCCCGGCCTCGCCTTCCAGGAACAGGGGCCGTTGCAAAGTCAACGCGAGAAAGACCGGTATGGCCAAGCCCCGGTCACTAATATAATTCTGCTTGCGAAGGAGGTCTTGCACCTCGTCGATGGAACCGGGCATAACGGCGGCAGTCGTCAACGAAACACTCCAATATTAAGGGTGACGTATGGCCCGGAGATATTGTAGCCCATCGGGAAGGAGCTACACCACCTGAACCGGGCGCCGAGAAGGGCGGCTTACCACCCAATTGGGTTGGTTATACCCGATGACCGGTCAGCCGCGCCGAGGAACAAAGAAGGATTGGAGGTACCTTCGCACCAAGTATCGCAATTTCGTCCAATGGTCGTCCAGCGACTCCAACTCGGATGCGTTCAAATCGCTGTAACGCTTTCCAAGCTTGGGAATACACCATAGAGAAAAAGCCCAGAAGCCTTGTGTTTCCATGCCCCCGGCAGTTGACTCCGCTATGACCCCCGTGGCCCCACGCAACTCCCAGGATGCCAATACTCGCCCCCGGTCGGCGATGGCCAGGGCCTCTATCCAGGATGCTTCCCGGTCCGCGCCTTGGTAGGGTTGCATCAACTCCAAGAGCCGCTTCGCCCGCTCATGGTCGTCAGCGTCAGTACCTGCGAACCTGTGAGTGTACAGGCTTTCCCATCCTTCACCCAGAGCAGGAATCACCAAACCGCCGTCGGAAGCTATAGCCAGCGTCGAGCCGCTTCGGGACCACTGCTTGGCCTTATCGCCGGCAACGGCAAGATGGGTGTCGCCGTCCTCGTCAGGTACGCCATCCAGCCCCAACTGCTGCGGGGTGACTAGGACCAACCCGGTCTCCTCCAGCAGCCACGCCAACATGCGCTGTTTCGCCGGGTTGCCGGTGGCTAGAAGAATGGGCGTCTGACTGAGGCGAGGGCCGGGCATTGGAGGGTCTCCTTGGGGATCATATGAGGCGCGCCACGGCGCGGGCCGCCCCGCCGTCGCCGCCTTTGAGCTTGATGGGCAGTGCCCAAAGCTCAAAGGGATGCCCCACCAGTTGGTCCAGGTTGATCAGGTTTTCAATGATGGGTATGCCTTGGCCCAGCAACAGCCGGTGTACCGGGAAGTCGCTCATCGTGGACTGGGGCGTGGCAGGGTGCTTATCGATGGGAAAGTCCACCGCCACGGCGTTGACCCCATGTTGGGCCAAGTAATCGGCCCCTTCGGTACTCAGGTAGGGACCGTCGGAATAGAACCGTTGGTTGCCCGACTCTTGGTGCGCCCAACCCGTGAACAGAACTACGATCCGGTCCTTCACGCCATCTGCAGAGGCTCCCACTTCCCGTAACTCGTCCACGGAAAGGGGCGTTTTGCTCTTGGCAACCTGCCGCAGGTCCAGCAGTAGAGCCGGACCCATGTACCTCTCGAGGGGCATATTTTCCAGGGTTTCGCCCTTGGGGTCAAAGTGGTATGGAGCGTCAACATGGGTGCCCAAGTGTGTGGCCAAGGTCAGCTTGGTGTTGGAGCGGGTGTGAGTTTCGTGGGTCTGGAGGGGTTCGGTAGTAACGCCGATCAGGCCGGGCACTACTGTAATCCGGTCGCTGCCTAGCGTAATGGTAAGGTCAATCAGCTTAGCCATAACTCCTTCTTTAACGAGTCTCGCGTCAATCAGCCGCGCCTGCCGCCCGAATTGGCCTGGACCGGGCCTCCGGCGGCAACGACAGCTCCCAGTCGGGGATGAGCACACGCGACGTGGGCTCCAGAAGCATAATCACCACCACACCCCCGAAGCTGAACACTATCGACAAGGCCAGCATCGTCTCGTAAGAGCCGGTGAGGTAGATTAACAACCCTCCCAGAACGGTGGTGACGGCGTGTCCCGTTAAGGCGCCGGTCATTTGCCAACCGTAGCAGCCACCCATGGGCCCGTTGCCAAAATATTGGCGGTTTATCACGAGGTATCCGGTCCATTCCCCGCCAAACCCCAAGCCGAAAAGGGCGGCGAACAGGTAGAACCCCCAAAGGTCCTGGGACCAAAAGAGGATGAACACCGTTGCGCCCTGCAAAAACAGGCAGGATGCCATTATTTTCTTGGTGCCATAATGCTCGGCAATTATGGGAGTGGTCAAGCGGCTGATGATGCTCGCCAAGGAAATGATCGTCAGGATAACCGCCGCCGACGTCAAGCCGAGTCCCTGCTCCACGGCGAACGGGATGGAGTAAATCAGCACCAACCCGTGGCCGGCGCAACCAAGGCCGTGGATTGTCGGCAGGTTCCAAAAAGCCTTGGTGCGCCTTATGTGTTGGTTGAAAACCTTGGTCCGTATCCTCTCCACGGCCAGGTTTCGGGGGGCTGGCGGTGGATCGTCCGCGGTTGCGCCAAAGGGCTTCAATCCCATGTCTGATGGATGATTCCGTAGCAGGCCGGTAAGGATGACGATAATGCATCCGCCGAAGATGCCGATACTCCAGA
Source organism: Dehalococcoidia bacterium (assembly GCA_965261795.1). Classification (GTDB taxonomy): domain Bacteria; phylum Chloroflexota; class Dehalococcoidia; order Lucifugimonadales; family UBA3495; genus CBDCFV01. Next base: position 257,794 of record OZ253476.1, read on the forward strand.
ACGTACCCTGCCAGCCTACCTCCTCAAGCAGAAAACCCATGAATGGGGCCAGGATAGCCGTGCCCACACCGCCGGCGGCCCACAGGATACCGGTGCCCAAGCCCAAGCGCCGCCTGAACCAACCGCTGATGGCTGCCATCAGCGGCACCATGGAAATGCTTTGAGTAAGGGCCAGCATAACCCCGTACACAATGAAGAACTGCCACAGGTTAGAAACGAACCCCAGCAGCACCATGCTTGTGCCGTAAAGGATGCCGCCCGCCAACATCATGCGGCGCGGCCCGTACCGGTCTCCCAACCATCCGCTTACCGGGGCGAACAACGCCCCGACCAGATAGTAGGTTGCAATGCCGGCGCCGATGGTGCCGATACTCCACCCGAAGTCTCCACCGGGATCGGTCAACGGCGGAAGGAGGATTCCGGCGGCCATGCTTATGGACGTGGCCAGTACTTGGACCGACGCCAGAATCGCGACGACGATCCAGCAGTAATGAAGGCCCCAAGGCAACCGGATGGCTCCCAGACGCAAAGTATCTTCCCGCAGCCGTCGGTTGACTTCGGGAACGATAGCCAAAGCTATGAGGAGTATACCGGAGGCGAACACCGCTACACCGGTGAAGGTCATGGTTGAGCTTCTTTACAGAACGCCATCTTCGCCAGCAACTCCCTTAACGTCCCAGACCCCCATCAGCATTGGCCCTGGAGTCATCCTCAATAACCGCTTTCGCAATAGCCCTAATGTACTCCATCACCTTCGCATAAACCGGGTCATTCTCGATTAACTTCTCTTCCTTTTTGCGAACATCGTCGAGCACTTTTTGTTGCTGCTCCGGCGTAGCGGCCTTGGCGAACTTCTTGAACTCCAGGGCACTTTGATCCAGCACTTGTTTGGTTTGGGCCTTTATCGGCAAGCGCTCGTAGAACCCTCTTAAAACCTCAGATGTTTTGCTTTCTTGGATATCTTCCAAGTTTGTCTGGCTGGCGTCTATGTCTGCCAGTGATGCCATCAGCTTGCGGTATTCAGTCTCGAATTCGTCGGGGATCCGTTCCCGTCGTCATCCGTTTCCATGTCAATAGGCATTGCTCCACTATCTGTATCTTCAGCCGTGGAGACCGACATAGATAGAACCAACCCCGAAACCAGAGCAGCGAGCAGAGCCAAAACAGCGATTGCACTTATGAGAATCCGGGTTATTCTTCCCCCTATTGGGGACATAATTTTTGCTGCGCGGCGATGCTAGTGGAACGGGCACGCCTTGAGGAAGGAGTTCCCCCACCAAGAGTCCGACTCAAGATTGCCATCGGAGGCCGCGAACGCCTCCCTTATTCCCAAAGGCTCCCCGGTACCGGAAGAGCCTTTGGCCTCGAAAGACGCCCCACCGGGGACGCCGAAGCTAAGCACCCGATCTCTTTCTTCCAAGTCCACAGACACCACCCACGCTCCGAAGAATACAACCAGAGCGAGGGTGACGATTACCACGACAAAGAAGGATATGGGAAGGGGAACAGTCCTCACTTCAGCGCCTAGCCTACTTCAACTTCGAACGGGAACACCATGTTGTTGCCGTAACCCCGTCCGTCCCACTTGTTGGGGAACTCTATTGGCTGGGTCTCGCCCTTGTCATTGGTCGCGCGGGACATCAACGTGTAACTGCCGGGGCCCGGCGGGTTCCACTGATGTTCCCAGCGGTACCAGGAGTATCCGCTGCGGGGACGGAGGTTATCCACCAAGCTCCAGGTCGCCCCACCATCGGTGCTTATCTCCACCTTCACTACTTCATCTTCTCCGGACCAGGCAGCGCCGGCCAGCTTGTAGCCGCTGACGGGAATTACCTCGCCGGGCAGAGGGTTGGTGATGATGGACTTGACCTTCATCTTGGTCAGGTAGGTGTAGTAAGAGTCGGCGTCGGGACCGTTCACGGTCATATACCGTTCGGTCATGTAGAAGCCCTTGAACTCGTGGTCCAGAACGTGGATTCCCACCAGCCACTTTATGGAGGTCATTCCATACCACCCGGGAACCAACAGCCTCACCGGGTGGCCGTGGGCCGGCGGAAGGGGCTCGCCGTTCATTTCGTAGGCCAGCAGGGTATCCTTGTGGGTGGCCTTGGCTACGGGCAGGCTGCGCTCGTAAGTGACTTCGGGCGGGTCGCCAACGGTCTCGTCCGGCCCATGATCGGCGCCCTCGAACATCACCTCAACCGCGGAAGACTTGACGCCGGCCAGCTTTAGGATGTGGGCGACGGACACTCCGGCCCATTCCGCGTTGCCCATAATGCCGTGACCCTTGATCTGCTCCATCACCGAGCTGGTGCGGGTGGACTTCCCCCAGTAGTCCGGCACAGGGCTGTTGCCACAGCACTCGTAAGTGACCTGGAACCGGCTCTGGGGCATTCCCAGCAGGTCCTGATAGCTCAAACTCAGCGGGTTCTCCACCTCGCCGTCAACCACCAGCCTGTAGCTGTCTATGTCGATGTTGGGTACCTCGGTCCAGTGGTTGCGAACGTAGAAAAGCTCGTTGGGGACGATGTCTTTTTGCAATGCCGCCGGGGGGGCGGCGAAGGTGCGGAACCCCGGGTTGGTGGGGATTATCTGGGGGTAGACCTTCGTTGGGGTCTGCTGTGTGGTCATTACAGCCTCCTGTAGTGGGTCTGTATCAGCCCGATAGGGACCTATTCCAAGTAGTTAGTCTCCAAGTCGCCGGTGGGGTAAGTCACCAACATCCTTACGGGTATCCAAAGTTGGTTTACCATCTTGTGAGGCATTCCCGGCGGCGCAACCAAGGTGGTTCCGGCCCTTACTGTAGTAACTTCGTCGTCCAGAACCACCTGCACCGCTCCCGTAGTGACCATGATGACCATGTCAGTCGGGTGGGTATGCAATCGTCCTTCCCAACCCGGATGAAGCTCAATCTCCTTGATGGTCAGGGAATGGGCCCCCTCCGCTCTGGACACCAAGGTGCGTTCACTCCGGTAGTTTACCACCTTTGACATTCGGATGTTACTGTGTTCTATGACAGGCATATTGCTACTCCGTGACGGTAATGTCGTAACCCACGACGGCGCTGAAGTTCTTGCGCATGTTGTTGTACCTGGGCTCCAGGGATTGCACCCTGCCCGCAGCGTCGGTGGCCCGGGACATCACCTTGTATAGGCCGGGCTTGGCGTCCCAGAGATAGGACCAGCGGACCCACATCCACCTGTCCTGCGGCTCCTCCAACCTCGTGGCCATCCAGGTCTCCCCGCCGTCCACGCTCACTTCAACTTGGGTTATCCGGCCGTCCCCGCTCCAAGCATAGCCCCTGACCGCGTGCAGGCCGGCGGATATATTCCCAGTGTCGTCGTTGGGATGAGTGACCATCGATTTTACGCCGATGGTGGTTATCAGCTCTTTGTTCGGGTCTTCGGGAGAGTCACCGTAGTAGTAGAACTGGTAGTGATACCAGCAGTCCGGCTCGTGGTCCAAAACTTCCAGCTTCCAGAGCCACTTAACCGACCAGTTGCCCGACCAGCCGGGGACCAACAGCCGCACCGGCGCTCCGTGCAGGTGCTCCAGAAGCTGCCCGTTCTGGGCATACGCCAGGATTGTGTCGGGATGGAGGGCCTTCTGTATCGGCAGTCCCTTGTCGTACCAGAAAGGCTCCGTGCCCGGCTCGGCGGTGGCAGGCACGCCCTTGTCCCACCCCTCCGCTCGCACGTGGGTGGCTTTTCCTGTGAGACCCGCCTCATTCAATACGGCAGCCAATGGCACGCCGGTCCATTCGCTGGCGCTGAGGATCATGCATTCCTGGTTCCGGGAGGGTTTTGAGCCTTCCCCTTTGAAATACTCGAAGTAGGTGGCATCGCTTCCAGAGCATTCCATTACGGTGCGAACGGTACGGCCCGGGAACCGGCGGAGTTCCTCGTAGTTGAGGTTCAAGGGGTTTTTGACTTCTCCGCTGACGTCCAAGCTCCACTTGTCCGTCGGAACAACCTCGGGTATGTCGAAGTGCTGCACCACATAATGAAGCTCGGTGGGGGTGATCAGCCCCTCCAGGTCCATGACCGGTGTCCGCACGCGCTGCACCCTGCCGCTATCCTCGTAGAGGTTGACGGGGTTCACGGACTTGCTCGGCCAGCCGTACCAACTATCGGCGCTGTGCGGATTCGTGGAGTGGGGGCCTCCGGGCCCGTCCATCCGCAAAAAGTCCGGGGTAGCTCCTTCCGATTGCTGGGTCGCCATGGTCAAACCCTCCCAGTACAGTTTACAGAAATTTCGGTCTGTTAACTGGCGTACTTTTCGCCCAATGCGGTCTCCCACCGCAGGTAGGTAATCATATCGGCATAGTTCCGGTCCGGGCCGGCGGCCACCAAGTCATTGGGCGGACTCATTACTCCCGAAAGCCCGGTCTCGATGGGCAACCCCTGCTGTCTCCAAAGAGACATGCCTCCATCCAGAACCAGGACGCTGCGGTAGCTCATCTCCTGTAACGTCCCGCCGGCCAATACCGCGTTAGCGGCGCTATTCCCGGTCACGACGACAACGCCGTCTCTGTCCGGCGCTAGATCGCCTATCTGGAATTCCAGCCAGCCCCTGGGGACCCAACGCGCCCCCGGTACATGCCCTTGGGCAAACTCCTGGCTGGTGTCCACGAATATAATGACTTGGTTGGTGGATACTTGCAACTCTCCGGGAGAAATAGGCTTCACTTTGGTCTCGGCCTCAGCCAAACCGGCGACGGACTCCTGCGGCATCCCCGTCTCCAAGTCCAAGCCTGCCGCGGACCAAGCTTCGAGGCCGCCTTCGATGACGTAGACTTCCTGGAACCCGAACTGCCGGTACCAGGATGCTACGACGGTGGACCTGGCCTTCCGGTCGCAAACAAAGACAACGGGGCAATTCTTTACCACCAGCACGTCATCGGAGCGCTGCACCACCTGGCCGCCGGGGAACCACCGGAATCCCGGGATGTGGCCCGCCACGTACTCTTCGGTAGTGCGTACGTCAACGAAGTAGGCGGTGTCTGTAAGCCTGTTATCCAGCATCCGCTGTACAGTGGGAACATCAAGGTAGCGCACCCCGTCCTCGGCCGCGAGTTTGTCGGCGTATGCCTCTGCAGACGCCAGACCTTCGGGTGACGGGTCAGGCAAGGACAGGCGGTCCCCGCCGGTTTCCAAGTCATACCCGGCCAACACCCATCCGGAAGTGCCATTCTTCAAACCGTAGATGTTGGTCATTCCCATCCGCTGCAACACCCTGGTGCCTATGACACTGCGGGTGCGGCCGGCGCAATTGACAATGACCGTCGTATCTTCGTCCAGGTCCTTGGTTATGTCGGTGATGCGCAGCGCCAACTCGCCACCGGGAACGCTTCGCCCTCCCGGAATGCAGAACCGCTGGTACTCTTCGGGAGTGCGTGTGTCCAGGATCACCAGCTTGTCGCCCCGCTCGATGCGCTCGTGGAGTTCAGTGGCTTCGATCTCCGGGACGTGGTGCACCACCTCCACCTTTTCGCCGAAGTCCTTGCTTATAACGTTGGTGCCCCACTCGGTGGGATAGCCCTCCACGCTCCATCGGTTTATTCCCCCGTCCAGCACGGATACGGCGGGATAGCCCATATTTTCCAATGTAGCGGCGGCCATCTTGGCCCTCCGGCCGTCGTCATCACAGACTACTATATGGACGTTCTTGACCGGCGCCGCCTGCCCCATCTGGGCCTCCAGTTGCCGCCTGGGGATGAGGCTGGAATCCGGGATATGTGAACTGTTGTACTCGCCCGCCTCCCGAACATCGATGAGGGCGAATACCGAATCCCCCTGCAATAGTGAGTTCAGTTCCTGCGCCGAGATTGAAATGGACATTACATTTCACCTCCGTCTGTCAATAACCTGCCATCAGGCCAAGTCCGCGAGCCGCACGGCATCATTAATGTACTCAAGAGTCTGGCGGATACGGCGTTCGGTATCCTCCATAGGCTCACAGAGGCCGAAATAGAAACAGTCGCCGTGCAAAAAATCCCGCATCGCCGCATAGCAGTCTACCAGCAAGGCAACGCCAGAGTCATTGTTGCCCAATCTTCGTAATTCACGGGTTGTCTCCGGCACTCTTTCCGGTTCCCTGTCGGTCATAACCAGAATCAAGGCATCGGTAGCCCTTCTAGTAGCACACCATGCCTTTTCCGCCGCGTCACGGATGTCATCCGCTTCCAACCGTTCCAACGCCGCCTCATACATCGCCTTGGCATCGGCGAAAATCGCCTCCGGTGTCCGTATTTGTGCCATATTGCTCCCCTGCTCGGTTGCCAAGTGATTCCCAGCCTTCGCTTACGAAGTCAAGTATACAATTCCTTAGATTTAACCATAGATGTCCTTTCGCCACTACCCGGAAGGCGTGGGCGCGGGAGTACGGGCTTCTACAGGCAACGAGTCTTCCCAGTTGGGTATCAACACCCGCCCTGTGGGTTCCAGCAGCAGGATGCAGGCTACGCCGCCCAAACTGGTGCACAAGGAGATGAGCCAAGCGACGTTAAATGTGCCGAAATAGTCCACCGTAACGGCTACCAGTAGGCCGCCGAAGGCCATGCCCACGCCGGACCCCATGCTCTGGAAGCCGTATATGGTCCTGACCGGGCCCATGCCATAATACTGGCGGTTGACCACCAGGAAAGCTGACATTTCCCCACCCAAGCCAAGTCCAAAGAGGACCGCGAACACGTAAAATTGCCACGGGTCGTGGGTCCAGAAGAGCAAGGCCACCGTCAATCCCTGGACAGAGTAAGCCATGGTCATGGCCCATTTTCCACCCCATGTGTCGGCAATTATCGGCGTTCCGAACCGGCTAACGACACTGCTGAGGGAATAAAGGCTGACGATCCACGAGGCGTCTTGCAACGTAACGCCTTGCTCCGTGGCATAGACCACCACCCCTAGCATCACAATCGAATGCCCGATGCAGCCCAAGTGGTGGATGGCGATCAGGTTCCAGAACGCCCGCGTACGGCGGGCGTGCCGCAGAAAGACCTGGCTGCGTACTTTGGCCACTACCGGATCGCCCCTGGGCGCGGGCGGAGGGTCGTTGTCAGTCGTCCCGTAAGGTTTCTTGCCCCGGTCGGCGGGGTCTCCGTGGAAAAGAAACACCAACGAGAATACAATGACGCCGCCAATCGCCGGAATTATCCAGAACGCCGTCTGCCAGTCGGTGGCCGCCAGCAGCAACGCCAGCGCCGGGGCCATGATGGACCCGCCCATTCCGCCGGCCGACTGTTGAATGCCCACAGCCAGCCCAAGCTTTCTGCGGAACCATGCCGCAACTGTGGTGGGGATGTTGATCCGGAACAGGGATTGAGCGACGCCCAGGATGAAACTGTAGTAAAGATATAGCTGCCATTCCGCGTTGATGGTGCTCAACAACAGCAGCCCGCCGACGTAGCACACCGACGCTATCAGGAGGGAGGTGCGGAGTCCCCCGCGGTCGCCTATCCAGCCGGCCACGGGCGATAACATGGCGCTGACTATACTCCGGAAGAAGTAAGCCAGCGTTATCGCGGTTAAGCTCCAGCCGAAGTCCACCCTTAGTGTGACAATGAGGATGGAGAACGCTTGGCTGATGAAGTTGGTGGTCACTTGGAGGACCGTGGCCATTGCCACGATGGCCCAAGCGTAGTGCCAATACTCGCTTAACGAGCCGCGGTCCAAACGTTCAAAGAGCCTTACCACAGACGCCGTCCACTGGCGCGCACCGGAAAAATGGTGGTCGCAACCGTGCCGCTCGACATCATGGAACGGGCCACAAGCAGGCGGACGCCGTTAAAAGGGCTAGGTATGCTTCGGTCATCGTTATCATCGTTGTACAGGGTAGCTGGAAAACCTGTCAAGTATCGTCAACGATAATGTTGGTGTCAATGCGTCGCGTTCTGTCACAGGGCCTTTTATTGTCGCGGTCAGGCATCAGTAACGGACCGAAGCGACGTTCCCGTATGATAGAATTAAGATGACTCGGTGTGGATTCTGCGATACGGGGGAGCTTGCCGGAATGGATGACGAGCGGTTTATTGAGCACTTGCACGCAAAGATAGAGCGGCTGACCGGCCGCTCCATACACTTGGAAATCGACCGCGAACAGGACACTCAACTCCAAGTTGAACTGGACCGCGAGGTGCCTCTGGTGGTGATGGGTTCCAACGTTCTCCACTACTCCGGTTTCGCCCGGATGTGCGCGGAGTACGCCGTGGCTTCCATCCGCGAGAAACGCCAGATACAGATGCTGGAGTTCCACCTGCTGTTGGCCCGGAACTAGAGCAGGTCCCCAAGCCAAACCGGTCCAAGCCTACTTTGCAGGACCCGACACCCCTACCCCCTCCACCCGGGCTCCGCCCTTGGTATTACAAATGGTGGTTCCTGATACCGGCTTTCATTTTCGGCTGGCCGGTATGGATGGAATTTGGCTTCATCTCGCTATGGCCGGTGTGGCCGCTTCTCATCATCCGTTCGCCGTGGCATACGGCCTTCATTACGGGTACCCTGTCTTGGGCAATGTTGATATCCACCATTGGATGGATTGGGTTCCTGGCCGCTAAATCGGACACTTCCGTCAACCCGCTCGCCATGGCATTTCAGATAGCCCCTGGCATTGCGCTAACCGTGTTGACTCAATACTTGTGGGCCAGGCACCGGGATCTGTCACAACCCTCCAACCGTTCCGGCGTCGAATCCGGCGACCCCGTCGAGGGGAGACCCGGTCGGAGGCGCAGGCGGCGCGGAGGCCGCCCGGGCAGGTCGTCCCGTCACCCGATGTGACATGCGGCGCTGTTCGTCTTTGAGCGGAGTCTGCTTCACATCCAACCAATCAAATCAGCCGGTTAAAGACATACCCGTGCAGTCGTTTCGGCTACTGGTTGGCCGTCCTGATTCTCCATCACCACCCGGCAGCGCACGACCTTGCGGCCATCGTCAATCCCCTTGTCCACGACCTCTCCGGTAAGAGTGACAGTGTCCCCTGCCCTTACCGGCGCCATAGTCTCAACGTTGAGGCCGCTGCCGCTAGCCATAAGGCCCGTTATCGGGAACGCCTTCTCCAACAACTCGAACACGTAAGCGCACAGCGCCGCGGCGGGCGCGGGGTTGCCGGTGGAAGCTTCCACTTGGGGATACGCTTCGTCAGATACGGAATCATCCGAGGCAGGAGACAACAAGCTGTAAAACCCGGCGATGGTGTCGTCAGTCTCAGACTTGACCAGAATGGGCAACTGGTCGCCGGGGAAAACCGTGTCAAAGGTAACAGTCTTTGCCCATAGCCTGGCCATAGGTTTTCCTCTTGGTGTGCGGTTGAGGTGGCTACTGAGGTTATCCTACGCTAGCATCCCTGCCGGTCGCCCGCAACAACAAATCAAATTATTGTCTGAATCGGGATTAAAGGATTCACAGGATGAATCGGTCCCCAACCTGAAAATCCTGAAATCCGGTAAATCCTGATTCAGACAATCTCACCCACCAGCCGTCAGCGACGGAAAGCGCCCTATGCTAAACTGGCTCAAATAAATGGAGGAACGGCCTATGATGGACCATGAACAACCAACGCGGCGCGCAATGGTGGTGGTCGCGCACCCGGACGACGCGGAGTGGATATGCGCGGGCACGGTGGCGAAGTGGTGCGCCGAGGGTTGGGAAGTGGTCTACGTTCTTTGCACCGACGGCAGCAAAGGCAGCGAAGATCCGGAGATGACCGGCGAGGAACTGGCTCGGATACGAGAGGCAGAGCAACGGGAAGCCTGCCGGGTATTGGGAGTGAAAGAAGTGGTGTTCTTGGGGTATCCCGACTCCCACCTGGAGCCAACCATCGAACTGCGCAAGGACTTGACCCGGGAAATAAGGCGGCACCGCCCCGATGTGATCGTTGCCGAAAGCCCTGCACGAAACATTGCCGAGGGCTACTATGTGGCCCACCCCGACCATCTGGCGGCCGGCGAGGCTACGCTGGCGGCAGTCTACCCGACGGCCCGGGACCGGCTTACTTTCCCGGAACTCCTCGAGGAAGGACTGGAACCGCACAAGGTTAAAGAAGTCTGGATAGGCGGCGGCGGGGAAGGTTCGGATATGTTCATCGACGTTTCGGACCACATGGAAACGGCGATGGAGGCGTTGAAAGCCCACCAGTCCCAGGTTAACGAGGAAGATGCAGACAAATACTTCCCTCAAGGCCGCGCCGACACCGCCAAGAAAGTGGGCTGGGAGTACGCCGAGGCCTTCAAAGTAATCCGCTTGGGATAAACCTGCAAGGCTCTGCTCCCCCGCGAAACTCGGCGATCTCTGCGTTGAAAAGGAGGTAAACCAATGACATCCAACGGAAGGGTTGCAATCGTGACAGGCGCAGGCACCGGGGTTGGCAAGGCTTGCTCCTTGGCGCTCCTGCGGGACGGCTACTCCGTAGCGTTAGCCGGACGCCGCATCGAACCCTTAGAGTCAACCGTTGCCGATGCGGGAGAAGACGGATCGAGGAGCATAGTTGTTCCCACCGACGTTGGTAACCCTGAATCGGTCCGGGCACTATTCGAAAAGACCATGCAAGCCTTCGGCAGGCTCGACGTCTTGTTCAATAACGCGGGTTCCGGCGCCCCGCCCATCAACATGGAAGACCTGACCTATGAGCAATGGCAGAGGGTGGTGGACGCCAACCTCACCGGCGTTTTCCTCTGCACCCAGGAAGCCATCAAGATAATGAAAAACCAGGAACCAATGGGCGGCCGCATCATCAACAACGGCTCCGTGTCAGCCTACTCTCCCCGTCCCAACAGCGCTCCCTACACCGCCACCAAGCACGGCGTAGCCGGCCTGACCAAGTCCACCGCCTTGGACGGGCGCAAATACAACATCGCTTGCAGCCAGATCGACATCGGCAACGCCGCCACCGAGATGACCGCACCAATGGAGACCGGCGCCCTTCAAGCCCACGGCGCAGTTGTCCCCGAACCCCGCTTCGACGTTAACCACGTTGCCGACTCCGTCGTCTATATGGCTAACCTCCCTCTCGACACCAACGTCCAGTTCATGACCATCATGGCCACGAAGATGCCCTTCCTGGGGAGAGGATAAAACGAGCGGGGCAGGAGTCACGCTGCGGCCTCGCCTTCAACCGGGCCCCCAACGTGACTTCATCACTATCCGTAGTTGCATAGGAAATGACAGAGGGCAGACCGTCAATCGTTCATTCTGGGGGACGGGCTGATTCATCAGATTCGCCGGATAAAAACTGCTCAACTTCCAGTGTCATTGGAAGCATTAACACGCCGTTCACTTCACGACCAAATTTCGCCAAAGCCTGTCTTTCCCGGCGTCGTTGCTCCCGTCGTCCCTCAGATTTAAGTTTTTTCACTGCTGCTGGAATTAGTAGTACCATGCGACCTAACGCCTCAACAGAAATGGTGATGAATACGGCTGTACCGGCGGCTACACCATAGACATCGGCCAGTACGGAGACGTCGGTGGGCCTTTCTTGGTCTAAAACACTGACTTGGATATAGCGCCGTTAAGCCACCCAAGAAACACGCTGATTTTGCGATCCTCATATTTGGAAGATGGGAAAGGCGACTTCTCAACGTACACAGTATCGCCCAGATTCATAGCTATTTCTAAGGCCATCTTCCCAACATCCTGCGGTGCCAGTCTAATGGTCATCGCCAGTCGCTTTTACCTTTCCCGCTGATCGTCTATTTGCTCCTGTAGGCGAGTTTTGCAGCCATCGTGGACTTCCTGCCAAAGTCACCCCGGCTTGTGCGCCACAACCTTAACGCTGGCGACGTTCATCGGCACGCCCTCCTCATCGCACTTGACCGTTTCCTCCGTCAAGACAATGTCAACGAAACCGGCGCGCTCCAAGCGGCCCAAGTACACGCTGCGGCTTTCGGCGCCGGCAATGCACGATGCCCAAGCCTCCGGGTCGGTCCTGGCCGGGCCTTCTTCGGTGATGGACAGCATATCGGAGATGTGGACACGGCCTCCGGCGGCCAGAACCCGGAAAGCCTCTTGAAACACGGCGTCCTTGTCCGGCGAAAGGCAGACCACACAGTTGGAGATAACCACGTCCATGCTTGCGTCGGGCAAGGGCATGTTTTCCATGTCGCCCTTGACGAACTCCACGTTGTCGATGCCCAGCTTAGCTTGGTTGGCCCGCGCCAACGTCAGCATGTCGTCGGTCATGTCCAACCCGGTAACGTGTCCCTCCGACCCCACCTGTTGGGATGCCAGGAAGCAGTCGATGCCCCCGCCTGACCCCAAGTCCAATACCCTTTCCCCAAGCCGTAATCCCGCCAAGGCGGTCGGGTTGCCGCAACCGGCCGACGCGGCGATGGACTCGGCGGGCAACCCGGCAAGCTGCCCTTCGTTGTATAGGCGCAGTGCCCGGTCGACGTCCGACGGACTGCAACAGGCAGCGTCTGTAGTCTCATCGGCTACTTGCGCCAACTCGATCACTCCCTTGGCGCGGTCCCCGTAGCGTTCCCTTACCAACCGTTTGATCTCGTCTGATTGGGTAGTCAAAGTTTTCCTCCTTGTAGCGCACAACGTTTAATGAATGTTCTCCCTGCAAACTATGAGCGGTAATCAACTCAGGCGGTCCAGGCCGGGACAAGCGTCGAATCCATGATCAAAGCTGAGAATGCGAGTTATTCCGGCGCCGCGCATAACCGCCACATGCAGGGCATCCCGAGCGGAGAGCCCACTTATAGAGCCTATGAGTGATCTGGCAGTCCGAATATCGGACATGCCAAAGGTCAGAACATCATCGGTAATCGAGTCCAGCGCCTCACAAGCTATGTCGATGATCTCCACCCGGTTTATTGATGTGTAGCGATGAAGTATCTCTTGGTAGACTTCCACATCGGTAACAAATCGTTCTTCGGACTGCACCAATTGCGCTAAGAGCGAGATGGTCTTGTCTTTGTTTGGATGCGGCGCTCCCACTAAGTACATTGGTACGTTGGAATCGACAAAAATCAAGGGAGACGATAACCTGATTCGATTTCTTCGAGGATCACGTCAATGTCCGCGGTGGGGAACTCGTACTGAGACGCCTTGGCGATGGCTCGAAGTTTGGCTTCGACAGTCCCGGAATAGCCATCTTTCGCCTTACGCAGCTCTTGGTGGACCCATTCAGCAACGGTTAGTCGTTGTTTCCGGGCAACGCCCTCGATCTCAAGATATTCCTCATCACTCAGGATGATTTGTAGCCGTTTCGTCATAGTTGCGTTAGTATGGTTCTCACGTAGTAAATTAGTCAAATACCAGCGTGAGAACCTAAGTGCGGCGGGAGTTTTTCAGACAGGCCTTCAGTATCACGTATGCATCTGACGGCCTGCACTATCACTGGCTGGACTCTTCCCTGATGAGCCGCCTCAGCACCTTGCCCGCCGCGCTTACCGGCAATTGGTCCCTCAGTTCCACCACCCGGGGCACCTTGTAAGCTGCGAGTTCACGGCGGCAATGGGCGATGATTTCCTGCCGGGCCGCATCATCGGGACCAAGTCCGTGGCCTTCCTTGAGGACTACTACCGCTTTGACTGTCTCGCCGCGATAGTCGTCGGGCACTCCTGTAACCGCCGCGCCTCGGACCTGGGGGTGGTTGTAGAGCGCCTCTTCCACTTCCCTGGGCCAGACCTTGAAACCGGCGGCGTTGATAACGTCTTTCTTGCGGTCAACTATGTGAAAGTAGCCGTCCTCGTCCATGTGGGCAAGGTCCCCAGTGTAAAGCCAGCCGTCCCGCAGCACGCCGGCGGTTTCCTCCGGTTTGTTCCAGTACCCTGCCATCACCTGCGGTCCGTTCAATATCAACTCGCCAATCTCGCCCACCGGCAACACTTCCAACCCGTCGTCGGCATCGACGATGCGCGCCGCAGTATCGGGAAGGGGAACGCCGATGGAGCCACCCTTCGCCCTTTGAACCGGGTTGGCGTGGGTGAGAGGGGACGTCTCGGTCAGGCCGTACCCTTCAATCAAGACTTCGTGGCCCACCATTTTGTCGAAGGCCTCCTTGACCGCCGCCGGCAGAGGCGCGGCGCTGGTGCGGCTGGGCCGCAGGGAGGAAAGGTCGTAACCGGAGACTTCCGGCAGGTTGAGGATGGCCAGGTACATTGTCGGCACGCCAAGGAAGCGTGTGGCCCGGTAGTCCTGGATGGCCCGCAGCACGCCCTTGGCGTTGAACCGCCGGAACAACACTATGGTTGCGCCCGATGCCAGCGGGACGTTCATGGCCCCGGCAATGCCTCCAATGTGGAAGAGGGGCAGCGCAGTAATAAACGTCTCGTTGCCCTCCTTGTAGTCGAACCATCGCCGGAACTGGAGGGTGTTGGCGACCATGTTGTAGTGGCTCAGCATGGCCCCCTTGGGCGTGCCGGTGGTGCCACCGGTGTAGCACAAAAGGGCCAAGTCTTCCCGTGGAACAATTCCGGGGCTGCAGAAACCGCCGTCAGGCAGCGATTGGGCTTCAATCAGCGCCTCCATGGACAGGACTTCCGCTGAGTGCGCCAAAGCCTCGGGCGTAGCACTGGTCACTATGACCCGCTCTAACACCGTCTCGTGGAGCGCGTCCTGCACCACGGGGTACAGGTCCGCGTCGCAAAGAATTGTCCTGGCCCCGGAGTCCTGGAGTTGGTGGGCCAATTCCTGCTCGCGGTACATGGGATTGCAGGGGACGATAACCGCGCCGGCCTTCAATATGCCGTAAAACCCGACGACCAGCGCGGGACAGTTCTGCATGAAATAAGCGACCCGGTCCCCCTTGGCGATTCCTAACCCGATCAGCGCCGCCGCGAAACGGTCGGATGCTTCATCCAAGGCTTCATAGGTCATCCGTGAGAGTTCCCGCTCACCTTCACCGTCGTAGTAAATCAACACGGCGCGGTCTGAGAACCGCGCCGCTGATTGCTTGAGGAGCCGGTGCAACGGGACTTGGGGGAAGGACAACCGCGCCGGCATCCCGGCGGGGTAGTGTTGCAGCCAGGACTGGCTCATCGTTGACCTCTGTTGACCTCTTCGGAATGAAATTATGCGGCTGAGCCGCGTTCCAGCTTTCCAAGCATGTCGTCCAAGTCCTGAACGTACTCATCCATTAGCAGGATGTCCTCTTCCTTCAGGTGGGCGTACCGCCGTTGCGACGCCACGTACTCTTCTACCGTGTTCTTCCGGGGGATTCTCTGCCGACGGAAAACGCCATCTTTCCACTCGTACAACGGCCACATGCCTGAGTTGACCGCCAAGCGGGACACCTCGATGCCTTTGTCGTCGTCGTAGCCCCAGGACGGGTTACACGGAGTGAGAATCTGGATGAAGGCAGGCAACCGGCTGAGGCTGTTCTTTATCTTCCGGTCTAAGTCCTGCGGATGGGACGTGGAGGCCGTCGCCACGTAGGCGGCGCCGCTGTACATGAGCATCAGCGGGAAGTGCTTGGGGTGGCGCAGCTTGCCCGACGGGCGCACACCGGTGCGGGCCAGCGGGTGGGTGCTGCCGGTGGCGTGGCTGCCGCTGGCGGCGTGGGCTTGGTTGTCGCAGACCACGTGAAGGTACTTGTAACCCTGCTGGAACGCCGTCGCCAGGTCCTCCAAGCCGAGGTCTACCTGCCCGTCGCCGTCGATGACCACGATGGGCCGGCTGATGCCCCGGATTTCCATTGCCGTAAGCATCCCGACTATGCCGCTGTCGTGGGTGCCCAAGCCGCTGCGCTGGAGGAAGTCCCGGCCAATGCCGCAGCCTTGCCCGAAAATAATTGGGTCTTCGTCCTTCAAATAATCGAACACGGTCTGCATCACCAGCCGGGTCGCCAGGTTCTCTGGGCATCCCGGACACTGGTTGGCGGTGATGTTCATGTGGACCCGTTTATCTTCGGTCTCCATCACCATTTTTATAGGCATGACTTTCTCTCCCTGTCAGTTCCCCATGCTTGTCCCTTTGAAAAGGGGCCCACGGAGGATTGATGTGTCATTATGGATTATAACGTTTCCTGCTGCTCCACGCTTGGAGCAGGCTCGTCAAAAGGCCTGTTGTCCTTCTCCGCCGCCATGCGGCGATTGTTCCACGCCTCCCATTTCGCCCTCTCTTCGGCGCGACCCTCCTCACGACGCTTCTCACGTGTCCTTTTAAGACGTTCTTCAAGGCTTCTTGCCAATACCATGGTATACTTCCATACCTCGGCGATTATGATGGCGGTCCCGGCGGAGGTTGCGATAATTGTCGCGGACTCCTGCCATACCGTAACTGTGGACTCCAACGGGCTTTTATTTTGAAGAATCGCTCTCCAAACCACCAGTCCTATGCCGGCTATTGACTGAACGATGAAAAGGGTGAAGTAAAGGTTCTTCGTTCCCCTTTCTACGCTCCAGATTGATTCCCTGTCGTTTTTTGAGCCGCAACCGTCTTCGCGGTCCGTCTCTAGGTTGTCCGTGCTAATCCTCCGTTTCCTTCTTTCCCACACGGCCGGTTGTCAACGGCCGTCGTTGAGCTGGACGTGGGCCGAAACCCATCATTCTAACCCCGCAGCAACCGCTCCAGCATGTTTTCGTCTTCAACCACGTCGAAGTGCCAAGAGACCTGTTGGTCTGGGTGCCCTTGGCGGGCCGCCTTCAAACCCTCTTCCGCCATGTACATTACGTCGTAGTGGGTAACGTCCCTGCCGCCCAGCCCAACCGTTCTGCCCAGGACCATCGGCGGGGCTATCTGGCCGAACAGGGTGCTGCGCAGGTCATGGTACACGGCCGCTACGGTGTTGCGGTCCAACACGACTACTGCTTTCACATCTTTCAGCGCGTTGATGAGGTCTTCACTCGGGAAGGGGCGGAAGGTGTGGATCTTCACCAGTCCCACCGCCTTGCCCTGCTCCCGTAAACGGTCGATAGCGAACCGGGACGTGGAAGCCAAGGAACCCATGGCGACCACGGCCACCTCTGCGTCCTCAAGGTTGTAAGTCTCAATCAGGCCGCCGTAACCCCGGCCCACTTTTTCCACGTACTCTTTATGAGTCTGCCGGATGACGTCCTTAGCGGTGACGTTCAACGCGTGGTCCAACTGGTACCTTCGCTCCATGTACTCCCGGTCAACGTCAATGTAACCGTAGCCGCTCATCCGGGTCCCGGAATAATATTCGGCGAAGTCCAGGTTTTTGACGAAGTCCAGTTCCGGCGGCAGCACCAACGGGGGCAGGATGCTATCCACCGCTTCCTGGGAAGGCAACTCGATGGGATAGCTGTTGTGGGACACTTCCCAACCGTCATAAGTAACGAAAGTCGGCAGCAATACGTCGGGGTGTTCGCTAACCCGGTAGGCTTGGATAACGGTGTCCAGAACGTCCTGGGCGTTCTCGCAGTGATAGTGAATCCAGTGGATGTCCCGGTACATGATGGTGTCCTGATCGTCAGTCCGCACCACCGCGGGCGGTTCCAGCGCCCGGTGGGCCACCACTATGACGATGGGTACCCGGGCATAAGATGCAAAAATCAGTTGTTGGGCCGCTATTAATAGGCCCTCGGAGTTGGTCGCAAAAGAAGCCCGCGCGCCCGCTTGAGTGGTGGTGATCTGGGCGTTCATCACGCTGCGCTCGTGCTCCATTTCGATCAACTTGGCGCTGAACGTTCCCCGCTGCATGTACCGGGAAACCTCTTCGCCGACCTCATCGGAGGGACCGATTGGGAAATAGCACAACACTTGTATTCGCGCCAGCATCAATGCGCGGGCAGCAGCTTTGTTCCCGGTTAAGGCCAACCGCCTGACCGGAGCTTGAGATGACATAGACGTTACTCCTCCTGGCTTTCGGCCCCGGCGTCCGGTGTCTCTCTGAAACGTTGGCGGGAGGCCACCTCGCCGATGTGAGGTTCAATAGTAATAGACTGGAAGTTGGGGTTGATTTTCTTCACTTGGTCCTCATCCACCATGTCCAGGGCCGACCCTACACAGACTTGGGCGCAAAGGCCGCAGCCCCGGCAGAAGTCCAAGTCTATCCGGTAGCCTTGGTGCTCCAGTCCCTGCCGGACGATGAAACCGGTCCCATCAGGACACACGATTTCGCTAATGCAGCTGGCGGTGCAAATGCACTTGGCGTCTTCGCAGACCGGGATTTTGTCCCGCCACACAAAAGGGCTTCCCCGCCGGTAGCCGGGCAACTCCTCGTAACGGTCGAACCGGTAATACTGGGGAAGGTCCTCAACATTGGCCCTTTGCAGATGGGCCGGCTGGCGGTCTACTTGGAAGCTTACGCCCGTAACCTGCACCTGCTCGAAGGCCTCTTGCGCGGCCTGCACGTTGCGTTCGCCAACGTTGCCGGGAAACGTCTCTCGGATAACCTCAAAAAGGTCGTCCAGGTTGATATTTTCGGTCACCTTGGAGTAAGCTCCCAGCAGCGTCAGGCCAACGGGAGGAGGATTGCGTCCCAGAAGCCTCGCCGCGATGCCGGTGGCGTCCACCGTCGCCACCACGCCCTGCAAGCCGTAAGGAAGGTCTATTTCTTCCGGCGGCTTGGGTGAATTGACCAGCAGGACGCCCTGGTTCATACGCCCGATGGCGTCGGCCACCAGTTCGTGAGAGTTCTCCTTGGCAGTCAGAAGCAACTCTTCCTGAAAGACTATGACTTCCGTTGGATGGTAGTTGGCGCAACTGGCCAACCCCGGTGCGTCGGATACCTTGAGGTAGTTGATAACCGGCGCGCTGCGGGCCCGGGTGCCCGGGTAGACGTTGACGGCAACGAAGGCTCCTTCCTGAGCGTACAACTTGGCCAGCGCCTCACCGGCCTGAACCGAACCCTGGCCAGACATGCAGACCAGGTTGAGCTCCTTGACCTCCGGCATAGCCATCTCTCCTAAAGACATATCACGCCTTGGCGCCGCATTCGGCCCAAGGCTGGTGACAATCTTACATGACCCCGGTTTAAGAATCAAACTTAGAATGGCTCCTAAACTGGTTCGTGGTAAACTTGTTCCATCGGTAGAGGGGCCGCGGCACACTCCCTCAACCACCGGCCATTTCAACCGGAGGAAGGCGCTCAATGCAAGTAACGCGAGCAAAAACACGGGTGTTGCGCACCCCGGCTGACAGTCCCTTGGTGATTGATGTCCCCACCGGAGGCGCCACCAGGGAGTTTGTGACCCTTGAGCTGGACACCGACGAGGGCATCCAGGGCATCGGCCTGACTTTCGCCCCCGGCACCAGCGCTGCGCCCATGAGCGCAACGCTGAGGGCCGCGGTGGACGGGCTTTGCGAACTGGTTATAGGCAGGGACCCCATGGCCGTGGAAGCCATCTCGGAAAACATCCGCCGCAGCGCGGGCGGTTCCGGCCCCGGCGGCATCTTCACACTGGCCCTGTCCGCCATCGACACCGCACTGTGGGACATCAAGGGCAAGGCGCTGGACCAATCGGTCTGTTCACTGCTCGGCGGGTTCAGGGACCGGGTGCCCACCTACGCCAGCGGCGCTCTGGTCAGAGAAATGAACCTGGAATACTTGGCCGAGGCCGGCCCGCGGCTGGTCAACATGGGATTCAAGCAAATGAAGACCCAGATGGGCGCGGAGTCGACTCCTGCGAAGGAAGTGGACCGCATACGGGTATTGCGTGACGGCATCGGCCCCGACATCGACCTGATGTGCGACATCAACCAACTGTGGAACGTCAACCAAGCCATCGACATCGGAAAGCGCGTGGAAGAGTACCACCTGTTCTGGTTGGAGGACGTGGTCGCTCATGACGACTATCAGGGCCTGGCCCGGGTGGCCGATGCCCTGACCATTCCAATCGCTGCCGGCGAGTACGTTTACGGCATCCGGCCCTTCCGCCACATGCTGGAAGCCCGCTCGATAGACATCGTCATGATCGACCTGTTGCGGGTCGGAGGCATCACCCAGTGGAAAAAGGTGACCGGCATGGCCGAGGCCTTCAACCTGCCGGTCGTAAGCCACTTGGTGCCTGAAATCCACATCCAGCTCATGGCCGCCATACCCAACGGCCTGACGGTGGAGTATATGCCCTGGACCCTGCGCCTGTTCGAGGAAACGCCGGAAATCGTCGACGGGGACCTTGTCCTGCCCGACAAGCCCGGCTTGGGGCTGAACTTCAGTGAGGATGCCTTTAAACAGTATCAGGTAAGCTAGACAAACTCTCAAAGAACGGAGGTAAACACATGGTTTCTCAACTGCGGATTTACACCATTAACCGGGGAATGATGGACTCCTGGGTCAAGCTGTTCGAGGAGCAGATACGGCCTATCCACGACAGCATCGGCGTGCCCGTGGTTGCCAGTTGGGTCAACGCAGACCGCACCGAGTTCATCTGGGTGCGCCGGTTCAACAGCGCCGACGAAATCGCGGACAAGGAAGCCGCGTATTTCGCCTCCCCCGGACGGAAAGCCTTGGGAGACGTGCCCACGAGCCACATCGCCAAGATGGAAGTACGGGTGATAGAAGAGGCGGCTGTACCGGCTACCGCGTAGGGCCTAACGCTTCCTACCCAACCCTTACTCGACAGCACCTATCCAAGCACACCCTATCGGCTATGGAAACCTGCGCCCAATTGGGTGTGGTGTGTTTGGATCGATTTTATTGATAGGCCGACATCGGTAACGGTAGTGCCCGTCAGCATATTTCAGCCTCTGAAACTTCAACGTCTGCGGTTTACCGGGGGGGTTGTGGTGATTGGAGGATTCCTTTGCGGGTATGGACTTCTCTTGGGATTTCTGGCCATCTTGATTGTTGACATGGTTGCTGGCAAACTGACGTCGAAAATATGTCACTTCAGAATGGCCGATTGTCCACGAGGTTCGACAGCCCGCTCAGATACCCAGGTGGGAAAGCGTCGCTCGCTGGGTTTCTCACCCGGACGATTGATCTGAATGGCCTTTCTGGCTGTTCGTATTTGGAACCTTTCGCTGGTGGCGCGGGAGCAGCGTTGAGACTCCTCAGGGAAGGCGTCGTCTCTGAGATACACCTGAATGACCTAGACTCCCGCATCGCCACATTTTGGAATACTGTGCTCCGTGAGCCGGACAGGTTCGCGGAGGATATCATGTCCGTCCCCGTGACCATTACGGAGTGGCGTAGACAACAAGAGGTCTATTCGATCGCCGACCAAGGCAAGCCTTTTGAGCTTGGTTTCGCAGTCTTTTACTTGAACCGCTGTAACCGGTCGGGCATCATCTCCGGTGCTGCTCCTATCGGAGGCTACGCACAAACTGGAGAGTGGAAGATTGACGCCCGCTTCTACAGGGAAAGCCTTGCAGAGCGAATCCTCGCAATCGGGAAATTACGAGAGCAAATCCACGTCACTAACATGGACGCACTCCATTTTTTGACCAAGTGCCTGACTCCTGGGCATAACCAACAGACAGTCTTCGCGTATCTGGACCCTCCGTACTACTCGAATGGCAATCGTCTCCACATGGACTTCTACGAGGATCAAGACCACAGGGAACTGGCCCGGTACATACAAGGCCGGGACGATTTCATGTGGTTAATGTCCTATGACGACACAGATTTTATTAGAAGCCTGTATGCAACCTGCGAAATATCCCGTCTCTCGCTGGAGTATAGTCTCCAGGGAAGGCGGAAGGTGGAGGAACTCTTAATTTCGGCACCTCAGGTGCTCCTGCCTGCCTCCTCGGCGTCAGTCGACGCGCCAGAGAAAGTAACGGACCTTACCTAAGATAGGGAAGTGAAATGACTACGGAAGAGGCTCCTCGCTGGATGAAAGTCTCAGATCTTGTTTTCGATCTCAAGAATCCGCGGCTTTTCGAATATGACCTGAGTACTAACTCCACAGAAGCCGAGATAATTAAAGTACTGTGGGACGTGATGGACGTGAGAGAGTTGGTCTTGTCCATACAAGCCAGCGGCTTTTTTTCACACGAGCCCATCATCGTCATGCATGAGAACGGCAATAATGTGGTAATCGAAGGAAACAGACGTCTCGCGGCGGTCAGATTGCTTCTCGAACCGGAACTGGCCCAGACCTTGAATATAAGTGTTCCCGAAATCTCTGAGGAAGAAAGGAACGGTCTCAAGGATCTCCCAGTCTTGCTAGACACCCGTAAGAACGCTTGGCGATACCTCGGTTTCAAACATGTAAACGGGCCGGCCAAATGGAGCAGCTACGCTAAGTCTATGTACACCGCCGACGTTCATAGGAATTACGGGGTCCCACTGGAAGACATCGCTAGGCAGATCGGCGATACGCACAGGACTGTCCAAAGGCTGTTTCGGGGTCTGATGGTCATCGAGCAAGCGGAGCAGATGAAAGCGTTCGACAGGGAGGACCGATACAATAGACATTTCTCTTTCTCACATTTGTATACGGGCATTAGCTACGATGGAATTGCCTCGTTTATTGGATTGCTTCCTGACATGGAAGAGGGTGAGGAGCCAGTCCCCCTCGAGAAAAAGAACGAACTTCGTGAACTTTGCCTGTGGTTGTATGGTAGCAAGAGGGATGATATACGCCCCGTCATTCGGTCACAGAACCCCGACTTAAGGAACCTTGACGCAGTCCTCACAAACAGAGAGGCAGTTGCTGCCCTTCGTGCAGGTAGTGAACTCACACGCGCCTTTGAAATAAGCAGGCCATCGTCTACTGTTTTCGAGGAATCTCTTCATGCCGCTAAACGGAACCTTGAGAAGGCACATAGCCTTTTATCTACGGCATACGACGGTTCAGAACAACTGATCAGAATCGCAGGGGACGTAACGGATCTCGCATACGACCTCTACGAGGAAATGGAACGGAAGCGCAATCCTCGACCGCGGAAGCGCACCTCGGGAAGTCCCTAATGTTCAAGTGGCCGGGGGGGCCATCCCCTCGTGCACCTGAGCACGAACTTGCCGACTTCGCCGAACTGGTCTGCTGGCAGCAGGGAACTGTGTCAGCGACTGAATTGACTCAGTCTCTTGGCAGACTTGCCGAGCATGATTACTCTGACGGCGTGCCAGAAGAAGAAGAATTTCCCAAGGACGTCGAAGGGGCATTTCAAGAGATCGAGCGACGTATAGAGGCTTGCGATGGCGGGTACCCGTTTGACGTTGATGGAAATGGAAATGCACTACACATCATTATTCAGAATGCTGGCAACAGCAAATATATAGTCTACAAGTATCTGCTATTGGCAACACGACTAAACATGAGCAATAACCATGTTCATGCCAATATTGATGGGACACTCCTCTTTGAAGAACTCTCAGCAGAAGCCGGACGACATTACTTGGGTAAACGCGCGGAGAGCCTCGTGTTTGGTACCTCCGCCTCCGTCCTTGGTTTCCGTGCAAAGGTTGACGACCTTTGCGCCAAAATTAGAGAAGGTAACGGATACGCGAGCCGGGACGATACTACTCCGAATGAGAAAGACGGCAAACTCGATGTTGTCCTGTGGAAACACTTTTCGGATCAGTTGCCAGGGAAGTTCATAGCCTTTGGCCAATGTAAGACCGGGACCAATTACAAGAACACACTCACTCAACTCCAGCCCGATTCGTTTTGCAGAAAATGGCTGCAAACACCTCTGAGTCTGCCGCCATCTCGTATGTTCTTTGTTGCTGAGGCTTTGCCTCGAAACGATTGGTACAACGCAGCAAGCGACGCTGGGTTGTTATTCGACAGGTGCAGAATTGTCGATTTTTGCGATGACATTCGCCAGGATGTTTTGGAGAAAATAACCACTTGGACAGGGGCTGCTGCTCAATCGACAGAATTGATCGGCCTTTGACGAACGAATAGACGCCAGTAGATAACCGCGTTGGCAGCGCGAAGACCATGCTAACGCTACCACCCGCCTTAAAGCTCTTTCCGCATCTCCACATGCGGAATGTCAACCTCCAGGAACACGTCCCCATGCTCGGCGTAGCCGTGGCTGGCGTAGAAGCTCTTGACGTATTCCTGGGCGTGGAGGAGGGATTGACGCAGGCCGCGGGAGCGGGCTTCCTGTTCCAGGAAGGTCAGGATACGGCCACCGACGCCCTTCCTGCGCCACTCCAGGTCCACCGCCATGCGGCCGATGATGGCGATGGACTCGTCTTGCACAATCAACCTGCCGGTGCCGATAACCTTGTCTTGGGATATGGCAATGGCGTGGGTCGCGGTGGCGTCGGCGTCGGCGTCGTCCAGTTCCTCTTCCGGCGGGACCGATTGCTCGGAAACGAAGACCCGGAACCGGATGCTGATGGCTCCCTCCAGTTCTTGCTCGGTCTCCACCAGTTTGACGACGACTTCGTCAAGCATCAAACTTCTGGCTGCTAGAAAACTATGGCGCCGCGGCCCACTTCGCCTTTGTCCATGTCGTCGTAGGCCTCGTTTATCTGGTCCAGGCTGTAGTGCCTCACCACCAAATCATCCAGATTCAACTTGCCCGCCAAATACAGGTCAACCATGGTGGGCATGTCGGTGCGGGCGCCGGAGCCGTAGTAGCAACCCCTAACCGTCTTTTCCATCCGCACCAGATCCACCAAGTTCACCGATGCCTCGGCGCCGGTGGGGGCAATGCCCACCATAGTCGCCGTGCCGCTCTTGGCGCACATATCGAAGGCGGCCTTGGCGGTTTCGGGAGAACCCAGGACCTCAAAGGTGTAGTCGGCGCCTTTGCCGCCGGTAAGCTCTTTCACTTGGGCCACCGGGTCCTGGTCGCGGGCGTTGATGGTGTGAGTCGCGCCGAACTGCATAGCGAACTCAAGTTGGCTCTCGCTGATGTCGATGGCGATGATCTTGGTGGCGTTCACCAAGCGGGCGCCCATGATGACGTTGACGCCCACGCCACCGCATCCCACCACTGCCACGGTGCTGCCCGCCGTCACCTTGGCATTGAATATGACCGCACCCACGCCGGTCATAACGCAACAGCCGATCATGGCGGCCTTGTCCATGGGAATGGGCGAAGACACCGGCACCACGCCGGTTTCCGGGACTACGGCGTACTCAGCGAAGCAGGCGACCTTGCCCATGTGATGGATCCGCTGGCCTCCCTTGTGCAGCCTGGTTGTGCCGTCGTACATGAACGGCCCGCTGGCCATGTGGTTGTCGCACAGGTGGGACCGCCCGTCCAAACACGACTTGCAGCGTCCGCAGGCCGGGACAAAGGAGAAGATGACTTGGTCGCCGGGGTTGACCGACGTCACTCCCGGGCCTACGCTCTCCACTGTGCCCGCGCCTTCGTGGCCCAACACCGCCGGCAGGTTGATCTTCGCATCCCCATGCATGAAGTGGCGGTCGCTGCGGCATATACCGGCAGCGCCAACCTTCACTAATACCTCGCCGGCCTTGGGGTCATCCAACTCCACGTCCTCGATGACCATCGGCTTCCCGACCTCGTAACAAACGGCGGCTTTCACTGCAACGCCTCCTGAACATTCTGAATTTATATCAGTTGGTAACCGTAAACCGGCGTCTATAATCCACCCCGACGCCTATTGGTGTCAAACGGGCTATTGTCTGAATCTGGATTTACAAGATTTCGAGATTTTCAGGATATTCTCAATCCTGTGCATCCTTTAATCCTGTGAATCCAGATTCAGAAAAAATGCGGATTGCCCCTATCCCTCTACCTTTTCCAACCGCGCAAAGCTGAGGAGCAGGCGCTTGACTCCCACGTCACCCTCAAAATGGACGGTTACTTCATGGTCGCCAAGGGCCTCGACGCAGTCTATCACCACCCCTTCTCCAAAGACCGAATGCCGGACCAACTCGCCGATGTGGGGGACCGGCCTTGACGGTGCGGCGGCCGGTGGAGCGGAGTTGGAAAGAGCGTTGTTGGTCCAAGAGGAAGTCCGGGCCGGCTGCCCTTGTGGATTCGACTTGGCGGCGGATTTCACCAAGCGGTCAGGAATTTCCCGCAGGAACCGGGAGGGAATAGTCGGGCCGCTGTTGCCCCACAAAGCCCGGCGGAAGGCCCTGAGCAGGTACAGCTTGTGCTGCGCCCTGGTGATGCCCACGTAACACAACCGGCGTTCCTCTTCCAGTTCTTGTTCACTCTCCATGGAGCGGCTGTGGGGCAATAGCCCCTCTTCCAAGCCGGCGATGAACACCACCGGGAACTCCAGTCCCTTGGCTTGGTGCAAGGTGATCAGCGTCAGGGAATCGTCGGATTCTTCGTAGCTGTCAACATCGGCCACCAACGACACCCGCTCCAGCATACTGGCCAAGCCGTCTCCCAGAGTCTCAGCGTTGAACTCCTGGGCTGTATCGCGAAATTCCAGGACGTTTTCCCATCGTTCGCCGACGTCATCGTCGCCGCGTTCTAGGTAGGCCCGGTAGCCTGTTTCTTCCAGCACCAAGTCTATGAAGTCTACAATGGGCAGTCGCAGGCTGTTGTCGATTAAGGTCTGGAGCATGGTGGCAAATTTAGCGATGGATTGGGCGGCCCGGTTGGTCAATGGCGCCGGACAAGGCTGCTGTTGAGTGACAGCGCTTTCCACGCGCTGCATGGCAGCCATCAGGGATATTCCTTGTTGCTCAGCCCACTGGGACAACTCGGAAATCGATTTGGCGCCTATGCCCCTGAGAGGAACATTTATCACCCTGGCAAGGCTAACTTCGTCGAGAGGGTTGTGCACCAACCGCAGGTAGGCAATCAAGTCCTTTACCTCGCGGCGCTGGTAAAACCGGACTCCTCCCACCAACCGGTACTTGATGCCCCGGCCCATACAGGCCTCTTCCAAGGCGCGGGACTGGGCGTTGACCCGGTACATAACGGCGCAGTCGCCGGGCTTCACTCGCTCCTGGCGCACCAACCGGGTGATTTCGCCGATGGCGAAATCGGCCTCTTCTTCCTCATCGTAAGCCTCGTGGACCAGCACCGCTTCCCCTTCCCCGTTTTCGGTGAAGAGGTCTTTCTCCAACCGCATCCCGTTGACTGAGATCAACCCTTGCGCAGCCTCCAGAATGTTGCTGGTGGACCGGTAGTTCTGCTCCAACGAAATGGTCTTCGCCTTCGGGTAGTCGTTCTGGAAGCTGAGGATGTTGCGAATGTCCGCGCTGCGCCAAGAGTAGATGGACTGGTCGGGGTCCCCCACGACACAGATGTTTTCGTCCTCCCCTGTCAGCAGCTTGGCCAACCGGTACTGGGCGATGTTGGTGTCCTGGAACTCGTCCACCATCAGGTATTGGTAGCGTTCCTGGTATTTCTCCTGAACGTCCCGATGCTCTTGCAGAAGCTGCACCGACCTCATCAACAGGTCGTCAAAGTCGACCCCTCCGTTCCGGATCAGGAGCTCTTCGTAGTGGCGATAGACCCGTGCCGAGACCTCTTCAAAGTAATTTTGGCTGTAGTGGCCCAAGCCTCGGGAGTCTCGCAGCACGCTCTTGGCCCGGGAAATGACGCTCCGAATCCCTTGAGCGGGGACCTGCTTGGGATTGACTTCCGCCATCTCCATGGCTTGCTTGATCAAGGACAGTTGGTCGTCGGCGTCGAAAATGGAGTAGGCCCGCGGCAACCCTATCCGCTCGCCCTCCAGCCGCAGCAGGAGAGCACAAAATGAGTGGAAGGTGCCCGTTCTTAGAGACTCAGCCCGTCCGGGCACCAACCGCTCCATCCTGTCCCTCATCTCCCGTGCCGCCTTGTTAGTAAAGGTCATGGAGAGGATGCTGAACGGGCTTACCCCGCAAACACGTACAAGATAGGCGATGCGGTGGGTAATAACCCGGGTCTTGCCACTGCCAGGTCCGGCTATGATGAGGAGGGGGCCGTCGATATGCTCCACGGCCTCTCGTTGCGCGTCGTTCAACCCTTCGAGAATATCGGCGGAGAGAGTCATGGCGGAATTATAGCATGGGGCCGGGGCTGGGCAGCGTCTGTTAGTCTAAACCGTCGTCTGGAAAACTACCCTTCTTGGACCATAGTTATTAGAATATCAGCAGACACAGTTCCAAAGTTGGTTCTTCGGGGTTGCGTGAGCAAATGAAGCTCTTGAAGCTTACGGCGAAAAATTATCGCAGTCTCCACGATGCAAGCATCGATTTTGGCGACCTTAACCTTTTCATCGGCGCCAACGCATCCGGGAAAAGCACCATACTCGATGCCCTTCGCTTCCTCCATGAAGGAGTCCAAACCCGAGATTTCCGCATCCCAGTTTATTCTCGCGGTGGTTTTCTGAACCTTGCCTGGAAGGGTGACTACGCGGACTTTATCGAGCTGGCAGTCCTACTTGAAGAAGGTCCCACTAGGTTCGAATGGTCAGTCCGGTTGGTCAAGGGACCCGTTGATTTTGATGTTTATGAACATGTCCGAGGGTTCCCGCATTTGTTTCCACCGCAAGAACTGCTCAACGCCGAAAAAGGTGACGGAGAGTGGTGGTCCGGCGAAAAAAGAGCGGGAGTCATTCTGAAACAGGCGCCAACCGTGTGTGCGTTAGCTGCCGCCTCTGCGGACGCGTCTTTTCCCGCTCGTGAAGTTGCGGAGTTCGTGGCCAGGTGGGGTTTCTTTGACCCAAGCCCCTTCTTGCTCCGGAGAGACTGGTTGGGAGGGTCAGACTTCCCTCGGTTCGACCCGTACGGCAGGAACCTTGGCGAAACCTTACACACTTTGAAAAATTCGTCGCCTGAAGTTTTGGAACGAATAGTGATGTCGACACGGGAGGTGGTTGGACTCCCCAATAAAATCGATCCTCGTGAGTCCGAAGAACGCTTTTATTTTGTGCAGGAGGAACCGGGACTTCGATTTTCTGTGAACCAGATGGGTGTATCCAGCGGCACACTGCGTATGCTGGCGCTGATGACGGCCTTATATGGGGATGAAGACGTCAACCTGATCGGCATCGAAGAGCCTGAGAACTACATCCACCCGGCCGCTCTTTCCTCTTTCGTCCTCCATTTGTTAGACGCGCAAGGCCGGGTCCAGTTCATCGTAACCACACACTCACCTCTGTTGCTTGACTTTCTTGACGACCCCGCTGCTGTAAGCATCGTGCGGCGCAATCTACAAGGGGGAACGGTCGTTTTGAAAGAGGATAACCCGGATGGGGTCCGCACAGCGTTGGAAGAATCAGGTTTCGGTCTGGGTGAATACTACGAAACAAAAGGTTTCGGGGGTTAACCTCTGTGACTAAACACGTTGCCGTCATCGCGTCCGGGGAAACTGAGCGACGCGCCCTCCCACATCTTGTGTCGCATCTGCGAGACCATGACATTGACGTAAGCGTCAGCATTCCACGGGGAAACAGAAAACTCAGCGTGTCGATGGCTGAAACGCTCATTAAGTCCGTGTTGTACGCCGGTCAGCCGCCGGATAAGGTTGTTGTTCTGATCGACCTTGACGGGAAGGATCCCGACCAGGAATTGCATCCATTCAAGGCAGACCTTCCCGGACGATTAAGCAATGGTCCACCACATAGCATTCAGTTCGCCTATGCACAGTGGCACCTTGAGGCATGGTATTTTGCCGACGCCGAGGGTCTGAGAAGTTACCTGAGTGGTCAAGCGCCGGGACATGTAGACACTTCAAGGCCCGACGATATTCAAAACCCAAAGCATCATTTGAAACATTTACTTGGCAACCGCCGCTATACCGCGTTGGTTTCAGAAGAGATTGCAAAGAGCTTAAATCCCCAGGTGATTGCCCAACGCAGTCCCAGCTTTGGAAGATTCCTTGAAGCGGTACGGAATGGCTCAGCAGCAGCCGAAACATGACGCCTCATCGACGCGGTGCTGAATGTATAACGTTTCATACACATGTGTTGACTCATAAGGTCATCCGCACTCTGGGCGTCAAGGCAACAAATGTGAGGGCACTCCCGGCTCAGGTCGTTCCCGCAAAGCCCGTTCCCGGTCGGCAAGCGTCTTCTTATGGATATCCTCGTAAAGCTGCAATTGTTTTTGCCGGACTTCATTTACATAGCTGAGCCATGTGTGAGAGTACTGCTTCCGGGCTTGTTCAAGTCCACCAGGGCCATCATTGACCGCGCACTGCTGAATGAACCACTCTTTGTGTTCACTCTGTCGGTGGCCAAAATGCATGACATCAGGTCCTCCCGGAAGTTGAGCCAACCACGTTAAATCATCACCTCTGTCTTTAAAGAAATCGTGGCGATACCAGAACTCATCCCAGTCCTCCAGATCCACCGCCATCACCCAGCCCCGCGCGTCATCCAAGGCGTAGCCAACCCAGTCGGGTTCGATTAGCGGCGGATTTGCGAGCCGCATGGCATGCTCGTCCATGCCATCGTTGGCGGTTCGGTCCTTGATGCGCACGTCATTCATCACAAATTTCTCGATTGCTTCCCGGCAAACTTGGGATAAGTTTATTTCGGACCTGAAGGGCTCGATTCGCTTCATCAGTTCGTTGGGAATGTTGATGCCGATTCTCATCGTGTCTCCGTATGCGTATGTGTTCATATAAGCATACACATACGCATCTCAAAACGCAACAACCAATCCATAGGTTACAATGCCCTGAGCCATATTTCATGGGCAACCCTATCTCAAGCACACAGCGGGAAGGCGACGGCTCCTTACGTATGGAGGTGAGTTGTGGGGAGATTGGATGGTCAGGTGGCGATTGTGACCGGCGGCGCGCAGGGCATCGGAGGCGCTTGTTCGCGGAGGCTGGCGGAGGAGGGGGCGAAAGTCCTGGTTATCGATATAGACATGGACGCCGCAGAGGCTAACGCGGCGACCATACGAGAAGCCGGAGGCGTAGCCGAAAGCTTCAGGGCCGACCTGTACAGTCACGCGGACATCCAGGCGATGGTCGAGAAGGCCTCAAGCCTGTGGGGCAGGCTGGACATTCTGGTCAACAACGGGTATACGCCCACCCACGGCCAGGGACTGCGCGGGGCGTTGGAGGTATCTGAAGAGGAATGGGACGCCGGAATGAGCATACTGGTGAAGTCTATATTCCTCGGGGTCAAGTACGCCGTGCCCGAGATGCGGAAGACAGGAGCCGGCAGCATCATCAACATGGCTTCGGTGCAAAGCATTTTGATGGCCCCCGGAAAGCTCGTCTACCAAGCGGGTAAGTCGGCCGTGATTGGCGTGACGCGGCAGATGGCCACCGATTTCGGGCCTATGGGAATCAGGGTCAATGCCATCTGCCCCGGCCATATAGCCACGGAACGCATCCAAGCCGCCGCCAACGCCAACCCGTCGGGGGCGCGATTTCTGGCGGACCAGTACCTGCTGAGAAGAGTCGGGCGGCCGGTGGACGTGGCCAACGCCGTTGTGTTTTTGTGTTCGGACGAGGCCTCGTTTATAACCGGCCACTCGCTCGTGGTAGACGGTGGACTTACAGTGCAGCTTCAAGAGGACTTCGGCGTCCGGCAGGCCCAATACATCCAGGAGAATCCGGACACCGTCCTGCCATAGCCGGGCCCTAATTGTTGCGTCCGTAGGCGTCGGCGGCCTGCAGGACGGTGGCGTCGTCCCCCATACGGCCCACCAGCATCATGCCTATGGGCAACCCGTCCGATGTGCCGCAGGGGACCGAGATCGCCGGGTGGCCGGTTACGTCGAATGGGCAGGTGTTGGGGATCATTTCCAGCGCCCGGTCGGTGTACTCCTGGCGGCTGCAATCGGCGGGCGGGATAACCGTCGCTTTCATCGGCAGGGTCGGCATTACCAGCAGGTCGTACTCGCTGAGGGCTTGGTCATAGGCGGCCGTCAACGCCCTGGCCAAGTTCTGGGCCTTGGAGTAGTAGTGCCCGTGATACCTGTCCTGCATGTACTGTCCCATCAACACCACCAGCTTGGTGGTCTCCGACAGGTCGTCGGCACGGCTCTGCCATCCGTGGGCATACACGTCCTGCAAGCCAGTGGTGTAGTGGCCTTTCCAATTGGTGCCCATGCTGTTGCCAGCCACCATCAGCATCGTAGCCCCTTCCACCGCGATGGCACGCCAGATGTGAATGCCATCCAAGTGCCAGGGTATGGAAACCGTCCCCACCTGCGCTCCCATACTCTCGAACGAGCGGGCCGCGTTCTCTACAACTTGGTCCACGTCCGCTTCAGACTCCTCCAAATTGAACCCTTGCTGCACGATCCCTATGCGGAGCCCGGTCACGTCTCCGGTCAACGCTTGGGTATAAGCCTGCCCGGGGAGGCCGCCTTTCTGCCTGGGGTCCAGCCCGTCGGGGCCGGCGATTGCTTCCAGCAACAGCGCCACGTCGGCAGCAGTCCGCGCCATCGGCCCGGTGTGGTCCAGGGTTAGCTCTATTGGGAAGACTCCGGTGTAAGGGACCAGCCCATAGGTCGGCTTGAGTCCGTATATGCCGCACCAACTAGCCGGTATCCTGATCGACCCGCCTTGGTCGCCACCGATGGCCATGTCCACCTCTCCCGCCGTGACCAACGCCGCGCTGCCGCTGGAAGACCCGCCCGCAGTGCGCGCGTGGTCATGGGGATTGTGGACCGGCCCGGTGTCCGACGTATGGCTACCGCCGGAGAAGCACAGGCTTTCGCACACCGACTTGCCGAGTATGGAGCCGCCGGCATCCAGAATTCGCGTTACGATGGTGGCGTCAATGTCGGGAACGTAGCCTTCCAGTACGCTGGTGCCGTTCATCATGGGAACGCCGGCCACGCAAACGTTGTCCTTGATGGCCACCGTCTTGCCGGAGAGGATGCCGCCGGAAGGCCCGGTTATTTCGCAACGCCAGTACCAAGCGCCCAACGGATTATCTTCCGGCTGAGGTCGCGCCCCCGGGGAACGCGGGTATTTGACCGGCAAGCTCGGCGCGGTAAGCTGGTCCAACCGGGCATACGAGTCCAGGATGGGCTGGCTCAACTCGATAAAGGACTCCACGTCGGCCGGCGATGGGTTCAGGTTGTATGCTTCCGCTATTCGGAAAAACTCTTCGACGGTAGGCCGTTTTACCACCATGACGTTAACCTCCGGTTTATGCCTGGAACCATTTGTCAGAAACCCCTTAGCCGGTAATTCCCGTAATAGTAATATGGCCCATGTACGAGTTGGCGGTGGCTCCGTGCCAGTGGTTCTCTCCGGCGAGTATCTGCAGCACGTCGCCCACGCTTACCTGGTGAGACTCCTGTTCGTTGGCCACAATGCCGTTGCCGCTGGTGATTACCAGAATCTGGTCGGTGTCGTGGCGGTGCCAGCCTGTCGTAGCTCCCTTGCTGAAGTTGACCACGCTGCTGCTGAAAAACTCGCTGGCCCCGTCGGGCAGCAGGGGTTGGCGCGTGCGGCTGACCTCGCCGCCGGTCCAACCCTCTATGGGCGTGGCGGTGGGAATGGGTTCGTGGTCGATGCGAGATATTCTGAGCAGTTTCATAACGTCCTCCGCTTCTCTATTCGATCAGGGCGCAAATTCAATACGCAGCCATCCTTGGCAACTGACAAGTCGCGGACTGATATTACCACGCCTGCCGTGGGTTTACGCAGACCTTGGTTGGGGTTCGACAATTCGGCTCCCTCCGTTACACTAGAGTAACGTCTCCGGTGATAACTTGGCCGAGGCCGGGCACGAAGCACCGGCTCGGCAACGCTGCTCATAGCTCACGTCTCGGCATGGAGGACCCACTATGACCGTTAACCTTCGCTGGACCGCACTATTCCTGGCTGTAATGGCAGCCGGGGTCCTCCTCGCGTGTGGGACCACCAGCTCGCCAGCTTCGGAAGGGGCCGCTAAGAACACTGCCGAACAATCCCCCGCCGCAGCGGGCGTCACGCACCCCAAGGAGACTCCTTGCCCCCAAGCAGTCACCGTCGGCTGCCTTGGCGACGCCTTTGGGGCGGAGGACGCTCCCGCGACATCCGCCGCGATACCCGAAAATCCGCCGGCGCCCACCAAGATAAAGCCACCCGAAACCCCGGTTGCGGAGAAAGCCGACGAACCGATCGTAGAAGTAAAGCCGGACTTGGGCTATGAAGAAAAGCTGAATGCGGCGGGAATCAACACCGGGGGCTGGGAGACCGACTTTTCCCTTCACACGGTGCCTTACGACAGCATTATGTCAGGCGGGCCTCCCCGGGACGGCATACCTCCCATAGATGCTCCCACGTTCGTCACGTTCACTGAGGCCGACGAGTTCTTGGACCCCTTGGAGCCGGTAGTGTCCTTCGTACATGAGGGCAATGCGAGGGCCTATCCATTGCAGATTATGACTTGGCACGAGATTGTGAACGACGAGGTCGGCGGCATACCGGTGGCCGTAACCTTCTGCCCCCTGTGCAATTCGGCCATCGTGTTCCACCGCGAGCTCGACGGCGACATCTACACCTTCGGCACAACCGGCAAACTGCGTAACAGCGACCTGATTATGTGGGACCGGCAAACCGAGTCTTGGTGGCAACAGCTTACCGGAGAGGGCATCGTGGGCGAGTTGGCCGGCAGGAAGCTTACCTTCCTGCCGGCGGCAATCATCTCGTGGAACGACTTCAAGGCCATCTATCCCGACAGCAAGGTGCTCTCCAAGAAGACCGGCTACCTCAGAAACTATGGCGCCAACCCCTACACCGGCTACGACCGCGTCGACCAGCCTCCCTTCCTGTACAGCGGAGAGCTGGACGACCGGCTGCAACCGAAAGAACGTGTCCTGACCGTCAATATTGGAGAGACTCACGCCGCTTTCCCGTTCTCCGTTCTGGAAACCGAGTTGGTGGTCAACCACAACGTTGGCGGCGTGGACTTGGTGGCGCTGTTCAAGCCCGGCGTCAGGTCTGCCTTGGACAAGGGAATGATCAGATCAGGGAGGCAGATCGGCGCGGCGGGCCTGTTTCGTGCCGAACTCGACGGCGAGAAGCTGATGTTCAGGTCCGACGGCGGGCGTTTCGTCGATACCGGGACCGGCAGCGTTTGGAACATCCGCGGTGAGGCCGTCGAGGGGCCACTGAAGGGCAAGACGCTGACCCCGGTGCCCCACACTAACTCCTTCTGGTTCGCCGTCGCTGCGTTCAGACCCGATACGGGGATATATCGGGGCGCGGAATAAGCCTCTGGCGTGGCTTCGTTTCCTCCGGGGGCATCCCCCATGTTTATGCGCGCGATAGTGACAGCGTCCGCGATAGTGACAGCAGAAGCCCGCGCCCTCTCCTTTCATAACACTCGCCAACACTCGCCCGATCGGTGTCCCAAATCCGTCGGGTGAGCGTTCACATTCGCCCACGCCCTTGATATCGGGGCCGATCTCGAGCTCCCGCGACGAGCCGGTGGCGGAGAGGCAAGCGCGCTAATCACTATCATGGATTGAGAGGGGATGTCTAGCTGTAAGGGCTTTCCAGCACTGTAGCCTGTCTGGTCTATACGGCCTCTACCTGTGTCCCGTCACCGTTAACGTGTAGCTGTCCAAGGTCCTGCGGTACGTCGTTGCGGCAATCGTATACGTCCCCGGCAGCAACGACCTCACGATACGGGAGTTGTATCCCGATCCGCCGTCATCGTCCCTCTCAAGATATGCGATCCCTGACGGGATCGCTCCCCAGGATTAGATACATGTAGGTGTCCGACGCCGAGGTCAGGTTGATCGTGACTGTCCGGGCTTCCGTTCCCGTCACGGTGAAGTTGTAATAGTCAACGTAGTTGTTGGGACCTACGGCTGGAAGGGCAGTCGGATGCCGTCCACTCACCATTCCTCGAAGATGTTATGGTCACGGTTTCGCACGTGGAAACCCCATCCCGGATATGGAACCGGTAATCACCTGATTCCGCAACGGTTCCGTGAGTGGTCACCACCACCGTATAGGCCCCGGCGCTCAAACTTCGCTCAATCCGGGAATTGTTGGTGGTAGAACTCCGGTCATCATTTTCCTCCAAGAGCGTCCCGGTGACGACGTGTGTCTCAAGCAGATACAGGTGGGTGTCGATGAATTCGTCGGCATAGGTCAGGTCTATACGGACGTTCCGGGTGCTCGGAATGATGAAATTGTAGTAATCGGCGTGATTGCCGTTCGCTTGGTTGGAGGCGCAGTCCGTGCCCAGCAACGCGCCGGTGATGTCCACGGGGTAGCTCAACCCGGTGGCCCTGCAAGTACGGGACTTGATGTTCTCGTAATGCCGTACCCGCTTGGTGGCGTTGGTGCGCACAGGTTGGGCCGCGCCGTCAATCCAGACGTATTGGGTACGCCTCGGGAACACCTCTATCAAGGCGTCATTTTCCTCGTCCCAAGAGGTGGTGCGGCATACTCGCACGAAGACCGGCGTGCTCTTCCATACCGAGTCCACGACTCCCACGGGATAAATGCCCGGGTCCACATGGAGAACCTTCCAGGCTGGTGCTGTATATCCCAGTGCCGGGCAGGCCGAATCGGTTTCCGCCAGCGCAGCGACAAGCGAGTAGTACACCTTGATGGCCAGATTCCCGTCGTTCTTCACGGAACCAGCTATATTCCACTCGTTGACATCCTGCGAGAGCGGAGGGCCTTTCCGGTATTGCAGGTGCGCCCGCACCACTTCGAGTTCAACGAGCCTGTCCATGGCGATGCCACTGAGATTCTGCAGGGAAAAGGGTCTGCCGTCCGGCGATGCCACTGAGATTCTGCGGGGGAAAGGGTCTGCCGTCCAAGGAGAGATAATGGACCGGAAGGCAACGCCCGGTCAGAGGGCCGCAGTCCACGGTGGCAGTGGTCGAAGGATACTGAATAAACGCTGGAGACGACGCCACGCTGGCTTTTTCAACATCGGTGAGTTCGTCATCGTAATTGGCCGCCCGAATAGCGAGGTAGTATGTGTTCGCCGCAACCCAACAAGCAACCCAAGCTTCCGCCTCAACCCTGCTGTCCAGCGAGTGCCGCAGTGAACAAACATCGCGGTTGTCGGTCTGGAACTGCCAGTCCCGCCGTCCAGCACGGGCAGAGTCCTCCACATCATGTCATGCCGGAGGCATCCCCACTTAAACACCTGACAGGGGTATGTATTTCATTTGGGACTTTACGCAGTTGAACGTGAGACCGCATAGTAGGGTAGGCTTGCTCAAATACAAAACCGCTCCCAAATGCTCACTATCGGGCCCATTCCGTCATTCCGGCGTAGGCCGGAATCCAGGGGCGGTGGGGCCGGTTCGTAGCTATAATCTCAATTTTACATACCCCTATCAGCACTTGAACACGGGGTCGTAGAACTGCATTGGTTGGTACCAAGGAGCTGAACACTCATCTTGGCTCCAATCCACCCAGTTGTAGGTCACGCTCTGCCTCAAGGAGTCGTATTGCTCTTCTCACGCTCCCACCTGCATCAAGCGTATGTCATTCAGGCCGGCCAGCCGGGCGGTGAACACCGTGTCAGACACCAACGGAGGGGTGGTTCAGGCGCCTCCCGCACCCGAGTCCGCTTTCACGTCCGGGACCGTGAGAAACGCGAGAGCCAATATGACAAGAAGGCACGCTGTCAGTGCTAATCGGAACATCTTCTGGACTCCTGCTTGGTTTATCTTTTGAAGTGGTGGAGAATGAGCGGGTCTACTTCACCGGTCAGGAAATTTGGTATCCCCGGCTTTTCCAGGATTTCCAGCATTCCCTCCCTGATCAGGTCGGTCGCCAGAGCAGATTCCTCTTTATCAAGACGCCTGAGTTCCGTAGCCCAAGCAACCTTCTGGGCATCGTACAGCCCCACCTGCTTGGCGCAGTCATGGGTGGGTTCGCGCAGCTCACTCTTAAAGTCCTTCTCTTCGGGCGACAGATCATCTTTCTGCGCCTTGCTATCTTGCGGCGATTCAAAGGTCTGCCAACCAAGCAGAAGGCTACGGTTCACCTTCTCGAAGCCCTTGTTTTCGAGGCAAGCAACCATTTCATCCATCGCCTTGGAGACTCCAAGGGACCGGTCGCCGACAATGCGCACCTTGGCGGTTGCCTCCCATAAGCTGGACAGAACCCTCTCCCAGTCACGGAAGGAGCTATCAATGCACTCTGCCCGTTCGGACATGGCCATGCACCGGCTTAATCCGTAGCGCAAGTAGTAGACGCGGTACTCTTGAGCTATATTGTCTCCGCACTGCCGGCGTTCAGCGTCGGTCTCCTTCTGTTCGCAGGCGCTGATCACGGCTTCACTGAACTGCTCGATGCACCATTCGGAATAGACTACATGGGAGGGATACCCGTAGAATCTCATGTCCTTGCAACCAGCCAGTCCAATTGGATGTTCAGGGACCGGGGTCGCGGCCGGGCGGCGCGCACGAGGAACGGGCGTCTTCACGGGTATCTTGGTGGGGAGCACGATGGGAGGCTTGGTGGGGAACGGGGTGGGTGTTACTGTGGGTTTGGGCGCGGGTTCTTCGGTGGGTTTGGGCGGGGGGTCCGGGGCCTCCGCCGTGGGGTTTTCCTGCTGCGCCTGTGTCACTAGCTCTACGGCTGGGCTGGTCTCTCCAGTGTCCGGGACTGCGGCGGGTCCGCAGGCTATCAGGGCCAGGACCAAGAGACCTATCAGGGTTGCGAGAATTCTGCGCTTCGTTATTCCATCCTCTCTTGATAACGAGTCCGTTGGGCAACGGCACATAAACTAGTGGACAGGACGGGCCGTGTCAACGGTATTCTCAACACGCGTAGGGCCTTTGCAAGGTCACGTTCCTTATACCCCATACCCCGCGCGTATGGATTCCCGCTTTCTCGAGAATCACGGATGGCCATGTGAGAGCCACCTATGAGGCATGAAAATGGCTATTTTCATGGCAATGAAAAGCCCCCGCCACTGACATATCTTCGTTGACACACTGGACTGCCCCCCGGTAGCCTGTAAAAACAAGGAAGCGGACACGGACTGCGCAGCCTTGTCCGCCCAACCCCAAACCATCCAGGGAAGGAAGTAACTAAACTATACATCGCCGCCACTGCCGGGAGAGAGACCCGGCCCCCGCTCCCAGGCCGGGAAAGGGGTCGAAGGCGATGGACGGAAAACCCCGGTGAGGGTATACAAACAAAAGGCATAAGAGCAACGAGTGGAAACGGAATCGCTTGGCAGGTCTTCCAAGCCTGCTTGCAGCGGAGTGGCGCGGAAATCGCCGCCTATGCCCGGAGTGCCGGACTTGACTCCGGCGGCGTCCCGGACAAAGACCATCGCGTAAAGGCTGTTACGCTCAAGCAGCGGCCTTCCGGTTCTCGCGTAACCGTAAGTCCACTGCCGTTTTTACCAGTCCGCCTGCCTTCGGGCAGGCGAAGATTTCTCTGTCGAGAAATTATTTCCTTGCATCATCGCGCCTCCGAGACCGTCGGGGGCAAACTTCCCGGCGCCCGCAGGGGGACCGGCGGAGGACCGCTATGCCGTCGGCGTCGATGTCGGCAGCGTCGACCGGTCCCAGGGCTTTCAAAACCAGCGCGGGCCAATCACCGACGAAGGCGAGGATGCAAGATGAGGAGCCCTTCAGGTCATCCAAGTGGTCGTGACCTCGGCGTTTTCCACCCGTTGCTCATCGCCAACCCCTCCCCGGAACCCTCGGCATAGAAACCGGAAAGCCCATCGTGAGGATTCCCGGAGCGGCTTTACCCCAGCGCGAAGATCGCTACGCACCGAAGCCTCCGGCGTTACCCCGCCAGACTTGGGAGTATGGTGTTGCGGAAGGCTTCGACTTCCCGGCGGGGCATGTCGTAACCTCCTTCCACGGTGTGGGACGGGAAGATAAATACGTGCTCCAAGCCGGACTCCTCCTCCGCCCTTTGGAGCCTTTGCAGGCACTCCTCCGGGGAGCCGAACAGTCCGAAAGCGTCGCATATCCTGCCCGCCAACTCATCGGAAATCTCGTCTGGACGGTGGTCTTCCGGCAGGTCTATGCCGGCCTCCCGAAGCCAGTGCAGGTTCGCCGCGCTTGGATAGTTGAGAAAGGGCAAGTCAGGCCGCAGCCATTGCTGGGGCCAACTGCGTCCATCACGGCCCGGTTGGTCCAACCCCATGGGTGTGATGAAGGTCGTACGGAAATTGTCCAGGTCACGACCCCCGCGGGCGGCGCCAACCGCAAGCCGTTGGCGGGCCGCCGCAATTGCCTTGGCGTCCAAGCCAACCAGCAGCATCGCC
Source organism: Dehalococcoidia bacterium (assembly GCA_965261795.1). Classification (GTDB taxonomy): domain Bacteria; phylum Chloroflexota; class Dehalococcoidia; order Lucifugimonadales; family UBA3495; genus CBDCFV01. The sequence goes on from OZ253476.1 coordinate 297,649, forward strand.
CCGTCAGCAACCTCCCCAGCCAACTCCACCATCCGGGGGCCCGCCGCGGTAACGTACACCGGAGGCGTCTTGGGAGTGGCGTGCCTCATGTAAGTCTCCCTGCCATTGAACGTAACTGTATCCCCGTTAAGCAGGCTCTTGATGGTCTTTACGGTGCGCCGCATAACGTCTACCGTGGCTCTTGGGCGACCAATGTTGCCAACAGATAGGAACCCCGGCCCGATGGTCAATCGGACCCGGCCGGGAGCAATCTCCGACAGGGAGTTGGTGAGAGACGCCAGGACCGAGGGGTGGCGCGTCACCGGGTTGGACGTGGCAGGGTACAATGCCAACGATGAGGTGCGCTCCGCCGCCAGCGCCAGCGTCAGGAACACGTCACGCCCGCTGTGCTGGTGGTCGTGTATGCCCACTCCGGAAAATCCTGCCGCCTCGCATTCCGCGATGAAGTCCGCTGTCTCGTTAACCGGAAGGCCAACCGGTACGCGAATATCCACCTTGATGCCCATAAATTAGTCACCTTTCGCTCATTTGTCCCGACCCAATGCTAGCACGGATTTCGAAGCCTGTTGACTCAGATACTCCCACGGCATTTAATAGCTTGGGCAGAAACAACCAACGTCTAATATCATGGACCGTGCAAGGCATCAGCCTGAGGTCCGCAAAACCGTCAGAGGAGGAGAGACCGTGGCGACCAACTCAACCAGCGACATGGCGCAAGTGGTAACCAGCGAGGCGGTCCGGTTGAAGGACTTCCTGAACAATATGGCCCCGGAGGCTTGGGACGCCGACAGCGCGTGCCAAGGGTGGATAATCGAGGACGTAATGGCCCACTTGGCCGGAAGCGGCGGCAATTGGGCCGCCACAGTCGAAAGGGCATTGAATGGGGACGCCGGGCCGCCCTCCGGGGGATCGTTCCTGCCGGCGGGCGCTCGGGCTTCCCATCCTTATGGCCCTGAAATAAGGGCCTCCAGGGAACAGTCCCGAGATCAGCTTCTGGAAATGTTCGCCGCGGGGCACGACCACCTGCGCCAGGTCCTATCGGGAGTACAGGACGAGGACTGGGAAAAGCCCTGTTTCCACCGGCGCGGGCCCTTGCCGCTTTGGCAATACGTTGGCGTTCAGCTTCAGGAGCTGACCCTTCACGGCTGGGACATACGCTCCGGCTTGGACAGTGCGGCCGAGTTGTGGGACGAGCCGTTGCCCTTGATGGTGAGCATGGTGCCCCGGTGGCTGCGCACCGCGTTTATTCCCAATCAGGACATGCCGACGCCGGTGCGGTACCGGTTTAACATATCCAGCCCCGTGGAGGTGCGCGAGGACTTGCTGGTGACCGGCCGGGAGTACCAAGCTGGCCCTTCCGGCGACGAGCCCGCCGACGTGGTGTTCCGTTGCAACACTGGTGACTACATCCTCCTGATGTTCGGACGTATGCAAGTGGAGCAGGCCCTCGCATCCGGGCGACTGACCGCCGAAGGGTCCCTCGACCAAGCAAAGAACTTCAACGCTTGGTTCCCCGGATTCTAACCCCGAGTCAAAAGATCCCCTTTTGAAGCCGCCGCTTCACTCCCTCGATGCCAAGGCGTCCATAATGGGCGCCTCCGGCAGGGACGCCGGTGGTTGTTGCCTTATGCTCGACAGCAGGCTTTCCGGCCCCCGGTCCACCCTCTGGCCCGCCAGGAACACGTCCGCAACCTTCCAGAGAGCCGTGATGTCTTCAACCGGGTTGCCGTCGATGACTATCACGTCGGCTTCCTTGCCCGGCTCCAGCGACCCCGTCAAGTCATCTATGTCCAACGACTTGGCGGCGTCGCTGGTCAAGGAAACTATCCCCCTCATCGGTGACATTCCGGCGTGCACCAGACATTCGGTCTCGTAGACGGTGTTGCCCAACTTGTAGTTGCCCCACGAAGAGTCCGACCCGGTGATGATATTCAACCCCATGTCTATAAGCCGGGCGAGGTGAGTCCAGCGCACCTCCAGTTCCCACAAAGCTTCGTCCAACTCAGCATCTTCCTGAGGAGTCAAGCATAGGGATTCCTTCTTGTTTTGCAGCGCCCAGACGCGGGACCTTGCCACGTGCACCGTGGGATTGACGTAGGCGCCCTGGGCCCCTATTCGCTCCGCCACATCCTCGCGGAAGTCCGCCGTTCCGTTGCTGTTCTTGAACACACAGTGAATCAGCATGTCCACGCCGGCGTCGAGGGAGTTGATGGTCCCTTGAGTGGAACTGCAATGGGTGGCGGTGAGCTTGCCGAACTTGTGGGCCTCGGCGGTCATAGCCCTTAACTCGTCTACGTTAAAAGACGGCAGCAGGGGGAAGGATGTGCGGGTGGTCCCGCCGGTGGCGCAAATCTTGATGTAGTCCGCGCCTTCTTTTACCAACTGCCGGACCTCGCCCGCTGCTTCCACGGCCCCGGTAACTTCCGAGCCGAAGTAGCCCATGTGCCCTCCTACGATGGCGATGGGCCTGCCGCACAGCACCATCCGCGGGGCTTGGATAATGCCCATACGCGTTGCGTCCCGCAACCGGAACATGGTCTGGTTCTTGGCCCCGTTGTCCCTGATTGATGTCACGCCTGAGAACAAACTGTCCTTGGCGTTGCGGGCGGCTTGCAGCGTCAGCACCTCGTCGGGCAGCGCCGCCACGTCTTCGCCCGGACGACCGTCCCCAAACCCGTTGTGGTGGGTATGGCAGTCGATCATACCTGGCATCACCGTCTTGCCCGGGTAGTCGAAAGTTTCAACTACGGCGCCTTCAGGCGGCAGGACCTGGTTGGCGGGGCCGACGGACATAATGCGGGAGCCTTGCACCAGGACCGCTCCCGACTCGATGGGAGGTCCGCCTTTCCCGTCTATCAAGCGGCCGGCCCTGATTAGTTTAAAACCCTGCGTATTGTCCTGCATTCTCAACTCCTTGCGCCAATGACGGCGGCCAGCTCTACCACCTTACCGCAGAGCACGCCGAGATCGCAGAATCATCATTTGCCGCTGAATATCAAAAAACTCTGCGGTGAAAAACCGGGCCTGATTTTAGCCAAGGACCGCGATAGCCTCCACCTCAACCACCAAGCCGGGATCCGCCAGACCGGCAACTACTACGGTGGTGCTGGTGGGGCGGCCCTCCGGGGGCAAAATGTTTAGGCGGGCGGCGCGGACTTTTGCCAGGTTCTCGGTCCCGACCACATAGGTATTGGTCTTTACGATATCTGCCAGGGTGCCCCCGGCAGCCTCCACCGCCGTCTTCAAATTCGCCCAAGCCTGCACCGTTTGGGCTTCTGCGTCACCTATATGAATCGCGTTGCCGTTTTCGTCCCGTGACAATTGCCCGGCAATGTACACCGTGTTTCCCACCTTGACCACATGGTTGTAAAGGTTGGATGGCGGCGTTGCCATACCTTCCGGGTTCATAAACTCCCGTTCCATGGCGTTTCCTCCTGAAGCTTTATTCAATAATGCGTATTACTATCAGGGCAATCGAGGTAGCTTGGTAGTGGCTGAAACTAAAACTTGCAGTAATATCGGCTTCCGCTTGTTCGCTTGACACCGATATGAAACGACTGTTGTACTGGACATCTACTACTCTCATCCGGCAGGTCTGTCAAGGAGCAACTATGGGAACGTTTTACATGACCATTCTGGTAGGAAATCCGGATGGTGGCGACCTCACTCCAGTAAATGCTTTGGTAGACACAGGAGCGAGTGATTCAATGTTCCCATGCTCTCTCTTAGAGCGGTTGCAGATAGAACCTTTTCAAAGACGTATTTGCAAGATGGCCGATGGCCGCGAAGAGGAATATGGTCGTGCTATTGTAAGCATAGGTATTGGAGACCTGCGGTTACCCTGTCCCGCTTTGATGGGACCGGATGATACTTATCTGCTTGGAGCAACCACCCTCGAGATCTTCGATCTCTCGGTTGATCCTCTGGAACAAGGGCTAATCGAGCGTGTACGGATAGCCAGGCCGTTCTGACGGTTTCCATAATCCGGACGGTCCACAATAATTGGCAAGGCTGCCCGATATCAAACAAGCTCACTACCTTAATTAGCAACCGGTATATGGGCCATCGCCAATAACGCCTTTTACGTCGAAGCCCTCCCCCGGCGCAGGCCGCGGCCCGGCAACACCCCGGTGTTGGTTCCCTGGTCAATAACTACTTGCCCGTTGACGATGACGTACTCGATTCCCACGGGGTAGTGCTTGGGGTCATCCTTGGTGGCATGGGTCTTTACCGTATCGGGGTTGAACACCACTATGTCGGCCTTGAACCCATCCCGCAGCAAACCGCGGTCGGGTAGACCCAGCCGCTGCGCCGGGAAGGAGGTCATCTTTCGGATGGCCTCCGGAAGCCGCAGGTGCTTTTCCGCGCGGACGAACTCCGCCAACACCAAGGGAAAGCAACCGTAGGTGCGTGGGTTAGGGTACTCCCCGAACAGGATGGCGTCGCTGGCGATCATGCCCATCGGATGAGACACGAAAGCCGCCAGGGTGTGGGGGTTGGTGCCAAGCCCCACGGTAGAGATTCCCAGGTTTTCCTCCACCAGCAGGTCGAACAGGGCGTCAGCTGGGTCCTGGTTACGCATCTCGGCGATGTCGGTAATCAGCCGCCCGTCGTACTGGCGATTTTGAGGCTGGGTGAAGTTGGTCAACCAGTTGTATTCCAGCCGGTCCCGGCTCAATTCCCGCTTCATTCGCGCCCGGTCGTCGGAGTCCTGGAGGGCAGCCATCAACCGCTCCGGCCCGCCGTCCTTGGCCCAATGGGGTAGACCGATGGTGACCGTGGTGCCGGAGTAGGGATAAGTGTAGCAGTCGAAGGTGATGTCCATCCCCTCGTCGCGTCCTCTTTCCACCAAGCCCAGGTAGTCCAAGTGGCTGCCCACCCCCTGCGCGCTTTGCCGGTAGTGGGTCAAGTGCACCGGGCAGCCGCTGCGCCTGCCGATTTCCAGCGCCTCCTCCCACGGGGCCAGCACTCCTTGGGAACGAAGGCTGGCCCTGGTGTGGGTGTGGTACATGCCGCCCAGGCTTGCAGCGACTTCTGAGAGCGATGCAAGCTCCGCGGTATCGGCGTAGGAGCCGGGAGGGTAGTCCAGCCCGGTGGAAAGGCCCCACGCCCCTTCCTCCATCGCCTCCCGCACCACCGCCCGCATGTCCGCCATCTCCGCGTCCGTGGCGGGGCGGTCGTTCCAGCCAACCGACCAGATGCGCACGGGGGAGTTGCCCAGTATGTAGGCCATGTTGATAGCCACCGAGTTATCGTACTTGCTCAGCAACTCCGCCACGGTGAGCCAGTCGGCGGGCAGCGGCGGGTAGCCGTTAAGCCCGGAATCCAACCAGATATACCGCTCCAACTCCTCACGGGTCTTGAAAGGAGCGTGGGAGATGCCGTCGATGCCGACAAGTTCGGTGGTGACCCCTTGCCGCACCTTGGGGTCGTGGTGAGGCTCCCCAAGGATCGTCAGCCCGGCGTGGGAATGGAGATCAACGAATCCGGGGCAGACGACGTGGCCGCTGGCGTCGATGACCCGCCCGGCATCCAGCCCCGAAACGTCGCCCCTGTGAATAGCAACGGTCTCCCCGTCGACTATCACCGCAGCGTAGAACCCGGGGCTGCCGCTGCCGTCGATGACCAAACCGTTCTTTATAATTAAATCTGGCATTTCGAACTCACCCAAGAAAAGTTGTAGGACATCCATTATAGGGAAAACGGTCCGTAAATCCCAACGATTGTAGTGTGCGATGGCAGATCGAATTTACACCACAGAGGTCGAGGAGGTGGCAAATGCCAGTGGCGGCTACTGTCTTGAACTGTGATTCGTTTGGCTCGGATGATGCAGTTGGTAATCACCGCGAATAATTATGTGACGCTTTAGCCGTTCAAAGCCGCTGGAAATTGCCATCGTTTCCTAGTACATTACTATCGGTGCACATTACTATCGGCCTGTTTGACGTGAACAAGGATCAACAGGGCCTTGGGATATTTACAACATGGACGCGAGTTACTGTAGTGGAATTTGACGTTTACGATCTCGACCCGTCCATATACGATGAAATGTTTCTGCCGGACGGCACTCCAAGGGAACATTGGCGGGAACTCCATGAGACTTTGCGTGACCTGTCGGTAGAGGAAGCCAACGGCATCCAGGAACGGGTCACGCGCTCCTTCTCCAACGAAGGCATCTCCTTCCAAGTCTACGGGGATACCGAAGGGGAAGAGCGGATCATTCCCGTCGACTGCGTCCCCCGTGTCCTCACCGGCGCCGATTGGCGGTTCCTGGATAAGGGCCTGACCCAGCGCTTGAAAGCCCTCAACCTGTTTCTGGAAGACATCTACAACGATGCCCGCATCATAGAAGACGGCGTGATTCCGGCGGACATGGTGCTTGGATGTCCTCAGTACCGCACCGAGATGCGGGGATTTTCCGCCCCGCACGGCACTTGGGTCGCGGTCTGCGGCACCGACTTGGTACGGACCAACGACGGCTTCCGCGTGCTGGAAGATAACCTCCGGGTCCCATCGGGCGTGTCTTACATGATCGCCAACCGCAAGGCGGTCAAGGCCAGTATGCGCCGCTTGTACCGGACTTCCCATGTACAAGAGGTTGAGCATTACGGCCAGACCCTGTTGACGACCCTGCGCGAGTTGGCGCCCGGCGGCAAGTCGGACCCGTGCATAGTCCTGCTGACGCCCGGAGTCTATAACTCCGCGTTTTACGAGCACATGTTCCTGGCCCACGAGATAGGCGCTGAACTGGTGGAAGGCAGGGACCTGCTGGTGGACGACGGTTTCGTATACATGCGCACCACCACGGGCCTCCGGCGCGTCGATGTCGTTTACCGCCGCGTCGACGACGACTTTATCGACCCGCTGGTTTTCCGCCCAGACTCGCTCTTGGGTGTGCCCGGACTGTTGCACGCCTACAAGCGGGGGAACGTGGCCTTGGCGAACGCACCCGGCACCGGGGTTGCGGATGACAAGAGCGTTTACGTATATGTGCCGGAAATGGTCCGCTACTATTTGGGCGAAGAACCCATCCTGTCCAACGTCGATACCTACATGTGCCGGCGGCCCGAGGACCTGGAGTACACACTGGACAACTTGCAGGACCTGGTGGTCAAACGGGTGGGAGAGTCCGGCGGGTATGGCATGTTGATCGGACCCCACTCAACCCCGGAAGAACGGGAGGAGTACGCGAAACAGGTCCGCGCCAACCCGCCCGATTTCATTTCCCAGCCGGTCCTCGCCCTGTCTCGCGCTCCGTGCCTTATCGATGGTCAATTCGAGCCGCGGCACGTGGACCTGCGGCCCTTTGTGCTCACTGGACGCGAGACCCGCATTGTCCCCGGGGCCTTCTGTCGCGTCGCGCTCCGGCGGGGAAGCTTGGTGGTGAACTCCAGCCAGGGCGGCGGCGGCAAAGACCTGTGGGTGTTGAGAGACTGAACACGATGCTTTCCAGAAGTGCGCAGGGAGTCTACTGGATGGGCCGCCACTTGGAGCGGGCGGAGCACCTCTGCCGGCTGTTGCGCTTGCAGGCGCACGCCTTGGTAGACCGTCCGGCGCAGGAGATCCACCTTGGGTGGACGCGCATCTACGACAGCATGTACCTGCAACCGCCGGGCGGGAGCATTGGACCCGTCGACAACGATGACTTTACCCTGGCCGACTCATATACCCTGGCCGACCACTTGACCTTCGACCGTTCCAACCCGGTTTCGGTATGGAGTAGCTTCGCACTGGGAAGGGAGAACGCCCGGCAGATGCGCCACTGCATCAGCGAAGAAATGTGGACCAGCCTCAACCTGGCTTACCTGCGGTTCCGCAACCTGGAGATTCAGGACATCTGGGCAGCTTCACCCGAAAGCTTTTACGCCGATGTGGCCGCGGAGATAGACACCTTTGTGGGTCTGGCGGCGTCCACCATGTACCGGGACGAACGATACCACTTCCTGCAGCTTGGACGCTTCATCGAGCGGGCCCAATTGTCCTCCTCTCTGTTTCTCACCCAGTTGGCCGCCGACAGGGTCAACATGGAGTACGCAGAGGAGGACTGGACCACCTTGCTGCGCCTTTACCATGCCCTCCAAGCCTATAACAGCCGTTACACCATAGAGGTGCGGCCCAGCCAAGCGTTGGACCTGCTGGCGACGGACCCACAACTACCGGACTCACTCTGCCGCTCGGTTGACACGGCCGCAGCGGAACTTGCTTCCATCGCACCGGGTCCCAACTCCCGCTCCAACGGCATAGCCCAACGATTGACGGGACGCTTGGCCGCATTGGTCCATTACGAGTGGCCGGACCGCAATGACCGTGAGGAGTTATTGCAACAAGTCAGCGAAGACTGTCGCAGGCTCCACGGGTTTGTGACTGCTGCGTATTTTGAATACCCGGTAGAGGACACACCTGTCCATTAAAGCCATGGTCAATCCACCCCGGTACGAGATAGAACACGTCTCTCGGTACTTCTACGATACGCCGGTACGCGATTCCGTAATGTCCCTTTGTTTAATGCCCCGCGATGACGGCGGGCAGCGTCTGATCCAGTTCAGCGTCTCCACGGACCCGTTGGCCTCTATGAACTCCGAGACGGACAGTTTTGGCAACACCAAGCACGTCCTCAACATCCACCGCCAGTACCAGACACTTGAGATCATCACCCACTCCACAGTGGAAACAACGCCCCCGGCGCCCCTGCCAGCTTCATTGGGTCCCACCGCTTGGGAGGATATTCGCAGGGACCGAGAATCGTTAGCCCAATGGCAATTCACCCACGACAGCGCATTCGTCCGGCCATCTCCTGTCCTTGCCGCTTTCATAGACCGGGTTGGAATTCAGCCCGCTGGCGGCCCATTGGAGTCTATATCGTTGCTTTCCGACAGTCTTTACCACGCGTTGCAGTACGTCCTCGGCAGCACGTCAGCTATATCCCCAATAGAGCACGTCCTGGAATCGGGGAAGGGTGTCTGCCAGGACTACGCCCACCTCATGATCACCATTGCGCGGTCGTGGGGAGTCCCCGCCCGTTACGTGTCGGGCTACCTGTACGTGGCCGGTCAGCCTGGAGAACAAGCCTGTGCTTCGGGCAGCCATGCGTGGGTGGAGTGCCTGCTCCCGGGTCTTGCCTGGACCGGCTTCGACCCAACCAACAATTGCTTGGCCGACGAGCGCCACGTCCGCATCGCCGTGGGCCGCGACTACCATGACGTATCCCCCGTCCGCGGCGTCCTTCAGGGCGGCGGCGGAGTGCGCTTGGAGGTGGAGGTAAGGATGGGGATCGAGGGAAATGGTTGAGTCGGGGTATCCGGTTGTCGTTGATAAAGGATGCGGCGGCTTCCAAGCACACAGGTCAATACGGTTCTGCCAGTCCAAGGATTGTACTCAACGTGGGCAAGCGATCTGATGGCATCAGTGTACGTCTATACCGTACAATATATTGAATGATTATCGATTCCGTCCATCACAGCTGACAGGGGTATGTATTTCATTTGAGACTTTACGCAGTTGAACGTGAGACCGCATAGTAGGGTAGGCTCGCTCAAATACAAAACCGCTCCCAAATGCTCACTATCGGGCCATTCCGTCATTCCGGCGTAGGCCGGAATCCAGGCGGGCCCATTCCGTCATTCCGGCGTAGGCCGGAATCCAGGCGGGCCCATTCCGTCATTCCGGCGCAGGCCGGAATCCAGGCGGGCCCATTCCGTCATTCCGGCGCAGGCCGGAATCCAGGCGGACCCATTCCGTCATTCCGGCGTAGGCCGGAATCCAAGCGGGCCCATTCCGTCATTCCGGCGTAGGCCGGAATCCAGGCGGGCCCATTCCGTCATTCCGGCGCAGGCCGGAATCCATGCGGGCCCATTCCGTCATTCCGGCGCAGGCCGGAATCCAGGCGGGCCCATTCCGTCATTCCGGCGTAGGCCGGAATCCAGGCGGGCCCATTCCGTCATTCCGGCGTAGGCCGGAATCCAGGGGCGGTGGGGCCGGTTCGTAGCTATAATCTCAATTTTACATACCCTTGTCAGGTCCATCACAGGGGATTGCGTCAACTAATCCAGGAAAATGACTCGTGATTCCTGAGACAAGACTTGGTGGACCGAGTGCGCAAAATTCTGACGGCACTGATTCTGTCGGAGGACATCGACAGCTTTATCGCCGCCAGTCCCCCAGGTGGCGTGTCCATCGTCTTTCAGGGTACAGGCAAGACGATTGGGGTGTGTCTGTATCCGGCAATTGGCGGATTACGTTTCAAGACGAAGAGGGTTATCTGACCAATTTGGACTTGCAGGACTATCACTAATGGCCAAGAAAGGTATCAAAGTGAACATGATGCCATCCCATCCTGGTGATTTCGTCCGTACCGAAGTCATAGATGAGCTTGGCTTGAACGTAACAAAAGCAGCCGAGATTCTGGGTGTTCGCCGCGCCACCCTTTCGGACCTGCTGACGGCAACGCCTCTCTATCGCCGGAAATGGCCCTGCGCGTGGAAAAGGCTTTTGGCATCAGCATGGACATGCTGCTGCGGATGCAAGCCTGGCACGACACGAACCAAATGCGCGCCCGCGCCGACGAAATCGCCGTCCGCCGCTACGAGCCCGGCTGAAGCGGAACCGGCGAGGGGTTGAGGGACCGCCAAAGCCTCCTGAAACTCTTTGGGCCTCTTGAGACACTACTGGCATACTCAAGAAGCGTGGGACGGTTGGCAGGGTTCTGCTATCCGAGAGTGAGGTAAGCCGGCTACGGAGTTATTATCGTGCACATCAAGTGGATATCCATCGCAGAAACGCCACCTCTACAACATGCTACGTTCGATTGCGATGAGCAAGTGAATCTGTTTATCGGCCCGAACGCATGTGGTAAGAGTACGATCTTACGGGCAATCAAAGACGTGAATTCTGTAGATGGACAACTCCTCGCAATGCGTGCGGAAGACGGTCGCATCTTAGGGCATGATCTCTTATTCAGTCACTCTGGGGACACAGGTGGTTCGGTTCTTATACGAACGAGCTATGACTGGCCGCGGGATCCAATGGATTCAGAATCACTACCGTGGGACACCGTGCCTTTGACGTACATCCCGGCGACCCGCATCAACTTGCCTCCCCAGGACATTTCTGACCAAACAATCAAAAGGCCGGAGCCTTACGGGTTTAACCTTACATGGGACGACATATTTAATCGCCATTTTGGGAATTACGTCGGGGACTTCACTGGGGAATATGTCGAAGATGCACTGAATTGGCTTCGCACGCAAGTCGGCGCTGATCGGGCCCATCAAAACCAACTAAAGAAAGCTATACAGGTCGGTTATTCATGCGCCAAGTACATTTGCCCTGAGATCATACACGATAATGTGCCGCACAACTACGTTGAATTAAGAGACGAAGAAGATGAGGCTGAACACGAGCAGGGTTTCTACGGAACCGGAAGGATTGTTCACTACAACATGGGGATTGTTACCAACGATGACATTTTAGGCGAGCCACTGTATGCAGGCGCCCTGAGTTCCGGAACCCAAGGCACTCTTTTGTGGATTTGGGCACTCGCGCTCAAAATAGCGTACCACTATAACTGGGCCGAGGGATGGCAAGAAAAGCCAGCCATCTTGCTGATTGACGAAATCGAAAACCACCTGCACCCAACTTGGCAGCGGCGGGTTATACCTGCGCTGTTGAAACATTTCCCAAAGTTGCAGATATTTGCAACTACCCACTCCCCATTTGTGGTCGCAGGTCTGAAAGCGGGGCAGGTGCACCTGCTGAAACGGGATGAAAACGGCCGCGTAACCGCCACTACTAACGACAAAGACATCATTGGCTGGACGATGGACGAGATTCTGCGGACGATGATGGACGTAGAGGATCCGACAGACGATGCCACCGCTGCGGCGGCGCGGGAACTGAGGCAACTGAGGAACGAATGGCCACGCAGTTCGCCGGAAGACGAGGACAAGCGCCAAGAGCGGATTGCCGAACTGCGGCAGAAGGTTGACCGGGACCTTCTGGCGGGAGGGCCTTGGAAAAGACGGCGCGAGGAGTTTGCCGAGCGTTTCCAAGCCGCTTTGGAGAAGCACGGACTGCCGCCGGATCTTGGGCAGGAAAACGGTTAATCGTGCATTCGGTGCAACGCTCCCAGGACCCTCCCTTCCTTGTGGAACTCCGAGTTGCCTTCGGGGAATGGCATGGACGCGATTTGGATGGAGCCGACCGTGTACGCATACGAGAGGAACTAAGAGGGGACTTCGGAGCAATATGCACCTATTGTGAAAAAACATGTCATCCACAGGCCGGCAGCAAAGAGTCGCCCGACGGAGAGACTATAGACCACTTCAGGCCTCGCAGCCTTTTCCCGAGGCTGTGGCTGGACTGGCTGAACCTTGTGTACGTCTGCTGGCGGTGTAATGACATTAAAGGGGATAGTTGGCCAGGCTATGGCAATTCGATCACCGAAAAGCTGCTTCCCGCCACAGAGTACGTCAACCCCAACGCGGCGGACGGGCGCCGAGCAGCCAACGAATTCTTCGACTTCAACATCGACACCGGGGAAATACGGCCGGCAGAGGGCTTAACCTCTGTGGAACAGTCCCAAGCTCTGAGGACGATTCGAGATATTGACCTGAACGACCTCCTATTGAGCGGAAACGACCCTGACCATCTATTGACTCAGCGCTTGGACTGGCTGGATGCAGTATTGGAACGACTTGAAGCGGTAGATGATTTTAACCGTCGCGTCACCATGCTGTTCGAGTTCACGATGCCGGATAAACCGTTTTCCACGTACATCTACGCTTACATCATGGACCGGTTCCCAGTTCTCAACCAGTTTTTCCGCCAGCGTTAATCACCAGTCATGGCAATTGGAGGCACATTGACGACAAAGGCGCCCATCCTTGAAGTCCGCGACTTGGTGAAGGACTTCGGCGGGGTGCGGGCGGTTAATCACTGCACCCTGCAAATCATGCCCGGCGCGATTACAGGAATAATCGGCCCCAACGGGGCGGGCAAGACCACCCTGTTCAACCTGGTATCGGGAGCTATTGCTCCCACCAGCGGGCGAATCTTCTTCGACGGGCGGCGCATCGACGGGATGGGTATGCACCGGACTTTCGGGTTGGGCCTTATGCGCACCTTCCAGATTCCGCGGGAAATGAAGCGCATGACCGTGCTGGAAAACCTGATGCTTGTTCCCGCGCCCCAAGCGGGTGAGCGCATCTGGACGTCCTGGCTGATGCCCGGCAAGGTGACCCGGGAGGAGCGGCGCATCGAGGCACAGGCGCTGGAGGTGCTGGAACTGCTCAGTTTCTCCCACTTGGCCAACGAGTACGCCGGCAATCTGTCAGGCGGCCAGAAGAAGCTGCTGGAGTTGGGCCGCACTCTGATGGCCGAACCCCGCATGGTGCTGCTGGACGAACCCGGAGCCGGAGTCAACCGCACCCTGTTGCAGGACCTGGCTCGGAACATCATGGTGGCCAGCGTGGAGCGCGATATTACCTTCGTCATCATCGAACACGACATGCGATTCGTAATGACCATGTGCGACCCGATCATAGTGATGGCCGACGGGGCCGTAATCGCGGAGGGAACACCGCCAGAGGTGCAGCAGAACCCGCAGGTCATGGAAGCCTACTTGGGAGGGAGGGCCGGTGCCGCTGCTTGAGGCCTGCGGCGTGGTGGCCGGGTACGGGGAGACGGAGATACTCCACGGCATATCAATTACCGTGGACGAAGGCGAGGTCGTCACCATCATCGGTCCCAACGGGTGCGGCAAGTCCACCCTTATGAAAGCCATCGTCGGCTTGGTGCGCGTCCGTAACGGCAGCGTAGCCTTCCGGGGCCAGGAAATATCAAGCTCACCGCCGGAAACGATTGTGCGGACGGGGCTGTGCTACGTCCCCCAGACCAACAATGTGTTCCCCTCCCTGAGCATCCGCGAGAACCTCGAGATGGGCGCGTTCGTGCGGCGCGACGAGTTCCGGGGGCGCATTGACGAAATGTTCGAGGTCTTCCCGGACTTGGCCGTGCAGCCGGGACGCAAGGCCGGCAGCCTGTCGGGCGGCCAGCGGCAGATGTTGGCCATTGCCCGCGCACTGATGCTGGACCCGGCGCTGTTGATGCTGGACGAGCCGTCGGCAGGACTTTCACCCGCCATGATGAACACCGTATTCGAGCGGGTCCGGGAGATTAACCAAACGGGCGTCGCCCTGCTGATGGTGGAGCAGAACGCCCGCCAAGCCTTGGGGATGTCCCACAGGGGCTACGTCCTGGTCGCCGGGGAAAAACGGTTGGAAGACACTGGCCGCGACCTGCTGAACAACCCGGAGGTAGCCAGCCTCTACTTGGGAGGATAAGCCGTATTGTTTTCGACCCTTGGTTCGACAGGCTCAGCAATATGATGACGGTGTTGCGCAACGCCGCAGGGCGAATTGGCCTTGTATGGACCCCGGCGTACACCGCCATCGCCATAGTCGCGCTGGCGGTGGTCGTAGGTTTCCTTCCGTTCGTGAAGATGAGCTTGGTGGTCAACGGCGTTGTCATTGGAGCCATCATCGCCTTGGGAGCCATCGGGCTGACCATGGTGTACGGCCTGTTGAACTTCGCCAACGTGGCCCACGGCGACTACATGACGATGGGCGCCTACGTGGCGCTGTTCATTGTCGTGGGAGTGCTGCCGTGGCTGGGCATCGAGGGTAGCGGCCTTGGTCCTTTCACCTTCGGCTATCCGGTGCTGATTGCGCTTCCCCTCGCCGTCGCCATCGTCGTCGCCGGGGCAATCGTCCTGGACGTAACCATCTACCGGCGGCTGCGGGCCCGCGGGGTGAATGCCGTGGTGATGTCTATGGCGTCCTTGGGCATCGCCATTGCGTTGCGGGGCTTGGTGCAGGTCATCTGGACCGGCGAAGTCCAGCACTTTCCCAGGGAAAGCCGCCAAGTCTTCCACCTGCCCATGGACGTGCGCGTACCACCCGACGCAATCTTCATCGCCATTCTGGCCGTCATACTGGTGACGGCGGTCTACGTTATACTGACGCGCACCAGGATGGGCAAGGCCATGCGGGCCACGGCGGACAACCCGGACCTGGCGTTGGTCAGCGGCATCGACACCCGGCAGGTCATCTGGTGGGCGTGGGGCATGGCTGCTGCCCTGTCCGCCACCGCGGGCATACTCTTGGCTGTATACCAAGCCCAACTGCTGCCCATCATGGGATGGAAGTTCCTCATTCCCTTGTTCGCGGCGGTTATCCTGGGCGGCTTGGGCAACCCCTACGGTGCGCTGGTAGGCGCGTTCGTCATAGGTGTCACGTCAGAGGTATCGACCCAGTGGCTGAACCCCAGCTACAAGCCGGCGGTCGCCTTCGCCATCATGATTATCATGCTGCTGGTAAGACCTCGCGGAATCTTCGGGGAAGGAAGGAATTGACCGCCACTGCGAGTGAATGGCGCACTACCAGTGAATGGGGCACTACCAAGGAGAGGCCGGGGGAATGGAAGTAGCGGGACTCTTAAGTTACTTGGCCGGGTTCGTTATATTCGCGGGCATCTACTCGGTATTCGCCTTGGGATTGAACGTCCACTGGGGCTTCACCGGCCTGTTCAACATCGGCGTAGCCGGTTTTTTCGCCTTGGGCGCATACACTACGGCCCTGCTGACGACCCGTCCTCCCGACCCTGCGTTGTTCGAGGACTTCAAGTTCGGCGGCAACATGGCGGAGATCTGGTTTCTGGACCTGGGGATCGATCTGTGGTTCTTCCTGGGCATTGGGGCCGCGGCGGCGGTGTGCGGAGTGGTTGCCCTCATAATCGGCTGCATCACCCTCCGGCTCCGCGACGACTACCTTGCTATCGCCACCCTGGGAATCGCCGAGTCGGTAAGACTGTTCTTCCTGAATGAGAAGTGGGTAGCCAACGGCTCCAAGGGGTTGTACCGGATACCGGTCTTCCTGGGTGATTGGATATCCCCGAAACATTACGACTACCTATACCTCGTGGTGGTGCTGATTGTCCTGCTGGCGGTGTTCTTGTTGGTGGAGCGGGCGGTAAAGTCGCCTTGGGGACGGGTGTTGCGGGCCATCCGAGAGGACGAAACGGCGGCCCAAGCGGTTGGCAAGGACGTGTTCAAGTTCAAGCTCCAAGCCTTCATCCTGGGGGCGGTGATAATGGGCATCGGCGGGGCCTTGTTCGCCCACCACTTCCGGTTCCTGGCCCCCCTGACTTTCGACCCGCTGCTGGCCACGTTCATTATCTGGGCGATGCTGATGGTGGGCGGATCGGGCAACAACCTGGGAGCGATTCTCGGGGCCTTCGTGGTCTGGGGCATCTGGTCCGGCACCCAGTTTCTCCCCGGAATCTTCGCCGACCCCAGCCTTCGGCTGTTTATGATAGGAGTGCTTATCGTCGCGGTAATCCTGCTGCGGCCAGGAGGCATCCTGGGAGAGGAGAGGCGGATGACCCGCACTCCCGACCCTTAGAAAAGCGGCGGCCAACTATGGCCGCCGCCGCATTTGACTAACCCGGTCAGGCGGGAGCTACGGCAACTCAAACCTGCCGGTGGAACTGATTTCCCCGTCCTTGATCTGCCAGATTTCGATGGTGCCGAACACGTCGCCGTTTTCGTCGAACTCAATGTCCCCGCCGGCGCCGTTGTAGTTGATGTCCTTGCCGTCGGCGATGAAAGCAAGAGCCTTGGCGATTTCGTCCCGGCCGGGGCCTACGACCTCACCGGGAGCGTTGGCCACGAACCGGAGAGAGTCGCGAATGGCTGCGGAGTCGGTGGTGCTTCCAGCCTTGGCCGCGGCTAGAGCAACCAGTACAGTCGCATCATAGTGTTCGGCCATGAAGGGATGGGACAGCGGGAGATCGTAACTGTCCATATAGCCACTCTCAAACGCGTCCTTGGCGGGCGATCCCTCGCTCCCTTGGGCAGTGCCCAGCGATCCGTCCAGCGCATCCCAAGCATCTATGCCCTCAATCCACTCGGATCCCTTGGTGCCGTCGGCGAACAGGAACTTGTCGGCGTAGCTGCCTTCCAGCGCCTCCCGCACGTACACCGAGGCTTGGCCGGTGTAACTCAACACCGCCAACACATCCGGGTCTCCCTCGGTGGCCTTGTCCAACTCAGAAACGTAGGTAGGCTGCACATCCTCATGGGGAACCCTTGCCGTCACCTGTCCGCCCAAGGCGGTGAAACTCTCCTCAAACTGGTCGGCCAAGCCTTCCCCGTAGGCGTTGTTCACGTACATGATGGCCGCGGTCTCGTATCCCTGTTCCTGGGCCACGCGGGCCAGAACGACGCCTTGAGAAGCGTCGGACGGCGTAGTGCGGAAGACAAAGTCGTTGTCTTCCAGGACCGTGATACTGGGCGCGGTGGACGCCCCGGAAATCAACAGAGTCTCCTGGGGCACGGTAACCGACTGGGCAACGGCAATCGTGACGCCGCTGGACAGCGCGCCGACGATGGCGACAACGTTTTCCACGTCGACCAAGCCCTTTGCCCCGTCGACGCCCTGCACCGGGTTCACCGCAGTATCGCGGCTGATAATGACCATAGACGCGCCTCCGACGCCCCCGGCCCGGTTGACGTGGTCGGCAGCCAGTTCAATGGAGTTGCGGAGCGGCGGCCCGAACTCCGAAAGCGACCCGGTGAAAACGTTGAGGTTGCCGACTATAAGCGGGTCAAGCGCCTCCATCGGGACTTGAACGGTTACCGGGACTTCCTTGACGACTTCTTTCGGCACTTCCACCGTCACCGGCACTTCCCGCACCTGCGGTTCACCCGCGCAGCCGACCATCGCCAACGCGACAACCGCAACCAAGGCCGCTACAACCCAATAGGACTTTCGAATCGCGAACATCTTCCCCTCCTGGCGCCGCCATTTCCTATGTTAAGAGGACGCCAACGAGTACTTCATTGAAAATTATATCATCCTCTACGCTGTGGCCCTGTCCCATGTAAGATCGGGTGTCCGTAAGATTTTCGCACCCGCAACCGGAGACGTTAAGTAGCCGGTTGGATTTTTAGATCGCCGGACATTTGCGGACATTCCCTGACATTTTCACCGCAGAATGCGCTGAGACCGCCGAGAAAGACAGGGCGGATTTTTCGATAACACTCCCATTTCCTCTCGTTTCCTTCCATTTTGCATCGCTTGGAGAAGTGTTGAATTTGCTTGTGGGCCGGGGAGCGTTATGTCAGGCAGGTCTATGATAAAGAAAGGTTGTCGAGGTTGGGAAGGGGCAAATGTCATAGTAGTTCCGCCAGATTTTAGCGCTGGCAACGGCAACCGGAGAGTGCAAGAAATTGCCGCAATCGACCCTCGCGTTACAAGCTTTCCAAAAATGTGACGGACACCCTGCTTCCTGTAGGGTCGTTCTCTGTCGTCAACATGCCCGAATTATGATTCATACCAAAAGACGCTCTATTGGAGCATCGGCCGTCACGCACCGGTTTTCGGAAAAGCTGGCTTTGGCCAGTGGAACGCCGGTTGAGGGTTCTTCGGCAGCGTTGTTCCGCATCGTGTTCGGCCTCGTATGTCTAGCCGGGGTTGTCCGGTCCTTTGCCTACGGCTGGGTGTCGGAACTGTACGTAGAGCCGGCGCACCATTTCACCTACTTGGGGTTCGGGTGGGTAACGCCCTGGCCCGGTTGGGGAATGCACCTGCACTTTGCCCTGCTGGGCGTACTGGCCTTGGGCATTGCGATTGGGTACCGGTACCGGGTGTGCGCCCTGGCTTTCTTCCTGGGATTTACCTATGTCGAACTGCTGGACAAGACCAACTACCTGAACCACTACTACTTGGTGTCCTTGATCAGCCTGCTGATGGTGTTCATCCCGCTGAACCGGTCCATGTCAGTCGACCGGAGGCTGGCGGAGAGAGGCGGAGACGGCCCAGCAGGACGTGAATGGGACGCCGTTCCAGCAGTAACGCTTTGGGTGTTGCGCGGGCAGGTCGCGGTGGTGTACCTGTTCGCCGGCATCGCCAAGCTGAACCCCGACTGGCTGCTGGAGGCGCAGCCGTTGCGCATCTGGCTGCACCATCATACGGACCTGCCATTGGTGGGTCCGTTGATGGGCGACCTTTGGATCGCCTACGCCATGAGTTGGGCAGGGGCCTTTTTCGACCTGACCATCGTCGGATGGCTTTTGTGGCGACGCACCCGCGTGTGGGCCCTCCTGATGACAGTCGTATTTCACCTGTCGACCTGGTTTCTTTTCCCGCAAATCGGAGTGTTTCCGTGGTTAATGCTGGCTGGAGCGTTGGTGTTCTTCCCGCCCGACTGGCCCAAGAGGCTGGCGGGAAATCTGCGGGCGACGGGCAAGTCCGGCTCGCCTGATACAGTCCCTGCGCCGGACCGCTCCATTGCCGGGAAGAGGCGGGCGTGGCTTCCCAAAGTGGTCTGCGCCGCCATCGCCGTCTATTTCCTGGTCCAATTGGCCGTTCCGCTACGGCATTACGCTTACCCTGGCAACGTCCGGTGGAACGAGGAAGGGTACAGGTTTTCCTGGCGGGTATTGCTCACAGAAAAAGCGGGCATGGCTGAGTATCGAGTGGTGGACCCGGAAAGCGGCCGGTCGTGGCGGGTGGGACCGGAGCGATACCTTACGCCGCTTCAGCCAGAACGAGGTTGCCAGACTGGCCGGCATCAGATCCGGTCACCTCTCCCAGATCATGAACGGCCAGCGCACCCCGTCGGGGGACGTGCTGCGGAGGCTGCACGAGGTGCTGTTCCGGCCGACGGCGGCGGAATTGGTTGTGCCGGCCGAGGTGAAGGTGATGGCCTGGAAGAAGGACGAGCGGCGGGGCGTGGTGGTGCGCGGCGCCGGCGGGCCGCACAGCGGCAGCAAGCCTGGTGGCGGCACCCTCCGCATCGGCGGTCGGGTGCCCTGGGGTGCCGAGGTGGAGTAAGCCTACCGCGCGGGTTACGACAGCCGGGGCCAAGTGTCGGTGACCCACCTGGTGGACGATAGGGGTTATTTAGCGAGGGCCAAAACTTCTTGATTTGCAAAAAAAGCTACGAATACTAGCAAAAATGAGGCCCAAGGAGTGCCGTCCTTGAGCCTAGCGGGGGCTTGCCAATTCAGAAACCGAAGTCGCATGTTAACCCTAGTCGTGCAAGATGGGCAAGCTGTTGTTTAGTTGTATCCCAGATATGCCCAGTAAAACTCGCACTCCAAGGAGGAACCCGGTGGCTTGCTGACTTGGGAGCATTCGTAGTCGAAGGCATCAGGCATGTTAGTGTTCCCGTGGGCTATGGCTTCGGCGGTGACTTCGTGCCCCAGGACGATATCTGCGTATGGATATGCTCCCCCACGGTCTCCACGTACATCTTGGAGGAACTCTTGGTGTTGTAGATGACATTGCAACTCTCCACCTGGTACCAGTATATGGGTGGGGAGTAATGGCCCCAGCAATTATAGTATTCGTCGTCTCCATCAAACAGGGACCCGCTGCAGGTGAAACTGGTGGTCTTAAACGTAAACGACGACCTCGCCAGCACCGTCGTCGCCAGTTGCCAGCACCGTGCTCGGCACCAGTAACAGCAGAGCCAATATCCCCATCGCGAACTTACGCATGACGTTCACCCCTTGTTGATTAGCCCTCTACAGGGCTGACATCATCAAGGCTAGTGATAACAATTGTCAACATTGTTAATACCGTCACAACTCATCTAGCTGGCGACGACTAAAAAGGACGGTTCCAGTTATCAGGGCCAACACCGAGGGAACGTAAAGCAATCCCCACGACAGATAACCCAAGAGGCAACAGGCTAGGCCAGCGGCAGACAGAATTCCAAGTATCAGAGTGCCCCATAATCTCGGCATCCGCCAGACAAGCACCAAGATTAGGGCTACACCGGTTAGTATGACCGGAACAAAGAACACAAACAGCCCCCACCAAACGTAGGGGAGGGACCAGGCAGAGGAGGATACCGCAGGGATATCCTGCGAAGATGCCCAACCCCCTTGAGGGGTTTGTTGGAAAACTTCGTAGATGACCCGGAAGGCGCAGCGCGCGATGGTAAGCCAAAGGAAAGCGGCCCATGCTAGGGCGTGAGCGACGGACGTAGCGATGATGGCAGGACGGTGAAACGTCATGGAAACTGTCCTTATGCACCAGAAAAGGTGGATGATTACCAATTGAATACCCTTATGCCTTGTGGTGTACGGTGAGTGAATGGAGGGGTGACAGGCTGACAAGGGTATGTATTTCATTTGGGACTTTACGCAGTTGAACGTGAGACCGCGTAGTAGGGTAGGCTTGCTCAAATACAAAACCGCTCCCAAATGCTCACTATCGGGCCCATTCCGTATCGGGCCCATTCCGTCATTCCGGCGTAGGCCGGAATCCAGGCGGGCCCATTCCGTCATTCCGGCGCAGGCCGGAATCCAGGCGGGCCCATTCCGTCATTCCGGCGCAGGCCGGAATCCAGACGGGCCCATTCCGTCATTCCGGCGCAGGCCGGAATCCAGGCGGGCCCATTCCGTCATTCCGGCGTAGGCCGGAATCCAGGCGGGCCCATTCCGTCATTCCGGCGTAGGCCGGAATCCAGGGGCGGTGGGGCCGGTTCGTAGCTATAATCTCAATCCACCCCTGTTGTCATCGCTCACAGGGAAGCGGATGCAAAGGATTGTAAGGATGGGACATGGAAACATCAATCTCGAAGGGGCAACGGCACATGAACCCTATACCGCCCGCTCATTCGAAAAACAGGCGTACTCGTGGCGGGTCATCCAGGTCTCGGACGCGGCTAGGCGGCCGCTAGACCCAACTTAGGCTTGTCCAGCTCCAAGCGCACCATGCCGGAAATCTCGGAGATTCGGCGGGCGCATCTGCCGCAGCATTCTTCATCATAGAAGCCAAGGGTTTCTATCAAGTCTTCCGGGTCCGCACCCTCGGCGCGGGCTGCTTCCACTGCCTCGGAGAGCCTTATGGCCTTGCACACACAGACGTACACTATGCGCACCTTCGATCCGGATAATGTTGGCGCGATGTCTATTATAATCAAACAATAATGTCAACGTATATATTTATAGTCGTTGCTACTAATGCACACGGCACATCAACACAAATCAATAAACCATGGAACCATTCAGCATATTGCAACCGGCGCATTGCACGGCACATTCTTGGTCCGTACCAAAAATGGTTCAGTGCGGGAAGGGCGAGAAGAACCGGAGGATGACCTGCCGAGGTAATGTTTTAGCCCAACCCCGCACAACCGGCAGGGCCACCAAGCAGGAACGGGAAATGAGCGGGACGTGGACCGAACAGCCTGATCAGGGGCTATGACGTCAGGGACATTGAGCCAACAGGACTGATTGAGACTACAGTACATGCATACAGGGGTAGTGGTGGGCCTGAGCGTACTGTACTGCGAACCTTTCGGTAGGAGGTCGCCCTGTGGCTTCCCGGGGTCTGCGATTCATAACTACAAATGTTATGGTACGCGGAAATATCACCTACACACCTTAGCCCATATCCTCGCCGCGCTGGCCCGCGCCTCACCTGACCCCGGGAGCCGGCAGCCCCCGGCGAGGATATCTTCATCCCTTTGCGTGGCCCGGCCTGCTATGGAGCGTCGACCATCCTCAGCAGCGCTAGGGCGGCGCGGCGGTTGTGTTGCGTCGGGGCCAGGGCTTCCACTCCAGCGTCACGTGCGGCTCGCCCCCCGTCATCTCAAGGGCGCGGGAGCGTGGGACGCGGCCTCGAGAGCGGCTAAAACCGCCGTGGCCGTCGTTAAACCGGAACTCTGATTCCTGCCAACCATCTCCCAGCAGCGGAGGCACTCGCATTGCCTCGCGGAACCCGCCGGAGACGACGGCTTCCACCATGCTGGTCATCTCCTCGATCGACCCGTCGGCCGTTTCGTCACAGGCGTCGCAGCCACAATCGGGGAATGGTTCTGTGCGCCAGGAGCCGAACCTCAAACGCAGTCCTGGAAACTCAGTGAAAGCCACCACGATTGGCGCGGCTTGTGGGTCATGCGGGACGAGTCTTATGGGAGGACGCGCAAGGCTTTTCCTACCCAGTTCGTCGTCCACATCGTGTCCTTCTAACCGCTCGACCGCGAACTCTCGCTCCAGCCGGTCGAGCAACTCCGTCGCTGCGGCGTGCAGAGGCAGGAAGCGTTCCGGGTTGGTTACGCGGGAGTACGCTTCTTCGGGCGGCCCTTTGATTCCCCACCTGTCTCCGCGCATGTCATCGCCCTCCGGCGAGGGTAGCGACACAACCCTTTGTAACAGGCTCCATCTTCATGGCTATCGTCGTCTCATTATGTAGCGCTAGTCTGCTACGGGGGGATACGCCGCACTGGTGTGCGGCGTATAGCGTAGTTTGGTGGGCCCGGCAGGTGTCGAACCTGCAACCTACCGGTTATGAGCCGGCCGCTCTACCGCTGAGCTACGGGCCCTCACTTCAAGCTTAGCTATGGGTTATCCTTGTGTCAAGAAAGCCCGAGCCGCTCCCGGTAGTCCGGGTCCCAAGCGGCAAGAAGACCCAACCTGACCATCTCCTCCGGGGGGATAACCGGGCTTGCGTCGCCTCGAGTGGGAGTTGTCACCAGAATCGCGTCCTGCACCAGCGACTGAAATTCGGCTTGCTCCACTCCCAATAGTTCTGTTACCAGACGCTCGTTGTCCTGGCCGAAGGCTGGGGACGGGCCGCGAATGCTCATGGGAGTACCCGAGAACTTGTAGGGGCGGCCCATGAACATGCGCTCGCCTATTTTCCGTTCCGGCGGGTAGGTCACCCGTTCCAGAAAGCCCCGGCTCTGGTACTGGGGATCGAAGTGAATGTCTTTGCCGGTCAGCACCGGCCCTGATGCTATGCCGACTCCCTGAAGCCGGTGCATCAGGTCGTACTTGTCGAAGCCGATGGTCCATTCGGCAATGATGCGGTCCAGTTCGTCGTGGTTTTCCTGCCGGGAAAGCAGGCTGCTGAACCGGCTGTCGGAGCCCAATGCCTCCTGACCCATCAGGCCGGTCATAGCCCGCCATTCCTCGTCGCTGCCCACCGATAGTGTAATCCATTGGTCGTCCCCCTGCGCCGGGTAGCAGCCCTGGGGGGCGCGGTATGGATGCCGGTTGCCGATCCGCCCGCCCTCACGCCCGTTGGCGATGCTGTCCATGATGTACTCCGACAGGAACATGGCTCCCGCTTGGTACATCCCGATGTCAACCCACTGGCCCCGGCCTGTGCGGTTGCGGTAGCGCAGCGCGCCGCCTATGGCCAGGAGCGAAGTCCAAGTTGACAGGAAGTCGACGAAGGACGCCCCCGCCTTGGCCGGCCCCTCGCCGGGGTACCCGGTTACCCAGCAGTGGCCGTGGGTGCCCTCCTGGGTCGTGGCCTGCGCCGGGTAGCCGGAGTAGGGGCCCGTGCCGTGGCCGTACCCGGTGTTGGACACCATGATAATGTCCGGCTTGAGCTTGCGCAGGTTTGGGTAGTCCAACTCCCAGCCTCGCATGACACGTGGAGTGAAGTTCTCCATGACGACGTCGCTTATCGACACCAACTCCCGGAACAGGTCGCGGCCTCGAGGATCAGTCATGTCCAGCACCAATGACTGCTTGCCCCGGTTGATCAGGTTGTAGGTGGAAGGGCGGTTCCACCAGCTTTCGCCGGCCTCGTTGTCTGGGAAAGCCCCCGCCAAGCCGCCGGTGCGGGTGACATCGGGGCGCCCCGGTCCCTCGATCTTGATGACCTCCGCGCCCATATCGGCCAGCAGCCCACCAGCATAGGGCAGGGCGAACACGTAGCTGGAGTCCAGAACGCGGATGCCTTCCAAGGGCAGTTGGGGCGGCTGGAGCATAGAAACGTACCTCTAAACTGCGTTCAACCGCCGCAGGCGGCAGTACCCTTCCTGGCTGTAACCCAACCCTTCCACGTATATTTCGCGGTTATGCTGTCCCAAAGTTGGGGAGGCGCATCGAACTTGATAGGGGCATAGGCTGTAATTGAACAACACGGCCGGGACTTTTATGTCCCCGATGACCGGATGGTGGACTTCCCGGTAGAAGTCCCTGGACTCCAATTGAGGGCAGTCGGCCAACTCGCCGGGCGTTTGCACCAAGCCAAACAATATCCGCTGTTCGGCGGCCTTGGGGAACAACTCCCACTTGCCGCGGTCCTTGATGGCGTTCAAAACCACCCGGTCCAGTTCTTCGCTGTTGTGGGGCCTTTGGGCCGGGTCTGCCAACTCCGGCTTCAGCATCTCCGGCGCTTGAAAGAACTCGGCCAGACCCTCCCAGGTTATCCCACCGCCCGTCTGCACGATTATCCATCCGTCGGAGCAGGGCATGGGGTGGGAGAACATGCCGCCCTGCGCCCGTCGGCGGTGCTGGGTGCCGCCGATAAAAGGGTACATGGTCTGGGTTGCCATCATGGTGGAGGCGACGCACTCCGTGATGGAAACATCGATGTGCTGCCCTTGCCCTGTATTTTCCTGATGGAAGAGCGCCATTGCGGTAGAGGCGGCGCCGTTCAGCCCGCCCTCGTACTGGGCTTGGAACCCGCCGTGCTTCAACGGCTCCCTGCCCTGCACCCCGCTGATGCTCATGATCATGCCCATGGCGTAGTTGACGATTTCTTCGCCTTGGTACTGGCTGTAAGGCCCCTCCTGGCCGAAGGGGGTGATGGAGGTCATCACCAACGCCGGGTTGATTTCGCGCAGTACGTCGTAGCCCAAACCCAAAGACTCAAGATAGCCGGGCTTGTAGCTCTCGATGATTACGTCAACCCGCTCCGCCAGCCGGCGCAGAATGTCCCGGCCAACGGCAGTCTGGAGGTTCAACGTCGCGCCCTTCTTGTTGAGGTTCATCACCAGGAAAAACAGGCTCTTGTCAGGATGAGGGTCGTCCTGGAAGAAAGGTCCCATGCGACGCAAAGAGGCCCCTTCCGGCGGCTCCAGCTTCAGAACGTCCGCCCCGTAGTCGGCCAGCAACCGGGCGCAGAAAGACCCGGCGATATCCTCGCTCAGGTCCAATACCTTCAAGCCGGTAAAAACGCCCTCGAACATTGCGGTCATACTCCGTAACGTTCCCGCCAATACCCGGCCCATGCGGCGGTGTCGTTAGGGTGCTCTAGTTCCACGGTATCCAGCATGGTGGATGGGGCAACCATGTCAAATTGGGCGTCCGGGTCTTTGAGGGTGGCGCGTATCACGGCTTCGACCGTTTCCAGTTGAGGGAACCGTAGGGCCAATGGCGGCGAGGTCGTTTTCCTGCCGTCGGCAACGGTTCGGTAGGCCCGGTTTTGCTCTGGCACGACGACCACCACCTTCGCCTCGTCTACGTCAAGCTCGCGCTGCTGGACCATCCGGTCTGCCAAGAGCCTTTGCCGCATAACCTGGTAGAAGGGTTCATAGAGGAACTCGTCCAATTCCGGGGCGGCTGCAACGTTGAATGAGGAAAATGCGGCATGGTAACGGTCGCTGTAACGCAGGCGGCGGGTGTCCCCACTTACGCCCTTGCCTTTGAAGTCCGGCCTGGTTGTAAGGTATTCTTCGACATATTTCCATTCCAGCAGATAGGCCCGCAACAGCCCGGTTTTCGTTTCGGCAACCAGGAAAGCATCAATGCTGGTGGAGTTGGCGCCCCGGGTCTCTGTTCCTTCAAGAGAGCCGCCGAGACCAATCCACTCGAATTCCACGGGCGACGTATTGCCTTCGTGTCCGATTTCCACGATGCCGCATACATCATTGTCGATAGATCGGATGGACGACAGGAGGGCCCCGGGGATTCCTGCCAAGGGAAGCAGGAAGTTCACGCAGGCTACTTGAGAACTGGCCATGTTGCGAGTCGGACCGTCCACCTTGCTTTCATCGCCGCTTCTGGAAGACTTCCACCACTTGACCCCGCGCCTGCGGAAGAACTCAGTGGCTCCGCCGACGCCGCGGATGCCGGGATAGAGGTTTTGTTCCTCGTAACCAACGGTCAGAAGATGCGGGTTCCGCTTGCCCTTGTCATCCGATGGAACTCGCCCCCCGGTACAGATGGTCGGGGAAGTATCGCGGAAATACCCTTGGCGTCGTCTGGCTGCAACGCCAAAACTTGCTCTTATGTTGGGTTGTTGCATTTCAAACCACGTCGTAGTCAGATCTTAGAAACTATCTCAAAATCAACCGGTCTCGCTGATTTCCTAGCGTCGCTGACCGAAGCCTATGGATTCCCGCCTGCGCGGGAATGACGGATTGGATGTTGCGGCAAGTTTTGAGATAGTTTCTTAACGGGGACGCCCCGGACCCGCCTATCCCTTCTCCAAGCCCAATGCGCTGTTCAAGCGCGCCATCATGTCGTAATAACACACCATCGACGCCGCCAGGACAGCGCCGGCGTCTCCAACCAAGTGGGTAACGGCCTGCCAAGTGGAGTCGCGAGTCTCATCGCGAAGCACTTCCAACGCGAACTGCACCCAGATACCATCTTTTGGCAGCAGTCCTCGGGGCGCCGTACCGTTGGCGATGCCCTTTATGACCGAGTCTCCCACGCCGGCATCCCGTGCCAGGACTTCGAACGAGTCCCACAGGGGACGGTTGTTGCGTTCGTGGGCCACCGTAAGCGCCATCGTTAAGCGGACATCGGAATCCAAGGCAGACTGGTCCTGCAGGAAATGGTCCAATCGGGCCAGCGCCGCAGCCAACCCGGGGTTGGCGTACAGGCCGCTATAGGTTTCCGCCAACCCGGACTGCCCGTCGGATATCCCTTGGAAGGCTGGCTGCAGAAGAGCACGAGGACTTAACGGCACACGCGGCATATCAGGCTCCTGACAGCGGTTTGTACTGGGACCAGCAGCGGCGCCAATGGCATGGCGCCGCCGGGCATGGGACATTTCCCTGCGGACGGTCCCGTCCGCAGGGGCTTCGGCTTGATTACTCGGAAGCTTCCTTTCCCCAAATGGCTTCCAGCACCGTACCGGGGTTCATCGGCAATTGGTTGATCCGAACGCCCAAGGCTTGGTAGAGGGCGTTGGATATGGCCGCCATCGGGGGCACGATCCCCACCTCACCTACTCCACGGACGCCGAAAGGATGGGCAGGATTGGCCACTTCCACGATCACGGTGTCTATCATCGGCAGGTCCAGGCTCACCGGCATCCGGTAGTCGAGGAAGCTGGAGTTCAGCATGTGGCCCTGCTCGTTGACATAGTACTCTTCGTTCAACGCCCAGCCGATGCCTTGGGCGCAAGCCCCCTGAATCTGGCCTTCGACATAGCTGGGATGGATCGCCTTGCCAACGTCCTGCAGTCCAGTGTACCGGAGGATCGTAACCTTGCCGGTCTCCGGGTCCACTTCCAAGTCCACTATATGAGCGGCCAAAGCAGGCCCGGCGCCGCCGGGATTGACGCCTGCCCGCCCTACGATAGGGCCGCCGGTGCCGTTCTGCCTCGCCGCCATTTGCTTGAAGGTCATCCGCAGTTCCTGGTCCGACTTGTGCTGCAACACGCCGTCCACGTACTCAACATCGTCGACGGAGATGTCCCATATTTTGGCCGCCCGCTCCATCATCTGGGTCTTGATGTCCAAGGCGGCTTGATAGCAGGCCCACCCAGTCTTGAAGGTTACCCCGCTCCCGCCGGTGTTCGAAGTAAAGCCGATTGTGTCAGTATCCGCGACTTGGGGTTTAACGTCCTCCACCGGTATGTCCAGCACCTCGGCCAACTGCTGCGAAACGGAAGTGCGGGTGCCGCCGATGTCCGGCGACCCTTCCACTAAGTTGACGGTGCCGTCTGGGTTCACCGTGGCGGTGGCCGCTGCCGGCCCGGTGTTGTTGCCCCAGAATCCGCTGGCCACGCCGCGGCCCCGGTAGGGACCGGTCAGAGGAGCGGAGTAGTGGGGATGGGCCTTGGTCGCTTCCAGAGTCTCAACAAACCCAACCTTGGGCATCAACGGGCCGGTGGCCCGGCGCGTTCCTTCTTTGGCGCTGTTGATCAGCCGCAGGTCTACGGGGTCCATACCCAGCTTTTCGGCGAGTTCGTCCATGGCCGTCTCCATGGCGAAAGCGGCGGAGGGCGAACCGGGCGCGCGGTAGGCCGCTGTCTTGGGCCGGTTGACCACCACGTCAAAACCTTCGATGTAGGCGTTTGGAATGTCGTAGGCCGCCATCATGCACTGGGCGCCCCCGGGAACGGGGGACCCGGGGAACGCTCCGGCTTCGAAAATCAAGTGTGCCTCGGCTGCGGTCAACTTGCCATCCTTGGTCGCGCCTAACTTTACGCTGACGACAGTGCCGGAAGTGGGGCCGGTAGCTTCGAATACCTCAGTGCGGCTCATGGTTATCTTCACCGGGTTGCCGGTCTTTCTGGCCAGCAGCGCCGCCAACGGCTCCATGTAGATAGCCAGCTTGGCGCCGAACCCGCCGCCGATCTCCATCGGAACGGCCTTGACCTTGGATACCGGTATGCCTACCATCCGGGCCGTGTGCTCCCGGACCGAGAAGTGCCCCTGGCTGCTGGACCACACGGTCAGGTACCCGTCGTCGTGCCACATTGCGGTGGCCGAGTGGGGCTCAATGTACCCTTGGTGGACGGCTACCGTGGAGGATTCTTTCTCCACTATGACTTCCGCCTCTTCGAACCCTTTGTCCACGTCGCCCAAGCGAAATTCCAGCCGGTTGGCGACGTTGGTGCTTCCCTCGGTGTCATCCGTCGCGCGGGTCCCCCCGGCGCGAGAGGATGCGTTGAAGGTGTTGGCCAGCCGTTCGTGCAGCAACGGCGCATTCTCCGCCATAGCGTCCTTGGCCAGCATCACCGGGGTCAGGACCTCGTAGTCCACGTCGATAAGTCCCAAAGCCTCTTCGGCCACGTGGGGGTTGGTTGCCGCGACGGCGGCGATGGCGTGGCCTTTGTAAAGCGCCTTGTCCATCGCCAGGATGTTGTTGCTCAGGAAGCCGAAGTTGACCATGGCGCCCTCGCCCTGGTCGGTCATGATCCCCGATGGATGTTCGATGTCGTCGGCGGTGATGACCGCTTTGACGCCGGGCAGTGCCAAGGCGCGGCTGGCGTCTATGGACTTGATCCGAGCGTGGGCGTGCGGGCTGCGCAGCACTTTGCCGTACAGCATCCGTGGAAGGCTGATGTCGGCGCTGTAGCGGGCCCGCCCGGTGACCTTGTCGGCCCCGTCATGCCGGATGGGCCTGGTGCCTACTACGTTGTACTCTTGGGTGGAAAGGACGATGTTGGGCTTGTAGTCGAGCATGCTTTGTCTCCAGAAAAGGCTTCATGCAGGAAGCAAGTTGGTAGTGACCATAATATTATCACAAGAACCGTCTGAATCAGGTGTGCCTAGCCAACAATGGCACGGAAGGCTTGGTCGAATGTCTTGACGCTTGTAATGCCGCGCCTGCGGCAACTGGCGAGATGGCAAAGGTCCCTGGGTTCCAGCGTAGGGTACTGTTCATACAGTAGCCGCGCGAGGTTAACATCCTCTTGCTCCAGCGGCCACACTTCCACGCGAGACCTCACGACCAACGACAACGCCGCATCCAGCGTTTGGAGTCTCCCGGCCGGCAGGTATGCGTACGCCAGTTCCTGCAGGACTTCTGCCGACGTAAACAAAGGCGTTCGGCTGACGTTGGATTCGAAGAAGAATTCCCGGGCCGGGCTTTGAAGTGGATGAGGCCGCCCCACCGCGTACATAAAAACGTTAGTGTCTACGAAGGTCACGTGCGGGATGCTCCTCCTCTGCGCGACTTGGCGATTACTTCCAGGTGATGACCCCATTCCGGCTCTGGCTCCGAGTCTTCCAGCGTATCGCACGCAGCAAAAAAGGCTTGGAGGTCCGTTGGTGACTCAAACGGCTCGACCCGCTGTCGTTCTTTAAGACGCTCCCGGCCGGCGGCCCTCAACCAAGCACTCAACGTCATACCCTCCCTGCGCGCTTCGTGAACAAACCTGTCACGGTCCTCGTCGGGAATTATCAGCTGGACTCTGGCCACTGTCTTCCGCCTTCTTCCAATGATGTGTATACATTATACACATCATGCGCCGGTAGGCCGGTTCTCTGTTCGAGTGCGGGCTTTTGTCTGAATAAAGACTGCGTCATATCGTCCTGTCGGTCCAACCACCAAGGCTTTTTCATTCTCCGGTTTGGGTTACATGGTTCCCGTCATTCCCGCGCAGGCGGGAATCCACCATGCTCCCCGTCATTCCCGCGCAGGCGGGAATCCACCATGCTCCCCGTCATTCCCGCGCAGGCGGGAATCCACCATGCTCCCCGTCATTCCCGCGCAGGCGGGAATCCACCATGCTCCCCGTCATTCCCGCGCAGGCGGGAATCCACATAGTCTTGCCACGGGAAAGTTGCCATAGGCCGCGGTGCTCCTGGATTCCTGCTTTCGCGGGAATTGCCGATGGCCCCACTGAGGCCGCGTATGAGCCATCAAAATGGCTATTTTCATGGTAAAGACGGGAGAATGAAAAGGCCCCGTCCTGGACCGGGACAACTACTGACATTCGCCCCTTTCCAACTCGTGAAACACCTTGCTAACATAATACCTGTCTCGTACATCTCAAACGGGTCTGACTAAAACTGGCTGGTTGAATGGGAGCGCGGGCGTCCCGCCCGCCGTACACGGTGAGCGAAATGTCCGTAAATGTCCGGCGGTCTGAAATTTCTGCTCCTCCTCCGGCGCTTGGTCAACGTTCTCCTCCCTTGGGCCCGGCGCTATCCCGCTTCTTGGCTTGGCTGAACGGTGAAAATGAAAAGGCCCTGGCCCAACCACACACGCGATTGACTCCCCAATGCCGCCACTTTAAACTGCTGGGAAATACTCAAATACCGTAGGGTCCGAAAGGCCCCTCGGATAAGCGAGGAACGATGGCTGCAAACGGACTCTCCCGTCAGTTGGTATACGGCCAGAAAGGCATGGTGTGTTCCAATTCGCCGATGGCCGCTTCCGTCGGTATCAAGGTGTTGCAGGACGGAGGCAACGTCTTTGACGCCGCCTTGGCCGTGGCCGCCGCCGAGACGGTCATGATCGTGCCGTCGTGCGGCGTGGGCGGGGACTCCTTCATCCTGCTTTACGAAGCCGCCTCCGGCAAGGTGACCGGGATAAACAGCAGCGGCGTCGCCGCCTCGGGCGCGACCGCCGATTACTACCGTTCCCGGGGACACAAGACCATGCCCTTGACCGGGCCCCACGCCATCTCGGTCCCCGGCGAGGTAGCCGCTTGGGAGGAGATGCACCGGCGTTTCTGCACCCGGCCTTTCGCTCAACTGCTGGAACCGGCCATCGGCTACGCTTGGGACGGCTTCCCCGTTCCGCCGGGCATTGGACGGGATTTCGAGCATGGTGTTTCCAAGCTTTCCCAGTTCCCGTCTACGGTGGAGGTCTACATGAAGGACGGCCCGCCTCCGGGAGAGGGGGACGTGCTGGTGAACCGGGACCTCGCCCGGACGTTGCGCCGCATAGCCGAAGGTGGGGCTGACGAGTTTTACCGGGGAGGCCTGGCCCGGGAGATTCTGGCCGGGTTGCGGGATGCCGGAGGGTTGTTCACCGAGGATGACTTTGCCGCGCACTACGCGGAGATCTATGACCCCATTTTCACCAGTTACCGGGGGCACACTGTCTACGAGACCCGCCCGCCTTCCCAAGGCTACATGGTGCTGGAGATGTTGAACCTGCTGGAAGGGTTCGATCTGGCGGGGTCGGGGCCCGACGACGACGCCGGGAGAATGCACCTGCTGGTTGAAGCCAAGAAGATAGCCTACAGCGACCGGAACAGGCTGGCCGGCGACCCCAAGTTCGTGGAATGGCCCTTGGAGGAACTCATTTCCAAGGAATACGCCGAGCGTCGACGCAGCGACATCGACCCACGGCGCGCCGCAGGCGAGACTCCGCCCTTGGAGCCGGTAAAAGCTGGCGGCAATACCACTTACTTCTGCGCGGCCGACGGCGACGGCAATGCCGTATCCTGGATTCACAGCCTCTCCAACGCCTTCGGCTCAGGCTTGGTTGCCAAGGGTACCGGAGTGCTGTTCAATAACAGGGCGGGACGGGGTTTCAGCTTGACACCCGGCCACCCCAACGTGATTGAGCCGGGTAAACGCACGATGCACACCCTGAATTGCTACATGACCCTGAAGGATGGGAAACCGGCCATCATCGGAGGCACACCCGGTGGGGACCATCAGGTCCAGTGCAATGCTCAAATATTGACCAACCTGATCGACCTCGGTATGGACCCGCAGGAAGCAGTGGAGGCGCCCCGCTGGTGGAGCTTCCCCGGCACCGACCCAGCCAGCCTGGACAGGCCATTGGAACTTCGGATCGAAGCGGAGATGCCCGCGGAGACTGCGCAACATCTGGAAAAACTGGGGCACAAGGTGGTCCGGCGCCGCCCGGGAGTTTACGACGGCAAGGTGCAGCTTATCCTGATGGACCAACAGCGCGGGGTGTTGATGGGGGCGTCGGACCCGCGAGGCGACGGCCACGCCGCGCCCTGGTGACAGGCCAAACTCAGTGAATCCTGAATAATTCACCACTTGGACGATAGAACATCGATCTGGAGTGTACCGGCCAAGTGGCAAAAGGCCTTTTTCTGGCTGTTCACCTTTCAACTGGCCATCATCACCGGTGTTCTCATTTGGTATCATGGATGGCAAAAGACTAACGACACGAAGGTAGAGACATTCATCGCCATCGGTCACGACGTTGGTGGCTTCGTCCTTCCCGCGACCGCGTTGACTTTCATCCTGGTTGAGGTGGGTTTCATGCTTTCCGAGATATTCTTGAGGGAACGTTTTGAAAAGGGCCGGGAACAGGAAAAGAAACGGCGGAAAGAACAGGCCACCCAGCTTGTCGACAGCGGCAAGCTACCCCCTGAGGTGCTGGAGCTTCTATTCGGTGACGAGGAAGAACGGGACAATTCCTCCTGAAAGTCCTGCCTCAGACAACCTCGGAGGTGCTATGCACGGACATCGCCTGCTTGCCTGTTTCGCCCACCCAGACGATGAGACTCTCCCCGTCGGTGGAGTCCTTGCCGGCCACGCCAGCCGCCCGCGACCGCGTTGACTTTCATCCTGGTTGAGGTGGGTTTCATGCTTTCTGAGATATTCTTGAGGGAACGCTTTGAAAAGGGCCGGGAGCAAGGGTTGGAACAGGGATTGGAACGGGAAAAGAAACGGCGGAAAGAACGGGCCTCCCACCTTGTATATAGCGGCAAACTACCGGACGAGGTCTTGGAACTTCTATTCGACGACGCGGAAGAACAGGACAATTCGTCCTGAAAGTCCTGCCTCAGACAACCTCGGAGGTGCTATGCACGGACATCGCCTGCTTGCCTGTTTCGCTCACCCGGACGATGAGGCGTTCCCCGTCGGCGGGGCGCTGGTGGCACACACCAGGCGGGGGGTGGACGTGCGTCTGGTCACCACCACACTGGGCGAGGAAGGCGAAATCCGGCAGGAGGGGTCGGCCACGCGGGAGACGCTGGGACAGATTCGCAGGGTCGAGCTTGGCTGCGCCGTCCAAGCCCTGCGCTTGGGCAGCAACGATGTGTGGGGCTACCGCGATTCGGGGATGCAGGGATGGGAGTCCAACAACCATCCCAAGGCATTCATCAACGCGGACTCCGGCGAGGTGCTGGAACGCCTGGTGCTGGAGATACGCCGCTTCCGCCCTCAAGTGGTGCTGACTTTCGGCCCGGACGGGCTGTACGGACACCCCGACCACATCGCCATCTCCAACCACACCACCGAGGCCTTCCGTCTGACCGCCGATCCGGCAGCGTTTCCGCACCAGTTGTCCGGGGGGCTGGAGACGCACCAACCACAGCGGCTGTTCTACAGCGTGCGCCCGCGCGGCTTCCGTCGCCAGTGGGCCGAGGCCCTGCGCGGCGAGGGCATCGACTGGCCCATGCCAACCCTTGAACAGGACCTTCAGGGCGTCCCTGATGAGGAAATGCACTTGGAACTGGACGTTTCCGGCGACGGCGACATGGAAGCCAAGATATCCTGCATCCTCTGCCACCGCACCCAGGTAGCCCCGGACTGGCCTTATCATCGCGTCCCCCGCCAAGTCACCGCCCGCATCCTGGGCCGGGAGTTCTACGTCCGCGCCCACCCGCCGGTAACGGAGGGCGAGACGGTCACCGGCGACTTCTTCGAGGGGCTGTAAGCAAAAGAATAGGGGCGCACAGGTGTGCGCCCCTGCGATTGAACACGCCTAGTGGCGCTAGGCCAGCACTACCCGCTCTTCCCCGGACTTGGGGCGCTGGATTATCTCGACGCTTACCTCGTCGGGGGCAACGACAAATGCAACGGCGGACCCCGCGGGCATCACCCAAGGCTCGCAGTTGAACTGGACGTTGTTGGACTTCAACGTGGCCGCCAGGGACATGATGTCATCCGTCTGGAAACCCAAGTGGTCCAAGCCATAGCGCGGCTCGGTTGAGCCCGCTACCGGGTCTTCGCCTTCAGCCCGCCCGGAGATGGTCATCAGGTAGGTGCCGTTCAGCGACAGCTCGATGGACTTGGTGTTGGACAGGGGCCGCTCTCCGACAATTTCGGCTCCGAAGTTGTCGCAGTAGAATTTGGCGGCGCCATCGGGGTCGGCGCTGCGGAAGTGAAGGTGATTGTAAGAGACGCTCACGGGTTCCCTCCTGTATTGTTTCGGTTGCAACATTAGTTTATCCCAAAAAAGTGGGCAAGGGGAATCAGCTCAGGAAGTCCGATGTCCACTGCTGATAGGTGGCGCGGCGGGTGAACTCGGCCATCTGCTCGTCCGTAGCCAGGTTGGGACGCAGGTCGGCAGGCGGCACGCCGTCGCGCAAGGCCTTGAGGGTGTCATAGACCGCCTTGACCGCCGCCGAGAAAGCCAGATGCCCCTGCAACGCCACGCGGACGCCGTTAGCCCCCAGCCATTCCTTGTCCTGCAGTTCGCCGGTGGCGCCGCCCAACAACAGCGGCACCGACAGCTCGGAGGCCATCGCCACCACCTCGTCGCGGGTGGAGGCTCCGGCCATGAAGATGGCGTCCACCCCGGCCTGCTCGTAGGCCTTGGCTCGGCGGATGGCGTCCTCTAAGCCGGTGACCTGAATGGCGCTGGTGCGTCCGGCAATGGTCAGGGCGGGGTCGGTGCGTCCGGCCAGCGCCGCCTTCATCTTGCCCACACCCTCTTCCACGGACAGCAGTTGCGTGCCGCCCCCGCCGAAGCTGCGGGGCAGCACCGTGTCCTCAATGGTCAGGGCCGAGACACCGGCGGTCTCCAGTTCCTCCACCGTACGCATCACGTTGAGAGCGTTGCCGTAACCGTGGTCGGCGTCCACCATCAGCGACAGGTCGCCGGCGCGGCATATGCGGTGTATCTGCTGGGCGAACTCGGTCAGGGTCAGCACCACGATGTCCGGCGCCCCCAGCACGGTGAACGAGGCGATGGACCCGGCGAACATCCCCACCTCGAAGCCCAGGTCCTCGGCAATCCGCGCCGAAATCGGGTCGAACACCGACCCCGGATGCACGCACTTGTCCCCAGCCAGAATCCCCCGGTATCTCTCTCTTCGAGCGGTCAGGTTCATATCGCTCCTCTTCTTCTGCGGTGATATACTGGCCCTCCCAAGGCATGAAACGGCGGCCTTCAGGCCGCTGCCCATTCTAACATAATCAGGGATACACACCGATGGACACGGCAAGCGGGAATCGGGCGGGCCAAGAAAAGCAACGACCCGAGCAGTGGATCATTCTGCCGGGAACCACCGTCGGAGGTGAAGTGGGAGCTTTCAATGTTGATTTCGTCATTTGGAACCGGGATAGGACGCGGTCCCTCACTTTGAACGGGGTGGTTGACACCGGCGCTTCATACACCCTGGTTCCAGAGGCAGTGCTGGATGAGTTGGGCATAGAGCGAGCCCAGTCAAAGGTATTCAGTTTCGCCGACGGTTCCACGCGGGAACTTTCCATTGGGTGGGTGGAAATGGAACTGGAAGGCGAGACTGGCTATGTGTACGTCGTCTTTGGCCCGGACAGCCGCAAGGTATTGCTGGGAGCAATGGCGTTAGAAGCCTTCGCTCTGGCAGCTGACGCCAAGTACCGCCGCCTGATTCCCGCCGAACTGACGCTGTAATAGGGTTCGAACCATTTGGATACCATCGAAAACCCGGCCAGTTATAGCAAGGGGGCAGTGAGATGGCAGAGACGAGAGTCGTGGGGGTGGATTTCAGCGGGGCTGGTGAAGACTCTGATGTGGGCAAGACCTGGGTAACCAAGGGGCGATTCGATGGAAAAACATTGTCGATCGACGAAGGCTGTCCACACCCCACAAGTCGCACAAATCTCGAGGCATTGTTGAAAGAAATGGCTCGGGAAAAAGGTGCGGTTGCAGCTATGGATTTTCCATTCGCAGTCCCCATTGAATTTGCAAAATGGTGGGTGCCCTCCGCCGTTGAGATGCCCTCATTGTGGAAAGCGGCGGCGTGTACAGACTTTCAATCATTTAAGCAAAAAGTTTCGGAATTCCCAGGAGGACAAGCTTCTCAACTACTCCGTGTTGGCGACCTAAATTATTCCAATGCTCAACCCTGCCTGAAGGATTTAGGCCGTCCCACAATGATCAACATGACATTCCGGGGAATGCAGATGTTGCATAGGCTTTGGGAATCCGGCCATTTTAAAGTACCTCCAATGGCTCATAAAGAATTGCCCCAACAATCAATGGAGATCTTGGAAGTGATGCCGGGTGCAGCATTGGATGTCTTTGGGTTACGGTCTACGCGATACAAAGATGGCGATAAAGAAGACCGACAAGAAAGGCGTAAAATGCGCTGCCAACTCCTCAAGTGCTTGGAGTGTGCTTCAGGTGTTCAGATAGACAGGCTCGACCTGATTTGGAACAAGTACGTCGACGATCAAGGTGGAGACGCCTTAGATTCTCTTGTAGCGGCGATAGTAGCGGCCAGATGGACACGATGCAAAGACGACTTCCTGATTCCTATGGGTAACGTAATCGAGACTCTGAAACGGAACACACGCAATAAACGGCAAGCGTCAAACAAAGCAAAGGGCACCTTAGAAATAGATACAGCCCGCCTCGAGGGGTGGATTTACGCCCCTAAGAAATAACCTCTGCGTCATTGAGTCAAATCCCCTGACGCCCGCCGGTTGCCACGCGCCGCGCCGACGTTTAAGCTACGACGCAGGACAATCCTGATCAGGGAGCAAGATACACCGCATGGTAGCCACTGACCGCATATCCACCATTTTCGCCGACGCCCGCGCCGTCCACGCCGAGTCGCTGCGGCTGCTGGAGTCGGGAGACATCCGCGACTCTGCGGAAAAGGCGTGGTGCGCCACCAAGCGCGCCATCGACGCGCTGATCCTGGCCCGAACGGGTATCGAGACTGAACAATCCCCGGATACTACCAGAGGACTGGTTACATTGGCTTCAACAGATCGGGCTATTAACTCCTTGGTTCGACGCTATTTCTCAAGGCAAGGCCATCTGCATGGAGCTTGCTTTTACTTGGGTGTGTGCCAACCCATTGACGAGGTCCATCGGCGCATTCGCCAAACGGCCAACTACATCAGAGATGCAGCGAGGTTGGCGGGTTATTCCGACACTGACATTACGGGAGAGTAGAAATGAACATAGTCCGCGTTTATTCGGGCGACGACGGCGAGTCCCACTTCCAAGTGGTGACGACCGAGGAGTTCGCCGAGATAGCCAAGCACAAGGGCAGCGGCGACGTACAGTTGAACACCCGCCCATCACCCACCTTCTCCGACTACCACACCGCCCCGCGCCGCCAGTACGTGGTGGGGCTGAGCGGGCTGTCGGAGTTCGAGTGCACCGACGGCACCAAGTACCGGATGGGCCCCGGCGACATCCTGATTGCCGAGGACCTGACCGGCCACGGCCACATCGCCCGCGGCCTCGGCGACGAGCCCCGCGTCCTGCTGGCCGTCCCGCTGGCTGACTAGGTTCTGTTGACATTTCCCCGTCATTCCCGCGCAGGCGGGAATCCATAGACTTCTAATCGGAGAGAACGTGACTGGCTGATAGTGCTTCTGGATTCCCGCTTTCGCGGGAATGACGTTATGGGGTTACTGGACTGCCTGATTTCGCAAATGTCAACAGAGCCTAGAGTCAACAGAGCCTAGATAGGAGAGACGATATGAAAATTATCCGCGTTTTCGCCGGCGACGACGGCGAGTCCCATTTCGAGGAAGTATCCTTCGAGGAAATGGCGGGGATCGTGGACCGTGTCGGCCCCGGCGACATCACCATCGGCCGCCGGGAGGCCCCCAACTTCTCCGACTACCATCAGGCCCCGCGGCGGCAGTACGTGGTCAACTTAGAGGGCATCGCCGAGTTCGAGTGCGCCGACGGCTCCAAGGTCCAGCTTGAGCCGGGCGACATCCTGGTGGCCGAAGACCTCAGCGGCCACGGCCACATCGCCCGCTCTCCCTACGCCGGGATGCGCACCTCCTTGGCCATCCCATTGTCCGAGCCCTCTTAACAGCCGGACCTTCCACTCTCTGGAAGCCTGAAGGTTGGGACGAAGCCGTATCAGCCTCGTACGGCGCTCAGGAGGCGTCGAACACCAAGTGGTGCAGGTGCAATAATCCCTGCTGGCGGCGGGCGGAGTTGACCGTCTCCCGCCAGCCGTCGGGGAGAAGTTGCTCCGCCACCTCCCGGGTCACCTCGTTTTCCTGCAGCTTCCCGAACTTGCGGTACAACGCCAAGTACGGTCCGTCCGACCGGGCACCGGACCGGCTGTCTGGCCGAGGCTCCTGTAGAGACTCTGACAGCGCGTGCAGGAAGGGCAGCACAACGTTCACCGCCAAGTCCCGTGCTCGCCCTTGGCCCACCAATGCGGCGCCGCGCCCTTCTCCGGATGCAGTCAGCGCCGACGTCAAGTACGAGGACTTGCCCGGTTTGCACGCCTGCCTCAAACCGTCAACAAGGCCCGTCTCAAGGAAACGAGCTATCAGGACCGCCGCCCCGCCGATCCGCCGTAGAGGGTGGTTCGAGGGGCGGACCCTGAACAGACGCCACGAGTCCGCGGAAAGGGGCCGCCCGAAACCGGCCCGCGGCAACGCCTTGGCTTGGGCATCCTCCGTCAAGAACCCCGGCGCGGACAGCCCCGACATGGCGGTCAGCCAACACCGGACTGCGTGGAACCGCTCCTCTTCCGGCAACCGGAGCGCGGCGCTCCGCAGCGCATGGTAGCCAGCCCGTTGGGCCAGCAACTGGAACGGGTGCTGGTTCTGGCGGTATCCCAGCCCCTCCATGAGGCTCTGGTACAGGGTCTGCTCCGCTTCCTGTTCCGCCAAGTATGTCCGGAACTGGGCGCTTTTGGCTACGAATCGGTCGTCCCCAGCTCGGTCCAGCAATTTCCCCGCATCGCCGACGGTTTCCGGTCGGGTGTAACCATAGGCGCCCAGGAACTCCCAGAGGGGATAGCCTTCCTGGTCTTCGGGCGCGTCGGCGTCATCCATCAGAGACGCCAACGAGACTACTGGGGCCGTGCCGCCGCTCTGCAGCTTGGTGTCCGCCGACTGGGTCTCCAGGGCCGCGTGCAGCACCACTCCATTGTACCGCGGGTCGTCCCCGTGGCCGTGGGCCGACCAGTCCTGCTGGCGGATGTGGATTTCCACGTCGCCCCGGACCAAGCCTACGCCCTCCACCTCAAGCAGCGCATCCCGGAAGTCCGGCCCGGCGGTCAAGCCGGGGCGGCCCGGGTAAATGACCCTTACCCGCTGGCCGCCGTGGGCGCGGAACCACGCTTGGCGAGCGGCGCGGCGCTGCCACAGCCGGGCCAGCAACCGCTCCGGGATGTCGCTTCGCCGGCGCGCCCCGTTACCCCGGTAGCCGGACCCCGACTCCCGTATAACGGACCTTCTGGTATTTGGGCCTGCAACAACGGCAAGTGTCAAATTAATCAACGTCCCGCAGATACGCCGATTCGCCCGCAACGCATTCTTCAAGGCGCATTATACGGGAACCTTCCCCAATTTGCGCTCCGCTTTGTGTGATAAACTTCCCACCACAAACGCAGTAATCAGGGGGTCGTATGAGGCTCGAAGGCAAAGTGGCTTTCATCAGCGGCGGGTCTAGGGGTATGGGCGCCGAGGAGGCCCGGTTGTTCGCCAAGGAGGGCGCCAAGGTGGTCATCGGCGACGTTCTCGAGGACGAGGGGCAGCGGCTGGCGGCTCAGATTGGTGAAGAGGGCGGAGAAGCGCTCTTCGTGGCCTTGGACGTTACCAGCGAAGCCCAGTGGCAAGCGGCCATCGCCGCCACGGTGGCCCGGTTCGGCAAGCTGGACGTCTTGGTGAACAACGCCGGAATCGGCGGCCACGGCACAGTGGAGAACACCACCGTCGAGGACTGGGACCGGGTGATGGACATCAACGCCAAGGGCGTGTTCCTGGGCACCAAGGTTGCTATTCCGGAGATGCGCCGCTCCGGGGGCGGCTCCATCATCAACATCTCTTCACAACTTGGAATCGTCGGGGTGGACAACAGCAGCCCCCAGTACCAAGCATCCAAAGGAGCGGTGCGCCTGCTCACCAAGGCCACGGCCATCCAGTATGCCGGTGAAAACATCCGGGCCAACTCGGTCCACCCGGGTCCCATCGTGACCCCCATGACCGAGTCGGGCCGGGCAGACCCGGACAGGAACCAAGTGACACTGTCCCGCATTCCCTTGGGCCGGTACGGGGAAGCCGAGGACGTGGCCTACGGCGTCCTGTTCCTGGCCTCCGACGAGTCTTCCTTCATGACCGGCAGCGAACTGGTCATCGACGGGGGATGGGTCGCCCAGTAATGACCTGAAGAGTCCCCTCTCTCCTTTCGGGAGAAGGTCTCTTCAGGCATGACGATGGGCGTCAAGGCGTGAGCAAAATCTTGCCCACCGTTTGCCGCCCCTCCAATTGCCGGTGGGCCTCTTCCGCCTGTTCCAAGGACAGAGTCAAGCCTATGTGCAGCTTCAAGTCACCGGAGCCAACCCAGTCCAAGACATCGTTGGCCCGTTCCAGCAACTCCTCCCGCGTGGCGGTATAGTCCCCCAGAGTCGGCCTGGTCAGGGACAACGAGCCGTTGCGCAACAACCCGGAGTCGAAGTCTGGCACAGGGCCGCTGGCCTGCCCGTACAGCACCATGTGGCCCCGCCGCCCCAAGCAATTAAAGCCCTTCAGGAATGTGGTCTGTCCCACGGCGTCA
This sequence comes from Dehalococcoidia bacterium, assembly GCA_965261795.1. Lineage (GTDB taxonomy): Bacteria > Chloroflexota > Dehalococcoidia > Lucifugimonadales > UBA3495 > CBDCFV01. The sequence continues at coordinate 339,788 of OZ253476.1, forward strand.
TATATAACCCGCATCCCGCGGCCGCCCGTAGCTTTCTTTATCTCTTCCTCGAAGTCCTGCCGGGTGTACAGGATGACCTGATCAGCGCCCGCATCCTGGGCCAATTGGGCCTTGGCGTCGGTGGACACGGTGGTGTAGACCTCCGCGCCCAGCGTCTTCAGCATCTGGATAAGAATCAACCCCATGCCGCCCGCCCCGGCGTGGACCAGCGCCGCGTCCCCTTCCTTGATGCTGGTGATGCCGTACACCAGGAAGTGGGCCGTCATCCCTTGCAGCATGGCCGCCGCCCCGGTGGCGAATTCCATTTCAGAGGGCAGTTTGACCAGCAGCCAGGAAGGGACCGATGCTTGCTCGGCGTAAGTGCCGGTGTGCATGGCGTACGCCACCCGGTCTCCCACGGCCACCTCGGTCACTCCTTCCCCAATCGCGGAAACCACCCCAGCCGCCTCCCGTCCCGGCGTCCAAGGGAATCCGGCCGGTGGATTGAGGCCGTTCCGGCTGGCCACATCGGTATAGTTGACTCCGATGGACCGGATGTCTACCAAGGCTTGTCCCGGTCCGATTTCCGGGACTGGCGCGTCCTCGTAACGCAGCACTTCCGGACCGCCGGTTTGATGGGCTCTCACCGCTTTCATGCTCTACCTCCGTCACGCCCGCCGCCTGCCGTATGATGGAAGCGGCGGGAAATTAGACCCTCAGCCTCCAAGGATGGACGCCAGACCCGTCACGTCCTTCACCTCTTCCAGACCGCGAAACTGCGTCAAGGCGCCGTCGATATGGTCCGGCGGCAGAATATACCGGCAGCAATACAGGAACTTGGCGTCCAATTCTTCCGGCTCCAGCGGAAGCTCCGGTCTCCCCCTGGAGTATTCCACTTGGTGATGCAGCACCCTGCCGGAGGTCAACTCCACCGTCACCGGGATAGCGGCCGTAGCCCCAGTATTGGTCTCTTGTATGGCCTCTACGGTCACCCGGTCCATCATAGCCCGAACTTCCAAGGCTTGCACCGCTTCGCCAGTGAACTGCTCAATGAGAGGCTGCCCGTGCAGCAACGCCGCCGCGACAATGTAATTCAAACTCAACCGCGCCTCCCCGCCGCTGGCGGGGCTTGTGAAGGGGAGGGCTTCCAGGACCGCCGGGGATGCCTCTGCTTTGGCCGAGCGGACCTCGTCGGGACCGAACTGAAACTGCTGCGTCAGTTGGTGCACCGCATCGATGGCTGTGTGGCCCGCCAAGTGGCACGGGTATGGTTTCAGGACGATACCCGGTTGGACCACGTGATAAGGGTCGCCCAATCCGGAAAAAGCGGATGAATATTCCGACAAGTCGCCTGACCCGTAGGTGGCCAGCAACCCGCCGGGGGCTTCGATGGCCTGCTTGGGGCCGCTAAACCCCTTCTGGACCAACAAAGCGGCGGAGAGGCCGTTCGCCGCTGCTCTACCGCATTGCAGAGCGCGGCTGGGCGACGCGGCATCTCCCTGGATGCCACCCGCCCCGCCGCAGGCGATACCCATAGCCCGCTCCAGCCTATCGCCGTCCAACCCCAGCAAACGTCCGGCGGCAACCGCCGCACCTACTGCGCCGGCTATCCCGTCTCCATGCCAGCGCCAGCCCGGAGATGATGCCGGTGACTTTGTGGCTGTTTCGATCAAGGACGCCAGCTTCCCAATGGTCTCGCAACCCAGAGCGAAAGCGGTCAGCACATCCGTACCAGCATGGCCGTTCATCTCCGCCAAGGCCATCACCACGGGGAAAATCACGCTGCTGGGATGAGTGTCCTGGCCCAGTACCTGGTCGTCGAAGTCCAGCAAGTGAATCATAGTCCCGTTGGCCAGCGCGGCGTTGACCGGGGATGTGCGCAACCCCATGCCAATAATGGTGCACTTGCCGTTGCGGGGGGAAATGTCCTGGACGTACCGGGTGACGTCGAGGGCCTCCTGGTGGCCGGCCGCCGCCAACCCTACGGCGGCGGCGTTGATCATCATGCTTTTGCAAGTGTCCACCACCCCCGGAGGCAAATCTTCAAAACGAGTGTCCAAGGCAAACCGGACAAGCCTCCGGGTCAGGGAATCGGGTATCACCATGGGGCCGCGCCTCCAAAATAGGGGATGGTCGACAAGGAAGAAGTGTCTCAACGGGCGCCGGAGCTATCCGGAGAACTTCCATTGGCTCAGAATACCAACCGGCGGACGGCCTACGCAACAACGTCATTCATTCAGGGTGCGACTAAACTGGTTGCTCAGATGGGAGCGCGGGCGTCCCGCCCGCCCAACCGTCATTCCCGCTCCCCAACCGTCATTCCCGCCCGCCCAACCGTCATTCCCGCCCGCCCAACCGTCATTCCCGCTCCCCAACCGTCATTCCCGCTCCCCAACCGTCATTCCCGCCCGCCCAACCGTCATTCCCGCTCCCCAACCGTCATTCCCGCGCAGGCGGGAATCCATGCGTAGAGGCGTAAAGGAACGTTACCTTCAGGGAATGACAGGACACAGGCAACCAAATGCGATGGCTCTGAAGCCTTACCATCCTGTAGCTGCTCACACTGAGACCGGTCTGTTAGAATCTGGCCGCCCGGAACAAGTCGCGGCTGGAAGAAACCGCAGCAGGAGGCCCGATTGGAACGTTGGATCGCCCTTTTGGGATTGGTGGTAATCATGGCTCTTGCATGGCTGATTGGAGACCGCAACCGCAGGGTAAACTACCGGGTCATAGGCGGCGGGCTCCTGCTCCAGTTCGCCCTGGCCCTCTTCATTCTGAAAACGCCAGTGGGGGTGAGCCTGTTTCAGGGCATAGGGGCCGTGTTCACCGCCATCCTGGGATTCACCGACGCGGGCAGCATCTTCGTCTTCGGCAAGGAATCGTCCCACCACTTCATAGCCTTCCGGGTGCTGCCGACCATTATCTTCGTATCGTCCGTGATGTCGGTGCTGTACTACCTGGGGGTGCTCCAGAAAATTATCTGGGCGATTGCTTGGGTGATGCGGCGAACCCTGGCCACATCAGGCTCGGAAACCCTGGCGGCGGCGGCCAACGTGTTCCTTGGGCAGACCGAAGCGCCGCTGATGGTGCGGCCTTACGTGGCGGGCATGACCCGGTCCGAATTGATGTCCTTGATGATAGGCGGATTCGCCACCATCGCCGGCAGCGTCTTTGCGGTCTACGTCGGCATGGGCATCGACGCAGGACACTTGGTATCGGCGTCGGTGATCTCGGCGCCGGCAGCCCTGCTTATCGCGAAGCTGATGGTCCCTGAAACCGGCGTCCCCGCTACTTTGGACAACGCCGGGGCCTTGGTGGAAAGGAACCACGGGAACGTGGTGGACGCCGCCACCGAGGGCGCGCTGGACGGCCTGCGGTTGGCCTTGAACGTGGCCGCCATGCTCATCGTGGCCCTGGCCTTGGTCGCTATGGTGGATGCTATCCTGGGCTTGTTCGGCGGCTGGATTGGGGGATGGTTCGGGGAGTCGTGGGACTGGTCCCTGTCGGGCATCTTCGGCTACGCCTTTGCCCCCTTCGCTTGGCTGATGGGCATACCGTGGAGCGAGTCTCTCAGGGCTGGAGAACTATTGGGCACCAAGATGGCCCTCAACGAGTTCATTGCCTATGCGAAGCTCGCCGAGTGGTCCGCGCCCGGCTCCGAGGTCGTGCTCAGCGAACGCACCCGCACCATCCTGACTTACGCCCTGTGCGGCTTTGCCAACTTCGGCAGCATCGGCATCCAGATAGGCGGCATCGGCGGCATCGCTCCGGAGCGGCGCTTGGAACTGGCCCGGCTGGCGATGCCGGCCATGCTGGGAGGCACCTTCGCCATGATGATGACCGCCTGCGTGGCCGGACTGCTGATTTAAAAGACTATCTCAAAACTTGGCGCAGTACCCAACCCGTCATTCCCGCTCCGTACCCGTCATTCCCGCTCCGTACCCGTCATTCCCGCTCCGTACCCGTCATTCCCGCTCCGTACCCGTCATTCCCGCTCCGTACCCGTCATTCCCGCTCCGTACCCGTCATTCCCGCTCCGTACCCGTCATTCCCGCTCCGTACCCGTCATTCCCGCTCCGTACCCGTCATTCCCGCTCCGTACCCGTCATTCCCGCTCCGTACCTGTCATTCCCGCGCAGGCGGGAATCCATAGGCCCCGACCTTCGACGATCGGGCATCAGCCAAACCAGGCGGTTTTGAGATGGTTTCTAAGGGGCAGTACGCGGTCGGCGCACCGTCAGGGTCAGCGCGTAGACGATACCCACCACCGGAATGACGACGAATACCAGCGGGAGCAAGGAGTCTCCTTTTATAACGCCCCGGGCAATCGCCGACGAGAGCACAACGTCAGCGGCCACGTTCGCCAACAGCAACCCCGCAACCGCCAGAGCCATCACTTTGACGGGACTGCGCGGCAGGGCCAGCAATAGCAACGCGACGGCACAGGCGGGATGAAGCACCACCAATACCAGCCGCTGCCACACATCGCCCCCGTCGGCAAAGGCCCCGACCATCGCCGTGAACCCGGTGATGACCACTTGGACCAGCGCCAGCGCCAGAACAACAATCCGAAAACCGTTCATGCACGGGATTCAAACGCAAAAGCCAGCCTGATGTCAAGCCTGTGCATCCCCAAGCCAGCGTTGCATTTGGGCGGTTTAATTCCTGAACCCAACCGTCATTCCCGCACCCCAACCGTCATTCCCGCACCCCAACCGTCATTCCCGCACCCCAACCGTCATTCCCGCGCAGGCGGGAATCCACCCTACCGTAGCCATTGGACAAACCCCCTAAAACGGAACGCTACCCATCCCCCAAGCCACAGCCAGTCGCAGCACTAGTCACATGGTGTTGGTAAACTCGTAGACCCTTAACCACAGGGAACCTACAGGAGAAACCTTATGAAAAGCTTTCGCAGAAAAATTCCTCGACCGCCCCTGATCATCGTAATCATCCTCCTGGCAGCCGCCGCCCTACTGGCCTGCGGGCCGGCAACCCAGTCCGCACCTGGAGAACAACCCGGTTCATCCCCTGCAAAAGAGAAACCTACTCCCGAGCCTACCAACACTCCTGAACCCACACCAGTACCGACGGACACCATTATCATCAGACCTGATGGGGGCCAAACAGAAATTATTGGAGGAAGCTACCCGCACCCTACTCCCAAATACCTTGCCATATACGACACCGGGCTCCAAGAGGACGTCGTGGAGATGGAAGCAACGAAGGAAGCACAGGAGCAAGACACCGGCGGCAGCGGCTCCAAGGGGCAACGGGAGCCTGTTGAAGATCCAGTCATGTTTGTAAAAGTCTACCTGACCGCCAACACCCTGACGGTCGCCGACTGGCTGAGAAGCAACGGAGTCAACCCCGCAAACGTGCGCGAGTACGAAGACGGGTCTGGAGGCCGATTCAGTGCCTCAGTGCCGCTGTCCCTAATGGGAGCCTTGGCAACTCAGGAGGGAGTGAGGGAAATAAAACGTTCTGGTCCAAGAACCTTGGACAAGGAGTAGGAGGATATTTATGCGTTCGTTGCGGAATGCCGCCAGTCACAAATTACTGGTCTTCTTGTTTCTCGCAATCATCCCGGCAATAGCTATAGCCCTGGCATCGCCAGTATGGCTTGGCCACGAGACTAAAACCCACGCCGCACCCGCCCAGAGCGTGACTCAGCAGGGAGCACCGCCCGCACCGGCGCTCCCGCGAAGGGCTTGTGCAAAGTCTTTACGGACGGCAAATGTCTGAATCAGGATTATCAAGATTAAAGGATGCTGAGGATTGAGAATATCCTGAAAATCCCCAAATCCGGCAAATCCTGATTCAGACATTTACTTTGCACAAGCCCTGCTACACCCACGCCGGTAGTCAGCCAAGGGCCTCCTTATTAAGGGCTTCCTTATCATGGTAAATTAGCGCGACTGAAATGCAAATCATCCACCAGAGGTCTTCCTATGAAAAACTTTTTCAGAAAAATTCCTCGACCGCCCCTGATCATCGTAATCATCCTCCTGGCAGCCGCTGCCCTGCTGGCCTGTGGTCCGGCGACCCAGTCCGCACCTGGAGAACAACCCGGTTCATCCCCTGCAAAAGAGAAACCTACTCCCGAGCCTACCAACACTCCTGAACCCACACCTCCGCCGACCGACATCGTCACTATAAACCCCGACGGTAGCACGAATGAAATTGTCCAGTGGGTGCCGGAAAAATCTCCTCCTACCTATCCCGGAATGGACAGTATCCTCGAACACCTCGTAAAGGAACTAAAGGAAGCGGAAGACGGAACTGCCAGTGGCAGCGGACCCAGAGAACAACAGCAAACCGTTGAAGACGCCGTCGTGGCCATAGTGGTCCGCCTGACTGCCAACACCCTGACCGTCGACGAATGGGTCAGAAGCAAAGGGTTCACCACTGCAAACGTACGTGAGTTCGAGGATGGATCCGGAGGCCGCTTCAGTACCTCAGTGCCATTGTCCCTGCTGGCCGAACTGGCCGCTCAAGAAGGAGTCTCGGAAATCGACAGTATTACTCACAAACCAAGCTATATAGACAAGGAATAGGAGAGCCTTGATGCGTTCGTTGCGAAATGCCAACAGTCATAATTCAATAGTCTTCTCGTTTCTCACAGTCGTCCTGACTCTCGCCATAGCTCTGGCATCACCGCTCTGGCTTGGCGACAGCACAAAAACCCACGCTGCGCCCACCAGGAGCGTCACTCAACAGGGAGCCCCGGCGGTTAGCCAAGGAGTCGCAGTACACGGCGCCCCAGCTTGGATACAAGACGGCTTTGCAGGCAGCACCATCAAGGTGGGAATCATAGACAAGGACTTCCAAGGATTCTCCAATCTGATGGGCACCGATTTGCCCCAAAATACTCCGATAATCACTCGGGTCCATGCCCGATGCTACACCGATATAGGTATCCACACTAACATCATAGCCGACTGCGAAGACCCTTGCACCGTAGACTGCCTAGACTACGTCGGCCACGGCACAGCGGTAGCCGAAATCATCGCGGACGTGGCTCCGTCAGTATCCCTGTACATCTCTACTCCAAGCAAGTTCGGCGACGAAGACGACCTGAAGGCAACCGTAGAATGGATGGCCGGCCAAGGCGTCAAGGTCATCAACCACTCGTTAGGTAAAGGCATCAAGGCCCCCGGTGACGGCTCCTCTGGATCACCCGTAGCCGACAACCACATTCTGGATGTTATTGACCATGCTGTAACCAACGGAATTACCTGGGTCAATTCGGGCGGCAACAATGCTCTGAAAACATGGTACGGCCCATATACGGAGGGTTCAACCCTCAACACACACGACTTCAACCCGTCCCTCACTGTCGATGAGGGGAATAACATATCTCTCCAAGCACATACGAAGTTCTACGCAGAACTGCGTTGGGAAGACAGTTGGAACAACGCTGACTGCGACCTTGACTTGTATTTGAAAAGGTCGTCCACAGCTCGTCCCGAAGGCATCAGCGGCAATAGATACCAGAAGGGATTAGCCGGGCAACATCCATATGAATTAGGTTCTGTTGACATTTCCCCGTCATTCCCGCGCAGGCGGGAATCCATAGACTTCTAATCGGAGAGAACGTGACTGGCTGATAGTGCTTCTGGATTCCTGCTTTCGCGGGAATGACGTTATGGGGTTACTGGACTGCCTGATTTCGCAAATGTCAACAGAGCCTAGTGACCCTCAATGTCCAGACAACAACGACTTACTACCTGACTATAAAAAAGTACGACTGCGCAGACCCTCCGGATTGGATGCAATTGAGGCTGAGAGCAACAGACAACCTGCAACACCACTCCGGAGACCACGACGTCGGAGTCCCAGCAGAAAGCAACAACCCCGGCATGCTGGCCGTCGGCGCAGCCAGGCATGACGTTATGAACAAAGTCTTAGCCCACAGCAACCGCGGACCAACAGTGCTCCCACACCTCAACGGTCGTACCAAGCCCGACATCGTGGGAGCTTCCTGCGTAACCACTAAAACTGACTCTCCAGAGTTCTGCGGCACCAGCAGCGCCGCCCCCCACATCGCAGGACTGGCGGCCTTGATAAGAGACAGGTACCCCACCTACACACCGTCCCAGGTAGCCGCCTACCTGAAAACCAACGCGCTGGTGCGCGGTGGCTCAGTGCCCAACCACGACTGGGGAAACGGCTTCGCCTATCTTCATCCCAGAGGCACCATCTCCCCGACGCCGTCCACCGTAGCAGCAAGAACGTTCACGGCGCTCACCGTCAACACCAACGTTCCCTCCCCTGGCATCGGAATAACTCTGAACGAGGCCGGGGATACAGGAAACTTGTCTCTCACCAGCACTTGCCCCGGATCCACCAAACTCGCCTCCCGGCGAGTAGACGGCGACGACGTCATCATCCGCGGTTGCACCGCCGGGACAGCTACGGTCAAGGTCTATGATCCGGTCACAGGCACCCCTTTGCAAACATACACCGTGACCGTGACCACCACGACAACCAACGGCCCCACAAGCTCGGGCGTCGCCATAGCGAAGACTCTCTACGTCGGCGACACCGAAACCATCGGCATAGCCAGGAAATTCGGTGGCAGTGTATCCGGTTATACGGTTGTATCGTCCGATCCACTGAAAGCTACCGCTTCAATCATCGGTTCAGATCTGACGATAACCGCCGTAGCAGCAGGTCCCACGTCGGTCACCGTCACCGCTTCGAATCCCAGCATCTACACCGCCACGCAAAGATACGACCTGACAATTGAGACACCGGTCCCTCCGGCGTCCGTAGGCACCCATGCAACACGGGGCATCAACATCGGGGACATTACAACAGTCAACATATCCAGCTATTTCAGCGGCAATATAGACAGATACTCATTGTCCCCCACAAATACACTGTCCCCCACAAGTACACCAGCAGCAACTGCTTCATTGAACGGTCCAATCCTGGAAATAACAGGAGTCGCAGCAGGCACCGCCACATTCACGGTGACCGCCACAAATAATACCAACGCCATAGGCGCCGCCACCCAGAACTTCGGCGTGACAGTAACCAGCCTAGTGCCGATGGCCTCAGGAACCCCCGCAAACCAAAGCGTCACCGCAGGAGCGAGTACGACCGTAGGTGTGTCCGGGTACTTCACCGGCGCCGTCGACAGTTACTCGGCATCATCATGGAACACAGCGGTGGCCACTGCTTCAATGAACGGTTCTAACCTAACGATAACCGGTGTAGCTGCGGGGACCACGACGGTCAGGGTTACAGCCACTAACAACACCAACGCCGTAGGAACAGCCACACAGGATTACTCCGTAACGGTGACTGCCACAACAACACCGCCAACGGCAGGCGGGCCGTCAGTCAACGCGGGCCGTGACCAGACCGTTAGCACCGGAGCGACCGTCTCACTCACCGGCACCGGGTCCCCCGTCAACGATGACGACGATGCCTCCTACAGCTGGACCCAACAGGGTACGACAACAGTAAACTTGACATATTCAACAGGCATACCGTATAGCTCGGGACTTGCCGGCAACTCCGCCAGATTCACGGCGCCTTCAACCGCCGGGACCCTGGTCTTCCGCCTTACCGTCACGGACCACGGGACCGGGATCAGTTCCTGGGATGAGTTGGTCATCACCGTATCATAGAAACTTGGACGCACCGGCAGGAACCGAAGACAGCCTGCCGGTGCCAACGGTCCGTAAGGGTGTTATTTGTACAATCCTTGGTTTAAGGGAGCGGTCCGCGGTTGGGGCGCCAACAAGGTCATCACGTATAAGATGCCCGCTGCCGGTATAAACAACTCCCGGACCGGCACAATTACTGACATCCGCCCCTTTCCAACTCGTAAAACACCTTGCTAACATAATACCTGTCTCGTACAGCTCAGACAGGTCTGACTAAAACTGGTTGGTCAAATGGGAGCGCGGGCGTCCCGCCCGCACCAAGCAGGAAAGCCCTTGCCCATGCGCCGGGACCTGGACAAGGGCGCGTTGTAGGGGCAACAGGACGATTGCAAAGTCTTTCCACACAGTGGAATCTGCCCCCAACCCGTCATTCCCGCGCAGGCGGGAATCCACAGTTTCAACCTTGGAGTTCTGTTGTCTCTGAGGCGGACGGCGCGAATCGAACAACTTTGCAATCGTCCTGGTAGGGGCAACTCTTGTGGTTGCCTTGGGACCCGGACTCGGCCACATCCTGAAAATCCTTAAATCCGGTAAATCCTGATTCAGACAAATGTCAGCAAATGTCATGAAATGTCCGGCAATCTGAAATTTTCAACCCCAGCTAAACTTAACGAGGTGACTCCCCATGAGTGAATTGAGATCCCTGCGGGCCCGCGTCAACGCCCTCCGCCGGAAAATGGCCCCCGCACTGGCCATCGTCCGGGTGCGCCGGATGGCCGACGACTATTGCCACCGCTGGTTCGTAGCCACGTCCAACCATGAACTCCCGCCCGACCCCCAACGCTTGATACAGGGGCTTGGCCGGGCCGGTCTCCGGCTCCCCTCCTTCGCGTCAGCCAATAATTTCCTGGCCGACTGCCGCCGCGGCAACACCGAACCCGACCCCCAACGCTTGGTCGCCGTTCTCCTCCCCTGGGCCCGGCGCTATCTCGCTTCTGTTGACATTTCCCCGTCATTCCCGCGCAGGCGGGAATCCATAGACTTCTAATCGGAGAGAACGTGACTGGCTGATAGTGCTTCTGGATTCCCGCTTTCGCGGGAATGACGTTATGGGGTTACTGGACTGCCTGATTTCGCAAATGTCAACAGAGCCTCGCTTCTTAGCTTGCCTGAATCATGGTTTGCCGAATCTGGTGATTTTCAGGATACTCCTAATCCTGAAAATCCTTAAATCTTGATAATCCTGATTCAGACCTTTGCCTGCGGCAGGAACTACCCATCGCCGCGTGTCTTATGCTATCGTGGATTGACTGGGCGCAGGCGGGATTCACAAGTCTGAACGCTGGCTGGAGCAGTTAAATGGCTACGATTACCTTGGATCCGGGGGCAACATTGCAGGTTGCGGACGTCTTGTTTGACTTCATGCGGGACGAGGCTCTGCCCGGCTCCAAGTGGACGCCGGAGGAGGTGTTCCGGTCGTTGGGCCGCTTGGTGGAGGAGTTCGAACCCAGGAACCGGGAGCTTCTAGCCAAGCGCGACGAGGCGCAGCGGCGTATTGATGCCTACTATATTGACAAGAGGGCTGGCGGCTGGCGCCCAACCCGGGAGTCCGCCGATACGGATGCCTTGGAATTGGAGAGGTTTCTGGTTGAGATAGGTTGCTTGGACGCCCAGCCGGACGCCGGCTTCACCATGACCACTCCCCGGCTTGACCCGGAGATGGACCAGAACGGGCCCGAGTTGGTTACGCCGGTGACCAATGCCAGCATGGCCGTGGGCGGCGCAAACGCCCGTTGGGGCAGCCTGTACGACGCCTACTACCTGAGCGACATACATCCGGAGATCGACCGGCAGACCCAACAGCCCGCCCGTCTCAGAATGGTTGTGGAGGAGACTAACCGGTTCCTTGACCAACACGTTGTCCAGTGGGACGGCGGCGTAATCTTCAACGACATCGTCTCCTACAAGGTCGTGCCCAACAGCCAAGGAAGGCGCGAGTTGAGGGGTGTAAACTCCGGCGGTGAAGAGTTCGGCTTGCGGGACCCGGAGAAATTCGTGGGGTTCAACTTGGATGAAGATGGACAACCGGCGGAGTTTTTTCTGGAGAACAACGGACTGAAGATACAGTTCCAGCTATACGAAGGAGGCCGTGTACACCCGGAAATCGGCCAGTTCCAAGACCTGGTGGTTGAGTCGGCCGTCACCAACATCGTTGACTTCGAAGACGCCGTGGCCATCGTCGACGCCGAAGACATGGTCGGGGGCCTGCGCAATTACTTGGGGTTGATGAGGGGAGACCTCCATGCCTGCGGCTCCCGCGGCAATCTGAAGACAATCGATTCTGACAAGACCTGCTTGGACGTGCTCGCGAATCCTCAAACCTTCAAGGCCACCAGCCTGATGTCGGTGAGAAACGTGTCTCTCCACATGTACACCGGCATGGTGCAGTTGGACGGCCAGGATATTCCGGAGAGGATTCTCGGAGTGTTTCTGACCACCCTGATCACCTCCCTTCACGACAACGGCTCGAACGGAGAGGGGCGGCCCGCCAGCAGCGGCGAAGGCGCGATGCCGGCCCGCGGTCCGAACAGCAGCCAAGGGTATATCTACCAAGTGACCCCGAAGCTCCAGACACGGGAAGAGGTGGCCGAGCAGGTAAGGTTCTTTGAGGCGGTCGAGGCTGCACTGGGACTGCCCAACGGCGTCATCCTCATAGGAATCATGAACGAGGAACTGGGTATGACGCTCCAGCTTGCCGAGGCTCTCAGGGCGGCCCAGAGCCGGGTCTTTTTCATCAATACCGGGTTCCTGGACCGTACAGGATCCCAGATCCGGGTGCAGATGCAGGCCGGGCCGGTCGACCTGCGGGACGACCTTACCCGGGAGACCTTCAACACCAGCTATGAACTGCACAACGTGGACGTGGGGATTCGGGCCGGGGTGCATACCCACGGCAAAATCGGCAAGGGAATGCAGGTCAGGAACCGGGCCATGGCCGAAATGCTGGAAAGGAAAATCGACCAGCCCCGCACCGGCGGCAACACTGCTTGGGTACCCGCTCCGTACCCCAGCGACATTCACGCAATGCACTACCACATGGTGGACGTGGACCAAGTCCAGCGGACAATGGAAGACTCGCCCGCGCTTAACATATCCCGGCGGGCGCTGCTAACGTTCCCGCTGTTGGACCAAGACAAGCTGCACGCGCCCGGGACCAAACGGGACCTCCTTTTACGTTACGTCCATAGCATGATGGCTTACGTGGCCCCCTGGGTTCACCAAGGAATCGGGTGCACCGGCGTGCTCAACTTTGACCAAATCGAGGAAATGAAAGACCGGGCCACCGAGAGAATCGACAGTGCCCTGATTGCCAACTGGAAGCTTCACAATGTCATCATCCAGGAAGACATCGAAAACGCTGTCAGGGAGACGGCCGGGATCGTGGACGAGCAGAACGCGAACAATCCCGCGCACATAGCCATGACCGATACCCAAGAGAAGCGGGACAATCTGATGAAGGACCCGGCGGTTATGGCGGTGTTGCAGATTATCGAAGAAGCCCTGTCCTCCACCAGCGCCTACGTTGAACCGGCGCTTTTCAGGAATCGCAGAACTTTCAAGGCCGACTCCGGCTAGGCGGGTTCACTCACTTGAGACCGCCGGTTTTCAGCCTCGGCCACGCGCGCCCCTTCAGCCACGTCCACCCGGGCCAGGACAATCGTGCCTGCGACGATCATTATCAGGATCGACGTCACTGCGACGCGGGTATCGAATACCGCTGTAGCCAGGATGTACAACATCGGGCCGAACACGGAAGACGCCCTGCTCATAAATCCAAAGAACGAGAAGAATTCGCCGCTGCGCGATTGGGGGGTAATCTGGGCGAACAGGCTTCTGGCGAGAGCTTGGCTGCCGCCGATTGCCAGCCCGACGGAGGCCCCGAGAAGCAGCCACTGGTAGCCGGCGTCCAGTCCAAGCGGCTCCCAAAGCGCGGCGCGGACCACCGAAGGCCACCAGTCCAGCGGGCCGTCGCCCAGCACGGCGGGGTGGCCGGGACCCACGACGGACTGGCCGTCCATGTCGCCGCCCCGGAACGACATGCTATAGGCCACGCCGCCGGAACCTTGTACAGCCTCGGGCAGGCTCCGGACCGCTTGGGGCTTCAGGACGGCGCCCTTGCTGAGGACCCAGCGCTCACCTTCCCACCGCATCTCGAACCCGTAGTCCGGCAACTCCGGGGCAGCATCGATGATGTAGTCGTTTGAGGCTTGGCGATAGCTCAATTGAAAGTCGAAGTCGTCATGTTCTTTGGGCCATAGCGGGGCTATTGCGACGCCGAAAAGGAGAACAACACTCCATCCGGCCAAGGCCGCCATCAAAGCCTGCTTCGTGGAAATCTTCTCCGCAAGCCATCCGAAGGCCATGGCGCCGGGTACTGCAACGAACTGGATGATCACAATCGTCGCCATGTTGAAAGCGAGGGATATGCCTATCGTGTCGGCGGCGAAGGCCCCGGCAATGGCCAAGACCGTCTGAACGCCGTCGTTGAACAGGACGTAGGCAGCAAGGAACACCAGGACCACCCGGAACCGCGCAAGATCGCGGAACGTCTTACCCAGTTCGCGGAACCCCATGGAAATTGCCGATACCGCCGTCAAACTGCCGACGGTGCCATTGACCGGCGGCTCGGGCAATACCCGCAGCGTCCAGACCGCCCACCCGAACCACCAGACCCCAATGGAGGCGATAGAGGCCCTGGTAACCAAGTCGGCGATGCCGGAGTCTTTCGTCGCCAGAATCAACGCCAGATGGACCAGCAGGAGCAGTCCTCCTCCCGCGTAGCCGTAGGCGAAGCCGCGGCTGCTGATGTCATCCAGCAGATGCCTTGGCCCTATGTGCGGCAGGAAGGCGTTGTAGAAGACCAGGGACCCGGTGAAACCGACATTCGCCAGTATGAACATGCCAAGCAGCCACGCCCAGGGTTGCCCCGTATAAGCGGAGAAGAAGGCCAATACCGTAAAGAACGCACCCGCGGCTGTATAGGTCCAGAGAAGCGCTTTCTTGATAGGTATCCGGTCTGAGATTACCCCCAGCAATGGGCTGGAGACGGCAACGGTCGCGGTAGAGATGGCGACGCCCAGGCTCCACATTGAGCTGGCCGTAAAAGTAACTCCCAGGAAGATGGCGTTCTCGCCCAGAGCCTCTTTGAACAAGAGCACGAAGTAGACGGGGAAGATGGCGGCGACCCCGGAAGTAGCGAAGGCGGAGTTCGCCCAGTCGTACATGCACCAAGCGCGAATTATGCTGCGTTGCCGCACTGGCAAGTCCTTGAATCTCATCAAATCCGTCAATCCATCCGCCATGTCGGCCTGCCCCAGTCCATCCGCAAGATTGAAAACCGGGCACTGCCTTACTACACTATGCCCCAGTTGCTACGCAGGGCTTGTTCGCGGCAAGAACGCACTGAGCACCCTGATGCAGTCCTTCATCGCACTTGCTATCGTGGGTCTGTCCTGGATTCTGTGGGGATACAGCCTGGCTTTCGGCCCCGATATTGGCGGCTTTATCGGAAATCTTCAGTGGGCCGGACTCCACGGGGTGTCAGCTATCGAGGCCGGGCCGTATGCTGACACGATTCCGCACCAAGCCTTCATGGTCTTCCAAGCAAAGTTCGCCATCATCACGCCAGCGCTGATTGCCGGCGCTTTCGCCGAACGGATCAAGTTCAGCACTTTCGTAATCTTCATAATTGCTTGGTCGACCATCGTATACCCTCCGCTGGCTCATTGGATGTGGGGGAACGGCGGTTGGCTCAGGGAACTGGGCGCTTTGGACTTTGCCGGCGGCGCAGTGGTCCATATCAGTTCCGGGGCCGCCGCCTTGGCTGCAGCAATCATCTTTGGCAGGCGCTTGGGGTTCGGTCAGGCAGACATGAAACCTCACAATGTGCCCTTTGTGGTGTTGGGCGCCTCCCTGCTCTGGTTTGGCTGGTTCGGATTCAACGCCGGCAGCTCCCTTACATCGATGGCAGCGGCGACCTCGACTTTCGTAGTAACCCATATCTCGGCGGCGACTGCCGCGGTGATATGGGTTGCGCTGGACTGGATATTGAACCGAAGGCCCAGCGTTGTGGGAGCGGCGACCGGAGCGGTGGCAGGACTGGCAACCATCACCCCGGCATCGGGATTCGTGGGCCCAATGCCCGCTGTGATCATCGGGTTGGGCGCCGGCGCCCTGTGCTACACGGCCGTTTGGCTGAAGACCCGTGTGTGGCTTGACGACTCTCTCGACGTTTGGGCGATCCATGGTGTGGGAGGCATTTGGGGCATGTTGGCCGCCGGTCTCTTCATTGGCGTGGGCTTCATGACTATCAGTGAACTCACCGACTTGAGCAGAGGTGAGCAGGTCCTAAGGCAGCTACTGGCGATAGGCGTGTCTTTCGGCTGGGCCTTTATCACAACCATAGGAATACTGTTAGTCCTGAAATACACCATAGGGCTGAGGGTAGACGAGCAGCAGGAAGAAGAGGGACTGGATATCTCCCAACACGGCGAAGAAGCCTACGCTGTGCGCCCATAGCCGGACACGGGCGGAAGAGGGGACCTGTGAGGTCCCCAGTCAACCACAATACGTTTGCACCGTTAGTAAGACAGCTTGGACAACCTTCCGTAGCTATGCGAGTTGCGGTTCCTCCCCGATCTCCCATCGGCTATAATACGGCCACGGACGCGAGGGCGAAGGCGCAGTTGCGGTTCCTCCCCGATCTCCCATCGGCTATAATACACAGCTACGGGTTGAGGTGGATGCATCAGTTGCGGTTCCTCCCCGATCTCCCATCGGCTATAATCGGCCAGGCCACGACCAAAGCGATTGCTGGTTGCGGTTCCTCCCCGATCTCCCATCGGCTATAATGCGCATTGGATATACCAGACGACCTCCGTAGTTGCGGTTCCTCCCCGATCTCCCATCGGCTATAATAGGGAACATGGAACATGCACTAGAGGCTCTGTTGCGGTTCCTCCCCGATCTCCCATCGGCTATAATTAGAAACCTATGCCGATAGCTTACTGAAAGTTGCGGTTCCTCCCCGATCTCCCATCGGCTATAATCCGTCCGGCAGCGATGCTACCGGACGGCTGTTGCGGTTCCTCCCCGATCTCCCATCGGCTATAATCCGGAATAGGATGGTTATTGGACCGCGATCGTTGCGGCTCCTCCCCGATCTCCCATCGGCTATAATGAACACGGTCAAGGTCAAGGGATTCGCCAAGTTGCGGTTCCTCCCCGATCTCCCATCGGCTATAATTAGAAACCTATGCCGATAGCTTACTGAAAGTTGCGGTTCCTCCCCGATCTCCCATCGGCTATAATGTAATTATTGAATGCGGTCAACTCGGATTGGTTGCGGTTCCTCCCCGATCTCCCATCGGCTATAATTACCAGGTGTTATTCTCATGTATTCCATAGTTGCGGTTCCTCCCCGATCTCCCATCGGCTATAATTTACCCCCTGGATAAACTGCTCCAATCCCAGTTGCGGTTCCTCCCCGATCTCCCATCGGCTATAATAGCGATGATCATCACCATACCGCTCATCATGTTGCGGTTCCTCCCCGATCTCCCATCGGCTATAATGCGGCTGGTCAAGGCTCCGACCATCTACTAGTTGCGGTTCCTCCCCGATCTCCCATCGGCTATAATGCGGCTGGTCAAGGCTCCGACCATCTACTAGTTGCGGTTCCTCCCCGATCTCCCATCGGCTATAATAGAAGTGATATGGCCCACGCCTGCTAACGGGTTGCGGTTCCTCCCCGATCTCCCATCGGCTATAATCGTATTTCTAGCCATCGATCCAGGCACGTAGTTGCGGTTCCTCCCCGATCTCCCATCGGCTATAATCGATAGTTGCCGGGCCAGCTTGGTGACAGGTCGGAACGGTAGCTGTCAGCCGACAGAAAAACGGTTGACGCGGCGTCAAAACAATGTGAATTGTTGCGGATTTTTGTTAGCCGGGCGTCTTTTCGGGCCGTCGAAGCTGACGATGTTTTCATACTGTTTGTCGGTGAAGTAGATAATCTGCACGTTCCCTGACTCCGGCAATGCGGCTTGGACCCGTTTTGTGTAGACTTGCGCCTGTTCTTTCCCGGCGCAAAACCGCAGGTAGACGGATAGCTGGCAGCGGTCGAAGCCTTGGTCCAACAGGAACTTGCGGAAGTTATTGGCGTCCCGCCGCTCTTTGTCCGTTAGCACCGGCAGGTCGAAAAGCACCATCATCCACATAAGCCTGTAGCCCGAAAGCACGTGACCCTCTTCAGATTATCTCTGGCAGTGCGCCTGACAATGGCCTCTCAGGCAGGATGAGGGCCGGTTTCCCGGTTTCGAAGGACTGGGCCAACGATTGGGCGGCGCGTTCCAAGCAGGTCTGAAGGGGTGTAGTCCCCCGCTCCGTGGCCAAGTCCATGACCAAGACCGCCGCCAAGTCCCGCTTCACGTCGATGGTCATTTCTTCCCGTTGGTGGGAGACGAGTTCGGCGACCGAATAGTCCACCATGGGCCGGAAGGGTTCCATCAGGTCATCCACCAAGCACATGCTGTTGTTGCGGTTGCTGTGGTGGATGCCAAGGGAGGGATGCAGACCGGCGGACACCACAGCACGGGCGACGGCGGCCCGCAATACCGTGTAGCCATAATTGAGCAGCGGGTTAGGCATGGGCCCGAACCGGTCACGCCGGAAGGCGCTCCCGAATAGCCGAGGCCAATATCGCCGCGCCGCCTGCGCTTCCACGTTGTCAGGGTCTCCCGACCTCACCCGCCGGGCCAGTTCTTCCACCTCTGCGCCGGACACTCCCATCAACTCCAGCACGATAGCCTGTTGCGCGATTTTCGCTTTCACCAAGGCTTGCCACAGCCGCTTGCGGAGCGGCAGCGAGGCTTCCAACTGGCAGCGCATCCGCAACGCCTGAACGTGGTGGCCTTCCAAGGGCCAGATCCAAGCCGTTGGCAGGTAGTTATCGCCGCATAACACAACGGACGCGCCACGGCGGGCCAGTTCCGCCATCAGGTCGTTGGAGTAGGTGAGGCCGCGGGCATTGCAGAGCAGGACGCCGATGTCGTCCAAGGGCACCCGCCCATCCTCCACGCCGTCCTTGGAAACGGTCATAAGACCCCGGTCACGGGCCAAGTGGCGTCCCTCGCTGGCTATTTCGATGACACGGCCAATCATGGCTTTCGTGGCCCAGGGTCCCGCACACGTCCGATTTCATCCACACCCACTTTGCGGAAGCCTTGAATACGGAGTTGCCGGGTGGAGTACCTGTTCTCTTTCATGTCTTTTCCCACACGAGCAGCGACATTGGCTTCGTTGTGAACGTCTAGCACCACGAATACGCCCGTAGTGGCGTTTGTGATTTTTCGGACGCGCACAATCCGGCGAGTGTCACCCTCGCCTATCGCGCCCATGTCGTCGATATGTAGCCTCATCAGCCGCTTTGCCGTGGGGTCTTTCCTTCCCGATTTGTCCGTCGGACGGAAGTTTTCCAAGTCAAAACCGGGCTGATTGGCGTAGAAAGTAGGCACAACGACCATCTGCCAGCTTCCATCACGCATCCGCCACACCTCGGCGAACTCGTTGCCGCCCGGCAGGTAGCCCTTGTAGGGCGTTCCCTTCCTGTCCTTGATGGGTATGACGCGCTGTTGGTCAAGTACACGTACACGCCGCACGGTCTGGCGTTGGCCATTCAGCAGCACGCCTTGGGTCGCGGCCCGTTCCGCGAAGTCCGTGGGGTTGCCGCCCTCGGACTCCACTTGGTCCCACAGTTCCTTCAACGCCGTGGCCATTGTCGTGTCACGGACGGCGTCCAGGTCGCTCCGCTTCTTGAAGTCGGCCACTTTCTTGCGGATAACCACTGTAGACGGGCCGTCTTCCGAGAGTTCGACCAATCCGTAGGCCGTATCATTGTGAAGTTGGCCGGTGGTCTTTCCATTGACGCCTCGCTTGCCGTGGTCCGGCTTGTAGGAGACTACCAGGCGGTCCAGGAAAGGCTTTAGGTGGCTTCGATGAAATCCTTCCCACGGGAGCGCTTCTTTGGCCACCGCGGCCAGTCGTTCCTCCGGGTTAAGGGACGAACCGGCGGCGCGGGCGAACTTGTGGAGCAGCCCTTGTGTCGTGCAGGCGACGACCAAGGCGTCGATGGAGTGATGGCGGTGGTCGTCGCGCTGCTTGCCGGTTATTTCGCCTTCATCGGAAACGCGGAGGATCCCTTCCAGCCCCCAACCGCGCCGCAGCAGTGCGGTCATGCGACCCGGCGTAGCGTGGACGCGCATAGGGCCTTCGCCCTTTTCGTCGTACAGGTGGGCCAAGTAAGTGCGGGCGGTGCGAGATAGATATGATGTCTCGTTGAGTTGGCGGTCGAGGAATCTATCTTCTTCTTCGAATTGGTTCATGGCGTCCGGCTGGAAGCGCCATTTCTTGTTTTGCGGGAATTTGGCGGTGCGTGACAATATCGAGTCATAATCGTATCCCGTAGGGCTGTGGCCGAACGCCTCGTAGGGTGACCGGTCGCCCTTGGCGCGGTTGGCGGAGGCAAGGCAGACGACCATGTTGGCTGTCGAATTGTCCAAAGTCCTGGAAAATGGCAGGATGTGGTCTATCTCTGTCCGGCTGTCCACCACCATCGCAAAGGAGAGGGGTTGGCCGGTGTAGGGACAGACCAGCACATTGCTTGGACTCTTCTGTTCTTCCCAGAGGCGGAGTTTACGGAGTATGTTGGACGTGACGATTTGCTCCTCCTTTTCCAACCATTCCGTAAAGCGCTTGTTGTCAGACGCCCCTTTATTCTGCTGGCTCCTGATTTTGTCGCGTTGCTCTTTATTAGATTTCAAATCGCGCGCCAGTTCGACCACTATCTCTTCGGGCTTGCCGTGGGACTCGATCAGCCGGTTGAGCACGCGGCGGAGTTGGTTCAGGCCGATGTGGACGGTGGGGTTGGGGAATCGGCCGTAGCGGGCCGGTTCGCCGTCATTCTTGGGGTCCTTGGTTGGGTCCGCCCCCACCGCGTCGCGCGGCAAGACCTCGCCGTAGTAGGGCAAGTTGTCGTGGGCTTCTTCGTTGCGTAAATCCGAGTGGTGGGCGTACCCGGCAGCCTGTACCGCACTGGAATAGACAAGCCCCTGCCCCAGGTGAGGGAGCATCTTGTTGATCGCCTTTTCGCTCAGGTTTCCGTAGCCGGGCGCCAGCGAGACTTTGGCCACGGCTTCCGCCTGTGTGCCAGTCAGCCCCCATTCCTCCAAGGCTTTCTTCCGCACAGTTTCCGGTTCTTCCGTGTCGAGCAGGAACTTTACGATTTCGTTGCGTTCGTCAAGGGAAAGATTGTGCCAGCGGTTGCCAAAGAAATCCTTTTTCATAAGCTTGGCGGTGGTTTCGTCGCCCTTGATTGCCTTTCGGCCTCCGGCTGCCAAGTTAAAGACGGCGTTCGATGGCAATTTCAAGTCTCGCGTGGGCGGAACTTCCTCGTTGTTTCTGCCCCTTAACAACGCGATGTCCTTGCCCGACCGCAGCCGTTGCAGGACGCGTTCTCTCTCTTCTTCATGGAGTGGACGTTCCGGCTCGAGGCCAACCTGCACTCTCAGGTTGTTGACTTCCTGCAACATCCGGTATTCCTGGAACACCGGCAACGCCTTGGCCGCCCGCCTTTCCTCATTTTCATACTCGAACTGGCACCAGCCCGGGTCTACGGGTTTCAAGTCCCGCTGGAAGAATATGATTTCGTCGCGCAACTTGTCCCACTGCTCCCCGCCGAGAGTTTGATGCGGCTCTTGTTTCTCCCGGATGGCGTCGAACTCAGCTTGATACATGGCGCGGTCTGGGTAGAGACCAAGCTCGGGGCGGGCGCGGACGGTCTCGTGATTTTCGTGACGCTGCGCCAGAAACTCGCCCAGTGTACGCGCCCTGCTTTCCTCGATGCTCCGGCGCAGGTCCCCAATCCGTTCGCTTAGCCTCGTTTTTTCAGGATCGTCGCCGCCCTCCGTCTTGCGGTTGGACTTAAAGCCACGCCGCTGGTTGAGGTGGAACAAGGCGCGGCCCAACTCGAAGGGTTGGAGTGGTTGGTCAAGGGCGAGCGCACGGAGCACATACGGATCCAGCCGTTCCAGGCCCTTGCGTTCTTCCGCATCCTTGGGCATCAGGCCGAACTCCACCAAGGCATCCATTAACCTTTTGCGCCGGTCCAGGTAGCGGTCCCGGCGGCGGCGCGCACCCCGCGCGGTCCGGCGGGCCACGGCGTTGGAAGTCTTGCTTTGCTCATCGCGCCCATCAGGGAAGATGCGGACACCCATGTCCAGTACGCCGCAGGGTTCCCCGTTCTCGTCGAGGTTGACGGCAGCCCAGCCAATGGAGTTGGTGCCGAGGTCGAGGCCAAGCCGGTATTTGTTGGTGTGGGCGTTATTCATTGCAGTCACCATTTGTCAACGAGGTTAGCCAGTGGTACACTTTCGCCGTCAAAGATATTGCCGAGTGGACATAACGCGATTATAACCGATGGGAGATCGGGGGGTTCCCGTTAACAAGCCACATGGCAAAAAATGAGAGGGCAGGCTACGGCCTGTCCTTTTCCTTGACTTGGCGGCGAAGCCCAAGCGAATCCGATTTGCCGGGAAATCAAAATTCTGGGTGGCGATGTTATAGTCCGCAAGGTGACCGCCAAGCTCCTCTCGCAGCGGTTCCCGGGACCCTGCTCAAACCCACAATAACGCCGCGTCTAAATCACTCAGAACCTGCGAACCTGCGTCGGTTCCATCACCGGTTTAAATGGCCTGGCGGCCCTTGGCAAGCCCGCATTCCGGGACACGTCCACGACAACACTGTCCACTGATAACCCCGTTTAGCGATAACCCTGCCTCGCGTCGCGCGCCTCAGGAGGAGCTTGGTCCCGCCACATGAGGTGGCGTTTGACCAAGTTCTCCCGGGATTACAGGTACATGGCAAAAAAGAGGCAGCTCAATCCGACATTGAGGGATTCATCAATGTCGCTGCTTGACGGGCGCTGCATTCCCCGAACTTCCTCAATTCATAAATGTGCCTGCACTGTCCACCCTATGCCGGGGTGCTGATTGGAGCAAATCGGGACCATGTATTCGCAATGCGGCTGTCCCGGACAAAATAAACCTCTGCCTGAATTAGGGTAGTATAAGCAGTGCAAAACGCCAACGAGCTATCGCGGTGACCGAGAACACCACAACACCGGCCCAGTCGGAACGGACCAATTACCGGCTCTCCATCGCCATTGGGGCCGCGTGCTTCCTGTGGATGCTTAATTTTCTGGCGCTCACACCCTTCTTCCCGTTTGTCGCGAAAGACTTGAACACAAGCGTCGCGCTGCTGGGGCAGGTTACCGGTCTGCTTGCGTTGGCCAGCATACCCGTGGGTATGATCACCGGGCCATTGGCCGACCGGTACGGGCACCGCAAGGTCCTTCTGGCGGGCATGTCTACATTGGGTATAGGGTCACTCATTACCGCCATTGCTCCGAGCTACGGGGTGTTGATGCTGATGGCGCCCTTCGGAGCGGTAAGCCAAGCCATCATCAGGCCCTTGGCGGTGGCGATAGCCGGGACACACTTGGCGGGCGACAACCGGCGGGGCGCCGTTGGACTGGCAACCATTGGAATGTCCATAGGCACGATGGCAGGCATCCCGATGCTGACCACCATCGCATACTTCGGAGGATGGCGCGCTTCCTTCGGGTTTCTTACCGCCCTGAACGTTTTGGTAACGGTCTACCTGGCTTGGAGCATCCCGCCCGACACGCCATCCGCCGGAGATGGTTCGCGCTCTCGCTTAGGGCTGTCGGCCTACTCCTCCCTTGTTGCCGACTTTCCCACAATGCTGCTTATAGCCTCCAGCTTGGTCAGGTCGATCAGCCTATGGGGCTTCAACACCTACCGCGGGGCGTTTTTCGTGTACAGGTTCGGAATCACCAGCCAGGAAGTAGGGTGGATTTTCACCATAGCAGGCATGGGGCTGTTCCTGGGAGGCGCCGTTGCCAGCAGCCGGTTTGCAAGACTGCCGCTTCACTGGTTAGCTATCGTCGGCACGGCAGCGATCGGACTAGGCGGAGGGCTGGCCATGGTCCTCCCTTTGGGAATCCTCCCGGCGATAGCCCTGACGGCCTTGACCTCCTTCGGCCTTGGATTCAGCTTGGTGGCCACGGATACCCTTATAGTAAACCGGGCTGCCGGGCAGCGGGCAACCGCCACATCGTTGAACCGCGTCTCCACCAACATCGGAGTTGCTGTCGGAAGCTCGGGAGGGGGCCTGATGATCGCCGTGGACGGCTACCCGCTTCTTGGGATCACGGTGCTGAGTTTCGGCGCCTTAGCACTGCTACTGCTTTGGCTGTCCAAGTCCTCCGGGCGCACCTCTTCCGAACCGGCGTCCGGAACTTCTTAAGACTATCTCAAAACCAACTGCCCCCGCTGACATCCACTTGTGGATGGTCAAGATTATAGATTCCCGCCTGCGCGGGAATGACGGGTTGGGGGTAATGCGACGAGTTTTGAGATAGTTTCTCACGACGCGGGAGGGGTAACCCGTACCGTAATTACGTCGGTGTCCTGGTACTGCTGATGCCGTACCGATGAGGCGTAGCTCCGCAGCAGCAGCAGGGAGAGTTCATTTTCTGCCGGTGTTTCCGTATCGTGCTGCTGGAGTTGCCGGATCCGGTCTTCCAGGTTCTCGTCATTGCCCCCGCCGATAAACTCCAGGTCCGCCACCGGGCCATCACTGGACGCCAGAACGACCAACCGACGGCCATCCCGCTGCTCATCCTCTCCTTCTCCTTCCAGGTCCAACGGAGCCAACGTCAGCAGGGTCTCTTCCGCGACGGCGCTCAGCCGGTCCTTCATCGCGGTATCCCAGCCCCGGCGGTCAGCGAACCTGGCAATGAAAGCGTTGAGGTCCTCCAGGGCTTCGATGTGAAGTTGCGACTGGAAACGCATAGGCCGACGGGAGGTAAACTCCAGGAATAGGATCATGGCTATCGCGGCGAACCCTCCAGTGGTCACGCCGCTTTTCAGCAGCGTCCCCAATATCGGCCCAACGTTTGGCAGGTTAACGAGGCCGAACTGGAAGGCCGCGCCAATCCAGAAGGAAACCCCGGCAACCAAGACCTTCTGCCTGTTCTGTTCGCTCTGGATGACCGTTCGCGCGCCGTCAACAAACAGGGCGCCGGTCACCATGATCAGGTATCCGGTCATTACAGGCCCGGGTATGGTGCTGAGCAGCCCGGACACTTTGGGCAGAAAGGCCACGACGATGAACATACAACCGATACAGTAGCCGACTCTGCGGGAGGCGATGCCGGTAACCTGGGTAAAGGCCACTGCTCCTGGATGAATGATAGTGGGCACCGCGCCGGCGACGCCGGCAATCAGGTTGCTTACGCCGGTCCCGGCCAGCGTCCCCTGTACCTGCCTGAAGTCAATAGCCCTGGCCTCGCGCCTGGAGACCCTCTGCTGGGCAATGGCCTCGCCGTTGGCTTGGATGGAGATGATGATGCCGAGGAACAGGAAGGCCGGAAGGATAGTCCAGAAGGGTATGCCGAAGTCCAACGCCAGACCGGGCCACTCTGTGGGAAGTCCCACCCAAGGGGCCTGCAATACCCTTTCGACCTCGTAGATGCCGAAGCCGGCAGCGACGACGCAGCCGATGACAATGCCAATCATAGGCGCCCACAGGCGCAGCACCGCGGTCCCACGAAAAGTGAGGGTGGCCACTACAATCAACGTAGCCAGTGCGGTCAAAGGCGCCGATACCGGCTCGACCGCCGATGCATCGTCCAAAAGGCCGAAGACAACGGAAGCCAGAGTAATGGAAAGGATCATCATCACGGTGCCGCCCACCGTCGGCGTAACCAACCGGCGCAGGATGAACAGCCACTTGGAGATGACTATCTGGATGACGCCCGACACCAGGACCAGGGTCGTCAGGGTTGCAGGCCCACCGTCCACCACCGCCGTGATACAGAACGGGATGGAAAAAGCGGCGGTGAACATGGGGAGGACTGCGCCAGCCCCGACGGGGCCGAGGCGGCGCACCTGCACCAAGGTGGAGAGGCCGACGGCGATCAACGATGCGAAGACCATCCACGTCAAGTAGGAGTCGCCCCTCCCCGAAGCCTGGGCCACGATTACCGGGGTTACCAGCAGGCTGGCGGAGGCCAACAAACTGAACTGAAACCCATATCCCAAAGAAGCGGGGACGGGAGGGTTTTCGTGAGCCTCGTACCTCGGGTTTTGAGCAGCCAGCGTCGCCATCAGCGTCGCCTCCCAGACCTGATTGCGTGGAGGGCCAAAGGGACAAGCCCTAAGATTCCGATGTTACTTGAACTTCGGGATCACCTTGTCGGTGAGGACCCGCATTGTATTCATCACCACGTCCCGGGGGACCGAAGAAGTCCAGTTGACCTCGAACATGATCTCGTCCGTGCTGAAGTCGTCCCGGAGCATCTCAATCTTGTCGATCACTTCCTCCGGCGTCCCGAACAGGTTTACTTCCTCGGTCGCGTCGGGGCTGGCCGTGCCCGCGTCGGTGCTTCCGATGGCCACCCGCCCGGAGTAATATCGCCTGGCAAGACTCATGAGGGACTCGGTCTGGCGGGTGGCCTCCGCCTGCGTCTCGGCCACCAGGGTGGGAATACGGACCACTGTAGTCGGGTCTCCCGGGTGCCCCGCGTCCATCCAAGCCTTCCGGTAGCTTTTCACATCTTCCTTGAGTACCGACGACCCCCTGGGGTTATGCGGAGAGCTTCCCGCGCCGATGGCGATCCGGTAGCCTTGTGTACCCATGGGGACGAAGCTTTCCTGGCTATCCACGGGCAACAACATGGGCGGATAGGGCTTCTGGTAGGGCTTCGGGATAGCAAGGTATGACTCGTAGAATGCAGGGTAGTTGTAATACTTACCCTCGAACCCGGAGAATTGGTCCTCCGTCCAGAGCTGTTTCATAACCTCCAGGTACTCGAAGAACTGCTCCCGGCGTTCGGCGGAGCCGCGGGTGCGCCCACCCGCGCCGTAAATGAACCGGCCCTGGCTGACTTGGTCGACGATGGAGACCTGTTCGGCAGTCTGGATGGGGTCCTCCAGCATCAGGTTGTCAAACCCATACCTTTCATGCGGCAGCGCCGCAGGGGATAGTGTCTCTCCGGCTTGCCTTATCACCGGCCGGTGAATGGACGACCCGATCTTGATTCTCTCGGTGCGTTCCGCAATCACGGCGGCCAGCAGAAGTACCTGGGGGTCCATACTCGCCTGCTTGGAAAAGTGACCCCCGCCGAGCCAGACGTAGTCCCAGCCCATCTCCTCCACTGCGTCGATTTCTTCGTAGTTCTTGACGTAAGCCTCCTCTTCGAGCAGCTTCCCGCCGTTAAAATCGGGATGCCAGGGAACCTTGTCATCCGTGTACAGGGCATTCCAAGTATTGAAAAGTCCGAAGTCCATACTTACCCCTCCTTTTGTGCTTGGCTGGGCAGTCTTATGTCACCCCCAATGCTAGTACCGGCAACAAATTGCGTCAACGCCCACGGGGGGATACGTACCGGATTTTTCTACGTGTACAGCCAGAAGCATTGGGTAACCGGTGAAATTTCTGGGTCGCCGGATTTTTCCGTACATTCTAACTGACGGGAAAGCACCCAGGGCAACCACAAGGGTTGCCCCTACGGGACCATGCCATGTCTTTCCGCCGGTCAAGGGTTGCCCCTACGGGACCATGTCATGTCTTTCCGCCGGTCAAGGAACCCTGCCGGCGGGAAATATCCTGGCAGAGGGGAGGATGGCGTTGAGCAGCTTTTCGGGTTCGGGTGCGGTATTTTTACGCTGGCAATCCAGCAGGTAGTTGTTGGCCGCGCCCAATGGGAGGAGCCGGTAGCCGGCGTCTATTACCCGGTGGATGAAGGGCTGGATTCCGGGCAAAGGCTTGTGGTCGGACTGGGCGACGAACCAACGGTGGCAAAGGTCCCGACTGAGGAGGTCCAGCCGGTAGACGGCCAGTTCGCGGGCCAATTTCCGTTGAAGGGCGCGGACGCGAGCGCGGATGGCGTTTATTTCACTTCTCATAATGCAGTCTCCTCAGGTGGTCTATTTGCTGGAGCGGCGGGCGCCCTCGGCCAGAGGCGGGGAGTTTACCGTGACCGGCAGAGGGCAGAGGTCCCTTTCAGGTGGTCTGTCCGGCGGCGACGGTTCGGTGGATTCCCGCCTTCGCGAGAATGACGATAGGGAGCGGGAATGATAGGGAGCGGGAATGACAGGGAGCGGGAATGACAGGGAGCGGGAATGACAGGGAGCGGGAACGACAGGGAGGGGGAATGACGGTTTGGCCGGGGAATTTTAGAATCGCGGACATTTGCGGACATTTCAGGACATTCGTGCGTGGCGCAGGAGCCGGAAGGGGCTTGGATGTCCCGGGTTGAGCCCGAGTTTCCTGTTCCCAGAGCGCTTTTCAGTCATAAATTATCATGTTGCCTCAGTGGCTTTATTGGATTTGCCCACGTCCAATGAGACGTTGAGCAGGACAAGTAATATGGTAGTGAGGTGTTTTCCGAGCTGGCAAGGAGGAAGTGTCAGTAAGGGAGGGCCGTTCCGGTGTAAAATGACGTATCCCGGCCAACACTCCGGGCGGCGTTGGAGCAGAGCCACACACCAACCCGACATACATCAACGGCAAGGAGAAAGACGATGACGACAGGACCTCTCACAATTGATTGTCAAGTGCACTGCTACGAGCGCAGCCGCCCCGAACGTCCTTGGCACGGACACTTGGAAGGGCCTGAGGAAGTCACCGGCGACGACATGGTTGCGGCAATGGCCGCTGTCGGCGTGGACGGGGCTATCCTTATCTCGCCCTTCTCGCTGTATCGCTACGACGCCAGCTACGCCCTTGAGGTATACGAGAAGCATCCGGGCAAGTTCGGCTTGGTCCGGCCCTTTGATCCGCAGTCGGAAACCGTCGCCGAAGACGTGGCCGAGTGGACCGCGACGCGAGGCGTCGTCGGCTGCCGCGTGATGCTGGCAGGCCAAGAATATGAGGCCGGCCATCCGGGTCTCAACGCCATATTCGCTGCCTGCGCCCGGGCCGGCGTGCCGGTCAACGTCATGGCCGCGGGCAGGCTGCCTCTTCTGACCGAGTTGGCCCGCCGCAACCCCGACACCCATGTAATCATCGACCATGTGGGCTTGGCCCAGCCCTTCGTGCCGCCGGCGCCGCCGGAACCCTTCGCCGACCTGCCCAACGTGCTGGCCGCGGCGGAACTGGACAACGTGACCATCAAGATTTCCGGGGCCTGCACTCTGTCCCACGAGCCATATCCCTACCCCGACATCTGGGAGCCGCTGGGCCGGATATTCGACGCCTACGGCCTCGACCGCTGCCTGTGGGGCACCGACTGGACCAGGGCGGTAAGGCTGCTGAACTACGAGCAGGGTGTCGAGTCCTTCCGGGTAACCGACCGTCTCTCGGACGCAGACCGCGCCACGCTGATGGGCGGTACGCTGGCGAGGGTGTATAAGTGGTCGCCGGGGACGGGGGAGTAGGTTTGAAAGTGGCGGAGGCGCCGCTGAGAGCGGAAAAAGCGGGTCTGAGCGTTACTGTACTACAAGCTTTTGAATGAGTGGTGACCATTTAGTCTCCCGAGCAAGGGAAGGTCGAGTCCCGTTAGGGGGGACCATCTCAGCCTGAGGTGGACCTAGTAAACTGGACAAGTGCCTAACAGAAGGTCCTGTCCTAACAACAGGGTCCACCTCAAACCATCATGTCTACGCAAATGTCTACGGAGGTCATTTGGTTACGTTTAAGAGAGAAGAAGCCGGCAATTGGCGCCAACAAGTGCCGGGCGTGCGTTGGTTTAAGGCCGATCTGCACATCCACACTATAGATGACCATCGTGGACGCAGGGCAAAGATGCCATCCGGCATTACCGGTCCGGTTGAATCATCAGACACTATTTCCGCTTATGCTAAGCGATTCCTACAAAGTGCCGTGGAAAGTGGCGTACAGGTTCTTGGAGTTACGCCCCATTCGCCTCGAATCGGCGCTACTGCGGATAGCAGCGCCGTCTGGCAAATAGTGCACCAGTGGAATTACAGTGCCGACGATGATGGAATCCCTTTTCGGGAAAAAATCTATGCACTGTTCCCCGGTTTCGAGCCGTCTCTCAACGATGGCAAAGGGGGAACGCATATGCTTTTTCTGTTTGACCCCGAGATCGGACGCGAAAACTATCTCAAGGCCTTCGACCTTATCATGGGGGGGGTATCTCCGTGGCCTGATAACCAGCTTCGAATGTCTAACAAGAACGCGGAGGAGGCATTCGACGAGCTTAGCAGGTTTCGGAAGCAAGAGTGTTCCAACATGGGGTATGAGAGTTTTCAATGGGACTATATCGTGTTGGCGCCCCATATAGAAGACGACAAAGGCATTTTAGGTGCACAAAGGGCTCAAGTGCTAGAACACTTTCCGGTCGGCGAAATCGCTGGGCTCGAACTGCGCGATGAACATCTACCCGAAGATGCCCTGAGAAACCGTCCTCAGTTGGCTGCTGGAATGGTCGAGCACCGTCAAGCGTTTTTCCATAGCAGCGACGCTTATTTGGTTGAGGAAATCGGGAATCGTTACACTTGGCTCAAGCTGGCTAGTCCAAGAATAGAAGCACTGCGCCAAGCTTTTATCGCCAGTGACTCTCGGATACGCATCGGATACGAAAAAGGCCCAAACGCCGGACTAACTGAGATACCTAACCCGCCCGACGTAACGATGAACGACCGACCATGGCTCAAGTCCGTCTCGGTAATAGGAAGGGCCGCCTTCTTCGGCAAAGCCGGAGAAGGCGAGCCTACTCATTTTGATCTCAGCCCCGATCTGACGTGCATCATAGGCGGCAGTATGACTGGCAAGAGCACGCTCCTTGACGGTCTGAGGATGCATGTCAACGCGCCACTGCCTGAGGACGATGGCGTGAAAAGACAAGTCGAAGCGCGAGGGAAGGGGCGTTTCCTCAGTGGCTCCGCCAAAGTTGTTCTCGACTGCCCAGGCAGGGATCCAACTGCGGCAAGTCATGAGCAATGGCCTGCAGTTTTCTATGCACAGACGGAGTTGCAGCGGTTAGCACAAAGTCCCGATGCCGTAGAGGACATTCTTGCACGGCTGGTAGCATCTGAGACGCAAGGTATCAAGGAACGCGAAGTTCGTTTGGTCGCATTAGATAATCATTTGAGTAGAGCTGCCTGGCAACTCGGAAACTTGGCTGATCAACTTGCGGACGGGGAACAGGCGGTTGAACGAAGCGAAAAGGCAACGGAGGAACTCGCTGCTTTTTCTGACGCTGGCGTAGAGAGTCTGAACAATGCATCAAGTGATCTACGCAAGTGGCAGGAGTATTTGACTGCTACCAAGAATCTTGACACGGACCTGAAAAAATTGCTTGATGCTATAGCTGCGGTCGAATTCCCGACGACCAACGAACCCTTAGCGCAGTTGTTACCTGATACGGAGATTGTTGACAATGAAACGGCGTTATTCGCCCATTGGCAACGTGTCAGTGACCTCCTGCTGGCCGTACAGGAGGAGATTAGCGCCGCGAATTCGATAACCAAATCGATAACGGACTCCCTGGAAGCTTACGTAGGTAATGTTCGGGTCCAAGTAGATCGCAAGCTCGCGGAAAACGGGCTTGATGGAGCGAGAATCAATGAGCTTCAAGCGTTAAGTGTCCATGCGGCATTGTTGGGGAGCTACGAAGCGGCCCGCAACCAAGCACGGGATGCTCTGTCTAATGCCGAGAATACTTTCGAAGCATCGCGCGGGGAACGGCAAGATCTAGTCGCTCAGCAACGAGAGGCGTTTGACCGGGTGATGCAAAAGGTTCATTTGCAGTTCGATGGAAGGATAGTACCTCGGAGAGTTAATGATGGTGACAAAGGGCCTCTGGATACCTTCCTCAAGAACTTCAGCCAGAGAGGCATTACGCGATGGTGGAATGACTTGAGCGAGAGGCTGCGGCCCACTCCAGACAAATTGCTCGAAAAGCTGGAAGCGCGACGTCTCGGCGGCATAGGAATGAGTGATGCGGTGCAAGAGACGTTTGTTGAACAAATGACCCCATCGAAGCGGCGTGAACTGTCTGCTCTTCGTTGTCGCGACCAGTACGTACTAGAATTGATGATGGACGACAGCAGCCACCGTCTGCTTAACGATCTCTCCGGCGGCCAGCGGGTGAATCTCCTGCTCTCATTGCTACTGGAGACGAATGACGAACGTCCGTTGGTGATCGATCAACCCGAGGATGAATTGGACAACCGTTTCCTGTTTGACACAATGCTTCCGGCACTAAAGCGGCTCAAGGGACGTAGACAGTTAATCGTTGCGACGCATAACGCGAACATAGTCGTCAACGGGGACGCCGATCAGGTGATCCATTTGGAGGCGACAGCGGACCGGGGCCATATTGCAAGTTCAGGGGCGATCGAGGATCCTGCCATTCGGGACGCCATAGTACGGACGGTCGATGGCGGCGACGAAGCGTTTCGTATGCGCAGGCTCAAATACGGGTTTTAGGGAGTGTGAGATGGAATGGCTGGATGTTCTCGGTCGCGTTGCAGCAGGAGAGAGTAGTCAAACAGAGTTCAAACTCGGACTTGGAGACTTGTCAGCGATCGGCAAGGCGATATGCGCATTTGCGAACACCGAAGGGGGAGTTGTCATCCTGGGAGTATCCAACGCTCAAGAGATTGTGGGCGTCAAAGAGGATGCGGAGCGCGTCCAGGAAAGATTAACGTCGTTCCTTCAAACCGGATGTAGTTCTCCGGTAACCGCCCGTGGCGGGCGTCATGAGGACCCGAAAGGGTGGGTACACTGGCTTGAGATTCCGCGACAACGTGGATTCGAGCCGTTGCGTTATGATGGCCGCGTCTGGGTCCGTCGTGAGCGTAGTATCGTCGAGCCATCGCCCACTGAGCTGCAGGAACTTTATAACGCATTTGGTTATATCTTTACTGAGGAGCGTACAATCCAGGCTGCATCGGCGGCTGAGATAGATATCCAGGTGTTCCGCACTTATCTTCAAAGGATGGGACTAGAGATGGACGACGGTCCTCAGCCCCGAAATGAGGACGACCTTCGAAATCGTGGTGTGCTTTCGGATTTGGGAGGAACGTTGCATCCGACCCTCTATGGTGTGCTGGCTTTTGGGAAGGAGCCCCAAAGATATCCACAAACACACAACTTCAGGGTAGATTGTGTCGCATATGAGGGAACCGACAGGGCTACAGAGGTTCTCCAAGTCTCAGAAGCCTCCGGCCGTCTAGACGAACAAGTACAACGGGCTGTGGGTTGGTTTGCTAGCCTTGGTCGGTTCGAGTCGTACAAAGAGCTTGTGCGGGGGGATCGCCCGTTGCTGCCGCAAGTGGCGCTGCGGGAGTCGCTGGTGAACGCAGTAGTACACCGGGATTACGCAATCACTGGATCCAATGTACTGCTTGAGGTTTTCGAACGACACGTCGACGTGACCAGTCCAGGTGGACTGCCTAATCACATGAGCGTCGAGAGCGTACAAGCTGGCGGTCACCCACGATCTAGGAATGAGCTGTTGGCTAACTTTATGCTTGTAATGGGTTTAATGGAACAAAGGGGAAGGGGTTGGCCCGTGATGCGTAGGGCGATGCGAGAGTTCAACGGGACCGAACCCGAGATCATGCAGGGGGACGCCGGCGGATTTGTTCGACTCCGATTTCATTTGAGGGAGCCTGAGTAGATCAATAAAACTCCATCCCCTTAGCCTGCCTCGCCTTCAGAAAAGAAGAGCTAAAGTGGGCTGTTGCCCCACAATTGAATAGAGGTTGTTGATAGGGTCAGATCCCCATCCACATCTCAAAGATCGTACTGTCTACGGTCAAGTCAGGCCCACCTAACTGGACAAAATCAAGAACCTTCATACGAAAGACACAGTAGCAACGGAAAACTGCGTTACTCGTGGGCGGTCGATTTGGATACAATCAGGCAAGGTCCGGATGGACAAATAGTTGTGCCACCTTGGCCTAAATCACCGGTTCGAGTCTGCTTAGGTGGGCCGGACTTGACGGTAGGCAGTACTGTTTTTGAGATGTGGATGCCCCTATAAGGCTTTCAACGCCCTAGATGCATGGGGGGGCCCCGCTCCCTACACTCTGGAGTTATAGATCGTAGCGGACGACCAAGGACTAGGGGGCATACTCGGCCCGTCGAATTCATTCTGAAGCCTTCTGGAATTCCGTAACCTAATCGGTAGTTTTAAGCACGCCTACGACGGTTGAGGTACATCCGGCTTGGGCCGTTCCGAACGGCTTGTCCCTCCGGGGCGGGCGAAAAACAGCACAGCCACCGACAACACCGGCAGGACCATCATCACCAACACGCCAAGGTTGTAAGTCCCGGTCAGGCTGTGGAACACTGCCAAGGGCAGGGGGCCAACCGCCGAAGCGCAAACGGATATGGTCATCGCCGGCCCTTGGATCCGGCCTAATCCGATACGGCCGTAGTAGTGGGCCCAGATCGTGCCATGGACGATAGTGTAGGACCCTCCGGAGACACCCATCACCACCACATAGACCACTGCCACGAACAGCGAGTCGATTACCGCAGCCAGCGCCAAGGTCGCCAACAGGGTCGCCATCGAGAAAACGACGAGGGCCTTGGGGCCGACCCGATCCGCCACGAACCCAGCCGCCAGCGAGCTGACCGCGGACGCGGCAGAGTAAATCGCAAAGACTCCCGCCGCAAGGGTTGCACTCAGCCCGTTCTCTTGGAAGATGGATGTTTGGTGGAAGATCAGCCCCGTGGTAACCAGGCTCGGTGAGCTCAGCGACAACGCCAGCAGCCAGAAGCTGGGGGACCTGTAAACCCTGGTATCCCTACGGACTCCGGGCGTTCCTGACCTGGTCTCTGACGCGGGTGGGTGTGACAACCCATCCGGGAACAGTCCTACGTCTTCGGGCCGGTTTCTGACGATTAACAGCACCACCGGAACGATTAGCCCAATCGCCACCACGCCCAGTACAGCGTAAGCCCCGCGCCAGCCGATGCTGTCAATCAGAATCCTGACAAACGGCGGGAAAAGAGCAGTGGAGACCACCGCTCCCATGGTCATCATGCCGACGGCCCGGCCTCGCAGCGAGACGAACCATTGGTTTACCAGCAGGATGCAGTTGATGCCCAACGAGCCTTGGCCCAAGGCGCGCAAACTGGCGAAGGCGATGAAAAAGAGGAGAATGTTGGTGGCGGTGGCCATGCCGAAGCACGCCGCACCAAGGCCCAGTCCGGCGGCTACCAGCATTATTCTCGGCCCGTACCGGTCAGCAAGGCGGCTCACTAATGTGACCAGAACGGCGCTTACTGCGGTGCTGGCCGTGTACAGTAACGAAATTCCGGTGCGGGACAGGTCCGTGTCTTCGATTATGGAATCAATGAATACTGAGAAAACGTAGGACTGGCCCGGTCCGGTGCAGAATGTGACCAGACCCGCAGCCCCGACGATGAACCATCCATAGAAAACGCGGTGGCCGGGCTTTGGAGAGATGCCAGTTAGCCGGTCCATTTCATGCGACTATCCGGCTGGTAAGGATGCGAAGACCAGGTCAGGTCCACATCACCTCTACTGATTACGGTCATACGTCTACCTCAAAACGGCAACAATAGCAGCACTCTGGAGGACTTGACCGTCAGCGTGGTGTTGACGCGAAGCGCTACGGGCACTTGAGTACACTTTTGCCTGAGTTTAACCTGGTTTCTCTTCGAAGTTCTTGGATTTGTCAATGGATATGTTCGGGCTCTCGCGGGTCGCCATGGCTTGCCGCCCGGGTTCATGTATACCTTTGAAAGGGTAGTAGCGAGCTGATGCTACGCCCAGCGTTCAGCATCTCTTTTCGAATTTGGAGGCCAGCTTTTGACTTCGGACGGGAAGTTAATGGCCGAGAGTGCGAGCCCCTTGAGAGGAGCAAAGGTAGTACTTGGCCCCAAACAAAGGGAAAGGTGGCCCTCGATAGGATACCGCCTACCGTCAAGTTAGGGAAGAAAAAGTGGGCCTGAGTGTTACTGTACTACAAACTTTTGAATGGGTGCTGGTCCTTTAGCGCCCCGAGGAACGGAAGTCCTAGTCCAGTTTGGTGGGCCGGACTGGACAAAATCGAGAACCGGGGCCGATTCCGACGTTACCCCGTCCGACGGCATGGGGATGGTGTACGTCAGCTCGGCTTGGTCGTCCACGATTTCAATGCGCTTTACGAAGTTGCGGATGAGGGCCTTACGCTCCGGGAAGGGACCTTCCTGGAGGAACTCCCGGAAGTCGGCCACGTACCCCCGAATTTCCTCGTGGTGGGCAGGTCGGCCCGACGCGCTGCTCCAACTGGCCCTCGGCCTCTTCCCTGACCGCCGTGAGCTGGTCCTGCCGCGCCTTCAGGAATAGGATGAGGGGCGACAGAACCTCCGCCGGGCAACTGCTTGGTCTCAAGGACCTGGTAGAGGTTCTCCAACCGAGCGTCCACGTCGGCAAGCTCGCTGCTGATGGCAGTCAGCCTGCCGTTGACCTCCCCGGCCAGGTTGTCGATCTCCTCGGCCACCATCGTAACCAGCTCGGTGATGGTCTCCTCGGTGAGAATCCGCTCCCTGACTTTCTCGATGACCAGGTCCTCGACCTTCGTGGCATTCAGGTAGCGGGCGGTGCAGGCCCCGGCGCCTTCCCGGAACAGGCTGCCGCAGACGTAGTAGGCGAACTGGTCGCTCTTGGCTCCCTGAGCTGAGTAGGGTTTGCCGCACACCCCGCAGCGGAGCATGCCGCTCAGAAGGTACTGGCTGCCAACCCGTGCGTGCCGCTGCCTCGCCAGCGCCCGCTCGTGCAGCCCCTGCTGCACGAGGTCGAAGGTCTCCCTCGACACCAACGCGGGCCAGGCGTCCTCCACCCTCACCGGCTCCTGGGCCTTCCCGTCCTTGCTCTTCACGCCCCATACGGCGGCGCCGGTGTAGGCCTCGTTGGTCAGCAGGTAGTGAACCACATTCTTCTGCCAACGCCGCCCCTTGTGGGTGATGCCCAGGTTGTTCAACTCCTTGCAGATTCCCTTCAACCCGTTGCCCCGCCGGGAACTCTCGAATATCTCCTTCACGATGGGCGCGGCCACCGGGTCAAGCTCCAGGGTGGGGCGGTCCTTCACCCCGTCGCTGACCTTGATGCGATTGTAGCCGAAGGAGGCCTTGGAACCCAAGAAGAAGCCCCGGGACGCCGCCTCCCGCATTCCCCGCACGACCTCCTGGGCAAGATTTTCCGAGTAAAATTCGTCCACGCTCTCGATGATGGCCTCCATCAGCTTGCCGGTGGGGGAATCGTCGGCGTGTTCTGTGATGGAGACGACGCGGATGCCCCTTCTTCTGAGCATGGACTTGAAGGCGACGGCGTGCTCCCTTTTGCGGGTGAAGCGGGAGAATTTCCAGACGAGAATGACCTGGAATGGGGCGGTGGCCTTGCCGCCCTCGTCGATCATCTGCCTGAACTGGGGCCTATCTGCGATGCGCCCGCTCTCGGCCTCGTCCACGTACTCGCGGGCGACGGTGTAGCCGTTGGCCTTGGCGAAATCCCGGAGCGCCCGTAGCTGGGCGGCGACCGACAGGTCCACGTCCTGGCGGTCGCTGGAGACCCGGGCGTAGAGGGCCGCCGGGGTCAGGGGTTGTAGGTGCTTCTTCATGCTGGCCTCCCTGAATCTTCCTGGTCGGCATGGCGAGCGCGGAGTCTCTCGTACCGGATGGTCAGCAGCCACTCCCGCTCTTCCATGTAGTTGCGGAGGGCCTCGCGGATAAGCTCGCTCATGGTGCGGCCCTCCTCGCGCATCACGTCCTGCACCTGCTCGGCCATCTCAGGCGGCAGGGAGAAGGTGATGGTCTTGGTGTTCCTGTTGATGAGCTTTCGGTTCATAAGCTGTCTTACTATGTAAGGTATGACATCTGGCCGTCCGCTGTCAAGATTACCCTCCGGCGAGGAAGGGGCAAAACTAAACCGGCTATAGGGCAATTCGCTCCTAGAAACGTGGCCGGAAACTGGCTTCAGCCGGGTGGTCAGCTATACTTGAGCCATCAAGAAATAGCGAGGGCTTGAGCATGATGGGAGAGCGGTCGGACCAGAGGGGCCTCTGGGAAGCGGACCGGTTGTATCTGGACCACGTGGGGCGGGACACCTACTACGGACTGTTGGCATCACTGCGGGGCCGCCTGTTCCGGGACCCTGATTTCGCCGGGTTCTACTGCGCCGACAACGGCCGGGACAGTGTGCCGCCCAGCCTGCTGGCGACGGCGCTCCTGCTCCAGTCCCACGACAAGGTGAGCGACGCCGAGGCCAAGGCCCGGGCCGACTTCGACATCCGGTGGAAGAGCCTGCCCTCGGCCACGATCGGGGGTGGCCTTGGGGATTGAGGTGGAAGACCGTCCCTTCGCCAAGAGTACGCTGCAGGTGTTCCGCGCCCAGCTGATACTGCACGGCAAGGTGCGGGAGGTGTTCGAGTCCAGCCTGCGTTTGGCCCGGGAGTCGGGGTATCTGAAAGGGCGCGGGATGCGGGTGGCGTTGGACACGACCAACATCCTGGGCCGTGGCGCGGTGAAGGACACGTATAATCTGTTGGCGGACGGGATAGTCAAGCTGTTGCGGGCGCTGGCGGCGGTGGAGAAGTCCAGCGTCAAGGAATGGGGCAAGGCCCGGGGATATGAGGGGTACCTGGGTTCCAGCGTGAAGGGCGAAGCCGCCATCGACTGGAGCGACAAACGGGCGCGGGCGGCGCTGCTGTCCTTGATAGTAGCTGACGCCGACCGGTTGCTGGAGTTGTCGCGGCAGGCGCAGGGGGAATTGGGGGAGGACAGCGCTGAGCGGCAGCAGATAGTGGCGGCGGCGGAACTGCTGGGGCAGTTGCTGCTCCAGAGCCTGCCCCCGGCCCCGAACGGGGGACGTGGAGCGGACCGATGACGGAGTGAATCTCAAGGACGGGGTGAGCCGGGACCGGATGATGTCGGTGCATGACCCGGAGATGCGCCACGGCCACAAGAGCAGCAGTAGACGGTTTGACGGACACAAGGCGGCCATCGTCGTGGATACCGGCTCCCAGTTGATCACCGCCGTGGACGTATTGCCCGGCAACGCTCCGGACAACCTGGGATCGCTGGAATTGGTGGAGCGGAGCGAGGCCAACACCGGTGTGCCGGTGGAGGAAGCCATGGGCGACGCCGCCTATGGGGATGGCGATACCAGGCAGGCCTTCGCCGATGCGGGACGCCGGTTGGTGGCCAGAGTGCCGGGACGGCCCGGCCGGAAGCACTTTCCCAAGGATGACTTTGTCATCGACCTGGCCGCGGGCAGTTGCACCTGTCCGGCGGGACAGGTTACCCACACCATCGTGCCGGCGGGAAAGCGGACGGACCGCAGGGGGCGGGTCCACCGCTTGCAGGCCTTCCAGTTCGACGGGGCCGAATGTCGGACATGTCCACTGCGGTCCCAGTGCATCGCAGCCAAGGGGAGCAGGGGGCGGCGGGTGCTGGTCCATCCCCAGGAAGCCCTGCTGCAGCAGGCCCGATCGTTGCAGCAAAGCACTCACTATGACGAATATCGAGTGCGCCGAGTGGTCGTGGAGCACCGGTTGGCCCGACTGGTCCAGTTGGGCCTTCGCCAGTCCCGCTATTTCGGCAGGGTCAAGACCAGGTTCCAGCTGTATCTGGCTGCCACGGTAGCCAACCTGACCCTGGTGGCCGGGAAACTCGGGTGGTCGGGCCGTACCGGTGGCGGCGCAACAGGCCGCAGCGTCGTCCTCAATATTGTCCCCTTTGTTGTCGCCCATGCTGCGACCAATTTCTGCGCGGTCCGGCTCGGACAACTGTGCTCCGTGATCCTGCTCACGTCGGCTTTATTGCCCAAATCCCCCTACCCAACCAGGACTTTCCGGCCACGTTTCTAGGGGATTTTTTTGCGGTCTATCCCCGCGAGTGCGGGGGAACCTAGCAGAGTCTCAGCGAGATAGGTTGGCATTCCGGTCTATCCCCGCGAGTGCGGGGGAACCGTATGGAAATCGAACACACGGGATATCGGGCAGGGTCTATCCCCGCGAGTGCGGGGGAACCGCCTTCCGGGCAGGCCTAGCAGGCCAGTACGTGGGTCTATCCCCGCGAGTGCGGGGGAACCGTGAGTTGTTGTTCGTTCACTCGCTTGGGCACGGGTCTATCCCCGCGAGTGCGGGGGAACCTTTATCCGCGAATTCAAAGCCGCCAACGCGCAGGGTCTATCCCCGCGAGTGCGGGGGAACCGCTCTTCTGCGGGCGTGTCGTCAGGCATGATGAGGTCTATCCCCGCGAGTGCGGGGGAACCTCGGCTACTAGTTCCCACCCGCTGTTTAGGTAGGGTCTATCCCCGCGAGTGCGGGGGAACCTCTTCCTAATCGCCTCTCCATTGCTGCGCGCCGGGTCTATCCCCGCGAGTGCGGGGGAACCGTAGTGTTGGCATCCCGTAGCAGCGTCAATACCGGTCTATCCCCGCGAGTGCGGGGGAACCGGTGATGCTGGTGGTCATCGCTCCGCTCCCGACGGTCTATCCCCGCGAGTGCGGGGGAACCGACGCACGCATATTTTCCCTATCGCCATTCGGAGGTCTATCCCCGCGAGTGCGGGGGAACCCCTTAGCGTACAGTCTCACGGTAACTACCTGCTGGGTCTATCCCCGCGAGTGCGGGGGAACCATGTCCTCGGTCCTACTAGCAGGACCGGCCAAGGGTCTATCCCCGCGAGTGCGGGGGAACCCTCCTCCTAATCGTCTCTCCATCGCTGCTCGTCGGTCTATCCCCGCGAGTGCGGGGGAACCGCTCTCCGGTATCTCTCCTCTCACTCGTCTGGCGGTCTATCCCCGCGAGTGCGGGGGAACCATACTAAGGCAAGTGAGAAGTCAAGTCTCTACCGGTCTATCCCCGCGAGTGCGGGGGAACGGACCTGAGCCGACTTGAGTCACAAATGGAGCCGGTCTATCCCCGCGAGTGCGGGGGAACCGCTGAGTGCTATCGTGTATGCTACCGGCTCCGGGGTCTATCCCCGCGAGTGCGGGGGAACCTTGTCCGGACAGCCTGCTGCGCATGGCATCCGCGGTCTATCCCCGCGAGTGCGGGGGAACCGCTACCTCGATGCTGTCGCGGGCCACGATCGGGGGTCTATCCCCGCGAGTGCGGGGGAACCTGTCAGCCATGATTTTTCATCCCCTTTCTGTCCGGTCTATCCCCGCGAGTGCGGGGGAACCCCGTTATACACTCATTGGCGTATGCTTGTCGGCGGTCTATCCCCGCGAGTGCGGGGGAACCCTCGCCGGAGTCTGGTGAGTGGGCAATTACGAGGGTCTATCCCCGCGAGTGCGGGGGAACCTAGCAAAAGTCGACCCCATACGAAAGGCGTGGGGGTCTATCCCCGCGAGTGCGGGGGAACCCCTCTCCCGATGTATCCGTTCTTGCCTCAACTAGGTCTATCCCCGCGAGTGCGGGGGAACCGCTCCGTGTGAGCCTTTTACTGTGACGTAGAGAGGTCTATCCCCGCGAGTGCGGGGGAACCGCCGACGTGGAACCGGTCTGGCCGCCAGATGAGGGTCTATCCCCGCGAGTGCGGGGGAACCGATACTCGCAATGCTCAGCCAACCATACCAGACGGTCTATCCCCGCGAGTGCGGGGGAACCTCTCTCTCTGTAAAACCCGCATCCCGCATCATCGGTCTATCCCCGCGAGTGCGGGGGAACCCCTTGATTGTGTGCCATAATAATGGCACAGGAAGGTCTATCCCCGCGAGTGCGGGGGAACCATCATTTTGCGCTCCTCCAAAAAGTCAACTCGGGGTCTATCCCCGCGAGTGCGGGGGAACCGACCAGGTGGCGGCCTCGCTTGGGGTTACCTGGGGTCTATCCCCGCGAGTGCGGGGGAACCCTCAAGCAGTGCGTGATATAGGTCGCCCATGTCGGTCTATCCCCGCGAGTGCGGGGGAACCCTCCGGCTCGCCTGGGTGAGTGGTCCCTCGTTCGGTCTATCCCCGCGAGTGCGGGGGAACCCTCTGGTCGCGCTGGATGTGCCGAATTGCTGGGGGTCTATCCCCGCGAGTGCGGGGGAACCTCCTCCAGCTCTCCTCCTATCCATGCGGTGGCCGGTCTATCCCCGCGAGTGCGGGGGAACCCCCCTGTATCTGCGTCTACTAATCTTACCAACCGGTCTATCCCCGCGAGTGCGGGGGAACCTTCAAGCGTAGCGAAGTGACTCTGTGTGTATGGGGTCTATCCCCGCGAGTGCGGGGGAACCCATGCCAGCCATGTCTAGGATGAAGTCGCTGCCGGTCTATCCCCGCGAGTGCGGGGGAACCTTACACCCCGGCGCATTTTTCCAATCACCAATCGGTCTATCCCCGCGAGTGCGGGGGAACCAGTGCTCATCTTTACGGTAGCCATGTTTGTCACGGTCTATCCCCGCGAGTGCGGGGGAACCGTTCCAATTCCCATTTGGTGTCCCCCTCTCTTAGGTCTATCCCCGCGAGTGCGGGGGAACCCCGGCTTTGGCGTCGGGTGCGGGACATGATACGGGTCTATCCCCGCGAGTGCGGGGGAACCTTCGTCAGGCCGGTAATCGTGGCTCCAGTCAAGGGTCTATCCCCGCGAGTGCGGGGGAACCGCAGCAAGTGTGGTGCCGGTGTGTGCCCAATCAGGTCTATCCCCGCGAGTGCGGGGGAACCTTGGCCCGCACGCGCACCTGGTAGGGCTGGCCGGGTCTATCCCCGCGAGTGCGGGGGAACCCCCCGCCGACCGCGAGCACCACCGTGGCGATGAGGTCTATCCCCGCGAGTGCGGGGGAACCGAGGACCGGCGAGGGCGCAGCGTCCGAGAGGTCGGTCTATCCCCGCGAGTGCGGGGGAACCGTTATCCGACGCTCGGCTGATCCGGGTGATGGGGGTCTATCCCCGCGAGTGCGGGGGAACCTACTGCACATCGTAGTCCGTGATGGCCGAGCCGGGTCTATCCCCGCGAGTGCGGGGGAACCGCCCCGTGACAAGGCCGAGGTGTTCCAAGCATCGGTCTATCCCCGCGAGTGCGGGGGAACCCAGGAGGGCCTGCCAGACCACGCCGCAGACGCCGGTCTATCCCCGCGAGTGCGGGGGAACCACCGCCGCGACTCGCACATCGACGGCATCGCCGGGTCTATCCCCGCGAGTGCGGGGGAACCTGGGATAACGCGATCATCCTCTTCCGGGAAAAAGGTCTATCCCCGCGAGTGCGGGGGAACCGTGCGTGTGTGCCATGCGGCTGCGGTTTTTCCGGGTCTATCCCCGCGAGTGCGGGGGAACCGCAAACAAATGGGCAGAGAGGCACTACAGAAGAGGTCTATCCCCGCGAGTGCGGGGGAACCATCTACCGCCATATCACACCGGGACTCAACTACGGTCTATCCCCGCGAGTGCGGGGGAACCCCGATCTGTCTGCAAATCGGGAAGAATGGACCCGGTCTATCCCCGCGAGTGCGGGGGAACCGAGTGCCTGCAAGCCTGGGGCCTCTCCTATCGCGGTCTATCCCCGCGAGTGCGGGGGAACCTTGGGGTGATGACTAGCTACCAGGACGGGACACGGTCTATCCCCGCGAGTGCGGGGGAACCCGCTGGTCATCGGGCTTGGCGAAGTCGACGTAGGGTCTATCCCCGCGAGTGCGGGGGAACCGCTAGCGGTGAACGACCGCCAAAGAGTAACCCCGGTCTATCCCCGCGAGTGCGGGGGAACCGGGTAGCAGAGGGATATACGCCTGCGCGTCGACGGTCTATCCCCGCGAGTGCAGGGGAACCTGGTACAGAAACTACCAGCATCAGTCGAAATGAGGTCTATCCCCGCGAGTGCGGGGGAACCAGGCTGGTGGTGGAGTCCCCTGAGGGCGTGAGGGGTCTATCCTCGCGAGTGCGGGGGAACCACATCAGGCGGTCCTTCGAGGAAGGTGTTTATGGGTCTATCCCCGCGAGTGCGGGGGAACCATATGATACATCGCGTCTCTCTCCTCAAAAACCGGTCTATCCCCGCGAGTGCGGGGGAACCACGCGTGCCGCTAGTATCGATGTCCGTCGCGCGGGTCTATCCCCGCGAGTGCGGGGGAACCTCCACCATAGCGTTAGCGTACTCAGA
Organism: Dehalococcoidia bacterium; assembly: GCA_965261795.1. Lineage (GTDB taxonomy): Bacteria > Chloroflexota > Dehalococcoidia > Lucifugimonadales > UBA3495 > CBDCFV01. The sequence goes on from OZ253476.1 coordinate 383,601, forward strand.
CAGTATGGGTCTATCCCCGCGAGTGCGGGGGAACCCCACTGAAGCGCACCTTTCCAACCCTTAATGACGGTCTATCCCCGCGAGTGCGGGGGAACCTATAGCTGTCTATGCTCTCTGGTATCTCTCCTCGGTCTATCCCCGCGAGTGCGGGGGAACCGTCTGCGTTCGGCAGTTGCGGTATTTTCGATCCGGTCTATCCCCGCGAGTGCGGGGGAACCCCTCATTCCTGGTCCACACTCATCACAGTATCGGGTCTATCCCCGCGAGTGCGGGGGAACCTATGAGTGTAGACGCCATCAAGGATGCTGTGAAGGTCTATCCCCGCGAGTGCGGGGGAACCCCGACGAGGGGAGTCATCAGCGTTTCTTTTGCGGGTCTATCCCCGCGAGTGCGGGGGAACCGTCGTGCGGCACTGTACGCACGGAATACAGCCGGGTCTATCCCCGCGAGTGCGGGGGAACCCTCTTGTACCTGCGTAGAAGGCTCAGGGTCGAGGGTCTATCCCCGCGAGTGCGGGGGAACCCTCTTGTACCTGCGTAGAAGGCTCAGGGTCGAGGGTCTATCCCCGCGAGTGCGGGGGAACCGTAGGTACGGTGAGGTTTAGGTCGGAAACGAAAGGTCTATCCCCGCGAGTGCGGGGGAACCAGGTCTGAATATCATCAGGAGTCTCCCACTGAGGGTCTATCCCCGCGAGTGCGGGGGAACCGATTTCGTAGTCTAGTCGGTAGTCCAGTGCCTCGGTCTATCCCCGCGAGTGCGGGGGAACCGGTGTCGCTGGCTGTGAAGAGTATGCTCTGTTCGGTCTATCCCCGCGAGTGCGGGGGAACCAGTTCGACTATCCGTAGGAAGGCCCCATGAAGAGGTCTATCCCCGCGAGTGCGGGGGAACCCGCTGAGGCGGGGGTACGGAGAGACGACGAGGGGGTCTATCCCCGCGAGTGCGGGGGAACCCCCTGTCTCTTCACCTGGGCTCAAAGGTGGAAAGGTCTATCCCCGCGAGTGCGGGGGAACCGCGGCTCCAGGAGCGGCAACGGCAGTGGGGATGGGTCTATCCCCGCGAGTGCGGGGGAACCTCCCGCGACTTCGGACCGGCGTAGATGGGGACGGGTCTATCCCCGCGAGTGCGGGGGAACCGTCAAGTATCTCGCCTGTTACTACGTCTATTACGGTCTATCCCCGCGAGTGCGGGGGAACCTGCCATTAGTCCTGCTGCTGTACCTGCTATACAGGTCTATCCCCGCGAGTGCGGGGGAACCGTCAAGTATCTCGCCTGTTACTACGTCTATTACGGTCTATCCCCGCGAGTGCGGGGGAACCTGCCATTAGTCCTGCTGCTGTACCTGCTATACAGGTCTATCCCCGCGAGTGCGGGGGAACCCAGCCATGCCGCCAGCCGGTGGCGGCTGGGTAGGGTCTATCCCCGCGAGTGCGGGGGAACCGTGGCCGGTAGTGTCCCTTCCGCCGGATAGTCGGGTCTATCCCCGCGAGTGCGGGGGAACCGCTATTGAGATAACGGGAAGACGCTACCAAAGCGGTCTATCCCCGCGAGTGCGGGGGAACCCTTCATCACCATACACATACAAGACGGATACCAGGTCTATCCCCGCGAGTGCGGGGGAACCTGCTGCCGTGCGTGTGCTCCATGCTGCTGGCGCGGTCTATCCCCGCGAGTGCGGGGGAACCATCGCGTCTCTCTCCTCAAAACCTTGTATACAAGGTCTATCCCCGCGAGTGCGGGGGAACCCAGTTGTTCTATCTCTCGTATCCCTGTCCTCTCGGTCTATCCCCGCGAGTGCGGGGGAACCTAGTCTGTGTGCGCTGGTGCCGGATGAGCCTAGGGTCTATCCCCGCGAGTGCGGGGGAACCATTTCCTATAGCGTCCCATGCCAGCAGTTTCACGGTCTATCCCCGCGAGTGCGGGGGAACCGGTGTCGCTGGCTGTGAAAAGAATGTCTTGTTCGGTCTATCCCCGCGAGTGCGGGGGAACCTGCGATGAGAGTCCAGGCTGCGGTTAAGTAATCGGTCTATCCCCGCGAGTGCGGGGGAACCTCCTCCCCCACGTATCCGCTGGGATACGCAGGGGGTCTATCCCCGCGAGTGCGGGGGAACCTTGCGGCGGCGGTTGCGAATACACTAGCCATGAGGTCTATCCCCGCGAGTGCGGGGGAACCGGATTTTGTCATGCATCTTATGTACCATGTGGAGGTCTATCCCCGCGAGTGCGGGGGAACCTAGGCCGCCGTAGTAGTCGGGGTAGTGATTCTGGGTCTATCCCCGCGAGTGCGGGGGAACCGACGGAATCGTGAACCGCTGATACTCCCAGTGAGGTCTATCCCCGCGAGTGCGGGGGAACCATGAGTGGGGTGCCCGTGTACTCGCTAAACTCGGGTCTATCCCCGCGAGTGCGGGGGAACCGGTTGGCCGAGCCTGCCCTTGTTGCTGTTTCTCGGTCTATCCCCGCGAGTGCGGGGGAACCCATATCAGTCGGTCTACTCGCGTCCCATATGGCGGTCTATCCCCGCGAGTGCGGGGGAACCTGAGCCATTCCAACGGTATCCTGAAGAGGTCCAGGTCTATCCCCGCGAGTGCGGGGGAACCCCTCCTGGTGACACGCGTACGCCCATGATCGCGGGTCTATCCCCGCGAGTGCGGGGGAACCCCATAGTCCTGTCCATGTGCTGCATGTGAATGCGGTCTATCCCCGCGAGTGCGGGGGAACCGTATGTTTTCAATAGGAAGCTGGCGTCGTCGCGGGTCTATCCCCGCGAGTGCGGGGGAACCTAGCTCGTCGGGGTCTGCGATGTCTTCGTAGGGGGTCTATCCCCGCGAGTGCGGGGGAACCGGGCTTCTCCGTGTGTGTCGTCGGGCAGGACTAGGTCTATCCCCGCGAGTGCGGGGGAACCTCCACAGCTACCCCCGCCACCGCCGCTCTCGCCGGTCTATCCCCGCGAGTGCGGGGGAACCGTGCCGCACGACAGTCTCAAAGTACTCACGGTCGGTCTATCCCCGCGAGTGCGGGGGAACCCGACGAGGGAGCCAAGGAGGAAGTAGGCGAGGCGGTCTATCCCCGCGAGTGCGGGGGAACCATCGCGGTGGTACAGGTGGGGGTGACAGCCACCGGTCTATCCCCGCGAGTGCGGGGGAACCCTTGGCTCCCTCGTCGGATGCTCCATCCACGAGGGTCTATCCCCGCGAGTGCGGGGGAACCAGAAAGAGGAGACTACTATGAGTGGACCAGTCGGGTCTATCCCCGCGAGTGCGGGGGAACCAGTTCCACGATACGGAGGTACGCGCCCGTCAAGGGTCTATCCCCGCGAGTGCGGGGGAACCTGTGAAATCCGTACTCTTTCTCCTATTATCCTGGGTCTATCCCCGCGAGTGCGGGGGAACCTCGATGTCCTCCCCCATCCATACTGACGTACACGGTCTATCCCCGCGAGTGCGGGGGAACCTAGGGGCCTTAAATCGCGTTGTAGGAATAGTGGGGTCTATCCCCGCGAGTGCGGGGGAACCAGGCCTCGGAAGATGGTACGGACGTAGCCGGAGGGTCTATCCCCGCGAGTGCGGGGGAACCCGGCACGAGAGCGATGTAGGCCGGAGCGGAGACGGTCTATCCCCGCGAGTGCGGGGGAACCTCACCGTCTCGGTGGAGTGGTAATCGAAGCGCAGGTCTATCCCCGCGAGTGCGGGGGAACCTGTTGCTTTGTTCGCCGTCGTGATTGCTCGTAAGGTCTATCCCCGCGAGTGCGGGGGAACCTTGCTCGTAATTCCCTGCGGTAGTGCCTCAGGCGGTCTATCCCCGCGAGTGCGGGGGAACCCAACCATGCCCGCCGTGCAAGACGTGCGGTCAGGGTCTATCCCCGCGAGTGCGGGGGAACCCATTCTTCCCGATTTGCAGACAGATCGGACAGAGGTCTATCCCCGCGAGTGCGGGGGAACCTATTATTCGCCGCCATAACCGGAAGACACCACCGGTCTATCCCCGCGAGTGCGGGGGAACCCTGTACCACGGAGCCGCTCAGGAGCACAAAACCGGTCTATCCCCGCGAGTGCGGGGGAACCTTTCACGGGATTGCCGGCCTCAGCCTGATCATGGGTCTATCCCCGCGAGTGCGGGGGAACCATAAGGAGGAAGGAATGATCATGTATCACTGCGGGTCTATCCCCGCGAGTGCGGGGGAACCGCCACCCGGCCCATGCGCGGCGCGCCGTTGCGGGGTCTATCCCCGCGAGTGCGGGGGAACCTCCCGAAATAGCAGGCAAGCCGCACAACCATCGGGTCTATCCCCGCGAGTGCGGGGGAACCCATATCTGGATTCGACCGGCTCGACGACGATGCGGTCTATCCCCGCGAGTGCGGGGGAACCAACCCACTGCCGCATCCTCTGGCGCGCGAGGAGGGTCTATCCCCGCGAGTGCGGGGGAACCCAAAGGCAGTGGGTATGTCCCCGGACTGTCCAAGGTCTATCCCCGCGAGTGCGGGGGAACCAGGCCGTGACTGGACGCCGTGGATGATGCGAAAGGTCTATCCCCGCGAGTGCGGGGGAACCGGTCGATGTCTACCAGCGGCTCTGTGGATTTAAGGTCTATCCCCGCGAGTGCGGGGGAACCGGCACGAAAGCGACTTGGTTCTGGACGCGCGGAGGTCTATCCCCGCGAGTGCGGGGGAACCCCAGAGTCTCCGCTGTGACACCGGAGCGACCTAGGTCTATCCCCGCGAGTGCGGGGGAACCGGCCATCATGTGGGCAATGGGTCTACCGGCGGGGGTCTATCCCCGCGAGTGCGGGGGAACCGACTGGGTCTGCAAAGAGGTGCTGGCAGGTGAGGGTCTATCCCCGCGAGTGCGGGGGAACCCGACTTCTGGTGCCATTTTCTCTGCTCCTACGGGGTCTATCCCCGCGAGTGCGGGGGAACCTTCTCGACTTGCTCCTTCACCCGGTTCAGTTGCGGTCTATCCCCGCGAGTGCGGGGGAACCCAAAACATGGCTCACCCCCATGTACAACGCACGGTCTATCCCCGCGAGTGCGGGGGAACCGATGATGACGATGCCGGGATGGATGTGATGGAGGGTCTATCCCCGCGAGTGCGGGGGAACCTTTTGCCACTAGACTAGCTCCTCAATCACCAAGGGTCTATCCCCGCGAGTGCGGGGGAACCGCCGCCCAGCGGCCGAATTCGTGGGAGGGCGGCGGTCTATCCCCGCGAGTGCGGGGGAACCAAGTTGGTAGCGGCTCCGAACACAGTCCGAATAGGTCTATCCCCGCGAGTGCGGGGGAACCCAGTATCAGCGTCAGTCCGATTATTGACCTCAGGGTCTATCCCCGCGAGTGCGGGGGAACCGGTACTCGACCATCCCGATGATGTAGGCGTCGCGGTCTATCCCCGCGAGTGCGGGGGAACCGCGAACTTCCATCCCATGCGCCGAGCGGTATTCGGTCTATCCCCGCGAGTGCGGGGGAACCCTTATCGCCCGCACACACTGGGAAGGAATTTCGGGTCTATCCCCGCGAGTGCGGGGGAACCCAGATGTATGTGGCGGACTCCTTGCTCGGTCAGGGTCTATCCCCGCGAGTGCGGGGGAACCTATACGCTGAAAGGCGCGGGAAGCCTGACGGACGGTCTATCCCCGCGAGTGCGGGGGAACCGCGATACCGGACAGCGTACTCGCACAAAGCGGAGGTCTATCCCCGCGAGTGCGGGGGAACCCTCGGTATTACCGTCTCTGTCTTCGCGTGAGAAGGTCTATCCCCGCGAGTGCGGGGGAACCACTGTAACCGCAGGCACAGGCCACCGTAGGATGGGTCTATCCCCGCGAGTGCGGGGGAACCCGTGTGGTTGTCCTCTGTCCTTCTGGCCTCTACGGTCTATCCCCGCGAGTGCGGGGGAACCCTGATAGTAGGAGTCCTTCGGTCTGTCCTTGTCCGGTCTATCCCCGCGAGTGCGGGGGAACCATCGCTGGTGTACATGTGTCGATGTCTGGCAGGGGTCTATCCCCGCGAGTGCGGGGGAACCGAACTGAGGGACGGAATGGAATTTCCAGTGGCCGGTCTATCCCCGCGAGTGCGGGGGAACCACTTTACGCCACCTGCGGGCGGCGAAGGGCGGCGGTCTATCCCCGCGAGTGCGGGGGAACCTCTCGCAGTCTCCGTTCTCGTCTCCGAAACACGGTCTATCCCCGCGAGTGCGGGGGAACCGATTTGATGTTCTCGGTTTTCGGAACTTTTGCAGGTCTATCCCCGCGAGTGCGGGGGAACCCGCCGCCACGATTTCTGGAAGTCGTGCACTAGAGGTCTATCCCCGCGAGTGCGGGGGAACCCACTCTGCGGTGCTCCCGTAGGTCCAGGCACTCGGTCTATCCCCGCGAGTGCGGGGGAACCCGATTCAAGGACAACGCGACAAAAATGCTCGTCGGTCTATCCCCGCGAGTGCGGGGGAACCAGTGGTCTATATCCATCGGTACTCCTCTCCTGCGGTCTATCCCCGCGAGTGCGGGGGAACCCGGCCGCGCCCCTGGGTAGTGGCGCTTCCATGAGGTCTATCCCCGCGAGTGCGGGGGAACCTGACCCCGGGGCTCTTGTTTGAAGTAACACTGGGGTCTATCCCCGCGAGTGCGGGGGAACCTCCGGACGCGGCTGCTTGGGACCACATTTGAGAGGTCTATCCCCGCGAGTGCGGGGGAACCCTGCCCATTCTCCGAAACGAAGTGCGTGGTGTGGGTCTATCCCCGCGAGTGCGGGGGAACCTAGAGGGCTTCTCCGAAGTGAGCGGCGAGTTTGGGTCTATCCCCGCGAGTGCGGGGGAACCTGGTGGTTTGGTTGTGGGGTTGTCCTTGTACCAGGTCTATCCCCGCGAGTGCGGGGGAACCCTATCTCAAGCAGAGATACTATGGTCAAATCAAGGTCTATCCCCGCGAGTGCGGGGGAACCCACTGCGTTGTCTCTGTATCTCCTCCCCTGCGCGGTCTATCCCCGCGAGTGCGGGGGAACCCTGTCACAGTGACCGATACTGCTACTCAACGAGGGTCTATCCCCGCGAGTGCGGGGGAACCACCACCGGAATCTCATACCGGCCACGCGAGAGCGGTCTATCCCCGCGAGTGCGGGGGAACCTGTCCAGTCCGCATAACGTATATCCGTACCCGCGGTCTATCCCCGCGAGTGCGGGGGAACCCGGGCTGAGTCAGTAACCCGGAGACTACCCCGAGGTCTATCCCCGCGAGTGCGGGGGAACCGTGGTCGGCTGGCCTATGTACTCTTCTAAGGACGGTCTATCCCCGCGAGTGCGGGGGAACCGTCCTCCGCGAATGCGGGGACCGGTCCTGGCCAGGTCTATCCCCGCGAGTGCGGGGGAACCCAGTGTGTAATTTTTCAGGTTCCCGGAGATGGAGGTCTATCCCCGCGAGTGCGGGGGAACCAAATGCCTCTCCCCCGCCATCGTCTCCTCCATCGGTCTATCCCCGCGAGTGCGGGGGAACCGTCGTCCAAATGGGGTGTCTATCTGGTCGAAATGGTCTATCCCCGCGAGTGCGGGGGAACCTGCTGCGGTCGGAATCTCTGGTGTCCTGCTGAAGGTCTATCCCCGCGAGTGCGGGGGAACCGTCTTTCGCCTACCTCTCGCATCCACAGTAACGGGTCTATCCCCGCGAGTGCGGGGGAACCTTCCGCCAGGTCATAGCCCCAGTACCCGGCATGGGTCTATCCCCGCGAGTGCGGGGGAACCTCCGCTTGGCAGTGTAGCGGCAACTTTTCAAGCGGTCTATCCCCGCGAGTGCGGGGGAACCTCGAATCGTGGGCGGTCTATGAAATCGTAAAAGGGTCTATCCCCGCGAGTGCGGGGGAACCCTTTTGCTTAGCTGCTGTGAGGCGCAATGAGGCGGTCTATCCCCGCGAGTGCGGGGGAACCGCCGGACAATTTCATCTACACCTGGGTCAATCGGGTCTATCCCCGCGAGTGCGGGGGAACCCTCAGGCATCAACCGCTCCTACTGGGTTTCGACGGTCTATCCCCGCGAGTGCGGGGGAACCTCGGTGCTCGGCCACCCTGTCGGTGGAAGCGTGGGTCTATCCCCGCGAGTGCGGGGGAACCGCCAGCGCTGCGCTTACCTCGTCGACCCAGACGGGTCTATCCCCGCGAGTGCGGGGGAACCATCCTCTCATGCTGCCCTGAGCAGTTCGGGCATGGTCTATCCCCGCGAGTGCGGGGGAACCCTGTGGTGTTATCCAGTAGTCTCGCAGTCGCCGGGTCTATCCCCGCGAGTGCGGGGGAACCCCCCCTCCTTTTGGCCGAAGATGCTCGGCCAAAGGTCTATCCCCGCGAGTGCGGGGGAACCTTTATGACGAATATCCGCCCCATTGCAAAGCCAGGTCTATCCCCGCGAGTGCGGGGGAACCATTTGCTCCGGCTCAAAACCCGCAGCGGTCAAGGGTCTATCCCCGCGAGTGCGGGGGAACCTTCTTTACGAGCCAAAGGATGCGGCATTGGATTGGTCTATCCCCGCGAGTGCGGGGGAACCACCTTGCCCATCTCGTCATGGCACTGATAGCAAGGTCTATCCCCGCGAGTGCGGGGGAACCCACCGTAAGGGCAGTGGTCAGGTCATCGATAACGGTCTATCCCCGCGAGTGCGGGGGAACCTTGCCTACTACCCTCTCTGCTGTGTTTTTTTGGGGTCTATCCCCGCGAGTGCGGGGGAACCCCTTGAAGCGGGAGTTGACCCACAATGCCGAAGGGTCTATCCCCGCGAGTGCGGGGGAACCGGCCTTGGCCGCGCCCTCCGGCCCTCCAAACGCGGTCTATCCCCGCGAGTGCGGGGGAACCCGAAAGGCCGCTGAACTCATGCGATTGGAACAAGGTCTATCCCCGCGAGTGCGGGGGAACCGATTTTGGGTATCTGGTCCGGGAGGCCAATGCGGGTCTATCCCCGCGAGTGCGGGGGAACCCTCATCGTCAAGGGCAAAGATTTCGCCCGTGGACGGTCTATCCCCGCGAGTGCGGGGGAACCGCGGAGAGGACGCGCCGGACCCTGACTATGGACGGTCTATCCCCGCGAGTGCGGGGGAACCACCCAGTCATATCATGAGACCGCGCAAATCGCCGGTCTATCCCCGCGAGTGCGGGGGAACCGCCTACCACATAAAGAATCAGACAACAAGGAGGGGTCTATCCCCGCGAGTGCGGGGGAACCCTTCCTCATTTACCCAAAGGTCTTGCCAGATAAGGTCTATCCCCGCGAGTGCGGGGGAACCCCACAGCCGCCAGTGGACACGCGGCAGACCACGGGTCTATCCCCGCGAGTGCGGGGGAACCTCTCACCCGTCCACCATTGCATCCACCGCCCCAGGTCTATCCCCGCGAGTGCGGGGGAACCTACCGGACGTGGACCATGCCCTCGGCTGAGATGGGTCTATCCCCGCGAGTGCGGGGGAACCTTGATATCCCAAGAATAAACCCGCAGCAACGGGGGTCTATCCCCGCGAGTGCGGGGGAACCCAATTATTGCTGCCATTATCCTACCCTCAAAACGGTCTATCCCCGCGAGTGCGGGGGAACCGATGAGCCAGAGTACGTGATGGCCGGAGGTAGCGGTCTATCCCCGCGAGTGCGGGGGAACCAACGGATTGCCATCCCGGACAAAAGGCCGCACGGGTCTATCCCCGCGAGTGCGGGGGAACCTTTCATGTCCGATCTGAGGGCCAAGGATGCCAGGGTCTATCCCCGCGAGTGCGGGGGAACCTACCCGGTAGTCCGTAGCCGCGCCCGGAATTCGGGTCTATCCCCGCGAGTGCGGGGGAACCACAGTCCGTTTTTACGACGTAGGAGAATGATGCGGTCTATCCCCGCGAGTGCGGGGGAACCCACCAGACACGACAAAGCGACACGGAGTCGACGGGTCTATCCCCGCGAGTGCGGGGGAACCGCCGCGGGCCTGCAGTAGTGTCAGGTAGGCGTCGGTCTATCCCCGCGAGTGCGGGGGAACCCGCGTGAAGCAGCGGATAGGGCGGAAGCCATTGGGTCTATCCCCGCGAGTGCGGGGGAACCGGTCCAAATACGCCCTGAGATCGCGGACGACAGGGTCTATCCCCGCGAGTGCGGGGGAACCGGCACTGGCTTTCTGACTCCGGCTGGCACCTGCGGTCTATCCCCGCGAGTGCGGGGGAACCGCACTGGCTTTCTGACTCCGGCCTGGCACCTGCGGTCTATCCCCGCGAGTGCGGGGGAACCTCGGCTGGCACTGGCAATGACGTATGTGCATTCGGTCTATCCCCGCGAGTGCGGGGGAACCCTCTCCCCGCCATCAGCCGATACGCGTGGGCTGGGTCTATCCCCGCGAGTGCGGGGGAACCTTATATGGCTCCTATCGCCGCGCCGCCTAGTCGGGTCTATCCCCGCGAGTGCGGGGGAACCCTCCTACTGCCGACGTGGTGCTAGGAGCTGCGCGGTCTATCCCCGCGAGTGCGGGGGAACCTTATCCTGATTGTAGGGGAGATCATACCCCTGCGGTCTATCCCCGCGAGTGCGGGGGAACCCTCCAAATGCCTCCAACAAAAAACTGCTACATGGGTCTATCCCCGCGAGTGCGGGGGAACCCTAGATGTCTGGTGGATACCGGCCTACGAACAGGGTCTATCCCCGCGAGTGCGGGGGAACCGTGCCATTCACACACGCAAAAAAGCGGCAACCCGGTCTATCCCCGCGAGTGCGGGGGAACCTCGTGGCACTTCGTGGATGTAGTCACCACCGCGGGTCTATCCCCGCGAGTGCGGGGGAACCCAAAAACGCCAGTGCCTGCCGATACAGCACCAAGGTCTATCCCCGCGAGTGCGGGGGAACCTGTGCCAGATAGCCGGAGCCAGTGGTCTAGCTGGGTCTATCCCCGCGAGTGCGGGGGAACCTCGATAGATGTATAGTACATCCCGGAGACCGTGGGTCTATCCCCGCGAGTGCGGGGGAACCATGCGGCGGGCTGCGGACTGGGAGTTTGCCAAGGGTCTATCCCCGCGAGTGCGGGGGAACCCCGTTGACCAACCGCATATCCACTGCAGTTCCGGGTCTATCCCCGCGAGTGCGGGGGAACCTTTGGCAGAGGTGATACGGTAATGCGGAGTACAGGTCTATCCCCGCGAGTGCGGGGGAACCGCTACTGCCCGTCGTATGGTCCCTGCTTCTGCCGGTCTATCCCCGCGAGTGCGGGGGAACCCAGTAGTCCGCATGTTCCTGCCACGTCTCCCAGGGTCTATCCCCGCGAGTGCGGGGGAACCCAGTAGTACTTTCCGCACATCGTTGGCACCACAGGTCTATCCCCGCGAGTGCGGGGGAACCTTCTCGTCTCCGAAACACCTCAAGACGATCATCGGTCTATCCCCGCGAGTGCGGGGGAACCCGGGCCCTGTGAAATCCGTACTCTTTTTCTAAAGGTCTATCCCCGCGAGTGCGGGGGAACCACCCCTACCTCCCCTTCTGGTGACAGGAAGAAAGGTCTATCCCCGCGAGTGCGGGGGAACCGTGGTGGGCTGGCCGATGTACTCCTCCAGCGACGGTCTATCCCCGCGAGTGCGGGGGAACCGCTAGTATGTCGCGTCTTGTCTCTTTTATCAAGGGTCTATCCCCGCGAGTGCGGGGGAACCGTAGCCGTGGTGAAGCAGGCTAGGCAGAAGTCGGGTCTATCCCCGCGAGTGCGGGGGAACCGTCGGTCATCTGTGCGCGCGATATCTGTGGGGCGGTCTATCCCCGCGAGTGCGGGGGAACCTCCTCGCCACGGACGACATAGGAAAAGCAGTGAGGTCTATCCCCGCGAGTGCGGGGGAACCATTCCGCTCTACGCGGTCTTTCACCGTGTTCAGGGTCTATCCCCGCGAGTGCGGGGGAACCCCCAGTCTCCCCTGAGGATGTTCACTGGTGTGGGGTCTATCCCCGCGAGTGCGGGGGAACCCTGGAAACTCATCGCCTGCATCTGGCTCATTTGGGTCTATCCCCGCGAGTGCGGGGGAACCTGGCTGTACCTGAAGTGGCGCTCGCCCTGCATCGGTCTATCCCCGCGAGTGCGGGGGAACCTCTGGCGAGTCCTGGGATACCGCACTCCTGCGAGGTCTATCCCCGCGAGTGCGGGGGAACCCCAGACGCGCTTCCACCAGCCCCTGTACTGTAGGGTCTATCCCCGCGAGTGCGGGGGAACCTGACCGCGCCCAGCCGGTAGAGAAAGGTTGCGGGGTCTATCCCCGCGAGTGCGGGGGAACCTGTGGTCCTCTCCAGTGTACCCAGCCCGTCCAGGGTCTATCCCCGCGAGTGCGGGGGAACCTGAACTTCTCTTTCCGTCCCTCAGTTCATCTACGGTCTATCCCCGCGAGTGCGGGGGAACCTGTATGTCAGTGTGACCAGTATCGGCCTGGCTCGGTCTATCCCCGCGAGTGCGGGGGAACCTGACATGCACTGCGTGATGTACAGCGCCCAATGGGTCTATCCCCGCGAGTGCGGGGGAACCAGACGGATACGACATGGAAAATACGCTAAGGAAGGTCTATCCCCGCGAGTGCGGGGGAACCTCCGTCGACTTGATGTTCTCGGTCTTCGGGACCGGTCTATCCCCGCGAGTGCGGGGGAACCTATTTCTCCCGAATCAGCCATCTGGGACCTACGGGTCTATCCCCGCGAGTGCGGGGGAACCTCTGCTTGGCCCTGTAGTGCGAACTTTTCAAGCGGTCTATCCCCGCGAGTGCGGGGGAACCAATACGCGGTGAAGCGATGGGCATTATGGATGGGGTCTATCCCCGCGAGTGCGGGGGAACCCATGTGGACTCAGGAAGTCCAACTCCTCCCAGCGGTCTATCCCCGCGAGTGCGGGGGAACCGTGCCATGATTGTGGTGCCTCCTTAAGGTAGAGGGTCTATCCCCGCGAGTGCGGGGGAACCAGGTCGATTTAAGGCCATTGGAATTCTCTCTCCGGTCTATCCCCGCGAGTGCGGGGGAACCCTGTCAGCTGTACCGATGCTACATATGGTAGTCGGTCTATCCCCGCGAGTGCGGGGGAACCAGCCCTATCGAGCCCTCATGTGGACTCAGGAAGGGTCTATCCCCGCGAGTGCGGGGGAACCCACAATAATGAGAAAAATCGCAAGCTTGAAAAGGGTCTATCCCCGCGAGTGCGGGGGAACCTTCTCGTCTCCGAAACACCGCAAGACGAGCATCGGTCTATCCCCGCGAGTGCGGGGGAACCCCGCCTATCTGTGATATACCGAACGGCGTTGAGGGTCTATCCCCGCGAGTGCGGGGGAACCTGTCTATAGCGTCGAAGTCCACGTCTGGTGCCAGGTCTATCCCCGCGAGTGCGGGGGAACCTGTTTTTCGAGATGCTCTATGTGGTCAGTGGTTGGTCTATCCCCGCGAGTGCGGGGGAACCGTATCTCGGTCATGGTATCTCCTTTTGCTTAGCGGTCTATCCCCGCGAGTGCGGGGGAACCCACGAGATTGTTTTACTACTGTAGAGAGTCGGCGGTCTATCCCCGCGAGTGCGGGGGAACCTCACGAGATTGCTTGCTACTGTAGAGAGTCGGCGGTCTATCCCCGCGAGTGCGGGGGAACCCTCGTGCCGTGGATGCACCAGACCGGGGATTTCGGTCTATCCCCGCGAGTGCGGGGGAACCTTCATGAGGTCTTGGAAAGCCTTTATGAGGTGCGGTCTATCCCCGCGAGTGCGGGGGAACCTTACACGCTCGAAGCTTTGACCCGGGTCTTGAAGGTCTATCCCCGCGAGTGCGGGGGAACCCAGTGTACTCCCTCAGGGCTGAAGATGTAAAAAGGTCTATCCCCGCGAGTGCGGGGGAACCGCTATTGTGTCTGCGAACATAAATTCCGTGACGGGTCTATCCCCGCGAGTGCGGGGGAACCGAGGAAACCGTAACCCTCACATGCCAGCATAGCGGTCTATCCCCGCGAGTGCGGGGGAACCCACAGACTATCTCGCGGCGGCCAACTTCCGGCCGGTCTATCCCCGCGAGTGCGGGGGAACCCATGTGGGCTCAGGAAGTCGAGTTCCTCCCAGCGGTCTATCCCCGCGAGTGCGGGGGAACCGTGTAAGCTAGGGTGTCAAAGGATCCACTCTCGGGTCTATCCCCGCGAGTGCGGGGGAACCTCGGTTGCCCATGCCTTCCTGATGGGGGCTGCCGGTCTATCCCCGCGAGTGCGGGGGAACCCTAGGAACCCCTGCCCGTGCAGGGAATAGAAAAGGTCTATCCCCGCGAGTGCGGGGGAACCGCCGGGTCGATGCTGGCGAGTGGCTCGGTGCTCGGTCTATCCCCGCGAGTGCGGGGGAACCAATACGGGTCTATGCCCTTTATGAGTGGTCTCAGGTCTATCCCCGCGAGTGCGGGGGAACCTCAATCCGCTGAAGTCGCCGTCGGGATTGAATGGGTCTATCCCCGCGAGTGCGGGGGAACCCTACGAGTGGGCCGAAATCGTGGACACCTCCCGGGTCTATCCCCGCGAGTGCGGGGGAACCATCGTCGGTACGACATTCCATCCGTGCGTTCCCGGTCTATCCCCGCGAGTGCGGGGGAACCGAAGAGCTGATCAAGATGTCGCCGGAAGAATCAGGTCTATCCCCGCGAGTGCGGGGGAACCTCTTCCGGCGGCTCTCGGTCAAGCCCGGCCATCGGTCTATCCCCGCGAGTGCGGGGGAACCCCTTGGTGGGGAATACTGACCTTCGACAATTATTATGCTGATCCGTTACCGGTATTTGACCAGATATACCCCGTCCGCGTCTACTATTTCCTTGGGCGATTCGCCCAGCGTCCTGATTTCCTGCTCGCTTACCGCCCCAGGGTCCCGCCAGGTCATGACTATCGACCCCTGCCCCAGTTCGTAATACCACCCCGCCAGCACGTCCCATATCCGCTCCCTGATGCCGCTGGTCATGTTGGGTGAGGTGTATACTCCGGGCGCGATTTCCAGCATTGCCGAGGCTAGGAAGCCCCGGTATCGTCCCTCTACGTTTACCGTCACTATCACTGTCACTGCGTATATCCTTCTCCAGTGTTTCCTTCTCCCGCATTTGCATCATGTACGTCCGCTTCATCTAGGTCCGCAACGGCGTTTTCCGGGCCGTCGGGCCAAGCTTCCTCCGGCTCATCAGACCCCATTTCCAGCGGGGCAACGTCCTGGAACAGCGTCTTGATGCGGTCAATCATCTTGGAGATGACCCGTTCCTTGCGCAGGAGTTCCCCGGTAGTCCTCCGCGTATGCCGCTCAATGTCCAGACCGGGGCGGTCCATCACTTCCCTGGCCGATTGGAAAGCGGCCGGCAGCAGAATGGTGTCCCGGAAGAGGTCGGCGATGTCCAGGGCGAAAGCTTCGCCGCTGTGCTCGTGGATGAAGCCCAACTGGGGAATGGCGCCGATGGCGGTGACCGCCACGACGGCCGCCGAGGTTACGGCCACGGATGCGTGGTTGATGGCCTGGTTGGGCAGGTCCGCCCACAGCGGGTCGGTCCGGTCGTACCGCCGGCGCCGCCAGTCGATGCCGTACCGCTGGGCCACCAGCCGGTAGGTCTGTCTCATTCGGGCGCCTTCCACGCCGCGGAGGGCCGAAATGTCCTGCTGGGGCAGCACTTCGCCCAACCGCAGGGCGTACATCTTGCGGGCAATGGTGATGCGGCTTCCGGTCGGGTCGCCCCAGGCCCGCATCTGCCGCCGCGCAACGTCCGACGTGTCGGGCATCAGCGGCGGGGCGGTGTAACACCGGACACCATCCTCGCCCACGGCGACCAACGCGGTGCCGTGGCGGGCCATCAGCCGCAGGGCGTCGTGGCTGACCGTCGAGCCGGGTCCCAGCAAAATCATTGACAGGGACTGGAAGGGGATGCCGTACTCCCCACTCTCCAGCGCGGTGCCGTCCCCCGGCGGTCCCTGACGCTCGAACCGCAGGGTGCCGTCGCGCACGGTAAGCGCCCCGCGGGACAGCCACAGCAGGCCGTGGCGGTCGGCGTGGGGAATCCTCGCGGTCTCCAGTCCAAGGCGTCCTCTCAGCATCTCTTTTCTCCTCACTTATGGTCTGCCCGCCCTGGCCGGACCCTATTCGTCCGGGGCAGGCATTGCATCCGGTTATTTTCAGTTGTTAAGGTGCGCGGCCCAAACACCCCCAAGCTATGGGCCAATGGGTCTGCTTGGCGGCCTGAGCAGCAACATCCCGTAGCCGTAGGCCCGGTGACGGCCCACGCCCCGGGCCAGTAGTTGGGCGAATGCGTGCGGGTCGGTGATGGTCAGGACGCCCCGCATCACCGCATCCGGCCCTTCGACGTAGCGGGCGTGCAGCTTGCGAAACGAGCGTGTCCGTTGAAAGGACACCAGCTTGGTCTGGGACAACTCCAGGCTGACCCCCTGACTGCCGTCGAGCTTGCCGGACAGCCAACCGGCGTACACTTCCTCCCTGCTGTGCGGCATTTCTCTCTTGGGATACGTTTCGGCCTGGCACTGAAAGACATCCTGCTCGGCGTCGGGCCGGTCAGACCTACGCCCTTTTCGAACGACGGGACGAATCCGCACCTCGAAACCCAACCGCTTGCCGGCTTGCCATTCCGGCGGCATCGGCTTGCTGTCCATGCTGGACGGGGGCAGCGCCCGCAACTGCTGCGGGTCGGCGAAGGTGTTGGCAGCGTCCTGCAAATCGCCGGCGGATGCCCGGCCGTAGCCGTACAGGCACCCCCGGCCGCCGCCCCGCGGAATGATCAGACGAAAGGGCTTCGGCGCCAATTCGCCGAAAGTCTCTTTCAGCAGGCAGTGCATCGCATGGTCGGTGTCCTGCAAACGTCTCATACCGGCCCATCGCTGGAACTCCCGCACGTTGACCTCGGCGCGCAGCATTTGCAGAGGCGCCAGCGCGGTCGTGTCCGCCGGAGTTGAAACATCGGTCATCATGGGCCATCCTCCGCCGGGGCAGATTTGTCCGTGAAGCCAGGAAATTCAGACCGGGAACGTGTCCCCTCGTGGACCAATCGCCCGCCCCCATGCAGTCCCGAAACCCAGTTGCGCTGGTCGGTCAGCATGTGGGAGTTGTCAGGTTGGATGCGGTCATCCTCTTCGGCGCCGGGCCACATCAACCGTACCGTTTCCGCCGGGTCTCGGCCATGCTCAATGGACAAGTCCAAAAGGGCGGCCAGTACGGAGCCGGCGTCGATTCGGCCCCGGTACAGCGGCGCCGATGGCAGACACGGCTTGCGCCCAATGAACAGGGGGCGGGCCGGGTTTTCCAAGGCATCGGCCAGGTTCTCCAGGGTGGGCGCATCGTCCGCCGGTTCCAGGCGCAGGGCGACGGTCACGCGCATATCGGCGAAGTAGTCCCGGTAACGAAGGTGGTTCTGATAGGTGCCGCCGCCACGTCCCTCAGGGCGGCCCCGCGTAGTCCAACTTTGTTCAGTGTTGTTGATGGCCGCGGTCTGGAAGTCGGTCATGCGCACCCCGCCCGCCGGCTCCCGGTCGATACGGGCGGCGAACACCAACCGGTTTTGCAGCTGCTGGTGGCGCTCGCGCTCGATTCTCCGCCAGCCCAAGGCGTTGGCCAGCAGGCCGGTCAGCATGGACGCCGACGGGAATCGCCGGATGACGCCCAGGTTGTCGATGGTCTCTCCGCCGAAGGCCATCAGCGGCGATTCCAGACCCAGGATCAGGTGCTCCATCAGTTTTTCACCTCGCCGGCCCGGACCGCCTGCGCCGCCCAGGATGCCAGGTCGTCAAAGCAGATTCCCTCTGTGTGGGGAATGTCGCATTCTTCGACCGATGCCATCCGGCGGATTTCCTTTGCGCCGTAGCATTTGTCCAACTTGCTCAAATGCCCGGACAGCCGTTCTACGGCGGCGGCAACCTGCGCCTTGGCGGGGTCTCGGAAAGCGTTGGCCAGACTGCGGGGCTGCCGGCTGCCGACCTCAATCAGCGTAAGGTCGGCGCAGGCGTAGGGTGCGGTGGAGCCAAGTTTGGCGCCGGGGGTGACGGTGGCGATCAGATGCAGCAGGTGTTCGACCACCCGTGCGGCCAGGTCCCGGTCGGCGGCCTGCCAGTCTTCGGCGTAACAGCCTTCCAAGTTGGAAACCAGCCCTGGCATGTCCACGACCACGTAGCCGTAGAACAGCCCGGCGGTCAGCTCCATGTCGCCGATGTGGGCGGCGCCGGCGTCCTCATCATCGCGCTGCAAGTCGTCCACCACCGAGAAATAGTCGCTCTCGCTCTCCTCTCCGTGGACGGTGAAGGCGTGGGCGACGTGGATGGCAGCCTCGATGTTGGCGCCGGGGTCGGACGTGACCATGCGGCCAAACAGGGCGCCCTCCAACCCGGCGGGCAGGCGGGCTGTGCCGAGAAGCGCCCGGAAGTTGTTGCCCTCGCCCCGTCGGGCGTTGAACAGAGCGGTTGCCGCTTCTCCCGCAGCCTTGGCGTCGCCGGAATGTTCGGCGCAGATGGCGGCGGCCCTCTGGTGCAGGTGTTCCACTTCGGGCAGGCCCAACAGCAGGGGTTGGCGCCCGGTCTCCGACGTGCCGCTCCTGCCGTACACGCCGATGTTGAAGGCATCTTCCACCACTTTAAGGACTTCATCACTGAAGCTGCCCTCTTCCTTCAAGGGGGCCATCACCTTCCGCTCAACGATGTTGCGGGAGCGCAGGGCCGACGTGCTGCCGTCGATGCTGCCCAGCGAGAACTCATCCTTGGCAACCCGCCAGTGACGCTTGAGGCACTGGGACGAAATGCGGGTGCGGACGGCGCCGCCGAAGGGCATACGCTTGGCAAGGCCGCTGTCGTCCCGGTTCAGCAGCGCCGCCGGGTAGGAATGCAGGGTATGGATTTGCAGAAATCTGGGGGTTGTCATGGGGAAAACTCCTTATTCTTTGGATTGTTGAGCGCTGCGCCGCTCGGCCTGGTAGTAGGCGCGGGCGATTTGGTGGCGGACATATTCAGCGCTATCCTCTCGGTAACCCTCGTGGAGGATCAGTCGCGCCATTTGACGCCAGTTGAAGGATTGGCCGGATCCTAACATTCGGAATGTCCGGGCCAGGAGGGTATGCAGCATCGGCCCCCGGGCTGTCAGTAGCCGATTAAAGCGGGTTTCACTGTAAAAGGCTCTAGCCCGATTGCTATCACCGCCTTGAAACAGGGCCAGACCCACCGGCACAGTCGGGTTATGGGCGGAAGGTCGCGGGGCATCGGAATCGGTATTGGCATCCGAGCCGGATGTTGGAGTCATAAGCGCGATTCCGTGCAGGATGAGACCCCATTTTCTTTCCACGTCAGGATTCATCTCGCCACTTTCCAGCAAGCCGCTTTCCGCTAGTAACCGCCAGAATACGGCAGGGTCGGGTTCGTCAGGCTTCATACGGCGCAACTCCGCGAGGTCACCTCGCCTAAAGTTGGGCCGTGCCATTTTGCCAGCCAATTCGACGGTAATATCAAGCCAGTTGAGAGAATCTCCGATTTGCCCTGCTTGGGTGGATGCTTCAGTGGTTGGCACGGTGGTCATTAGTTACCTCCATTGTTGGCAAACAAGTCGGGGAACCCGTTTCGCCCGCGTATTCTGCCCTCAAACAGTCCTTCGGCAGCAACCCGCGCCCGGTAACTGTAGATAGCCGGGCAAGGCAGCGAGTCCTCGGCATCATGGAGGACGTTGCGAGCTTTTTCTATCACGAAGTCCTTTAGCCACCCGTTGCGGACGCTTTGGCGACCGGAAGGTTCCTCTTCAAACTCGGTTTGTAAGTCTTCAAAAAACTGAGCGTCCACAATTCCGTCCAGCCGGTTCAGCCAGGGACGGGCCAGGGCGCGGTGCTCCGGGCTGACCTTGGCTTCATCACCCCGGGCCGCAAATACTTGAGTCGCATGACTGAGGATACGCTGGACTTTGCCGATGTCGTTGATGCGTGCTTTGGACAAGTCGCCCAACAGTTGACTTGAGCCTCTATTTAGAAGCGCAAGCTTTGCCGCGTACCTAAAGGTGATAACCCGCTCGTAGTAGCCTTCGGTTTTACCATTGCCCCGTACCATCGCGCGGGCGACGAGTAGCATTTCGTCGCGGGAACGCTGCTCGGCTTTGGTCGGATCCAGTAGAGCCGGGTGTTCCCAATTGGCGAGATATTCGGAAATCCGCTTGTAATTGAACCCGCCGGCACCCAGGGTCAAGGGCAAGCCGTCTCTCTTGCTGTCAGCGGGAGTCCATGGGTCGCCGGTTCTGCCCTTGAGTTCTTTGCCACCGACACGGGCGGCCTTTGAACTGGTCCGGACGCCGTACAATCGACCGTTTTTATCGGCCCGCAGCCGGAGACGACGACAAATTTCAAGGTAAAAGATGTCGAGGCTATTCGGCAGCAACCCTTCGGCAGGAGAGCCGTCCCACGGCAACGTCCAGAGCAATGGGATGCCGTTGTGAGATGGGTAAACGGTATGCCGGTCAAGCATTTGGGGCCGAAACTCCAGCAGTGCAACAATGTCCCGCCGCACATGGGCGCCTAGCCTACTGCCCACGGGAGCCAGACTAAAGGCAGGCCGGTTGCCGAACCCGCTGTTCATCCGGGAAATGCCATAGTTCCCGGCTCCGCCGAAACCCTCCATCGTCTGCAAGGTAATCAGCGCGAATATCCAATCGTCAACGTCGGCTTGGACAGCTACCGAGGATTTCAAGTCGTGGTTCTTGGAAGTAACCAGCATATCCAGTTCGTCGGGGGTGGCTACGGTTGCCTTGTAGTCCTTTTCCTTCTCTTTGGACGAGGCCGGCGGCTGCATAAAGGCCGGCTTGGTAATGTCGTCCACCACCAACTGCCAGGGTTCATCGTCCGGGTAGTCCGGGGTCAGGCCGCGAATCAGCTTGGCCCATTCATCGGCGGATTCCGGGGGAGTATCCACTTCCGCCCGGTGCATTGCCATCGCGCCCAACTGCGCCAGGACAGCGTGCCAGGGGTGCCGCTCGTGGGGCCGCAGAGCGGGGAAGGCGTTTACCTTGTCGGCCATTAGCGCGGCGTAAATTTCAGGCAGGGAGGCCTCGGTGCTCTCACCGTGAAATTGGTAACGGATTAGAGGTTGTTCCAACAGATTAAGCATTAGCTTTCCTCATCTTCACATTCGGGTTACGGGACCAGATGAACAGAACAAGGGGCTAGAAGACTTTGCAATTGCCCTGCAAGTTTTACACCAGTCCATAGAGGCAGCCTATTTTGCAGACAAAATGTCCGGCTTGATAAGGGGTTACCGGATGACCGCACTCAAGGCACAACAGGTATCCACACCGGTCACACTTCCCAACCGAAGGGAGTCCGCATTCCTCAGAGTCGCAAATTTTGCTGCAAAATTTGCTGTTGGTAAGAGTATTTGAACGTGCTAGAATATCCAAAGGACGCCTCCATGAGACGGTACCGCATACCAGATTGAGAGGGTCCATTCCCCCGCCGAGGTGAGAACTCGGCGGGGGCTGTTAAAATCAGGGTACAGGATGAGCAAATCCCCGTCAAGACAGTCATGGACATATAAACTAGGTATTCACTAAAATATACCTAATGTACATGCTTATTACCTCGTCCACGCGAGGATAGACCCACCTATTTTATTATGCCCGACGGTTCCCCCGCACTCGCGGGGATAGCATCGGAGTAGCCCCCCGGTTACCCCACTTATCGGTAGGCGTCGCGGCGGTGAGCCACGCGCACTACCAGCACGACCAAGTGGTCGTCGAGTAGTTCGTACACAATGCGGTAGTCGCCGACGCGCCGGCGGCGTAAGCCGAGCAAGTCTCCTTTCAGGGGACTGCCGGACAGTGGCTCTTCTCCCAGCCGGTCAATGGCGGCCACCAAGCGGCGCCGGGTCGATTGGGGGATGTCGGCCAGTTCTTTGGCTGCGCTTTCCTTAATCCGAACCGAGTAGTTCACGCTTGACCTCTTCCCAATCAAGCACCGGGTCGGACGGGTCGCGCAACCGCTCCACCGCTACCGACAGGTCGTCAAAGTCTTCCAAGTAACGTTCCACTGCCTGGCGAACCACATCAGCCCGGCTGCGATTCAGCACGGCGGCGGCGCTGTCCAGAGCTTCTACCATTTCATCCGGCACCCGCGCCGTGATTTGAGTCATCGTATATCCTCCACAAGCCATTTCGTTGACATTATGCCAATGTCATTAGCATTGATTGGGATTATGATAATTCCGAAGTCGGTTGCGGTCAACCCCGCCGCAACCCCAGCCGGTCGTAGCGAAACTTGTGGCTGCCGACGGCAAACTCAAAACCGCCGTCGGTCGGCGTAGTCTCTACCTTTTCCGGCACTTCGGCCCCGGATAGCCAGCGCAGCGGCAGGTCCAGCCGGTCTATCCGGCGAGCCGGGTCAAAGGGACTGGACGGCTGGGGGTCGAAGGCTACTTCCAGGCGGTCATCGCCCAAACGGGTGCGGACCGTTTCTTCAATGCCGGGAAAACACACCTCACGGTTGTCCTCGTAGAAGGACCGGTTCGTCCGGAGGATGTGGTTGCGGGCGGTTTGCCGGTCGGCGATGTAGCCGCCGGTATTGTCGTTGGCGTGGGCTTGCCACGCATCCCCCAATTCTTCAGTGATTCTAGCCAGGGCCTCCGGGTGGGTGGCCCGCTCCACCAACTTCCGGTTCATCTCCGGGATACGCCATTCGGCATACTCATTGACCAGACGGAGCGTTGCCTGCAGGGAATGAAGGTTCCGGTACACGAAGCCGTGAGGCCCCAGGCCGTTGGCGTTCTGCCTGCCGGCCAGGAGAGGGGACAGGTCATCGCCGGGCGGAGTCAGGACGATGCAGACGGGCTTATCGTAGCCTGTGGGACGGTCTTCCCACCGGTGGCGGTGCAGGCGGCCAATGCGTTGGAGCATTACGTCCACCGGGCAGAGGTCGGTAATCAGCAGGTCGGCGTCAATGTCCAGCGACTGCTCCAGGGTTTGGGTGCCAACGACAACGCAGCCGCCCGGGTTACGGTCTTTGCCCAGCCGTTCCTCGACCGCCGCATCCAACAGCCGCCGGTCAGCGCGGGCGAACCGGCTATGATGCAGGGTGGGGCGGCCATTGGCCGCGAACAGCAGGGGGAGTTCATCGGGGGCCGCAGATTCCAACGCTTGCTGGGTTTCGACTGCGTAGTTGACGGTGTTGCGAACCACCAGGACTTTGGCCCCGGCCCTGGCCGCCGCCAGCGCGCGTTGCGCCACTGCATCGAAATCCGACATTGTGGGCGACGGCTCGATCTGGACATTCTTACCCTGGTCATTGGCGTCAACCCGTGCAGTGGTGGATTCGGAGTCGCCTCGAACGCTGATTGCAGGATAGGGGGTCTGAATGGCGGCTTCCAAGGAAAGGTTTTCACGGTCACCATCCCGGACACCTGGGGACAGCCAGCGTTGCCGGGCATCGGACCCCAGCGTGGCCGACATCAGCAGGGCATAGCCGCCGGCCCCAATGTGGGCGTTGAGCAGGGCTTGGAGAATCTCGGTCATATAGGTGTCGGAGGCGTGAACTTCGTCCACCACCAGCAGGTTGCGAGCCAGGCAGGATGCCCGCAGGTGGGCGTGTTTCACTTTCAGGGCGCCCAGCATCGCCTGGTCCACGGTGCCGACGGCAATCTGGGCGGCCAAGTATCGTTTGGGGCCATCGGCTGCCCAGGGTTTATCCGACTCGTGGTGGCCGGCGGCATGACCGTCGTATTGAGGTATTGCTACCTTACCGGCGTCCTCACCGGCGTCTGTACCGGCATCGTAGCCGGGAACGGCCAGGACCACCGGGGGGCGATTTCCTCCAGGGAACAGCCTTGCCACGAAGTTCTCCACCCGACGGTGAATCTGGCTGGCGGCGGCACGGGTGGGCAGCGCGAAGTAGATACCGTCCACCAATCCAGCTTGGTACATCCGGGCAAACCGCCACAAGGCGGCCTCGGTCTTGCCCGAACCAGTTTCGGACTCGATGATCACCAGCCGCTCATTCAGGGGCGTTTTCTTTGCCGACTGCCGTTGGATGGCGTTGGGCGGCGGCGCGCCGGGGATGGCGAACAGGTCGGCAAAGTCAGTCTTGGGAGGCGCTGACGCGGAAGAGGTTCGCTGCCGGGAAATGTCCAGGCCAATCTCCTTGACCGCCATTGTGGCTTGCCGGCGGGCGTGGTCAATATAGTCGTCATCCGGCGCATCCACAAACTTGAACCATATTTCGTTGGAGCCAATCCAGTCAGCCAGGGTGCAGAGGCCCAGAAAGTGGTGCTGGAAGGCGGGAGCGGGGGGCAGGGACGGCACGGCGCCGGTAAAGGCGTCCGGGAACCATTGACGGACCAGCCTTCCAACTCTTTCGACGCACTCGCGGGGGTTCAGGTTGGCAAAGCGCTGCCAAGCGCGGGAGTTAGTGGAGAGAGTATCCTGCAAGTTCAAGGGGGCGCCGTGGTGGGACAGGGTGGCAACAAACAGACCGCAGGCAGTAATACCGTCATTATCATCCCACTGCAAAATACCGTTGTCCCATTGTAGAACGCCCTGCTCAAAGCCCAGGGCGTCGAAAAACCAACCGGAGGTTTCGGTGTCTCCATTGTTGTCCAGCACCGGAACCATATCCCTGGTGTGGCCAACCCGTTGAAAGGATGCAGGCCGCCGGCCGCCCGGCAAATCTTCGCGCCGCCATATCTGGGTCTGGAAGCCGACGTTTACCTTACCGATGTCGTGAAGGGCGGCGAACACGCACAGCCGCGCCACGGTTGCATCGTCCAGGTCAGCGAGGTCCGCGGTGCGGGCCAGCCTTTGCCGGATTGTTGGCTGGACCAGCAGCGCCTCAAAGCAGGCGCCGACGTCAGCCAGGTGGTGCTCCAACAGGTGAATCCGCCCGTGGTCTCCCCGGTCCGATTTTGCCCAATGGCGCCGGGTGTAGGCCGGCATCGTTTCCTGAAGAGTCATATATCAATCCTCTGTCAATCGTTATGGTTTGCCGATTCTTGGCGCTGTTGCGTTCAGGGCCTTTTCATTTTCCGGTTTGGGTTACATGGTTCCCGTCTTTCCCGCGCAGGCGGGAATCCATATAGTTTTGCTACGGGAAAGTTGCCATAGGCCGCGGTGCTGCTGGATTCCCGCTTTCGCGGGAAAGACGAGAGAATGAAAAAGCCCTGTGTTGCGTTAGGTAGTCCTTGCATCTGGCGCGGATTTAGGCAAAACTGGGGCACGCGCCAAAACCGGAATTGGTAAATTGAGCAGCCGGCGCTATCGGATCCTGGATAAAGATACAAGAAGTTATGGCCAACCTGACGTTCAACGCCATAGATGTCGAGACGGCGAACTCGAGCGCCGCCAGCATTTGCCAGATTGGGATTGTCCAGGTCAGGACCGGTGAAATCAAGGGGGTACTGTCATTCCTGGTCAACCCTGAACAGCCGTTCAGCCCCGTGAATATCAGCATTCACGGAATTGGCGAAGATACGATAAAGGACAGCGCCACCCTGCCTCAGTTGGAGTCCAAGTTGCGCCGCCTGTTGGAAGGCTGTCCGCTGGTCAGCCACACCGGGTTTGATCGGGCGTCCCTCGACGGGGCAATGGCCCGGTACGGCCTCCAACCCATCCGTACTCCCTGGCTGGACAGCGCCTTGATTGCCCGCCGTTCCTGGCCGGAAAGATACCGGCGCCGGGGCTGGAACCTGGCGAACGTTGCAGGAAACTTGGGCATATCTTTCCGGCATCACGATGCGGCCGAAGATGCCAGGGCCTCCGCGGAGATAGTGCTCCACGCCTGCCGGCTGACCGGTCGGGACATCGATGGGTGGCTGGAGCAGAGGTAACGGAAATTTCCGCTGTTCGTCGGTGGGGTCAACGAGGTGGACACCTTCAGGCTGTCAAGGGCGGGGACAAAACGTACAACTGGGGCGGCGAAATGGTGGCCCACCTAAAGTAGCGTGCAACAGTTACGAAGTGAGTTGCGGGGCGAAATTCCAGAGGCAGGTGAAGGGAGTGTCAGGGCAGGCTAATCGTCTTCCCATTCGTCTGAAGGTTGGGAGGCAGCACTCTCCGCTACGCTTGAGGCGGTAGCTTTCACCGTTCATTTCCAGGACGTGGACATGGTGGGTGAGGCGGTCCAGCAGAGCCTCTCCGACCCGAAGACCTCGGTCCCCTGTTTACCGGCTCACCGTCCGCTCGTCTTGTGGCAGGCTTGACTGCCGGACCGGGCAGGGGCTGATTACAGGACGAGGGTGAACCTGATTGCGAAGGTTCTTGATTTTGTCCAGTTAGGTGGGCCTAAGCGTACCGTACTGCGAACTTTTCGGTGGGAGGTTGCGCTGTAGGCCCCCGGCCGCTTGGGAGGAGAGGTGGGGAGCTGCACTCCGGCGCTGCCCCCCACCGCCGTGCTTACCCCTCCTCCGGTTTAATGCTCAGGGTGAATGTCCCGCCGGAGCCTGCCGCCTCCACCGTGTACTCCCCGGCGGCCAGGGTCAGGGTGACGCTGTTCAACCCGGTATGGGCGCCGTCGTGCACCAGCTTGCCGTTCCCCCGCCGGATACTTCTCCGGTCTTCATAGGTGCCGCCAGGCGGCGTCCCCCAGCCGTTCTTGGGAGTATCTTTCGACACGAACAGCGCCCCTCCTGACTCCGGCGTGAGGGTGATGCTAACCTCGGTCTCCTCCGATAGGGTGAAGTGGATGTACCGGGCGGAGCTGTCTTGGTGGTGGGCGCGGCAGTCCGGGTCGTCCCAGGCTCCGCTGAACTCCGCCGCCGTGGTGAGTTCGTCCAGGTTGGTGAAGCAGGACGTGACCGACGGCGTTTCGTTCACGTCGGTCAGGCTCACCGTCACCGCAACGGTCGCCGCTCCACCGTTGCCGTCGCTGACCTCCACCGCCACCGAGTAGGTTGACCTGGTCTCGTAGTCGTAGGTTACGCCGTCTATGGTGGTCACCTGACCCGTCGCCGCGTCAATCTCGAATGACCCCGCGTCGGCTCCCGATAGGGAGTAGGTCAGCGTGTCGCCGTCCTGGTCCGTGGCGGTGATTGCTGCACCCACGTTGACGCCAGCCGCGCTGTTCTCAGCCACCGTCAACACGGTGTCTATGTTGGCGTCGAAGGCCGGCGCCCGGTTGGGTTCCGGCTCGGGCGGCGGGCTGATGGCGATGGTTGTCTCGGCGGTGGCCGACAGTCCGCCCTCGTCGGTCACCGTCAGGCGGAATGTCAGCTCCGTCTCCTCCGTCACGTCCGGGGCGGTGAAGTTGGCCGTGGCCGCGCTTGCGCCGGCGATGGACGCCTGCGGCGTTCCGCCTACCTGGCTCCAGGCAAAGGTCAGGGACTCCGCAGCCGTTTCAGCATCGCCGCCAACGCCTTGCAACGCCACCATCTCCCCGACCTCTGCCGTAGTGACCTGGGCCGCGTCTATCGCAGCCGTGGGCGGCGTGTTCTCCGGCTCCGCGCCGGTCACCGTGACGACCATCGTGTCGGAATCGGGCTGGCCTTCCTTGTCGGTAACGGTCAGTTGAAACTCCAGCGTCGCGCCGCCCGCCGCATCGGCGGGGATGGTGAAGCTGGGGTCGGCGAATTTGCTGGCCGGCTGGGAAGTCTTCGGATGCGTCAGCGTCACCGGCAGGCCGGAGAGCTGCGTCCACTGGTGGGCCATCTGGTGCCACCTGCCGTAGGGGTTGGCGCTGCACGTGCCTTGCAGGGTAACGCGCTCCCCCGGCGCTCCCGCCAGGTCCGGCCCGGCGCAGGCCGTGGGCCGGACGAGTTCCGGCGCGGCGACGGTGACGACCATGGTGTCGGAGTCCGACTCGCCCTCCTTGTCGGTTACCGTCAGTTGGAACTCCAGCGTGGTCCCATCGGCGGCGTCATCCGGCACGGTGAAACTCGGTTCGCCGTGGGTGGAGTTGTCCAGCGTGACGGTTGGGCCGGACAGTTGGGTCCAGGCGTGCGCCATTTGGTACCACTTGCCGTAGGGGTTCGTGCTGCCCCTGCCCTGCAGGGTGACACCCGCGCCCGGCGCCCCCGTCAGGTCGGGGCCTGCGGTGGCCGTGAGCGTGACCTCCGGTAGCGTCTCGTCCACGTCCGTCAGGCTGATGGTGACGCTTATGGACGCGCTGCCGCCGTTGCCGTCGAACGCGGCCACGGTCAGGGCGTAGGTTGACTTGGCTTCGTAGTCATAGCTCACGCCTATCCGGGTGGTTATTTGTCCGGTGGAGCCGTCCAAGTCAAAGAACCCGGCGTCGTCTCCTCTCAGGTCGTAGCTCAGGGTGTCCCCGTCCTGGTCCGTGGCTGCCACCGGCAGGCCAACGCTGGTTCCCGCCCCGCTGTTCTCGGCCAGACTGCGGGTGGCGCTGTCGCCCTCGTCGAAGGCCGGGGCGTTGTTGGCTGGCGGCGCAGCGGCCACCGGGTCCGTCGCCGCGCTGGTCAGGGTTTCTTCATAGCCCGTGTCGTCGGTGAAGCTCACCCTGACCTTGATTGCCTTGTTGGCGTCGGAGGGTTGAAGCTGGTATGTGGAGTTCACCGCTCCCGAAATTGCCGCGTCCCTGCTGGACAGCCACTGGTAGCTGTAGCTTACGTTGGTCAGCCCGTTGGCGTCGGCAATCCCGGAGGTGTCGACCGTTAGCGTGTTCCCCACCTGGACAGTTCCGGTGATGGCCGGGGCGCCCGTCGCCGGGGTATTGGGCGCTTGGGCCTCTGCCACCGGGTCCGTCGCCGCGCTGGTCAGCCATTCGCTATAGCCCGCGTCGTCGGTGAAGGTAACCCAGACCTGGATTCTCTTGTTGACGTCGGAGGGCCCAAGTTCAAAACGGGTGGGGTCAGGCACAACATAAATCTCCCTGCCCCCGTCGGACTCCCAGCCGTAGCTGTAGCTTACGTTGGTCAGCCCGTTGGCGTCGGCAATCCCGGAGGTGTCGACCGTCAGCGTGTTCCCCACCTGGACGGTTCCGATGATGACGGGCGCTCCCGTCGCCGCCGTATTGGGGGCTTGAGTCTCATCCTCGGCCGTCAGTTGAATGGTTACGTTGACGGCGGCAGCGCCGCTATTGCCGTCCGACGCCGTTACCGTCACCGAGTAGCTGGGCTTGGTTTCGTAGGCGTAGGTTACGCCTGCTTTGGTGGTCAACTGCCCCGTGGCGGCGTCTATCTCGAAGGAACCCGCGTCGTTGCCGGACAGGGAGTAGGTCAAGCTGTTGCCGTTCGGGTCGGTGGCAGCCACGGGCGCGCCCACGTTGGTTCCCGGAGGGCTGTTCTCTGCCAGACTCCGGGTAACCTCAAAGATGGGAGGGGCATTGATAGGAGGGGCATTGGCATCGCAGAAGGGCAGCCCCAGCTCGTCAAAGTCATGGCTCGTGAGCGGAAAATACCGAAAACCCGCGGGTATGCACCCGGTCAACTGGTTGGAGCTGAGGAACAGGGCCCTCAGGTTGGAGAGGTTGAGCAACTGCGAAGGTATCGCCCCGCTCAACTGGTTGGAGTGGAGGTACAGATATTGCAAGTTGGAGAGGTTGCCCAACTGCGAAGGAATCTTCCCGCTCAACTGGTTGTACCAGAGGCTCAGCCTCGTCAGGTTGGAGAGGTTGCCCAACTGCGAAGGTATCGCCCCGCTCAACTGGTTGGAGACGAGTCTCAGGCTGGTGACCCGTCCGCTGCTGTCGGTGCGCACGCCGTACCAGTCGCCGATGGGGGCCTCGGTCAGCCAGTTGGTGTTTTTTGACCATCTAGCCCCGCTGGTGGCGTTGTAGAGCGCGACCAGCGCTGCCCGGTCGCCGGCTACGCTGCCTGCGGACGCCGGGGGTGGGGGTAGCGCCGTACACTTCGGTCTCGAACAACGCCAGTGGTATGATCAGGGCGATCAGCCCGGCGACTGCCAACAATCCAAACCTGCTTTTGCTCAGCATTGGGCATCTCCACGACTTGGGTTAGATTCGTCTGAGCACTGCCTGCCCTACCCTCTTCACGAGGGCTGACAGGGGTATGTATGGGGTTTTCAGGCAGTGGTATGGCGGGTGACCTCCAGGTTGGGCTTGGGTTCAGGCCAGGGTTCGGGCAGCAGCCAGACCCGGCTCCAGAGTCGGCCCCGGAGCAACAACCGCCGCTGGTTGACACACTGTCTTCGGTATCCACAGCCGCCAGGTAAGGGACATACGGAACTCTCCCAACGATTGGGCCAATCGCATCACATTATACACAATACCCAAGCCATATAAGATTGCCCTGGTATAAGCCTGCGGTGTATGAGCCTCCGGTTGCCATCAGGTTTTATAGTATTCGTGCAAGCTTCCATAATTGACCCGGTTGCCTCGATTCAAGACCTGTCTTCCGAAATGGGCGTGAAGCGATTGCCGGGTCTTACCCGTTCTTATGCCGTTCTTACGGAGGTGGGGGGTTGAACAACCCCGAAGATTTGCAGCCCGAAGATTTGCAGCCCGAAGATTTGCAGCCCGAAGATTTGCAGCCCGAAGATTTGCAGCCCGAAGATTTGCAGAAGGAGATAGAGGCCCTGCGGGACCGCCACTCACCGGAGTCCTCGCCCATCAGGGTAAGCGCCGCTGGGCGCCATCGAGTACCGGATGCTGGCCGAACTCGCGGCCAACGCGGGGCGGGTGTTGACCTACGGGCACCTGCTGCTAAGGGTCTGGGGGCCGGAGAACAACGGCGACGCGCGGCCCATGCAGACCGTCGTCAGCGCCCTGCGCCGCAAGCTGGGGGGGCGGCGGCGGCGCGGTCCTGCCCAGGTACAATATTCACCGAGCCAAGGGCAGGGTACTGGATGGCGGAGGGGATAGGCCGGAGGCGGAGAGGCAATGACTGGGCTGCGCGGCGGTGGTCCCCATGCCGATCGCCGACCACTTGAGGAAGGCCGAGCGCAGCCTCACGGGCGCCACCCGCGCCTGGTACTCGGTGTCTGCGTCCAGGCCATCTATGACGGCGGTGAGGGCCAGGACGTCCTGGGGCCCGTCGACCCATGCCGGCGTGTCGACGTCCACCACGCCGGCGGCCAGGCGGTACTGCACGTTGTAGCCGCTGAAGGCATCCGCCGCGGTGTTCGGCGGCACAGCCCAGGTGGTCCTCAGTGCGCCGGACCCCTCCGCGGCGACCGTCGGAGCGAGCTGCGGCTCGATCGTGTCGTCGTCCGTTATGCGCAGCAGCATCCTAACTTTGTTCCCGAGCGTGGCATCGGCGCCCTGCGGAATGGAGAGCGCGATATAGACGATCTCCTCGTCGCTTTCGTCGATGTCATCGTTCACGAGTGTGAAGTTGAACGATCGATATCTGAGAGTGTCCTGTCCGGGCACGTGCGGGGGGAAGGCAAGCGTGCCCGATGACGTCGTAAAGTCGGCGCCTTCCATCGCGCGGACTCCCCTGTTGGGAGGCACGTCGGGCACGGTCGCCCAGTTCACGCTCACGCCGCTCTTGTATTGCACAGTCGGGGTCATTACCACATTGACAACGATTTTCGGAAAGGACTCTACGGAGCGACCGTCTGTCTCTAGGTAGTGTCGTCAAATCAACTTGGTCCAAATCACCATCGCCCGAATCTGGCAGATGGCCAGGTAAGAAATGGAGTTCTTGGCGTACCGGGTTGCCACTCCCCGCCACTGCTTGAAGTCCAGGAAGCCGTTTCCCACCAGATGCCGCAGCTTGTACAGCGCCCGGTCATACTCCCGCTTTTCCCGCCGGTTGCTCTTGGACGGTATCACCGGATTCATTCCCCGTTCCGTGGCTGTGTCTATGATTTCATTGGTGTCATAGGCCTTGTCTGCCAGAAGATGCTCCGCCGCGATACCCTCAATCAAGGGCAGCGCTTGGGAGCAGTCGGCCACCGTGCCTCCGGTGACTATCACTTTTACCGGCATTCCGTGGGCATCCACCGCCAAGTGCAGCTTACTGTTCAGCCCCCTTTTGTGCGGGCAATGGCTTGATTGCCGCCCCGGGCGCCGGCGCTGTGGGGATGGACCTTGATGTAACTGGCGTCAATCATCATCCACTCGAAATCGGGATCGTCAATCATAGCGTCCAGCAGCTTGGCCCATACGCCCCGGTCCCGCCAGCGGCAGAAGCCTTTAGCCCCCCGGCTTGACCGGGGGGGCCGGTGGGTGTTCTTCCAGTCCCCGTAGTCCGGTGGCAGGTCCCGCCAGGGAGCGCCGGTGCGCAGAATCCAGAACACAGCATTGAGAAAGAGGCGGTTATCGTAAGCGGGCCGGCCCGTCTTGCCCTTGCCGCCGGGGAGAAGAGGCCCCAAGATTTCCCATACCTGGTCTGAAATGTCATGACGGCGGTGCGCTGGTACTGCCATTGCTGCTGGCATAGCCCAATCCTACTACACTGATTGCAATGTCAGCTTATCACCTCACTCCCACTTTGACGACACCCCTTAGGAACTCGATAGAGGGCGGGGCGTCGTCGTCCGTGACCGTGGCGGTGGCGGCGCTGCCAACGTCGTATCCCGAGGCCGGTGGTCACCGTTAGCGTGACGGAACCGTCGTACTCGTCCGCTTCGTCGTTCGTGGTCGGGACGGTGTCTGCAACCGACGTTTGGCCGGCCAAGATGGTCACGACGATGTCGGCGGACCTTCCGTTGCCGCACGCGACGGTGGCGCAGTTGGCCTTGACGACCCGCTGCAGGTTCACCGGCAGGTTGGAGGAGGGCGCGAAACTGGCGGTGATGGTGAACTGCGCGTCGAGGCCCTCGATGACCGAGAGCCGGTCCGCGGTGACGGTGACGTCCGGGGGGCAGCGCGCCCCTGCAGGCCGAATTCCTGCCAGGTGGACGTGCCGTCGTTGTTGCGGTCGGCCTTGAGCGCAGGGTACTGGTTGCTCCCGCCGAGTCCCAGGGCTGGTCGTTCCCGACGTGGCCGTCAATGTTCACGTTCCAGAGGCCGTAGATGCCGCCGTAGCCCGTGGCGTTCTGCAGGTCGAAGGTGGTCTTGGAGTAGGGGGCGCTAGTCACCTGATGGATGTCCGAATTGTAATAGACAGCTACCAGGTCGGCGCCGCTCTCGGTCGCGCCCACCACTCCGTGGACAAACCCTCCGGAGCCGGATACCGTGCCCAGCGCATAGGCGTTTTGCACCCCGCCGTCATTGTTGCCGACCAGTCCGCCCACTTGCGTTGTTCCATCCACGGCGACGTTGGTCCAGGAAGCTGCGACCTGGCCCTTGGCGCTGCCCACCAGCCCGCCGGTCTGACCGGCGCCGGTCACCGAGCCGCTGCCGACGTAGCTCGCGGCCACGCGGGTATTGGCGCCTTGCATAAAGCCCACCAGCGCGCCGACGTCATTGAGGGTGGTGGTCACGTCGACGTTCAGCAGTCCCACGTGATGCACGAAGCCCGAGCCGCCGAGTACGCCGAACAGCCCCACCTGGGCTGTGCTACGGTCGATGAACAGGTTGGAGATGGTGTGGCCGTTGCCGCTGAATTCGGCCTGAAACGGAAGACGGACACTGGAGCTGCCCTGGCCGATGGGGTTCCACCCCACGCCGCCGTTCCAGTAGGTGTCGCCGGCGATGTCCGTTCGCCCGTCATTGTTGGTGTCGAAGTCCAGGTCGGCGACCAGCTCATAGCCGTCGCACGTTGTCGCGCAGCCCATGTTCGCCACTGCTCTGGGGAAGGCGGCGGCGTATTTGACAGTGTCAGCCGCGATGACGACGCCGTTGGCGTCCAGGTCCCAGCGGACGGCGTTCAGCTGCGCCAGGTTGCTGATCTCGATCCAGTTGTCGTCGTCGGTGTCGTCGTCCACCAGCTTTGCAATGCTGACCTCATAGGTTTGGCCGGCGGTCAGGGCTGGGAATCCCCCCCAAGGGTGTAGCGCGTATTCACATTGGTGGTCATCGGATAGTGGGTGTCGCCCACGTACACCACAAAGGCAGTCTGATTTTGCAACTGCCCTCCACTGCTGCTGAGGAAGAGCGTTCCCGCTCCCCCCCCGCTGACAAGGGTATGTATTTCATTTGGGACTTTACGCAGTTGAACGTGAGACCGCATAGTAGGGTAGGCTTGCTCAAATACAACACCGCTCCCAAATGCTCACTATCGGGCCCATTCCGTCATTCCGGCGTAGGCCGGAATCCAGGGGCGGTGGGGCCGGTTCGTAGCTATAATCTCAATTTTACATACCCTTGTCAGCCCCCCCCCCCGCCACTCATGAGCGCACGGACGGTGCGCGTGGCCCCTTCATAGGTGAATTGCGTCGGCTTGGCCAGCGACCCGAAGCTACTCGGGTCACAGACTGGGAGGTCCCCGCAATAGCCAACCCCATTGGCGCTGTTATACACTCCCGCGGCGGCCGTGAGCGAGCCCCTCCAGAGCGTCCCGGGGCGCGCCGGCGTGAAGTCGACCAGCGAGACGGCGACCGACTGGCCGTTGGACCAGTTCAGGCCGTGATCCGTGAAGTAGTACCCCCTTAAAGCGCTACTGTAGCCGGTCGAGCCGTCGAACTCGAAAGACCGACTGCCCAGCGTCAGCCTGAACATCCCTGCGCCAAGGGAAGAACGACCCCCACCCTTTAGGAAAACCAGTTGCAATCGGTTAGGGGTAGGTGGGGGTCCGCCATAGGTCAATACAATAACCCGGTACGTGCTTCCGTTGAACACGAACTCGTCGGAAGCGACGGAGCCTCCGACGCCGGAATAGCCGATATAACCTGAACCCACCCCGACCGTCATCGTGGTCGCCCAGAGCGTCGTCTCGGGCGTGGTATCGGGCGGCGCCGGGGGCGGGATTCTGATGCTGACCGTGTAGGTTTGGCCGGCGGTCAGGACGGGAGTTCCTGTCAAATTATATTCTTCGCCGCCTGCGCCAAACGTTGCCGGATATGCGGTATCGCCCACATACAGCGAAAAGGGAGTCACCTGATCCAGGCACGGGGAGAGCGTCATGACGCCACCACCCGACCCTTTAACCAGAAGCTTACTAACGGTGTACTGGACACCCTTATGGGTAAATGCTGCCGGATTCAGCGACCCGAAATGTCCAGTATTACATCTCCCGCCCGTACAATAGCCGGTCGCAGCGACCCCCTCTAACGGTCCTGAGCCGGCGGTGAGCGTGGCCATCCAGAGCGTCCCCTCGGGGGGCGGCGTTCTGATGCTGACCGTGTAGGACTGGCCGCTGGTCAGGGCGATGCTTCCGGTCACGTGATATTGTTGAGTACCCGAGTTATAGGTTAACGGATATTGGGCATCATTCAGATACAGTGTAATGTCGCTCAGCCGCGGCTCCCCGGTGATGATGACCAATTCTCCACTCAGTATCTGTAAGACCTCGTATTGGCTGCCGGCATGGGTAAATGTTGTCGCGGTCAGCGACCCGAAGAGGGTCGGGTTACAGAGGCCGCCATCACAATAGCCGGTCGCAGCGCCCCCCTCTAACGTTCCCGAACCGGCGACGAGGGTGGCCGTCTCGATCGTCTCGGGGGGCGGGGGCGGGGGTGGCGTCGTTCTGATGCTGACCTGATAGGACTGGCCGCTGGTCAGGGCGGGAATTCCTGTCAAATGAAGTTCGCCGGTCGACTGACTATACGTTAGCGGATATTTGGTATCGCCCACATACAGATCAAGGGGAGTCGTCACATTCAGATCCAGGCGTGAGGAGAGCTTCAAGAAGCCGAGGGACGCTGTAACCAGTATCCTTTGAACGGTGTACGGGACAGTGGCATGGGTAAATGTTGGCAGATCCAGCGACCCGAAATCACCGGGAAAACAGTCGGTGCCCGTACAATAGCCGGTCGCAGCAGTCCCATCGAACGATCCCGATCCGGCGACGAGCGTGCCCGTCCAGAGCGTGATCTCGCCCGTCGTCTGGGCGTGGGCGGGTGGCGCCGGCCCGCCGGAGAACAGCGTCGTCCCCACGGCAACGACCGCCAGCGCCAGAACCAGGCCGGCCAACCGTCGCGGCGTCATATTAGAACGCCTGTTCGGGGGGGGGGGGGGGGGGGCTGACAAGGGTATGTAAAATTGAGATTATAGCTACGAACCGGCCCCACCGCCCCTGGATTCCGGCCTACGCCGGAATGACGGAGTGGGCCCGCCTGGA
The DNA here is from genome assembly GCA_965261795.1 of Dehalococcoidia bacterium. Classification (GTDB taxonomy): domain Bacteria; phylum Chloroflexota; class Dehalococcoidia; order Lucifugimonadales; family UBA3495; genus CBDCFV01. The sequence continues at coordinate 419,554 of OZ253476.1, forward strand.
TTCCGGCCTACGCCGGAATGACGGAATGGGCCCGATACGGAATGGGCCCGATAGTGAGCATTTGGGAGCGGTTTTGTATTTGAGCAAGCCTACCCTACTATGCGGTCTCACGTTCAACTGCGTAAAGTCCCAAATGAAATACATACCCCTATCAGCTTATCAGGGGGGGTAGAATAGCGGACGCGGCTCCGGTGGCGGTTATGCGGGTTACAGGGTTGAACATGATGCTGCGGTTACCCCTTTCGTTCTATAGCGACGCGCCCGCGGTCCTCGACCTCGATGTTCAGGTTGTGGCTATCGAGCAGCCGCATACCTACAAGGGGGGGTGGTGTCGGACATATGGACATCCACATGCCGCGGGTGGCCGTCCCACAGAACCGTCACACGGTAGACATCGAAGTTTACCTCGCTGCCATCGGCCAGGAACGCCGGGTTAGTGGTCACGAAGGGCAATCTCAACGCCAAGGCCAACGATGGCGGCAGCGTCAGATACCCATTGTAGCCGGTGTCGACAACTGCCTCTATCTCCCGGATCTGCCCCGCCGGACCCTGCACTGCAAGCCTTACGATGGGTTCGTAGGCGGAGTTCACCACCCCCTCGATCACTGGGCGCTCCGCAGGGACCCGCCACCGAACTTGTACACCGCCCGATAGCCTACCCGCAAGGACCAGACGTCAATAGCCTCCGATCGCTGCGCCCGCAGGCGGTCTACTGCGTCAAGGAGCTCGTCGCCGATGGCCCAGATTCCGGTTTCCACGTCAATGGAAACGATCTCTCCGTGGTGGTCGGCTTCGACCTTGCGCCGAATGTCGCGCTCGTAAATCTCGTCGCCCAAGCGGGCCGTCTCCTCTTTCGGGCGGGTTGGCGCGGCGGGCCTGGGTGATTGCGTGGTCGCCGGCATCTTCGCGTCCATCATGCGCCCCCCTTTCCAAGGCGTGTTCCTACATCTTGGATTCTACCTCTTATCGACTTATCGACGGCTTCCTGCAAGCAGAAAAACAAAATGGGCGCACGCCCTGAAACGCAAAAAAGGCCCACCTACATCGGCAGGCAGGGGGAGGCCGCCGTCGCGTGAGCAGCAACCCCATCGAACGATCCCGATCCGGCGACGGGCGTGCCCGTTCAGAGTGTGATCTCGCTCGTCTGCGCGTGGGCGGGCGGCGGCGGCGCGCCGGAGAACAGCGTCGTCCCCAAGACAACCAGCGCCAGCGCCAGGACCAGGCCGGTCAGCAGTCGCGGCGTCATGCTAGAACGCCTGTTGGGGGGGCCTCATGTAGTTTCACCCGGCCTTTTTGCGGCAGCCATTATGGAACCCGTAGATACCCAGCCGTGGAATGTCCCACAATCCATCCGGGAAAGTCAAGTATCTCCGCAGTCTGTAACTGTTCAGTCCCTCCGTCATTCCGGCGAAAGCCGGAATCCACGTCGCCTCTCCGGTGTCAATATGCTCGCAAGTTGGCGTAAAGGCACGCTTTAGGTCGTAGTCCCTGAGCGTCGGGGTTACGTAGATTCCGGCTTTCGCCGGAAAGACGACATTCCTGAGTAACTGTAGCCGTGCCCCCAAACTTCGGGACGACTCATGTGATGACTGACGACGGACCGCGCTTATCGAGGGATTGTCCCGAAGTCTGAACAGTTACCGCGGTCTGCCCACGACTGGAGGCTGGCTACTCTCCGGCCTGTATGACGACGCGGCCGCCGGTCCTGACCTGGGGATGCTCAGGTCGTGGCTGTCCAGGAGCCGCATACCCACGAGGGGGGTGGCGTCGGCGGCATAGGTATAGACGTGCCGTGGGTGGCCGTCCCAGAGCACGATGATATCGTAGACGTCGAAGAAGGCTTCGCTCCCGTCGGCCAGAATCGCCGAATCGCGGCTCCGGTAGGCCAACCCCAACTCCGACACGAACGCTGGCGGCAGGGTCAGGTAATCGCTGAAGCCCGTATCGACGACGGCCGCAATCTCTCTCACCTGCCCCGTTGGGCCTTCTACCATAATAGGAACGACGGCTTGATGGGTAGCGTCGACGGCCCCCTCTATCACGCTGTCCTCCGCAAGGAACCGCCGCCGATACTGGCCAGCGCCCTGTACCCGACCCGCTCACACCAGATATCATAGGCGTCCTGATGCTCTGCCCACAGGCGGTCCGTTGCGGACAGAAGGTCATCGCCGATGGCCCAATTGCCGGTGTTCACGTCGATGGCGACGACCTCTCCAAGGTGGTCCGCCTCCACCTGTGGGCGAATGTCCCGCTCGTAGATCTCTTTGCCCAAGCGGGCCGTCTCATCTTTAGGCCGGGATGGGGGCGCGGTGGGCTTGGGTGATTGCGTGGCCTTGCGTGTTTCAGCGTCCATCATGCGTCCCCCTTTCAAAGGCGTACTTCTACGCCGTGCATTCTACTCTATTGCGGGGGGAGTAAACCGGGCGGTCATATCGAACCTCTTGAGAACTAACTGATTGATATTCATGTGCCTGATGCTCCGCTGGCCGGGGGCCCAAAGACCCGGTTGCTCAACTGCCGCGCAGCCGCCGGAGTTCCGCTTCCAGTTGCGCAGCGCGGGCCTCCGCTGCCTCGGCGCGGGCGACGGCTTGGATGCGGGCGGCGCGTTCGCTCTCGGCGCGATTCCGTTCGCTCTCGAAGGTGGCGATGTGCCGGCCCGTCGCCGGGTCGTGCCAAGCCAGTTGACCGTTTTCCCAGCGCAAGTTCAGGTCCAGCGCCGCACTGTACCCCTGCAACACACCGTCCGCCTGTTCCTCGATAGGGATGGGTTCATAATTGCCCTCTGCCAGCCGGTCGCCTGCCAGTCGGGCGCGGTGGTAGCGCCCCGTCTCGTCGAACCTCCAGTATTCGGGTATGCCCAACGCCGCGTAGTCCCGTCTCTTAGCTATCCGGTCAATCCGGCCCGAACTGGGGGACGCTATCTCCAGCACGAAGTCCGGCGGCTTGCCCTGCTCCGCGATGACGTAGGCGTTGCGGGCCTTGTAGGCCGCCGGGTCCACGTCGAAGGCCACCAGCAGGTCGGGATACCGCAGCCCGGTCATGTCCCGGGTCAGCGCCAGGCTGAGGTAGTGCTCGCCGGCCACCAGGGTGGTTTCCCGGTTGCCCAGGTGCCGGTTGCCCAAGTGTTGGATCAGATGATGGACGTTGCCGGTGGGGGTCAGGTGGTCGAAGCTGGTCATGTCGTCGGGCTCGCGTTCCGGCGGGTCGGGAAACTCGAAGTGGCGCAGTGATTTCGGCGACTTGGGGAGGCCAGTGGTGTTGGCGGTGGTCATGCTCAACCTCCGGGGGTTGGCGACTCTGGGCGGTCAACGGGTGGATGGTGCGGATTATACGCCATCTGACCAAGGTTGTATGGGCTTGCCCGTGGCGTCTTTCCTGCGCTTTGCGGCGGCGGGCTTCAGGGCGTTCAGGCCCTCCGGCCCGTTGGTGAAGGCCGCGCCGGAGCCGGCCACGCGGTATTGCAGGTAGTAGCCGGTGATGGCCGAACCGCCGGTGTTCGACGGCTCCGTCCACATCACCGCCAAGCTGCTGGCCGGGGGCGTCCCGAAGGTGGGCGCGGCGCTGGCGTCAGGAGCGGTGGACTGTGCCAGCGCCGCCGGAACGCCGGAGAACAGCGTCCCCAGGGCAACGACCGCCAGGACCAGAAACAGGCCGGTCAGCCGACGCGGCATCACGCTAGAACGCCTGTTCCGGGGGGGGGCTGACAGGGGTATGTATGGGCTGAAATTGGTCTGAGAGCTTGGAAAACGCACGGGAATTCGGCATCTTGGTTGCATTGACGAAACCGGATGCCGGAGGTCTCCCATACGCCTTCCAAGGGAATCCCCCCGGTCAAGCCGGGGGGCAAGTGTGGCTATCAGATGCAGCAGATGATTGAAACGCATCTACCTAACCTCACTCAGGCTCAATTGTCCGGGCTGGTCCCCGTATCCAGTACGGGGCAGGCTCTGTGGGTCTGCGGGACTATTCTCGCTGGCAGCGCCTGCCAGAACGCCGTGGCGTCGGCCCTCTCGCCCTGGGGCAGATGGAACAACCTCCGCCAGTATCTCCGGGAGTGGTTGTACGACGGAAGCGACCGGGCCCGGCCCTGCAAGACCGAACTGGACGTAAGTCTCTGCTTCGCGCCGCTGCTCCGCTGGGTGCTTACCTGGTGGCGTTCCGATAGACTGGCCCTGGCGGTTGACCCTACGCTGAAGGGGGACGACACCACCGCCATCGTCATCAGCGTGGTCTACCGCAGTTGCGCCATTCCCGTGGCTTGGCGCATCCGGCGCGCCAACAAACCTGAGGCCTGGATGGACCCGATAGTCGAACTGCTGCGGGAACTGGCCCCGGCGGTTCCCAGGGAAATGACCGTGATTGTGCTGTGTGACCGGGGCCTGGCCAGTCCGAAATTGTGGCAACAGATATGCGCTCAAGGCTGGCATCCCTACATCAGGTATCCGAAAAACGTTACCTTCTGCGTCGATGGCGGTCGCCGCCTTCCCGCGCGAACCTTCGTTCCCCGCCCGGATACCGGGTGGATTGGGACCGGGACGGCGTTCAGCAAGGCAACAGTAAAGCGCCGTTGCACGTTGATTGCGGTCTGGTATGTTGAACAAGATGAACCGTGGATCATTTTGACCGACCTTCCGCCGGAGCAGGCGGGCATGAGTTGGTACGCGCTCCGATTCTGGATTGAGGTGGGGTTCAAGGCGGTCAAGAGTGCCGGATGGCAATGGCAGAGGACGCGGAGGACTGACCCGGCGCGGATTTCCCGGCATTGGCTCGTGCTGTCGGTGGCGGCTATGCTGACTCTGGCCTATGGGACCAGGGTCGAAGACGCCTTTGACCGCAAGATCTCCCCAGACAGTCTTCGAACACCTCCAAAGGTGCTGGCGCCCACGCACTGCAGTAGTTGGAGCAGGCCTGGGCGGACAGTCAGCATCATCGGGTACGGCATCTACTGGCTGAACAAGTTGATGCATCAGGGAAGGCTCTGGCGCCGGGTGTGGCTGCTGCCGGAGCCGTGGCCGGAACCCAAACCCAACTTGAAGATCACCTGCCATGCCCCTACATGAAACCCTATACATACCCCTGTCAGCCCTCCGGCGGGGAGTATCACGGCGCGCCGCTGGCCGGGGACCGGCTGGATGGCGAGGTCTTGGGATGACCGTCGGGACTTGTCTGTACTGCCATCAGCCAACCTCGCTTTGCACAGGGATGGGCACGGGGGCTATGGGAGCGATGCCAAGCTCGGCGCACCCTTGGAGATAGACGTCGATGGAGGTATAAAACTCCTGCTTGACGCCCTCAACGTCGGTCGCCTCGGCGTTGGCGATGGGATACGGGCCGCTGTTGATGACCCGGGCATGCAGCGCCTCGGCGACATCATCGTACACCACTTCCGCAATGTAGCCCTTGTACTCCAGCATCAGTCCACCTCCAATGTTATGCGCTCGATGAACCTGGCGAGGTCGCGGACGGTATCGCGCCTCGCCTCGGACCGAGTGTGGGGTCTATGCACGACGATAGAGTTGGAGTCTTTGACATCTGCACCCTGGAACCGGCTCGTTGGATTATAGTAACTCCCAAGGCGGTCAGCAGCGACTCGATCTCCGCCCACCTGATGTCCGCCGGTGTAGGCGCCGCCCGCATCCGGTCCAGCGTCCGCCGGTGTCGCCTTGGTATAAGCAGCGTTCACCACCCCCCTCTGTCACCCGGCGCTCCGCAAGACGCTGCCGCCGAACCTGTATACCCCCGGTGTCCAACCCGCAATGACCAGACATCAATAGCCTGGGGACGCTGCGTCCGCAGTTGCTCTACTGCTTCACGAAGCTCCTCGCCGATGGCCCAGATTCCGGTGTCCACGTCGATGGAGACGATCTCCCCATGGTGGTCGGCTTCGACCTTGCGCCGGATGTCGCGCTCGTAGATAGCGTCGCCCAAGCGGGCGATCTCCTCTTTCGGGCGGGTTGGCGCGGTGGGCCTGGGTGATTGCGTGGCCGCCGGCAGCTCCGCGTCCATCATGCGTCCCCCCTTTCCAAGGCGTGCTTCTACGCCATCCTACTCTATCGCGGCGGGGGGCGGGACGGCGTGGTCATGGTGGTCACAGGGTTGAACATGATGCCGCGGCTACCCCCTTCGTTCTATAGCTACGCGCCCGCGGTCCTCGACCTCCACGTAAAGGCTGTGGCTATCGAGCAGCGCCATGCCCGCAAGCGGTGTCGGCCCCACCGCGTCGGCTTCGATGTCTCTCGGCATACCGTCCCACAGTACCGTGACATCGTGGACATTGAAGGTCTCCACGACCCCCTTAGCGAGGGTCGCCTGACTTGGACCCACTAATGGCAGCCTCAACTCGGCGACCAACGCCGGGGGCAAGGTCAGAAAACCGTTGTAGCCGGTGTCTATCACAACCTCGATTTCCCGCGCCTCGCCCGCCTGGCCCCGCAGGGGAAGGATTACAACGGCTTCATAGGCAGCGTTCACAAGTCCCTCTATCACCCGGTCCTCCGCAAGGAACTGCCCCCGAAGTGCCGCAACGTCCGGTATCCGACCCGCATCAACCAGACACCGGCGTCCGGGCGCTGCTCCCGTAGACGCTTCGCCGCGGCACTAGCGGTGTCGGCAATGGCGTAGTCCCCGCTGTCCACGTCGATGGCAATGGCCTCCCCGAAGTGGTCGGCTTCCACCTTGCGCCGGATGTCGCGCTCGTAGATCTCCTTGCCGAGGCGGGCCGTCTCCTCTTTCGGGCGGGTTGGCGCGGTGGGCCTGGGTGATTGCGTGGCCTTGGCGCTTTCAGGGTTGTGCATCATGCTGCGGGTACCCCTTCGTTCTATAGCTACGCGCCCGCGGTCCTCGATCTGGATGTTCAGGTTGTGGCTGTCGAGCAGCCGCATACCCACGAGGGGTGTGGCGCCCGTCGCGTAGGTTCTGATGTATCTCGACTCTCCGTCCCAATGCACGGTGGCTCTGTAGACATCAAGGGTTGCCGCACTGCCATCGGCCAGGGTCGCCTGGCTTCTGTTGAGAAAGGGAAGTCCCAACTCCATTCTGAACGTCAAAGGCCAAAGTGAAAAGCCCAAGTGGATACAGGTCATGGCAGCCAGGCGGCGCAAGACTCTGGTGGTCTGCCGCTCCTGCCGCCTGAAGGTCCACGGGGGAAGCTGGAAACCGCGTAAGCAGAAAATAACCACTGGAGAGGCGGATGCGGTGAAAGCCGCACGTCCGGTTCGGAGGGGGGCCGACGGAAAAGTGCTTCGGGCCATCGGAGTAACTCGCCTGCGGCCTACCCTACAGCGGGAGAAGGAGCCGGCCGGCGCGGGAAGCTAGGTCCGGTACGGGGAGGCCATCGCTATGTAACTGTTCAGACTTGAGGGGAAGTGAGCAATTGTCGGCAGGCGGTGAGGGGGTTCAAGCCTTGGGCCCGCCAGGTGCCGAAGATTGAGGCCAGTGTCATCTTGGTGTCAGTGCCCTGGACTGACCGGGTGCCGCCTCTGATCTTCCGGCTGATCACCACCGGGCGCAGGCTGCGCTCGGCGGCGTTGTTGTCCGGCGGCGCTTCCGGTTCAGCCACGAAGACGAAGAGATCTTTGAGATGGCGTTCAATGCGTCGGCATAGTTTGGCATGGGCGGCCGACGGGGCATCCCGGTAGGGATGGCAGAGGGCCAGCAGTCGTTGCTCCAGGGCCAATTGGGCAATGCGCCGTTGCTGCCCCGACAGGTGCGAGAAAGCCTTGGCCTGGACATAGACACTGTGGACGGCGTCGGCCCACTGTACCAGTAGCGCGTCATCGGGGTAGAGGGCGCGCAGGTCGTGGATGTCCCGCAGCAGATGGGCCCAGCAGCGTTGTTTAGGACCGTTGTAATGGTGGTAGGCGGCGTAGAAGTCGCTGATCAGCACGCCAGCAAACTCCTTGCCTAGGACTTCATCCACCACCGCCTTGCCCCGACCACGCCGCAGGAAGTACCGCTGGGTGGGCGTGCTGAAGGTCCACACGTAGCCGTTGCGCCCATCCTGCCGCCAACCGGTCTCATCGGCATGGACCACCGGACTGCCTCGGATCCGTTCCAGAATGCCCGTCAGTTCAGCCTGGGCCTGGCGAGCCACCCTCTTCGTGGCGTCCGCGATGGCTCCCTGGCTGAGTTGCAGCCCATGCACGGCATCCAGGTACCACGTATGGTGCGGAAGAGCAGCCGGGCCTCCTCCTTCAGCAAGGCAATCAAGCTCATTACATTGATCCCCAGACGCTGCCGCCCCAGCGCCACGCCGTCCAGTTGCGCCGGTGGCACACAGCGGCGTTGGCAGCGCGGACAGGTGCGGGCGATGTAAGCGTGCTCGGTTACCTGCACCGGAACCTGGGGCAGGTCAATCACTTCCCGAGTGCGCTGGGTCCAGCCACCGGACAGCTGAGTTCCACAGTCGAGACACTGTTCCACCGCGTGCTCCACCCGCTGGGTGGGCGTCATTCGGGTGCGGGCGAAGCCGTGGGGACGGCGTTGGCGCGGCCCTTTGGGCTGGGCCGGTTTCCGGTCGGACTTGGGCTTCAGACCGGGCATCCGACCCGAGCCCCTGGTTGTGGCCTGCCCTTCCAATTGGGCAATCCGCTTCTCCAACCGCTCGATGATCGCCTGTTGCCGGAGGATAATGGCAATCAGGACATCCCGGTCGGCAGTCTTGAGGTCAATTTCCGTATCCATACCCACTATATGACATAACCACCACCGGCAGCGCAAGGCCCCCTGAACCCCTTTCGGCCAATTCACCTCACCAAGTCTGAACAGTTACATCGCTATATCTGCGATGGCCTCCCTTATGTTCCAGTCCAGATAATATGAGGGTTCTTTTGGCATTTAACCTCCGGTGGTCCAGTAGGCCATCGTCAGAGTGCCCAACGGTTCGTGGAGACAGAACATGGGTGTGACTGCCGCAAAAATCTCGGTCATCACACCCTTATCCTGCTTTTCCCGAAGTTGTTGCCGACCAACCGACGCCATATTCTTATGGATTCTTCGATTGAAGGGGATTTCAGGGCTTCCTGGGCAATTTGAGCATGAGAATGAACCCGCTCCCTGAAATAAGTGTACCTCTCCTGGTTCCAGTGTCGGTTGAAATCCTCCGATGGCAGCGCCGGGTTTATTATCTCCGGCATCGCCTCATGCCGCTGCAGATAGCGGTCCATCCTGGTAAGTACGGTGGTTAGAGTGTCCGCTACTGTTCCCACCGCTTCCTCGCCCCGGTCAGAAGGGTGTATAGCCTTACCGGCCAGCGTGGTCAGCAAGATAGACTTGGCTATGTAGTTGTCTTGACGATCTCTTACGAACTTGAGCAATCTCACCACTCGTTTCAGGTTGACTCTGGTTATCCGACTCTGTTCTGAGAACCAGTTGCGGTAACCCGTACCATCCGTCTCCTCGAAGTCGTTCGACTCCCGGTTGCAGATGAAGTGTCCCCCCCTGCCAAGTGACGCGGGGAACCACGTCAAGGTGAAAATCCCTGGCGTAGTTCAGGGTAATACAGCGGATGCCGAGTTTGATCTTGTCGGTGAAGTTGTGGTTCCGAGCCAGTGTGTCCCACAGCGCATCCAGGTAATCCCTGGCCTTCCAATTGGAGTTAGGGTTCATTACGACCTGGATGTCAGCGTCGTATTCATCATCCTCGTTCACAGGCTTCACCAAGGTATCCAGGCCGTAGGAGCCCTGCCGGTCAATGTTCTGATAGCCGGTCAGATGCGATTTCATGTGGCAATTTACGTCTCGCACGCTGATCTGTAAACGGTGAAGCCGATCCTGGTTGAGGTTTACTTCGTCCCGGAGGAACTCCCGGAACTGGCGGTTATTCTTGGTCAATCCCCTTTCTCCTTGACGGTCATGCCAATGGAACGGATGGCGGTGCTGGCCGGGTCAGGAAAGTCTCCACCAAAGGGCGGGCGTTTTCTCTAACGACTTCCCTGGCTTCTCCCGGCAGCAGGTCTTTCGCCTTCGTCCAGTCATCCAAGGCGATGAGTTCGCATTCATCGGGCCGGTCCAACCTCGTCACCCGGTCTCTGCCAATCAGCAGGCCCGCCTGATTCACCGCCGTGACCGATTGCAGGTGCATGGCGACTTCTATGACGCCCCGCCAGTACACCATGCCGGACTTTTTGGCCTGCCCCTCCGTGATCTGAAACGGGTTCTCGCCGCAGCCGATGCTGAGAATTCTTATACCTTTCCGCCGGGTGGTGAAACAGGAAAGGGCCTCCACCAGGGCTGCCATCGTGGGGTTGTTGGCCCAGATGCCGCCGTCGAGATAAGTGTAACCTCCTTGCTCGAAGGGCGTGAAGTAGGTCGGCGCGGCGGATGTCGCCGCCGCCACCGAACTCATGCGCTCATCGCCGTCAAGTTTGTAATCGGGGTGGTGCGGGGTCTTGAAGACCCAGACCTCTCCGTTGCGCCCCTCCGTCGATGGAATAAGCAGGCGGTACTTGGATTCCCGCAGCGTTTTTTCTCCCAGTCTTTGATTCAGCAGTTCGTCTAACGGGCCTCGGTCGTATTGGGCAGACACCAATCTCCTGGCTCTGCCCGCTAAACCTCTCTCCTTCGCGGGAAATATCCGGTGGCCCTCTTCCAGGTACATCCGAAGTATTTCGCCTGCGGTCAGCCCGGCCCCCAAGCCGAGAGCAAGGATTCCGCCCGTTGACGTGCCAGCTATCAGGTCGAAATAGTCTCCAACACTCTTTCCTTCCAGGTATCCCTTCTCCAAAGAGGCGAGGACCGCCGCAGGGAAGATTCCCTTGATGCCGCCGCCGTCCAGGGACAGGATTCGGAATGGCTGATCGTTCTCCCACGGCACCGGCTGGCGGCGCGTCGGCAGTATGCCTTCCGACCTGCGTCTGAGTTCGTTCGATTCTATCCTACCCAAGTGTTAAGACCTCTTTGGTCCAGAGCGTGAGGTGCCAGCCTTATCGGGTCATTACTTGGCCGTCGTCGGGGGAGCCAAACCCTTCGGCAGTCTGAGACCGCCTCATCATTCTACATCTGTGCCAGGCGATGCGGCACTTCCGGTCAGGTGCCGCCGCCGAGTTCCTGGCCGACGAACCGGCGCAACTTTAGGGACGGAACGGCAAACCCAAGCCCTCGTCACCTTCCCTCTTCGAGTAGGCACTGGGCAAAGAGCAGGAACGGGAGAAGGAATTGGTGGGTGCGATGCGCTAGGTAGTGTCGTCAAATCAACTTGGTCCAAATCACCATCGCCCGAATCTGGCAAATAGCCAAGAAGGAATCGGCGTTCTTGGCGTACCGGGTGGCCACTCCCCGCCACTGCTTGAAGTCCAGGAAGCCGTTTTCCACCAGATGCCGCAGCTTGTACAGTGCCCGGTCATACTCCCGCTTTTCCCGCCGGTTGCTTTTGGGCGGTATCACCGGGTTCATCCCCAATTCCGAGGCTGTGTCTATGATTTCATTGGTGTCATAGGCCTTGTCTGCCAGAAGATGCTCCGCCGCGATACCCTCAATCAAGGGCAGCGCCTGGGAGCAGTCGGCCGCCGTGCCTCCGGTGACTATCACTTTTACCGGCATTCCGTGGGCATCCACCGCCAGGTGCAGCTTGCTGTTCAGCCCCCTTTTGTGCGGGCAATGGCTTGATTGCCGCCCCGGGCGCCGGCGCTGTGGGGATGAGCCTTGATGTAGCTAGCGTCAATCATCAGCCACTCGAAATCAGGATCGTCAATCATGGCGTCCAGCAGCTTGGCCCATACGCCCCGGTCCCGCCAGCGGCAGAAGCCTTTAGCCCCCCGGCTTGACCGGGGGGGCCGGTGAGTGTTCTTCCAGTCCCCGTAGTCCGGGGGCAGGTCCCGCCAAGGAGCCCCGGTGCGCAGAATCCAGAACACAGCATTGAGAAAGAGGCGGTTATCGTAAGCGGGCCTGCCCGTCTTGCCCTTGCCGCCGGGGAGAAGAGGCTCCAGGATTTCCCATACCTGGCCGGAAATATCATGGCGCCGGTGTGCCGGCACTGCGGTTGCTGCTGACATAGCCCAATCCTGCTACACTGATTGCAATGTCAGCTTATCACCTCATTCTCACTTTGACGACACCCCCTAGAAACTCGGCCGGAAAGTCCTGGTTGGGTAGGGGGATTTGGGCAATAAAGCCGACGTGAGCAGGATCACGGAGCACAGTTGTCCGAGCCGGACCGCGCAGAAATTGGCCGCAGCATGGGCGACAACAAAGGGGACAATATTGAGGACGACGCTGCGGCCTGTTGCGCCGCCACCGGTACGGCCCGACCACCCGAGTTTCCCGGCCACCAGGGTCAGGTTGGCTACCGTGGCAGCCAGATACAGCTGGAACCTGGTCTTGACCCTGCCGAAATAGCGGGACTGGCGAAGGCCCAACTGGACCAGTCGGACCAACCGGTGTTCCACCACCACTCGGCGCACTCGATATTCGTCATAGTGAGTGCTTTGCTGCAACGCTCGGGCCTGCTGCAGCAGGGCTTCCTGGGGATGGACCAGCACCCGCCGCCCCCTGCTCCCCTTGGCTGCGATGCACTGGGACCGCAGTGGACATGTCCGACATTCGGCCCCGTCGAACTGGAAGGCCTGCAAGCGGTGGACCCGCCCCCTGCGGTCCGTCCGCTTTCCCGCCGGCACGATGGTGTGGGCAACCTGTCCCGCCGGACAGGTGCAACTGCCCGCGGCCAGGTCGATGACAAAGTCATCCTTGGGAAAGTGCTTCCGGTCGGGCCGTCCCGGCACTCTGGCCACCAACCGGCGTCCCGCATCGGCGAAGGCCTGCCTGGTATCGCCATCCCCATAGGCGGCGTCGCCCATGGCTTCCTCCACCGGCACACCGGTGTTGGCCTCGCTCTGCTCCACCAATTCCAGCGATCCCAGGTTGTCCGGAGCGTTGCCGGGCAATACGTCCACGGCGGTGATCAACTGGGAGCCGGTATCCACGACGATGGCCGCCTTGTGTCCGTCAAACCGTCTACTGCTGCTCTTGTGGCCGTGGCGCATCTCCGGGTCATGCACCGACATCATCCGGTCCCGGCTCACCCCGTCCTTGAGATTCACTCCGTCATCGGTCCGCTCCACGTCCCCCGTTCGGGGCCGGGGGCAGGCTCTGGAGCAGCAACTGCCCCAGCAGTTCCGCCGCCGCCACTATCTGCTGCCGCTCAGCGCTGTCCTCCCCCAATTCCCCCTGCGCCTGCCGCGACAACTCCAACAACCGGTCGGCGTCAGATACTATCAAGGACAGCAGCGCCGCCCGCGCCCGTTTGTCGCTCCAGTCGATGGCGGCTTCGCCCTTCACGCTGGAACCCAGGTACCCCTCATATCCCCGGGCCTTGCCCCATTCCTTGACGCTGGACTTCTCCACCGCCGCCAGCGCCCGCAACAGCTTGACTATCCCGTCCGCCAACAGATTATACGTGTCCTTCACCGCGCCACGGCCCAGGATGTTGGTCGTGTCCAACGCCACCCGCATCCCGCGCCCTTTCAGATACCCCGACTCCCGGGCCAAACGCAGACTGGACTCGAACACCTCCCGCACCTTGCCGTGCAGTATCAGCTGGGCGCGGAACACCTGCAGCGTACTCTTGGCGAAGGGACGGTCTTCCACCTCAATCCCCAAGGCCACCCCCGATCGTGGCCGAGGGCAGGCTCTTCCACCGGATGTCGAAGTCGGCCCGGGCCTTGGCCTCGGCGTCGCTCACCTTGTCGTGGGACTGGAGCAGCAGCGCCGTCGCCAGCAGGCTGGGCGGCACGCTGTCCCGTCCGTTGTCAGGGCAGTAGAACTCGGCGAACTCGGCGTCTCGGAACAGCCGGCCCCGCAACGATGCGAGGAGACCATAGAAGCTTTCCCGCCCCACGTGATCCAGATACAACCGGTCCGCTTCCCAAAGTCCCCTCTGGTCCGACCGCTCTCCCAACATGCTCCGTCCTCGCTACGCTTGTTGACCCTAAGTATAGCCGCTTACCCGGCCAATGGCTTTCCGGCCAGACTTCTAGTATTACAACGACGGTTTCCCTTGCGAGGTGATTCCTGCGAGGAAATTGAACGCCACTGCGCCACTGCGCCACTGCGCCACTGCGCCACTGCGCCACTGCGATCTTTCCACGATTGCTGATTCGTATCTGGACAAGAACCGCCAGCCATCTTATTCAGCAATCCGTCGTTGTAATACTAGCGGGCTTTTGTTGGCAGGGTAACCTCGGCGCTGAGCAATCTGTGGTCGGAATGGTGACTTGCCCCAGATCCGTTCCACTACTTCTCCCCATTGTGGATCGAGTTTGTCGAAAAGGAGTCCTTCTGGTGCGAGACCCTAACGAAATCGATCTCCAATTCGCCGACGATTCGGCCACCCCAGTGAGTGGTATCGACTGGATACTCGAGTTCGGATTGGTTTGTCTCTGGATCAACCCAGTTGAACAGGCTTTTGTTTAGCTTTTCAATGACGCGCCCGTTCCGATGGAGCCAGTGATCCCACCGAGGAGCCACCGCAAAGAACCCCGGTACTACAACCGGGCACTGTATAAATTACGTCATTTAGTTGAGAACTCATTCTTGGACTTCAAACTATGGCGTGCCGTAGCAACTCGATATGCCAAAAACGAAGCGTCCTTCCTGGCCATTTGCCAAATCCGAGCACTGGTAATTTGGACCAGATTATTTTGACGACACTCCCTAGTGTGGTGTAACTGAAGTTAGTAGTAATAGTGTTCGCAATGAGGTATTCTTTCGATCACCGACTCAGGAGAGGGATGATCATGGCGATCGGAAGGCCAATGCCGCCGCTGATATTGGACGACACCGAAAGGGAAACGCTGGAACGGTGGGTTCGTCGCCCCAAGACGGCCCAGAGCCTGGCGCTGCGGGCCAGAATGATTCTGGCCTGCGCCGAAGGCCGCAGCAACATCGCAGTGGCTGCCGACTTGGAGGTGTCCGACGAAACGGTGGGGAAGTGGCGTTCCCGGTTCTTGGAACGGCGATTGGACGGCCTGTCGGACGAGCCCCGCAGCGGCCGACCGCGAGCGGTTACTGATGAAGACGTGGAACGGGTGATTACGCTGACGCTGGAGTCCACACCCAAGGACGCCACGCACTGGAGCACCCGGTCCATGGCCCAGCGTTCCGGTCTGAGCCACACCACGGTCAGCCGCATCTGGCGCGCCTTCGCACTGCAACCTCACCGCACCGAAACCTTCAAGCTGTCGGCGGACCCCTTCTTCATCGAAAAGGTGCGGGACATTGTGGGCCTCTACCTTGATCCACCGGACCGGGCGTTGGTCTTGTGCGTGGACGAGAAGTCCCAGATTCAGGCCTTGGACCGCACCAGGCCGCTGTTGCCCCTGCGCCCGGGCCAGGTGGAGCGGCGCACCCATGATTACGTGCGCCACGGCACCACGTCCCTCTTCGCCGCTTTGGACGCCAGGACCGGCAAGGTGATTGGCCAGTGCCACCGCCGCCACCGGGCCGTGGAGTTCCGCAAGTTCCTCGATGCCATCGAGTCCGAGGTGCCCGCCGGGTTGGACGTGCACCTGATTGCGGACAACTACGCCACCCACAAGACGGCGCTGATCCGGAACTGGTTCGCCAAACGGCCCCGCTTCCATATCCACTTCACGCCCACCAGCGCCTCCTGGCTGAACCTGGTGGAACGCTGGTTTGGGCTGCTCACCGAAAAGCAGTTGCGCCGTGGAGTGCATCAGAGCAGCGGTGAACTGGAGGCTGCCATCTACCGTTACCTGGACGTCACCAACGAAGACCCCAAGCCCTTTGTCTGGACCAAGACCGCTGACCAAATCCTGGCCAGCGTGGCCCGCTTTTGCCGACGCACTTTAGATACAGGACACTAGTACTGTTTCCAGATAGCTTTGTAAGAATATGAGAAGGCAGCCATACTTAGGTATGATCTTTCTGTGGGGGAGGTATCCAGACATGGCTGCCATCAAGTATAAAGTCAAGCTGGCTGAATCCGAACGCTCCCGTCTCAATGAGGTTTCCCGCCGGGGCAAGCTGTCAGTCCGCACCGTCAAGCGGGCGCTGGCGTTGCTCAAAGCAGATGAAGGACTTCGGGACGGTGAGATAGCCGGTGTGCTTTTGATCAACGCCGCTACCGTTGCCAGAGTGCGGAAACGGTTCGTTGAGGAAGGACTTGAGACCGCCATCAATGACAAGCCACGACCGGGCCGGGAGCGCAAGTTGGACGGCAGGCAGGAAGCGCACCTGGTTGCCATCGCGTGCAGCAGTCCACCCGAAGGACATGTAAACTGGACGCTCCATCTGCTGGCGGACAAGGTGGTGGAGATGGAGTTTGCCGGGAGCATCTCCTTGGAGACGGTGCGCCAGATACTCAAAAAAACGAACTCAAGCCGTGGCGGAAAAAGGAATGGTGCATCCCCAAGCTGAGCGGGGAGTTCGTGGCCCGGATGGAAGACGTGCTGGACCCCGTATCCAGTACGGGGCAGGCTCTTTATCACGAAGAGTACGACCGGGAGCGTCCGGTGGTGTGTTTTGACGAGTCCTCCAAGCAGTTGCCCGGGGATGTGCGGCCTCCCATTGAGGCCGCTCCTGGACGGGTGGAGCGCTATGACACCGAGTACCAGCGAAACGGGACCCGGAATCTGTTCATGTTCTGTGAACCGAAGGGTGGGTGGAGGCGCGTCGAGGTGACCGGGCGCCGCACTGCTGTGGACTTCGCTCAACAGATGAAGTGGCTGGTGGACGAGGCATATCCTGACGCCACAGTGATCAGGCTGGTGCTGGACAATCTCAACACCCACAAGCCCGGCTCGCTCTACGAAGCGTTTGCACCGTCCGAGGCGCGCCGCATAGCCAAACGCCTGGAGCTTCACCACACACCCAATCACGGAAGCTGGTTGAACATGGCTGAAATTGAGTTGAGCGTCTTCAGCAGACAGTGTCTGAACCGCCGGGTCGGCGATGAAGCGTTGCTGAGACGGGAGGTCGCGGCGCTCGAACGCGAGCGCAACAAGGCCGCCGCCATCATAGACTGGCGGTTCTCCACCCAGAGCCTGCCCTCGGCCACGACCGGGGGACGCTCGCAGTAAGCTCAAACATGTCTATCCAATAGAATTAAATTGAAACGGTACTAGGCTCTGTTGACATTTGCGAAATCAGGCAGTCCAGTAACCCCATAACGTCATTCCCGCGAAAGCGGGAATCCAGAAGCACTATCAGCCAGTCACGTTCTCTCCGATTAGAAGTCTATGGATTCCCGCCTGCGCGGGAATGACGGGGAAATGTCAACAGAACCTAGTATTACAACGACGGATTGCTGAATAAGATGAGATGGCTGGCGGTTCTTGTCCAGATACGAATCAGCAATCGTGGAAAGATCGCAGTGGCGCTGTGGCGTTCAATTTCCTCGCAGGAATCATCTCGCAAGGGAAACCGTCGTTGTAATACTAGTCGGCCTTACGAGAAAGACTATGGCTTTACTAAGACTGACTGGCCTCACATCGAAGACGTATTGAGGCTTCGATGTGCTGCACGGGACCCGAAGCAGAAATACGTTGTCAATCCAGATAAGTTGAAGACCAACAAGGAGTCTGACACCCTCCATTCGATCCTAGAGTTCGCGGGCATGGAGAGTAGGGGCATACCCCCTGTTGTGATGGCGTGCAGCCATCGTCATATCGGGAATCATTTGCCTAGTACCGTTTCCAGATAGATTTGTTGATACGGTAAAGCTGCCTCTAACTCTGGATTCCCGGTTGCGCGGGTGGGAATGATTAACAGGTGAAACAGATATGCGATATAAGGCATATTCAAGTGGAAACGGTACTAGACCGTAGCTTCCCCTCATTTGTTGCCTCAAGTAACATGCGGCCGGATGCCCTGTCTGGCAATCCCCAGGAATTCGTGAGACACGATGCTATATTTGCAACTGCATGACGGCGAGTTGGACCATCCGATCCAGGTCCTTGAGCACTATTTCCGGTAGGGTGGCGTTTCCATAATACAGGCTGCCTTCGCCCATACCTATTTCGTCCACCCTGACGCTGTCCGTCAAAAGACTCCCTATTTTCCTGAACGGGCTAGAAAAAGCCGGGAACACTACCCATGCCTCGATAAAGGACAAAAGGCCGTGTGGCCAGAGGACGGACGGGCAGTGGTGCTGGACGACAACCAGCATGCTCAGATGGCCTGGGAGAGATACACCGGGCATGGGCTGTCCCGGGGGACCGGATACTCCATACGGCACATCTGGGGTGAGCCGTGGAACCCCGACCTCTTCACTGCCGGTTGGAATTTATGCTACATGCCATTCTGGGCGGGTATGCTGACGGAGCGGCATCACCCCCACCCGGAACTGGAGCGGAGCATCCGCCAAGCATCCTGGGACTTATACTTCCGGAACAATCCGGTATGTCAGCCGCCGGGTTTCGTCATTGACCCCGGGATAGACTTGTCCGCGTTGTTGGCCGGCCAACCCATCCTGATCCTCCAAAGGAGCAGCTCGCCGAGAACGAATACAGGAAGGATTGGGGAACCCCGTCAACCTGCTGCAAGAAACGGCAAGGCTGAGCAGATGAGACAGATCCGTAGCCAAACACACCAGAGTTGGAGCAACATCCGCAAGGCGGTGCGTGCGCTGCAGGGCCTGGATCACCAGCCTTTCGGAACACCCAACGTGGAAAACAGCGCAAAGTTCTGCGCCCGGAAGATCCATTCCGAGACCGGGTTGGCATATGCTGAAATCGAGACGCTGATGGATTGCAGGGCTGGTAGCCGGTTCTAACCTCGGACGCTCCGCAGGTCAAGGACATTGATGAGGACGAGGCCAAGGGAAGCTCTCATCTATCTTCTGCCAGCATGACCTCCTTGCGGAAATCCGGAGTTTCCGCAACCAACCGGGCGATCTCCGCCCTGGGGTCACGCCCAGGGCAACCGCATTCTAATTAGAGAGTATGGACAGCAGGTAGTCATTGTCCCAGCCGGCCAGTTTGCGTCTAGCCTTAATGGAGACTTTGGAGGTCCGGTCTTTACGCAGGAGGTTAAGGGCCATGTGCCGGATTATCGCCAGGTTTTCCGAAGCATTTCCGGTCCTTACCCGGCTTTCGTCTTCCCGGAAGGAGAGGTCCAGCACCCAATGGAGGCGATTCTCGATTCCCCAATGGCTTCGTGTCGCTTGGAGCAGTCTCCTGGCATCCGACTCCAGACTGGATATGTAGTACCGGGATTCCACCGACACCTGGTCTCCTCGCCGTCGCTCCGCCGTCACCATCCCGATGCTTCTCAGCCCCGGCCAATACCTTCCGGTCTCGACGTAGGACAACTGCTCCGGGTCGTCAATCGTCCAACAACGACGGGTCTCAATGCGTCCGTGGCCCTTGTCCAGGGTCTGGCAGAAATCGTGCTCCATATCCTCAAATCCGGCCCTCTGCCCGCAGGAAAACAGGTCTTCCACGTCCTCCAGCAACCTCCCTTGGTTTTCCTTGACCGCCAGGACGTAATCGGCTTCCTGGCTCACAATCTGCCGGGCTATCTTCTTCTGGCAGCCCATGGCATCGATGGTGACGATGCAACCCGACAAGTCCAGCAGCTTCAGCAACTCAGGTATGGCCGTGATCTCATTGGATTTCTCGTCCACCTTGGTCTGACCCAACACCAAGGAGTTCTCCGAGGCCCAAGCGCTGACCATGTGAATGGCTTCCTTCCCCGAGTTACGGTCGTGGGAACGCCGCAAGGTCTTGCCGTCCAAGGCAATCACTTGGCCCTGGGTCAGCCGGTTGACGCTGCTTACCCAGTCCATGAAGCAGTCCCGGAATTGTTCCGGGTCAATGCGGGCGAACACCCGCCCAAAGAGCCTGCCCTCGCGAAGGCGGGGGTGTCAGGGCAAGGCACCCCGTTGGGCAGGTCCAGAAATCTCCGGAACCATTCGTACTTGCATTTGACGAACAACTCCACATCGCTCCACCCCTCTGCGCCCCCGATAACCGCGCAGATGGTCATCGCAATGATGTCCAAAAGTTGATGCCGCTTGCCCTGGTCCCTTCTGGGATCATCCAAATTGCTGAAATGTTCGCCCAAGCTGCCGCCGACATTACTGCTCATCATCACTGCTCCTCCCATCATATGTTTGCTCACTGCTTAAAGCTTACCAGTCCTCTTCCTTCTCTGGAGAATGCGGTTGCCCTGGAATCACGCCTGATCACCTTGCCCCAATGCGCAAGGTGCGGAAATCCCCCAAACCGGTCCTTGCCATGGGAAGAAAACTCAGGAAATTCCCCGACTACTTCATCCTGGACGAGGCGGCGGCGCTGGTGGCGGCCGCGCCGAGCTGCGAGGTCTGGATGGTCATGCGCATCATGCTCCGGACCGGCCTTCGGGTGTCGAGCGCCTGTCCCTCCGGCCGGCGGACCTCCGGCTCAACCAGAACCCTCCGATCCTCAGCCTGCGGCCGAACGTGCCGGGCAACAAGCCCAAGCGGAGGCGCGACGTCCCAGTCCTTGACACTATCAGGAAATCGACTTGAGATGTTCGCTAAAATTCCCTGATCCGGGGCAGCACCTCCTTGCCGAACAGCTCTATCCCCTTCATCACTTGTTGGTGGCTTATGCCCGGCTGCTGGAACGCCAGGTCAACGACACCTACGCCGCATTGTTCATGGAACGCCTTTAGCTGCCTTGTTACCGTGTCCGGGCTTCCGATGAAGCCCACCATTCCCCTGACGCCAAGCCCCGCGCCCGCTGCACCGCCGGCGGCGAAAACCTTGCGCCCGTCGAATGGCTCTCCGGCGCGGGCCGACTGCACCGCCCGTGCCAGAGCGGAGCCTATGGCCAGGCCCCGCTCCACCCCGCGCGACTCCAGTCCTTCCAGCAGCGCCTCCGCCTCCCGGTCTGTCTCTCCAAGGCAGATCCCTCCCCGATATACGATCTGGTCAGAGTCCGGCTGCCAGCCAGACTCCCGGCAAAGCTTGACGTATTTGGCGGCGACATTGGATGTGTCCTCCACTGAGGCGTAGGCGACACCCAACCCCAAGCGGTTGTCAGCGGCATACCGGACCGCGTCCTCGCTCCTGGTGGCTACTATCAACGGAGGCATGGGCTGCTGCACCGGCCTGGGCCATACCGAAACGGTGCGGTACCGGTAGTGACGGCCCTCCCAGGAAAATGGCTGGGGCTCGGTCAATGCCTTGATAACCAGGTCCATACCCTCGATCAGCTTGGCCCGGCCCTCCGCCGGGTTCAGATCGTACACTTGGTCCTCACTGAGGACACCCCGCATGAACGCCACCACCAGCCGCCCACCGGTCAGGTTGTCCAGCATCCCGATCTCCTCGGCCACGCGGACCGGGTTGTTCAACGGCAGCAATTGTCCCAACAGGGCTATCTTGACTCGCTTGCATCGCTCGGCCACGGCGGCCGCCATTATCGCCGGATTAGGGGTTGTGCGGTTGCCGGAGTAATGGTGCTCCGAGAGGCTCACCCAGTCGAACCCTGCTCTCTCGGCCAACTCGCACTCGGCCAAGCCTTCCTGGTAGCTTCGCATAGCTATATTGGAGTCCTGGTGGACCGGGGGCACGGGCCAGCCCGGGGGGAACTTGTACCGTTCCGCGTACCCCATGCATGCAAAGTATGACGCCTTCATTGGTACGTCTCCTGAGTGTTTCTCCTGCGGTGCGTTCTGGTTCCACGCAGTTGCCGTGGCTGGCCCGATGGTAGGCAACGGTCTGGTGGGTGTCAATAACGCCGCCGGAACGAAGCGGTCTTGAGGCGGCATTCGCACCAGACCGTACTCTTGAAGCGTCAGCTTGTCTTGAGTTGTTTTGAGGAGGAAGAGCGGCGCCGGAGGTCTACCGGCCGACCACGTGGGCAGCTTGCTGCGGCCTGCTGAGCTTAAAGAGGCCAAGTTCGCCTTCCAACAGGGAAGGCTGGACCTGAACCAAAGCCAAGGTGGGATGGGCATATAGCGGAGGTCCAGTGACGGCAGCCGGTCCGTCTCCTGGATAATGGTGTCCAGTACCTCCGACGAGTTCAAGTTATGTCGTGTTGGCCCGCGTAGGACCTGTCCCTGACGGCGCGCACGGTGGGGCGGCTGACCCCAAAGGTCCTGGCCGCGGCGCTGACCGACCCGCCGCTCTCCAGGAAACTCTTGACGGCCTCCACCTTCTCTGATGACAGCGACGGCGGCCTGCCCCCGCTCCTACCCTCGGCGGCACTCTCACTTAATTCGGCCTCAACGCTGTCCTCCATCAACCGCGCGTTGCAATCCAGACGACATGATGTGCGCCTCCCTTGCGGCTGCTTCCACCGCGCGCCCGCACCTTGCATTCATCCACATCGAAACCGGCATAACGCAACCGTCTGACGAATGCCGGTTGAGGACCGGCAGACCATATCGCCAATACCCCGCCGCGCCGCAACGCCGCGTAGGTGGTGGTCAGCCCCGGCAGGCTGTAAAGCCAGTTGTTGCCCTTTCGGACCATCGCCTCCGCGCCATTATCAACATCAAGCATAATGGCATCGTAGTCACCTCTGGCGGCCTTTATCAACTGGACAACGTCGGCTTCATGGAGTTCAGTCCGGCGGTCGTCAAGAGGCCGGCCGGCCAGATCGGCAAGCACTCCCCGGTTCCATTCAACCACGCCTGGCACCAACTCCGCGACCACCACCCGGGCATCCTTGCGAAGGATGTCCAGCGCCGTTCTCACCGAGTATCCCATTCCCAGGCCTCCAATCAGAACGCGGGCCCCCCGATGTTTTGCCAGCTTCTGACAGCCCAGTCTGGCCATGGCCTCTTCTGACCCGTAAACCCGGCTGTTCATGAGTTCCCGGTTATCCGCTTTGAGCGAGAACTCGGAGCCATGTTGGTACAAAACGAGCTCCGCTCCTCCGCCAGGAGTCTGGGCCCGGCCGAGCAACTTCCAGGGATTCATTGACACCTCACGATCATGTCCGGAGCCTCCGGGTCAATATCCTCGGCGGGACCCGATTCCGTGAACCACTGGATCACCCAGGCGATCTCTTCAAGCGGTTCGGTCAACCAGCTCAGGCAGCCGGCCATTCTCATGAGCCATTGGACTATTCGATGGTCCGGCGGGTCATTGGGCCGGTCCATGGCCGGATGTCCTGTCGTCAGCATGTTGCCAG
This sequence comes from Dehalococcoidia bacterium, assembly GCA_965261795.1. Classification (GTDB taxonomy): domain Bacteria; phylum Chloroflexota; class Dehalococcoidia; order Lucifugimonadales; family UBA3495; genus CBDCFV01. The sequence continues at coordinate 442,635 of OZ253476.1, forward strand.
GGTCTTTTAATTGTGGCAGGGTAGGCCGATTAGTAACAGCGTCTCCCATGGCTTCCAGCCGTAGTGGCGCAGGGCTGTCGTCCCACCGCAGGGACCGGCACCGGCCGCTCTTGGACATCAGCCGGCAGTGGGTCAGCAAGAGCATGAAGGAGGAGGCCGCCGATCCCTGGCACCCTGTGCCGAGGTCATCGACCACATTGCTGGCGCTGACCAATGGGGCCACTGTCCTGAGAGTTGGGGCAAGAGAGCTTTGACCCACTGATAGCCGCCGCGGATCCGCAGTATGACCTTACGGACTACCCACATAGATTGGGGTTTGGGTGGACAACACGAAGATGCGAGGATGGTGTGTCTATAGCAAGCTAAGCCCGCAAAGAATACGGGGGATGGCTGCGGTATGCGGATGAGGTCGCCAAGGGGAGCGGGCTACACCGTCCGGCTGAGAACGGGCGAACCGGCCTCACGGGATCAGTCTGAGTAAGTGGTGGGAGGTGGTACCCCGGAGGGGCTTCGATCCCCTGATCTCCACCTTGAAAGGGTGGCGTCCTAACCTGGCTAGACGACCGGGGCACAACGCTTTAATGGTACTACATCAGAGGAGTTGCCGCCAGTAGCTGTAACGAAGCGGCAAATCAACAGCAACTCCCTGATTTGCCCCACCCCCTCTACGGGTAAACCGCCAGGCCCTGCAGGGCCGTTTCTTCGGGGAAGCCGCACATGAGGTTCATGTTCTGGACGGCTTGGCCGGCGGCGCCTTTGACAAGGTTGTCCAAGCAGGATATGACCATGAGGCGGCGGGTGCGCAGGTCTACCGTGGGGTAGATGAGGCAGAAGTTGTTGCCTTGGGTCTGCTTGGTTTGAGGGGGCTTTTCGACCACGCGGACGAAGGGACTGCCCGCGAAGTAGTCGTTGTAGAGGTCCCATATACGCTGTCTGGCGTCGGGGCCGTCCCAGCCGTCGCCGGGGCGCAGCTTGGCATAACAGGAGCTGAGGATGCCTCGGGTCATCGGTATCAGGTGGGTCAAAAAGGTAATGTCGAGGTGCTCGTCTGACAGCAGTCCCAACTCCTGGGTAATCTCGGGAAGATGCCGGTGGCCGTTCAGTGAGTAGGCCATGACGTTTTCGTTGACTTCTGAGAAGTGGGTGGTCATGCTCAGGCCCCTGCCCGCGCCGGAGACGCCGGACTTGCTGTCGATGACAATGTCGGGTTCGATGATGCCCTGCTCCAGCGCCGGGCCCAAGGCCGGCGCCATCGCCAGAATGGCACTGGTGGGGTAGCAGCCGGGGTTGGCAACCAACTGGGCCGACGCCACCTCTTCATGGTGCAACTCGGTCAGTCCGTAGACTGCGTCTTCCAAGTAGCTGGGATCGGGGTGCTGGACACCGTACCACTCCTCGTATTCGTCGGCCTGCTTCAAGCGGAAATCGGCGCTGATGTCCACCACCTTAATGCCTTGCTGGACCAAGGGCAGCACCGCCTCGGCGCTGGCCTTGTGCGGCAGGGCCGAGAATACTAGGTCCAAGCTGCCGTCCAGTTCCGGCTGGACGGTCAGGTCCAAGTCCGACAGGTGAGGGAACACCTCGCCCAATTGCTGTCCGGCGGCGCTCCGGCCCGTAACCGAGGTTATTTCCACTTCGGGGTGCCGGTGGAGAATGCGGGCCAACTCCGAACCTGCGTAGCCAGTGACGTTGATGATGCCGACTTTCATTTCGCCTTTTCCTTGACCGCCGCCGAGTGGGGGAGCTTGGCGGCGCGTTTCGATTTTTTGTTGGCGGTCTTGCCAACACTGTCACCGGTTGGTCCAGCCTCCACCGCGAACTGGTCTCGAGACGGGCAACTTTCCGCCACCACACATTCCGGGCAAAGGGGGCGCTGGGCTTTGCACACTTGCCGCCCGTGGGTAATGAACGCCAAGTGGAACTGGTAGACCTGTTCAGGCTCGACGGCCGCCTCCAACAGTTCGTGGGCTTTTTCGGCGGTGACCTTGGGGCCAATGATGGCCATGCGTTTGCACACCCGGTATATGTGGGTGTCGACGGCCATCGCGGGCATCCCCAGCGCGAAGTTAAGGATTATTCCCGCCGACTTGGGGCCGATGCCCGGCAGTTGCCTCAACCAAGCCTTGGCCTCCTCCAGCGGCAGTTCCCGCAGGAAGGACAGTTCCAAGGAGCCGTTAAGTTCCAGGATCAGGTTCAGGACCTGTTTGATGCGGGGCGCTTTGACCTTCGCCAGACCGCCGGGAGCTATTGCCGTTTCGATTTGGGCGGTGTCGGCTTGGGCTACCTGCTCCAAGCTGTCGAACCGTTCCATCAGCAACCGGAAGGCGCGAGACGAGTTGATATCCGAGGTGTGCTGGGAAAGGATAGTGAATACTATCTCGTGGGCCGCATCCAGCCGGGCCTCTTCCGGGAAGGGGCCGTACTGGTCAGACATTACCTGGATGAACCGGGCAATGTCTGAGGGTGTTTGTTCAATGATAGCGGACGGGGGAGTCAAGGGCGCCAATCGCCTCCAGCAGGGACAATGAGGAGGGTAGCTGTCTACCCGAGGGGGTCTTCGGGTCTCCGCCGCTGCTCGGACCGCAAGAACTGCTCCAAGTCGCGCACCATGTCCGCCGGGTCCGGCATTTCAGCGACCGGCGCAGTCTCGTCGTACTGGCTTTCCAGTTTGGTCACGTACGCGCTGATCTGCTCGTCCTTGGCAATGGCCTTGGCCACTTCACGGTCGAACATTTCCGCGGCGGAACGCAGTTCGTCGAAGTCCAAGGGCAAGTCCAACATCTTGGAAAGGGTCTGGGCCAGCGTATAGCTGACTCGATAGTTGGGAGCCGCTTGCAGGTAGTGGGAGGTATGGCCCCAAAGAGACCCGTAGGCCATCCCTTGTTTGGCGCAGGCCTCCAGGACGGTCGAACTGATGCCCGTGGGGCCTTGATAGTTGGAGCCGCGAATATTGAAGTCTTCCAGCAAGCCTTGCATACGGTCGCCCGAGGCGGCGCCCGTCAGCCTGACCTCCCTGGAATGGGGCACGGCATCGAGAAGGGCCCCCAAGTGGACGACGGTCTGGACTCCGCTATCCCGGGCCAGACCAGCGATGCACTTGGAGAAGGTGCGCCACCGGAGGTTGGGCTCGACGCCCAAGTAAAACATTACGCCTTCGCCGGTGCCCGGCAACACCGCCCAGGAGAACTCGTTGGCCGGCCAGTTGACTTGGCGGGAGCCGTCCTTCTTGCGGACGGTATATGGCCGGGTCTGGGTGAAGTCGAAAAACTCTTCCGGGTCGATGTCGGCGAATTTTTTCGCGTCCAGCCTGCGGCGAATGTACTTAATCGTGTTGGTAGCGGACTCGCCGGCGTCGGCCCACCCGGCGAACGCCATGATGAGATACTTGAGGGGAACGTCCGGCTTTTTGTATACGGTCAAGTAATTCATAGCTTAATAAGACCAGCCTTCAGTGTAGCACCGGCGATGGCTGTTCACAAGGAAAGTTTTAGTGGGTTAAAGAGAAGGACATAGTTTTATGAACCAAGAAGTACCTAATGACGCTACCGAAAGAAGGCCGGAGTAACGCTGCGGTAGCTCACGCTACTTCTCCCATTGCTGCGAATAGCGTCCGCGATAGGCCCAAGCCTTGACGGCCCGGAAAACATTCCTTCGTCCAACATCCTTTGAATCTCGTCAGTGTCCATCGTCGCCATGAACTTGAACACTCTTGGAATAGCGCTGGCACGAGACTTGGACGCAGGCTCGTCAATCCCATAAATCCAGCAAAAATTGGCAATGTCACCGAAGGTGGGCAGAAAAGCCTTGTTTTGAAACCTCTCGGCGAGTTCAATCATTGCCTGTTTTTTCCCCAGTAGTAATTCCAGCTTCGAAACATATCCCGTCGCTGTGACTTTTGCGTGCCGTTTCAAGGGCCGGACCGCTACACCGTCATTAACCGACTCTCCACTTTGTGTAGAACTTGCAAGTTGCGCCTCAGAGAGCCCAATCTCTCGTAGAGACCCCTCAACTTGCTCGAAGCCATATCGGCGTACTACTGAGCGAAGCGTAGTTTCGAGTTTGGCGTCGTTCACGAGCAAGCCCTCTCTAGCTATCGGCTACACAGGGCTTGTAAAGTGATAGCCCCCGCCCTACCCTGCCCGCGGCACGGGGGTGCCGGGGGTGGTCATGCGCAGGGTGTAGACCGAGGTGCGGGCGGTGAAGAACATGGTGCGGTAGTCCGGGCCGCCCCACGCGCAGTTAGCGGGGACTTCCGGAAGGCGGATGACGCCCAGATGAACGCCAGCAGAGTCGAAGACCCAGCAACCCTCGGCCCCGGTGCAGTAGACTCTGCCCTCGCTGTCTACCTTCATGCCGTCGGGCACACCGTCGGCGGCGGAGGCCAAGCTGGAGAAGACCCGGTTATTGCTAAGGCTTCCGTCGGCAGCCACGTCGAAGGCCCGGATTAACTGGTGTGGGCAGGCCTCGCCGCGTTCCTTTTCCTGAATGCAGCCTTCGTCCTGCCGGGTAATCGAAACATACAGAACGCTCTCGTCGGGAGAGAAGGCTATCCCATTCGGAAATTGCAGGTCTCCGGTTACCGCTGAAACTGTGCCGTCCGGGGCGATGCGATGCACACCGCTGAATCCCAACTCCAAGTCGGAAGGCTCCAAGCGGCTGCTGGGATTGGTGAAGTAAATGCTGCCGTCCGAGCGGCCCACCACGTCGTTGGGCCGGTTCAGTCGCTTGCCTTCGGACTGTTCGGCGATGGCCGTGATGGACCCGTCGGCCTCCATGCGGGCGATGCGCCGTCCATCACCCTCGCACATAATCAGACGGCCCTGCAGGTCGTAAGTGAGTCCGTTGGAGCCGTTGCTGTTGTCCCGGAAGATTTCAGGCTGGCCTCCGGGAGCCAATCTGAAGATCAAGTTCCGGCGGATGTCAACGAACAACCAACTGCCGGAGGGGTCCCACAGGGGGCCCTCGGTGAACACGAAATTGGTAGCCAAACGTTCGGCTTCGGACGAGGCTACGACTTGGTCCAGATTGTCAGCCATGATGACCTCCTGTAAACCTGCGACTTGATCGAGGCGCGACGGGTTCAGGGAAGATGGGACAGATACTGGTCGACGTAGTCCATTCCCGCCAGGTCAGTAAAGGCTGACATCAGCCGTTGGGTGACCGGGCCGGGGACACGTCCATCCCGGATTGGGGCGCCGTTGACAGCGGAAACGGGGCAGATACACAAGCTGGTTGACGTGAGGAACGCCTCGTCGGCGGTGTAAGCGTCAAACAGGTCCAAGTCGCGCTCCTCTGTGAGCATGTCTAGCCCTCTCGCCAAGTCCAGCACCGTAGACCTGGTGATGCCCTCCAGGACAAACTGACCTTGAGGAGTGGCCACCACGCCGTCCTTGACCAGAAAGATGTTTGACCCGCGGCCTTCGGTGAGGTTGCCGTTTTCATCCAGCAAAACAGCCCACGAATCGGGTTCGGTGGCTTGGGCTTCCAAATCTCCCAAGACCAAGTTCAGGTAATTGTGGGTCTTGGCCCTGGGGCTGATGAACCGGGGCGGTATCCGGGGAACGGACGGGGTAATGACGTGAGCGCCGTTGCGGTAAAGAGACGCCCGGCGGGCGAAGGGGATGGCGTGGGTCTCGATGAGGACCGTGGGGCTGGATTCCTCTCCGGGCTGGGTGGTCTCGACGCCGCGGCTGATGCGCTGCATGACCCACAGGTCCTGGTTGGAGGGCAGCAGGGGATGGTTATGCTTCACGACCTCCAGCGACCACCGCTCCATTTCGGCCATATCCATCCCAACGTCGATGCGCAGGTACCGGAGAGAATCGTACAGCCTGTGAATGTGCTGCCGTAGCTTGAAAGGAGTCCCATTGAAGGTGCGGGTAGCGTCAAAAACGGCGTCGCCGTAAATGAACCCTCGGTCCCGGATGGATATTCCCACTTCGCTTTCCGGCTTCAACTCCCCATTGAAGAAGACGATATTCCCTTGTTGCGCCACGGCAGTACCTCTCATGTCAGAACAGCATTTGGAGCGCGGCAATAAGGCCGGTTGGGATTATGGGCCAGAATACCATCCGGGGGTACTTCAGGGAAGAATAACGGCTTCCGGTTGTGGCCTCACTTCTTGAAGGCGTTAGAACCGGTCACCAAGGCGGGCATTCCGCCAAACAGGAAGGCCACCCCGATGGTTTCCGCGATTTCCTCTTCGGTGGCTCCGGCAGCGCGGGCGCGGTTGGCGATGTTGGCAACCCCGTCAGGGTGGGCCAACAGGGCGTCGCAAAGCATGGTCATCAGCGTCTTGACCTTCAGCGACAGGGCACCGTCAACCAGCACGGTGTCTCTTGTCCCGGAAACCGCTTTCATCAGGTCGGGCGCGTTCTCTTCGAGCAGGGTTTGCCAACTGGCTGCTTGGGTCATTTCTTATCCTCCGGTTTTGGCGTTAGCAGGCTATGTTCGGTCTGCCAAGGGGATTGGCGCAGTGAGACGTCGCATTGCACGAATCCATCATACTAGCGATGGAGCGTCCCGCCAATTGACGGACTTTCCCGGAACTAAAACAGCCAAGGGGATTTTGTCCGCTCGGCTAAAAGTTACTTACCTAAGCTTGGGACTAGCGCCGTTAGCTGCTGGCGCCGATCCGGAACACCTTGGTCCCGCACGAAGGACAAACACCTTGAGTGGCTGGCTTGCCATTCTTCATGGTGATAAACTCCGGATCCTGGATCTCACGCTTGCTTCGACACTTGACACAATAAGCTTCCATCACATCGCTCCCTTCAAAGTGTGAACTTAACGTAAATGGTTTGGAGCTTGGCTGTCAAGATTTGGTATAGCTGATTTTGCCCATTCTACATAGCGTATAGCGTTGTTCAAACAGTCCAAGCGTTACTCTGCTAAAATGGCGTTGGCTATACAGGGATGAAAGGGGACCTCCACGTATGGGCAGACTGCTACTGGTACGACACGGAGAAACGCCGTGGAACCTGGACGGACGGCTTCAAGGCAGCACCGACGTTGACCTATCGGAGAAAGGCCGTGAGCAAGCGCGATTGGTTGGACGCCGGTTGTCCACTAAGGCGATAGACTTGGCGTACTCCAGCAACCAGAGCCGGGCGCGGGAAACGGCGGAAATCATCCTAGAAGGACGAGACGTTGAAGGACGAGACGTTCCGCTACATGCTATCCCGGAGTTGCGCGAAAGGAGCCACGGCGTCTTCGAAGGACTGACTGCGAAAGAGCGGCGGCAACGCTACCCGGACTTGTTCGCCGCCTCCTTACTCAATAATCTGGATTTCGCGCCCACCGGCGGCGAGACCTTTCGCCAGACCAACCGACGCATGGCTGCTTGGGCGCAGGACTTCCGAGACGCCCATCTGGACAGTACGGTACTTGTGGTTGGGCACGGAGGCACCTTGAGAGCGGCCATACTGGGCTGGCTTGACCTCCCCGACCATACAACCTTCCGTTTCATAATGGCCAATTGCAGTCTCAGTATCATTGACACCTACCCGGACAACGCCGTGCTGCGTCTTTACAACGACACCTCCCACCTCGAGCCCCTGCGAGCCGGGGCCTGAAGGCGGAACAGGGGCAAATATGCCAGGCAAAGTCTTAATGGTCCAAGGCACTGCGTCCCACGTCGGAAAGAGCGTGCTGGTGTCGGCCTTGTGCCGCATTTTCCGCCAGGACGGCTTCAGAGTTGCCCCATTCAAGGCCCAGAACATGTCCAATAACTCCTACGTCACTCTGGATGGGGGAGAGATAGGCCGGGCCCAAGCAGTCCAAGCCCAAGCGGCGGGGGTGGAGCCTCAAGTGGAGATGAACCCGGTGCTGCTGAAACCCGAGGCGGACCACCTGTCCCAAGTGGTGCTGATGGGCCGGCCTCTGCTGTCTGCCCGATCGAGGGACTACTTCGCGTTGAAGTCCCAGCTATGGGAGTCGGTCCACACTTCCCTGGATACTCTGCGGGACCAATACGACATCGTCGTCATAGAAGGGGCAGGCAGCCCCGCGGAGATCAACCTCAAGGCGACTGAAATCGTTAATATGCGGGTGGCGCTCTACGCCAACGCCCCGGTGCTGCTGTGCGGCGACATCGACCGCGGGGGAGTCTTCGCGGCTATGGTGGGAACGCTGGAGCTGCTGGAACCGGAGGAGCGCCAGACCATCAAAGGCCTGCTCATCAACAAGTTCCGGGGGGACGTGAGCCTGTTGACCGACGGGCTGACCTGGCTGGAAGAGCGCACCGGCATACCCGTGCTGGGCGTGGTGCACCACTACCGGGACATACACGTTCCTGAAGAGGACTCGGTGGCGCTGGACTTGCAAGCGCCCAAGGCCAGCGGCTCAGTGCTGGACATAGCCGTCATACAAGTCCCCCACATCTCCAACTTCGACGATTTCGACCCGTTGGCCAGGGAGAACGGTGTATCCCTGCGGTACGTCGAGTCCGCCGCCCAGATAGGGCGCCCAGACCTGATAATACTGCCGGGGTCCAAGACGACGATCCCCGACCTGACTTGGATGGACCGCCAAGGCTTGATTGACGCGGTGCGCGACCGCCACCGCGACGGATGTGCTCTTGTCGGGATTTGCGGCGGCTATCAGATGCTGGGCAAGATGCTATACGACCCCGAGAAAGTGGAGTCGTCGATAATCGAGATACCAGGCTTGGGCTTGCTGCCCATGACAACGGTCTTTGAGGGGACCAAGGAGACCCACCGGGTGAGGGGCCAGGTCGCGCAGGACTCTGGACTTTTGGCCGGCGCCAAGGGGTTGCCGGTGCAGGGGTACGAAATACACATGGGCAGGACTTCCGGTGAGGGAATGGTTGCACCATTCGTCATCGAAGACAGGGCCGATGCGCAGGTGACCGGCGACAACAATCTGGACGGCGCTTTAGCGGGCGACGGCTGGGTAATGGGCACCTACATCCACGGGCTTTTCCATAACGCCGGGCTGCGCAGCGCGGTGCTGCAAGCATTGGCCCGGCGAAAGGGGGTCAAGCTGCCAGATTCCCTTGGCGCGGTGGAACTGGACGGGGAGTACGACAAGCTGGCCGACTGGGTGCGGGGTAGTTTGAACATGGACGTGGTTTACGAGATTGCCGGTCTGGCCCGCGACTTCGACAGCGTCGCTCCGCTCCGTTGACGTTGACCGATGCCGTCTCAGTTAACGCTGGTCTTGGGGGGTATCAGGTCGGGCAAGAGCGCCTTTGCCGAAAAGCTGGCTAGGGACCTGGACAAGCCGACTTTGTACGTTGCCACCGGTCTGCCCACCGACGCAGAGATGGAGCGGCGCATCAGCCATCACCGGGAAAGGCGTCCCCAGAACTGGGCAACCTTGGAGGAACCCATTGACTTGGCAGGAGGTTTGACATCGGTCGTGGGTCATCAGCCAACGCCGGAGTCGGTGCTGGTGGACAGCCTGGACCACTGGGTCAGCAATGTGTTGCTACAGCACGAAAACGGTCCTGCCGACGAAGTTGAGTCCCTGATTTTGTCCTCAGTTGAGGATATTCTTCAAGCCTGCGGCAAGCTTACTGGCAATGTCTTTATGGTCAGCAGCGAGGTGGGGTTGACACTGGTTGCGCCCTACTCGCTGGGCCGCAGATTTCAGGACCTGCTTGGCTTGGTCAACCAGAGGGTTGCTGCGGCGGCGGACAACGTTTATCTGGTGGTGGCAGGGATTCCGGTAGTCATAAAAGGCGCGAACCACGGCTAGGGGCGTTTAGTAAGTCCCTTCTCCTTTGGAGAGAAGGTCAGGATGAAGGATAAATTGGCTGACCGGTCTACTTCTCCCAACGCGGAGGTTGCCGCCACATTGGTCGGCAGCGCCACCGTGCGAGTTCCGGGGGTCTGCGGAGAGTTGGTGCAGGGTATGCAGGGCGACAGCCTCTTCCTGGTCACCTGCCCAATAGACTTCTTCTCAAGGGTGAGGGTGGACCTGTACGATGACGGGCCAACCGAAGAGCCGCCTGAAGTCGCGGGATGCGCCAATCATCCCAAGGCCGCCGAGGCCCTGCGTGTCACTCTGAATCGCCTCGGCCATGAACGCCTGTCCGCCAGGCTCAGCGTGAACAACCCCATACCGCGAGGAAAGGGCATGGGCAGCAGCACCGCGGACGTGGCTGCCACCATAGCCGCTACGGGTCTGGCCCTGGGGGTAGAGTTGCAACCCGCCGCGATAGCCGAAATCGCGCTGTCGGTGGAGCCTACGGACGGCGTCATGTTCCCCGGCATCGCCATGTTCGATCACTTGGCGGGAAGCATCGCAGAGTCCCTGGGGCCGCCACCGCCCATGGAAATAGTGGCCCTGGACTTCGGCGGCGCGGTGGATACGGTGGAGTTCAACAAGGTGGACCGCCGCCCGCTATGGAAGTCAATCCAAGCGGAGACATCACAAGCCTTGGAGTTGGTGAGAGCGGGAGTGCAACAGGGCGACCCGGCAATGGTTGGCAGAGGCTCCACCATCAGCGCGTTGGCCAGCCAGCGAGTGCTGCCAAAACCCAGGCTGGACGATGTCAACGAGTTCGCGGCCCAAGTCGGCGCGGTCGGCGTCAACGTGGGGCACAGCGGCACCATCATTGGAGTACTGCTGGACGCCCGGCAACGGAGAGGAAAGTCCACTTTCAGGCGAGCGCGGGAAGCCTTTCCAGACGCGGAGATGGTGCACCATTTCCGGTTGCTGGGGGGTGGCGTTCAACCAGTTGAGTCCAGGAAATAGACCGGCGTTGACCGGCCGAATATCTATCGAGGGGTTGAAGCAGCATGGCAGAGCACAGAATTGCGGTGATTTCCGGCGACGGAGTTGGTCCGGAGGTAGTGGCGGAAGGCAGGAAGGTACTGGAGGCGCTGGCCGCAGGCTCCAACGACTTAGGGTTCACCTTTACCGAGTTCCCTTGGGGCTCCGCATATTACCGCGAGACGGGGCGGATGATGCCCGAGGACGGCTTGGAACAACTCGGAGGCCATGACACCATCCTTTTCGGCGCGGTGGGCGACCCCGACATCCCGGACCACATCACGCTACAGGGCCTGCTGCTGCCGATGCGCCGGGCCTTCGATCAAGCCATCTCCATCCGCCCCTGCTATCTCCATCCGGGTGTTGTTTCACCGGTCACCGGCAAGGAGGCGGGACAGATCGACATGGTCATCTTCCGGGAGAACACCGAGGGCGAATACTCTCCGGTCGGAGGCCGTTTATATCCGGGCACTCCCGAAGAGACCGTCATCCAGACAGGGGTGTTCACGCGGCGGGGCACCGAGCGCATCATCCGGGCGGCCTTCGAGTATTGCGTCCGGCGCAACAAGAAGAACAAGGTTACGTCGGTAACCAAGTCCAACGCCCTGGCGTTCAGCATGGTCTTCTGGGACGAGGTCTTCGAGGACGTGGCGCGAGAATACCCGCAGATTCAGACGGAATCGTTGCTGGTGGACCGGGCGTCCATGGACTTGGTGCGGTGGCCCGAGGACTTCGACGTAATCGTAGCGTCCAACCTGTTCGGCGACATCCTGTCGGACATCGCGGCGGTGGTGACCGGCAGCATGGGCTTGGCGGCCAGCGCCAACATCAACCCAGAGTGGCGGCACCCTTCCATGTTTGAATCCGTGCACGGCGCGGCCTTTGACATTGCGGGGAAGAACCTGGCCAATCCGTTAGCCACCATATCGGCGGTGGCCTTGATGTTGGACCACTTGGGGGAAAACGATGCGGCCCGGCGGGTGGAAAACGCCGTGGCCCGCAGCCTGCAGGAGCGCCGCGTAGTCACCGGGGACTTGGGCGGCAACGCCTCCACAACGCAGGTTGGGGATGAGGTGGTGAGGCTGTTGGGCTTGTCATAGATGCAAAGGGGGACAAGGAGACAGGGAGAGGCCACATCCATGCCTATACCGAACATACCGTACAACCCCATAACCATCAACAGCCTGCCACGGGAAGGCGTGCCCCTGCATAACCATCCCGATGGGCAGGTACGGATTATCGGGACACGCATCAGCTTGGAAATTTTCCTGGAAGCACACAAACTGGGCGCTAGGACCCTGGAGCAACTCGCCCACCGTTTTGACACTGTCAAGCCCGCTGACGCGAAAGCCGTGCTTGCCTACTACCGGGACAACAAGACCGAAGTTGACGAATACCTGAGGTTGAGCGCCGAAAAGGCGGAGAGAATCCGGGAGGAAATCACGTCCCAACCCGAGTACGTCAAGTGGAAAAAAGAGATACTTGAACGTGGCAGGGCCATATGACCGGCCAACCTCGTTGGAAATACCGTTTCACCAACTTCTCGCGGGCATTCACCTTGTTGCGCGATGCCCTCGAACCCGGGGTTGAGGCGCTCAACCAACTGGAACGCGAGGGGGTAATCCAACGCTTCGAATACACGTTCGAGCTGGCTTGGAATACCCTCAAAGACCGGCTGGAACACGACAGGATTATGTTGCGCACGGTCACCCCCCGAAGCGTCATCAGGCAAGCGTTCCAGTCCGGTCTCATCGGCGATGGTGAAACGTGGCTTGATATGTTAACCGACCGTAATCTGAGTTCACACACTTATGACGCGGCGAGAATCGAAGCCGTGCTAAGGAACATTCACGACCGATACCTTGCACTCTTGAATGACCTGCATCTAAGGTTAATTGAAGAGGCGATTGAGCCGTGAAAACTCCCGACCTATCGACAAAGACCCTTAACACGCTGCAACTCGTGTTCGCCCACTACCCCGAATTGACTGAAGTACTCCTCTACGGGTCTCGGGCAACCGGCAAGTCGACGCCCCGTTCCGACATCGACCTCGCTACCCGCGGCATCCTGGACCCCCACCGCTTGGGCCGCCTGGCCTTGGAGCTGGAGGACATGGACGTCCTCCAGAAGTGCGACTTGCAGGCTTACGAACGTATAAACTATGCGCCTTTGAAGGCACATATAGATTCGGTGGGGATTTCGATTTACAAGAAGGACTCAAGTTAAGGCTTAGTTGGCTCCGCGGAGTCCTGTAACGATTTTGGCCGCCATCCGGCGAACCAAGCTTCTGCATAGCGGCGACCAAGATCGTCATCTCCGAGGTCCAGGACGGCGATGTTACTATCCCTGACTTGGTCGAGCAGCCACACTCCCAGAAACGCATAAGCCTGTTTAGAAACGATATGCAGGGTCTGGTGCTCTACCCGATCGATATCGAATATCTTCTCGCGAACCTCGCTAATTCGCTTGGCTAGGTCAGAATTCTCCAACTCGAGCTTTTGCCGCTCGGTTTCAGCCCGATATTGCTCTTGGAGTTCCCGCAGTTCCTGCCGGAGGGGGCTGCAAGTGCATCCCACTTCCTCGAAAGCGCGGTCCAAGAAGTTGACGCTTTTCGCTCGTTGTTTAACAGCCGCCGCTAGTAATCGTTCGCGCTCCGTTTCCAGAACCTTGGACGGATTGGTGCGTCGTACTCTCTGGGTCACTGTCGTTCCTCCCATTCAAAATCTCGTCCCGCCATGAACGGATCGAGATCGTTGATCGAAACAGCAGAATTGTCAAGCGAGTCTCGAGAAGTAGACCAGTAAGATTAGATTGACAGGAAATAACGCGCGGGCCAGTATTAGAACATGCCAAGTCACGGCACTTCCGATTTGCAGATAGTGACCACCCCAACGTTTGACTGGGTGGCCGAGAACGCACGAACTTGCCGTTCTCATATGATCGTCGTAAGCCCTTACGTGAATAACGGAGTGATCGGGATAACGGACCTCGCCCCGGCGGGCGTGACCTGTAGATTGATTACTCGCACCGATTTGCGGGACTTCGCTACCGGCGCTTCCAGCCTTGAGACCCTTTGCACGTTGGCCAAGAAGGGAGTAGTCGTCAGTTCTTTGGGCGGGCTTCACGCCAAGATGTATATCTTCGACGACATATGCGCTCTAGTGACTTCTGCTAACGCAACCAACTCCGGGATGCGCCACAATTTGGAGTGCGGCTTGGCAACAAGAGACGCCACGATGGTAGCGAGGCTGTCCAGTGTGCTGTTGCGTGGTTTCGAGTTTGAAGTGCTGCGAGTAATGAGCATTTCCGCACTGGAAACTCTCAGGCTGGCGCTTCCGTCCATCAAGGTATCAATGCCGGAACATCTGCCAACCCCAACTTCGGTGGACGCTGAGCCGGAATTCTCGATTACCGATGCCGCCGGTCTGATCTCTGGGTTCAGGGGTTGGACGAACCTCACAATGCGTGGGGTAATGGCGCTACCCGAGGGTCATTTTCGGATGGACGACTTGCTCAAGGTTTGCGCTCCACTAGCCGCGCAACAATACCCAAAGAACCGACATGTACAAGCCAAGCTGCGACAGCAGCTTCAGATACTACGCGGACACGGAATCGTTCAGTTCGTCAACAATCAGGGTGTTTACCTAAGAACTATGTCGGAGCAAAGTCAGGTCGAATCGGAATGACGCCCAGTCATCTCTAACTGCCAGCGCGGCCATGCGCTTCCCCAAGGTACGAAACTTAGCGTCACCACCCGAACCGTCGCCATTCCTGCTGCTGGCGTCTCCACTCCCACATTTGGTTGTCTAAGTCTGGGCCCAAACTCACGAAAGCGTGAATCAGACCTGCCCACTGCTCGTCAGCGATGTCACCCCAAGAAGTCAATATGCCCGCGTGGTGTTGGTCAAGATTCCCCCAAGCGTTGAGGGCTGTCCAGAATCGGTGCAACTCCCGGAAGTCTCTCCGGTTGAATGTCACCAGGATTCGCCCTGATTCCGCTGCAACCAGAAGATGTTCCGGGTCGGGCTTGGACTGGTTCCCCACGTCAACTGCGTGGACCACGTCATGAGCATTTTGAGCCAGTGCGCTCCCTACATCACGAGATATGTTCTCGTCCAGATAGAAACGCGCCATTCAGGTGGAAATCTCTTTCAACTTCCGGTCAATGTCTTCGGGATTGGCCCAATAATAGGCCAGGGCCGCGTCCAGTTCCTCGCTGGCCAGATCACCGTGATAACCGGCCAACGCCCGGTCTTTGTCCCCTTTGTAGACACGGTAATAGCGCACTAGCGACCAGACTGAATATCCCTTGTTCCGTATGGTGGCTACGCTGCGCGATTCTTCATCTATGTACTTGAGCCAAGGCTGTTCTTCGTTTCTTTCCATAGACATACCATGATAGACCGTGTCGATACATGGCCCTTCATCGTCCCCGGAGTTCTCTCTCAATCTCTCGTCGATTCCATAGGGCTTGGCCCAATAGTAGGACAGGGCTGCTTCCAATTCTTCGTTGGTCAGATAGCCACCGTAATCGGCCAATACCTGCTCCACGTCTCCCAAGCAAGCGCGGAAGTAACCCACCACAGACCAGACCGAAAAACCCTTGCCACGAATAACCGGCACACTGCGCGGTGAATGTTCGTCTATGTACTTTCCCCAAGGCTTTTCCCCGGTTTCTTGCAAAGGCGCGTTATTAGAGACCACCTGAACATATTGCCGATCATCGTCATCGTCCCCAGAAATCTCTCTCAACTTTTCGTCTATGCCGTGGGGCTTGGACCAGTAATAGGCCAAGGCAGCATCCAATTCATCTGCGGTCAAGTCTCCGTGATAACCAGACAGCACCCGTTCTTTGTCTCCACGGTATGCACGGAGGGAGCCTATAAGCGACCAGACCGAGTATCCCTTGTCCCGGATGACGGGCACACTGCGCCGCGAATGTTCGTCTATATACTTACGCCAGGGCTGTTTCTCGTTTTGTTCTGTAGACATATCTTCAACGAGCGCTGCCGCAAATCCGGCGTCCTCTACCCCCCTCCCAGCACCACCTGGACGATGCGTCTTTCCAGGGCCAGGGCCAACTCGGTGGTCAGGGCGGTCCTTTCATGGTTGCCGATGGTGCCGATGAAGGCCACGCCCAGGATGCGGCCGACGCGGAAGTCGATGACGGTGGACGAAATCAGACCGGCAACGCCGCCTTGGAGCACCTTCAGAGCTACGGCCTCGTCGAAGAAGCCGTTAACCTCTAACGGCTCGGCGGAAATGAGCTGTTGGTCTCCGCCGACGTTTTCCCCCAAGTGCTCTTCGAAGTCCTTCACGAAAATGCCGGTCATCCAGTCGGACACCGACTGGGGATTGTCGAACAGGTGGGCGACGGTGGCCGCGGCGAAGTTGAAGCCGTCGTGGGTGAATGCGGACGAGGTTTCTCCCAGTTCGCGCATGAAACCCGTGACTCGGCCCGCAGCCCTGAAACGCTCGGCAGTGTTGCCGGAGAAACCCTGTTCGGCCATAGCGGCATTGTCCAGCGGGCCTTCCCGCACAACCTGGAACCTGTGAAACTCCTCGGGCAACTCGGCCCGGTCCAATACCATGAATTCGAGGGCGTCGGTGGTGACGCTGAAGGTCGCTTTTTCTAACGTCATGGCGGGAGATAGTACCTCTTTCAGACTTAGGCGATGGTCCGCCCCAAAATCAGCCGCAACGGCCGGCAAGCAATGACGCCGGCCGTTGCGTTTATGGTCCATTTCGGGGCGGCGTTCAGCGCCCGGATTGGCTGCCTAGCCGGACACCAACGTGTATATGTGACGGTTGCGGGACAGCTCCTCGGGCAACTCGCTCTTGCTCCAAGCACCGCCCTCGTCCTGGCTGCTGTAGACCTGCCCAAGCGAGGAGCAGCAGTGCAGGTTGGAGGGGTTTGCCCGCTCTATCGTGACCCCGTACATCCGGCTGGGGGGAACGTCGCCGATGTCGATTCTCTCCCAGGTCTCGCCGATGTCCCGGCTGCGGAACAGGGCCCCGGCCTCCTGGGTGCCCCGAGGGGAACCGCCCCCGCCCGCGCCGGCGGCGAGGTACAGGGTCTTGGGGTCGTCCGGGGCAACCGCCAAGTCCCGGCAATAGGAGCCGCCGGGAAACATCTCTTCGACCTGGACATGTTCCCACTTCTCGCCCCGGTCACGGCTGCGGAACATGGCAACCTGGGTGATGATATGCACTGTGCCCGGCGCGGCGGAACTGACTTGGACGCCGTGCAGGTCCAGCGTATTGTTGCGCAGGTAGGGGCCGTCGATAATCGACTCCCAACTCTCGCCTCCGTCCCGGCTGGCCAGCAGGCCGCCGACTTCGATTGCGCCGTACATGTCCATGGGGTCGGACGGGTCGGCGGCTATGTCGATGACCCGCTTACCCAGCGGGGGCATGTAGGTGGTGATGTGGGGGAATTCCACCCGTTCGGTGTTCATCATGCTCCAAGTCTTTCCGCCATCGAGAGACCTGGAGATGGCGCATGGCTCGAACCCGGCGAAGACCACGTCGGGGTTGTCGGGACGGAACGCCAGCGACCAAACGTCTTTTTTCTCCGAGTCCAACGCTTCCCAATGATCGCCCTGGTCGTCGCTCCGGTACACTCCCAAGTTGGTGCCGGTGTAGACGGTGCTGCTGTTTTGCGGATGGACCAATACGGCCCGCACTTGAGGCTCCGCCGGCAGCCCTTTGGCGATGGATTCCCATTCGCCCCCGTTGGCGGCCCTGCGGTATAATCCGCCCTGTCCGATGTGCTCCCCTTCCCCCGCCAACCCGGCGTATATATAGGCCTGTTTATTAGCCGTAGCCATGGATTTCCTCCCAAGAGTTAACTATCTGGATTCTTTGTCTATTTGACCGGCTTGTCAAGTGGTTGGCGTGTCATTAACCGTTCACACGGGCCCGTCTTGAGCAGCGTTCCGAGGCTCTGGCAACGACGCCGCTTCTGCGGTAGTATTTAGAACCGAAAGCCCTTCAGGAGACCACCCCATGAAGAACAAGATTTTCGATACTTTTGACGCAGCGGTAGCGGACGTTCCAAACGGCGTGACCGTCCTTTTCCCCGGTTTCGGCGGGGTGGGCGTTCCCCGTAACCTGATTGCCGCGTTGCACCGGCAGGGCGCCAGGGAGTTGACCGGGGTTTCCAACAACGCCGGTCAGTTGGGCTCCATCATCGATGTGGGCACTCTGGTCGAGGCGGGGCAGATGAAAAAGATGGTCTGCGCCTTTACCGCCGCCACCCATCCATCGCAGGTAACCCCGTTCGTCCGAATGTACAACAACGACGAAATCGACGCCGAACTGGTGCCGCAGGGGACCTTGGCCGAGCGGCTGCGGGCTGCCGGCTCCGGCATCGGCGGCTTTTACACCCCCACCAGTGTGGGGACCGAGTTGGCCGAGGGCAAGGAACACCGGGAGATAAACGGGCGGATGCACGTGCTGGAGCATCCCCTGCCTGGCGACTACGCTTTCGTACGCGCTTGGAAGGCCGACACTTTCGGCAACCTACAGTTCCGCCTCACCCAGCGCAACTTCAACGTGGTCATGGGCATGGCCGGAAAAATCACCATTGTCGAAGTAGAGGAAGACATCGTGCCGGTTGGGGGAATAGACCCGGACCACATACACCTTTCGGGGATATACGTGGACCGGATAGTCAAAATACCCGCCGACGGCATCTGGGACTGACCTTTCTCAGCGTTCTTTGCGGTCAATCTATTCACCGGAGGATAAAAATGGCGGATAAGCCCAAGTTGGCGCGGCAAGCAATGTGCGACCGGTTGGCGATGGAGTTCCAGGACGAATGGATAGTTAACTTGGGCGTGGGTATGCCTACCCTCTGCTCCAACTACGTCGACAACAGCAGGACTATCATCACCCACTCCGAGAACGGCGTCATCGGGTACGGCCCGATAGCTGGCGAGGGCGAGGAGGACAAGCACCTGGTCAACGCGGGGGGGCAGTTCGTCACCGCCCAGCCGGGCATGTCCATCCTTCATCATGCCGACTCTTTCGCCGTCATCCGGGGAGGGATGGTGGACGTCACCGTCATGGGCGCCTACGAGGTGGCGGAGAACGGGGACTTCGCCAACTGGCGCATCCCTTCGCGCAAAGGCGGAGGCATCGGCGGAGCGATGGACCTGGCGGCCTGCGCCAAGCGGGTGTTCATTGCTATGGAGCACACCACCCGCGACGGCCAACCCCGGATGTTAAGCCGTTGCAGCCTTCCCATCACCGCGCCGGGAGTGGTCAAGTTGGTGGCCACAGACCTGGGTCTGTTCGAAGTAACACCGGAAGGGTTCGTGCTGCGGGAGCACGCCCCAGGCTGGAACCCCGAGGAAATCCAGGAATTGACCGAGGCAAGGCTGATTATCCCCGACGACCTGCGAGAGTTCCGGATGCGGGATTAAGGGTAGGGAGAATTGGGAACGTTTACTGCGGCGCTCGAAGTGGGAAACTTGACCGGGGTGGAATTTGCCAGCGTAGAGGCCCTGGTAGATACGGGCGCATACTATACCATGGTGGATAGTGACCTGCTGGAAAGTCTAGGCATCCAGCCCACTGAACAAGTGGAACTCCACTTGGCCGATGGCAGGGTCGTGGAATACAACATGGGGGAAGCACGGCTGCGGTTGGGAAGAGCAGCGCGTCCCACTGTTGTCGTGTTCGGCCCCCCGGGGGTTGGTTCCTTGATTGGAGCCATGACCTTGCAATTGTTCCGGTTGGTGGCAGACTCAGTAAATGAGCGCCTAATCCCCATGCCTATGCTCCGGGGGCGCCCGTTCTAATTGACCTTTCGAGACTTAACCAGCTAAAAGAACGCCGTGCCGCCGTTGGCATGGATGGCTTGCCCGGTTATGAAGCCGCTGTCGTCGCTGACCAGGAACAAGCAGGTTGCGGCGATTTCGTCCACCATGCCTTGACGCCCCAAGGGGATCCTCGATGCGTCGGGCGGGCGGCTTTGCGGGTACCATTCCGGGTGTTCCCGCGACGTGTCGATGCTGCCCGGTGAGACGACGTTGACCCTGATGTTGTGGGGCGCAAACTCGCTGGCCAAACTCCGGGCAAGGCCGACGAGACCCATCTTGGCTGCGGATACATGCGCCCGCTGAGCGGTGCCTTGAAAAGCGCCGTCGCCGGTGAAGAACAGTATGCGTCCGTACTGGTTTTCCACCATGGAGGGTAGCACCGCGCTGGTGCAATAGAAGGCGCCGTCGAGCACCACTCCCCGCACCATTTCCCAGTCCTCAAGCGTTACTTCAAGGAACGGCTTGTGAGGCCTGATGGCGGCATTGTTTATCAGGATGTCCACTTTGCCAAACTCTGACATAGCCATCGCCACCATGGAGTCCACTTGCTCTTTGTTGCCCACATCGGCCAGGACCGGCAACGCCCTGACGCCCAAGGCGCGGGCTTCCTCGGCAACCGATTCGACCTCTTCCCGGTTTGAGCGGGCATTGACAACCACGTCCGCTCCTTCCGCGGCCAGCTTCAACACGGTGGCGCGGCCAATGTTGCGGCCCGAGCCGGTAACCAGGGCGACTTTCCCTTCCAGTCTATTCATAAATCGTACCTCTTAATCATGAGGGGCCTATCCTTCTTGCAGACGCCGAAGTTTGTCCCGAAGCCGTTCAGCTTCCATTTCCGCTGCCCGTTGGGCGGATTCGGCAATCTGTTGGGCGGATTCGGCAACCTGTTGGGCGGATTCGGCTGACTGCCGGGCAGCCCGCTCCTCGCTGATGCTCGGCAGATAGCGGCCGCTTTTGTGATCGTAGAAGGACAACCTCCGCTCCTGAACACACAAGGTCAGGTCCAGGGCCGGGCTGTATCCTTGGAACACACCGTCATCCGTTTCAGTCACCGGAAGCGGCCGATAGACTCCGTCTACCAGGACGTCCCCCGCGAGTTCGTAGCCGTAATAGCGGCCGCCACTGGGGTCAAAGCGCCAATACTCGCCCACGCCAATGGCGGCGTAGAGGATGGGCTTGTGCCGGGTATCTACATTGTGGGTGCTCCTGGACGCCACTTCCAGGGCGAAGTCAGGGGGCTTGCCGGTCTCCCAGACCAGATAGTTGTTCCGTTGGAAGACCTCGGCGGCTTCCACTCCGAAGGCCACGTAGAGGTCCGGGGCAAGGTGGCTCCGGATACGGTCCTGCCGGTCATAGTAAACGGAGCCGCTGGCATCAACCAGCACGTCAGGCCGATCTGCGAAGTAGTCATGAAGCAGGTAGGCGCATTCGTGGATAGTGTAACCTTGTTCCATACTGTCCGGCTTGGGGTCGGGGTCAGGGTAGAAGAAATCGTCGGAATAGTCCCTCTTGTAAGGGATGAAGGCAACAACCTTCTGCGAGAGGTTGGAAGTCATAAAAGGCCTCGTCTTGAGCCTTGATGATTACGTCGCAACGAAGACAATAGGTGCGGCTAATAATAGCACAAGGCGGTCCGGGTCAGCTTGGGCCCAAGTTTCTCCCCCAAGAGCTTTCGATTGGCTCAAAAGCGAAGCGCCCGGCAGCGGCGCCGTTCCAAGCGTCATTTGACAGTTGGTCAAGCCCCATTTACACTCGCCTTCAACCCCCTGCCAAGCTTCTCCGAGGATACCCTCGCCGTGTGGAAAGAGTTATATAACTAATGGGCTGGACTGGCGCACTTTTTTGGCTCCTGCCGAAGCGTCTTCGCTCTTCCTGGCCGCTCCTTCTGATTACCTCGTTCGGGATCATCGCCGCCGTCACGCTGATGGCGGTCGGAGCGGGTTACTCCAA
Source organism: Dehalococcoidia bacterium (assembly GCA_965261795.1). GTDB lineage: Bacteria > Chloroflexota > Dehalococcoidia > Lucifugimonadales > UBA3495 > CBDCFV01. Next base: position 464,153 of record OZ253476.1, read on the forward strand.
CATCCTTGCTGAAGGCGGTCTTCGCCACACCCTCGCCTCCGCCCATCCCGAAATCCTGAACGTTCACGTCATTACCCAAAACCGCCCAATCGGGGTCAAGGACTACCGGAACCTCCGGTCGACGGTGGAAGACATCGCCGACACCCGTTTGGGGTACATGACCCAAGGAATGGAGCGGTACGGCAGGATTGAGGGGGATATACGCTTTACCCGGGACCCGTCGGCTGATCCCCTCAAGTTAGATACTATCTTCGTCCGTCCCTTTTTCCTCACCGGGCTCCAGGAGCACTCCCGCTTGGTCGATGGCCGCTGGCCTCAAAGCGCCGCGACGGTTGCTGGGAACACGATTTCGTTAGAGGCCGTGCTGGGGGCCGAGACCGCGTCGACGATGTCACTTGGCGTGGGGGACAACGTGGACCTGATTCCCTTCTCCACCGACCAGTCGGACCGCATTTCAGTCCACATCGTAGGCTTGGCTGAGCCCATCGACTCTGGCGAAGAGTATTGGATGAACGGGCCGTCTTCCTATTTCGCTATCCAGGACCTTGGAGACAGGCTGGTGGCCCCGTTCTATATAAGTGAAGAAGCTTTCTTTGACGGCATCGGCGCCAAGCACCCATCGTTGGTTGGCGACTTTGCTTGGTTCCTGTTCCTGAACACCGAGGTGTTAACGGCGTCCATGGTTGGCCCTACCAAGGAAGCCCTGGACGGCCTGGAGACAGACGTCAACCGCCGGTTTCCTCAATCCTTAGTGTTCACCGGGCTGAAGATAACCTTGCGGGAGTATGAAAAGGAGTTGTTGCTGGCCAGGGTGCCAATCTTCCTGTTCATATCATTGGTAGTGCTGGTTGTGCTCTACTTCCTGGCACTGGTGCTGGGGTTGTTGGCCCGTTCACGTAACGATGAAGCCAGTCTTCTGAGAAGCCGCGGGGCCAGCCTCTTTCAGGTAAGCGCCATATTGGTAATCAGCGAGGGGATAGTGGCGGTGGTTGCCATCATCCTGGGGCCTTTGCTGGCCTTTGTCATACTGCGGTACCTGCTGGTGTCCACCATAGACCCGGTCACCGGAACGTCTCAGCCGGTCGAGGTGGGACTGTCTCTGAACATGCTTTTGATGGGAGTACTGGGCGGCCTTTTGAGCTTGGCGGTGCTGCTGTTCTCCGGCGTCAGCCGGGCACGCTTGGGTTTGGCCGAATCGTTAAGGGAGCGGGCGCGGCCGCCGACATTGCCATTCTTGCAACGGTACTACGTGGACTTCCTGGTGCTGGCCGCAGTTGCTTTTTTAATCTGGGAAATCCAAGGCCGCGAAGGGTTCTTTATAAGAGACCTGGCGTCCCAGGACTTGAAACTCGACCTGGTGCCTCTTTTCGGCCCGGTGCTGATACTGGTAGGAGTTGCGGTGGTGGTGCTCCGGTTGTTGCCCCTCTTGGTCAAGTTGATGGCTTGGTTTGCCGAGCGAATCGGACCGGCATGGGTAGCGTTTCCGCTGGCCCGGTTCGCCCGGGACCCTATCCCCCATGGTTCGTTGGTCGTGATTCTTATTCTGGCGTCGGCCCTTGGGGTATTTGGCGCAACTTTCCAGTCCACCCTGTCGCTGACCCAGACTCAGAGGACCCTCTACGCGGCGGGCGGCGACCTGTCGGTCACGGGCCCTACGTTGACGGTTTCCGACGGAGAGAGACTGGCCGAGGAGCCTACGGTAGAGTCCTTCAGTCCTGTCGTACAGGAGACAGGCACCCTGTTGGACGTGTTCCCCGGAGCTTTGACCACGCTGCTGGCGGTAGACCCGAAAGCGCTGCCGGGGACGGTGTGGTTCCGCGAAGATTTCGCCGACAAGAGCCTGGGGGAGTTGCTGGCGCCCTTGGGGCCGTCGCCGGTGGGCGCGGCGGCCGGACTTGGACTTGAAAGCTTGGCAGGGATAGAGATACCCGGCGACGCGCGGAGACTCGGCGTTTGGGTAGAAAAAAGCCGCCTCAACACCGGGCCTCTGGCATCCAACATGAACCTTTGGGCCAGGGTCTACGACGACCGCGGGCGGTATCGCAACCTTTTCCTTGGGGAATTGGAACCCATCAAGTCGTTCGGCACAAGAATGAAGGCCCCGACCACGGCGGCCGGGACTCCGCCGGAATGGGTCTATCTTGAGGGAGAGATACCTGAAAACCCTGATTTTCCGGTAGAGACTTCCTGGCTGGTCTCCATTTTTTTGAGCCGTAACTCGTTCACGCCGGTGCCGCCCGGCAGTGTCAGCTTCGACGACCTGACCATAAAAGGACCGTCAACTCCCCCGGCGGGCGTAGTCATAGAGGGATTCGAGGAGTACCGGGGATGGGTGGCCCTGATTAACGAAGGAGGCGTCCCCGACATTGTGGAGAGGACGTCCTTTGGCGCCCATTCCGGAGAGGCTGGCCTGTCTTTTGGATGGCAGGAGCCCTTTAAGGAAACCAACCGCGGCGTGGTCTTGCCAACCGACCCTTACCCGGCGCCCGCCATTGGCAGTCCGGGTTTCGTCCCCGGCCAATCGATGAGAGTCAAAATCGGCAAGCACCTGCTGCCGGTAGTGGTGGAGGACACTACCAAGTTCTTCCCCACGTTGAACCCATCAACCCGTCCGTTCCTGATCGTGCCGCTGGATGCCTACAGCCAATACGTCCGCCGTACTTCATCGGACCGGGTTGAAGACCCTTGGGAGTTCTGGGTCTCCTTAAAAGACGGCGCAGACCGGGATGCGGCGGCGGCTTCTATAAAAGACCGCCTTGGCGTGTTCGTCGGGATCAGGGACCGGGACTCCTTGGTGAATAATGCTTTGCGCAACCCGTTGGCGGGTGGCGGCTGGAACGGCCTCACTATCCTTGGTATGGCGGCCATCATCATGGCCGTCTTGCTCACGCTGGTTATCCATGCCCTGGTAGCCATACAAACGGGCAGGGTGGACCTGACGGTAGCCAGGACCCTGGGGCTGTCCAGGCTGCAACTCTTTCTGTCCCTGGGGTTGGAGAGAGTATTGGTGGCAATAGTGGGGCTGGCCATAGGCAGCGCCGCCGGCGTGTGGATGGGCCGGTGGATTTTGGGTTACTTGGACGTCAATACCCGGGGCGAACCGTCCATTCCCCCGATGATACTCGCCGCCCAGGAATGGCTGATCATATCCGTGCTGGGCGGGTTGGCCGCCGCCCTGATACTTGGCCTTATCGTCGCGGCGGTGTCCGCTCTCCGACTGAGAGTGGCAGACATATTGCGCACAGGGGAATAGGAGAAAGAGCCATGCCATTCGGCGGAGTCCACGCAGAATGATGGCGTTAACCAGGCTGGGCTACATCATCGCCGTCAGAAGGATCGCCCTCAATTGGCGATTGGAGTTGGTCCTGTTCGCGGGCATATTGCTGGCCGTGTCTCTGATGGCCAGCGGCGTTATCTTCTCCAACCTGTTGGCCGAAACGGCGCTGCGCCACGCAATGACCCAGGCCACACCGCAGGAAGCCAACTTCTGGATAAGAATTTTCACCGGCCAGGACACGGCCGCCACCGCTGAGGGAAGGACGTCTTACCACCGCGCCACGCAGGCTTTTAATGAGCAGAGGGTACTGGCCTTGATTGACTCTCATATCAACGACAGGGCCATGTTGATCGAGACCTCGACATTCTTCTTCACCGGCCACCCCCAATTGGAGTTGGACAACGAAGTCCGGCCCCGCGGCGAAATAAAGTACATGACCGCCCTGACCTCAGGCCGGGCCGAGATTGTCCGGGGGCGTTGGCCTTACTCGGACCCGGCGGCCGGTTCCCCCAAGCCGGGCGAGCCTTTGCAGGTTGCCGTGGATGTACTTGGGTCCCAGTTGCTCCAGCTTGACGTTGGCGACAGGCTGGAGGCGTTTCCGGCGGCGTCGTTCACCGACCCGCCGTCGATCCCAGTGGAAATTGTCGGGGTGTTCAAGCGTGTCAACGTAGACGACGAGTTCTGGTACGCTTCCAACAGCGCCTTCAGTTTCCATGACGACAAATGGACCATCGTGCCCCTGTTCACCTCAGAGGAGGCCATCCTGGGCCAAGTCTACGGCCAATATCCCACTTTGTACACCGACGTAACTTGGTTCTATTATGTGGACCGGCCCACCATAGACGCAGGGAACGTCGACCAAGCCTTGGACTCTCTCCGGCGGATCCAACGGGACGTGCGGACGAACCTCGCCAACTCCAGCAACGGGATCAAGCTGGACGAAGTGTTGGAGGACTATCAAGAGCAGTTGTTGTTGGCCCGCATTCCGCTTTACCTGATCTTGTTCCTGATCATCGGCACGCTGGCTTACTACCTTGCGCTGATTACCGCGCTGATCATCAAGTCCCGGGCCACGGAGATTTCCGTGCTGAAAAGCCGGGGCGCGACCACGGTGCAAGTCGCCATTCTGTCCGCCGTCGAGGGGGTGCTGCTGGCTGTACCGGCGGTTGTTATCGGCCCCTTCCTGGCCCTTGCCGTGGTGACGCTGCTGGGCCGGGTGTTTTTCGGTCTGGGCAGCAGCGGCGAGCTTACGGCTGTACCATTGTCTATTCCTACCGAGGCCTTCCTGGTGGGACTGGCCGGGGGGGTGTTGGGGGTGGTGGTGCTGACCGGCACTACCCTGGTGGCCGCCCGCCAGAGCGTTGTGGAGTTCCGGCAAACGGGCGCGCGGCCTCCCAGCGTTCCGTTCGTACACCGTTACTATTTGGATATTCTGCTGTTGGGCCTGATAGCGCTCTTCTGGTGGCAAATTCAAAGCCGGGGCGCTTTCCTGGTGCGTTCCTTGGGAAATCAAGGGCTGGAGATCGATTACACTCTGTTATTGGGGCCGCTGCTTGGCCTGTTGGCCATAGGTCTCGTGGTCATGCGGGTGTTCCCGATAGCCATAGGAATGCTGACGCGCTTGGCCGAGCCAGCCGCGCCATCATGGCTGTTGCAGGGACTGAGGCATGTCTCCAGGGACCCGGTGGTGCCTGGGGCGTTGGTGGTGCTGTTGATGTTCGCCACTGCCTTAGGAGTTATAGGAAGCGCCTTCAGCGCCACCCTTGAGCGAAGCCAGATGGACCGCGCCCTATACGCCGCCGGGGCGGACCTGCGCATCGAACACGGAGGTAAGTCCACCCCCCGGACACTCCAAGGGATATCCGAGGCGGTGAAGGCTGAAGGACTGGCCGAGGTCGCCATCGAAGCGCAACGGGCCGGCGGCCACCTTACCACGACGGGGTTCAGCACCAGCGGTATCATGTTGGCGGTAGAGGCGGACGACTTCGACCGAGTCGCTTGGTTCAGGCCGGACTTCTCCCAAGGACAGTCCTTGGAGGAACTGACCGCCTTGCTGACACCGGAGCCATCGCCTGAGAATCAGGGCGTCGTGCTGCCGATGGATGCCACTACCTTGACCGTCCTGGTGCAGCCAAGCCGTCCCGATCGCAGCCTGTTTGTGCACGCCAGATTGAGGGACGCCTTGGGGTATTACTTCGACGTGTCCTTGGGAAGCGTGGGATTCCGCGGCTGGAAACGTCTGGAAGGTAATATCGTCCCCGTTGACTCCGTTCTGGGTCTGTCCCGCCCGGATAGCGTTACGTACCCCGTCACGTTGATGTCGCTGCAACTGGCCCACCGGTCTCCCGTCGTTGAGCCTGGCGCGATATTCTTCGGCGAATTGGGTTACGGCAGCCCGGACGGCGGCGGGATTCTGGACGACTTCAGCGACCTGAGCAGATGGCAGACCATCGAAGACTTCGCCAAACCGGGGCTGTATTCCTTGGAGGCAAGCGATTCAGTGGCGCCGCCGGGAAGCGACCGTTCTGCCCGGTTTGGTTGGGCCCCCGGCAGCATAGGGTTGCGGGGAATACGACCCGGGGCGATCGAAACGCCTGTGCCAGCGTTGGTAAGCAATCGGTTCCTGGAGATTGCTGACGCTGAAGTGGGCGACCTGCGCACCGTGGGCCTTTCAACATTTTCCTTGGCCTTGGAGATAAAGGCTGCCGTGGACTATTTTCCAACCCTCGACCCGGATGGCAAACCTTTTTCCGTGGTGGACTTGGAGACCTTTATCCGCCACGCCAATATGCACAGCACCAGACCTGTGGGCTGGTCTAACGAAGTGTGGGTCGACTTGGACTCGGAAGGCGCCGCCCCGGACGCTATTATCGGCAAATTAGAGGACAGCGGCCTGCGCGTCAGGGATGTGTTCAAGGCTTCGGATCTGGTGTCCCAACGTGTTGAACAGCCTTTGGTGAACGCCGGTTGGGGTGCTTTGCTGGTGCTGATGTTCCTGGCCCTTGTCCTGGCCAGTGTGTCCGGGATTGTGTTGTTTTCGTTCATCGACACCAGGGAGCGGCAGACGGAATTCGCGTTGCTGCGCACGCTGGGATCTTCCAGAACGCAACTCAACGGGTGCGTCTGGTTCAGCTTGGTGTTGGTGGCCGTATGCGGGGTATCCTTGGGCACAGTGGCCGGGTTGGTGATCGGCACCAGTCTGTTGCCATTGATGGAAGTTGCCGAAGAAGGAGTCAGGGTCACACCCAACATGGTGCTGCAAACAAACTGGTCCACCTTGGGGTTATCCTACTTGGTCCTGGCGGTATTCACCGTTGCGGCTTTGTTGTGGTTGGTCTGGTTTACCACTAGAATGGAAATTCACCAAGTATTGAGAATCGGAGAGGGCTGAGCAGTGCGCCGGACGAGGCGCGATTCCGCTTGCCCGATAGCAATGGTTTTGTGAGGCTTAGTTGGACAGACGCAGTGTATTAGAGAGACCGGCGCCCGTTACCGTCCCCGAACCCCGGGTGTTGGAGCAGGACGAGTCCGAGGGAGTCTACGTTGAGTGCCGCGACTTGTTCAAGATTTACAAGAGGTCGGAGTTGGAGGTAGTGGCTCTCCGGGGTCTGGACCTGGAGGTGCGGGCAGGAGAGTTGATAGCTATCATCGGCGCCAGCGGAAGCGGCAAGAGTACCCTGATGAACGTGCTGGCGGGATTGGACCGTCCATCAGCAGGGCAAATCCGCGTCGGGTCCAGGGACCTTTTGAACATCACCGACCGCGACTTGGTAATGTACCGCCGCTTGGAAGTAGGGTTCGTTTGGCAGGCCACGGGCAGGAACCTGGTGCCCTACCTGAACGTCCGCGACAACATTGAGGTACCGTTGGCTATGGCCGGCGCACCTGCCAAGGAGCGCCACAGTTGGAGTTCGGAGCTTCTGGATTCCCTTGGATTGTCGGACAAGGGTGGCCGGTACCCCTACCAACTATCCGGAGGCGAGCAACAACGGGTCGCCATCGGAGTGGCATTGGCCAACCGGCCTCCCCTGCTGCTGGCCGACGAGCCAACCGGCGAGTTGGACACCCAAACGGCCAACCAAGTCTTTGAAATGCTGCGTCACCTGAACCAGACCTACAACGTTACGATAGTGATGGTAACTCACTACCCCGGCGTGGCTAGTCACGTTGATCGCGTCGTCAACATCCGCGACGGACGCATCAGTTCAGAAAGTTATTCCACCCCTACCTTTCAAAGGACCGGCGGTGCGGTGGAAGAAGAGTACGTGGTGGTGGACCGGGCAGGCCGCATACAACTGCCTCAAGATATTTCAGGGCGCCTACGCGAGAGAGGGCTTGCCAAGGCAGGGCTTGAAGGCGACACTGTCACCATACGCCCGGCGGGCCCGCTGCCCCGCGTCAACAGGAGCGGCGGCCGGTGAGGCAAACAACTCTCGTAAACGGCAACCAGGCCGCCCAATTGAGCATCGGGCGATGAGCGAAGTCCTGGAATCTCAAACCAACTCCGACAGCATCATCTCCACCGAAAGCGTAACGAGGGTTTTCGGGGCAGGTGAAATGGCCGTAACTGCGGTTAACGGAATCACCCTGCAAGTAGGCCAGGGGCAGTTGCTGGCAGTAGTGGGCCGGTCCGGGTCGGGCAAGACCACGTTGTTGAACCTTATGTCGGGGTTGGACCAACCCACCAACGGAAAAGTCTTTTTTCAAGGGCGGGACCTGTCAACCATGATGGAAGCCGACTTGGTGGAACTGCGCCGCCGGAAGATCAGCTTCGTATTCCAGTCATTCGGGCTGATGCCCCTGCTTTCCGCCTTGGAGAACGTCGAACTGCCATTGCACATATCCGGTGTGTCCTGGCGGGAGCGGCGGCGACGCGCCATGGAAACCCTAGACCTGGTGGGGCTTGGTCTCCGGGCGCGCCATCGTCCTTACGAACTTTCCGGCGGCGAGCAGCAGCGGGTCTCCATAGCCCGCGCGCTGGTGACAGGGCCCGACGCCATATTCGCCGACGAGCCCACCGGAGAGTTGGACACTACCACCGCTTCATCCATCAGCGACATCCTGCGTGAGGTAGTCAGGGAAAGAAAGGCGACGGTCATAGTCGCCACCCACGACTTGGCATTAGCCGGGATGAGCGACCAAGTGATACAGATAGTCGACGGGGGCATTGATCAGTCGGGCGACCCCGTTTCGCTGGGACTTTGATGGAGTATGCGCCGGCTTATGATCCTTCCAACGGATTGAATACGGTCAACCCTTCCGAGCCAGCCGCTGCGCATAGACGAAAGTCGGCGCAAACAAAGGCCAATGGCAAATGCACACTGCTTCGCACTGCGAGACAACCAGCGAGTTGGACGGCGTCATAGGTTCTCAAAGGGTGCGAGTCAATAAGCCGGGCGGCATCTCGGAGCATCTCCGGCGTCGAGGTCTCCACGCGGTACTGCGATTCCGCGTCTCCGTGAATACGGCTAAGTAAGGAATCGGCCTCAGCTAAGGAAATTTCCCCGGCGCGTTGCTTGCGACGCAAGGCAGAACGGGACTCTACGAGAGCAATATCCAAAATAACTATCTGGTGGCGATCCCCGCCTTGCGCCAATGACACCATCCTCGATGATCCTTCCTCCTGGATATAAAGTTTCAGGAAGGCGCTACTGTCGAGATAATAGCTGGCCATCAGAATCGGTCAGCCCTATCTTCTATGACGGTGTCTGAAATCGGACCGCCCTTGATCCGAATCGGGGCAAACTCAATCCGAGGTCTTTCCGCACCTCCACCAAACCTGGGATGTCCCCAGTCTATCCATATCGTAGTCATAGATTTCAGAGGGTGGCCGGGGTCCAGGACGCGCCAAGTCAAAAACAAGCGCTGTTCAATCGCCTGCTTCAGCAAAGAGCCGATTTTCTTAGTGTCTTGAGCCCATGGGAGGCCGCATCCGGGGAGAAACTCTTCCCGAAACCAATCGAGTCCTACGTATAGCCGGTCCTTCTTAGCCGCCTTGAGTTGCTCGACGAGTTGGTTAATCTCCTCGTCCGAGCCGGACTTATCATGGCCTTCCCGAATATCGCTCATGGTCACAATTTATCCCTTTCGCTTGCTTGATTTTGCAATGGTGATACGGCGGTTGTGCCTTGTCAACCGCCTCCCATCACCCGAACCCTTTCTCGCGGTTGACAGTCCATGCCCATAGACTACAATGAGACTGCTTTCAAGATTTTCCATAAGAACCAACCGAGAGGCAGGCCATGATTACAAAGTTTGACAGCCTTTTCGCCGGGCACGTAGACATGGACAACGTGGGGTACGCAGGTACGCCCGTAAACGACCGTTCCTTGTCTGATGAACACCTGACCACGGCATTCCCCAAAGCCGAAGCCATCGCCAAGCTTCTGGACAAGCTGGGGTACGACACCTTCTGGATGGCAGAGCACCACTTCCAGCCGGAAGGTTACGAGTGCATCCCCAACCTGTTGATGACGAACGTGCACTTAGCTCACCTGACCAAGAACATCAGGCTGGGTTGCGCTTTTAACATCGCTCCGATGTGGCACCCGTTGAGGTTGGCCGAGGACTACGCTACGGCGGATATCCTTACGGGAGGACGCGTGGTGTTCGGCGTGGGGAGAGGCTACCACACCAGGGAAGTGGAGACTTTTGGCAACCCGATGTTGGACCAACCGGCCAACCGGGAGTTGTTCGAGGAGCAGGTGGAAGTCATCTTCAAGTCGTTCAACGAAGCGTCGTTCTCCCACCACGGACAATACTACGACATTCCGCCCAAGGTGCCGTACCGGGGCTATGAACTGGAGGAGATAACGCTGGTGCCCAGGCCCCGGAACCTTCCCGTAGAGTGCTGGCAGCCCATACAGGGCGGCACTCAGCGAGCCTTGGACTTCATGGCCAAACACGGTATCAAGGGCATCATCGGAGGCGGTGTCGCGGAAGGCGGCGCGATGGACGACACAATGCGGGAATACCAAGCCGCGTTGGCCCGGACCGGCCGCGAGGCGGAGCTTGGCGAGGACATCAGCGTCGGGTTCCACTTCTACTTGGCTGATACGGTGGAAAAAGCCATCAAGGAAGCTTCCGGGTTCTACGAAGAGAACGTCAAGATGTTCGGCCCGTTGCGGTTGCACCGGGGGCTTAGCGAAGAGCAGATGAGAGACATTGCCGACCCCGCGCGGGCGCCTTTCGCCGGACTTCCCAGCTTGGAAGAGGCGGTAAAGAACGGCGCGGCCCTTTGCGGCCCTCCGGAGCGCGTCATCGAGCAGATTAGCGCGGTCGCCGAGCGTTACCCGGGAATGGAGCGGGTGGGCGTCAGCCATCCCGTAGGCACTCCCCAGTCGGTCATCCTGGAGCAACTGGAGTGGTTCGCCAAGGAAGTAATGCCCGCGTTCAAGGGTAAGGTGAAGGCCGCCGCCGGCGACTAACCCGTATTCGGTCAGGAGGTGACGTTGTCATGGCAACCGCAGGGACCGGAAAATACACCTTTGAGCTTATAGAGGACTGGGCGAAGCTCCCCGATGGATGGGTGCTTGGCCAGACCGGCATCGTGACCGATTCCCAGGACCGGGTGTACCTGTTCAACCGGAGCGAGCATCCGCTCATCGTTTTGGACCGGGACGGCAACTTCATAACCTCGTGGGGCGAAGGTGTTTTGGACGACGCCCACGGGTTGCATATCGACCCCGATGAAAACATCTACCTGCCGGTTAAGAACTCCCATGTGGTCCAGAAGTACGACCGTTCCGGCAACCTGCTAATGACGCTGGGCGAGTGGTACAAACCGTCGGACACCGGTTGGCCGGGAGTTGCAGAGGAACTTGCGCTGCGGGCCGCGGGCCCTTTCAACCGGCCCAGCGACGTGTCAATGTCACCGGACGGCTACGTGTACATCTCCGACGGCTATGGAAATGCACGGATACACAAGTTCGACAAGGACGGGAACCTGCTCAACTCGTGGGGCGCGCCGGGAAAGACGGAGCCGGGCGAGTTCCACGTGCCCCACGGGGTCTGGGTGCACACCGATGGCCGGGTGTTCGTGGCCGACCGTGAGAACAACAGGGTGCAGATTTTCACGCAGGAAGGGGAGTTCCTCACCCAATGGACCGGCTTTGCCCGACCCTGCGACTTTTTCATTGACGAAAACAACGTGGTGTTCATTCCGGAACTGGACGGCTTCCTGAGCATCGTGGACATCGACGGGACGGTAATCTCCAAGTGGGACGGCCCCTTCGGCGCTACCGCCCACGCCGTCTGGGTGGACGCACACGGCGACCTGTACATCAACCAGCACCTGGAAGGTCAAAGGCTGTTGAAGTACCGGCGGGTGCCGTAAACAAATGGCTGAACAACCCGACTCGATACTGGACTCGGAACCTGAGTTACTGATTCGGTATTACAAGGATACCGATACGCTAGTGCTTTCAGGTGGGATGGTTGGGGCTAACGGGGCAACGGTTGCCAAGGACCTCGTCGTAATGTCAGACAATGACGGCTGGGTAACGAGTATTGTACTGGAGCACGCCGCTGAATTGCTCCAGCCCTATCTGTTAAAGGTGAACCAGGAGCCTGAACCAGAATTGCAAATTCACTACTTCAAGGACACCGACTCCCTGATTCTCACAAGCGGAAAGCCGGGGGCCTACGGAGAGACGGTCGCCAAGCGGCTCATCGCGAGGTCGAACGACGCCGGTGAGGTAACGGGCATTGAACTGTTCCAGGCCGCCCACTTGCTACGGCCCATTTTGTTCCCGGATTCCAAGGCGAAAGGGTGACCGGAATGGAGGTTGGCTATCAGGTAGGCCAGGTTGTTATAAGGGATACCATTGACCCTCAACAGCAGTGGCGCAATCACTTGGAGCAGTTCCGAGGGTCGAGGGACGCCGGGTTCGACATTTACTGCTGGGCACACCATTACCTGATCGACCCATTCCAGCACTTCCAGCCCTTTCCCGTTCTGGCCCGTTTGGCAGCCGAGCCGGGCGACATGAAACTGGCCACGTCGGTTTTGCTCCTTCCGCTGCTCAACCCGGTGGACGTGGCCGAACAAGTGGCAACCCTGGACCACATCTGCGAGGGGCGTTTCATCCTTGGTCTGGGGCTTGGCTACCGTCCGGAGGAATGCGAGGCCTTCGACACCCGGATGTCCGAACGGGGAGCGCGGCACTCGGAAGCGCTGGCCCTGATGCAACGGCTTTGGACCGAGGACGAAGTCACCCACCACGGGCGTTACTACCACGTAACTGGCGCCAGACCCACGGCCCGACCCTACCAGAAGCCCTATCCCAAGCTTTGGCTGGCCGCCATGAGCGACCCGGCCATCCGCCGCGTGGGGCGAGAGGGACATATCCTCTTCATCGGCCCGGCCCAGCCCTTCGACACCATAGAGCGGCAGGTGGAGTTGTATCACGAGACGCTGGCCGAAAACGGTCACGCCGATCCTGGGGAGATGGTAGTAGTCCGGGAGTTTTTCTGCGCCGGCAGCCGGGACGATGTGCTGGACAAAGCCCGGAGCGGCTTCGAGCGCAAGTATGCCGAGTACGCCACCCACGGGTTGCAAGGGTCCGATCCAGAACTGGTGCGCAAGGTGACCGGCGACTTGGAAGGCCTGATGGATGATACCTTCATTGTGGGCACCCCCGACGACTGTGTCGAGCAAATTGCCCGGTACCGGGACTTGGGATTTACCCAAGTGATTCTGCGACTTTTCTACCCGGAGATGCAGCAGAAAGACGTGATGGACCACATCGAGTTGGTGGGCAGAGACCTGCTGCCCAACGTGCACAAACTGTGAATGGCCTGATCAGGTTGAGGGCCCTCTACAACAACAATAAACAAGTGGCGAGGTAGAAAAATGACCAAAGTAGGTCTGGCCGTGGGCGGCGCCACGGCGCAAGGGGTTTTGGCAGACATAGAACGTGCCGAGCAGAAGGGTATTGACGCCGTGTGGATGACCACCGGAGGGGCGCGTTTGGACAGCATGACGGTGTTTGCCGCGGCCGCCCTCCGCACAGAGCGCATAAAGTTCGGCACCTCCATAGTGCCTACCTATCCCCGGCATCCCTTGGTTATGGCCCAGCAGGTGCAGGTAATCGACCAACTTGCGCCGGGAAGGTTCCGCTTGGGGGTTGGCCCAAGTCATCGTCCCACCATGCGACAAATGGGCATCCGCATAGACCAGCCGCTGGGCCACTTGCGCGAGTACCTGCAAGTCCTCAAGGCCCTGCTTCAGGAAGGAAAGGTTGACCTCGACGGCAGCTTCTATCAAGCTCACGAGACGATTCCGCAAACGGCGGATGTGCCCATAATGGCCTCGGCCTTGCAACGCGGGTCTTTTGAGTTGTGCGGCGCGGAAGCCGACGGGGCCATAAGTTGGGTGTGTCCTTGGGCGTACTTGGAGAATGTCGCCTTGCCTGCTATGAAAGAGGGGGCGGAAAAATCGGGCCGGGAGGCGCCACCCCTGATCGCCCACGCTCCCGTATGTGTGCATGACGACGTCGACGAGGTGCGCACCGCTTTCCGGGAGCAGTTCAGCAATTACCCACGCCTGCCTTTCTACCGCCGGATGCTGGTGAGTTCCGGGTTTCCCGAGGCGTCAGAATCGGCTTGGAGCGACGCTATGATCGACGGCTTGGTGCTATATGGCAACGAGGAACACACGGCCAGTCACATCCGGAAGCTGTTGGACTCCGGCGCGTCCGAAATCCTGGTGTCGCCGGTGTTGGCCGGCAATGACCAGGAAGCGTCTCTGGACCGGACGCTTACCCTCCTTGGCCAGGTAGCCCAAGCGGTCGCCGCTTAGGAGACGCACCTTGCCTTCGCCGTCGTCCACTCGTTTACAATTCACGCCGGACATGGAAATCTGCCGCCTGTTGAACGGCATGTGGCAGGTTTCCGGCGCTCATGGGCGTATCAACCCGACGGCGGCGGTCGCGGCCATGTTCCCGTACATGGAAGCGGGATTCACCACTTGGGACCTGGCCGATCATTACGGCCCGGCGGAGGACTTCGTCGGGGGGTTTCGTCGGCAACTGGCTGGCCAGAAGAGGCCGGAAGCCCTGGCCGATATGCAGGCCTTCACCAAGTGGGTGCCCAGGCCGGTGGCGATGACCCGCCCGGTCGTGGAAGACGCCGTTAACGTGTCGCTGCGCCGGATGGACGTGGAACGCTTGGACCTGCTCCAGTTTCATTGGTGGGACTATGGGAATCCGGCCTACCTGGATGCCATGTCCCGTTTGCAGGAGCTTCGGGACGAAGGCAAAATCCGGCATCTTGCCCTGACGAATTTCGACACCGAGCACATGGGCCGCATAGTGGACCACGGCGTTCAAATCGTCTCAAACCAAGTGCAGTATTCGCTGATAGACCGGCGGCCGGCAGTGCGGATGGCGCAGTATTGCCAGGAACAAAACATTCACCTGCTGGCTTACGGGACGCTGTGCGGCGGGTTGCTTTCCGAACGGTACTTGGGCCAGCCGGAACCGGACCGTCCCATGCTAAACACCGCCAGCCTCTCCAAGTACAAGCAGATGGTGGACGTTTGGGGCGGCTGGGAGTTGTTCCAGGAACTTCTCCAAGCACTGAAGAAAATCGCCGCCAAGCATGGAGTATCCATCGCCAACGTCGCGGTGCGGTACGTGTTGGACCAGCCTGCTGTGGGAGGCGTTATCATCGGCGCCAGGTTGGGCGCCAGCGAGCATATACACACGAACGCCCAGGTTTTCGGCTTCTCCCTCGATGCCGAAGACCTTCAGGAAATCGAGGCCGTGCTGGCCCGGTCCCGAGACCTGTATCAAATCATCGGGGACTGCGGCGACGAATACCGGCGATAATAAGCCCACCACTTCTTATCCAGAGCACCCCGCCCATCGATGTAAATAAAGGTTAGGACCTCACCGGCCATTACGGCCCGGACCAGCGCCGGGTATAATATGCTACTAAGGAACGCAGCACTTCCCATGACCACCATCAACGACATTGCCGACTTTGCCCGAATCCTCCGGGAACAGCCCGAATGGACCGATACCATCCGGGCTATCCTGCTGGGCAAAGACCTGCTGGACCTGCCTGAACAAGTCGCCGAATTCGCCCGACTGACAAATCAAAGGCTTCAACAACTGGAAACCCAATATGACACTTTGGACGACCGCTTGTCCCGGTTTATAGAAGCAACAGACCGGAACTTCCAAACAGTCCATAACCGGCTGGAACGAATCGAGACCGATGTAGTTGACATTAAAGCCAATCTAGTCAACGTCAGTGGCCGTATAGACCAAATGAATGGCCGTATAGACCAAATGAATGGCCGTATAGACCAGATCGACGGCAAGCTGGATAACAGGTTCGGCATGACTTACGAGTACAAGGTGCAGAAGAACATTGGAGGCATAGCCGGACAATACCTGAACGTCCGGAGGACCAAAGTGCTACTGGGTGGTCTGGTCATCATGGACGCCGAGCTTGAAGAGTTGATTGAACAGGCTGAGGACGACCATATCATTACCGGTCAACAAAATACCGAACTCCGACTGGTCGACCTTATTTTCACTTGCCGACGCCGGACAGACGGCGCTGATATGCACGTAGTTGCTGAGGTTTCAGTCACCATCAACGACAACGACGTTATCCGGGCTGCCGAGCGCGCCGCCATCTTGGCGTCCGTTATCGGCCAGCCGGTCACACCTGCGGTCGTCGGTACCCACATCGACGGCGCTCGAACTGCGTTGGCAGCGGCCAACAACGTCACCGTAATGCTGATGCCGGACGATTAACACCGCCAGCACCGATAAGGGTATCCGGCTGATGTCGTCAGAATAGATAGGGATCTCTGAGTGATTTATAGATGGATATGCCCTGGCTGCAATGGCGCATACATACTGCCTCGGCGCACCAAGCACCAATACAACCACTGGCGATGCTACTCTTGCAACAAGGTATTCCACGAGCCGTTTGAAGTCATGTCAATGGGGATGGACTCCATGTTCGAGGACCCGCTACATGAGGTGAAGCGACCAGCCAATTGGACAGAGATCGTGAGCAACTACGACGGTCCATATAAGTTCCATGCTGACATGATGATGTATAGCGAGACGCCATCTGGCCATGCCAAGATCGGGCAGTCGACCAAAGGATCGAGTGCACTGAAAAGGAAAAACGAAGACGAGCGACCATCGTTGCCGAACAGGATGAGAAATTTCTCTTGGTCACGGAACGAGGCGCGTCGCGGTACAGCCTGCCTGGAGGCGGCATAGAACATGGAGAATTCACGCTGGAGGCTGCTAGTCGTGAACTCAGAGAAGAGACGGGGTTGTGGATGGTCTAAGCAGAGCATCTATTCGACCACGAAGGTCAAGTAACGCTCCACAAAGTAGTATGGGCTAGAGTCAAAGGCAAGGTTAAGCTACAGAGAAAGGAACTACGCGACTTCGTTTGGTGGGGTGGCAAAGAAGACCTTCCCATTCTCGAATCTGCCAAAGCGATTTTAGAAAAAGCCATGGATGCAAAATCTTTCCCGGTGTAGTCATCCGGGATAGTGACCACCGGGTCGAGAAGAAGACAAAAGTGAGAATCGTGTAGAACATGAACCGAGTAATGGGCGCATTGCAGTGGGGAATAGTAGCCTTGGGGCTTTATTTCGCTGCTTATGGGCTGTTGGCTATTTACTTGCGCATGAATTCTTATCGCCACCCGGATAGTCTCGGCGGAGAAGCTGTCATGCCCAGTGAAACATTGGTAAACGCCCTGTTTCCGGGCGGGCTCTGGACAATCGCCGGCCTTGTGATTTTCGGTGTAACCTACACCTTCATCCGGCGGCGCAAGAGTTCATCAGGAAGACGATCCACCTTCTACTAACTCGGGTTGTACAGGATTCACCTTTCAAAGGACTAACCCTATGGACATCGGAGTTATCTTCCCTCAGACGGAAATCGAGGCCGACCCGGCGGCAGTGCGTGACTTTGTTCAAGCTGCGGAAGACCTGGGGTACTCCCACATCTTTGTAGCCGACCATGTGCTGGGCGCGGACCCCCAGTTTCACGCCCATCCATCCTTGGCCAACTATAGCCACCACTCCTTGGTGCACGAGTCGCTGACCCTCATGGGCTACATGGCCGCCGTCACCCAGAGGGTGCGGTTGGTGACGGGAATCCTGATTCTGCCCCAGCGTCAGACCGCGCTTGTGGCTAAGCAAGCTGCCGAAATCGACGTGCTGAGCGGCGGGCGCCTGACCCTCGGCATCGGCGTGGGTTGGAACAAGGTTGAGTTCGATGCGTTGGGGGAAGATTTCCATAACCGAGGGCGCCGGAGTGAGGAGCAGATCGCCGTGCTGCGCGCCTTGTGGACGCAAGACGTGGTGGACTTTCACGGTCGTTGGCACAACGTCACCCACGCCGGCTTGAACCCGTTGCCGGTGCAGCGGCCCATCCCGGTATGGATAGGCGGCGGCTCGAGCAGCGACGCGCGGATGATGGACACGGTGCTGCGCCGGATAGCCCGTATAGCCGACGGGTGGTGCCCCAACATCGGCGCCGACGACGCGGGCCGGGAGATTGTGGACCGTCTGCAGAAATATGCCGCCGAGGCGGGCCGGGACCCGGCCGCGCTGGAACTGGACGGGCGGTTGAGAACGGCGGAAAAACAGCCGGAAGACTGGGTGGATGAGACGAAAGTCTGGGAGGAGATGGGCGCCAGCCACGTCTCAATAGAGACCAGAAAAAGCGGCTTCGAGGGCGCTGCCCGGCATATTGAAGCTATTCAAAGATACGCGGAGGCCGTTGGCGTCTAACTCACCGCCTGGGCCTCAACCAGAACGGCCCATCGGACGATGTTACACTGACCTGAATGTACGGCAAGCCCTTATCAGCTTTCTGCTTGAACTATAAGGAGACCTGAAATGACCCAAGACCCGGTGCTTTACGAACAGACCGGCGGAATCGCTATCTTGACCCTCAACAATCCCGAGAGGCGTCACGCCCTGTCCAGCCCTGTATTGTCCTCTCTGAAACAACGGCTGGAAGACGCCCGCGACGACGCCAGTGTGCGGGTGGTCGTACTTCGTTCCGAGGGGCCGGTGTTCAGTTCCGGCCACGACCTGAGAGAGTTGGTCAACGGTGAAGAAGCCGGCTACGCCGAGGTCTTCGCCCTCTGCACCGAAGTAATGGAGGCCATCCGGCTGCTTCCCAAGCCGGTAATTGCCCAAGTACAGGGTTTGGCGACCGCCGCAGGGTGCCAGTTGGTGGCAACCTGCGACTTGGCAGTAGCGTCGGAAAATGCGGCGTTCGCTACTCCAGGGGTGCAAATCGGCCTGTTCTGCACTACACCCGGTGTCGCAGTGTCCCGGGCTGTGCAAACCAAGAAGGCCATGGAGATGCTGCTGACCGGCACGCCGATTTCCGCGCGTGACGCCCTGGAGCACGGCTTGGTCAACCGGGTGGTGCCCGCGGATGAACTGGAAGAGCAAGTCATGGCGCTGGCGCAACAGATTTGCGACGCCAGTTCCCAGACCCTGGCCATAGGCAAGCAGGCCTTCTACCAACAGATAGAATTGGACCGGCCCGCCGCCTACGACATAGCCCAGAAGGTGATGGTCGACAACCTTCTGAAAGAGGACGCCAAGGAAGGCATCACCGCGTTCCTTGAGAAACGCGAACCCAAGTGGGCCTATTAAGATACTATCTCAAAACCAATCAGTCTCGCTGATTTCCCCACGTCGCTGACCGAGGCCTATAGATTCCCGCCTGCGCGGGAATGACGGGTTGGGTGCTGTGACAAGTTTCGAGATAGTTTCTAAAAGGTGATGACGCTCCGGGCCACGCTGCCTTCCTTCATGTACTCGAAGGCATCGTTGACGTCCTCTAAATGAAGGCGGCGGGTTACCAGTTCGTCCAGCTTTAGGCGGCCTTGCAGGTAGAACTCCACGTATTGGGGCATGTCGGTGCGGAAGTGGTTAGATCCCATGCTGCTACCTTGGATGCGCCGCTCGCGGAGGAAGGACGGGCCGTCCAGCTCGATCTTCGTGCCTTGCGGAATCATGCCGATGATGGTGGCGGTGCCACCCGCTCGGAGCATGTGGAACGACTGCTCGGCGGTTTCCTTCTTGCCGATGGCCTCGAAGGAATAATCGACCCCGCCCCCCGTCAGGTCACGCACTTTGCTCACCACGTCACCGCCGGAGGCGTCGATGACGTCGGTCGCGCCGAACTCTTGGGCTAAGGTCAGCTTGGTCTCCACAGCGTCGATGGCGATGATGCGGAGAGCACCGGCCAAGGCCGCGCCCTGGATGGCATTCAGACCCACGCCACCGCAGCCTATTACCGCCACGGTGCTGCCGGGACGCACCGCCGCCGTGTTCAAAGCCGCGCCCAAGCCGGTGGTGGCGCCGCAGCCGATGAGCGCCAACTGCTCGAAAGGCACGTCGCGGTCAATTTTCACTACCGCGTTCTCATGCACCAGCATTTGCTCAGCGAAGGACGACAGGTTGGCGAACTGGGCCACTTCCTCCCCGCCTTGGCTCAGCCGTGGCTGCTCACCGGGAGCACGGGTCAAGCCGATGCGCGAACACAAAACCGGACGTCCGCCTGTGCATCGCTCGCAATTCCCGCAGAAAACCGACAGACAGCAGATGACCCGGTCACCAGGCTTCACATAGTCCACCAACTCACCCACCGCCTCAATGGTTCCGGCGGCTTCGTGGCCCAGAATAACCGGCATCGGTGTTGTGTACAGTCCCTCTACGAAATGAAGGTCACTGTGACAAACGCCGGTTGCCCCGGTGCGAATCAGCACCTCCCGCGGGCCGGGGGCGGCAATGTCGATTTCCTCGATTTCCAGCGGGCGGTTTACCTCTCGCAATACTGCGGCTTTCATAGTTTACCTCCAGAGCTTCACGTTTTCGAGAATAATCTTGTTTGGTCCCATTACCCATAACGCGGAAATTATCCGGGATGTGCCAGATTATACTGGCAATGCAATTTGGCGCAAGCGTTTCAGACCTTCGGGGGCCGAAGACGCCGTCAGGAGTAGATTTCGCTCTCCCACCCTATGGACACGCCGCGTATCCTTATCCGGTATCTGATTACGGTTCCCAGTGTCATATCTATAGGCAGAGGGGTTATGATGGAGAACCGGAGCCATGGCTGACAGGGGTATGTATTTCATTTGGGACTTTACGCAGTTGAACGTGAGACCGCATAGTAGGGTAGGCTTGCTCAAATACAAAACCTCTCCCAAATGCTCACTATCGGGCCCATTCCGTATCGGGCCCATTCCGTCATTCCGGCGTAGGCCGGAATCCAGGCGGGCCCATTCCGTCATTCCGGCGTAGGCCGGAATCCAGGGGCGGTGGGGCCGGTTCGTAGCTATAATCTCAATTTTACATACCCTTGTCAGCGGAGCCATGGGGGAGTCAGCAGGTCCAGGCTCTCCGCGAAGGTAAAGAATTCGAAGACCTGCCGACGGGAGCAGTGCCATAGTACGCTTGAGTTGATTCGGAAATCCGGCATAATCCCTGCTCAGCCCGAGTATAGCGGAGACCTGCTTTGAAGAACGATAAAGTCAAGTTCGCAGTGCGTATCCACCAGGGTGGGTACAGCTTCGAGGCGCTTAAACGGATATGGACCGAGGCCGACCGCTTAGGCTATCACTCGGCCACCCTCTACGACCTGCTTAACGTGCCAACCCTGGAGTGCTGGACCACTCTGTCGGCGTTGGCGGCGGTGACTGAACGAATTCGTCTCACACCGTTAACCTTGGCCAACCCGTACCGCCCCCCGGCACTGCTGGCCAAGATGGCCTCCACGCTGGATGTAATCAGCGGCGGGCGTTTGGAACTGGGCATCGGGGCCGGCGGCGGGCGCGACGACCACTTGGCTTCGGGATACAAGTTTCCGTCTACGCCCACCAGAACGCGGATGCTGGACGAGGCGGTGGAGATTATCAAGAGGTTGTGGACCGAGCCCAGTGTTGATTTCAACGGGCGCTATTACTCGTTGAAAGGCGCGGGAAACGAACCCAAGCCGGTGCAACAGCCGCGTCCCCCGGTGTTGATCGGCGGGCGCGGCGAAGCCTACGTGCTGAGGAGCGTCGCCAAACACGCCGACTACTGCAACTGGGGCTTCGATATGACGTTGGCAGAACACCAAGCCAAGTGGCGGGTGCTGCAACAGCATTGCGAAGCTATCGGCCGGCCTTCCGAAGAGATACAAATAACCCATAACACGAGGGTAATCATCGCAGAAGACCAAAGCCGGTTCGACCGCATGGTCGCCAAAAGGGCTCAAGAGGCGGGCATGTCGCCCGAAGATTACCGGCAATCCCTGACTCGTGCCGTCGCTGGGACCCCGGAACAATGTATCGAACGAATCGAGCAGTACGTAGCGGGTGGAATCAAGTATTTTTTCCTGCTCTTCCCCGACCCCATCTCCACGGAAAGCCTCCGCCTGTTCGCCGAAGAGGTCATGCCCCATTTCGACCGCTGCTAGGCGTTGAAAGCGGCCTCTTATCCTAACGTCGCCAGCAGCTCTTCTATGGCTTGGTTAACGTCGTTGGGGCGTTCCGCCATGGGAAAGTGGCCGGCGTTGTCCAACCTTATGTACTTGGAGCCGGGGACGGCTTGGTGAATCTCCAACTCGTACTCGTCCGAAGTCAACGGGTCGTCGATGCCGCGAATCAAGACCAGCGGCGCTTGAAGGGTATGGATGCGGTCCCTCATGTCGAAGCGGTCGATTACCACAAGGTCGTCGTGCTGCGAAATGGGGCCCACCTGACGGTGCCACTCTAACAAACGTTCCCTGAGATCAGGGTCAATGAACATCATGGCGTGGTCCATGGCCCGCAGCCAAGTCTCGTGGGCCTCCGGGTCTTCGGCGGCCCTCAGCCGCATTTCCAAGGTATCCGGCTCACGCTCCTTGGGACGCATGGCCACCGTCATCAGCATCAGCCCGCTCACTTCCTCGGGATAGTCCAGTGCATATTGAAGGGCTATGCAGGCCCCCAGGGTGAAACCCACCAACACCAGATCATCGCGTAAATCGTGTCCCCAAAGCCAGCCTCGGACCCATTCGGTATAACCTTGGACATTGGCGCAAGACCTGCCTTCCGGATGGCCGGGCAGGTTGGGAGCCAAGCTCCCGGGGAAGCGCTCCAACTGATAAGCGTAGCCTTCGCGGCAACCGCCCGCTCCTGGACCGTGGATAAAGACCAGTTGGCTCATGACGTTGCTCCCGCCTGGTAGATTAGCGGCCGTCCATAGCCCGGCATGTGTGTCCGATGCGGTTGGAGTACACTGGCTTCGCGCAATTCTATGCGTTGTTGGTGAGTAAAGTCCACCTGAGAAGGTGTTTCCAAAACGCGACCCTTCATTGCGGGCTTGTTGGCGGACGGTAGGAGGGCAGGTAGCCCCCCACCGTCCGTCTGAATCCTCTTATGGTTCCACAAGCTCAGCATGAACGTACTCTTCGCTGGTTCCTTAGTAAATACCCTCTGTGAGCGTGCTATGATTGTAAGATAGCCTGTCTAACGGTGAAGGCAAGACCCATGACCCTTGGGAGAAACTCGTGAAATACCCACCCAACGCCGCATCCTCTCATAAGTACGAGGTGAAGAAAGTCCATACGGAAGGCGCAACCTTTGACGCCGTTGTTTTCTATCTTCGTGCTGGCGAGCCGGTTAATATCGATGTGGAAGAGGTGCTCAAGAAGACGAACCTCTGGATTGAACCTACGACGTCGAATCCGAAGAAAGGGCATCATCTGATTTTCGAGGTGGAACCTGAAGACGACACGAGGCCAGTCGAACTTTACATCAGTCGTTTGGACGTTGAACTGAAGGAATCCGATCCATGACTACCATAACCATTATATTGAATGACGCCAGTGAACTGGCCGAACAGAATTCGCTGGGACCTCCTGCAATGCGCGCACTTTCACTACGGGTACGGGTAATCAACCTGGGTGACGCTCGGCATACAGGCAACGTGTTGGGCCAACTTGACGAAACTCGGCAGAACCTCTATGGCTTCTGTCCCATACCATCAGGGGGATCGGCTGTCACGAACGAGATGGTCAATGAGTTGCGCGAAGAGTTGGGTATCTGATGTATTAGAGCATTGCTTGACGTCAATGTTCTAATAGCCTTGCTCGACAAGAACCACTCCAATCACATGGTGGCGTCCGATTGGTTCGCCAGCCATATCGAACAGGGATGGGCGTCTTGTCCTTTGACTCAGAATGGTTGCGTACGCATCCTCTCCCAGCCTAAGTATCCCAACACACTGGGCATCGCTGAAGCCGCGAAGCGACTGCACGAAGCTGTATCCACCCCCTACCACCAATTTGTTGCCGACGACATCAGCCTGCTCGACGATGCCGTGGTGGACAGCCGCAATTTGTCGAGGCCGGGGCAAATTACGGATGTTTACCTTCTGGCGCTTGCCGTCATACACGGCGCTCGACTCGTAACTCTCGATAAATACGTGCCTCTGGCCACCGTAAGAGAGGCGAGAGAAGAATCCTTAATCGTAATCTGAATCTCTTGCCCGGCATGAAACGTTAGAATGTCACTGCCAGTTCAAACATGATACGGCCTGTCTCCAAATTATACCCACCATGCTACAATAGCCGAAATTCCACCGCCCCGCTTTTGAAGGAGGACGACGATGGCCACTGGAAACCCTGTGGACCTGACCGTTTGGTACGACTACACTTGACCGTTCTGCTATATCGGCCTGGCCAGGCTCGACAAAGTTGCAGATTCTCATTCAATCAACGTCGCCCGCAAAGCCTTCTTCCTGCGGCCCGACGGCCCTCCGGAAGGTGAACTCCGCCAGATGAGAGAGGGCGAGACGGAGACCGGATTCTCTCCGGCTATGCAGGAACGGGCCAGCGGAGCGGGCTTGGTGATGCGCCGCCCCCACTGGTCTCCCAACACGTCTCGCGTCCATGAAGCCACCGCCTATGCTCGGGACAAGGGACTGGACGGCGAGTTCCACCACGCTGCCGCCAAGGCTTACTGGGAAGACGGCGCCGACCTTTCAGACATGGACGTCCTCAAGGGTTTAGCCGACGAGTGCGGCATTGACTGGGCTGAGCTTTCCGAGCGTTTGGAGTCGGGTTACTACACTGAACAGGTACTCAGCGATGACCGGTTTGCCCGGGACCACAGCGTCAACGGCACTCCCACCTATCAGATAGGCGAGGAGTTCACTTGGGGCGACCTTAGCATTGAAGACCTGACGAACTTGGTGGAGAAGGCCGGTTAACGTCCGGGCTCGATCTCTGAAGCGGGCAGGCCCCTCAGTGGGCTTGCCTGTTTATAACTGCATGTATGTCGCAATAGGACTTGGAGAGTTTTCGGACTGATGGTTGAGCAGAAGGTGTCTCAGGAGACCAAAGAGCCTGGTCTCCAAACCCCTGCCTTCCTGTGGCACGGCGGCGAGTTGGTGGAATGGGACAAGGCGGTGGTGCACGTCTCCCTGCTGGGATGGTCGGCTATCTCGTCGGTATTCGAGGGCATCCGGGCTTACTGGAACGACCGGCAGCAACAGCTTTACATCTTCCACCTTGACGCCCACCTGAAGCGGCTTTTCCAGTCAATGAAAATCATGAGGATGGCGTCGCCCTTCTCTGCGGAGGAGCTAAGCCTCGGCATCGCCGAGCTACTGCGGGCCAACGACTACCGGTGTGATACCTACATTCAGCCGCTGGCTTACTTCGGCGGGGGAATACCCGGTTACTTGGCTGTATTGGAGAGACCGGGAGAGATATTGATTACGGCTCGCCCGTCCTCAACAAACCTCGAGACCCCCAGCGTATCCCACTGCAACGTCAGCAGTTGGAACCGCATTTCCGACAACGTAATGCCGCCCAGGGCCAAGGCCATCACCAATTACCAGAACAGCCGTTATGTATCCACCGAATCGCGGGTGAACGGCTATGACTTCGGCATAATTCTCAACAGCCAAGGCAAGGTCTCGGAAGCCAGTTACGCCTGCATCTTCATCGTGAGGGACGGCGTGGCCATAACGCCCCCGGTCAGCGCCGGAATACTGGAGAGCATCACGCGGGAAGTGGTCAAAGAGCTGCTCGAAAAAGAGCTTTCGGTGCCGGTGTTAGAAAGGGACGTGGAACGGACGGAGCTTTACATCGCCGACGAGGTGTTCATCTGCGGCACCGCCGTGGAGGTGCAGGCTGTGGGCAGCGTGGACAAGTACCAAGTTGGCAATGGAGAAACGGGCCCCGTGGTGGCCAGGTTGAGAGAACTGTTCCGGCAGGTAGTACTGGGCGACATTGCAGCCTACGCGGATTGGTCTACTCCGGTCTACGGAGTCCCCACACCCTGACCCTTGGGTGAGGGGACTTTTGAAGCTCTCTAGGGCCAACTCCACCGGAAATTGGCGTAGTGGGCGTTCTTGCCCGTATTGTCCCAAGTCATGCCATGGTCTTCGTAGGTGCTGTCCGTCCCTCTGGCCAACGCCAGCGAGCTGCTGACCGGGTGGCCGGTGTTGTCCAAGCGCATGACCGCTCTCCGGCGTCCGGCGGTGATCCCTTCAATGGCGAAAGCAATGATGTTGGGAATGGACACACGGCGGGTC
Source organism: Dehalococcoidia bacterium (assembly GCA_965261795.1). Lineage (GTDB taxonomy): Bacteria > Chloroflexota > Dehalococcoidia > Lucifugimonadales > UBA3495 > CBDCFV01. The sequence goes on from OZ253476.1 coordinate 490,015, forward strand.
ATCGCCCGGGACTCATAGGTGATGGAGCAATAGGTGACTCCTTTGAAGTCGGTGGTCAGCCGCATCCACCTCTCCATCGGCCCGCCGATTTCACCCGAAAGAATCCTCTCTATGGCGTGACGCTGCGCTTGGCTAGCCTGTTCATCCACGTAGAACGCGGTGGTCCAATTCCCCTCGCCCATGATGCCGGGAGTGTAGGCCGTCGCTACGAAGTTGAGGCCGCCAAGACCGACGCCGTTGAATTCCCCCTCCTCGATGTGGAAGGCAAACCCTACGTCGCAATGGCCCTCGGTTGGCGCTCCCGGCGGCACCGGTATGACGCAGGGGCACAAGATCTCGCAGTTGCAGTTCTCGAAGTAGTCTCCTATCAAGTACCATTGCTCGGTAGTCTGCTCAGTGGTCATCGCGGCGTTCCTTTCCCAAACCTGGACTCTTTGTAGATACCAAGTTGAGTGTATTGAAAAGCCGTAATGGTGTCAAACCCACGGGTTGGTATAATCTTTCGGAGAATGCGGCTACTACAAACATGGAGGTCGGCGGTCATGGCGAGAAAAAGCTTCTGGGCTTGGGGCATGGAGGATACGGAACCTACGGACGCACAACGCAGAGAGGCGGCCGATTCCCTTTCCCGGCTGTACGGCGTACCTTTGGAGGCCCCGCCGGTGCCCAGAGACGCAGACTTGGACCTGCGCAAACCCAGGATCACACTGCCTTCAAGCTTGGAAAGCATTTGCTCCACTGACCTCCACGATCGGGCGGCCCACGCCTACGGGCGGAATTTTGTCGACAAGCTGCGGGCCTTCCGGTGCGAGTTCCCTAACCCTCCCGACGTCGTGGCATACCCCAAGACCGAGGAAGACGTGGAGCGGCTGTTGCACTGGTGCCAGGAAAGTGGTTATACCGTGATACCCTTTGGCGGGGGCAGTTCCACCGTCCACGGTATAGAGCCTGACCCCGAAGCCGGGGGCGCAGTAACCATCGACATGGGCCATTTGGACCGTGTACTGGAGATTGACGATGTTTCCCGGTCGGCGCGGATACAGGCCGGGGTCTACGGCCCCGCGTTGGAAGACCAGTTGCGGCCCCACGGATTCACGTTGAGACACTTTCCCCAAAGCTTCGAGTTTTCGTCACTCGGTGGCTGGATCGCCACGAGGTCCGGCGGTCACTACGCCACCAATCATACCCACATCGACGACTTCGTGGAGTCGGTGCGGGTGCTGACGCCGGCGGGACTCCTGGAAACAAGACGGCTGCCGGGAAGCGGAGCAGGGCCAAGCCCGGACCGGCTCATTCTGGGCAGCGAGGGGACCTTGGGGATAATAACCGAGGCTTGGATGCGCATTCAGGTCCGCCCCAGGTTCCGCGCTTCGGCGGGGGTCAACTTCCCAACTTTCGAGGCCGGTTGGAATGCCGCCCGCCGGATCGTGCAGGCCAAGCTGTGGCCTGCCAACTGCCGCTTGCTGGACCCCGGCGAGGCCGGCGCAGCCGCGGGTCTGGACGGGGCTGAGTCTCTCTTGGTCATAGGCTTTGAATCGGCGGAAGTGCCTCAAGCCGAGTTTATACGGGAAGCCGTAACCATAGCCAGAGATGCCGGAGGCCAAGTGGACGAAGACAACATCCTGATATCCGGCGAGACAGGCCGAGCCACAGGCCGCCAAGGGGCGGTAGGCGCTTGGCGAGACTCTTTCGTCAACGCGCCGTACAACCGCAACGTGACCACCGGGTTCGGCTTTGTGGAGGATACACTGGAGACCGCCGTAACCTGGGACCAGTGGCCGACGCTGGACGCGGCGGTTCGAGGAGCCATCCAGGATGTGCTGGACCGCCTTTGCGGAGGAGGACGGGTGAGCTGCCGGTTTACCCACGTATACACCGACGGCCCAGCCCCGTACTACACGTTCGTAGGCTACGGCCCCCGGGGCGGAGAGATTGAGGCGCACGACGCTATAAAAGAAGCTGCCTCGGACGCCATAATCGCAAACGGCGGCACAATCACTCATCATCACGCGGTGGGGCGGCTTCACAAGCCATGGTACAACCAGGAGAACGCCGGTCTGTTCATCCACGCTCTTCGGGCGGCGAAGCGGGCCCTGGACCCCGGGGGAATCATGAATCCCGGGGTGTTGATAGACCCATAACAACAGTTCCCCAAGCCTTCAACACGTAATTCCGGCTTTGGGACGGAAACCGGAGCCATGAGTCAGGATTGACCAAATGACGCGTCAATGTGAGTTACTTAATCCGTGTGGCTTGCGTTATTATGTAATGTAGTGATGAGTTGGGGAGGTGGCAAATGGACTCCATCGAAGTTGCGGTCAGGTTTACGGAAGCGATCATGGCCAGGTCAAAGCGGGGGCGGAGCGACGAGGGGCTTCCAATGGAGTACGTTAATACTTTCGCCGAAGTGTTGACCCTGCTGAAAGATTCCGTGGGCCCGATGCTGGACCCGCCGCGGCGTTCCAGGGACATGTCGGAGATTTTCCCTTTGTCCTACGAGCGTTAAAAGGACTTCCAATAACGTCCTCGCCCATTGGTCGGCCCTCACCCCACGCCAGCTCACGTAGGGAAAGGGATTTTCAGACACCTTCGAAAATGAGCGATCCCCAAGGGCTTATCCCATTGAGGCTCGCTGAAGGCCGTTACGCTAACTGGCCGGGGCGATTGTACTTGACGAAGGCCGTCCGGGTTGGCTAGGCTTCGGACTACTCGAACGCCGGAATAACCTCTTTGCCGAACAGTTCGATGGATTCCATTACCCTCTCGTGAGGGATGGTCTCGGTCTGCATGATAAGCATGCACTGGTCGACGCCGATGTCCTCATACATCTTGACCGTCTTGATACAGCTTTCCGGGTTGCCGGCGATGATGACGCCGCGGTCGGAGAGAGTGCCGGCATCCAGTTGGGCGATAGCGGCGCGGGCGGCGCCTGGGCCGGCATCCAAGGATATCCCAGCCTCCGCAGCTTGGGTTTGGTGGGCCTCATCGGACTGGCGCAACCACCGCCCGAAGTCGGCTTGCAAGTGTTCCGGGATGCCTCCCCAAGCTTCCAGCAACTCTTCATAGGCGCCGATACGGCCTTGGATATAGGGTTTGTCCGGGCCAAAGAAGGTCTTCATCGACTCGGCGGCCAACTCCTTGGCCTCTTGATCGTCCTTCCCGCAGAACGAGTGCACATTGTTGCCCCAGAAATCGTTGACGAAAGCTCCCACCGGGTCGGCGTCCTTGATGGCGTCCCGGTACACCTTGACGTGCTCGGCCAGGATGTCGACGGCGTAAGAGGCGGAGGACAGCACGCCGATACCCTTCTGAGCCGCCAACCGGAAACTCTCCGTCTGGGTGCAAGCCAGATACATCCGTGGGTGGGGTTTCTGGTACATCCTGGGCAACACACGGCGAGGCGGCACGTTCCAGAACTTCCCTTCCCAAGAGAACTCGTCAGATTGCCAGATTTGCGGCAGCATTCTAATGGCTTCGTCCCAACGGTCCCGAGTCTCCCTTGGGTCGATGCCTTGGCCCATCTGCTCGTAGGCGTTGGAACGCCCTGTGCCGAATTCCACGCGCCCGTCGGTCAGTTGGTCTACCATGGCCGCCCGTTCCGCGATCCGCACCGGGTGATGATTGGGTAGGATGGATACGCCGAAGCCAATGCGGATGTTCTTGGTCCGTTGGCTCAAAGCACCAAACAGCACTTCAGGACAAGGGGAGCCGGAGAATCCCATCAGGAAGTGGTGCTCCACGAACCACAGGTTGTGGAACCCGACCTTGTCAGCCAATTCGCACTGGTCCAAGGTCTCCTTGTACAGAGAATTCCAGTCCACGTCGTTCCCATCAAAGGGCCGTTGAGCTTCGTATAGCAGTCCAAACTTCATGTTATCTCTCCGGTATCATATTAGAGACAATTGGGGTTGTCCCGAATTCGGTGTCCTTGCGCCGCCAAGCCAGACCATAAACGTGGCAGTTTGGCGGCGGGGCGTTGTGAGTAGTATAACTTAGATGCCCAACGTCCGAAACAACAACCCGGACGGTTGACTAGCCGAGGCGAAAGCCTTGATACTGGCGATGGCCCACCCTGAAGAGCAACACTCCGCAGACTGGCGGCGGCGATGCGAGGGAAGGGCTGAAGCGACTGATTTATCCCAACGAGGAGACGCATATGCGACTAGGAGCAATATTCCCTCAGACCGAGATTGGCGCTGACCCGGTGGGAGTTCGCGATTTCGTCCAAGCGGCGGAGTCAATGGGCTACCAGCATTTGCTGGTGTTCGATCACGTGCTGGGCGCCGATCCCAGCCATCATGCACCTTGGGACCGGCCCTACAGCCAACACGACATGTTCCACGAGCCGTTTGTGCTATTCGGATATCTGGCTGCGCTCACGGAAACCATTGAAATGACCACGGGCGTGTTGATTCTGGGCCAGCGGCAAACTGCGCTGGTGGCCAAACAGGCCGCCGAAGTAGACGTTTTGACCGGGGGCAGGCTGCGCTTGGGCATCGGCGTCGGCTGGAACCACGTGGAGTACGAAGCCTTGGGCGAGAGCTTCCGCAACCGGGGCAGGCGCAGCGAGGAGCAGATAGAGCTGATGCGGGCCTTGTGGACCCAGGAAGTCGTCGACTACAAGGGCCGCTACCACCAAGTTACCCACGCGGGGATCAACCCCCTGCCGGTGCAGAGGCCCATTCCTGTTTGGTTCGGCGGGGGAGCGCCCCAAGTCGTGAAACGGATCGGACGGATGGGAGACGGCTGGTTCCCCCAGTTTCAACCCGACTCGGCGGGACAGGAACGCATAGCCGAGATGCGCCAATACGCCACGGAGGCGGGGCGCGACCCCATGAGCATTGGTATAGAGGGCCGTCTCAACATCTCGGACGGCGACGCCGATGTTTGGAACAAGGGCGCAGCCGCATGGGACGAGGCAGGCGCCACCCACCTGTCGGTCAACACTATGCGGGCAGGGCTGAAGGGTCCCGACCAACACATAGACGCGATACGCCGGTTCAAGGAGGCGGTTTCGGGGTAGCTACCTTTTGCCTCCACTTGTCATTGGGAGAAGGCCGAGGGGAGAAGGCCGAGGGGAGAAGGCCGAGAGAAGGAACAAGCACTTCATGGACTAACCGGGCGGTATCCGAAAGATGGTTGTTCCGTCAGCATCGTGAGTGTGCGATGCCAGAGCTTCAGCCAACCGCCGGATCTCCGCCCGTGTTGCATCTTGTTCAGTCCGTATAATTTCCTCTAATCGATCAAAGCGCTTCTCCGTATCCGCAGCAACCGCCGCCAGCGCCTTCTCCGTATCCGCGGCCGCAGCCGTCAGCGCCTTTTCCGTATCCGCGGCCGCAGCCGTCAGCGCCTTCTCCATATCCATGGCCATTTTTTCCAGCCCCTTCTCCACATTCTCGGCGCCCTTCTCCAACTTGCCAAGCCGGTAAACGACATTCAAGCCGCTGGCTATAAAGACAACCGCAGCGGCAATCAAGGCCGCAATAATTGTTGCTGTTGGACCGTCAAGCACCATTGTTAACCTCAGTCGCCCGATCCGTTGCCAAGCAGGGTATCCTCATTATCTTTCACTCTATCGAAAGGAATTTAATACAATCACTACAGTTAAGACACAGGCGAAAGACTTTTACTGTAATCGAGACCTTAGTCCCGGAACAACCCAATAACCCGGTCTAGGATGCGGTTGCCGACCTCGTATTTCGTCAGCAAGGGCAGGTCTTCAACGTTGAGGCTGCGGTCGATTAACGACACCTTGTTGGTGTCTGCGCCGAAGCCGCTGCCTTCGATGGTGATGTCGTTGGCGGCGATAAGGTCGAGGCCCTTGCTCTGCACTTTGACCTTGGCGTTGGGAACCAAGTTCTCGCTCTCGGCGGCAAAACCTACCTTCACGAAGTTGCCGGTTGCCGCAGCCAGTATGTCGGTGGTCCTGGCCAGCGGGATATTCAACTGGTCCTCGGACTTCTTTATCTTCTGAAGGGCGCTTTCCGCCGGGCGGTAATCGGCCACCGCCGCCGCCATGATCAACGCGTCGGCATTGTTCACACGGGCCAGCACCGCGTCGCACATTTGCTGGGCAGTCTGCACAGGCACTACGTGCACCAGCGGCGGGTTGGGCAGTCCTTTAGCCGCGCTGACCAACTCCACGCGCGCACCCCGGTCCCGGGCCGCCTCGGCCAGGGCGTAGCCCATCTTGCCGGAGGAGTGGTTGGTGATAACCCGCACCGGGTCTATGGGCTCGGCAGTTCCGCCGGCGCTTACCACTATGGTTCGGCCCGCCAAGTCGCCGTCTTTGCCCATGGTGTAAGCGATATAGCCCAGCAACTCGGGCGTCTCCAACAAACGCCCTACCCCGGTCAGGCCGGAGGCCAATCGTCCCGACGCCGGACCGGCTATAACCACGCCGCGCTCTCGCAGCTTGGCGAGGTTTTCCTGGGTGGCGGCGTGATGGAACATGTTGCCGTCCATGGCCGGGGCCACCAGTAATGGAGACGAGGCGGCTATGACGGTGGTGGTTAACGCGTCGTCGGCCAACCCTGCCGCAAGCTTGGCAATGCAATGTGCGGTGGCCGGGGCAATGACGATTACATCGGCCTGCTTGGCGAGGGCCACGTGTTCCACGCTGTAACGGGAGTCAGGGTCAAAGGTGTCGGTAACCACCTCGCGGTGGGTGATGCTGCGGAAGGCCAATGGAGTAACGAACTGGGTGGCGCCGTAGCTCATAACCGTATCAACGAGAGCGCCCGCCTGCACCATCTTGCTGGCCAAGTCTAGAGCCTTATAGCAAGCTATGCTGCCGGTCACTCCCAGGACGATGTGCTTGTTTTCCAGTGGTCCAGGCATCATTTCCCCACTACTCTACCGGCTTGGATGCGACTTAGGGCTGACAGGCCGCGGTTGGTTCAGTCCATGGATCAACCGCAGTCCAATCAGGGTCAAGTCCGGGTTTATGGCGTCGAACACACTGGTTTCCTGGGCAATGACGTTTATAAGGCCGCCGGTGCCAATTACCTTGGCGTCCTGCCCCAGTTCATCCTTGAACCTCTGCACCATGCCGGTCACCAAGCTGGCGTACCCCAGCACCAACCCCGATTGTAACGCCCTGGTGGTGTTCTGGCCGATGGCAGCTTGCGGCGCGACCAACTCCACCCGGCGGAGTTGAGACGTATTGAGAAACAATGCCTCGGCCGCCAAGCTGATGCCGGGGGCAATGGCGCCGCCCAAGTATTCGCCGTCCCGGTTGACTGCGTCGAACACTGTAGCCGTACCAGTGTCCACCACTACGATAGGGGCGCCGTACAGGTCTATGGCGGCCACTGCGTCCACGATACGGTCGGCTCCGACATCCCTTGGGCTGTCATAGAGTATCTTGAGACCGGTGCGCGTCCCGACAGAGACCGTGACCGGCTCCACGTGGAAGGAGTTGCGGCAAACGTCTTCAACGACCACCGTCAAGGGCGGCACGACGCTGCAAATACAGGCGGCGTCTATTTCGGCTGGTTCAACTCCCTTGAGGCCCAGCAGGTTTATGAGCAACAGGCCGTACTCGTCAGCCAACCGGCGCGTGTCGGTAGCTACCCTGAGCGTGGTAGTCAGCCGGTCGCCGTCGAACACGCCGAGGGTTATGGCGGTGTTGCCTATGTCGATGGTCAGGAGCAACGTTCAATCACTTTTTATTGCCAAGGCCGGATTGCCTGCTCCACAGTACAAGACGGTTGCGACATTCCTGATTGTCGCCAAGGTCGCCGACTCGTAATCTTTAGCCTCGTACTGTTGTATCTGGCGTTCTTCCTCTGCAACACGCTCGCCGCCGCATCCTCTTGAGCCTTGGCGAGAAGGGGATGCAGGTCCTTCAAGCTCTCCTTCGACCTAAGTCTCAGGCTATCAAGCGTATGGGCAAACTTCTCTACCCAGTATTTGGTAGTCTCGTAATGCTGGTCGTTCTTGATCATATCAGGCATCACAGACCTCCCAAGTCAATGGCGACAATCCCTTTCGGTTTTCGGGTGATCTTTTCCATTGGCAACCATTCCAGATACGTCGTCCCTTCCAGGTCCGCTATTGTTAATGCTGGAAACAACTCTCCCATGTACTTGGCTTTCTGAGATTCTCTCGTCTGGTCGAATATCAAAAGAACGGGGTCCAGTGCGTAGAGATTAACTCCGGCTTCATCCCAGCAAGCGTCGAAGTCATTTGGAACCTCATTGTCAGTGACGAAGCTGCCGTCGATATATAAGGTCCTGCACTCCGTCCGTTTCAACCTTTCCAGTGCGGCCCTCAGTCCAGCCACAAGCAGGCGTCTCCGCGTATTGTTTCCGAACCGGTCAACCAATTCGTCCCAAGAAGCCCAATGGATGACCGGGGGGAGGAGTCCATCGCCATCGAATGGAGGAATCATAACACAACCATATATGGGCGCTATGACTCAGTCAACGGCGCTGATGTTCCCGTAATAGAAAAGGCCAGCGCCTTTACTGACGCTGGCCTCGATAGCTCCGGTGATACCAAGGGATGCTACAGGTTGAACTGCGGGTCCTGGTACTCGGTGTCCTTGATGTAGACCTGCAACCGCCCGCGCTGGGTGTCGCAGACGATGAGGCGGTTGGTCTCCTGGTCGAAGGTGCAAGCCACCGGCATTCGGAAACGCCGCTGCTGTTCTTCGAGGTCGTAGACCTGGCGCCGGCGTCGGGCTTGGTCGGGGTTGGCGTCCAGCGACTGTTGACCCCACGGGGACATCTCAACGGCGTCGCCGCTAAGGTAGGTCAACGGGTTGGCGTCGGAGTTGTAGATAACGACCCGTTCGTTCATCCAGTCGACTATGTAGACATCGCCGTCGCCGTCCACCGCCACTCCGGTGGGGTGCTGCAGAGCTCCCGGCCCAGTCCCACCGTGTCCGAAAGTAGCCAGTAGCGTGCCGCTTGGGCTGTACTTCTGCACCCGGTGGTTGTTCCAGTCGGCAATGTAGACATCGCCACTGTTGTCGAGGGTGATTCCCCAAGGCATGTCCAGTTCGCCCTCGCCGTCGCCCTTTGCGCCGAAGCCGCTGACGTACTTACCGTCCTTGGTAAACTTCTGTACGCGGCTGTTGAGGCTGTTAACGACGACTACGTTCCCATCGCCGTCGACGGCGACTCCGGAAGGCCCGTTGAGCTGTCCTTCACCGTCTCCGGCTTCTCCCCAGGTTCGAAGGAGGTTGCCGTCTTTGTCGTAGACGGTAATCCGGTTCATCCACTCGTCCGCGGCGTAGATGTTTTCGTCGGGGTCGATGGCAATGCCGGTGAGGAAGACGAACTGGTTGTTGTCGCCGGCGTCGCCGTCCTCCGCGCCGCCGCCGTAAGCGGGCCCGATGCGGCCGAACTCGTTGATGAACTCGTGGTTAAGGGTTACTTTACTGATACGCTGGTTCGGGTTGTTGTCGGTGCCCCGGTTGGCGACGTAGACCACGCCATCCTTGCCCGCGGCAATGCCGATAGGTTGAGAGAAACCGGAGCCCGCCGCGGCATTTCGGCCCACGTTGTGGCTGTAAATCCAAGCGCGCCCTCCGGCTACCGTTTCTAGTGCCATATTGTGTCCTCCTGTTCAAGCTCTGGGCCGGCGGGTAAACATCTGCAAACAACAACTCCGGCCCTATCGCAATGGATGGGGCATACCGTCTGCCCCAGATTATAGGCCGGAGGGTTCGTCCTCCCTGGAGGTCCCTCCGGCCCAAAGGTCCGGATATTCCGTATTGGCCCCGATTTCATCGGGGCCGACGGGCCGTCAGTACGACCTATATGAAGTTGTGCTTCTCGAAGTTGCCGCCGACTATCGGCTGGGCATCGACGTTGAACCAGTTCTCCAGGATGGTGCTGTAAGCGCCCCTGAAGTCGTAGTTCGGCACCAAGTCGCCCTGCTCCAGGTCCTCGGACCGGCGGGACGGCATCTCGCCGTACATGCCGCCATTGACCTTGTCGCCTATGGCGAAGGCAACGCCTGCAGCGCCGTGGTCGGTGCCGGAGCCGTTATCGTGGACACGGCGGCCGAACTCAGTGAACATGTACATGATCACGTTATCGCCCTGGCCGTGGGCATGGAGGTCTTCAAAGAAGGCCGAGATGCCCTCGGAAACCTCGCGCCACAACTGCGGGTGGGCGCCCGCCTCACCGGCGTGGGTGTCGAAGCTGCCGTGCTGCGTGTAGAAGACCCGGGTCCCCAAGTCAGCCAGGTAAACCTGGGCGATGTCCCTCAAGTGAGAGGAGATGGGGGAATTCGGGTACTCGACGCTGGAGGAGTACCGGTCCGGAGCGATCTTCACGACGTCGGCGCCGGTCATGGCTTCCATTCCAGTGGAGCGCAGATAATCGGTAACGTTGCTCGCGCCTATAGCAGGGGAGTACATCCGGGCGAAGAGGTCCAGCGCCTTGGACCGCTGGCTCTGGTCTTCGATGCCAGTAAGCACACCGTAAGTGCTGAGGTCGTTGATGGCCGCCACCGGCACGCGGGGGACCACCAAGGCGCGCGGAAGGCCGTGACCGAAGTTGATGGCCGTAAGCACGTTCTCTTTGTTGGGGTCCAGGTCTCGGGCCAACCGGCCGGCCCATCCCTCGGTTCCAACCTTGTCCGGCTCACAGGTGTGCCAGATGTCCATGGAGCGGAAGTGGGACCTGGGGGAGTCAGGGTAGCCGATGCCATGGATTACGGCAACCTTGCCCTGGTCATAAAGCCCCTTAATGGGACCCATGGTGGGCATGAAGCCCATCTCGTCGTCGATCTTGATGATCTGGTCTTGGGCGTACCCAACGGCCGGGCGGTTGTCGTAGTACAACGGGTCGTTGTAAGGGATCACCGTATTGAAGTAGTCGTTGCCGCCGGTAAGCTGCAGGACCACAATGACCGGGTCTTTCTTAGTAGAGGTCATGCTTTCTCTCCTTGCTCCTTCTTTGTGATTAACCAAACTGGTACTCAGCGATTAACCGAACTGGTACTCAGTGGTCGCCCCTACGAGGGCGAGCATCTCGCCGATCCGCACCCCGGCGGCGGACTCGTCGTTCCAGTTTATGTCGCCTTCACCCTTGGCATGGTCCAGAAGCTGCTGCCGGGTGTCTTCTCCAAGTTCCAAGTACCCCATGTGCTCAAGGGAAGCATCCAATAGTTGCTCGGGGCTGGTGATACCCGACGCCTTCATGGAGCCGATGACCTTCTTCACACCGGGGAGGCTGGTGTTGGCGACTTGGTCGGCGACGAAATTGACCCGGGCCAAGAGGGAACCGCTGTTAATCCACTCGGAACCGGTGTACCAACCCTCGACGCTGGGCGGGTCCATCAGAGCTTGGCCCATGTAATTGGACTGCAAGCCGATGTTCCTGATTCCCGGCCCCGGGCGCTCCCAGGAGCCTGCCATTCGCAGGGTGCCGGCCACTACTTCAGCGGGGCTCTTGATCTTGGAGAACCGGGCATTCTTGAAGAAGTCGGACTTAAGCACGAACCGCAGCAGCGCCCGCATATCGTAGTTCGACTCTTCAAATACGGTGATCATCTGGTCCAGCGCATCCTCGTCCCTGGCGGGCTCGATGGTCCAAGCTGGGACTTGCACTTCATCGGCCACGAAGAAGTTGTAAACGTGGCGGCAGATGAACCGGGCGGTGGAGGGCTCACGAACGATGATGTCGATGATGTCCTCACCGTCGAAGTTGCCGGTGTGGCCCAGGAAGGTCTTCTCGCCGTCGTCGTGGTCGTACTCGCGGTAGTCGAAGTGCCAGGAGAAACGGCCGTAGGGCAGACGGGGAATCTTCGGGGAAATGGTCCAGCCGGTGAAGGCGCGCGAAGCTTCCCGTACGTCAACCTCGGTGTAGTTGCTGACGCCCATGGAGAAGAGCTCCAACAGCTCACGGCCCCAGTTCTCGTTGACGGCGTCCCGGTGGTTCTCGTTGTTGTCCAGCCAGTAGATCATGGCCGGGTTCTTGGCCACTTGGGCCAGCAATTCTTTATAGCTGCCCAAGCCGTATTGCCGGAACATGTCTATTTGGATCAGCATCTGGTCACAGTTGTCCACCTTGGAGTTACCGGTGGCGAACACGTGGTGCCAGAACAGCGCCACCTTTTCGACCAAGGGCTGCTTGGTGTTGATCATGCTGTATACCCAAGCGGCTTGGCCCAGGGTGGGCACACCGCCCGGCAGCAACGTGCCGGGGTGATACCTGGTGACCATTGCAAAGGAGTTGGCCTTATCATCCGGACGGTGCTCCGTGGGATTTATCAACTCTTCTACAGTGGCATCGTATCCCTTGGCAACGTTAGCTTCGAGCTCTTCTTGAGAAGCCCCGAAACCAGCGCGACGCATCAGGTGGGCCATGAGGGCGAGGTCTTCCTTGTTTGCCATGCTGTGCCTCCTTTTGTAATCATTGGAGTACATGGGGTTGTTTGACGGCGATTGAGCCTATTTTAACCCTGCCATAGTATGACACGCCACTATCAATGTCAATCTTTTTTCGGTGTAAATTTACTTCGGAATCTTTTATGATAACCGTTATAACGTAGAAACCAACCCCGCATCCCCTGTTCCTTATCCATTGTAACGAAAACCACCTTGCACCCATGGTTTTACGCCGTTACAGATGTACGGCGTAAGCATTTCTGGACCGTCGAGGTACAACCCGACCGGAAGACAGGGCACATTGCCGGAGTCGCGCCAGTTAATTCAACATCCATCCTTGTCTTCAAGAGGGCCGTCCTCAATCCCATGCCAGGCTGGGCTGGCACGGGATTGCGCTATGGGATAAGACTTTATCCAAAGCCCTGGGCACAAAGGCAGGGTGCCGTTTACTTCTGGCTGATAAATACTCGGTACGTCCCGAGTGAATCCCTTCAGGATTCAGGACGGGGACGAGGACGGGTACCCGTGGGGCGGTGAACGGTCACATAATTATCACGTGCGGTGAGCCTGTGGTACAGTGGGCGTTTTTGGGTAAGAATCCGGCTCGCAGACGCATTCCGACAATGGAGGTTCGACCCCCATGGAGACAGAAATACTTATTGCCGTGGTTGGCATAGCCGCAACCGTTTCTGCCCTTCAACCTGCCTCTCATCCGGAACAGTATAGAGATGCACGACAGCGTACCATCCTCGCTCCTCATGCCGGTACCGTCAGATATAGTCATTAACATGTTCCCATTCCATCATCGCTCAAGCCTCCATGCGGCATTATCTCACTATAACGGACATCGTGTCCGAAGCGGGAATGTTGGTCCCCTTGTCGGTCACGGTGAGCGTGAATTTAAGCGTGCCAGGCGACGAGGGCGACAAGAACCGGAAGGCATCCGAACCTATGGAATTGGGAACGTAGGTCCCGCCCCCGGCAGACAGCGACTTCTTCATAGCTACGGTTGTCTCGCTGGCCTGCGCCCAGGCGAAGGTCAAATCGTCGTCGTCATTGACGGGGGAACCCATGCCGTGGATGCCTACCCACACGTTACGGCCAACCGTTTTATCATCACCAGCATTGACGGACGGCGGCGTACCTCCGCTGGGTGGCGGGTTCGTCGGCGGGTTCGGAGTAGTCGTCGCTGTGCCGGTGACCGTTACCGCCCAGGTCTGAGTGACCCTGCCCCTGCCGTTGTGTGCGGTGACGGTAACTCTCGCGCTTCCGGCCTTCATGCCGGTTATTGTGAGATTCGCGTTTGCCGTCTTAGCCCTGACTACTGCGTCGTTGGACGATGAGACGGTGTACCACTCTTCGCGGGTGAACATGCTATCAACGTTAATCGTCTTGCTGGTTCCTGCGGCGACCCGCTGGGCCGTGGTGATTCCCGTGCGGGAAGGCCGGTACGTCGCCGTACTCTTGATATCCAAGGGATAGCTTGCCAGCAGAACCCCGGTTCCCCGCTTGTAGAGCCTAAGCGTGGCCTTGCCGGGAACACACCCCTTGACGGTGACAGCCCTGCCATGCGCAACTGATACAGTCGATCCAACGTTCCCGGGGCAGACGCCGTCCAGGGCCAGGTTGCCCGTGTCTTCCTTGACACCTATGACAGGGTCTGAGGCACGGTTGACCAGGACGGTTGTGCGGTCCCTACGTTGGTAGCCGTAAGCGTCCCATTCAAGGACTGGCCCACATTGATAGACTTGGGGACCGGCGAAAGGCTTGCCATGGGAGCGGGGACGGGAAGCGTGGCAAACCCATGACCCCAGGTGTTGTTAGGATCGGTGGCGGGGATGCGTTGTGTTGCGGTCGCCTTAATCCACTCCGCCACATCCTTGGCTGTGTATTGGCGGGCATCGGGTTTGTCGTATCTGTTGATTATCATGGCGGCGAGACCGGCAACGTGAGGCGCGGCTTGGCTGGTGCCCCAGAACCAGCACTTGGTTCCCAGCCTCTGGGTGGACGTGCCGGGGGTGACCTCGTTGGGAGACGACCTTGCCTCTCCGCAGTCGGCCCCCACGACGTCCGGCTCAGTCCGCCCGTCGGTGGTGGGGCCTTGCCCGCTGTATGCCTGGATCGCGGACGTGTTGTAATGAGGCGCGGCGCCCACGGTCAACGCCCCCGGGCTCGTAGTGTCCCCCGGATACCTGAGGGTACCTCCGGTCCCGGCGTGTTCCAGGGTGTGCGGTTGCCAGACGCTGAGTTGCATCCACTTGGTGCTCGTGCACGGATCGACCCTGCCCGCGATGGCGGGACGCTTCCTGATGGTGATGAAGTACCTTCCGGGCAGTGTGGGAATCTCGATCTCCTCGTGCGGGTACTGGCCCATTACGCCGTTCTGTGGATCGATGCCGCCCGCGTTCACGTACCGTATGTGGCAGGCGGGAGTGACCCGGTACATGTAGATGTCCAGGTCGCAATCAGCCCGGTTCCAGGCATCGTCCCACCGCATTTCTACGAACAAGTCCTGACTTGTTGGGTCAATGGTTATATAGTTCCGCTCATCCGTGTCGGTGTAGTTATGGATATTGTTGGGTCTGAGGACGGTGTCTTTGAACGGGCCGGTCCAAATTCGCTGGTGGTCGTTGCCTAAAATGCCGACCCATGTCACGCCGGACTCTACGGCATGGTCGATGGTCTCCAACGGATCGATCTGGTTTCTTTCGTCTATTGCGCTCTTGTACCGGGCGACGCCATCACTGAGGCCGTAACGCAGACCCCAATATGCAGACCCCAATATACGGAGTAGTTGATGACGTCCACGCCTTCCCCGATCATCCACTTCACGTCCTCTTTCAACCTGGTCATAGCCAGGCGGTCGTCATCGAGGCGCATCGCGTTCGAAATGTACAGGGTTGCTCCATCAACGACGTCAACCAGGGCCTCGGCCACCGTTGAACCGTGCGGGTCCCCGGTGCACTCGGCGATGATGTTGGAGGGGATCCTGTCTCTGCCCGAATCGTAGCACCGTTGTTTCACCTGGACGATTCCCGGAAGCTCCCCGGCGTTCCTGAGTGCGACGAAGTTATTGAAGCCTATGTCGATTATGCCCACCTTGACGCCGGTGCCGTCGTAAGCAGAGGGCCACCTGGTTGCGTGATGGGCTGCTACGCCTTGACTTACAATCGTTGGGGGAGGCGCGGGAGG
Source organism: Dehalococcoidia bacterium (assembly GCA_965261795.1). Taxonomy (GTDB): domain Bacteria; phylum Chloroflexota; class Dehalococcoidia; order Lucifugimonadales; family UBA3495; genus CBDCFV01. The sequence goes on from OZ253476.1 coordinate 505,556, forward strand.
CTGTGCTTGGCCGGTGGGCTTCTGCGGACGTGATCCCGCACCGGCGGGCCTGCGTGCCGTGCGTACTGCGAGAACTCCGGGCTTGGTGGAGAGCTCCCCCAACAGGGGGACCGGGATGTAGGCCAGGATGCTGCTATCGTACACGTCAAGGGCCGAGTCCTGTACGCCCTCGCTCTTCAACCATGCGGCGGTGACCTGGACCTGGGTATGGTCGCTGAACTGTATGCTCACGCGGATGGATGTGCCTTGGTTCTCCATCCCCTTTTGAGCGGCTTGTTCAGCCGTAAGTCCCCCGTGCTCGAACTCATATACGATGCCGTGTAGCCTGCCTTTAAGCTTCGGATACGGATAGCCCTTCATTTGGGGCAGCCTCGGCTTGGGCGGAGTGCCGCCCTGTCCCACAAAGCCACGGGGCGGAGCCATGTGCACTTCCCACTCCTCTGTTGCCCGTACCCTCTCCACGTCGTCCCGGTTGGACAAGTCTCCCAACAGGGAGACCGGGACGTAGGCATAGATGAGGGGCGGAGCCATGACCGTAACCGTATAGCGGGGCGCAATTTCCTGCTCCTCCATCCATGTATCCAGGGTGTTGATGTTGGAAGCGGGTACGTCGGTCGCGGTAAGGACCAAATGACCGTCGTACACAGGGGCCTTCTTCGCAGCCTCAGCTTCCGTTATCTCTCCGGTATCGAATTCACCCACGATCTGTTGGAGGGTAGGGTCCAGCTTGGGATACTTCTCTGCCGGGGTTTGGGTGGGAGTGGGAGTGGGAGTTGAGGTTGCTTCCTCGGATTGGTTAGTAACTGACGGTTGTTCCTCTGGCGGTGATGATTCGTCCGATGGTCCGCAAGCCAGCATCGCAACCAGCAAGATTAGAGCGGTGCAGATAGCCAGGGGTAAGCAGGTCGCCTTCAGGTTCATGGTTCCTCCCTTACAAAATGATAGCCCTCGGCAACGAGGGCCTCAGATCTAAGCGCCACCGGGTCCGGTGGGGGGGGCCATTACACTACGGCGGGGCAAGGCTGGCAAGTGCCATAATTGTGCTAATTGTTAGGGCAGCGATTCAATGAGCAGCGATTCAATGAGCAAGGTATGGAGGATATACCGAAGTCGGTCCCTATTCATCAACCCCTCATCAGCCACAAGTAAACGGAACCCAAAGGCAGCCACATGCCGACAAATGTAAAGGTATAAGTTATAATCACCGGCGTAACCTGGAATCAGTTGCGGGAATTAGTGGATGAGCAAGTTTTTAGACCGATTGGAACAGATTAACACCAACGCCCCGGCTCCCATGGGGTTTGGAGCCCGGCGCGCTCCGAGGGCGCCCGGCATGGCCTTGGTGACCCTGGTGTCCGCCGCGCACGCGGCCGGCTGCGAGATTGTGGCGTCGGTGTCTCCGGACGGGGCGCTTTTGTCGGGCGTAGACGGTGCCGACAGCCTCAAGGGCCTGGCCGAAGGGCTTACCGCAGTTCCTTGGGGTGTCCAAGCGGACGAACTGAACGAGGAGTCGGCTCAATCATCACAGGAAGCCGGCGGCGACATGGTGGCCTTCGGCTTACCGGATACGGCGGTTGGCGCTCTGTCTTCAAAGGACGTCGCACGTATCCTTTGCTTGGGGACCGATGTGGATGAGAGGCAGTTGCGGGCAATAGAGGCCCTGCCGGTGGACGTAATCATGGTGCGCGTGCCCGGCAAAACGGGCGCATGGACCTTGGGAGAGTTGGCGACCGTTACCGCGGTTACCACTCGAACAAGCAAGTACGTCCTCGTAGAGGTCTCGGCTCCTCCGGAGAAGCAGGAATTGGAGATGCTGCGGGACGCCGGCATACACGGGCTGGCCCTCGACGTTGGCGCAGTGTCCCAAGCAAGCTTGTCGGACTTGAAACAAGCGTTGCAAGACATGCCCCGGCCTCAACCAAACCGGAGGGACCGGCATGTGGCGTTGCTGCCGGCGTCGGCGTTTCCGCAAGGGGATATACCCTCTCACGCGGACCCCGACGAAGAAGATGACGAATAGTCTGCTTTTGTCTCTCGCCGGGTAGCCAATGCTGTTAGCTTCCTGGGAACTGTTGCTGCACGACCCGGTCAGCTTTTTGCGGCTTACCGTTCTGGTCGCCATTGCCGTCGTCGCCGCCATCACCGTACACGAGTTCAACCACGCTTTCGTGGCCCACCGCTTGGGTGATGTCACCGCGCACCAACAAGGCAGGTGCACGTTGAACCCGTTGCGGCATTTGGACCCGGCTGGAACGCTGATGATGTTTATTGCCGGGTTCGGCTGGGGCAAACCGGTGCCCATAAATCCCCACCGGGTGGCCCACGGCGTCAAGGGAACATCCTTAGTGGCTGCGGCCGGCCCGTTTTCCAACCTGATCATGGCGTTCCTTCTCGGAATCCCGCTACAATTGGGAGTACTGGATTCGCGGGTACCGGGTTTGGACCAAGCAACCTATGTAATGTCCGGGGGCTTTCTTCCCGCGCTTTCCGACATTCTGGGCTTGGTCATTTTCTTCAACCTGCTGTTGGCCGTGTTCAACCTCATCCCCTTGGCGCCCTTGGACGGGTCGCGGGTGCTGGAAGCGTTCATCCCCAAGTCCAGCCTCGATTCCTACTCACGGTTCCAGCGGTATGGCCCGGTGCTTCTGGTTGGGATAATTATGTTGGACTATGCCCTTGGCCTGGGCATCTTGTGGAAGGTGATTGGCCCCGTCGTTGGGGGCCTTACCTCGCTTGCTACAGGGTTCTGACCCGGCGCCCATCAGGCTTTCTTCAGGAGTAAGTCTCAAATGACCGAAAATCCGGGCGAAGATTCCGAGTTGGACCTGAACGGCTTGCTACTGTCGGAGGACGGCATCGTCGAGCTCTCTGACAAGCTGACCGCGTACATGACTGAGATCGAACTGGGAGGTATGCCCGACATCATCGGACAGGTCCTCGATGACTTCCTCGACCAATGCGGCGGTATGCCCGAGGACCTGAAAGACCCTTCAGCCTTTGACCAGATCACCAGGAACCAGTTGGCGGTGACGCTGGCGTACCAATTGGGTCGGTTGGAGGGGCGGTCGCCCCAAGTAGTCAGGCTGCTGATCCAACAGGTCATCAACAGCTTCGGGTCTCACATGGTGCAGGAGTCTCCGGAGATTCTGGACAAGGACTTGGATAACCCCAAGGAATTGGTCTATCCCAGGCTCCGCCGGTTGGAGTACCCCGAATCTTTAGATGACGACTGTTAGTTTTCGGGCAGCCGATAACCGGGGAGCGTCAGGAGGATAACAATGACTGACACAGAAATAGCCTACGACCTTGTGTTAACCGGCGGGACAATACTTGACCCGGCCCAGGGGTTGAACGACCGGAGAGACATCGCGTTCAAAGACGGCTTGGTTGCTGCGGTTGCGGAGCGAATCGATCCCCAGTCCGCTGTCGCCGCCGTAGACATTCCGGGAAAGTTGGTTACGCCCGGACTCATCGACTTGCACGGCCATTTTTATCACGGCGGCAACGGCACCGCCGTCCATGCCGATGAAAAATGCCTCTCCGCGGGAACAACCACGGGAGTGGATGCTGGCAGCGCCGGGTTCCTCAACTATGGGGCGATGCGGGACTACGTCTTCCCGGCCCACCGCACTCGCCTGCTGGCATTCCTGCACATCGGGGCCGTGGGGTTGGCCGCCAACCGGGTCCTTGGCGGCGCGTTGCACGACATGAGGGTGATCGACGTTGACCAGACGTCCAACGCCATCACCAACAATCCAGGGTTCTGCTTGGGCGTCAAGGTCAGGATGCATGTGGACGCCGTGGCCCATTGGAACGCCCACAACGCGATGCGGTTGGCCAGGGCCGCCGCCGACCAGTCCAAGAGCCGCTTGATGGTCCACGTAAGCGGGACTCCCATCCCCTTGCCCGATATACTGGGGTTTCTTGGCCCGGGAGACATTGTGACCCACGCCTTCAACGGCGACCAGGAATGTATCCTCGACGGCAACGGCAAGGTTCGGACGGAGGTCAAAGACGCCGCCGCGCGGGGCGTCATAATGGACGTGGCCCACGCGGGGGTGCATTGCGACTCCGAAGTAGTGAAGGCGTCGCTTCAACAGGACTTTTTCCCCGACACCATCAGCACCGACATCCACATCGCTCCTCCGGGACGCACCGTCTACTTGATGAACGATCTGGTCAGCAAGTTCCATGCGTTGGGTATGCCCTTAGACGCTGCCATCGCCGCCAGCACATCACGGCCGGCCCAAGTGTTGGGCCTTCAGGACTCCTTGGGGTCGCTGGCCCCGGGCATGTCCGGCGATGCCGCGGTGTACGACGTCCGGGAGGGCCGCTTTGTCTGGTTTGATTCGGCGGGCCACAACGTCGACGGCAAGATACGATTAGACACGTTCCTAACGGTGCGGGCGGGTTCGGTGGCATGGCGGGAAGGCAAATTAACCCAAATCGGACAGTGCTAGGCTCAATTGAAATCTCCCGTCATTCCAGCGAAAGCAGGAATCCACTGCACCGTCGCCGCTGGACAGCCACCTGAAACGGAACGCTATCTTAGGCGCCCCTCAAGGCCTTGTAAATGCAAATTTCCACTGTCACACTGTAACCATGCGAATAGGTGATTTTGAACTCATAGACCCGGTGCCCGAGTTCAAGGAGCCGCACCTGCTGGCCACGCTGCGGCCTTGGATCGACGTGGGCAACGTGGGCACATTGAGCCTCGACCGGCTGGAACGGTACACCCAAGCCAAAGACTTGGGACGCTTGGCCCGGCCCGGACGGTTCTACGACTTCACGCGGTACCGGCCCCGGTCCTACATCGAACACGGCACCCGGGCATATTCAATCCCCAGCACCGTTATTCGTTACAGCATCCGGGAACAAGCCCCCGACTTGATATTTGCCCACCTGCTGGAACCCCACATCCTGGGGGAAGATTACATCGAGTCGATGACAGAGTTAATCAAGTTCCTGGGGGTCAAGCGGTACTCACTGGTCGGCGCGATGTACGACATGGTGCCCCACACCAGGCCGTTGCTGGTATCGGGAAGCACCGGGCAGTCGCAAGCCGAAGAGGACTACCGCTTGGTTGGGGCCCGCCCCAGCAACTACGAGGGGCCAACCACCATTACTTACTTGATTTCCCAAAATGCTGAAAAGCTGGGCATAGATACCAGGACCTTCGTCGTCCACCTGCCTCAATACTTCCAAGTGGATGAAGACTTTACCGGCGCATCCCGGTTGATGGAAGTGTTGTGCAACCTGTACCAGCTTCCCGACCGTCTGAAAGAGCCGGAACGGGGCCAAAAGCAATACCAGGCGCTTCAAGACATAATGAACGACGCTTCGGACGGAGCCTCACTCTTGCAACGGTTGGAGGAACGCTACGACCGCGAACAGGCCGAAGAATCGCCGAGCAATCTCGAATTGTCACCCGGCATCGAGGAGTTTCTTCGAGGTCTGAACCAGGACTTCGACACCCCTGACAACGACTGAAGTCTTCATATCACTGCCCATCATCCGGTCACTGCCCATCATCCGGTCACTGCCCATCATCCGGTCACTGCCCATCATCCGGTCACTGCCCATCATCCAGCGCCGCAGTGACTGCCTCTCCAGGCTGTGTTGACATTTGCGAAATCAGGCGCGTCAGCAGCCCCAAACCGTCATTCCCGCGCAGGCGGGAATCCAGAGTTATTGCCTGTTGGTAACGTTCCTTTGCCCCTACGTGCATGGATTCCCGCCTGCGCGGGAATGACGAGAGATGGTTTCCCGCCTGCGCGGGAATGACGAGAGATGGTTTCCCGCCTGCGCGGGAATGACGGGAGACGGTTTCCCGTCTGCGCGGGAATGACGGGAGATGGTTTCCCGCCTGCGCGGGAATGACGGGAGATGGTTTCCCGCCTGCGCGGGAATGACGGGAGATGGTTTCCCGCCTGCGCGGGAATGACGGGAGATGGTTTCCCGCCTGCGCGGGAATGACGGGAGATGGGAAAGACGGGAGAATGAAAAGGCCTTGTTCAATGACTCAGGGCCTTTTCATTGTTCAATGATTGGTTTGTGATTGACGGGTCAATTGGCTTGTGGTAAAGTTTATGTCTTGTATTATATGCACATGGTGAATCTTTCAATGGAGGGAGGAGAGCATAGCTAGACAATATCGGGTAAACGAAAGGATTACCTCTCCGCAGATACGGCTTATTGGTGAGGATGGTTCACAAATGGGAGTGCTCTCAATCTCCCAGGCCATCCGGCTTGCCCGCGATTCAGAACTTGACTTGGTAGAGGTGGCCCCAAACTCTGACCCCCCGGTTTGTCGCCTGCTAGACTACGGAAAGTTACGCTACCTGACCGCCAAGAAAGACCGGGAGTCCAAGAAGGGTCAGAAAAGCACCGAGCTTCGGGAGGTGCGCTTCCGCCCTAACATAGGGTCCCACGATCTTGAGTCCAAGACCCGCAAGGTACGTGAGCTCATTCAAGACGGCTCGAAGGTAAAGTTGACGGTGCGATTCAGGGGCCGGGAAGCCGCGCATCAGCAACTGGGCCTGTCGGTGCTGAAAAGAGTGGCCGACGATCTTAAAGATGAGGTCCGCTTGGAAAAACCCCCGTCTATGGAAGGAAGGGCGCTGTCGATGATATTGTTGCCGTCCGTGCAAGCCGTAGTGCGGACCGATCAACAGGTGCAAAAAGTAGCTGATGCCTAAAATCAAAACCCACAAGGGCGCTAAGGCCCGCATCCACATATCCGGTTCCGGGAAGCTGATGCGCCGCAAGCGAATGAGCAGCCACCTGCGTCGCAAGAAGCCCACTAAGGTTACCCGCAAGTATTCGGACAAGCTGGTCGTCGCCGATAGCGACGTGCCCAAGCTGAAACGACTGCTACCTTACGGCTGAGCTAATCAGACCACTGTTGGAGTCCATCTTTGTCCAGAGTCAAAAGAGGCGTTACCAAACACCGTCGTCACAAGAAAGTAATGTTGGCGGCGAGAGGGTTCCAAGGTTCTTCTCATCGCAACTACAAGTGGGCCAAAGAGGCCCTGATGCACGCTTGGTCCCACAGCTACAGGCACCGGCGTGAACGGAAGGGAGACTTCCGAAGGTTGTGGATTGTCCGCATTGGGGCGGCCTGCCGTCAATCCGGTACGACTTACAGCCAGTTCATGTACGGCTTGAAGCAAGCCGGCATAGAGTTAGACCGGAAAATTCTAGCCGACCTAGCGGTCCAGGACCAAGCCGCTTTCGACAAATTGGTGGAGTTGGCTGCGGCCCAGGCCGCCGGTTAACCTGAAAACCGTTCGCAGACCACAAAAGCAGAGGCGCGGATATACCGCGCCTCTTGTTTTTGTTCCAAGCCGGAACGTTATCGGGCGTGATGCGCTCAGGACAGGGACCGGATCGACTCCCCTTCCCTGGATTCCGGCCTACGCCGGAATGACGGAGTGGGCCCGACTGGATTCCGGCCTACGCCGGAATGACGGAGTGGGCCGGAATGACGGAGTGGGCCCGACTGGATTCCGGCCTACGCCGGAATGACGGAGTGAACCCGCCTGGATTCCGGCCTACGCCGGAATGACGGAGTGGGCCCACCTGGATTCCGGCCTACGCCGGAATGACGGAATGGGCCCACCTGGATTCCGGCCTACGCCGGAATGACGGAGTGAACCCGCCTGGATTCCGGCCTACGCCGGAATGACGGAGTGGGCCCACCTGGATTCCGGCCTACGCCGGAATGACGGAATGGGCCCGACTGGATTCCGGCCTACGCCGGAATGACGAAGTGGGCCGGAATGACGGAATGGGCCCACCTGGATTCCGGCCTACGCCGGAATGACGGAATGGGCCCACCTGGATTCCGGCCTACGCCGGAATGACGAAGTGGGCCGGAATGACGGAATGGGCCCGACTGGATTCCGGCCTACGCCGGAATGACGAAGTGGGCCGGAATGACGGAGTGGACCCACCTGGATTCCGGCCTACGCCGGAATGACGGAATGGGCCCGACTGGATTCCGGCCTACGCCGGAATGACGGAGTGGGCCCGACTGGATTCCGGCCTACGCCGGAATGACGAAGTGGGCCCGACTGGATTCCGGCCTACGCCGGAATGACGGAGTGGGCCGGAATGACGGAGTGGACCCACCTGGATTCCGGCCTGCGCCGGAATGACGGAGTGGGCCCGACTGGATTCCGGCCTACGCCGGAATGACGAAGTGGGCCGGAATGACGGAGTGGACCCGACTGGATTCCGGCCTACGCCGGAATGACGAAGTGGGCCGGAATGACGGAATGGGCCCGCCTGGATTCCGGCCTACGCCGGAGTGACGGGCGGTTTTGTATTTGAGCAAGCCTACCCTACTATGCGGTCTCACGTTCTATGCGGTCTCACGTTCAACTGCGTAAAGTCCCAAATGAAATACATACCCTTGTCAGCTTTCCCCCGGCCAGTCGTCAATCATCTCGCGCCGACCTCAGGGTCTTTTAATTGGGAATTATATACCAAATTACACGAGCCGCCTTGGGCGGCTGGAGGAAAAATAAATGAACGAACAAGACAAAGGAAGAAAGACTACGGAGGTCGTCGAAAGACAACCTTACCGCCAGAGTCGTGTTCATGTTCAGCAATGGCCGTTATAACTTCAACCTTGGATGTTCGGATTTCCTGCTCCATCCGGTCAAAGCCGTCCAGCATTTCACGCTCTAATATATCTACCCGATTAGTCATAAGAGAATGATAATGCTAATAGTTACGCCGATTAGTGGTGTGTTTACGTTCACCATATATTAATTGTAAATTGCGTGGCATAAGAAGAAAAGAGAGGGGTTGACTGGGGCCCCGTGTAATCAGGTATATAAGTCTGTTGTTCGAACAGCCGCCTTGGGGCGAGGGCTTTGGCGAGGCGCGCCAGGAGGGCCGGCATGGGGACCGGTCGGAACACCGGCGGTTGTGGGCATCGACAGCTCTGAACGATTACCTGGCTTGGGTTGGGACAGGTCTGCTGCGTGGAATGGACCAGGCGGTACAAGGGCCGGGAGACAGTGGACCGGGCTTATGCCATCACCAGCCTCCCGCCGGAGCAGGCGGATGCTGCCCGGTTGCTGGAGATCTGGCGGGGGCACTGGGGAATAGAAAACCGGTTGCACTGGGTGCGGGACGTTCACTTCTGCGGGACGACCATATGAGGGGCCTTGGGATTGCACAGACGAAAGGCATCATTTTTCTTCAATTATTGGTCGCTGCCACGCAAGGGTGTAGAATGAGTATCAAGGAGGGTGCCGTTGCTGTAGCTAATTCCGTTCATGCGCGCACGTCCTCAGAGCATCTAGGGGGTATTATTATGATGCGTCATGACCCATGCCACGTGGCTAACTACTTCATAGACCGGTCAATAGCAGACGGCAGGCCATTCACGCCCCTCCAGGTCCAGAAGTTGGTGTTCTTCGCCCACGGTTGGATGCTAGGTCTCTATCACCAGCCGCTCCTGGAAAGAGAGTTCGAGGCTTGGACTTACGGACCAGTGATGCCAGCAATTTATCATAATCTCTCGTACTACGGTGGAAGCCCTGTGACTAAGCTGATACTGGCTCGCGAGACCTCGTTTGACGAGCACGAAAAAAGTGTCTTAGCCCAAGTCTACGACATATATGGCAAGTTCGACGGGGTTCAACTGTCGGCGATGAGCCACACGCCGGGAGGCCCTTGGGACAGGACATGGAGAAAATACGGCAGGCAAGCCGTTATTCCCGACGACCTGATTGAACAACACTTCGCAGACATCTACCGCCAACGTACCTCTCAAAGGACATGACAATTCCACCTCCTGAGGAGCACCAAATCCCCCAGGCTGAGGAGGAATCCACGCAGGGTCGGGCAGTAAGGGAATCCTCCCTGTTTGAGGGCAGACAGTACGAGGATGACACGCGGCGGCAATGGGACAACAGAATCTTCAACATCAAGCTGGACTATCTCAGCACGTTCTCCAGGCTGGGCCGTTGGGCTGTAAGATTGGTTGGCATCGCCATGATACTGGTCCTGTTGTATTTGATCTACCTTGCCGTGATTCATTATACGGCACCAAGATTTAGCTGGTTGTCGCCTGAGGAATTGACCCGAGTAGAGAACATTTACGGCCGCGTGGCGGGCGTTAGCGCCCCAATCATGTTAATGTCTAACGCGTGGATAATCTGGTGGATGTCCCGTACTCGGCGTGGCGGGTGAATACGGTTCCCGCTCGGATAGGCTTAAAAGGAGGTGGGAGCTAACACTGAAGATGCTGCCATCCGAGTGCCTGGCCTATCCCTGCTGACAAGGGTATGTAAAATTGAGATTATAGCTACGAACCGGCCCCACCGCCCCTGGATTCCGGCCTACGCCGGAATGACGGAGTAGGTCGCCGACTGGATTCCGGCCTACGCCGGAATGACGGAGGGGGCCGGAATGACGGAGGGGGCCGCCGACTGGATTCCGGCCTACGCCGGAATGACGGAGGGGGCCGGAATGACGGAATGGGCCCGCCTGGATTCCGGCCTACGCCGGAATGACGGAGGGGGCCGGAATGACGGAGGGGGCCGGAATGACGGAGGGGGCCGCCCCTGGATTCCGGCCTACGCCGGAATGACGGAGTGGGCCGGAATGACGGAGGGGGCCGGAATGACGGAGGGGGCCGCCCCTGGATTCCGGCCTACGCCGGAATGACGGAGTGGGCCGGAATGACGGAGTGGGCCCGACTGGATTCCGGCCTACGCCGGAATGACGGAGGGGGCCGGAATGACGGAGGGGGCCGCCGACTGGATTCCGGCCTACGCCGGAATGACGGAGGGGGCCGGAATGACGGAGTGGGCGCCCCTGGATTCCGGCCTACGCCGGAATGACGGAGTGGGCGCCCCTGGATTCCGGCGTAGGCCGGAATGGGCCGCCGCCGCAACTGCTGGCGGCGCTGCGGAACCTGGTGACCGGTGTGCTGCGGCTGATCTGTCAGAATTATAAAAGCGCTCCCCGTCACGCCTTTGGCGAACGGGGAGCGCTTTTCGGTTTCCTTGGTGCGCTCGCTTAAATTACCGGGGGTGCGCCCGCTTAAATTACCGAGCCGGTTTAGCCCGCAAAATAGATCCGGACTAGCTCCAGCATTTGCGGCACGGTGATGGTGGACCCTTGTGCGAAGTAGTCGCGCACCGCACTCAACATCTCCGGTGTGTCGAGCTGGCCGTCCCCGTTGCCGCCGTTTGCGGCCGAGTCGTAATGGTCGCCCAAGGCGCTGCCCGTGGTCGGGGTGGCGGAACCCACCGCATTGGCCGTCTTAGCCTCCGCCATCCTGCCGGGGCGGTGCGTGTCCCTGTAACTCGCCGTCGCCTTCAGGTACTTGTCAACATCGTCATCCACCGGGGTGTAGCTCGCCGACGCGGCGTTGGCGATGTTGGTGTAGGTCCCGTCCATAGTGTCGGACCTGGACCACTGCCACGTCGTCCCCGTAACGCCGCCGTTGGGGTCGCTCAGGGTGGCGGTCAGCGCGGCGCCAACCTTGGGCATATCCATGCTGAAGGACACCATCCCTGGCCGGTCGGTAGGAGTGGGCGGGGGGGGCGGGGGCAGCGGCTCGGGTTGCCCTACCGTTACCCCTGAAACGCCGGTGACCTGGTGCGTTTCGGGCGGGTTGTTGCCGTCGGTGAGGGTCCCGGAGAATGTGTGGGGACCCGCGGTGCTGGAGGCCGTGAGGGTGTAGGAGAAACTGGTTTCTGCGAACAGGGTGAAGGTGACTTGCTCACCGGAGCGTTGGACCTGGTCAGCGGGATGGGTGCTGGACACCCAAGCGAACCCGGAGGGGAAGTTTTCCACGATGCTCCCGGCCGGGCCGTAGTTGGACGCTCGGATGGTGACGGTGACTTCGCCGCTTGGCGCCACCGTCGATGGGTTTATGGACCGGGTGACGGTGGGGGTATCCTGTGCCGGGGGAGCGGCTTGCACCGTCACTCTTGAGGCTCCGGTGGCCTGGTGCACTCCGGGCGGGTTGTTGCCGTCGGTAAGGGTCCCGGAGAATGTGTGGGAACCCGCGGTGCTGGAGGCCGTGAGGGTGTAGGAGAAACTGGTTTCTCCGAACAGGGTGAAGGTGACTTGCTCACCGGAGCGTTGGACCTGGTCACTGGAATGGGTGCTGGACACCCAAGCGAACCCGGAGGGGAAGTTTTCCACGATGCTCCCGGCCGGGCCGTAGTTGGACGCTCGGATGGTGACGGTGACTTCGCCGCTTGGCGCCACCGTCGACGGGTTTATGGACCGGGTGACGGTGGCGCCCTGTGCAGACACTGGAAGCAAGTTCAACGTCGCCCCCACCCCCACCATGATTGCCATGATCATTACTACTAATGCTGCTCTAACCAAGGGTGCCCCCTTCTTAGTTTTGACAGGATGCCCCGTTTGCATTCGGTTGGGAGTAAGTCTGTTACCGTGTTGTCGAAGCAAACGGGACCTCCTTGTCGTTCTGTGCGACGATGGCTGAGCGGGAGTTAGTTCCCGCCGCTCAGGTCGGCGAAGTAGCGCTGGATAACCTTGATGACGCTGGGCCTGTCAAGCACAGTGCCTACGGGTTGCTGGAAGTAGTCTTGTATGGCTCTTATGACCTCCGGTCTCTCGATACTGTCGCTATTGTCGGTGTCGTACCGGTCTATCAACGGGTCCCCAGGGGTGGGGGTGGTATCGTCCATGCCGGTCACGGTGACGGTCACTTGCCGCTCGGCCATGTTTCCCTCGCTGTCGCGGGCTTTCACCATCACCATGTAGACGTTGTCGGTGTTGGCGTCCGCCGGGTTATCGAAGTCGGGGGAGGTCTTGAAGGTCAGTACACCGCCGCCGCTGCTTATCCTGAAATCTCCATCGTCGACGCCTTCCAGGCTCCACCTGGCCGAGGCCGCGTTAGGACCGGAAGCGGTGTAGGTAGCCACGGCATCCCTTCTGTCCTCGGCGTAGCTGACGCTCGTCGGGCCCGATATCCCCAAGCCGCCATACATGATTACCGGCGCCTCATCCACGTCGGTGACCGTGACCATCACCATCCGGTCCTCGTACATCGTGCCGTCCGAGGCGCGGACGGTGACCATGTAGACGTTGTCCTTGTTCGCGTCCGCTGGCATCTCGTAGTCGGGCTTCATCTTGAAGGAGAGAACCCCTACGAAGCTGAGCTGGAACTTGGCCCCGTCCGGTCCCATCAGCGTCAGGTTGACATTGAGTTCCTCCGGGTCCGTCGCCATGTAGGTGACATTGGCCTCGCTGCCACTATCGGCCAGTGCGGTCATATCCTCGTCGCGCGTTATTCTCATCGGTGACATTGCGGTATTTTCGGAAACGAACGTCGGCTTATCATTCACGTCCGTAACCTTGATGGTCACGGTGGCGTTGATAGTTGGGGCTGTTGCATCGGTGCCGTCACCGGAGGCGTCGGTGGCCATGACGGTGACGGTGCAGAAGTCTCCATCCCGGCAATTATTGGCATCCTCCGTATCGTAGTCCAAGTCCACATTGGTTGTTATCTGGCCGGATTTCTGGTCAATCTTGAACTTGGGGGCGGCTGTGGTGGCGTCGCCACTGTCGGCCAGCGTGTAGTTGACGGCGCCGTGGTTGCCCGTGGCCGTCACCGGGGCACCGACTTTCATGCCCTTCTTGCTCTCGGCCACCTCCCTGGAGACCATGGCCGGGTCGAACTTGAGCTTGTTGTCCCCGGCCCGGACCGCCAGCACGGGGTAGTCGGAGGTCAGTGAGGCGGTTTCCTGGGATGTGCTGTCCCCAACGCGGTAGGTCGCCACCACCTTGATGCGACTGCCCACGTCGGCGGTGGTCACGTTGTAGGTGTCGGTTTCCGCGCCGTTTATGGGGGCGCTTCCTCTGAACCACCGCCATGTGAGGTTGATAGTGGGGGTCTTAGTCCCCCCCGCTATGTCGCCATCGCTCACGCTGGCCATCAGGCTTGCGCCGACCTGGAACTGCATCAACTTCGGCGTGCCTGCTGTATGACCGTCGCTGCCGTCGGCGTCGACGGTCCAGGCCACCTTCCCTTTCTCCGCCACGTTCGTGACCATGACCGTGACCTTGTGGTAGCCAGCCTGGCCATTAGGAGAAGCGGGGCAGGCGTTCGATACCAACGCCACGTCGCAGGCCACCACCACCACTTTGTAGGTGTTGGAAGCGACGCCTTCTCCGCTAAGATTCTCGAAGTCCGGCGGGCTGGTGAACTTGAGCATCCCGTCCTCGCTGTCGATGGTGAAGTCCTCCGCGTCAGCGTTGTCGGCCTCCGCCAGATCGCCCTCTGCGCTAACTTGCACGCTGGTGGCAATCGACCAGACGATGGGCGTGGCGCCCTCCGGGTCCGTGGCCGTGAATGTCGCCACCGCGTCCTTGCCGTTCTCGGCGAAGTTGACGCTGTCCTTGCCCATGATCATCGGCCCTTCATCCATACCGCTGACGGTGACCTTGACCATCCGGTCGGCGTACATCCTGCCGTCCGAGGCCCGCACCGTCACCTCGTACACGTTGTCCTTGTTCCTGTCCGTTGGCATCTCGTAGTCGGGCTCATCCTTGAAGGAGAGGACCCGGGAGGCGCTGAGGTTGAACTTGGACGCGTCGTCTCCCCTCAGATCGTAAGTCAGGTTGAGTTCATCCTGGTCCATCGCAGTGTAGGTGACGTCCGCGGCGGCGGCCAGCGCGGTCATATTCTCAGGGACCGTTATTGCCGTCGGTCCGCCAGTGAACTCCGGCTTCTCGTTCACGTCCGTAATCTTGATGGTCACGGTCGCGTTGTCGAAAACGTTGGCCTCGCTGCTTGCTGTATCGGTCATGTCGCCGGAAGCGTCGGTGGCCTGGACGGTGACTTTGCACTCGTTCCTGGTTTTGCACTGATCGGCTTCGTCCGTATTCGTCTCATCGAAGTCCAGGTCCACCTCGGTTGTTATCTGGCCGGTTTTCTGGTCGATCTTGAACTTGCCGTTGTCGAGGCCGACAGCAGCATTACCCAAGGTGTAGTTCACCGCGCCGTGGTTGCCCGTGGCCGTCACCGGGGCGCCGACCTTCATGCCCTTCTTGCCCTCGCGCACCTCCCTGGAGACCGCGGCCGGGGCGAACTTGAGCCTGTTGTCCCCGGACCGGACCCCCAGCACGGGGTAGCCCGAGGTCAGAGAGGCGGTTTCCTGGTCTACGTTGCCCGTAACAACGTAGTACGCCACCGCCCGCAGGTACATGCCCACGTCGGCGGTGGTCACAGTGTAGGTGCCCGAGCCTGCTCCGTCTATCATCGTCCCCGTCGAGGTCTTGCTCGACGACCTGTACCACCGCCATGTGGGGTCGGCTTCGACGTCACCGCGGGCGGCGGCTACGGTCTTATCAGTCCCTTCTATGTCGCCATCGGTCACGCTGGCCGTCAGGATTGCGCCGACCTGGAACTGCATCAACGTCGGCGTGTCTGCCGCGTTGTTCGCGTCGTGGTCAACACCCCAGGTGACCTTCCCCGTCTCGGCTACGTTGGTGACCTTGACGGTGACCTTATGGTAGCCCATCATGCCCCCCCCGGTCTCAGCGTCGGAGGCCACCACGACCACCTTGTAGGTGTTATCGGTGGCATCGGAACCTGGCGGGTTCTCGAAGTCGGGGGACACACTCATATCGCCAGCGTCATCATCGCCCCCAACGTCGAAGGTGAGGACGCCTTCCTTGCTGATGTCGAAGTGGTCGCCGTCAACACGGTCCGCATCTCCTACACCATCAATATCAACAGTGGACGCGTCGCCCGCCAGCACCGTCCAGGTGATGGGCATGGCGCCCTCCGGGTCCGTGGCCGTGAACGTCGCCACCGCGCCCTCGCCGTTCTCAGCGAAGTTCACCATGGTCATATTGTTCTGTTGCGCCTGGAGCAGGCCGCCGGGCAACAGGAACAGCAACCCAAC
Source organism: Dehalococcoidia bacterium (assembly GCA_965261795.1). Taxonomy (GTDB): domain Bacteria; phylum Chloroflexota; class Dehalococcoidia; order Lucifugimonadales; family UBA3495; genus CBDCFV01. Next base: position 521,470 of record OZ253476.1, read on the forward strand.
GGCCAAGGCCGCGAGGACCGCAAGAAAAGGGAGAGTGAACCGTTTGTTCAAGAGAGGGGAAGCAGCAACGCCCCCACTAGCGGAGTGCGAGCCAAGGCTGCTTGGTAGGCTATTCCCTGATTTGGGGAATAAAACTCGGTTGGGGTCTTTACGAATGCCTTTCATCTTGCTAATCAATCCTTCCACAATATTTAACCTCACAAGCAGCGCTTAAACCCAGTCTAAAGCAATGTTCAACGTGTCCGAACAGAGAAACTTCGGCAAAGAACCACCCACAGCATTCCTTAGTCAAAACGCCTACAAACTTACCACAAGATACCGCGATATTGTCAAGGGGCAGAATCGCAAATAACACGGAGTTTACGAAGTCCGATGTTGGACATTATCTTTCTTTGTCCAGCGTCAATAGATGCGCCGCCAAACACCGGGGAATCGCATTTTGGCCAACCGTCGTGACCGGGCCGGACTGTAGGCAGGGCCTTTTCATTCTCTCGTCATTCCCGCCCCCGCCTTCGCGGGGGCAGGCTCTTCGCGGGATTGACGGAGAAGGCCGTGGATTCCCGCCTTCGCGGGAATGACGGAGAGAAGGCGCGGGATTGACGGGGAAGGCCGTGGGATTGACGGGGAAGGCCGTGGATTCCCGCCTTCGCGGGAATGACGGAGAGAAGGCGCGGGAATGACGGAGAGAAGGTGCGTCGTGTATTGAAGGTTTTGGCCGACAGTGCGGAGGGGCAGGGCGGTTTGTCGGCGAGAAGTGAGGTTGGACTTCGGCGAGAAGTGAGGTTGGACTTCGGCGAGAAGTGAGGTTGGACTTCTGTATAACCCTCTCATTTTCTCCCATTCCGGGTCAACGGCGTGGATTCCCGCCCCCGCGGCTTGGTTGGATTTGCCCACGTCCAGAGGGCGGTGGGCACTACAGGTATTATAGCAGGGGAGTGTTTTACGAGCCAGCAAGGAGGAAGCGTCAGTAAGGGCCTTTTCATTTTCCGGGTTAGGTTAAATGGGTCTCGTCCTTCCCGCGAAAGCGGGAACCTACACGACCGTGGCCTATGGCAACCTTCTCGTGGCGGGACCATATGGATTCCCGCCTGCGCGGGAATGACGAGAGCGGGACCATATGGATTCCCGCCCCCGCCTGTGCGGGGGTGACGTTCCTGCGCGGGAAAGACGGGAATATGGTTTCCCGCCTGCGCGGGAATGACGAGAGCAAGACCATATGGATTCCCGCCTGCGCGGGAATGACGAGAGCAGGACCATATGGATTCCCGCCTGCGCGGGAATGACGAGAGCGGGACCATCTGGATTCCCGCCTGCGCGGGAATGACGAGAGCAAGACCATATGGATTCCCGCCTGCGCGGGAATGACGAGAGCAAGACTATATGGATTCCCGCCTGCGCGGGAATGACGAGAGCAAGACTATATGGATTCCCGCCTGCGCGGGAATGACGAGAGCGGGACCATATGGATTCCCGCCTGCGCGGGAATGACGAGAGAATGACCATATGGATTCCCGCCTGCGCGGGAATGACGAGAGAATGACCATATGGATTCCCGCCTGCGCGGGAATGACGAGAGCAGGACCATATGGATTCCCGCCTGCGCGGGAATGACGAGAGCAAGACTATATGGATTCCCGCCTGCGCGGGAATGACGAGAGCAAGACTATATGGATTCCCGCCTGCGCGGGAATGACGAGAGCAAGACCATCTGGATTCCCGCCTGCGCGGGAATGACGAGAGCAAGACCATATGGATTCCCGCCTGCGCGGGAATGACGAGAGCGGGACCATCTGGATTCCCGCCTGCGCGGGAATGACGAGAGCAAGACTATATGGATTCCCGCCTGCGCGGGAATGACGAGAGCAAGACCATATGGATTCCCGCCTGCTCGGGAATGACGAGAGCAAGACCATATGGATTCCCGCCTGCTCGGGAATGACGAGAGCAAGACTATATGGATTCCCGCCTGCGCGGGAATGACGAGAGCAAGACCATATGGATTCCCGCCTGCGCGGGAATGACGAGAGCAAGACTATATGGATTCCCGCCTGCGCGGGAATGACGTTCCTGCGCGGGAATGACGTTCCTGCGCGGGAATGACGAGAGAATGAAAAGGCCCTGGAAGCGTCAGTAAGGAGAAGGCCCATGCTATAATCCACCCAAGATTTGAAGCCTATGACTTACGGATGTTGCGCACAGCCCAGCTTGCCGGGCGAAGGACCGGCGCCGTTTAATGAGGGATGACAGACCGGAACAGCGGGAATCCATCTGGTCCGTTCCCTCAAGGTGGCATGGCTGGTATTTCTTGGTGTTCACTGTTATGGCGGTGCTTAGCACTGGGTACATTGGCTGGGAAGAGTATCATAACCCGGAGAACAAGGGCTTCTACGCAACCTTTCTGGCCATAGTGCGCAACGCCGGCGCTTCCATTATATTTTCGGCAGGGTTTGCAGTTATCACAGTAGAGGTGCTGGGCATGATAGGAGACACGTTTATCCGGCGGCGCTACTTGAGGCAAGGGCGCCACCAGGGGCGCGAGGAAGGGCGCGAGGACGAGCGGCGAGCATGGCAGGCTTGGAATAACCGGCGGAAGGGAGCGGAGGCCCGGGGGGAGGATTTCAACGAACCGCCGCCAGGCTCGCCCTGAGCCTGCCCGGAGAACAAGGGCTTCTACGAAACCCTCCTTCATTCCCGCCTGTCTCCCGTCATTCCCGCGGGGGCGCTGACAAGGGTATGTAAATTGGATTCCGGCCTACGCCGGAATGACGGAATGGGCCCGCCTGGATTCCGGCCTACGCCGGAATGACGGAATGGGCCCCCTTGGATTCCGGCCTACGCCGGAATGACGGAATGGGACCCCTTGGATTCCGGCCTGCGCCGGAATGACGGATGGGAGCGCCTGGATTCCGGCCTGCGCCGGAATGACGGAATGGGACCCCTTGGATTCCGGCCTGCGCCGGAATGACGGAATGGGAGCGGTTTTGTATTTGAGCAAGCCTACCCTACTACGCGGTCTCACGTTCAACTGCGTAAAGTCCCAAATGAAATACATACCCTTGTCAGCCGCCTTCGCAGGGAAGACGAATAAAAGATAACCCGTCATTCCCCCAATCGTCATTCCCGCGAAGGCGGGAATCCACACCCACGGCCTAAGTTCCCCGCCTTCGCGGGGAAGACGAATAAAAGGTGACCCGTCATTCCCGCCTCCCTCCCGTCATTCCCGCGAAGGCGGGAATCCAGGGGGCAGGGACGGGAATCCACATCAACCTACCCCCTCATACAAGTCCGCCCACGCCGGATTACCCTCCTCAATCAACCGGACCTTCCATGCCCGGTTCCAATTCTTGAGGGCCTTCTCCCTGACTATGGCGCTTTCCATAGTCTCGTGGACTTCATACCAGACCAGCTTGTGCACCTTATAACGTCTCGTGAACCCCTCCACCAAATCGCTCTTGTGCTGCCACACCCGTTGTACCAAATTCGAGGTCACGCCAACGTACAACGTCCCCCAGGGTTTGCTGGCAAGCATATAAACGCAAGGTGTCCTCATCTACGACTATGGCCCTTCATCTGTCAATATTGAGACCTTTGGTTCCCCGCCTTCGCGGGGAAGACGAATATTGGTTCCCCGCCTTCGCGGGGAAGACGAATAAAAGGGGAAGACGAATAAGCGGGGAAGACGAATAAAAGGTGACCCGTCATTCCCCCTCTCGTCATTCCCGCCTGTCTCCCGTCATTCCCACCTGTCTCCCGTCATTCCCGCCTGTCTCTCGTCATTCCCGCGAAGGCGGGAATCCAGGGGCAGGGACGGGAATCCACACCCACGGCCTAAGTTCCCCGCCTTCGCGGGGAAGACGAATATTGGTTCCCCGCCTTCGCGGGGAAGACGAATAAAAGGTGACCCGTCATTCCCCCTCTCGCCATTCCCGCCTCCCTCCCGTCATTCCCGCCTCCCTCCCGTCATTCCCGCGAAGGCGGGAATCCAGGGGGCAGGGACGGGAATCCACATCAACCTACCCCCTCATACAAGTCCGCCCACGCCGGATTACCCTCCTCAATCAACCGGACCTTCCATGCCCGGTTCCATTTCTTGAGGGCCTTCTCCCTGACTATGGCGCTTTCCATAGTCTCGTGGACTTCATACCAGACCAGCTTGTGCACCTTATAACGTCTCGTGAACCCCTCCACCAAATCGCTCTTGTGCTGCCACACCCGTTGTACCAAATTCGAGGTCACGCCAACGTACAACGTCCCCCGGGGTTTGCTGGCAAGCATATAAACGCAAGGTGTCCTCATCTACGACTATGGCCCTTCATCTGTCAATATTGAGACCTTTGGTTCCCCGCCTTCGCGGGGAGGACGAATATTGGTTCCCCGCCTTCGCGGGGAAGACGAATAAAAGGGGAAGACGAATAAGCGGGGAAGACGAATAAAAGGTGACCCGTCATTCCCCCTCTCGCCATTCCCGCCTGTCTCTCGTCATTCCCGCCTGTCTCTCGTCATTCCCGCCTGTCTCTCGTCATTCCCGCGAAGGCGGGAATCCAGGGGCAGGGACGGGAATCCACACCCACGGCCTAAGTTCCCCGCCTTCGCGGGGAAGACGAATATTGGTTCCCCGCCTTCGCGGGGAAGACGAATAAAAGGGGAAGACGAATAAAAGGTGACCCGTCATTCCCCCTCTCGCCATTCCCGCCTGTCTCCCGTCATTCCCGCCTGTCTCTCGTCATTCCCGCGAAGGCGGGAATCCAGGGGCAGGGACGGGAATCCACACCCACGGCCTAAGTTCCCCGCCTTCGCGGGGAAGACGAATATTGGTTCCCCGCCTTCGCGGGGAAGACGAATAAGCGGGGAAGACGAATAAAAGGTGACCCGTCATTCCCCCTCTCGCCATTCCCGCCTGTCTCCCGTCATTCCCGCCTGTCTCCCGCCATTCCCGCCTGTCTCTCGTCATTCCCGCGAAGGCGGGAATCCAGGGGCAGGGACGGGAATCCACACCCACGGCCTAAGTTCCCCGCCTTCGCGGGGAAGACGAATATTGGTTCCCCGCCTTCGCGGGGAAGACGAATAAAAGGGGAAGACGAATAAGCGGGGAAGACGAATAAAAGGGGAAGACGAATAAGCGGGGAAGACGAATAAAAGGCGACCCGTCATTCCCCCTCTCGCCATTCCCGCCTGTCTCTCGTCATTCCCGCCTGTCTCTCGTCATTCCCGCGGGGGCGGGAATCCACAGGCCCTGCGCTCAAGACCCATTCGCAATCCTGGCAAAGCCGTAGTAGGTGTCCGCGTCCAACACGCGTTGCAATCCTTCCTCGCTCACGTTCACCGGATGTACCGGAGTAGACCAAGTATCGGTTAGCTCGTAATGCAGGTCCGTTAACGAAATAGGCTCGTTGCGCCGCGCCAACAGCAGGCGGAAGGCGATTTCCTGGATGCTCATATCCGTCCGGATGAACCCGTCTTCATCTTCGTAATGGTCGGCAATCTCCTCCACCAACGCTTGTGGATCGGTCAACTCGTGGGTTGGCGTGTCAAGCGAAGGGCAGGCAGGCACCCGCCGCTGGGCTATCACGACTACGGCCGAGCGTTTAAGTTCCACCAGCCTGTCAAAACTGATGGAGTACAATGTCAGAGCTTCAAATTCCTGTTCCGGCTCGTCATCGATTTCAGGGGCGGGGGTAGTCATACGTTAACCTCTTCGTTCCAGTCCAACATAATCAGCTTTACTTGTTCTCCGGTTTCCTTGGAGGCCAGGTCCTCCGGACAAATCGCCAGTCCGTTGGCTTGGGCCATGGACGTGAGAATATTGGACCCTTGAGGGCCCGTTGGGGTTGCGTAATACGTGCCGTCTTTACGGACAACCTGCACCCTGGCGTACACGCGGCGTCCGTCGTAGTTGTGGATCGGCCCGGTGAGCACCCCATCCACCGTGGGACGGGTCAAATTGGGCCTTCCAAGCATGGTAAGAATCGCAGGGCGCGCAAACACCTCGAACGCTACCATTGCGCTGACAGGGTTTCCCGGCAACCCCAGCAAGGGAATGGACCGGCCGCTCTCATCCCCCCTTCCCGTCTTTCCTGCGTAGCCTGCCCCCAAGAGATTCCCGCCTTCGCGGGAATGACGTTGGGGGGCGGGAAATCCGCCAGGGGCGGGAAATCCGCCAGGGGCGGGAAACCCGCTAGGGGCGGGAAATCCGCCAGGGGCGGGAAACCCGCCAGGGGCGGGAAATCCGCCAGGGGCGGGTTTGATATGCCCGAAAGCAAGCGGCTTGGCGGGGCGCATCCGCACCGACCAGAAGTTCATGTCGCCCCGCTGGGTCAGGACATCCTTAACGATGTCGTAGTCCCCCTTGGAAACCCCGGCGGAGGTGATAATCAGGTCTGACCCCGCCGTCTCGTTAAGCTTGCTATTAAGGTCTTCAAGATTGTCACGGGCAATTCCCACGACCTTTGGAATACCGCCGCAGGCCGCCACGGAAGCCGCGACGCTGAAACTGTTGCTATCGAAAATCTTTCCCGGCTCCAGGGGCTGGCCGCTGGGCACCAATTCGTCACCCGTGGACAAAATGGACACCACGGGCCGGCGCACTACCTTGACGGTCTGTATCCCCAATGACGCCATGACGCCGATGACCGATGGACGAATGACAATGCCGGCGTGCAGCACATGCTGGCCGGTGTGCACGTCTTCCCCCGCCGGCCGAACATTGCCGCCCAGCGGCAAGCTGGCAAGAATAGCTATGTGGTCACTGGAATGCCCCGCCCGGCGCCGGGCCACTTCATCCGTCTCTTCGAAGGGCACCACCGTGTCCGCACCGTCGGGTATGGGCGCCCCGGTCATAATGCGGACCGTTGTCCCGGGAACCACGGTCTGGGTTGAAACTTGCCCGGCGGCCACGATCCCGATAACGTCCAGACTCTTGGGCGAGTCAGGCGACGCGCCTTGAATGTCTTGGTTCCGCACGGCGTACCCGTCCATCGCGGAGTTGGCCAACGGAGGTAAGTCCAAGGGAGACAGGACCTCTTCGGCCAGAACCTGCCCAAGGGTGTCGAGCAAGGATTTCTCCACCGGCTCCAAGGAGCTGAAAGAGGCCATTATCCGCTCGAAAGCTTCCTCAACGCCCAGCATGTCTTCGTCTACGTGCCGGTGGGCGTGCTCGTTGGCATGGGACTGTCTGTGATGATGGCTTGCCATAAGCTCCTCTCCAAAATCGTCATTCCCGCAATCGTCATTCCCGCCCCAAAATCGTCATTCCCGCCCCAAAATCGTCATTCCCGCGCAGGCGGGAATCCACACTTACGGCCTAAGTTCCCCGCCTTCGCGGGGAAGACGAATAAAAGATAACCCGTCATTCCCCCAATCGTCATTCCCGCCCCAAAGTCGTCATTCCCGCCCCAAAATCGTCATTCCCGCGCAGGCGGGAATCCACACCTACGGCCTAAGTTCCCCGCCTTCGCGGGGAAGACGAATAAAAGATAACCCGTCATTCCCGCAATCGCCATTCCCCCAATCGTCATTCCCGCCCCAAAATCGTCATTCCCGCGCAGGCGGGAATCCAGTCCGGCCTTGCCCCAAAGTCGTCATTCCCGCGCAGGCGGGAATCCACACCTACGGCCTAAGTTCCCCGCCTTCGCGGGGAAGACGAATAAAAGATAACCCGTCATTCCCGCAATCGTCATTCCCGCCCCAAAATCGTCATTCCCGCCCCAAAGTCGTCATTCCCGCGCAGGCGGGAATCCACACCTACGGCCTAAGTTCCCCGCCTTCGCGGGGAAGACGAATAAAAGGGGAAGACGAATAGCGGGGAAGACGAATAAAAGGTGACCCGTCATTCCCACTCTTTACGCCCGCAACCGGGCGCCAAACTGGTTTTCCAAGGTACGCAGGAGACCTTGCAAGGACCTCTCAACGTCTTCCGCGGTCAAAGTCCGCTGGTGCGACTGGAAGAACAAGTGAAAAGCGAGGGACTTGGTTCCAGCAGGGATACGGTCCCCGGTGTAGACATCGAACAACTCTGCCCGGTCCACCAAGCGGTGCCGCAACAGCGCTTCCCTCACTTGGCCGGCGGCAACGTCCGACGGGACCACCAAGGCAAGGTCACGGGTAGCGGCAGGGTAGCGCGCCAAGGACTGGACCCGCCGGGAGGTATCGGAAAGACACTGCAAAAGGCTTTGCAAACGCAGTTCGAACAAAGCCACCGGACGCGGGTCCAAGTCGAAACGCTCCAGCATCTCCGGGTGGACTTCCCCCACCAAGCCTACCTCCACCCCGTCGGCCAGAATCCTGGCGCAACGACCTGGGTGGAACATAGGATCGTCGGACGGCTCGAAGACGCCATCAATACCCAGTTGGCCCAGCACCGCTTCGACCGCGCCTTTGGCGTCGTAGAAGTCCAGAACGCCCTCGTCAACCAACCACGAGGCCTCCCAGCGGCGTCCGGCCAACACTCCACAGGCAGTGTCCTGCTCGTCGGGAAGCTCTCCGGCCCTCGGAACAAAGGCCCGGCCCACTTCAAACAACCGGAAAGGACCTTCGTCATGACCTTGGTTGGCCTCCAGGGTTGCCAGCACGCTGCCGCGCAGGCTTGGACGCAGGTATTGCTGCTCCGAACTCATCGGATTGGCCAGCCGCAGCGGAGGGTTATCGGACTCCAACAGGCCGGCCCTTCTCAAGTCATCCTCGCTGATCAAGGGGTAGCTGATTGTCTCCTGCATTCCGACGCCGGCGAGAGCATCTTTCACCCTGTTGATCAGGCCGGTCAACGAGTTGCCGGATTGGTACGGTATCGGAGTGGAGAGCATCGCGGTGGGCACGGAGTCGTACCCGATGATCCTGATCACCTCTTCCACCAAGTCTTCTTCAATGTTGATGTCGTTGCGCCAGTAAGGAACCGCGGCTTCAAGCGCGCCGGGCGCAGTTTGCCGGTACTGGAACCCCAGCGAACCCAACACTTGCTCCACCTGTTCAACCCGGATGTCCATTCCCAGGACTTTCTTCAACCGCGCCGTGGTCACCGCCACCGTCCGGCCGCCGGAATGGGGGTTTGGGAACACGTCGATAATACCCTGCGCTACTTGTCCGCCGGACAATTGCCGTATCAACTGTGTCGCGCGTCGCAGGGCAATGGGCGCCAACTCCGGATTGAGGCCCTTTTCAAAACGCAGTGTCGCTTCGGTGTGGGCGCGCAATTCCTGGGCGGTCCTCCGGTTATTCTGGCTGTCGAAGGTAGCCGATTCCAGCAGCACCGAGGTGGTTTCCGGGCTTATCTCGCTGTTTGCGCCGCCTATAACCCCGCCGATTCCTATGGGGTCGTTGGCATCGGCTATCACCAGCGCTTCCGTAGAGAGCTTGCGGTCCACTCCGTCCAAAGTGGTCAACGTTTCGCCGGGCCTCGCCCGCCTGACGATGACGGTGCGGTCCTGGAGGCGGTCGTAATCGAAAGCGTGAAGGGGCTGGTTGTACTCCAGCATCACGTAGTTGGTCACATCGACCACGTTGTTGATGGGCCGCAGGCCGGCTTTGGTCAGCCTGTCCTGAAGCCAACGAGGCGAGGGGCCGATGGTCATTCCCGTGATAAGGCTGGCGGTGTAACGGTGGCACAGGTCAGGATCGGCCACGCTGATGGAGATGCAGTCTTGAATCGGCGGGCCGTCGTCAGGGTAGCTGACGTCAGGCTCCCGCACCGGCTGCCCGGTCAACGCGCCCACTTCCCGGGCGACACCCAGTATGGAAAGACAGTCCAATCGGTTGGGAGTCAACTCCAAGTCCAGGACCGTGTCCCCCAGGTATTGGTCCAAATTCATCCCGGTGGGAGCGTCTTCGGGCAGCACCACAATGCCGTCATGGTTGTCGCCCAAGCCCAACTCCAGTTCCGAGCAGATCATTCCTTGTGACACCACGCCCCGGATCCTGGCCGGTTTCAGAGTTTCCTGCTTGCCAGAGTGACTGTTGTACAGCGTCGCGCCAACCTTGGCGAAGCAGACCTTCTGCCCGGCGGCTACGTTTGGCGCGCCACAGACCACTTCCATCTCTTCGACGCCGGTGGTCACTTGGCAAAGGGACAGGCGGTCGGCTTGAGGATGGGGTTGGACTGACATCACATGCCCCACGAAGCATTCCGGCCAGCCGCCAATGACTATGGCTTCTCCAACCTCTATCCCCGCCATGGTCAGGCGGTGGCTCAACTCATCGACCGATATTTTCAGGTCAACGTATTCCCGCAGCCAGTTTAACGGCACCCTCATAGAATCAATGCAGCTCCGGAGACAAGTAGATACGCAATTCAGAATTGCCGCAGGAAGCGGAGGTCGTTGGAGTAGAACAGGCGTATGTCGTCGATGCCGTACTTCAGCATGGCAATGCGTTCCGGGCCCATGCCGAAGGCGAAGCCGGTGTACTTGTCGGGATCGTACCCTACGCCCTCAAGCACTCTTGGATGCACCATGCCGGCTCCCATGATTTCAATCCAGCCGCTATCGCGGCAGATGCGGCAACCGCCTCCTTCCCCTTGGCAAGCGAAGCAGTCGATGGACACGTCCACTCCCGGCTCTACAAACGGGAAATAGTCGCAACGGAACCTGATTTTTCGCTCTTCTCCGAACATGCGGCGGGCGAACTCGTAAAGAGTCCCCTTGAGATTGGCGAAGGTGATGCCCTCATCCACCGCCAAGCCTTCCACTTGGTAAAAGTGCCACTCGTGGGTAGCGTCGGTGGCTTCGTAACGGTAGCACTTGCCCGGCACCACAACCCGGACGGGCGGTTCCCGGCTCTCCATCACCCGCGCCTGCATCGGAGAGGTATGGGTCCGCAACAACATGGGGTATTCGCCTTGCCCGTCCTGGTAATCGATCCAGAGGGTGTTGAACATGTCTCTGGCCGGGTGACCTTTGGGGATGTTCAACATCTCGAAGTTATAGTGGTCCCACTCCACTTCAGGGCCTTCCACCACCCCGAACCCCATAGAACTGAAAACGGCGCAAATCTCGCGGACGATTTGAGTGGTGGGATGCAAGCGGCCCGTGGGCTGTGGGCGGCCGGGAAGCGTCACATCCAAGCGGTCCTGGGTGGCCGCCTTGGAGAGCAGGGTGTCGTTGATGTGCTTGGCCCGCTCCTCAAGTCGCCCTTCCAAGTCGGTTTTGGCTTCGTTGGCCAGGGCGCCGGCAGTGCGCCGTTGTTCCATTGGCAGTTGGGATATTCCCCGCAGGAACTGGGTTAGTTGCCCTCGACGGCCCAGATATGTCAACCGCCAAGCTTCCAAGGCGTCGAGGTCGTGTATCGCCTCCAGTTCGCCAACCGCCTCTTCAACCAGTTGTTGCACTGTTCGGGTGGGTGATATGCCGCTTGATTCCGTCACACAGGGCTGCCTTAACCGCTCAAGAATAGTCGTAAATCGTCATCGGGCGCACGTTCATTATATGAACGCCGGGCAACAGGGTCAAGAATCACACCCTGCCAGCGGGGACCTTCCAAGCTTTCTTGTTATCGTGCTCGCAACACCGGGGCCTATTTATTTATGACATTGGCTTGTAGTAAATAGAACATAAGTTCTGTTATTTTAGTTGGGTAGCATTTCCATGTCATTTGTGCTGCTCCGGGAAGGCACACAGCCTCTCTATACAGTTTAGCGGGGTGATCCAAGAAATGAGGAAGAATGCAAACATGGGCCGGTTCCGCCTGAAGGGCTGCGCAAAGTGCGGCGGGGATTTGGTGGTGGACGAGTTGGACTGGTTGTGCCTCCAGTGCGGCACCTACTATTACACCAATCTCTATCAAAGGCGGACGCAGGCTGAAGGAGAAGAAGCCAACGGGCCACTCTTTGCCAAGGAAAAGTCTGCCAAGTCACGCGAGACGGCGACTGGGATAGGTCTGGCGCTATTGCCTTCGCATTTGGGCGTTGACCCGTCAATTGGTGTGGTTATGCAAAGCGCGAACGTGGTGTTCGCCCAAGCAGGCGCCAGCATCGTATTGTGTCGCGGCGTCAGATGACCTCGAACGGAATCCCCTCGGTATTGTTCGCGTTGGACGCAAACGTCGGGGGCAGCGGGTGGGCCCTGTTCAGTTCAAGGGAAATAGTAGCCACTGGGGTTATCGGGGCGGATGTCAAGCGTGGTGCATCGGCCAAGGCCCGGCTATCCCGGTTGACAGACGATCTGGACCTGCTGGTTGACCGGCGCCGTCCTGACGAGGTTGCGTACAGCCTGCCTTCGGGAATCCATTGGCCGATGCCCGCTTTGGACATGCTGCGCGACCAAGTACAAATGTGGTCTAAGAAGCACGGCCTCTCTACGTTCGTCTACACGGCCCAGGAAGTGCGGGCGGCCATCGCCAGGCACCCCAAGGCGTCCCAAGACAAACTGGCTTATGAAGTAATGGCGATGCTGGGATTGATCGGTCAAAGCAAGACTGTCCGCGAATGGAAGGCCCTCGCCGTGGGCTGTTATCACCTGTCGTTCCACGATTCATCGTAGGAAGTGCCGGGAGTGTATAATTAGGGCATCATTCAGGCCCGCTTCCATCGAGGACTGTTGATTACGGGATAAGAGCCTCCGGTGAAAACCTGGCTACCGGGACTCTACCCCATGGATTGGAGTAGATATGCCGATCATACAACGCCCTTACGTTCCCCCTGAAGACCAAGTGCCTCAAGAAGAGAGCTACGTCAACCCGGGCGACACCCAAGCGGTAAACGGCGCATCGGGAGAGCCGATTACCTTCTATTGCGACTCCATGCACATCTTCAGCAGCCTCTACTCCGCCGTCCTCTTCTTCGGCGAGCAGATGGAAGAACGCGAGCCCATCCTGCGGGCGCGCATCAAGGTCAGCCCGCAAATGCTGAAGGCCATCGCGCTGCTCACAAACAAGCACGTGCGGGAGTATGAAGAGGCCGTTGGGCCCATCACCCTGCCGGACCAGGTGTACGCGGCTTGGGAGCTGGGCGGGGAATCGGAATGAATAAGCCGGACGACAGAGTCCTGGCCGAAGACCTGGCTTGTCCGGTCGAAATTCAGCCGGGGTTCGATCAATCAACACCTGCCGACTTGGACTGGCGGCTGGCAGGGGCGAGCATTCCCAATGCGGCCACCTACCACCTCACCCACAGCGACGTAAACCGGATAATCGTGGACGTGCTGCGCCCGTCGGACTCCCCTCCGGACAGCCCATTCGTCCTCACCAAGGAAGTCCCCATCATCATATTGGACAGCTTGGACAAATTCTGGGCGGCGGAGAGCCGGACCAAGCTGCCGCTGCGCGGTGTGAGGGTGCCGGTAGAAGGAGACACACCCGAAGCAGCCAAGGCCGCGTTGGCCGCAGACTTGGCCGCCCAGTTGCGGCTGCTGCTGCTCCTCTCCTCGGCTCACCGGGAACTGGCGCCGCAACTTAAGGAAAACCTGGACTTTTTGCGGTCCATAATGGAACCTGCTCCCGGCTTGCGTTAACGGCGCATTACCAACCCGTCATCCCCACGAAAGCGGGATGTTGTGGAGAAGCTGTAGTTACTGGTCGCGGCCGGGCCGATCCTCGCGGAACAGGAATTTGACCCGGCGCCAGTCCAGGGCCACGAGCAATGCCGACAGTCCGAAATAAGCGTAAGCGGTCCACAGCCGGTGTTGTGAACCCGGGAAGAACAGGTGGACCACAAACAGGCCAAGCAATACGGCCCCCGCCCTCCAATCAACCATGCGCTTCGCGATCAACAACAACCCGAACACGGATACCGCGGTCGTCAGCAGGAACTCGATGGCCTGCCTGTCGTCCAAGGGGAACGCCAGCACCTGACCCGCCGAAGCGTTGAAAACCACCACGATCCCGCCGATCAGCAGGGTGAACTTGTTGACCTCGGAGGAAATCAGTACGGTCAACCCCGCCGCCGGATTGGCCCGCAGGGCAAACAGCACCGCCACGATGATTTCCGGTGCCTCGGAAGCCAGTGGGGCAATCCACTGGATGAGTATGAAGTCATCAATACCCAGATGCTGGCCTGTCCTGATGAGGCCTTCTACGAAGGGCTCCGCCGCGACCAGGATAACGCCCGCAGCATAAACGAACAGAAGCACGGCGCCGCTTTGCCGGCAGCGACCCTATCACCGCTGTGACGCCCATCAGTTCAGGCTCTTCCGCCCTCCGGTAGTGCTGGCCCACAAGTAGATGATGTAAACACCGATGAGACCAGCGGCCAGCAGTACGTGAATTCCCTCCATGAAGAATATGGCGAAGGTCAGCAGTGCCGGTTATGGTAGCATTAGTTGGTCCTTGACCAACTTTCATTCGAAGCTGAGGGGACACGCTTAGCATGTATTCGAAAGTAATCGTACCATTGGACAGCTCCGAATTTTCCGAACAAGCGTTACCCTACGCCAAGCTCATCGCCGGTCATATGTCCGCGCCCATCGAACTGGTGGAAGCCTACGACATTCTGCCTCCGGCCGTGCATGACAGGCACACCGGGTATATCGTGAAACTGATGCTGACAGAGGCGCGGTCCCGTTCGGAAAAATACTTGTCCGGCATCCGCCAGCGGTTGGAGGAAACCGGTCACCCGGCCTTGGTGACGACGCTGCGCGGCGCTCCAGCCGAAGCCATATCGGCCCAAGCAAGCGCTGACGCAAATGCGCTGGTGTTAATGTCGACCCACGGAAGAGGCGGGATTGCCCGCTGGGCTCTGGGCAGCGTGGCCGACAAGGTACTCCACACCGTATCAAATCCTGTGCTCTTTGTCCGGGCCTCGGCCACCGCACCGGTCCCGTCGACGGTCTTGGTGGAAAGGATTGTGGCGCCGCTGGACGGGTCCGCAAGAGCGGAACTGTCGTTGCCTCATGTTGCCGGCATGGCTGCGGCGCTGGGAGCCGGCATAACATTACTCAGGATAACTCCAACTGTGGACTACTATCGCAGTCACTTGGGCGGGGCACTACTCCAACCCCAGGTTGGAACTCGATGGATGTCGCCCGACGACTTGGCCGACGCCGACTCCAATCAGGTGAGGGCATACCTGTCACGGGTGAAGAACCGGCTGACGGCTGACCGCCCTCTCGAAGTGACCATCCACCATCAACAGAACGAGAATGTCGCCCAAGCCATTATAGACAAGGCGTCACATCAGCCCTCCCTGGTGGTGATGAGCAGCCACGGCCAAAGCGGCATCCGCCGGTTGATGCTGGGGAGCATAGCCGACCGCGTAGTGCGTCACTCCAACGGGCCGGTGCTGGTTGTGCGGTGAAAGCGGGCAGATATACAGCGTTTCGGTCCGTCGAAAACTCCTCAGCCCATATCTGCGACTGTGTACTAGGAACCCAGAGTAGACCGGACGTCCTCCAGAAGCTCCCGCACATTGGCCAGCGCTTCCGTGGAGTCAACCAAAGAGGCTTGCTCCTCGATTCGCCCCTTGATTTCCACGGCACCTGATTTCAGGTTCCTTGGGCTGACCACCAAGCGTACCGGAACGCCCAGCAAATCGGCGTCGTTCAGTTTCACGCCCGCAGTCTGGTCTATCCTGTCGTCGTACAACACTTCCACGCCGTGGGCCTGCAACTCCCGGTACAGGTTCTCCGCCGCCTCGGCCACTTCCGCGTTGGAAAGGTTCAATGCCACCAAGTGCACTTGGTAAGGGGCTATCGGCGCGGGAAACACAATTCCTTTTTCGTCGTGGTTCTGTTCTATGGCCGCCGCCAGAAGACGTCCAACCCCGATGCCGTAGCAACCCATGATGATCGGCTGTTGCTGCCCGTCACGGTCCAGGTACCCAGCCCCAAGGGCCTCGCTGAAGAAAGTCCCCAGCTTGAAGATGTGGCCCACCTCGATGCCGCGCACTGCTTCCAACGGGTTGCCGCACTGCGCACATTTGTGGCCGGGCTGGGCCAAGGTAATATCGGCCAGAACATCGACTTGGAAGTCTCTCGGATAGTTGGCCCCGGTGAAGTGGGTATCCGGTTTGTTGGCCCCCACCACGAAGTTGTTTCCTTGGGTTATGGACAGGTCGCCAACTTTTTTGACGCCGGTTATTCCGATGGCGGAGGCGGAGCCTGCAACCAGGCCGACGACTTCAACCTCAGTATCTTCGGCCATGCGCAAGTCGTCCACATGGAGGACGTTCTTCAACTTTACTTCGTTCACGTCCAGGTCGCCCCGAATGGTTACAAACACCAGGTCGCCGTCGGCCATGTAGAATACGGCCTTGAAGGTCTGGGCCTCTTCCACGTTCAGGAACCCGGCCACATCGGCAATGGTCTTCATTCCCGGAGTGCTGACCTCTTCCAATGGCTCCTCGGGGCCGGACGGCGCTTCCGGTATGACGCCATTGGCCTTTTCGGCATTGGCCGTATACCCGCACGATGGGCAGGTGATGACCGTGTCCTCGCCGGTGGGAGTGACCAGGATGAACTCGTGGGAGTCCTTGCCGCCGATGGCTCCGCTGTCGGCCTCGGCCATCAACACCGGCAGGGCGCACCGGCGGTAGACGTTCCTGTAGGCTTGGGCCATGGCCTGGTAGCTTTCTTCCAAGCTGTCTTCGTCGGCGTTGAAGCTGTAAGCGTCCTTCATAGTGAACTCCCGTACCCTCACCAGACCGGCCCGGGGGCGTGGTTCGTCCCTGAATTTGGTCTGGATCTGGTACAGGATCACCGGCAGGTCGCGGTAGCTTTGCACATTAGCCTTGACGATGCTGGTGATGACCTCTTCGTGGGTGGGAGCCAGGACCATTGGCCGGCCGCGGCGGTCCTCCAAGGAAAAAAGGTTGTCGCCAAAAGCGCTGCTGCGCCCGGTCTGCTCCCACAACTCCAGCGGCTGGAGCGCCGGCATCATCAACTCCTGCCCATTCGCCGCGTCCATTTCCTCGCGGATGATGTTCTCGATTTTGCGCAACGACCGCCAAGCCAGCGGAAGGCTGGCGTAAACCCCCGCGGCCACTTGGTAAATCAGGCCCGCCCGCAGCATCAAGCGATGGCTTGCCGTCTCGGCCTCAGGAGAGTCGTCCCGCAATGTCTTGGTCACCAGCCTGGAAAACCTCATGGAAAGGATGTGCCTCCGTCGATAGATTTAGAGTTTGGCTATCAATACGCTGAGCAGTCGCCAAATCACCGCAAACAAGGTTGCATTGACAGCTGAATATGACCTGACTTCTACCCTGTCAGCTTTAGGCTCGATCGTCCTCATTATCGCTGAAGTACGTTCCCCGAGCATCGATCGAGAGTTCACTGTCTCTCGTTGATTTGTTCGAGAATACCTTCAATTCTGGATATCTGTTCTTCCGGTGAAACCACGGCGTTGCCCCGTTCCATTCTTCCTAGACTCTAGCCAAAACACCGCCTACCAAGCCAATGAGGACGCAGATTAGGGTAATGGTTATGCCGAACAGAAACCTGACCTCGGCCTTGTCAGCTTTCCTATCCAAAATTCCCATCATCGCCGAGGTCAGGTTTTCGATTCTTCCCAACCGTTCGCTCATCTGCTCGACGATGCCTTCGATTCGGGCTGTTCGTTCTTCTTGTGAAGTTGTAGTCATGTTTGGATCTTTATAGGCTGGGGGTCTTCTCAACCTCTTCCATCAGTGCCGACAGCATTTCCGCTTCCGGCACCACCCGGACCTTCTGTCCTTTGCGGAAAATAACCGCCCGGCCCGCGCCGGCGGCGATCCCAACGTCAGCGTCCTTGGCCTCGCCCGGGCCGTTGACCTCGCAGCCCATCACGGCCACTTTCACTTCTTTGTCGCTGCGCCTCAGCAGGCTGTCAACGTCGTTGGCAAGTTTGACCACGTCCACATCAGCGCGGCCGCAACTGGGGCAGGCCACCAGGATGGCCCCCTTGCGCCGGAGGTTCAGCGACTTCAGTATCTCAAACCCGGCGATAACCTCATCCTTGGAGTCTCCGCTCAGCGATACCCTGATAGTGTCTCCGATGCCCTCATAGAGCAGCAGGCCCAGCCCCACGGCGGTGCGTATCGACCCGGACTGGACGGTGCCCGCTTCGGTAATGCCCAAGTGCAACGGGTACGGCACCATTTCGCTCAACCGCCGGTAGGCCTCCACGGTGGTGGGAACGTCGAACGCCTTCATGGAAATCTTGATCTTGTCGAAGTCCTGCTCCTCCAGCAGGCTGATTTCCCACAGGGCCGTCGCCACCATGTGGTCTACCACGCTGTAGTCGCCCTCAAGCTCTTCGCCGGCCTTGGGAAGCTTGTTAACCAAGTCCATGTGCCGTGAAAAGCCCCGCGTCCTGCCGATGCCACCCACCGGGGGGAGACTGCCGAAATTGACCCCGATGCGTATCGGTATATCCCGTTCCTTGGCGGTCTTCACCACTTCCCTGACTTGGTCCTCGTTGCGCAGGTTGCCGGGATTCAAGCGGAGACAATCGACGCCGCCTTTGGCGCATTCCAAGGCCAACTGGTAGTGAAAATGGATATCGGCAACCAACGGGATGCGGATTTGCTTTTTGATTTCGGCCATCGCCTGCGCCGCTTGCATATCGGGCACCGCGCTGCGAATAATCTCGCAACCGGCCTCTTCCAACTCATGGATCTGCCGGACGGTGGCCGCCACGTCCCTGGTGTCCGTCTTGGTCATCGACTGCACGGTAATGTCGGCCCCGCCACCGACCTGCACGCCGCCGATATTGACCGGCTTGGTAACTCTGCGTCTGTTCATAATGTTGCCCTTACGCATCCTCAATGGCTGGTTGAGAGTACTCTAAAACACGGAATAATGGCGGTCGCCTGAGAATCTCCAAGGGGAGAATAGACCGTACCAGGAAACCTGTAGAATACATTTTGCTGCCTGCGTCACTGTACCACGGAAACTCCCCGGTTTACCACGGAACGCTTGTCTATACCTGAGATAACCAGGGCCGCGGTCATTTCCAGCCGGGCCACCCATCACCCTATCCGCCCAGGAAAGAATGTCCCTGCACCAAACGGGCTATGTCATTGGCGGTTATCAAGACTATCAGGCCGAGTAACGCCACAAAGCCTATCAGGTGGACCAAGCCCTCTTTCTCCGGGGGGACGCGTTTTCCCCGCCGCACCCACTCCAACACTACAAAGACCAATCGGCCTCCATCCAGCATGGGTATTGGGAGAATATTAATAATGGCTAGGTTAATGCTGAGCAAGATGGTGATGGCAAGCCAGCCGGCCAGTCCGCCCTCACGGGTAAACTCGCCGGTTATCTGAGCTATGCCGACGGGGCCGGAAAACTGGGGTGCGGAACCGCTGGAAAAAGCTCCGGTAATACCTTGCTTGACCAATACCAGCAATTCCCAAGTATTGACGAAACTGTCCCGGAAGGCGATCCAAGGCGCGCTGGACCGGCTTTCTGTCCGCTCGTTGACCAACTCGGTGGATATGCCAACCAACCAGCGGCCGCCTTCTCCGTCGAACTCCGGTCGGACTTCCAGTACCTCAACCTGTCCGTTCCGCAGCACCGATACTTCTATCGGGGAGCCTCCGTTCAGGTTTATGGTACGGACAAGGCCGCTTACGTTGTCGAATTCGTCCCCTCCGGCGCTTAACACGATGTCACCGGGTTGCATACCGGCTGCTTGGGCCGGCGAGCCAGAGACGATCTCCTTCACCGACAACTGGCCGACGACGACCTCTTGGGGCAGCATCAGCAGAATAGTGAAGAAGACGATGGGCAGGATGGCGTTCATCAGTGGCCCCGCAACCAAAACCAGGAAACGAGTGCCGACGCCGCGACCCGCCAGACTGCCCGGCACTGCCGGGTTGCTCTCTCCGGCCAGCCGGACAAACCCACCCAAGGGAGTCCAGTTCATCGAATAAAGCATGTCGGATAGCAGGAAGGAGCCGTCGCCCACCTCCCGCACCTTGCCTTCATGCTTCAACCAGTCATCCGACACTGCGGGGCTTGCCGGACCGTCCTCCTCCTCTTTTTCACTGCCGCCCGCAAGTCTTTGCAAACGGCGTATCAGCCCTGAAGAGGCCGGTGGAGCCTCAATGACACGAGCTACCAAGTTGCCTTCGGAATCTTCCGAGGAGGTTACTTTTACGAATCTTCCTTGCCTCAGCCCCGCCACGCCGTCCATGTTAACGAACTGGGTGTACGGCGATATGGCTACGCGGGTCTTCCCGGTGTAAAACCCAAAAGCGCGTGGTGGGAACCCAACTCCGAACTCAAGAACTTTTACACCCAGGCTGCGGGCGGTGAAGTAGTGACCCAGTTCATGCACCACCACCAGAACGAGCAGCATGGGAATCATGGCGCCAATGGATATAAGGACAGTTTCCATGTAATAGAGGCCGCTTTGAGAGTTTAGGAGTCGATGATTTCCTTGGCCCGGTCAGTAGCCCACTGGTCCGCCGCCAGAACATCTTCCGCGTCGAGGCCATCCAACGATTCATGCTCGGATAGGACCTTGTCAATCACCTTGTAAATGCCGGTAAAGGGTATCTTGCCGTTCAGGAAGGCGTGCACGGCTACTTCGTCGGCGGCGCTGACAACAGCGGGATAAGTCCCGCCTTTCCGTCCCGCTGCCAACGCCAAACCGAAACACGGGAAGCGTTCCTTTTCCAACGGTTGAAATGTCAGGGCGTGGGAGATTCCTGTGTCCAGCCTGGGTATCATTTCGTTCGGCAAACGTTGAGGATAGAAAAGGGCGTATTGGATGGGCAGCCGCATGTCGGGAGGCCCAAGCTGTGCTTTGATGGACCCGTCGGCAAACTCCACCATGGAGTGTATCGTGCTTTGTGGATGCACCAGCACCTCGATGTTATCCCACGGCACACCGAACAACCAGTGAGACTCGATGACCTCGAAGGCCTTATTCATCAACGTCGCCGAGTCTATGGTTATTTTACGCCCCATGTACCAAGTCGGATGCTGCAAAGCCCGTTCCGGTGTGACGTCCTCCAAGTCTTCCAACGGCGTCGTACGGAAAGGACCGCCGGACGCGGTAATCATCAAGCGGCGAATCTCGTTTTCTTCCCCGCGGAGGCATTGCCATATTGCGCTCGGCTCACTGTCTACCGGCAACACCGCACCGCCATACTTCCTCTCGTAGTCCTTGATGATCGACCCGGCCATCACTATGGTCTCTTTGTTCGACAATGCAACGGTTTTGCCCTTCTTCAGAGCGCTCAGGGTTGGGAGCAAGCCCACACTGCCGATGGTGGCAACCATGACCGTGTCTACCTCGTCGAGGCAGACCATATCTCTCATCCCGATGAATTCGACCCCGTCGGGCAGTGATGACGGAGGGTTGGCGCAATACGTGAAACGGGGCGCGAATTCCTGGATTTGGTCAAGCAACAGTTCCACATTGTTGCCGGCGGCCAGTCCCACGACCTCGAAGACGTCCGGAAAGGCGCGCACTATGTCCAGGGTCTGCCGCCCTATGGAGCCGGTTGATCCCAGCACGACTATCTTTTTCATGGCTTGAACACCACCGCAGCAAGATAGTACACCGCTGGTATAGATATAACAATGCTATCCAAGCGGTCCAACACTCCCCCATGCCCAAGGATTATACTACCCGCGTCCTTCGTCTCCGATAAGCGTTTCAACTTCGATTCCAACAGGTCTCCGCATTGGGCCAGAACGCCCACAGCCGCGCCCGTTACAGCCACCTGCCAAAGCCGCACGTCAAAATGGAGCAGTTGCCCCAGCGCTAACGCGGCCAGCGCAGCGCATAGAAACCCGCCGACGCTTCCCTCCCAAGTCTTGGCCGGGCTTATGCTCGGGGCCATAGCGTGCCGGCCGACAGCCCGGCCCACCAGATATGCTCCCGTGTCGCTGGCGAATGTCACCAGCACCACCAGCAACAACCAGTTGCGCCCCTCGTCGCCGAAGGGGCCCAAGTCTCTCAACACCAGCCCGTGGCCCAGAAAGAACCCAACGTAAATCGGGCCCATGAGCAGATACCCGATAGCAACTGCGTGCCGGCGGCCGCGGTAGAATGCAACGTACCAGAGCAAAGCCACAAACGCCCCGGAAACCCAAATACCGAGGGAGGTGATAAGAAAATCACCGGTCTCCGAAGCCGCTTGAGCGCCCAATACCAAGGATACGGTCCACATCACACCAAGGGCGGTGGACAGAGGTCCGGCGCCGGGGGGCAACAGGCGATAAAACTCGCTGATGGCCACGCTCGCCGCCAGAAGTACCAGAACAACCAGCCAGACCCCGCCATACCAGATGGCGGCAAACACGATAGGAAGCCCGACCAGCCCTGTGGCAAAGCGCAGGACCAATATCAGGCCTCGGGAGTAACTCTGCCGAATCGCCTCTGGCGGTTACCGAACTCTTCCAGTACCTGGGCCAGTTCCGCCGGGTCCAGGTCGGGCCAAAGGGTAGGGGTGTGGTAATACTCGCTGTAAGCGGACTGCCACAGCAGGAAGTTGCTGATCCTCCACTCCCCTCCAGTGCGGATGATCAAGTCCGGATCGGGAGAGTCCCCGGTGAACAAATAACTCCGGAATAGCGCCTCGTCCACCTCTTCTTCCGCTACGCCGTCGCGGATGATCCTCCTCACCGCCTCCAATATCTCGGACCTGCCTCCATAGTTGAAGGCCACGTTAAGGGTTATGCCGGTGTTGTTCCGAGTCAGGCGTTCAGCATGAGAAATTTGCTCTCGCAGTTCGGTGTTCAACCGGTCTTGCTTGCCGATGTGGACTATGCGGACGTTGTTCTCATGGAAGATGTTGGTCTGGGCTTGCAGCGCATCATGGAGGATTTCCAGAATGCCCGTCACTTCCTCCAAAGGACGGTCCCAATTCTCGGTGGAGAAAGCGTAAATAGTAAGATACCGTATCCCTTTCTCCGAAAGAAATTCGAGCACACCCGGAACGCAATCAACCCCAACCCGGTGTCCATCCAACCGGGGCAAGCCCCTTTTTTGGGCCCACCGGCCGTTGCCGTCCATGATTATGCCTACGTGGGCCGGAATTTTACCGATACCCAAAGGGACCTGGCCGTCGGCCGCAGCCCTCGATTGCATCACCTAAACCTGCATTATCTCCGCCTCTTTAGCAGCGGCGATTTGGTCCATGGTCTTGGTGCGTTCGTCCGTGGCCTTTTGCAGTTGGTCTTGCGCCCGGCGCACTTGGTCCTGCGATGCGGCTTTGTCCCGCTCCAAACGCCGTAAGGTGTCCTGTCCACCCCGCCGAACGTTGCGGACGGATACTTTACCCTCTTCGATTTTGCGCTTCAGCACCTTGACCAAATCCTGGCGGCGTTCGTTGGTAAGCGGCGGAATCGGGACAGTGACAACGTTGCCGTCATTCGACGGGTTGAACCCCATGTCCGCTTTGAGCAAGCTCTTCTCTATTTCCCGCAAAGCCTGTTTGTCCCACGGTTGGACCAGGATCGCTCTGGCGTCGGGTGCGGAGATCGACGCGATCTGTTTGAGCGGCGTAGCTGCGCCGTAATAGTCCACTGAAATATTTTCAATCAAGGAAGGCGTAGCCCTTCCGGTGCGGAGAGTGTTGACGTCTCGTTTCAGGGCCTCCACAGTCCGGTCCATCATATCTTCTACGTCGGCCAGGACATCCTCTGCGGTCGCTTGGTTCTCCGGGTTGTTCTTCGTTGCCACGGTTAATCCCTCCCGGTGATAATGGTGCCAACAGGATCACCACGAAGTATTCGACCCATGCTGCCTTGGTCGTTAATGTCAAAAACAATTATAGGCAGCTTGTTGTCCATACACAAAGATACGGCCGTCGCATCCATAACTTCCAACCGGCGGTTCAAGGCATCCATATAGTCCAGGTTACCAAACCGGGTGGCGTTGGGGTTTTCGTTGGGGTCGGAATCGTAGACGCCGTCGACGTTGTACTTGGCCATCAAAAGCACTTCGGCGTTGATTTCCAGTGCCCGCAGGGCCGACGCGGTGTCGGTGGTCATAAACGGATTGCCGGTGCCTGCGGCGAACAGGACCACCCTGCCGCGTTCCAAGTGGCGGATGGCCCGGCGCCGAATGTAAGGTTCGGCCACGGCCTGCACCGGGAGAGCGCTCTGGGTGCGGGTAATAACGCCCTGCTGTTCCAAGGCGTCTTGCAGGGCCAGCGCATTGATGATGGTGGCCAGCATTCCGGCGTAGTCGGCAGTGGCGCGATCCATCCCTCGGGCCTCGGCTGCGGCGCCCCGCCAGATGTTTCCACCGCCGATGACCGCCGCCACCTCGACTCCCAAGTTGTGGACTTCACCGATTTGCCGGGCAAGATAGTTTACGGCGGTCGACTCAATACCATAATTGCCGGAGCCTTTGAGCGACTCCCCACTTATTTTAAGCAGAACCCTATGATATTGAACCTGGGGCATAAGACCCGTACAGGATTATTCCCCCAGAGCCAGCCTACTGAATCGTAGGACTCTGATGTTCTCGCCGACCTTTGCCGCCAACTCTCGGACCTCTTCAGCCACGGAGTTGGAACTGTTCTTTATGAACGGCTGCTGAAGCAGGCTGACTTGGGCTACGGGACGTTCATCCCCTTCCTCAATGTCTTTCGCGTCCAAGTACGCCGGAGCCATGGCCGCCACTTGCATCGCAATGGCGTGGGCCAATGCCTTGAATTCCGGCGTGCGGGCAACGAAGTCGGTTTCGCATCCCAATTCTACCAAGGCAGCCACCCGCCCACCGGTATGGACGTACGCTTCAACGACACCTTGGTCGGTGGCCCGGTCTGTTCGTTTACTGACTTGGGCGAAACCCTTCAATCTCAAGGCCTCCGCCGCTTTTTCCAGATCTCCCTGGTTCTCTTGCAGGGCCTGCTTGCAGTCCATGATTCCGGCCCCGGTCTGATCTCGTAGGGTCCTGATTAGCTCGACAGTGACCTCCAAGTGTATCCCCCTCCATTCCCTGGAAGCGTGATGCTGGTTCCGCGCTTGGTGGCTTTTTGCTGGACCGACGCTTGGGGAGCCTTAACCAGACTCCCCGGCGGACTTCCAGATTATTGTGATTGTGCGTCGCCCGAAGGTCCGGTCTCGTTAACGACCGTTCGTTCCAAAGCCGGCATTCTAATCCCGCCGCTGTCGTCGGAGGAAGTCAGCCCGGGATCTTCTCCTTGTCGTAACGCGCCGGTGGCCCATTGTTGAAGAGCGTTCTCCTCTTCTCCGCTAAGCCCAAGATCGTCCAGTGCCGCTTGTTCCAGAAGTTCTTGTTCCTGCTTCTCAGCCAGCATCGCCGCTTCCCGTTGAGCCTGCCCTTCCAGGACTGCATTGGCCATTCTGCCGGCAATCAATCGTATGGAACGCACTGCGTCGTCGTTGCCGGGAATGGTGTGGGTCACCTTTTCCGGGTCGCAGTCGGTATCCACGATGGCGAATATTTCTACACCCATCCGCCGGGCTTCAGCGATGCAGAGATCCTCTTTCCCTATGTCTATGACGAACAGGGCCTTGGGAAGTTCTGTCATGTCCCGTAGCCCGGAGAAATATTTCTCCAAGCGATTCAATTCGTCACGCCGCTTTACCCCTTCCTTCTTGGGGAGAAGCCGGAAGTAGCCTTGGTCTCTCTTCTGTTGCAGGTCCAACATGTGGTTGATTCGACTGCGAATGGTCTTGAAGTTGGTCAGCGTACCGCCAAGCCAGCGTTGATTGACGTACCACATGTTGCAACGCTCGGCTTCACTTTGCACCACTTCCTGCGCTTGGCGCTTCGTCCCAACGAAGAGCACCTTGCCACCGTCGGCAGCCAGTTGCACCATGGCCCGGTAGGCATCGTTGATCATGCCCAAGGTCTGCTGCAGGTCAATGATGTGAATACCGTTACGCTGGGTGAAGATGTACCGCTTCATCTGCGGGTTCCACCTTCGCGTCTGGTGACCAAAATGGACCCCGGCTTCCAAAAGGGACTTCATTGTCAACTGTTCCCTGACTGGAGCCGGTCGTTCTTCCGCCGGAGCCTCTAAATTTTGTACCATAAACCCTGCCTTTCCAACTTTTCCATTGCGTTTAACGTTCCAATCGGCCCTGGTTCCGGCCAGTGGGCTGACCAGACCCTGTAAGTCAACAACTGCGCCAGTCAACCACCGCCCGAAATGCCTTCGCGGGAGCGGTCACAGCACAGTTTTCGGTGAACCGAGTATATCATAGGGCCATACACCGTTCAACGGAGACGCTCGGCCAGTTGTAGGACGGTTTTCGTGGCGTTTGTGGTCAAATGCTCATGGCAAGGCGCATGCCGTTGAGCAGCACCGCACCGTAGACCCCCGCCAGCAGGTCATCGGACATAATGCCCCACCCGCCGGGCAGCTTCTCCAAGTGCCGGATGGGCCAGGGTTTTACAATGTCCAGAAAGCGGAAACAAACGAAGGCCGCCGCTATCCAGGGCAAGCTCTTGGGAAGCAGGAGGCAAGTGGTCCAAACGCCCACAAATTCATCCCATACGGCCCTCTTCGGGTCCGGATCATCGTCGGTAATCAAAGACCCGGTGGCCCACACGCCGACGAAAAATCCTATTCCAGTCAGGAAAAACAAGGCCGGAGAAGTCCCGTGGAAAGGAGTGGCGTAATATATCGCCAACGCCACCAAGCTCCCGGCCGTCGCGGGCGCCACCGGGAAAAAGCCTGATCCCAGACCGGTGCCCATCGCCCAAGCCAACCTGAGCAGAACAAGCCGCGCCAAGCGTTCTGCTTGGCTAACCATAACCCAAGCGGTGGAGGTCTTCCTCGGTCATGCCCAGATAATGGCCGATCTCATGCAACAGGGTTATCTGTATCTCTTTCTCCGCTTCTTCTTCGGAAGCGCAGCTTTGCATGATCGGCTGGCGAAAGATGGTGATGCAGTCCGGCAACGGCGGCTCGGGACCCTCCCTGTCGGTCAACGGGACGCCGGTATACAGTCCTAACAACGTCTGCCCCTCGCCGACCGACTCCAGGTCGTCCGGGCTGGGCCATTCCTCAACCACAATGTCCAGGTTGCGCAGTGCCAGCTTCATTGACGGCGGCACTTGCCGGTACGCTTGACGCACCAAGCTGAGAAACTTGCGCTCGGAGAGGTAAATCAATTGTCTGCGCCGACCTGCCGCCGAATGGTTTTCAGGATGTCGATATTCCGTTGGTCCGGGCCTTTACCCTCAAAACCGGGCACTTCCAACAGGAACGGCACGTCACGGAAGGCCGGATGCCCCATTATGGTGGCGAAGCCGGATTCTCCGATGAACCCCTCGCCGATGTTGTCGTGTCGGTCTACGCCGGAACCACAGGGGCGCTTGGAGTCGTTGGCGTGGACTGCCGCCAACCGTCCCTTTCCAATGGTGTCTTCAAACTCGGTGATCATGGCTTCGATTCCCGGTGTAGTCGCCAGATCGTAACCGGCGGCAAAGCTGTGCTGGGTGTCCAAACACACCTTCAGCCTTGGGCTTCCGACGGCTTCGATGATGCGCCCCAACTCCTCGAATTTTGCGCCTATGTGCTCCCCCATACCGGCCATATTTTCTACGGCCAGGCTGGGGCCATCAGGAGAGTTGTCCAGCACTCGCTTTAAGGAATCGACGACTTGGTCGAAGATGGCGTCGTAGCCCGCTCCCTTATGACTGCCGGGATGAAAGATGACGCCATTCGCCTCAATGTCCGCAGCAAGGTTCATGTAGTTGATGAGGGACTGAACGCCCTTTTCCAGGTTGGCCGGATTAGACGTCCCCAAGTTGATCAAGTAGATAGCGTGGAGGAACGCCGGTCCTATACCAGCCTCCGCGGAGGCCGTTCGAAAGGCTTCTACTTCCTTCTCTGGCACGGGCTTGAAAGCCCAGCCCTGGGGCGACGACCCGAAAATTTGCAGGGTCTCACAACCAATACCGGCGGCCCGCGCCACGGACTTGCTGACTCCACCGGCGCTGGATACATGAGCTCCAATTTTCATTTGCGGCCCTCCCTGTTTGCTATTGTCCAAGCGGAATCAATTATAGGGCAGGAGGCCTGCTTAATGTCTCCGTTAATCCCCTCATTAAATGGGCAATAATATTATGAAATCGGCGGAGTTGAGGATGCCGCTAGAATGCGGTTGCGTTTTAAGTGTGACAAAGTCCCGTTGACAGTGCTCCAAGGCCTTTTACAGTGCTCCAAGGCCTTTTATAGTATCTGGGCAATTCTTCGGCAGATTCGATGGAATGGAGTAATTATGCCGCGTATCGAAATCCCCGATTGGAGATTTGAATCGGAACCGGTCTGGGTATCTTGCCAAGCCATCAAAGAAGCCGATTGGCTCATACCACTTAAGGAAGTAATCGTGCGGTTCGAAGCCGACGGAGAACAATTCGTTGCTTTCGTTCCCGAATGGTACATCGACCGCAATAGGAGTGGAATGTGGGGAGCTATTATCGCCGATGTCGAAGGCGGCGTCCTTGTTGATATCCCAGTAGAAACCCTTACTTGCGGGCGCAGGATCATGGTACGGGACTCAGAAAGAGAGTCTGTCCTGAGTCCCCGCCAACAAGGCGTCGGTTAATGATACTGAGCGACCGGGAAATCTGGATGGAGATCCGTGAACGGTTAACAGATAAATGGATAGCGGCGATGAAGCGCGGCGATTCAAAGACTATGACCCATTACCAGAACGAGCTAACCCGTTTGGAAGATTGGTGTTCATAATCAACCAGTACGGGAAAGTCGTGTAACAATTTGAAGGTGTTAGCTCGCTGTAAGAATTGGTTATCATCGAATTTTGAACGATACGAATCGAGATTATATTGGTTATCATCGAATTTTGAACGATACGAATCGAGATTATCTGGTCTTGGACTAAGTATTGCCTATGTAGTTAGTCTTGTCATTTTTCTATGGACATGTGATAATCGGTTTCTCTTAGACACTCTAGCAAATATTATCAGCGTCTCAGCCGGAATTGGGTTATTTGCTGGATTTCTCACAGAGGTAATTGGGATGATTATAGCGGCGGCTATGAGAAAGAATGCTCTTGAGGATGAAAGAAACGCCTTCAAAAAGGAATTGGATTCGAAGGGTATACCATACACAGTAGATGCAACAGGTGCTGTTCGTATAGCTGACATCCCTAGACGAAGGCGAGTAAGACGAACCGCTAGGCCTACGTCTTAACCTCACCGTTGAAACTCAAGTCCACAATAAACACCCCAACACCATTGGGGTGTTTTTCTTTGTCTTGTCTTTGAACATCACTTTCTAACGAAAATGCCCTTGACTAAATGGGATTGAATTATCCCAACCATTATTTATATTTTCTCGATTTTCGCACAATAATAGGTTTGAGGATTGGCCGAGTTACGGGTAAGACGGTTTGGCCCATGCCCGATTTCAACCGTCGCTTAACGCTATATTATTGGCTCCAGCAGAGACGAATCGGATACAATTTCCCCAACTATCATGCGCGCACTGGTCTTGGAACAACCCGGAAAGCCTCCCGTTTTGGCCGTCAAGCATCTACCCACGCCGGTCCCTGATCCCCATGAGGTGTTGGTCGAGGTGGCAGCCTGCGGATTTTGCCATCACGATTTGTTGGTGATGGCCGGGGTCCTCCGCCGCGGCGTAAAGCCCGGTGTCGTCCTGGGACACGAGATAGCAGGCGTAGTTGTGGATGCAGGGACGGATGTAACCGGCTTCCGCCGCGGCGACCATGTGGTCAGCCTGTTGACGGACGCCTGCGGGGAATGCGACCGGTGCCGCTCCGGCAGAGAGCACCGATGTCTTCACGGGACGGGAATAGGCCACGGCAAGGACGGCGGATTCGCGGAATATGTCGCCATGTCCGAATTCAGCTTGGTGGGAATCCCACCGGAATTGGACCTGGTAAAAGCCTCCCTGTTTGCTTGTCCTATGGGGGTTGCTCTGAGAGCCGCCGAATCTGTGGCCAGGACCGGCCCCGGTGATATTACGGTGGTAACCGGAGCGGGAGGGGGGCTTGGGATTCACGCGTTGCAGATCGCTTCAGCCTTGGGCAGCAGGGTATTGGCCGTAACTACGTCGCCGGACAAGCTGGGGCGTTTCGCCCTCTTGGGCGCCGAGGAGGTCCTGCATTCGGACGAGTTGGACTTCAGCGAGTTGGTTCTGGCCCTGACAGAAGACCGAGGGGCCGACGTGGTCCTGGATACGGTGGGATCGGCCCTTTTCGAATCTGCTTGGCGCAGCCTGGCCCAGTTCGGACGCTTGGTGTTGTTGGGAGAGGTAGCGGGACGTCCCGTGGAATTGAACTTGGCGGAGGTAATCTTCCGCGATGCTCAAGTGTTGGGTTCCTCAGGCGTATCCCGACGCGAGGTGGCCCGAATTGCGGAGATGGTGTCCCTCGGCAGCGTAACTCCGATACTTGCGGATACGCTGCCGCTGGAGGAAGCGGGCGTTGCCTTCGACCTACTGGTTAGGAAACAAGTCCTTGGCCGGCTGGCGCTCACCGCCCGATAAGACCCATCAACGTTGCGGCGGCCGTGGTCGACGCCCTGCGCCCCCTGCCTATCACCCTGCCGATCTCGCCCCGTTCCCAAATGACGATGAACTGGCTGGCAATGAATATGGAGCTGTAGGTCCCCACTATCGCCCCCACCGCCACAACCAACAGGAGTCCCCTGATACTCGGGCCGCCGATCAGCAGCAGCGCCAATAGCACGAACAGGGTAGTGCAACTGGTGTTTAACGACCGGCCGAGCGTGTCCGTGATGCTCAAATTAACGACGGATTCCAGTGCCCGGTCCGGGTAACGGATTACGTTCTCCCTGATCCTGTCGAACACTACGATGGTGTCGTTAACACTGTAACCGGCTACAATCAGGACGCCGACGATGAACATGGAGTTGACTTCCATGTCCAAAACTTTCCCCAGGATGGAAAAGACTCCGAGGACGAACACCACATCGTGGATCAAGGCCAGTATCGCGCTGATGCCATAACGGTACGACTTGGGCACCCGACGGAACGCATACCAGACGTATAAAAGTATAAACACCGAGGCCGCCAGCACCGAGTAAAACGCGTTCACCACGGTTTCACTAGCTATGATGGGCGAGACGGAGTCGAACTTGACCTTATCCTTCTCCAGTCCCAGGGACTCCTCAAGGTCTGACTCTATCCGCTCCCGTTCCGAAATTTCATCACCGAAAGCCTCTTGCAGTTGCTTGGTGCGGATGAAGTAGGAGGTCCCTCCCATCCGTTGAATCAACGCTTCGGGATGGCCGAGCCGGTCCATGCGGTCTTGGACCTGCTGCTCCGTAACGGGCGACTCAAAGGATACTTGCAGTACAGCCCCGCTGGTGAAGTCAATCCCCGGGTTGAGCCCGGAATTGCCGGAAGCCCACCCTGGCGGCAGGATCATGGAAAGCAAGCCCGGTAGAATCAACAAGCCCGAAAACAGAAAATACCAACCTCGTTTGGCGACTACATCCAACACTGCTACACCCTCCGTACCGTCGCGCCGCTGGATCGTTGCACCCGTTCCGGCGTAAAGAGATTAATCCGGCGGCTGAAACCGATCCACGCCAATAGCTGAAGCAGGTTGCGGCTCACTACAACAGCGGTGAACATGCTGGCGATAATGCCGATGCCCAAGCTTATGGCGAAACCGGTGATCAACCCGCCGCCCAAGCGGTCCCCGAACCAGATAAGCACACCGCAGGTGATGAGCGTGGAAACGTTTCCGTCACGGATTGCCGGCCACGCCCGGTTGAACCCAACCTCCATAGCCGACGCTAGTGTCCGGCCAATGCGTACTTCCTCTTTCATCCGCTCAAAAATCAGAACGTTAGCGTCCACCGCCATACCGACGGACAGGATGAACCCGCCAATGTGAGAAAGAGTGAGGGTAACCGGTATTAGCTTGAACACCGCTAACACCAAGAGAGCGTAGACCACCAAGGAGACCGCGGCTACTATTCCGGCCATACGGTAGTAGGCCACCATGAAAACCATTACCAAGCCCAAACCCACCAAGCCGGCGAACAAGCTCTGCTTCAGGGACTCGGACCCCAACAGCGCCTGTACGTCGCTCTCCTGGATGATGTTAAGCGGCACAGGCAGACGCCCGGATTCAAGCTGGATCGCCAACGTCCGCGCTTCCTCCCGGGTGAACGGGTCGAACGTCCCGCCGCTGATCTGACTTCGTCCGTCCCGAATCCACGCACGGGCGACGGGGGCCAGCAGTACATCCTCGTCCAAAAGAACGGCAATTCGTTTGGTCCGCACACCCACGATGCGCCGGGTGAGTTCACCGAAAATTTCACTCCCTCTATCATTGAAAGCGATATTGATTACCCAACCCGGCTCGATTTCAGACGTAGCGGCATAAGCGCTCTCGAGGTCGTCTCCGGTGAGGCCGATGTCGGCATCGTCGAAACTGATGCAATTTTGATCAGTGCAGGTGCGCTCCTTGAACTCCAGTGTGGCCGTCTGGCCAATCAGTTTCTTGGCTTCGTCTATACCGCTGGTGACTCCAAAAGACTCGATGGCGACCGACAACTCCTGCTCCAGCCTTTCTCGAAGCCGTTCCTGCTTTACCGTCCCGATGGTGTTGGTCTTCAGCCTGAACGTCCGGTCATCTTCCTGGTCTATCGAGATTGTTCCGAGGTCCAGTGGCAGGATAGCTGTTCGCAACGCCGCCGCGTCCACGGATTCGCTGAACGTAACGCGAGTTATGGAACCGCTGGCGCCGGGAAGTTGAACGATAATCCGGTCCTCACCCAAGCGTTGAATAATGGGCTCTTCAGTCCCGAAAAGGTTCACCCGCCGGTTGATAATTTCGTGTACCCCTTCCATCTGGTCCGGAGTTGGGGGGGCAATATCCGTAACCGTAAATGTCTCAAGGCTGCCTATATCTTCTTCCAAGGCGGTCTCGAGCTTGGTCCGAGTGTCAGAGTCCAGCAACTCGGTCTTTATCTGGAAGGCGTTGCCGCCCTTGGACAATACTGACGCGGAAATGTCCACCCCGTCGGCGGCGTCGATTATTTCGCTTGGGGTAACGGCTTCGTTGAACGCGACGTCTATCTTGGTGCCTGAGTCGGCTTGGTACACCAAGTGCCCGCCGCCCCGCAAGTCAAGGCCCAACTTCAGGCCCAACGGCCCGGTGCCCCCTCGTTCCAAGGTAATCCCCGGAAGCTGTAGATTGATCTCTCTGAAAGCGAGGGTGGCAACCGAGACGGCCAGAACAATCAGCACAATGACCGACAATCGAATGCTCCTCTCTCGAGAGGAGGGGGGAAACAGCAACCAGAGGATCGAACCGAAGACCCCCCCTAATATCTTGGATGCCACTGACTAACCTCCCACGCCCTTCCTGTCTTGGTTCAAGGCCGCCTTGACCAGGGCCATCGCATCTTCCCGGGAGGCGACCTCTCCCGCTGCGTAAGCTTCCTCAACTTGGTCCAGCAACCGGCCTATGACAGGCCCCGGCTCCAGTTGGAACCATTGCATCAGATCACGCCCCGTAACCAACCGGACCTTTTGTTGCGATACAGGGGGTTGAGTGCCCACCTGTAATATATACGCCACCATTCTAGCATGGGCCGTCCACGCATCTATGACAAGCTCGGGGCCCCTTGCGGCTAAATGGTCCGCCATCCACAGGTAAAGCGTGTCGACGGCTACCTCTCCCAAGTCCCGGAAGTACCGATAAATCGCCCTGTTGGTGGGAAGCTCAATACCCTGGTGCATGGTTGCCGGACGCATGTGCTGCCGCACCATCGCCGCCACCGCGGCTATACCCTTGGAACTGAACCGAAGTTGGGCCAAGCGAGCTTCCGTAAATTCCGCGCCCAATTCCGGATGGCCAAGGAATCTGGTGCGGCCGGTCTCGTCTATAGACTTGGTTTGCGGCTTGGCGACGTCGTGGAGCAGGGCCCCTAATTTCAGCAGCGTGCGCCTTGTATGGCCGTCGCTGATTTGTTGCCCAAAATAAGCCTCCCGCTCCGCTGCCCACGGGACGAAGGAATAGACCGGCGAATTCTGGTGCCCCTTGGTAACCAATTCGGCTGTCTCTACAGAGTGAAT
The DNA here is from genome assembly GCA_965261795.1 of Dehalococcoidia bacterium. Classification (GTDB taxonomy): domain Bacteria; phylum Chloroflexota; class Dehalococcoidia; order Lucifugimonadales; family UBA3495; genus CBDCFV01. Next base: position 555,353 of record OZ253476.1, read on the forward strand.
CAAATGGCCCCAAACATCCCAGTAGTGTTCCTTGGGCTGGTCCACCCCTTTCGTTGCGCTTAACTCCGGAAATATCCGGCACAGCAGGTCGAGTCGGTCCAATACTTCCAAGTGTCCCTTGGCTCCATCCAATGCCAGCAGGTCAAGGAACTCGCTGCGCAACCGGTCGCCTGCTACCCTGGCGATTCTCGGAGCGTCGGCCAATATCATGCGGGCAGTGTCAGGGTCCAGTCGAAACCGCAGGCGCGCCGCCAGCCTGACGCCTCTCAAGAGACGCCCCGGGTCGTCCCGGAATACGTTTGGCCCTATTGCTCGGATGTATTTGCGGGACATGTCCAGCCGGCCATGGAATGGATCGATCGCCAACTCGCCCAATGCCGGGGTAAGGCCGGACGCGGGTATGGCATCCAGAGGGAGCGCCAGCGCGTTTAAGCTGAAGTCCCGGTTGGCCAAGTCTTCTTCGATGTCTCCGTAGAACCCCCTCAGGTCTATCGTCCAAGTTTCTTCCTGCTCGCCGCCGCTGTCCGGGTCCTGCGCCACCACCCGGCCGATTCCATGAGCCGTGCCCAAAGGAACGTAAGTCCCTCCAAGGAACCGGGCCAACTCCGGCCCTACTCTCTGGACGTCGGCTGTCAAGGCAATGTCCAAGTCGCGCTCCGGAGCCACCGACAACAGCGTGTCTCTAAGGTAGCCCCCAACCAAGTAAGCGCTGCTTCCTTGCCCGCTGAAGAAGTCTCTTAATTTGTTCAGCATGGTGTTACCGTCAGCCCACAAGTTCGCATCGTGGACTTTATTTCGTATTTGGATGGGAAATCATCGGCGGATGGAACGTTTGCCCGGCAAAAAGCCGCCAAGGTTCTTGAGGCGCATATCATACGAATGCAGCTCGGCCCCGCCGGGAAGGGTTGGGAGACGGCGTTACAGGGGACCAAAGTGGGTAGATAGTGGGGTGATTCGCTATGCCGGTTGCTCCGGGGTGTCCGGGCCGGATTCAACGGAGTCCTCAGATTCCTCTCCGTCAGCTTCGGACTCCTCCTCTTCTTCCTCCGTAATCTTCCACAGGCTGTCGGACGAAACCAAGTGGTCGATATACAGGTTCCCCTGCAAGTGCCCGGTTTCATGCTCAAGGGCTTGCGCCAGCAGCCCGTCCGCTTTGATTCGGATAACTTTACCGTCCAGCCCAATGGCGCGTGCCCGCACCGATTCCGAGCGCTTGACCAACCCTCGATAACCGGGAATGCTCAAGCAACCTTCAACTATCTCCCGTTCGCCCTCCCTCTTGACTATCTCCGGGTTGATAAGCACCAAGGCCTCTTCCCAGTCGGGTAGCTGTATAACCGCCACTTTTTGCACCGACCCCACTTGATTAGCCGCCAGTCCCACACCAAGCTCTGCATGCATCGTTTCGATCATGTCATCGGTAAATTTCTTCAGATTCGGAGGAATTTTACCGATTTTCGTGGTGTGGCGACGCAATATTGGGTCCGGTAGATGTCGCATCTTCAGGACCGCCAATTTACCAGCCTCCGGGTGATGATGCCTGCTTTCATGTTATGTTGACACTTTCCCGTTATGTTGACACTTTCCCGTCACTGTTGACACTTTCCCGTCATTCCCGCGAAGGCGGGAATCCAGAGACTTCTAGATGAGAGAGAAACGAATGCCTTAACATAAGGTTAACCAAATTCGCCCGTGATTATATCCAAGGCCGTTTTGAGTGTAAAGCCGGACTAGAGCACGTGGACCGGGTCCACGTCCACGGTGCAGCCTGTAGGAACGCGGAAGTCGTCCAGGAATCTTTGCAGATTCGGCCCTCTGATCGTCAGGTGCCAGCGGTGACGGCCCCTGAGCCGGGGCGGGAACCCGGGAGCGGGGCCGATGATTTCTATGGCGCTAAGCCCCTGCGCGTAGGCCTTCCGCCGTATTTCCCTGGCAGTATTGATTGCTTGGCGCTGGCACGCGGTCTCGTCGTTGTCTTGAAACACCAAGTGGACCAAGCGGTTGAACGGCGGGTTGCCCAATTGCCGACGGGACGCAATCTCCTGGTCGTACATCGCGGCATAATCCTGTTGGGCCGCTGCGGTTATGGCGTAGTGTTCGGGAACATAAGTCTGGATAAACGCCCGGCCCGGTTCCTTCCCCCGGCCTGCCCGCCCCGCGACTTGGCAAAGCAACCCGAATGACCTCTCCCCGGCCCTGAAGTCCGGCAGATGCAGCCCAACGTCAGCCAATATCATCCCCACCACGGTCACGTTCGCCACGTCCAAGCCCTTCGCCACCACTTGCGTACCCACCAATACTTGGGTTTCTCCCGATGCAAACTCTCTCATGGCGGCGCCGGGTTCCACGCCGCTTCCGGCTGCGTCCGAGTCCCACCGCTGGACTTTGACCCCCGGCAGCAAGCCGGACACCTCGTCTACAACGCGCTGGGTGCCGATGCCCAGTTGCCGTATGCTGCCGCTTCGGCATTCCCGGCAATTGGTCAGCGGCCGGCGCCTCCGGTTGCAATGGTGACACCTCAACCTTCCATCAGCAGAGTGGTAAGCAAGCGGCACGGCGCAGCGGGCGCAGGTAGCCACGTAGCCGCAATCACGGCATTGTACGATAGGGGCGCTGCCGCGGCGGTTGAGGAACAGGATGGCTTGCTGGCCTCGTGCGATACACTCCTTCAAGGACTGGGACAACCTCCGGCTGAATATGCTGCGGTTGCCTTCCTTCAGTTCCCGCCGCATGTCGACGATTTCCACTTGGGCCATGGATTGGTCACGGATTCCGGGTTCGGCCTCGATTCGATGGGGCAACTCCAGCAGCCGGTGTCGCCTTGGATTTGCGTCCCTGGCGAAGTAATAAGACTCCACGTCGGGAGTCGCGCTGCCCATTACCACCACCGCGCCCGAGAGGCGAGACAACTCCAAAGCTACGGTTCGAGCATGGTATAAAGGCGGAGCTTCCAACTGTTTGTAGGTCCACTCGTGCTCCTCATCCAGAATCACCAAGCCAAGCCTCTCCATCGGCGAAAACAAGGCGCTCCTGGCGCCCACCACCACATCGTACCCGCCCGACTGGATTTTCCACCATTGGTCGAATTTTTGGCGGCCCGCCAGACGACTGTGGATGATTGCGACTCTGCCCGGGAAGCGGGCATTCAACCTGTCCAGCGTCTGCGGGGTAAGGGATATTTCCGGCACCAAGTAGATTGCCTGCATCCCCAAGCCAACGGCGTGTTGGATCGCTTGCAGGTATACCTCCGTCTTGCCGCTGCCGGTGACGCCGTGCAACACAAAGCTCCTTGGTGTCACCGCTGGCTCGTCCAAGGCTTCCGTTATCCGGTGCAATGCGTCGGACTGTGTGGCGGTCAGGGACAGCGGCGCGGCCCGGTTCCATTCCGCTGACGACGCCGGGTCTGCTTCCTCCCTCCGCCACTCCATGCCGAGCAGACCCTTTTCAACCAACGCTTGCCCAACCCCAGTGCCGAAGGCTTTGTTGGCAATGGAGTACGAGTATGACCCATTGGACTCTTTGATGGCGGCGAACAGGCCAGCTTGCCGTTCGGATAGCGCAGGATGCCCTTCAACATCCTCCTCGCTGGCCGTGGCGGTATTCGTAGCGAACAAGTAGCGCTGGTAGCGGGGAGTCATCCTTGGGCGCGGCAGGCTGACGTGACGTTGCACCAACTTCTTGTCAATCAACCGGCGTAGTTCACGCGCACTGTTTTTGCCCAGGGACTTGAGGAAGTCGGCTTCCGCCAATCCGGTAGTGTTGGACAATGCGGACAAAGCTTCCTTGGTTTCAGGCCGTAACTCATCCAGCACAGCAACGTCATCAGCCTCATCCTGAAGGACAGCATTGACCCGCGAGCGGACTTGGTCTTCAAAACCCGGAGGCAAACACAGCGCCAAGGCGTCGAAAAGGGGGCAGAGGTAATAACTGCTGATCCAACGTCCCAATTCCAGAAAGACCGGGTTGACAAGAGGGGACGGTTCGACAGGCTGGAGGATGTCTTTGGTAACTTCTACCTGCGGAGCGGAAGCAAGTTCGGTTACGATGCCTTGCGCCACCCTGCGCCCGAACGGCACCCAGACCAACTGGCCCGGCTCGACCGGGTAGTCAGTGGGAACGCTATACGAAAAAGTGCGGGAGTGGCCGACAGGGGCGCTCACCGCTACTTCCGCGTATCTCATGCGCCAATGGCCTGACATGGATTACGGGAAAGGGAAATCCCTGTATGACCGGACTCGTAAAGGACGTGACTGCGGGCAAAGACGACCGCGACTATGCGTCGGCCTGACCGCGCGGTCGCCTGGGCACCGTCTTTTCCTTGATCCGGGCGGCTCGGCCTTGCAAGCCCCTCAAGTAATAGAGTTTTGCCCGCCGCACCGATCCTCGCCTGGTGACTTCCAAAGACTCAATCAGTGGTGAGTGCAACGGAAAGATACGCTCGATGCCGATCCCTGCGGTAATTCTGCGGACGGTGAAGTTGGCCGATACCCCTGCCCCGTTGTTGAGCCGGATCACGACGCCTTGAAATGCTTGGATACGTTCCCGGTCCCCTTCCCTGATACGGAAGTTCACCCGTACGGTGTCGCCGGGTCCGAACTGCGGTATGTTGGGGTTGGGGTCTATCTTTACTAACTGCGCGGCTTCCATGTCATCTCGCCTGAATTAATGTCCGGTCAGGGCACATCCTGTCCTACGATAAGCTTCTTAAACCCATGGTAGAAGGCCCTCTCCCCAAGGTATTGAGCACCTAGCATATCACACCGTTGGCGGGTTTGGTACAGCTCAAACGTCCGTATGCCGGGCAATCGCGTTTTAACTATCAGTGCACCAGACAGGCCAAATCTGCCACAAAACCTTCCGTCATTCCCGCGAAGGCGGGAATCCACACTGTCTCTCATAGGCAAATTTAGCCTTTCCAACGACTATGGATTCCCGTTTCCACGGGAATGACGGTTAAATGGGCTGCCAAACTTTATAACGCGATTGCCCTGCGTCCGTATGCCCGGCCTATGCAAAGTTTTTCCCAACTTGACCCATTCCAAACCGCACCTTATATTGCTCTGCGATAGGACTATGATTCTAGGTACCAGGAGCAACGCGTGACCCGGTTCTTGACTGCGATGTTCCGCCGGACCGTCGGCGCCTTTCGTGACCTTGCGCCTATCATTGCCGTTATCGCGTTCTTCCAGATCGTAGTCTTGCAGCAACCCTTTCCCAATCTCGGGAACGTCGTCATCGGGATGGTTTGTGTGATGGCTGGGCTGGCCCTCTTCATCCAGGGACTTGAAAGCGGCCTCTTCCCCCTCGGCGAGGTTCTCGCTCAAGGCTTCGCCCGCAAGGGCAGCGTCGTCATGCTCCTTGCCTTCGCCTTCTGCCTTGGCTTCAGCACCACCATCGCCGAGCCGGCCCTCATCGCCGTCGCTGCCGAGGCTGCAGAAGTTGCCGCGGAAGCAGGCGTTATCGAGTCCGATGAGGACGCCCGCAACTCCTACGCCTTGAAGTTGCGGCTGGTGGTGGCGGTATCCGTCGGCGTGGCCATCGTGCTGGGAGTGTTCCGCATCCTGAAGGGGTGGCCTATCCATCGACTGATAATCGGGGGATACCTGCTGGTGACCGCTATGACCCTCTTCGCACCGGAAGAGATTATCGGCGTGGCTTACGACTCCGGCGGCGTCACCACAAGCACCATCACGGTGCCGCTGGTGACCGCGCTGGGCGTCGGACTTGCTACTTCGATCCGGGGACGCAATCCCATGGTTGACGGGTTCGGGCTTATTGCCTTCGCCAGCCTTACACCAATGATTTGCGTACTGGGTTACGGAATGGTGACCTGATGGTGCATTTCCTGACCACCATCTTTTTTACGGTCTGGACGACCCTCCTCGACGTCGCGCCTATCGTAGTGGTCCTGGTCCTGTTTCAGGTCGTGGTGTTGCGGCGCAGGCCGCCAAACCTGCGCCGGATTGTCAGCGGGGTGGTGCTGGTGCTGCTGGGGCTGGCGCTGTTTCTCATCGGGTTGGAACAAGCCCTCTTCCCCATCGGTGAGACCATGGCCCGCCAGCTTACTTCACCCGAGGTCGTTGGGGCCGAGAGGCTGGCCGACGGCATCGACTGGACCGACTATCTGCTGGTCTACGCCTTCGCCGGGGCCATCGGCTTTGCGACGACCATTGCCGAACCCTCCCTCATCGCGGTGGCCCTGAAAGCCGAGGAAGTGTCCGGCGGCGCAGTTCGCTCTTGGGGATTGCGCATAGCCGTCGCGATAGGCGTCGCCATAGGCGTGTCCCTGGGCTGCTTCCGCATCGTCACCGGCACCCCGCTGCCCTGGTACATCATGGCCGCCTACGTGATTGTGATAATCCAGACCTTCAGGGCCAGCCGGACCATTGTTCCCCTAGCCTATGACAGCGGGGGTGTCACAACTTCCACCGTCACCGTGCCCGTCGTCGCCGCCCTGGGCTTGGGCCTGGCTGCCAGCATTCCGGGCCGGAGCCCCCTTATCGACGGGTTCGGACTCATCGCCTTCGCCAGCGTCTTTCCGATTATGACCGTCCTAGGCTACGCCATCATTGGGTCCTGGATCAACAACAGGCGCAACCCCAAAAATCCCGAGGAGGTGGACCGTGAAGCTGTCTCTGATCGTCGCCCTGGTCAATGATTTTAATACCGACGTCGTGATTGACGCCGCCCGAGCCGGCGGCGCAACCGGCGCCACCGTGATCACCAGCGTGCACGGCGAGGGTCTGAAGAAAGAGAGGACTTTCTTCGGACTGGACCTGGCCGCCAAGCGCGACGTGGTCCTGTTCCTCGTTGCCGAGACCCGGGCCCGTGACATCCTTGAGCGCATCCGCGATGCCGCCAATGTTGAATCGGAGCATGGCGCCGGCATCGCTTTCCAACTCTCCATCGAGGACGCTGTCGGTCTCAACACCCAACTGCCCATCATTCGGGATGAACTGGAATACGAGATATGAGCGAAAGAAGACCTGTCCGGGTCAGTGACGTCATGGTCACCAACCTACACACCATTGAAGGCCTCGCCACGGTGGCCGAGGCGATGGCCGCATTGAAGCAACACCAAGTCAGTTCCCTGGCCGTCAACCGCCGCGACGAAGACGACGAACTGGGGATCGTAACGGTCAGGGATATCGCACGGGAAGTGATCGCCAGGAACCGTGCTCCTGACCGCGTCAATGTCTACGAGATAATGGCCAAGCCGGTGCTGACCGTGCCGTCGGAGATGATTGCCCGCTATGCCGTACGCTTGCTGGTGCGCTTCACCATCTCCCGCGCCCTGGTGGTGGACCATGACCGCAACCCCCTTGGCATGGTGACCCTGCGCGACTTGGTCATCGGCCTCACGCCGGGGTGAATTGGGGGACCGGATTTGATATGCTTGCACAAGGTATTAATGTGATTTACCGTACGCTAGGCTGAATAGCCTTTGCACACTGGCAGCTCCCAAAATAGGAAAATGGAAAATCTCGAAAAACTAAACATAGATTCCGTCGCATTGGTTGGCAGCATATTTCTTAACAGAGGAGACCACGCACGATTATCTACTGTACTGAGCAAGCATCAAGATAATTGGCCCCGTCGTCGTATCGATAAACTTGGGTTTTATGAGGTTGATGGCGTCAGGCATCATATCGGCTTAGAAATAGAAATGGGTCGTGGAGCCAATCCTGACATAGCCAGATTCACGCTGGAAGCTCATCCTTTTTCTAAAAGCGAGCGGTTGAGGTCGACGACCCGTAAGAGCCAAGAACAAAAATTCGACGAAATTCAAGCAATACTCTCCGACCTCGGAGAATTGAACTTGCCGAGCTCGGTTCATTCCCATATAACTTGGATGTTTCCACCCGATTCGATGAAGTCTATCATCGAATTACCCATGATGACGGTCCAGAATCCTAGTATTCCATTTACGGAAATATCAGGGATTCGTTTGAGGAAAAGAGCTAGCGAAGGATCCACCAGAGTTACAATCGACTTAAGGGATAATCGTTCTCTTACAGTTACATTGGTGTTCCCGCTTCCAGATGCAAAGATATCTGATGGGATGATGGACTACACGACTCACAGGGGCAGTCAAATTATAGGTGATTTCGTCTTTGGCCTAGAAGCCCCGCTTGAGGATAGAGAGGCATAATTATGACACTTGCAAAAGGAAGACGTCATGTTGACAAAATGGGTGGCGCTCGCTTTAGGTCTTGGGAATCGTTGGAATCCGGTGAGTATGAATGGCCTCAATCTTACGATCATAAACTCGGGCTAGATTTTGAGGACGAGTTGTGCGACCAGCTTTATAAGTTTCCCTCGCTGGAGCAAGTAGATGAGATTTTCTCAGTATTGCGCGTCTCGACTCTCCGCGAATTGTCCGCCGAGATCGTTAATGGCGGTGTTGAACATGTCAAGAACAACACTGGCCGGCTAGAATATGCCAAACTTCTTAACAGTTGGATTGCGACGGCAGAAGAAACGGTAGCTGCGGGTAGGAACGTTAACCGGATTGTCGCTAGGCGTAGAAAACAGTCTTGAAGGGACCGTTTGTTCGTGTTATCTGATCCAAATCATGACCCAACGTTGGCTTATGAAGTGACGCTTCATCGTGCCGTCAGGAAGTATCTGAGAACACACCCAGATCTCGATGATAAATGGAGTGGGATTGTAGACCGAATCCAACGGAGTCCTCGGCTTGGTTCACACATCGACCATCTAAAAGGCGATTGGCGTTGTAGTTACCGGTGGGATGAGGGTTCTTATCGAATCAAATACGATGTCAATGATAATGAAGGCGAGATTTATGTCTATGACGCCAACAACCGAGGTGACGTCTATAAGGGGCGAAGTGGTGCCGACCGACGCCGGTGATGTTGGAGCACTGTCTCTAGTAGATCCGATACCCTATTGTATGCAATCCCACCAAACAACACGCTGCTGTTTGTGGCAACTCGGCAACCGCTAGTGATACATTAGGCCCGCCTTCTTCCCGGAACGCTACCGGCCTCACCCCAGGATTTGCGACAGAAACTCCTTGGTGCGCTCCTGCTGTGGGTTGTTGAAGAAGTCCCGCGGGCTGGCGTCTTCGATGATCACGCCTTCGTCGAACATGACCATCCGGTCGGCCACTTCCCTAGCGAACCCCATCTCGTGAGTAACCACCAACATCGTCATGCCCGAGTCCGCCAACTCTCGCATGACGTCGAGGACCTCTTTGATCATCTCCGGGTCCAAGGCTGACGTTGGTTCGTCGAAGAGCATTATCTTGGGTTGCATCGCCAACGCCCTGGCAATGGCGACGCGCTGCTGCTGCCCACCGGATAGCTCAGACGGACGCTTCTGTGCCTGTTCCGGGATTCCTACTCTGGTCAACAGTTCCTCGGCCACTTCCACTGCTTGGGCGCGGGGCCACTTTCTGACTTTCATGGGCGCCAAGGTAATGTTCTGCATCACCGTGAGATGCGGAAAAAGGTTGAAGGACTGGAACACCATCCCCACCTCTCTCCGTATGGCGTCGATGTTACGGACGTCGTTGCTGAGCTTAACGCCATCCACTATTATCTCGCCCCTCTGGTGTTCTTCCAGACGGTTAATGGTCCGGATGAAGGTCGACTTGCCAGACCCGGAGGGTCCCAGTATCGCCACCTTTTCGCTGCGCCGCACCGACGTGGTGATGCCTTTGAGGACGTGAAAGTCTCCGTACCACTTGTGCATATCGCGGCAAATTATAATGTCCTCTGGGTCCCGGGTTCCTTCGTCTAGCGCCACAGTGGCCTCCTTCCCTTCGTCTATCGTCACAATAACCTTATTCCTGTTGCCGTTTCCAGCTCGTCCCTATCGCCGCTCCCCACCCACCATTCCCGCTCCCCACCCACCATTCCCTCTCCCTACTCACCATTCCCGCTCCCCACTCGCCATTTCCTCTCCCTACTGTCATCCTCGCTCCCAACCTGTCATTCCCGCTTCCGCCTCGTCACTCCCGCACCCTAACTCGTCACTCCCGCACTCTAACTCGTCACTCCCGCACTCTAACTCGTCACTCCCGCACCCTAACTCGTCACTCCCGCACCCTAACTCGTCATTCCCGCACCCTAACTCGTCATTCCCGCCCTTTAACTCGTCATTCCCGCCCTTTAACTCGTCATTCCCGCGAAGGCGGGAATCCACAACCTTCGTCCAGCGTCTATCTCGTTCCCACGCCCATGACACGCTCGATGTGCCTACTGATATAGGACATACTGTAGGTAAATATCCAGAATACCAAGGCGAGGAAAATAAACACTTCCTGGGCGTTCTGCAGGAACTCCACGTTGCCTTGGATGAACGCGCGGCTGATTTCAACTACGTCCAGCATCCCGATGATATACACCAGGCTGGTATCCTTGAACAGAGAAATGAACTGGCCGACGATGGTCGGTATGACGTTGCGAATGGCTTGCGGCAGGGAGATAAATATCGTGGTCTGCCAACCTGGCAGACCCAATGACCGGGCCGCTTCCATCTGCCCCGGATTTAACGCCTGCAAGCCGCCCCGCACATTCTCGGCCATGTAGGCGGCGCTGAACAGGGTAATTACGACCCCGGCCCGAACCAGCGAGTTCACGGGAAAGCCCTCAGGGAACGCCAACGGCACCAGTACCTGCGACATGAACAGCAGGGTAATCAGCGGAACTCCCCGGAACACCTCGATGAACACCACGCACAACAGCTTCACTATCGGCAGGTTGCCGCGCCGCCCCAGCGCCAGCGCGATGCCCAAGGGCAGGCTCAACACTATGCCGACCACTGCCAGCAGCAGGTTGAGCATCAACCCGCCCCAGTAAATCACCGACACGGGCTGCAGGACTGGGACTCCCTGGACGCCCCGCAGAAGCACCAGCGTCAGCAGGAAAACGATGACTCCTCCGATGACGATGCCCTGCCCGGTGCCCAACGGAGTGTGGCGGCCCACAGCCCACCCAGCCATGAGCGCCAAGGGGTTGGCCAGCAGCAACAACCGCACGTCCCAGCCCATGACGTCAAGGCCGTAGGGCAGGAAGGCCAGCAGCGCCAGCACCGCGGCCACTGCCACGCTGATGCGCATAATGAACCGGCCCCCGTTGAACCCCCAACCCATTCCCAGCAGCGCCGTTACCAGAAGCAATGCCGCCTGCGGGCGCCAGAAGCAGTTTTGCCCCGGACAGGCGGCCTCCGTGTTGTATTGGCCGATAATCATCCGGCCGCCCAGCGTGGATATAACCCTCCAGTCGGCGTCCACGATAATCCATTTCAGCCCAAACCAAAGAACCAGCCCAATGACCACCGCGGATAAAATAGTGAGCACGCCGCTGTACCAAGAGTTGAACAGGTTGGCCAGCATCCAGCCGGCAACGCCCGTCTCGCTCCGCGGAGGCGGCAACGGTAACGGCGGTTGTCGTTCCGTGTTAGCTGCCACGAAGCTATCCTCCCGTGAACCGGATGTGCCGGTTGTACAGGTTGCCGATCAGCGAATAGGTCAGGCTCATCGCCAAGTACGCCGCCATGATCAGGATGAAAATAGACACCGCCGGCGCGGTCTGGGTCATCGTCTTTGCCACGTTGGTAAGATCGGAATACCCGATGGCCCCGGCCAGGCTGCTGTTCTTGGTCAGGTTCAGGTATTGGCTGATTAGAGGCGGGATGATGACCCGCAACGCTTGGGGAAAAGTCACCTGCCTCAACGTCTCCATGGGGGATAACGCCAGCGCCCGGGCCGCCTCCACTTGCCCTCGGCTCACTGACTCAAGGCCCGCGCGCACGATTTCGGCAATAAAGGACGACGTGTATATCACCAGCCCGGCCAGAAGCGCAATCAGGCCGCCGGGCAGGGTCAGGCCGCCGCTGATTCGTCCGAACGTTCCCTGTGGCTCCGGGTGCGAGATATGGAAGGGCGCGTCGCCGTAGCCCGCCCCCACGGCCAACCAAGCAATCGCCCCAACGAAGACTGTCAAGAAAATCCCTGTCATCACGGGGTAGGACGTCTTGCCGGTCTGAATCTCCCGCCGCACCAGTGCCTTGTGCGCCAGCAGTCCGGCTCCTATCCCAACTACCGTCAGCCCTACCCACACCGCAGCCGCGCCAACGCTGCTCGCGGCCGGCGAGGGCAGGGAGATGCCGGCATTGTTAACGTACAGGTTCTCGGCGAACACGTAGCCTTTACGCACCGGAGGCAGGGCCAGGATGATGTAGAACCAGAAAAACAACTGCACCAGCAGCGGCACGTTCCGGAAGAACTCCACGTACACCAGCGCCGCCTTGGAGACAAGCCAGTTGCCCGACAGGCGCGCCACACCTACGGCGATTCCCAAGGCCGTCGCCAGGACCACGCCCACTACGGAGACTACCAAGGTATTGACGACGGCGACCCAGAAAGCGTACAGGAACGTGTCCGAGGACTCGTAGGGTATGAAGTGCGAGCCAATAGGAGTCTGATAGGCGCGGGACAGGAAATTGAATCCGTATGGGATTTCCCGTTCCTGGATCGCTCCGGCGATATTGGAGAAGAACCAAGCAACCAGCGCGACCACGAGGATGCCCGACACGACTTGGGACACCCATTGAATAATCTTGGCGTGCCGCCAAAGGGGTATGCCGTTGTAGGTCAGAAAGCCGGGTAGTTCAGCCATTAGTTACCAGGACACATAAAGTTTTGGGGCGCCCGCAGTGAGTTTAATGCGGGATTGAGCGGAATGCAAAAAAGGGCGGCCTGCGTCAAACGGCCGCCCCTCGTTACCTGGCTTAAATCGCCGCCGCCCTTGCCAAAGGGCTCCATGTTATCGCAACGGCGCTGCGTATATCTGTCCTCCCTTGGGGCAGTCCTGACAGGGCGCGTTAGCCCACAGGGCGTTCCTTCCGTTCTCCCTGGGAAGATTGATCCCTTCAGGTCCAAGGTTGCGGTCGTAAATCTCGCCGTAGTTGCCCACGGAGCTGATCACGTCCTGGGCCGCCGTCTGGTTGATACCCAAGCTCTCCTGCCCGTAAGAACCCTCAAAGCCCAGCAACCGGTCCACTTTGGTGTCTCCGGTGGCTGCTGCGGGAACATTGTCAGACGAGATATCGTATGCCTCGGCATAGATGAGGATGCCCATTACGGTCTTCACGATGTCGAACCACTGGTCGTCGCCGCTGGGGACCACCGGACCCAAAGGCTCTTCAGAGATGGTCTCCGGCAGGATGACGTGGTCAGCCCGGTTCTCTAACGCCGTGCCCAGCGCCGCCAACTGGGAGCGGTCATTGGTGAAGGCGTCGCACTGCCCGCTTTCGTAGGCGGCCACCACTGCATCGGTGTCCTCGAAGGTCAGCGGTGAGAGGTTCAGGTTATTCTGGTTGGAAAAGTCCTGCATGTTCAGCTCGGTGGTCGTGCCCTGGGTAACACAGACCGACGCGCCGCTCAGGTCGTAGGCGCTGTCCAGCTCCAGGTCCTTCCTGACCAAGAAGCCCTGGCCGTCGTAGAACATCGTCTGAGTGTAGTTGCCCCACTGCGCGTCGCGGGAGGTCGTCCAAGTGACCGTCCGCACCATCATGTCGACCTCGCCCGACTGGATCGTCGGCCCGCGTTCGGCAGCGCTGATCAAGCGGATTTCGATGGCATTGGGGTCGCGCAGAACAGCAGCGGCCAACGCCCGGCACAGGTCGATGTCGAAGCCCACGTTGTTGCCGGACGCGTCCAAGGAGCCATAGCCCGGAACGTCGTTACGGCTGGCGCAGATAACCTTGCCCCGCTTCTTCACCGTCTCCAGCCTGCCGCCCTCCATCATCTCTTCCTTGGGCATGTCCTTGGCCATATCCTTCGCCATATCCATGGCCATCTCTTCAGCCATTTCCTGGGCCATACCTTCGGCCATCTCCATGGCCTGTTTCTCGACCATTGCCTCGTCCGGCTCCGGGGCCATGTCCTTCGCCATTTCCTCGGCCATCTGCTTGGCCCGTGCCTCTATCACCGCCTCATCCGGCTCCGGGGTACAGGCGACCAGCGCCAACGAAAACACCAGTATCGCCGCCAGGGTCATGTAAATCTTTCCTTTCACTACCGTTTACCCTCCACTATTATTTTGCCTATCCTTACGTTTGCGGAACCCTCGCGGATTCAACCTCGGCCGGTATGGGCACGCTCAATCCAACCCTTCGCGGACCACCCCCCGCAATCATAGATCATGCGAATTTCGTCGTGTTGTGGCCGCAACCATATCCAATCTACCAATTGTATGGGGCGCAACCGTTACCAGCCCATATAACTCAATTTTATAGACGCTGGATAATACCTGTCAATGATATTTATTTGTCTTAACGGCGAACAATAGGGGTTGAATTACCGCCCACCCTCGACGTTCACCGTAACGATGTCCACGCCGTGATATTTCTGGTGGCGCACCGACGACGCGTAATGCCGCAGCAGCCTGAACGAAATCTCCCTGCCGTCGGGTATGTCCGGCGTCTCTCCAAGGTACGACAGCCGGTCCTCCAGGTTCTCCCCCTCCGACGCCGAAACAAACTCCAGCTCCGCTCCGACGCCGTCCTTGCGGGCGGTCACCGCCAAGCGACGCGGCCTGTCTCCATCCAGGAGGCCGCCTTCCTCCGCCGACATGCTCGCCAGTGTCTCCTCTCCCACCAGCGCCAGCCGTTCCGTTGACGCCTCGTTCCATCCGGATCTCGACGCGAACCCCCGCAGGAATTCCTCCAGACTCGGCAGCGCCTCGGCGTCCAGCCTGACCTCCAAGCGCCTCCGCCGCGGCCCCGTCAACTCCATGAACACCATCATGATGACCGCGACCAGCGCCCCGGACGTCATACCGTTGCCGAACAGCACCCCCACGAATCCATCACCCAGCAGGTCCGGGAAAATCCACTTGTTCTGGAAGCCCGTCCCGATCCAGAACGCCAGCCCCGCCACCGCAGCCTTCCGGTGGTCCACCCCGTCCTGGATGACTATCTTCATCCCTTGCACGAACAGCAGCCCCAGCAGCACCGTGATGTACGCGGCGGCAACGGGACCGGGTATGGCGATTAACAGGGCCGTGACCTTCGGGAAGAACGCCACCACCACGAATATGACCCCGATTACAACCCCAACCCGCTTGGCGGCGATTCCCGTGACCTCCGCCAGCGAAATGCTCGTCGAGTAGGTCGTGTTGGGCAGCGTCCCCATAAGGCCCGACAGCAGGTTCCCCACGCCGTCGGCGTTCAAGGCCCCTTGGACCACCCGGAAGTCCGTCGCCCGCGGTGTGCGCTGCGAAACCCTCTGGATCGCCACACCGTCGCCCACCGTCTCTATCGCCCCAACCAGCGTCACCACCACGAACGCCGGCTGCAGCGCCCAGAATTCCACGCCGGGGGTAACGTCGATTCTCGGCCACGACTCTATCGGAGCGCCCACCCAGGGCGCGTCAAGTATCATCTGCACATCGTACAGCCCGAAGGGCGCGGCCACCGCGCAGCCCACCGAGATGCCGATGACCGGCGACCACAGCCGCCAAGCCGGCGGGGCCCGTAGCACCAAGGCCGCCACCGTCACCAGCGTAGCCAGCGCCGCTGCCGGGGCCACCCCTGCCGGCGTTCCCTCGGGCGCATCCGTCAGCGTATTGAACACCAAGGGAAAGACCGTCGCCGCTATCAGCATGATGACGGTGCCCGACACCACCGGAGTGAATATCCGCCGCAGCAGCGACAGCCGCGCCGCCAGCAGGAACTGGAACAGCGACGACACCACGATCAGGCTCGCCATCGTCGCCGGGCCGCCCTTCACCAAGGCCGCCACGCATACCGCGATGAACGCCCCCGACGTACCCATGACGAGCACGTGTCCAGCCCCGAACCTCCCGACCCGCACCGCCTGCAGGACCGTCGTAACCCCGCTCACCAGCAACGCCGCAAACGCCCCCCAAGCCATGTAGGACTCGGGCTGCCCGGCTATCCGGGCCACGATGACCACCGTCAACACCACCGGCGCAACAATAAGCACTGCCGCCTGGAAGCCCGCGCCAACGGTAACTAACGGCGGAGGGACCTCATCCGGTTCGTATCGGATGTTCTCGTTTACGTGTTCTGCAGCCAAGAATCACTCCCCAACTATCTACATGTTCAGAAAACGTCCGCACTCCCCCCGGGCGGCGGCTCGTTGAACTCTTCCCCCCGCGCCTCCGTCTCCCTCCGCCGCTTATCCCAATCCAGCCACAACCGCCGCTCCTCCTCCCGCCCCTTCTCAATCCCTTCCTCGCGCCCTTTCTCGCGCCCCTGCTGAAACCCCTCCTTCAAGTACCGCCGCCTGAACAGCCTGTCCCCTATCATCGCAAAAACCTCCACTGTGATAACGGCAAACCCTGCCGACAGGCCGCCAATCATCTCGCGCCGATTATAGCACGCAGTCCCTCTCTCCCTAGTCTCCCCCGTCGTCATCACCCGGAGGCGGAAACACATAAAAAAGCCGGGGGCCTCATATCAAGGCCCCCGGCGCAAAATCGTCCCTAACCTGTCGCAGTCACCTCGCCTCTAGCGCCGCATCCTCATCAGGTAGAAGCCTATGGCGGCTATGACTACGGCCACGACGATTACTATGATGACTATGATCAGCCACACCGGCATCCCGCCTTCCTCCGGCGTCACCGGAGTAACCGGCGCAACCGTCGGCACTATCGTTGCCGTGGGAGCGGGCGGCTCCGTCGGCTCAACCATCGCTGTCGGCGGGACTTCCGTCGGCGGCACTGCCGTCGGGGCGGCCGTCGGCTTGGGCATCGCTGTCGGTTCCGGCGGCTTCGTCGGCTCCACCGTCGGAATGACTGCCGTCGGCTTGGGCCTGGGCGTCGGTGCCACTGTTGGCTTCGGCGGCATCGTCGGCGCTATCGTCGGCTCAGGCGTCGGCTCAGGCGTCGGCGCTATCGTCGGCTCAGGCGTCGGCTCGATTATCGGCGTGGGTGTCGGCGCTATCGTCGCCACCGGGGCCCGCGTCGGCATGGGCGTAGCCGTCGCTACCGCCACCGGCGCGGGACCTCCTCCTCCTCCGCCTCCACCACCGCCGCGAGACCGCCGCCGCGTAGGCTGCGGCACTACCGTCGGTGTGGCAGTCGGGGAGATCACCGCCGCGTCAATCTGTTCTTCACGCGTCAGAGTTTTCACAACCCCCCTGAACCAATACGAACCAGGACCCACATCATCAGCAACGCTGACCGTGTACCTCACCGAGTCCGCCGCCACCACTTCAATCATCACTACCTGACCGTCCGCAGTAGCAACAACGTCGGACTTGGCATTAGGAGCAGCGTCGGCTACCTCCGCAGAGTCGTCCTTGAAAGTGAACCCAGCAGGCAACGTCTCCACCAATTGCGCAAACCCGTTCAGCACTCCGATGCCGCTCACCGTCACCACCAGTTCCCGATTGGTTCCCGGCGCCAACGTCTCCGGGGCGAAGGTCCTGCTAAGATCGGTCGGCATGGGCGGAGTCGGGCCGGTGCCGCCAATGGGCGTTTCCCCGGTCAACTTCTTCACAACACCGGTAAATCCATACTCACTGCCCGCCGCTACGCTATCGGCTACCATGACAGTGTACCTGACAGAGTCCGACGCCAGCACTTCAATCGTCAAAACCCGGCCAGTGAAGACGGCGCTGGCGCCCGACCTAGCGTGGGGGCTGGCGTCCGCAACCGCCTCGGAGTCGTCCTTAAAAGTAAACCCCGCAGGCAGCGTCTCCACCACCTGCGCAAACCCGTCCGCTGCTCCGACACGGGTTATCGTTACCACTACCTCCCGGTTCGTGCCCGCCGGCAGCACCGGCGGGGAGAAGGACCTGCTGGGACCGGTCGGCATGGGCGGAGTCGGGCCGGTGCCGCCAATAGGCGTTTCCCCGGTCAACTTCTTCACAACACCGGTAAATCCATACTCACTCCCCGCCGCTACGCTATCGGCTACCATCACAGTGTACCTGACGGAGTCCGCCGCCAGCACTTCAATCATCAGAACCCGGCCAGTGAAGACAGCGCTGGCGCCCGACCTGGCGTGAGGATTAGAGTCGGCAACCTCCGCAGAGCCGGCTTTGAAACTGAACCCCGCAGGCAGTGTCTCAATCACCTGCGCAAATCCGTCCAGCGCATCCACGCCGCGGACCGTCACCACCACCTCCCGGTTCGTGCCGGTCGGCAGCACCGGCGGGGAGAAGGACCTGCTGGGGCCAGTCACCGGGTCCGGCGCCGGTGTAGTAGGAGTCGGAGTGACCGTTACGGGGGTGGTTGTAACCATTATTGTGCTAGTAATCGGCGTATCCCCGGTCACCTTGTTCAAAATCCCGGTAAATTCATGCGAACCCGACGCCACATTATCCGCAACCTCAACGGTGTATCTGACCGAGTTCGCCGCCACCACCACCAAGGTGACAACCTGGCCGGAGACCGTGGCGCTGGCGCCCGACCTAGCGTGGGGGCTGGCGTCCGCAACCTCCGCGGAGCCGTCCTTGAAGGTGAACCCCGCAGGCAGTGTCTCAATCACCTGCGCAAATCCGTCCGCTGCTCCAACACGGGTTATCGTTACCACTACCTCCCGGTCCGTGCCCGGACTCACAGACGCCGGCGAAAAGGACCTTTCGGGGTGCTGCGTAGCGAGTACGGTACTCACAACCAACAACCCCGCCGCCCCCGCGACCGCTGCAATAACCAACAACGCTAGCACTCGTGTGACCAAGTTATCCTCCCTGCGGCCTTATTCATTTAACAGAATTAGCTTGGCGGCCCTTGATTAGGGCAAACGGGCCGCCTTTCGTTTTACTTGTTACGTCCGGATTAAGCTCCCGGCCGGTTTAACTTCCAAAATAGATCCGGACGAGTTCCAACATTTGCGACACGGTAATGGTGGACCCCTGCGCGAAGTAGTCGCGCACCGCCTTCAACATCTCTGTTGAGCTGATCTCGCCGTCCCCGTTACCGCCATTTGCGACGTCGTCGTACCGGTCGCCGATTTCGCTGCCTGTGGTCGGCGTCGACCCCACTGCCATGGTCGTTTCCATTGCCGTCTTGCCGTCGCCTTGCATGTCGTCGTACATCGCCGTCGCCCGCAGGAACTTGCCGTCGTCCGCCGGAGACGCCGGCGTGTAGGCCGCGTTCGTGGCCCCGCTGATGGCAGTAAAGGTCCCGTCGGCGGCATCGGCCCTGGCCCACTGCCAACCGGTAACGTTCTCGGCGGTTATCACGGTGTACATCGCTATCGGGAGCGTGTCGCCGGGGTTGCCGTCAGAGTCCTCCACTTGGGCCGTTATCTCCTGGTCAACACTCGGCGTAGTGAGGGCATCCGTCCCCACCCAGAAGGTCACCCTTCCGTCCTCGTCCACGTTGGCGACGGTTACGGTCACGTCGCGGCTCACGCTGTTGGTTCCGTCGCTGGCCATCACCGTTATCATGTAAACGCTGTCCATGTCGGCGTCCGCGGGCATCTCGTAGTCCGGGGCCGCGTTGAAGGTCACTTCGGCGTTTGCGCCGGTGGCGGCGTCCATGCCGTTGCTGTCTTTGGCCGTGATGGTGAAGTCAGCGGCGTCCGCACCACTCAAGGTCCACACCGCACTGGCGGCCTCCCCTCCTTGGGCGCGGTACATCGCCGCGATGTCCCAAGTAGTGGCTGCGGCGTCGGTCACCTCGTTGTAGTCGACGGCACTGGGGCCGCTTATCGCGATACCGCCCTTCAGTTCACTTGGCGCGGAGGGCGCTTCGTTAACGTTCATCACCCTAATCGTCACCCGGACCGGCCCAACCGAGACCTCGGCATCCGGGTCCGTCACTTCAATGATGTACTCGTTCTTGTCCGCTTCGTAATCGAAGTGGGTCACTACCGCCGCCGCCAACTGCCCGGCTTTGTCGTTCGCGAGCCCATCGACAAGCATCGAATCGTAGTAACCATCTCCCACTGCGTCGTCCTCGTCTTCAGCGAACACGAATGACGCTACATCAGGACCGCCTATGGTGTCCCGAGTCTCCTTTCCGCCTTTGCCGTCGTTGTATCTCAGTTCGTCCAGCGGCATGCCCACGTACCCGGTGGAAGGCACGTTCTCATAGACCATCCGCTCCTTCAATACCACGTCCAAGGAAGGCTTATCTGGATCAGTGCCACTACCGGGGCCCTTCCGCACCGCGTTCTCCGTCCCCTTCGACATCATTATGTCGGAGTTGTGTTCCAGGGTGTCGGTTGCGGCGGCGGTATCATCCCGCACCATAGGGGTAGCGGGGTTGCTATCGTGATCGGTCAACGGGAACTTGTGATGCTCAGTCACGTTTACTGTTCCCGGATTGTCGTTTCGCTCGTCCAGGGCGGTAACCGGGTCGTCGTCCACGCTTGCGCCGTCCCGGTAGTCCACCATTGCCCATACGAAGCTGCCCACGCTGCCGCGGTGCTCGTCTGTTGTGGAGTACACCTTCACATTGCCTGGGAACTCAGTGTCCCTGGAGCCGGTCTCAGCCCACTTCCAGTCAGTGATAATCTCCACGCCGTCGGGGTCGGTCAGGTCAGCGGTCACCAGCATTCCGTCGGGCTGCTCCGGCGAAAGCACCAGTTTCCCCGCCTCGTCCACGTTCATCACCGTGATCCGCACCTTCTTCATGCCCGTTGCGCCGCCATTGTCCCGGACTATAACAGTCACTTCGTAGACGTTGTCCCTGTTTTCGTCCATGGGTTTCTCGTAGTCCGGCAGGTTCGTCTTCTTGAAGTGCAGCCTGCGCCCGATGCCATCGTCCGGTGTGCTGTACTCAAAGAGCGCTCCGTCGGGACCGGCAATAGGCTCGGGCCATATACCGCGGTCCACCCGGTCCTCATCGCTCCGGTGGTACAGGTTGGGTTTGTTGGCTATAAGAGTCTGCGTTGTGGCGCCGGCCGCTACCTCATAGCCAAGGCCCACGAACTTGGTGACGTCGCTGTCCTTCTTGCTGCTGTCTACCTCATTGATAGAGATTTCCGCGAGTCCATCCGTCACTTTCGGGGCGTCGTTGACGTCGGTGGCGGTGATGGTCACCTTGATATAGTCGTTGTCCTCGTCGGCAGTGGTCTCACCGGAGGGGTCCGTAGCCCTTACCCAGACCACATATTCTCCGTCGGCATCCATCGGATGCGCCGGGTTGTTGTCCCAGTCCAGCGGCTTGGCCACCCTGATCTGCCCGGTCTTCTTGTCTATGGAGAAGTATGCTACGTCGCCTACTTTACCCGGTGCATCACCCACACCCGCGGCGGCATTGCCAACTATGTCATTGCCGGCGGGGGCATCAAACGGCGTAGCAAGGTTTTTATCGTTGTCCAGCGTGTAGGTCAGGGTGTCGTTGTCCTCGTTGGTGTCCACTTTCACTAAGGCGCCCACGTTGGCGCCCACAGCCGTGTCTTCCGGCACCAACCTGGCGGTAGTGTCGTGTCCGAAATCGGGCGAGTTGTTCTGGTCATCATGCACGTCCGCCCGCACCGGCATGTCTGTTATCCCGATCGCCGATTTGGGGCCCCCATGTCCGTCCGTATAATCAGCCTTCACCAGCAGCTTCCAGCCCTCGTCTACCGCAGTCCCTGTTGCCGCTGCGCCTCCCGCCAACGCCGTCTTTCCCTTGGGCGTGTAGGTAGCTGTGTTGGAACCTTTAGTAGCATCGTTAATCATTTCCCATTCGGAAGCCAGCGTAGCGATATCCGGATCGAGGTTGGGGTTGCTGTTCTTGGCCTTGTACCACTGCCAAGTGATGCCGCTGGTGTTACCGTCAGGGTCAATCAACATAGCGGGCAACGCAGTATTGACTTCCGGTTGCAGCCACTTCACCTCCACCTTGCCGGGTTCATCCGAGTTGGTGACTTGGACGTTGACATGCCATTCCGCGGCCAAGTTCGGACCGTCGCCCACGGCCGTCATCTCAACGGCTCGGACGGTTATCTTGTACATGGTGTTGCCAGCGGCATCCATCTCGCCTGCATCGACGGTATCGCCGTCGCCGTTCATGTCTTTGGCGTGCAGCCTGTCCGTCGGCTTCTCGTAGTTTGGCTGGCTCTTGAAATGGAGCTCCACTCGGTCCTTGCCGTCTCCTGGGATGTCCTCTGCGTCCCTGATTTCAAAGTCTGCGGCGTCGGTCCCCTCGACCTCCCATCGGAGACTGCCGCCGTCAGGCTCCGTGGCCGCCAACGGGACCACTCTGTTGACCCGGGATTCGGCATAACTTATTGGCTCGGCCACGTTGTCCCGGGATGCCTTGTCGAAGTAGGGCCTCTCGTTCAGGTTCGTGAGCGTGATGGTCACATTGGTCCTTGCCTTCCGCTTGGGGTCGTTGCTGTCCGTGGCCGTAACCACCAGCCGGAAGACTTTGGTCCCCTCGAAGTCCAGGATCGGGTCTTCCATAGCAGGCGCATTATCACCATACGGGTAACCGGGATCACCCATGTTCAGATCAGGATCCTCCATCGGGTAGATGGTCCTGGCTCGGCCGAGGCGGAAATCGATTTCTTTCACCCTGATCTGGCCGTATGCATCGATGGTGAAGTAGTCGTCGTCGTTGGTCTCGGTGGCGTCCAGGTCATAGGTGGCTGAGACACCCACCCTTATGGGGTCGTCACCCGCGTCAACAATGCTCCCGACCTCGGCGTTCTCCACCAGTTCCAATTCATAGGATTCCATGGGGAATGCCAAGTCGGTCTTTCCGGGTGTGACGCCCGGCGCTACTCTCACCGCGAACTTCGAGGTGACACTCACCCGGAACACCATGTCGAGAGGAGCGATTTCACCGGTCGGCACGAAAACCCCGTCGCCCATGGTCGCGGTATAAGCCGCCGTGGCCGATTTCTGCACCCGCTCGTCAGCCCCCGTATCGGGGTCGTCCATCGCGCTGGTCGTGTCGATGTAGGTCGCGATGGCCCGCAGGTAATACCCGTCATCATCCTTTTCCGGGGTATAGTCGGGGGCCGTTGCCCTATCTATTATTTTGAAGGAACCGGCATCAGACTCGCTTCTGAGCCACTGCCAGGTCAAGACGGCCACGCCCCCGTCCGGGTCAACCACATCGGCCGTTATCTCACCGCCGATTGTAGGCTGGTCTACGCCATTCCCCGTCGCCATCAAGGTCGCCTTCCCCTGCTCGGGGACGTTGTCAACGAATATGGTGATAGGCCGGGTATCCCTCAGGCCGCCGCTGTCCCTGGCCTCCAGGACCACCTTGTAGACGCTGTCCCCGTCGGCGTCGGTGGGGTTTTCGTAGTCAGAGGGGCTTATGAACACGAGGGCAATCGGCTCGTCGGGGCCGGTGAGGGTGCCCTGAGTTTGAGTGCCGGCCTGCCCGCCTTGGGTCAGCACAAAGTCGTCCGCGTCATCTCCCATCAGGTCCCAGAATATCTGGCCGCGCTCATCTTCGTCGGGCGCGGTGAAGACGTTCTGGTTGCCCAATGCAAGCGCCACCGGCAGACCCATGGCACCGGCATTGCCATCATACGTACCGTGGTAAGTCGCGTCCGGCCCGGCTGGTGGGGTCCGGTCGTCGCTGTCCTGCTCCAACACCCTGATCTCCGAAGGCGCGGCAGGTGCAGAGCCACCGCTCCCCATTATCTTCGGGGCGTCGTTAGCGTCCGTGGCGATAACCGTCACTTCCACTTCCGCCGTCTCGCCGCTGGGGTCGATGGCCACAACCATGAACTTGTACTTCCCGTCCGGCGGGGTGCCGTTCATGTCCCAATCCAAGGGTTCCTTCACCATGAGCTGGCCCGTTGCCTTGTTGATGGTGAAGAACCCCATGTCGGCCGCGTTGGGAGCGGCGGCGGCCATTAACTTGTGGGTCAGCGTATCGTTGTTAGGGTCGATGGCAACCACCGGCTCTCCCACGTTCATGCCCTTGCCGAGGCTCTCGGACACGGTCCTGGTATAGTCCGCTCCCTGGGTGAACCCGGGGGAACCATTTTCGGGGTTTGAATCCCTGTCGTTGTCAGTGGAGACCTCGGCCCGCACCGGGAACTCCGATACGCCGATCGCCTTCCTGGAACCTAGGGAGTCGGTGTAGGTTGCCTCGGCCCGCAGATATTTGGTCTCGTCCACAGCAGTCCCCGTAGCAGGGTCCCTCGCTGTGACCCCGGTCGGGGTATAGGTGTCAGTCGTGGGAGTGCCGCCGGTAGCATTGGCCCAATGGTTATCGGCGGTAGCGACAGGATTCGTAACCGTGGACACAGACCATTGCCACGTAACGCCAGTGATCGGCTTGTCCGGGTCGGTCACGGAGGCCATTATCGCAGTCCCGACCTCGGGCTGCCGCAGGTCAATGGTCACCATGCCATCCTCGGGCTCGTTGGTGACCTCAATGGTAACGTGGGTCTCAGTCGAAAGGGCCCGGCCCATGTCGCCGCTGGCTCTCATCTCGCTGGCCCGGATGGTTATCTTGTACATGTTGTTGCGGGCGTTATCAATAATCTCGCCGTCATCGTCGGTATCGCCGTCACCATTCATGTCTTTGGCGTACAGCCTGTCCGTTGGCCTCTCGTAGTTGGGCCGGTTCTTGAAGGTGAGTACACCGCCGGAAATTTCAAAGTCATCGGCGTCAATGCCCGTCACATCCCAGTTGATGCCGGCCCCCTCAGGGTCTTCAGAGCTGTAGGTGCGCACCGGGTCCATGCCGTTCTCGGCGTACATTATCATGTCCGCCATGTCCGCTTCTTGCGCAAAGGTCGAATCAGGAGAAGTGGATAATACCAAAAACGCCGCCAGCGCCAACACTAAGGCGCCGACGAACACTACCACCCAGGTTTTTGCTGCGTTAGACGACCGATTTAACATGTAATTCCTCACTTCGGCGATCTTGGTTAGCGTAGCGCACCCATTACCGGGCCGCGCAACAGCAGAAAATTTATCACTAGGGAGAAACGGTGTCAACTTGTTTACCGCCTCCTTTCGACGCATTTCCGTATTATGTCATGTGCTCCGGCTCATCGCGCGAGCGCCGTCCACTTCCCACGTAAAATAAGCGCCGCCCAAATGGATTGGAGCCTGTGATTACGGATGTCGCACCGCCCAGCTTGCCGGGCGAAGGACCGCGCCGGTTAATGACGGATGACAGACTTGAACAGCGGGAGTCCACCTGGTCCGTTCCCTCAAGGTGGCATGGCTGTTATTTCCTGGTATTCACCGTTATGGCGGTGCTCAGCACCGGGTACACTGGCCGGGAAGAGTATCATAACCCGGAAAACAAGGGCTTCTACGACAGGGCATGTGCAAAGTCGGTCAGCAAGTTAACCCTTCCGTTCGCCAGGGCCATTTCATTTTCTCGTCTTTCCCGCGCAGGCGGGAAACCATACAGTCTTGTTCTCGTCTTTCCCGCGCAGGCGGGAAACCATACAGTCTTGTTCTCGTCTTTCCCGCGCAGACGGGAAACCATATAGTCTTGTTCTCGTCTTTCCCGCGCAGGCGGGAAACCATATAGTCTTGTTCTCGTCTTTCCCGCGCAGGCGGGAAACCATATAGTCTTGCCACGAGAAGGTTGCCGTAGGCCACGGTGATGTGGATTCCTGCTTTCGCGGGAAAGACGGGACCCACGTAACCCAACTCGGAAAATGAAAAGGCCCTGGTCATTTTGGGCATGAATTATTGACATAACGCGGCGTGGGCGATATGATGCTGGTATCTTGATAAGGAGGTCATTATGGTAGATGTAATCATTTACATGATTACATTGTTCCTGATACTGAAATACGGACGTTAAGTACAAGTGAAATACGAAATGTGAAAGCCCGGAGTTTATTGCTCCGGGCTTTCGTTTGTTGGACAGGTCTCGATGGTTACTGTTGGGGTGGCGGCCAATCCTCATCTTCCAGCCAGCCGTTCTTGCGGGCCAAATGCACCCACAATCGCCGCGTCATGGCCGTTTCCTCCTTGATTTCCTCTAATAGGGAATGCTGCCGCTCGGCTATGCTCTCCAGCAATCCAATACGGGCCTCGTGATATTGGTCCGTTCGTTCGACATTTCTTAAACGCTCTTCAATGGTCATGTTCGCTGGTCATGTTCGCTGCTCCTTAAAGAATGCCCCGCGACGCGGGTATTATGGCATGATATATGGCATCATCGCAATTGTATTGGTGGACGTGTCCCTGGATGCTCCAGCGCATGATAGATTGTACTAAAGCATTGTTGCGGGTCGCGCAGGCGCGACACCGTGGAATTGAAATCGAGTACGTCTGTTGTGAGTATTCATGTATGCACTCTTGCTTTACCGACCGCATAGTAGCCAAGGGCCATCAGTACGAGACGGGACATAGCATCATCCAGGTGCAAGGCTGGACAATAATAGACTAAGGTGGTTCTGCACGAATTTGTAGCAAACGATTTTCGTAATCTTGTTGATTGGGTTTCGTCGCTGCTCTGATTCGTAGGGCGGTTTCGCAATTTTCTCCACTGACACTTGCCTCTTTCCAACCCGCCTAACGCCGCGCTATCATAATATATGCCATATATCCCCAAGGTGGCCCCCACGCCCTCCGCGGTCAAACCCGCCCGCCGCCAAAACGCCGGAATCATCTCCATCAGGAAAATCAAATAAATCACAGTTCAGACAAAAACGTAGGGAAGTAAAGGATAAGAAGGGGCTATGACTGGATGGAAGTGGTGGGCGGTAGTGGACTCGAACCACTGACCTCTTGCGTGTCGAGCAAGTACTCTAACCAACTGAGCTAACCGCCCGTGGAAAATCAGTCTATCAAGGGGGAATAGGGGCGTCAAGACGGGGGAAGGGCCCAAACCGGAGCGCGGGCGTCCCGCCCGCCCAAATGACGACGTCTGATGTTATAAGCTGTGCAAAGGCCCAGTGGCCCAATGGCGCTATACTACAACTTTTGATGGTTGGTGGAGTTGTTCCGCTTCCACTGTTGGACCAACTCCGGGTGGATCTCACCAGCAGGGCGAGGATCATCGTAATCCCCGTCGCTGGCGTCCGGGTCAGCAGTGATTCCAGCCTCGATTGCCGCGTCTTCATCTTCGGTCGGTTCTATATGTGTCGGCTTAAGATTTGGCATATAGCCTCCGGTCTTTGCGGCCAGCCTGCCACAAACTAATGATTCGAAACGTGCCGCCGCGGAGGGTGTAGATTACTACGTGCAGCCGGTCGCCTATGTACCCAATCGCCCGGTAGCGGACTTCGCTGCGGCGCTCCTGGCGTTGAACAACGGCGGAGTCCCATTCGAATAACTCGATCTCGGTGAAGTCAACACGGTGCTTTTCACGATTGGTCTGCCATTTCAGGCTGTCCCATTCGTACTGCAAGAAGGTAGCCTATCAAGGGGCCGAAACGGCGTCAAGGCGGGCTGACAAGGGTATGTATTTCATTTGGGACTTTACGCAGTTGAACGTGAGACCGCATAGTAGGGTAGGCTTGCTCAAATACAAAACCGCCCGTCATTCCGGCGTAGGCCGGAATCCAGGCGGGCCCATTCCGTCATTCCGGCGTAGGCCGGAATCCAGGCGGGCCCATTCCGTCATTCCGGCGTAGGCCGGAATCCAGGCGGGCCCATTCCGTCATTCCGGCGCAGGCCGGAATCCAGGCGGGCCCATTCCGTCATTCCGGCGTAGGCCGGAATCCAGGGGCGGTGGGGCCGGTTCGTAGCTATAATCTCAATTTTACATACCCTTGTCAGGTCAAGACGGGGGGGGGGACGCAACTGTCAGAATCAGGATTTTCAGGATTAAGGGCGCCCATCTTGAGAATCCTGAAATCGGGTAAATCCTGATTCAGACAACTCCACGCCCGCCTCCCCATCCCAAACCGGAACGCGGGCGTCCCGCCCGCCCAAAGCCACCCTCAATCCTGAAAATCCTGATTCAGACAACCCGTAACCTCAATCCTGAAAATCCTTTAATCCCGAAAATCCTGATTCAGACAACCCGCCGCCCCGCCATAAGGTAAGTAAATGCCCCCATAACGGCGATGACCGCCCCCAGCCAGAAAACGTCCCGGAAGGCCAGGATGAAGGCCCGCGCCTCCATCTCCACCGGCGTCAACCCCCCGGCGGCCAAGCCGTCCAAGTGGAAGCCGCTTCTGAGAGCGAACAGGCCGCCGGTGACCGCCACCGACAGCACCGTGCCAAAGGCTTGGGCCAGCGACAGCGCCGCCGCCGCCGTTCCGAACCGCTCCGGCGGGACGCTGCCCATCATCAAGGAGTAGGCCGACGACTGGAACAGCCCCATCCCGCCGCCCACCAAGGCAATGCTGGCCGCAACCTCCCCCACGGTCGATTGGCCGCCCAGGAACCCCATGACGAACAGCCCGGCGGCCAGCACGATGAGGCCCGTAACCCCCACTACCATCGGGCCGGTGCGGTCGCACAGCCAGCCGCCGGTGATGGAGAAGCCGATGTTCAGCCCGGCCATCACCGCCAGCATCGCCCCCAACGCCGCCGGCCCCCGCCCCAAGCCGTCCTCCACGTAGAACGGGAAGATGAACCAGATGACGAACACCCCCAAGTGGGCCAGAAAGGTTGCCCCGCCGGAGACCAGGAACCCTCGTATCCTCAGCAGCTCCCGGGGCAGGATGGCCCAGGATACCCGCCCTTCCGTCCACCAAAAGCCCGCCAGCAGCAACGGCGCCAGCGCCATGAGAGTAACCGGCCCCGGCGAGACCCAGCCGGTGGACCGCGCCAGCCGCAGCCCTATGACCAAGCAGGTCAACGCCCCGAACAGGGTCGCCGCGCCTACCAAGTCAAAGGACTGCTTGCCGGCCTGCTCGCCCTCTCCCGGCGCCCGTTGGCCCCGCCCCATCCACCACACCCCCAGCGCCAAGGCCAGCACCGTGAAGGGAATCCTCCCCAGGAACACCGCCTCCCAGTCGAACCATCGCACCAGCAGGCCCGCGCCCAGCGTCCCCGCCAGCATCCCGGTCGCTTGGCTGGCCGATGTCAAGCCCATGCCCAGCCCCCGCCGCGACTCCGGGAACAGGCTGGCGGCGATGGCCGGCGACACGGCGTACAAGCACCCGGTGCCCAAGGCTTGAAGCACCCGGAACCCCACCAGCACACCCAAGTTGGGCGACAGGGCGATGCAGACCATCGACACGAGGTAGGTGACGCCCCCGAACAGGTAGACCCGCCGCAGGCCCAGCCGGTCGGCCAAGCTGCCCGCCGTCAGCACCAGCCCCGCCCGCGTGGCGATGAACACGACGATGATCCACTGGACCGTCTGGTAGTCGCTGGCGAAGTCGCTCCGTATCGAGGGCAGGGCCACGTTGAGGGCAATGTCCAAAGCGGCCAGGAACATGCCCAACCCGGCCGCCAAGCCGACCATCACTTCGGCAAGCGCGCCGGGGCGCACCACGACGTTGGCGCTCAAGGGGTTGTCGGCGGAAGCACTCATGGCTACCGATTGTACGCCTTGCGCAAGGGCATACGGCAGTCCAGGGCGGGGCAAGAGGAACGCGGTGACAGGAGGAGAGGCAGTGCGGGCGGCCCGGGGGAGGGGCTGACAAGGGTATGTATTTCATTTGGGACTTTACGCAGTTGAACGTGAGACCGCATAGTAGGGTAGGCTTGCTCAAATACAAAACCACCCCCAAATGCTCACTATCGGGCCCATTCCGTCATTCCGGCCCATTCCGTCATTCCGGCGTAGGCCGGAATCCAGGCGGGCCCATTCCGTCATTCCGGCGTAGGCCGGAATCCAGGGGCGGTGGGGCCGGTTCGTAGCTATAATCTCAATTTTACATACCCCTGTCAGCCTGTGAGGGGCTAGACCATGTACACAGGATCGGAGTCCCGGTTGATGCGGCTTTCGGATGCGATGCCGTCCCTCAGGAACTTGGGCAGGGCGAACATGCTGCGGTGGGTCTCGGAGTCGTAGAACCGCAGCTTCTTGTTGATGCGGTCGGCAACCAGCCCATCGACCTGGTCTTCACCGAAGCTGGGAAGCGGGGAGTCGGAGGCAATCACAAAGCTCCACAGGGTCTGGAAGGCCGGGACGTGGACTTGGCAGGGGACCACCCAATTGAAGGTGGCGGCAAGGGTGTTGTGAATGGTGGTGAAGCACTCCTGGTAACTGAGCAGCCCCGACGGGCCGGACTGGGTGACCATAACTCCCTGCGGGCCGAGCCTGGCCTTGATGATGTCATAGTATTCCGTCGTATAAAGAAGGTAAGCAGTACCCCCCTCCAGCGGGTCGACCAAGTCCATTACCATAACGTCGAAGGTTTCCCGGCTGTTGGCCAAGTACTCCCTCGCGTCCTGGTGAAGCAGTTCCACCCGCGGATCATCGAAACTGCCTTGATGATGACGCGGCAGGTAAGTGCGGCACAACTCCACCACTTCCCGGTCCAAGTCGATCATCACCGCCCGCTCTACGGAGCGGTGGCTGAGCGCCTCCCGCAGCGTGCCGCCCTCGCCGCCTCCGCCGATGAACACGGTGCGGGGGTTGGGATGCGACAGCATGGCGGGGTGAACCAAGGACTCGTGGTAGATGTGTTCGTCCCGCTCGGTGGACTGGGTCTTGCCGTCCAACACCAAGCTGCGGCCAAAGAGGTTCGACTCGAGGACCTCTACGTTCTGGTAGGCGGTCCGCCCGGAATAGATGACATTCCGCACCTGCAACATCGCCAGCAGGTCAGGGAAGATGGTCTCCAAGTACCATTTGCCGGATAAGTCCATAACCCTCGCCGGGGTGCGGCTGGTCAGTTAATTATCGTGGTCAGGACCTTGCCGCGCCGGATTTCCGTGGTGTCCGGGTCCTTCGATTCAAACCGCTCAATCAGCACTTCGGCCGCTTCAATCGGCTGGAACGAGGAGCCGCAGGCAAACACGTCGGCGGCGGCATAGCCGTATTCGGGCCAAGTATGGATCGAGATGTGGGACTCGGCTATCGCCAGGATGCCGGTCACTCCTTGGGGACTAAAGCGGTGGAATGATTCGCCCACGATGTTAGCGCCTACTTTTTGCGCTGCCAGGAATATTGATTCGCGGACGTAGTCGAGGTCGTTCAGCAGTTCCGGGTTACAATCCTTGAGTTCTATCAAAAGATGAAGTCCTAGTCCATTCAATCACCTGCCCTCCAAACATAATTTAGCCTGGAAAAGGGAACGGTTAATTCTATATGCATCCAACGGGGTAATCAATACCCGCTGGCTGGCTGCACAGGGCCTTTTCATTTTCCGGTTTGGGTTACATGGTTCCCGTCTTTCCCGCGCAGGCGGGAATCCATATAGTTTTGCTACGGGAAAGTTGCCATAGGCGGCGGTGCTGCTGGATTCCCGCTTTCGCGGGAAAGACGAGAGAATGAAAAGGCCCTGGCTGGCTGCAACAAACGACATGGCCTTGTCCCTTTTTTGAGGCTATGCTAGAATCGTGCGCGTTGCCGGGCCCGCAGTCCCGACTGCGGGTCATACATGGGACCCTCCCCACCTCAAACCGTCCTCCGGTATAAGGCTGTCCAGGACCACATGTTCCGATCACGATACCGCCGCCGAAGCAGGAAATTCCTCGCTTTAGCAGTCGTGTCGGGCGCGGTCGTGTTTTTGACAGCAGGCGGTGCTGTCGCCTTCTTCTTCTTGGGGTGGATGCCCTTTCCTTCCTCGACATCGCCCGGTAAAGCCGGAGCCACCACGGTTGTTGTCGCGCCAAGCAAATCAGCCCGTCTGGCATCGCCCGCGGGCGACGTGTTGCTGGAGTTTCCGGCTGGGTCGGTGGACCGGCAAACGACAGTGTCTTATCGCAGAATGTCAACCGCGACAGTCACGGGACTTCCTCCTGGCTTTACCCTGACCGACAAAGTATTCGATCTGTCCGTGGCAGCCACCGAAGCACGGGACGACATGGAGTTCCGGTTCCTGCAACCCGTCACGGTGACCGTGTTCTTGACCAGCGAGGAAGCAACCGCCTTCAACGACTCCCATTCCAACGTCGCCATACAACGCTTCGACCCGGACGCCCGGAAATGGATTCCTCTACAGACGACCATAGACCCCGCCGCCCGAACGGCCCAAGTCAAAATACAGGCCCCAAACAGTCTTGCGTTGACCGTAAAGAAGCCTGTTTCTTCTCCTGAAAGAGTTTTGACGCACGGGCCGGTGTTGCCGCAAGGGTATCTTGGTACAGGCGTGGTAAGCCTGACAATCCCCAAGGAGTTGGGCGCGACGAATACCGCCCGGGTCAGCTTGAGGATAGCTCTGCGCGATCAGTCTCCGGCGGACCGGTCCACGCCTCGGTCCGGTGAAGGCCAAATCACGCCGGAGCGTCAACCGCCAACGGTTGGCGATTCTCCAGGGGTTATCAGAGAAGCGCCGGTGCCGGTCCACCGGCAGATGAGTTTCACGCTGGATGCCCCGGGGTTCGAGATGGCCCCACTAGGCGAGGTTCCGCAACAAGTCCGCGACGGCCAAGCGGGATGGTCTTGGATAATTACGCCAAACGAGGGGCCCTTGGGAGAGCGGGAAGTATCGGCCTTGGTTACCGCCAACGGGCAAACCTTGTCCACCCTGAAAACGTCGGTAATGGTGACTCGTCCTGAACCGAAAACCGCGGCGACAACGGATACGACACTCTATCCTCACCCCACCGCAACCCCTCCTCCCGCTCCTGTTCCAACGGCAACCCCGGTCGTGAAGTTGGCTACCGTGGTGATTCCCCCGGCCTCCCCGACGCCTACCCCCGTCGCAATTCCAACGGCGGCGCCCGCTCCGGTGTCCTCTCCTATTGCGGTCCCATCCACCACTCCAACCCCAACCGTAAAGCCGTCGCCCCTTCCGAGGTTTCGGCTCTTCATCAACGGAGTCCAAGCCCCTGCGCTGAACGACATGATGTCTGTAGGCGGCAGAACCGTGGTACTGAGTCAAGCGGTGGAAGCAGATGGGGCGTTTCAATTCAACGATAAAGTGTCCGTCGCCGTGAGTTTGCAGCCGGGATACCGCGTTGAGTGGAGAGGAGTGGACGCCATCCGCGGTCCTTTCGCCACAATCTACATGAACCAAGACCGGTTCGTGGCCTTTGACGTAGTCCCGCCACCCGTAACTGCAATTCCAATACCGATGCCCGTCCCCTTTTACCAGCCGCAGCCACGGGTAAGAGAAAGACCTACCGTCGTGCCGACACCTGTGCCGACACCAACCCCGCGTCCTGTGCGGACGTTTGCTCTGACCGTCGAGGTCATTCCCAAAGAAAGCGGTATTGTCTCTCCAGCGGGCGTCACCCACCATCGTGCGGGCGCTCAAGTGAGCCTGATCGCCACTCCTCACGACGGGTACGTATTCTCTCGTTGGTCGGAGCCATGCAATGCCACTTTTGACTGTGTGGTGCCAATGGACGGTGACAAGACGGTCGCGGCGCACTTCACGCCCGTTTTCGAATTGACTACCTATCCCAGTCCGGCGGACGGCGGGACCGTGGTCCCCGAAGACACAACATTGCATAGGGCGGCTACCAAAGTGACGATTGTCGCTAATCCCGCGGACGGGTACCAGTTCTCCCAATGGACCGGTGATTGCTCTGGCAGCGGGGATTGTTTGGTGACTATGGACAGCGGCAAATCGGTCACGGCGGAGTTTGTCCGGGTATTCGACCTCACCACCGAAGCCATCCCGCCGGAAGGCGGTGCTATGTTTCCCGAAGGTAGAACTTCTCATAGGGAAGATGCCCAGGTTACGGTGATAACCAGTCCCGCCGATAGGTATCAATTCTCCGAATGGGGCGGCGACTGCTCTGGAGACAGCCCGTGCGTGGTGACTATCAAAGATCACGAAACGGTGACGGCCAAGTTCCTTCCTGTATCCGATCTGACCGTAACGGCCGACCCAGAAGATGGGGGAACTGTGATGCCTGAGGGCGTAACCTCATACGTCGCCAGCACTCAGGTAATCGTTTTAGCCCATCCTGGTCCTGGCTATCGGTTCTCGAACTGGAGCGGTGCTTGCACAGGCGACGGCCCATGTGTAGTGAGAATTGACGGTGACGCAACGGTGACCGCCAAATTCGATCGGGGAATAGACCTGACCGTCACGCCCAACCCACCGAACGGGGGAACCGTACTCCCAGAAGGCAGGACGTCGCACAAACCTGATACTACTGTGACGATTTTTGCCAGTCCTGCCGAGGGGTACCAGTTCTCAGAATGGACGGGCGGCTGCACCGGCAGTGGCGATTGCGTGGTGACCATGGACGACGACAAATCGGTGACCGCCAACTTCGTCCGCGTTTTCACATTGACCGCCCAAGCCAACCCAACCGGAGGAGGAACCGTGTCTCCGGACAGCACGACCTCCTACACCGCAGGCTCCCAAGTAACCGTCATAGCCAATCCGACCGATGACTATCAATTTTCGGAGTGGGACGGTGACTGCACCGGCAGGGGCGCTTGCGTCGTCACCATGGACGCCGACAAATCAGTGACGGCCAAATTCGCCCAAGTTTTCGACTTGACAGTCGCAGCCGACCCTGCCAACGGGGGAACCGTGCTGCCTGGGGGCATGACTTCATACGTCAGTGGTACAAAAGTGACCGTCCTGGCCTATCCGGCTGCCGGCTACCGCTTCTCCGAGTGGAGCGGCGACTGCACCGGAAACGGTCTCTGCTTGGTGACAATCGACGAGGACAAAGCGGTGACGGTGAAGTTCGCCCGGGGAGTAGACCTGACAGTGGCAGCCAACCCACCGGATGGTGGGACCATGCTCCCGACGGGTGAAACATCGCACAGGCCCGGCGCCGCCGTGACAGTTGTTGCCAGCCCGGCGGATGGGTACCAATTCTCCGAATGGACGGGTGACTGCACCGGAAGCAGCGCATGTGTAGTGACCATGGATGCCGCCAAATCGGTGACCGCGGAGTTCGTCCGGGTGTTTGATCTGACTGTCACGGCTGTCCCACCGGGCGGAGGGGCTTTGTCGCCAGGAGACAATACTATCCATGCGTCCGGTACTGAAGTAACGGTTATCGCCGACCCAACCGACAGCTACCAATTCTCGGAGTGGGGCGACGACTGCACCGGAAGCGGCCCTTGCATCGTCACCATGGACGACAACAAATCGGTGGCTGCCAACTTCGTCCGCCTTTTCACATTGACCGCCCAAGCCAGCCCTACGGTCGGTGGAACCGTGTCTCCGGACAGCGCGACCTCCCACATCGCAGGCTCCAAAATAACCGTTGTTGCCAACCCGACCGAAGGCTATCAATTTTCGGAGTGGGGCGGTGACTGCACCAGCATTGGCGCTTGCATGGTGACCATGGACGCCGACAAGTCCGTGACGGCCAAATTCGCCCAGGTGTTCGACTTGACAGTCGCAGCCGACCCTGTCGACGGGGGAACCGTGCTGCCTGGGGGCGTGACTTCATACGTTGCCGGTACAAAGGTAACCGTTCTAGCCTATCCGGCTGCCGGCTACCGGTTCTCCGAGTGGAGCGGCGACTGCACCGGAAACGGCCCTTGTGTAGTGACAATTAACGGCGACACAGCGGTGACCGTCCGATTCGCCCGGGGAGTAGACCTGACAGTGGCAGCCAACCCGCCGGATGGTGGGACCATGCTCCCGACGGGTGAAACATCGCACAGGCCCGGCGCCGCCGTAACAGTTGTTGCCATCCCGGCGGATGGGTACCAGTTCTCAGAATGGACGGGAGACTGCTCAGGAAGTGGCTCATGCGTAGTAACCATGGATACCTCCAAATCGGTGACGGCAAACTTCGTAGGGGTGTTCGACTTGACCGTGACTGCTGTCCCAACCGGTGGAGGGGCTTTGTCTCCCGGTGCCAATACCATCCATGTGTCCGGTACTGAAGTAACGGTTATCGCCGACCCAACCGACCGCTATCAATTCTCGGAGTGGGGCGGCGACTGCACCGGCAGCGACGACTGCGTGGTAACCATGAACTCCGACAAATCGGTAACTGCCAACTTCGTCCGCGTTTTCACATTGACCGCCCAAGCCAACCCGCCTGAAGGGGGAACCGTGTCTCCGGACAGCGCGACCTCCCACATCGCAGGCTCCAAAATAACCGTTGTTGCCAACCCGACCGAAGGCTATCAATTTTCGGAGTGGGGCGGTGACTGCACCAGCATTGGCGCTTGCATGGTGACCATGGACGCCGACAAGTCAGTAACGGCCAACTTCGCCCAGGTGTTCGACTTGACAGTCGCAGCCGACCCTGTCGACGGGGGAACCGTGCTGCCTGGGGGCGTGACTTCATACGTCGACGGCGCCAAAATAACCGTCTTGGCCTATCCGGCTCCCGGCTACCTGTTCTCCGAATGGGGCGGAGCTTGCTCCGGAAGCGGTCCCTGCATGGTGACAATCGACGGCGATAAAACGGTGGCGGCAAAGTTCGTTATTGGTATCGATTTGACCGTTGCAGCCAACCCGGTAGATGGCGGCTCGGTATACCCGCAGGGTGCGACTTCACACCAGCCGGGCGATACCGTGACAGTCGTCGCCGTCCCAGCCATAGGATATGAGTTTTCCAATTGGACGGGCGACTGTACCGGGAGTAGCGTTTGTACAGTCATCTTGGATACCTCCAAAACGGTGACGGCAAACTTCGTCGGGGTGTTCGACTTAACCGTGACTGCTGTCCCAACAGGTGGAGGGACCGTATTCCCTGGGAGCACAACATCCTACGTCGCCGGTTATGAGGTGGCCGTTCTAGCCCGTTCTGCCGTTGGCTACCGATTTTCGGAGTGGACCGGCGATTGCTCAGGAGATAGCGCCTGCGTGGTTACTATGGACGCCGACAAGTCGGTGACGGCTAACTTCGGCCCGGTGTTCAAGTTGACCGCTACAGCCAGTCCAAACGAGGGAGGGACCGTACTCCCTGAAGGCATAACCTCATTCTTGGCCGGAACGCAAGTTACCGTTTTGGCCCATTCAGCGCCTGACTATCAGCTATACGGATGGAGTGGCGCGTGCTCCGGCGGCGGCCCCTGTGTGGTAACCATGGATGCTGACAAATCGGTAACGGCCAATTTCGCCCAGGTGTTCGACCTATCCGTCGCCGCCGAGCCTCCTGAAGGCGGCACGGTGTTCCCCAGCGGAACAACCTCCTATGTCTCGAATAGCCAAGTGACCTTAACAGCCCGCCCTGGTTATGGTTACGGATTTTCGGGATGGGACGGAGACTGCTCCGGAAGCGGTCTCTGTGTAGTAACCATGGACGGCGATAAGACGGTAACGGCCAACTTCGTCAAACAGTTCGTTTTGACTGCGGTCGCCAGTCCGTCGACCGGGGGCGAGGTTTCACCCCCGGGAACTACCCAACACGCTGAAGGGGCAGAGGTTACGGTGACGGCCGCTCCCGCGGAGGGTTACGGATTTTCCGGATGGAGCGGTGCTTGCTCCGGGACTGACGCCTGTATAGTGATCATGGACGGCGACAAGACCGTAACTGCCAACTTCTTTACTCGGTTCACGCTAACCACCATGGCCGAGCCGTCATCAGGAGGGACTGTGTCACCTGAGGGAACAACGTCCTACGATGCGGGCAACCAGGTTACGGTGACGGCTACTCCCGCAAGCGGCTACAACTTCTCCGGGTGGAGCGGCGACTGTTCCGGTAGCGGCAGTTGCGTGGTCACGATGGATGGGGACAAGTCGGTGACAGCCAAGTTCACGTCCACCGCGGCGATTGCGTTCCACTCTTCGCGGGATGGCAACAGCGAAATCTACATCATGGACACCGACGGCTCAAACATGACCCGGCTAACCACTAACAGCACCGCCGATTCGGACCCAAATTGGTCCCATGACGGCAACAAAATCGCTTTCGTGGCTACCAGGGATGGGAACTCCGAAATATACGTCATGAACGTTGACGGTTCCAATCCGGTTAACTTGACCAACAACGAGGCCGAGGATATCAGCCCAG
Organism: Dehalococcoidia bacterium; assembly: GCA_965261795.1. Classification (GTDB taxonomy): domain Bacteria; phylum Chloroflexota; class Dehalococcoidia; order Lucifugimonadales; family UBA3495; genus CBDCFV01. Next base: position 593,142 of record OZ253476.1, read on the forward strand.
CGTGGTCTCCCGACGGCACCAAGATCGCCTTTGTCTCAACACGCGGCTCGCAACAAGACATCTACGTCATGGACGCCGACGGGTCGAATCAAACGAAGCTGACCGATGACGCGCATTTGGATGACTCGCCGGACTGGTCAGCGGATGGCAGCCAGATAGTTTTTGCTTCCAATCAAGAAGGAAACAATGAAATTCATAAGATGCAGTCGGACGGAACAAATGTAAACCGACTAACGAACAGTCCCGAAGATGACTTAAGTCCCGTTTGGTCACCCGACGGCCACACCATCGCCTTTACTTCGTTCCGAGACGGAGACGCTGAGGTTTATACGATGTTCGCCGATGGTACGAACGACTACAACATCACCTTCGCTGTAACGGAAGATGAATCACCGGCTTGGTCACCGGACAGTGCAAAAATCGTTCTTGTGTCTGATCAAACGGATATTGTCATTTTCGATGCTGAAGACCCGGAGAGCATTGAAGCGATAACCATCGCAACCAGTGGCAATTCCGACGGCGGACTGGACTGGAAACTCATCCCAAGTTCGGGGAGTTGACTCCGGTCAGACTGCTTAACGGTTACTCTCCTCCGGAGGAGTAGGGTATTCGAACTCCCGGGTATCGTAGCCCACCATCTCCACGAACCCTTTGGCGTTGACAGGCTTGCCGTCCTTGACACCCTTGCCGGTTACCGCGCCTTCCCAATAGGCAGGCAGCACGAACTCGCTCCCCTTGAACTCCGAGTCTTCTTGTAGGGCGGTCAGCGTGATTGCCAACGCCAGTGGCTTTACCTCCAACTCCCAACCCATAGGATATTTGGCTCCGGTGGTGGGGCTGGTCCAAGCACCGGTGGGTTTCCAGGATATATCATCATCGTCCAGGTGCACCCAATCGGCGTTGGGCGGGACATAGGTGCCGTAGTTGATGATACGACTGTGGTCACTGGAGTCCCATACCAAGGACACCGTAAGCTCCGAGCCGTCATCCAACTGCAAGCTCAGCCAGTCCCAACCCAAGGGCGCAGTGCTGAACTCTCCCCACTGGTGGTCCATCCAGGCTATGCCGGACACAGTCCGCTCTTCGCCGGCTACGATCAGCGTACCGGCTACGTCCAACCTGGTCCGGCTGTAGTAGTAGGTCTTGCCTGCCCGCCCCAGGTCCACCAAGCCCGTCCCCTGATGCAGGATTGGCGGCTTTCGGGAAGCGGCCTGCAATTCCAAGGCATACTCTCCCACGTCGAAGGCCAAGGCGTACTCTTCGCCGTTTCCGCTCATGCTCCAAGTTGACAGGGTGAAGTCGAACTCTCCGGTAGAAGTCTTGGCTTGGGGCATATCCGGCTCCTCAGCCGTGAGATAGACCCTTTTGTCGTGGTCGCCCCAGCCCAAGTGGGCCAACTGCGGCGTCAAACCGCTGGGAAGGACCGACTGGAACACCACGTAGTGGAAGCTATAGTCCGAACCGCCGTCGTCGGTGAGGTGGCCGTTGAAGTACCACCATTCGATAAGTGAAAGGTGGGCGCCTTCGTCGTCGGGAAAGTTTACCTCAGGATTTTGGCTCCTCTCCGAAGGAGCTTCTACGTCGGCGGGGGATGGGATGGGTGTTGCCGGCACGGTAGGCGCGGCTGTAGGCGTCGGCGCCGTTGTCGGAGCGAGCGCCGGTGGGACGGCCGCGTGAGCGCAGCCGGAGAGGGCCAGGCTCAGCAACCCGGCAATCAGCAGCAAATAGGGGAATACTGACAAGGAAAACACCGGCAGCGGCCCAGGACTCCAGCGTGCTATCATCTTGTCTATTATCTCACGCGGCCCGCTGGAAGGCGTTTCATTAGAGCGCCTGAAAGTCCGGCCATCGGAGAGGGGAGGGAAGCATCTTGGCCACACTGACCCACGCTGAAATAGACGAGTTCCTGAGAGCTCCTCATGTTGCCCAGTTGGCTACTATCCGGCCCGACGGCAGGCCCCACGTTGCGCCCGTGTGGTACATCCGGGAGGACGGACGGGTCAAGGTAATGACCTTCGAGTCATCGGTGAAGGTCCGTAACGTCAACTCGAATCCCAAGGTAGCCTTGTCCGTCGCCACCGACGGGCACCCATACCGTTACGTCGTCCTGGAGGGGGATGCGGTAGTGACCAAGGAGAACCTGGAGCGGGAAGTGGAGCGTTTGTGCGTACACTATGAAGGGCCGGAACGCGGAGCCGAGTACACCAAGGAACTGCTGGCCGGGTCCGGCATGGTGGTGATCGACGTTACCGTCCGGAAGACCATTTCATGGAAGGAAGACGAATAGGCCCCTACCCATGTAGCGGCCGCTGTTACACGGCAACAGGTAGAGGGGGCAGCACTGCCGACACCCAGGGCACCAAGTCGTTCAGCACCTCGGTGCTTATTTCGTGCCCTATGTTGTACTCGTGGTACTCCGGTGCGTAACCGGCTCCTTGCAGGAATGTCAAAGCGGCGTGGGCCCTGTCCATCGGCACCATCGCGTCCGCCAGTCCATGCGCTATGAAGATTGGTTGGGTGCGGTCTTGGGGCAACAACGGCGTCAATTCCTCCGCGTCGGGCATAGTCGCGCTGAGAGCCGCGAGACCGGCGAACGGCTCAGTCTGAGGCAGCCCGCACCGGTAGGTCATCCCGCCGCCTTGAGAAAAGCCCATCAAGACGGCTTGGGCAGGCCTGACATTGAAGTGACTGAACACCTCTTCAAAAAAGCCCGACAACAATTCCACGGCTTGGGCCGCCTGCTCCGGCGTCGCCATCCCCCGGGGAGCCATCCATCCGTAGCCTATGTGCCCGCCACCAAGGTCAAAGGTTGTGGGCGCTTGGGGGCAAGCATACACGTACCCGGTGCGGCTGATGGCCGGAGACAGTCCGGCCAGGTCCTGCATATTGGCCCCGAATCCATGAAGCATCATCACCAACGGGTAGGTCTTGTCCGGGTCGTAGCCGTCGGGCGTTATGGTCAAGTATTTCAACCCGCTGCCCTGATGCTGCTCAGCCTGCATTACAGTCGCTCCCAGTCCGCCTCAGCCCCCTCATCTTGGTTCTATCCCGGAGGCACAAGGGACTTTCAGATGTCTTCTCAGTTAAAATAGCGGGGACTCAGCACAATATTCGATTGGAATATCTCGGTGAAAGGTGATGGCGATTATATACCACTTGGTCCCGGAGTCCCATTGGGAAACGGCCCGAACCGAATCTGAATACCGGGCTGACAGCTTGGCTACGGAAGGATTTATCCATTGCTCCAAGGACCATGCCCAAGCCTTGGCGGTGGCCAACAGGCTCTATGGCGGCCGCCAAGACATGCTGGTGCTGGAGGTGGAAACGGAGCGCCTGGCATCCCCATTGAAACACGAGACCAGCCGGTCCGGAGAGATTTACCCCCACATTTACGGGCCGCTGAACACCGGCGCGGTGACCGGGGTGCTTAAGCTGCAAGCGGACCAGGACGGCCGCTTTACCGCGCTGGCTGCCGAAGAAGGTTAGCGCCGCTGAGCCAACCCCTCACTTTACTATGAAGTTGCCAACCATGGTGGCGTTGTGCCCAGGGAAGGTGCAAACGAACGGGTAGGTGCCTGCGGCAGGGGCGTTAAACTTGATCTCCTCTGAAGCCCCGGCGTCCAGCAGGCTGGAATTGGCGAGGACCCGGTCGTCATCCACCGGAATCCAGCCGTTGGCAACACCGGCCAAGATGCCGGCCAACGCCACTGCATCCTTTGTGCCCGGCTTGACCAGTACCCAGTTGTGTTGTTGCACCGTTGCTACGTTGGTGAACGACAGCGTAACGTCCGAGCCGGCGTTCACGGTGAGCAACTGTTTATCGTACTGGAGGCTATCACCGACGACGCTGATTGTTAACGGCCCTCCCGGATCAGCGGGCGAAGTATTCTTCGCGGGTTGGGCTCCGCCGCCGGACTGGGACGGCTGGGTCGCCTTCACCACCGGCGTTGGGGTTGGCGCTACGGTGCCCTTGGCCTTGGTTGGTACGGCGGTAACCGGAAGGTCGAGAACTTGTTCCTGTTCACACGCTATCAACGACAGGGCCGCCACAAGCGCCGCTAACCACACTAGATGGCGCCACCAGCGACCGCCGGAATTTCTCACCGGGTCAACCACCGAACGGTGGCGAGTATTCATAGTCCTCAACTTCAATCCTCAGTTTTCCTAGGCCGATCACCATGTCGAGGTGCGGCCATAATTAGCCGGGATGCAGTCAGCGGTCATGGGGGTGGTTCCCGTTCAGGCCGGCAAATTCCTCAATGTTAGCCCTGAGCGGGGCCGCTGGGCGATCGGTCTCTTTAGCGATCCGGATTAGGAAAGCCAACAAGCCTCCACCGATCAGGAAGATGGCCACGAAGAGTACGCCCACCGCAAACCATAACCCCGTCTCATCTCCAACGAGCCGTCCATGAAGCAAGACCGCGTCTATGTTAGAAGTAAACCACACCATAAAGAATCGGCCAGACCAAGACGACGAAGAACCAGAACAGCCCCACCGCCTCCAAGCTGGCCATCCTCCGCGGGAACTTGTTGGAGATAGCCATCCAAGTAACCACGCTGAGCAACAACACCGCGCCCACTACGTGGACAGCGTGAAAGCCGATGAGCACGTAAAATATGGACCCATAAGTGCTGGATGTAACGGTGAGTCCGAAGTCAATCAACCGGACCCACTCCACTCCCTGCAGGCATACGAACAAGGCTCCAAGAGCCAGAGTGGCCACCAGCAACAGGGCCAGTTTCCCCTCGCCGTCCTTGTTTTCACTGTTGTATAACCGCCGAAAGGCGTATAACGTGACCCCGCTGGCCAGCAGTATAGCGGTGTTTATCGCCGTGGCCTCCAAGGGATACTGTGGCTGACCCAAGGGCGGCCATTCGTGCAACCCGGCGCGGATCGACAAGAAGGCGCTGATCAGTCCGGCGAAGGTCATGGCCTCGACAACGATAAACAGCACCATCCCGAACCGGGCGAGGGCTACGCGGTCGATGCTAGGGCTGATATCTTCCCAATAAGGCCCGTCCTCGTTTCCAACCCCTGCGGGCGGGTCAGCGACACCGTCCGCTCTGCCATGGCCGTTGCCGTTAGCGTCCCGCGACGGCTGAGACGCGGGCGGTGTGATAGGTCGTCGCCGACTCATCTCTTAGTGGTTAGTGTGAGATCAAAGAAAGTGCCTGCGAGGAAGAACCCGACGAAGAACAGGGCCATTAGCCCCAGTACCCACAGGTACTTCGCCTCGAAGCGCAGGTGCATGAAATTAGCCACCACAAGGGCGGCCTTGATAGCCCCCAACGAGAACAGGAAGGCTAACAGCACAAAATGCATAGCATGTATATGCCCTGCAAATTTGGTGACCAGAAGCGTGGCGACAATGCTGGTCCCGGTGAGAACCAGCAGTATGGACCAAATAAACAAGTAGTTTGGGAAATGTTCCTCGTGCCCGCCGTGTTCCGATTCCATCCCTTAAGAACTCTCCTAGGAAAGGTAGAAGAGTGGCCACAGGAAGAGCCACACAATATCTACGAAGTGCCAGTAAAGGGCCGTTGCTTCCAGGGAGTAGCGGGGCCGCCAATTGCGCATGTACAGGACCAGGAGGACCGTGAAGGCGATCAACCCGATTAGAACGTGCACCGCGTGAAGGCCCGTTGCCCCGTAGTAGAGTTGCCAGAATGGCCCGCTGTGGATGGTGTAATGGTGTCCAATTTCCGTGGGCCACTCAACAATCCACTTTAGGCACAAAAAGAGTATCCCGAACAGAAGGCAGCCAAGGATGCAGAGTTGGGACAAGCCGTGCCTGCCGGTAGCGCTCATTTTGTAAGCCAGCGCCACGAGCATACTGCTGGTCAGCAGGTTGAAAGTGTTTACGGAACCAATTATAGGATCAGTGTTAGCAGATTGTTCAGCCCATCCGGGAAATGACACTCTAAAAAGTACTATGGTCATGATGATCCCCCCAAAGAGGACCACCTCGCCAGACAAGAACAGCCACATACCGAGTTTGGGCGCGCCTATCCCCGTCGGTTCAACATACGCATCCAGTTCCTGCGCGTGGGCCATCGACCTCTACTCCCTTACCGGCAAGGAGATAAGCCTCCCTTGGGGCTCGTAATCAGCGTCTTCGGTTGCGTACTCGTAGGGACCTCTCTCCACTACCGGGGCCGAGTTGCCCCAGTTAAGGTGCGGCGGCGGGGACGGCGCCATCCATTCCAAGGTGGTAGCCTCCCAAGGATTGCTCTCCGCCTTCTTCCCAGCCCTCATGCTGTAGAAGAAGTTGAACACGAAGAGGAACTGCACTATCACCAACACCACTCCCGCGCCGGAAGCCACGTCATTTAACCAAGTCCAGCCTCCAAGGAAGGGGATATGGTCGTAACCGGCGTACCTCCTCGGATAGCCAGCAAACCCCAAGATGAACATGGGCGTAAACACAATGTTAAAGAGCACGAAGGTGGATATGGCGTGAATTTTGCCTATTGTCTCGTTCATCAGCCGGCCGAACATCTTGGGGAACCACCATTGTATGGCGGCAAAGGTGGACAGAATCACCGACGCGAATATCACGTAGTGGAAGTGGGCCACCACGAAGTAAGTATCGTGTAATTGGATGTCTGCCACCGTAGCGCCCAGTTGCAGGCCGGTGAGACCGCCTACGATGAAGATGCAATAGGCGAAGAAAGCGTACAGGAAAGCGGCGTTGAATCGCAGCGACCCGCCCCAGAGGGTTAGGCCCATGGCGACGATGATAACCAGAAAAGGCACCGATATTATAATCGTGGTGATGCTGAAACCCACCGCCGCCAAGGGATTCAAGCCGGCCACGAACATGTGGTGCGCCCACACCATGAAACTGAGGACACCGGCGAAGATGGTGGCGTAGATGATGTGACGATAACCGTGAAGGGGTTTCCTCGCCGCCGCGGGGAAAATCTCGCAGATAACGCCCAACCCGGGAATCAGAATTACATAGACCTCCGGGTGGCCGAAGAACCAGAAGAGGTGTTGCCACAGCAGCGGGTCGCCCTTGGCCTCGGCGGTAACCAAGTAAAAGTGGGTGCCGAGGTTCTTGTCGAACAGGACCATGAAAGCGCCTGCGATCAATGGCCCCACCGACAGCATGAACAGCAACGAGGCGATTACTACCATCCATACAAGCAACGGCAGGCGCATGATGCTCATACCGCGGGCGCGCAGAACGAATGGGGTAACTATAAAGTTAATCCCGCCCATCAGCACCGCGGTGAACTCAAGAGCCAATCCAATCACCCAGAGGTTGATGCCCCAATCCACGCCCATCATGCCGGAACTGACGCTCAGCGGCGCGTACCCGGTCCAACCTCCGGCGAACGGGCCGCCCGGAACGAAGAACGAAGCCATGATCACGACGCTGGAGATAAAGAAGGTCCAATAGGACATCATGTTGAGGAAGGGGAACGCCATGTCGCGGGCCCCGATCATCAACGGGATGGTCAAATTGCCGAAGAACCCCAGCAGTATGGGCATGGCCACCCAAAAGACCATCAGTGTGCCGTGCATGGTGACAAACGAGTTGTACCGCTCCGGGGCTAGAAGTCCTTCTCCCGGCAAGGCCAAGTGTAGGCGAAACATCAACGCGATAATGCCGCCGAAGATCGCGAAAAACAGCCCGTTAAGCAGGTACTGCTTGGCAATCATCTTGTGGTCGGTTGAGAAGATGTACCTCCCAATCCAACCGATTTCAGCGTGGTGGACCGCGTGCGTCGTTGCTGCTGCCATCACCGGGCTCCTAAAGTAACCATTCTCGTCTCTAGCCACCTTACGTAGGCGTCCTGTTCCATGACATTAACGTTAGCCAGCATCTTATAGTGTCCCAAGCCGCAAAGCTCGGTGCAAATGGACGGGTACTCTCCTGCCTCCGTGGCAACAAACCAGACCCTCGTTTCCCTCCCGGGGATTACGTCGTATTTGACCCTGAGATGCGGAACGAAGAACGAGTGGATAGTGTCACCGGAGGTCATGTGCAGGATCACCAACTTCTTTTCCGGGACAATCAATTCGTTGGCTAATTTGAAGTCGTCGGCGGTGTCAAATTCCTTATCATTTCCGGGGTAAGTGAACGTCCAGAAGAACTGCCGCCCTATTACGTTGACGTGCACTGGTTCGCCGTACTCCCTTACCAGAGAGGCTTCGCTCTTGAGTATCGTCTGGCCCCATCCGACGGTGGAATACACCGTGATGATGATGTCGAAAATGATCATCGCTATGTCCAGCACCACCAACCGGGTAATCCAGCCGCTCAGGTGGCGGGTTGCCTTGGGGTTCTTGCTTTGCCGGAAATTGATAATGGCGATAATAATCAGTGTAAAAGAAAGGACTGCCACGACCAACGTGACCATGGAGATGATCAGCAGGCTCCAATCTAGCCAAAACCCGTGGGTCGATATGTCTGGCATTATAGGCATGGGCTATTCTCTCCTGGGGTCGCGCCTATCGTCCCGTGGACCGCAAGTGGACGATGTAGGCTATAAGGTCCCAGGTCTGTTCGTCAGTAATCGCATTGGGCACCATCGGAGTCCCGCCGATACCCAGTCTTATGGTCTTGAATGCATCCCGCACGTTGGGTCTTCGCATGGGTTCAATCGCGAAGTTCCGCGGCGTTACGAAAATCGGATTGCCCTCATCATCAAGCCATTCAGTGGGCAGTTCAGCAGGCGGATTGCCTCCCTGTTCGATGTCGCCGTGACACGCCAAGCAACCCAACGACGTGAACAGCTGCCGTCCTGCATCGATCCTGCTTTCGGAGGCCAGGTCGGATGGAGTTTCCGGCACTTCTATTGCCGACTTCTGGGGCCGCTGGTATTTCCACCAACCGTACCCGAAGGACTTGATATAGTCCAGAACGGCATCCAATTCCTCATCGCTCAAGTCACGAAAGCCAGGCATGGGCGTCCCCGGAAGACCTTCCGTTATGGTCTTTTTCAGGTCCTCGTCCAACGCCAAAGGGTCTGACCAGTTAAGGCTGGTGAACTTGAAGGTGAGGCGTCCAATGGCATGGGACTGACCTGTGAAGTCTCTGGGTGGAACGGACAAATATTCAGGGGTAACCTGCTTGCCGTCTCCATTGACCCCATGACAAGTCATGCAACGGACATTATATAGAGACCTGCCCAGTTCCAACGTCTCCGGGTCGGAGTCCCAAAGAACAGTGCGGCGTTCCTCCCCTGACGCAATTTCCTGGAATTCGGCGTCCACCTGGCCAAGTCCTTCCTCTGAGAAAAGTTTGGCCGCCTCATCGCGGGAATTGAAAACAAGGGTTCGCTCATTGTCGCCGCTGCCGACTACAACGGTGATTACCGGCGCCCCTGCCCGGTGTTCGGCGTCCATTCGCGCAAGCTCTTCCTCTGAGAAAAGCTTGGCGTTTGCGTCGGGGGATCTGAAAGCGAAAGTCAACCCTATCCCGCCGCCGGCGACTGCCAAGGTAATGACAAGAGCAATAAGTATCTGCTTCACTATATCTGCTTAACTCCTGCACCGGAGGAGCTGTAACTGACTTTCATAATTACGGCTGCACAATAGCCGCTCTGGAGCCCCGAAGGACTCCAGTATTTGGGCCGCAGACCACACTCGCCGTAACCTTACGTCAAGGTAAATGTGCAATTTTTCACTATCCGGTGGGCACATTATCACAGCCAAATTAGCCTGTCAACGGAACTATTTTGCCATTCTTGAGCATCTTGTAAGATGGTTGGCCAGCGTGTTTTAGGGCCGCGCCCCAAACCTACACCAAACTGTCCACCGCAACAGCGACGAACAGCAACATCATGTAGAGCAGTGAGTAGAGGTACAAGCGCCTGGCGTCGCGGGCCGCCCCTTTGCGCAGCAACACCCAAGCAAAGGCTATAAAGATGCCGCCCAAGACCGATACCGATGCCAAGTAAACCCAGCCTACGGTGGACGTGAGCATAAGGACCAAGCTGAGGGCCACCAAGACCAATGAGTAGATGAAAATCTGCCGGACCGTGTGCGCCCGGGTAGCAACCACCGGCAGCATCGGAACTCCGGCCTGTTCGTAGTCCTTCTGGATCAGTAAGGCTAAGGCCCAGAAATGGGGCGGCGTCCAGAAAAAAATGATTGCGAACAGATGGACCGCCGCCAAGTCCACCCCGCCCGTTATGGCGGCCCAGCCAACCATCGGCGGAAACGAGCCCGCAGCCCCTCCGATGACTATGTTCTGCGGCGTCCTGCGTTTCAACCATACGGTGTAAATAAACACGTAGAACAGCGTCGCCGCCAACGTCAACGACGCCGCCAACAGGTTGACCCAGACTGCCAATATAACAAACGCCGCTACATTCAACAGGATGCCGTAAACCAGCGCATTGACAGGCGGCACCCGGTGGCCGGGCAAGGGGCGTTCCCGGGTGCGGGACATCAGCAGGTCTATGTCCTGGTCCAAGTAATGATTGAGGGCGTTGGCACCTCCGGCGCCCAGCGCGCCCCCCGCGCACACCAGCACTACCAAGACCAGAGGCGGCCAGCCTTCCGCGGCCAGGAACATGCCCCCAACAGCAGTAATCAGCAACAGGAGAATTATGGGCGGCTTGGTTAACGACAAGTAATCGCTGACGATTTTCGCCGGAACGGAAACCTTGGCTTGGAGGGACCGGGCCCCCGCTCCGGCTGCAGCCCCGGTGACCGACGGCCGGTCAAGCATGGGACACCTCGCGCGATTCGCGTGTGGGCATAGCCAGATTCAAAGCCGCCAGCATCACCATGACTCCCCACAGCAACGTGGCAAGGGACAGGTGCAAAGCCCGCCATTCGGGTGGGAACTTAAGCAGGATTGTCGCGGCGCCTACGGCCACTTGCAACAGGAACAAAGCCGCCGCGCCGGAGCACAGCAGCCTCACTTCGGGCGGGCGAAACGGCCCGCGCAGTCCAGCAACCAAGGTGAACGCCAGCCCCGCTCCGACGATAACCGCAACGGCCCGGTGCGCCATGTGCACCCACGCCAGTTCGTTACCAGGAAGGAACCGCCCTTGGCACAGAGGCCAATCAGAACAGGCCGCGGTTGCTCCGGACACCGTAACGTAAGAACCTGACATTACCAGAACGTATATTCCCAACGCGGACGCCACCACCAACACGGGAAAGTTGTCACCAGTTCCGGCGCCATTGGACAAACGCCGGACCGAGAGGGGTCCCCGGTAGGCTACTACCAACAACACTGTCAAGCAAGCCACCAGCGCCTCCGCTAACGCGAGATGCGTGGCCACAATCTTGCCGGAGAGGTGGGTTAATACAGAAGCTCCACCCAGCAACGCTTGGAACAATACCAGGACCACCGCCAGCGTCGCCGGAACAACCAACCAAGGTTGCCGCCGATGAAATAGCCAAGCGGCGACGCATGTAGCGGCAATTAGAGGCCCCAACAGCGCGGACGCAACCAACCTGTGAGAATACTCTATGATGGCCTTTAATTCCGGAGGAGGCAGGATGCCGCCGTGGCATAGCGGCCAATCGGGGCAGCCCAAGCCGGACCCGGTTACCCGGACTACTCCACCCAATACCACCAAGGCAAAGGCTGAAAGCACCGTGACCAAGGTGAGAACCTGAAACCAACGTTGAGGTTTAAAAGACCCGGAGGAATACGGGACAGACCCCGTTATGGACATGGGGGCGCCCAGCAAGCCGGCATAGGTTTATCCGGGGGGCCATCAAACGGAAGGGTGCTTGTCGTGCTCAAGAGTGTAAGCTTATAGTGTCTCATTGACGCCGGAATTAGCAGCCCTGTCCTGCTTCTTATCATGGGGCCGCAAAAGCTTTACACCCTCTATACTCTGCCTGTGAGCAGGCAGCGTTCACTCGCCGGAATTCCAGCCCAAGTCAACCCCGCTTGCTCGTATTGGACCAGAAGCCGTGGGGGCAACAAAGTTTGTGATATAATTAACAATGTTATCATGGATGCAGCAATTCGGGTAGAGGGCCTGGTTAAACGGTTCGGCGCCTTCACAGCCATTGACCAGGTCTCATTCGCCGTGGCCCAAGGCGAGGTTTTCGGCATTCTCGGGCCAAACGGCGCTGGCAAAACTACCACACTGGAGATCATAGAGGGCCTTCAATCACCCACACAAGGACAGATATCTGTCCTTGGCCGCGACATCAAGAACCACAAGAACGCAATCAAGGCACGAATCGGCGTCCAACTCCAGTCTTCCGCCTACTACGACTTCCTTACCCTGAAAGAGATACTGGCGTTGTTGGGAAGCTTTTATCCCACCCGCACGTCCCCCGAGGCTCTCTTGCAACTCGTAGGCCTATCCAACAAGGCCAATAGCTACGTGAACCAACTCTCCGGCGGGCAGAAGCAACGCTTTACGGTGGTTGCCAGCTTGGTCAACGATCCGGAGTTGGTGATCCTGGACGAGCCCACTACCGGGTTGGACCCACAAGCCCGGCATAATCTCTGGGCATTGATCCGGGAGATACACGACAGGGGTGTCACCTTAGTGCTTACCACCCATTACATGGAGGAAGCCCAAGCCCTCTGCGACCGGCTGGCTATAATGGACCAAGGTCGCTTGTTGGCGGTGGACTCCCCCAAGAACCTGATCGGCCGCTTGGAAGCTGCTTACACGGTGAGGCTGATGCTGGACCGGCCATTGACCGGAGAACAGGTCGATTCCCTCAACGAAAACGTGGAATTGGTCCAGGAGTTGGAAGGCAACAACTACCTGCTGCGGGTGAAGAATAACCCCGCGGCCCTCGGCGGCGTGTTGGAAGAACTTGCCCGGGCAGACATAAGCCTGGAACGCTTGGAGATCTCGCCGGTAACCTTGGAGGACGTGTTCCTTGAAATGACCGGCAACGAACTGCGGGAATAACGGATTACCGGCGTAAGAATGCTGGCCTTCACTATCGCCAATCTCAAGATGATGGCCAGGAGCCGGCAAGCTACCTTTTGGGCCCTGTTCTTCCCGTTGCTTCTGGTCGTTGTTTTCGGTCTGCTGGACCTTGGCTTCCTTGGCGGAGGCAAGATAGCCGTCGCCGATTCCTCCAATAACGAAGCCTCACAACAAGTACGCAGTTCGTTACAGGGCATCGACCTCCTGGAATTTCAGGAAGACGAGGTCCCTACCACGGAGGCCCGGCTCCGTGTTGAGGCGGGCCAATGGGATTACCTGGTTATTATTCCCGAGGGCTTCGGCGGCCCGGGACAGGAGCCAGGACTTCCCGTCCCGGTTACCCTGCTGCAAAACAACAGGGACCCGCAGCGCAACCAACTTATGCAGGGAGTAGTCCGCAACCTGGTGGCCGAAGCCCAACCGGCCAGCCTGCGCACCGACCTGTCCCTCCTGTTGCAAACTGAAGAAGTGGAAACCGTCGAGATTACCTACTTCGACATGGTGCTGATGGGCCTTATCGGCATGGCTATAATGACCAACTCCATCATCTCCATCGCCGTCCGGGTCAGCACCTACCGCAATAACTCCATCCTGAAGCGCCTGCTCGTGACCCCGTTGCCAATCTGGAAGTACTTTGCCAGCGAAATCGCCGCTCACTTGGTGCTGGCGATGTTCCAAGCGGTTGTGATCCTGGCGGTAGGAGTATTTGTGTTCGGCGCCAGGATACACGGCAACCCCCTCTGGATTTTTGTCGTAGTCCCTCTCGCCAGCTTGGTGTTCCTGAACATCGGGTTCATCCTGTCCGCTTGGGCGAGAACGCCGGCAGCGGCGTCCGGGATGGGGAACGCCATAGCCCTGCCCATGATGTTTGTCGCCGGCACTTTCTTTCCCACTTCCATGTTCCCTTGGGTGCTGCCCCAAATCAGCGAGGCCCTGCCGCTGGCGCCAATGCTGACGGCCCTCCGGTTGGTGGCGATTGAAGGGTCTCCATTGTGGGAGGCATGGCCGCAGTTAGCCATGCTGGGCGGATGGGTGGTTGCTACCGCTTTGATCGCGATACGGGTGTTCCGGTTCAGCTGAGGGCGCGATTGTTGCGCCGTGGAACCATTACGAATGGTCTTCGGACATGGCTGCCGGCCTTGGGCCTTGGGCTTGCGGTTATTGCGCTGGCGTTGTCGGCATCTTGCGACGGAAAAGAAAAGGTTGAGAACGTCCGCGGGATTGTGGTGGAGGTGGTCGGCAGAAACCTGCTGGAGGTGGAGACCTTACGGGTCCGCAGCCAGGACGGAAAGACCTGGACCTTCACTACCGACGGCCCCATGCCGTTCACAGCATCGCACCTGCGGGAACATCAACTGTTCGGCCAGACGGTGTTGGTCTTCTTCATAAAGCGGGACGGACGGTTGGTAGCGGTTGACGTTGCCGACTGATGGCCCCCGCCTCACGCTGTTTCCCTGAGGGAGAGGGCATTTTCTAACACCTTTCGAGTCCGGTAGACTGGAGTTGGGTTACAGCACTTCTCGCAAGGCTTCCTCGATTATGTCTGCCGACGTGAACTGCTCAAACTTGGCGCGAACCATGCCGTCTTTGTCTATTACGAAAGTCCACGGCTCGGTCGGCAGGTTCCACTCCTCCACTGCGGGGACCGTTTCAGCCTCAGCCCGGTTGCCCTCTATGAGGTGCGGGTCTTTGAACACCTCGACGTGGATAAAGTTGGCTTCACCGGGGAATTTATCCTTAACTTGTGAAAGGACCTCTACCTGCGGGCCGCAGGTGGCGCTGACGCAAAACGCCGGGGTTGCAAAGACCACCACCAACGGCTTTCCGTCATCCAGAGCCTGATGGACCGATAGCCGGTACAGGTCAGGGTCCGGGATGGTGGCGCTGGTTATCGTGCCAAGGTCCTCCACTTCTCCGGCAGTGGGAGTAACACTGCGGGGAGCTGGGTCGCCCAAAGCGGGAGTGGCCGGTTTGTCCTTGACTTGGACCGCCCCTTGGGCCGAAACGGCTTTGCCGTCGACGGTCGTTGTTGTGACCTCCAACCGCCAGAATCCAGGCTCGTCAAAATTAATATTGGCGGCGAACACACCCTGGGGTCCGGTGGGCCACTGTATAAAGCCGGCTGCCGCGCTGCCCCGCGGCTCCCCCGGCGCATCACCCGGAGGCAGAAAGACGGTCTGCACTTGGGCTTGATCGCTGCGGACGGGCATACCCTCCACGTCCACCAAACCGAATACGACCCGGTTGTTGCCTTGGGCCAAGTCTTGCGTAACGACCACGACACCGTATTCCGGCTGGGCGGGAACAGCGGGACTGGTGCAAGCCGACGCGATGAGTAAAAACAGTCCCACTACCGTATAGATTCCCGCCTTCGCGGGAATGACAGACAGTCTTGTAAGGGCCACGTATACAGACAGCCTTGTAAGGGCCACGTATGAGGTATGCACGTTACGTATTTTCATGGCAATGACGGAAGGGGGCGGGAATGACACGTTCAACATGGCAATGACGAAGGGGCGGGAATGACACGTTCAACATGGCAATGACGGAAGGGACTGAGATAACACATTTAAGCAGCAACGCCGTCATCGCCACCCTTCGCATGTTCATATTCATGTTCGTTAAAACCGGCTTGTGGGCGGGCAGCCTCTTGCCGCACACAGAGTTGTATCAGGGGATTGACTTGGGGTAAATCCTCCAAGGTGGACACGGTTTCCACTATGGCTTGCAACTGCTCCCTGGGCCAATGCATGTCCTGGAACCACTCGCTTATGCGGCTGATCTCGGTGTCCAATCCCCACTCCATCTCGTTGCCTTGGTACTCGCCCTGATAGGCGGTACCGTCCACCATTTGTATCGAAATACGCGGGGCGAAGGCCAGCCGGTCTTTGTGACCGATGACTTCCACTTTTTTGAGCAGGTCCATCACTTCCCTGTCCTGAGCTGTAGATTGACCGCTTGGGCGGTCCTGGGGATCGATACGCTGCATCAGCGGCGGATAGGACCCGTGGACGAAAGTGTAAGCCGCGAAGTAATGGGTAGTGCCCACTCCCGGAGAACTGCGCTGCGGGCTGGGGAAGGCCGGAGAGGGATAGGTGGTCTCCAGCCAATTCATATCGATGGTGATGCGCTGCACGTCTCTGGACGACAGTTGGTGCCGGGCGCGGATCTGGGTCATCAGGTCGATAACCGGGCAGTTGTAGCCCGCCGTCGGGTACATCTTGGGGGTTACGTGCATCAACTCCCACCGGGAGCCCAACCCGGCAACCACGCTGGAAAGCTCAACGTGATTGGGCCCTTGGAACACGTAAGACAGTTCTCCCCGGTTATTGCCGGTGAAGGCGTTGTAGAATCCCGCGTCACCTTCCAGGGAGGCTTCTGAACCGCGGACGTCCTCTTGCGCCAGCAGCGCCGCCATGATGCCGTTTCGAGTGGCGTTGGGCTCGTGATACAGCATT
The DNA here is from genome assembly GCA_965261795.1 of Dehalococcoidia bacterium. Lineage (GTDB taxonomy): Bacteria > Chloroflexota > Dehalococcoidia > Lucifugimonadales > UBA3495 > CBDCFV01. The sequence goes on from OZ253476.1 coordinate 609,479, forward strand.
TCCTGGCCGCCGCCGCTGGGCCCTTGGGTAGTGCCCCCGGTGAAGGTGCAAGCCAAGGCTATGGCAGTGACCATACGGTCTTCGGTGAGCCGCAAAAGCTTTCCGGTAGCGACTGCGGCGCCCAGCGTTCCGTACACTGGGCTAGACCGGAAACCCCGGGCTTGGGTGGACGGGATGAAATCTCCGGCTATGCGCGCCTCCACTTCGTAGGCCGCCGCCATCGCGGTAAGGAACTCTTTCCCGGTGTTTCCCCCAAGCTCGGCGGTGGCCAGTGCGGAAGGAATGACGCATGGGCCGGGGTGAATCAACATCCGGTACGAGTCGGACTGGTTGGTTACGTGCATCAGCTTGCTGTTGGCAAAGGCCGCTCCGCAGCGGCTCGCCCGGCTCCCATCGGCCAGGATAGTCGCCCCCGCCGGGTTGCTCTCTTCGGCTTTGGCCAAGTTGATGGCAGCCTTTCCGTGATGGGTTTCCGCTCCCACCAAAGAGACCACCGCGGCATGAAGCAGGGAAGCCTTTACCTTGTCCACGACCTCCGGCGGCATGTCGTCGTAAGTAAGGTTGGACAGGAATTTAGAGAAGGTCCGGCTGAGAGAATCGGGCATGTTATCCACTCCGGCGCCGGGGTTTCAAACCCCGGTCTTTGAGGACGGATATGGGAACGAGGCGTCAGGAATCCTTCAGGCTCCTGGCGAAGTCCAGCCACACCCGCGCGCAGGGAACGGGAAGTATGTGCTGGACGAACCCGGTAACTCCCGGGAACACCACCCGACGGGCGTTGGGGAACAGGTCCGACGCCCCGCGAAAATCCCCCAGGACTTCCTCCCGCAAGCTTTCAGCAGCCAGGATGAGGGTGGGCGTTTGGACGTTCTTCAACAACGGGCCCAAGTCTCCGCCGGCGTTGCGCTGAAAGCCGCTTACCACGCTGGCGGGGGTGGCGGCCATCTGCGCCGCATACCACCGAATATACGCCGGGTCCACTATTTGAGGGTCCAAGCGCCGGGTGATGGTGCTTTCAACCCACGCGGCGACCCCTTCACGGTCGATCAGGTCGGCGCTTTCCGCATGGTGAGGGTCCTGGAAATTGGTCGGGGAGGTGCAGGCGGTAAGCGAGTCCAACCGCTCCTGGTGGAGCGTGGCGAACCGCATGGAAATGGAGCCGCCAACCGTCTCGCCGATGAGATGGAATTTGTCCAATTCCAGACGGTCGGCCACTTGGAGAAGGTCGTTGGCAAAGTTGTCGATAGTCCACGGATAACCCGGTTCCGGTACCGTGGATTGCCCCATGCCCCGCATATCGAACCGGACCACCCGGTAATGCCTTGCCAGAACCGGCACCCAGCCAAACCACATTTTGTGGTTCTTGGCCATGCCATGATGCAAGAGCACCGTCTCCGGCTCGGTCCAAGGGTCAGTGAAATCGTCTATTTTGTAGAAAAGCTCGGCCCCGTCATCCAATCGCACATTCATGGCGGCCTCCCTGAGTGGCTTAATAACTGACCACTATCCACTGATGAGTCTATATTGAGATTCCCTGCTCCACGAAGACCGATCTGGCAACCCGCATGGCGGAGCGGGTCGTGACAAACCCGCCATAAAGCATCACTTGGATGAAGATTTCCATGATTTCAGCGGGGGTCATGCCGATCTGGAGGGCCCCTTGGATGCGGGAGCGAATCTGCCGGTCGTACTGTCCCATGACGGTCATGGCCGAGAGGGCGCACATAGCGCGTTCCTTGGAGTCCAAGTGGGGCCGTGTGTTGATGGCGCCCCAATGATACTCAACAATCAACTTGTCAAGATCTTCCTCCGGCGAGTTCGGCGGGACCGGCATCGCCGGGGGGCCCAAGATCTCGTCCCGCATCTGATGCCCCAGCTCGTGCAGGTCTTCCAGTGACATATTCGTGTCGTAGACCACGCTCGGAGTAAATTGGATGCCCCGCTCCTCGAAGATTTCCTTGGCGGTGTTTATCGCGGCCTCCACCGCCGGGACTCCCACGTAGAAGGTCAATTGGATAAGGACTTCCACCACTTGGTCGGGCGTCACCCCCAGGTTCAACCCCCGCTCGATGCTCCGGCGCAATAGCGGCAGTTGCCCCAAGGCCATCAGGGCGGAGATGGTGCAGATGACCCGCCTTTCCGGGGAGAGCCCCGGGCGGCTCCAGATGGAGCCGAACAAACACTCGTCTATGATCCGCTTCAAGTCCGGGGCAAGCTGGTCGATGCCAGGCACCGCGAAATGGCTGGCGTCGCCGGCGGCCATAGCGACCCGCATGGCCTGTCCTTTTTCGAATCTCTCGTCCAAAGAAGTCAAAGCTGTGCCTCCTTGCCTCAGGCGTTTGTAGATATGTTAAAGGTCATTGCGGCCCGCGTGCTTGGCGTAGCGCCGCCGCACGTCCGTCGTCAAACTCGATATGATAGCTGACCTTCAAATTATAGCTTATGTTGAGTCCCAAGACAGAGGCTGTTGCCTTGAACTGTGGGGCATGTGCAAAGTCGCCTCCTGCCTGCACGGGGGTGATGTCCCTTTCAGGCGGGATATTTCCGGGCCGAGGGGAGGATGGCGCTGAGCAGCTTTTCGGGTTCCGGGCAGGCACCTTTGCGACGACAGTCCAGCAGGTAGTTGTTGGCCGAACCCAACGGGAGGAGCCGGTAACCGGCGTCTATGACCCGGTTGATGAAGGGCTGGATTTGGGGCAAAGGCTTTTGGTCGGACCAGGCGACAAACCAACGGTGGCAAAGGTCCCGACTCAGGAGGTCAAGCCGGTAAGCAGCCAGTTCGCGGGCCAATTTACGTTGAAGGGCGCGGACGCGAGTCCAGAGGGCCTTTATTTCACTTCTCATAATGCAGTCTCCCCAGACGGTCTATTTGCCGGAGCGCCGTTTGGACCAGATGGAAACGACGCGGCGGAGGGTGAGGCCGGAAATTTCAGAATCGCGGACATTTGCGGACATTTCAGGACATTCGCGGAGGGCGCCCGAGCCGGAAGAGGCTTCGAAGCCCCGGTTGGGTCCGGACAGCTTGGTGCTGGAGGGCTTTTTAATCATCAATCATCATGTTGCCTCAGTGGCCTTATTGGACTTGTCCACGTCCAACGGGATGTTGAGCGGGACAATAGATGACAATAGATATGGTAGAGAGGTGTTTTACGAGTTGGCAAGTGGGAAGTGTCAGTGGGCAGGGCCGGGGAGACTGCCATCCCGGCGGCACTCCGCAGCTGTATCGATACAGCTGCCAGAAAGCTGAAGCAGGGACCGCAGGTGCGGGAAGGACCGGTCATCAACGAGGCGCAAGACTTCTTCTATGCCCAGTAACGCTTACCCCGGCCCGTATGGATTCCCACCCTCGTGAAGGCGGGGCGACGCTCCTACGCGGAAAAGACGGAAAGCATGAAATCAGAATGCGGTTGCCCCTGGCGGGATAAAGGCCCAAGGCTGGAAATCTGCTAAAGTACATACGGTAAAGAGTTTGGAGAAATCTTATGCTGATGGAGGAACACGTCCGAACTGCGAGGACGTTTCTGGATGAGGCTGACACCCTGTTCGCCGAGGGCGATGTCCTCCAGGCATCGGAAAAGGTATGGGGGGCAGCAGCCCATGCGGCGATGGCGGTGGCCCAACAGCGCGGATGGCCCTACGAAAGTCACCGAAGCTTGAAGAATGCCGTTGGCCGCCTTTCCGCAGAAACCAGTGACCCGTCCATTGGGGACAGGTTCGCCGTTGCGGAAAAATTCCATATCAACTTTTATCACCACGGCATGGAAGACTACGAGATGGACGACGACCGGCCGCGGGTCCGGGCTTTGGTCGAGCGGCTACTGTTCCTGTACCTTGGGAGCGGCTAGTTTTTCGCAGCGACGTTCAACCTCTTGGTTTTCCTCCCATTGGGGATTGGCGCCCATCCGACAAATTCCCTTCGGGTGATATTACCTGCCGTGCATTGTATCCCCACCGGCGGACGGGTTTGGGTGACTGGGCTTGGTTGAATAGGTTTGGAGCTTCATGACGTTCACAAATTCTTGACACTAAATCTGCCTAACTGTAGACTTTTGGCTGCTAAAGCTTATGTGAGGTGGCCTGTGTCCCAGCCCGGTCAACTATTAACCGATGAAATGCGGCAGCAGGCAATTGGATGCGAAAGCCCCCGTGTCACCACTGAGGTGGAGAAAGGGGCCATCATCAAGTTTGCCCAAGCTATCGGAGACGATAATCCCCTCTTTGCCGACGAGGTAGCCGCCCGGAGTGGCCCCCACGGCGGATTGGTCGCCCCACCCACGTTCCTCAGGTCCATTCCCGTTGGCCGCCCTGAATTGCCATTCGATCTCTCGTTGGACCGGGTCCTTGACGGCGGAAGCGATTGGCAGTACTTCGAACCCGTACGGCCCGGAGACCGTGTCACCGCTGTCGCCACGATCACCGACATGACGGAACGGGAGGGACGCTTGGGCGTGATGGTCATCAGCACCGTGGTATACACCTACCGCAACCAGTTCAACCAGATGGTGGCTACCCAGACCTCCACCACCATCCGGTATTAAGGACAAGCCAATGGCAGAGCAGATTTACTGGGACGACGTGACCGAGGGCATGGAACTGCCCACCATGGTGAAACATCCCACCACCCAACAGTTGGTGATGTACGCCGGCGCGTCGGGCGACTACTACCAGATTCACTACGACAAGGACTTTGCCCAAGGCAACAAGCTTGACGGAGTGATACTGCACGGGGCATTGAAAAACGCCTTCCTGGGCCAGTACGTGACCGATTGGATGGGTCCGTTGGGCGCTTTGAAGCGGTTGACTTGCCAGTACCGGGGCATGGATTTCCCGGGGCAGCCCATCACCGCCAAGGGCAGCGTAACGAAGCGTTACCACGACATGGGGCAGGACCTGGTGGAGTGCGAAATCTGGTTGGAGAACCCTGACGGCCAGAAGACCACTCCAGGGACGGCTACCGTGCAACTGCCGAGACGGTAGGCCACTTACTCAGATTCACCGCATAGATAACCGACCGTCTTGGGCGCAGTCCGCGTCCAAGCCGTTTTTCATTGGGCTGCGAAGTATTCAGCGGAACAGGATAAGGAGCGTGTTATGGTAGACACGTTAAGGGACAAGGTTGCTATAGTTACCGGGTCCGGGCGCGGCGTCGGCCGGGGGGTCGCCAAGTTGATGGCGGCTGAGGGCGCCAAGGTGGTGGTTGTGGACCCCGGAGTCAATGTTGACGGGTCGGGCTTCGACCAATCGATAGCGGAGACGGTGGTCGGGGAGATACGGGATGAAGGCGGCGTCGCCGTTGCCTGTACCGAGTCGGTTGCCACCATGGAAGGCGGCGAGAGAATCGTTCAGACAGCCGTCGATAATTACGGGCGGTTGGATATCGTCGTTACCTGCGCCGGCATCCTGCGGGACCGCATGATATTCAACATGACGGAGCAGGAATGGGACGACGTTATCGCCGTTCACTTGAAGGGCACCTTCACCGTGGTGAAACACGCCTGTATCCTGTTCCGCCAGCAACGCTCCGGGCGGATTATCACCTTCAGTTCCCAGTCGGGCTTGGTAGGTAACTCAGGCCAAGCCAACTACGGGGCGGCCAAGTCGGGGATTGCCGGATTTACCAAGGTCGTAGCGAAAGATATGGGACGGTACGGCGCCACCGCCAACTCCATCGCCCCCAGGGCCCAAACGCGGATGATCGGCGCCATACCCGACAGCGCGCAGGAGCTTCGCGCCAGGAGCGGCGTGGCCTCCCTCGACGATGCAGACAACCCGCAGCACTTGGACCCCGATGGCATCGCTCCTTTCGTTTGCTACTTGGCCACCGATTACGCTTCCAACGTCAACGGCCAGACCTTCCTGGTCTACGGAGATACCGTAGAGCTAATGTCTCAGCCCCGGCCCATGAGGGCCATCTACAACGAGAAGGGACATTGGGACATGGACGAGTTATCATCCTTGGCCCGGAACTACCTGACCAAGGACATCTACAACCCCGCCCCGCCCACGCCGCCGCGATAGAGGAGACGTTGCAATTGGGAACCTTCCATTGGCCGTTAACGGTGTTGAGCACAGATGGAACCAGGGAAGAAACCATCGAGACGCTGGTTGACACCGGTGCTTCGTACACGCTGCTGTCGGGCGCGATGCTGCGCAGGTTGGGCGTCGTTCCCCAACGCCGCTTGGAGTTCGAGTTAGCCAACGGGGAGATTATCGAGCATGACATCGGGGAAGTTCGGGTCCGGGTCGACGGGGTCGAGGCGACGACGATAGTGATATTCGGAGATGACGCCACCGAGGGCCTGATGGGTGCTCACACATTGGAAAGCGTAACCATTGTAGTAGACCCCGTAAATAGACGATTGGCACCGACGCGGGCCCTGCTGATGTCATCGGCGGAAATAGGACTCGGAAAAGCAGAAGCCCATAAAAAGACACATAATGCCTGAACGAGATACATCCCGATTTACAGACAATCCGTTTCGCGACCCCAACTTGTCACCGGAGAAGGCTGCGGAATTGGACCGTCGCAACGCCGCCTACCGGCACTGGCAGGAGACCGGAGATCAGGAGCCGATGCGGGAGTTCGGATTTAACCTGCCTGACCGCAGGGAAACAAATAGTGTTACGACAGCGACTAATCAGGCCGGAAATGCCGGGACTATCTCTAACTTGATCATATCCCCGGACTACGCACCGTGTTTCCTTTACGAGGAAATTCCTGACCTCCTTGAGTGCAAATCCCCTACGAAGATTGCCTACGACCTTGGTGATGACGGATACATCCCGGTCTGCGAAGCGTGCATAAGCACGGCCATACGGTTAGGATATATCAACGACGTGACCATGTTGGACGTGAAATGGTTAGTAGAATATCTCGACGCCGAACGCCCCTAAGCCGTTGACGGAGACACAGCTATGGGAACATTTCACTGGCCGTTAACGGTTCTGAACGTGGACGGGAGCCGGGAAGAGACAGTGGAGGCGCTGGTGGACACCGGCGCTTGGTACACGTTGTTGTCCGGCGCCATGCTGCGCAGATTGGGCGTCATTCCCCAGCGCCGCATGGAGTTCGAGTTGGCCAACGGAGAAATTATCGAACATCACGTTGGGGAAGTGCGGATTCGGGTCGACGGAGTGGAAGTGACAAGGGTAGTGGTATTCGGCGACGATGCTGCTTCCGCCCTAGTGGGCGCTGACACTTTGGAAGGTGCCGCGATGATAGTAGACCCGGTAAACAAACGCTTGGCGCCGACACGGGCCCTGCTGATGTAGACGGGGACACATCGCGGTACGAGCCAAGGTCCATTCAACCCAATCACATAAGAGGCAAAACAATGCCCAATATTCTGCAAGACAAGGTAGCAATCATAACCGGCTCCGGTCGGGGTATCGGGAGGGGCGTCGCCATGCTGATGGCCCAGGAAGGGGCCAAGGTAGTGGTGGTGGACCCCGGAGTCAACGTCGACGGCACCGGCGCTGATCACTCCCTGGCGGAGGGCGTGGTGTCGGAGATCCGTCAAGCCGGCGGGACCGCGGTGGCGTGCATGGAGTCCGTGGTCACCATGGAGGGCGGCGAGCAAATCGTACAGACCGCCGTGGAGAACTTCGGCAAGCTGGATATAGTGGTCACCTGCGCCGGGATTCTGAGGGACCGGATGGTCTTCAACATGACCGAGCAGGAATGGGACGACGTTATCGCCGTTCACTTGAAGGGGACGTTCACCGTGGTGAAACACGCCTGCATCCTGTTCCGCCAACAACGCTCAGGCAATATAATCACCTTCACTTCGGTGTCGGGACTGTATGGCAACTCCGGGCAGGCCAACTACGGTGCAGCCAAGGACGGCATCGCGGGTCTTACCCGTGTTCTCGCCCGTGACATGGGCCGCTACGGCGTAACGGCCAACTCCATCTCCCCCGGAGCCAACACCAGGATGATCGGCACGGTCCCCGACGAGGCCCGGGCCCTCCGCACCGCACGGGGCATCGGCGGCTCCGCCGGACCGGCCCCACAACTTCGCGGCGAGGGAGACGACATCGCCCCCTTCGTTACGTGGCTGGCGTCGGATGAGGCATCCCACGTAAACGGACACATTTTCCACGTTAACGAGGGCTTGGTCAGCTTGATGAACAATCCGGACACGGTAAGGACCATTCATAAAGATGGCCGCTGGACGGTGGAGGAACTGGCCAAGGTATTCCCGGCGACCATCGGCGTGGAGTTGTTCAATCCCGCGCCGGTGCAACCACCCCGAGCGTAAGACTGGCCCGGGAGGTTTGAATTGCCGCATGGTAATTTACGACGTTGAATATAACGGACCGAACCAGCGGACCGAACCAAGAGTAGGGCATCTTCACTATTGCAGTCTCTACGAATCAGGATGATATGACAACGGAAGTTCCAGACCCCCCGCAGCCACCGTTGATGGATGTTGCCGAGGTGTACCGCACCTTGGGGCGCCTGGAAGAGGGGCAAGTACAACTTAAAGAACAACTTGTGCGGCACGAAGAGCGCAACGAACGGCAGTTCGACCGTATGGATGAGCGGTTTAACCGTATGGATGGGCGGTTTGCGGGTATAGATGGGCGGTTTGCTCAAATGGACCATCGGTTTGACCGTATAGATGATCGGTTTGCGCGTCTCGAAGGCCGCATTGACCGGCTGATGCTTGCGCTCTTCGCAATCGGCGCAACTATAATTGTGGGGGTTGGGGGAATTATCCTACAGAATGCGTTGGGCGGTTGACCCACCCGCTTAGCAACGTTACAGGGCATCCCATTTCGCACTAAAAAATCGAGGTGACTCTTGATTACAAGCTTCTCAGCTTCATACGCCGGCCACGTCGTTGACGACAACCTTGGATTCCAAGGGACGGCGGCCAACGACCGGTTGTACCCCAACGAACGGCTCGCGCAGGCAGCCGATTGGGCGTTGGACATTGCACAACTCTTGGACGCGCAGGGTTACGATGAGTTCTGGATGGCCGAGCACCACTTTCAGCCGGAGGGGTACGAATGTATCCCCAACCTGTTGATGCTCAACCTCTACTTGGCCACACAGACCAAGCGTCTTAAGTTCGGTTGCGGCTTCAACATCGCGCCCATGTGGCACCCGCTGCGTCTGGCGGAAGACTTCGCTATGGCCGACATTCTGACCAACGGCAGGGTTGTCTTCGGGGTAGGACGAGGCTACCATACCCGCGAGGTTGAGACCTTCGGCTCGCCCATGCTTGACGGGGACGCCAACCGGGAGTTGTTCGAAGAGCAGGTGGAGGTCATTCTCAAGTCTTTCCGGGAAGAGTCGTTCACCCACGAGGGCAAATACTATCAAATTCCGGCCAAGGTGCCTTACCGCGGCTACCAGCTTGAGAAATTGAGCTTGGTGCCCCGGCCCATCCACCAGCCAGTGGAAGTCTGGCAACCTCTTGTAAGCGGCAACCCGCGCGGGATCGACTTCATGGCCAGGATGGGGATCAGACCGCTGATTTCCAACAACCCGGAGAAGACTTTGGCGGAGCGGTTGAAGCTCTATCAGGAGGCTCTCCACAACCACGGTCAGGAGGCCGAGTTAGGGGAGAACGTGGCATTGGGCTACCGTTTCTTCATCGCCGAGACTCAAGAGAAGGCGATGGAGTTGGCGCGTCCTTACTTTGAGGAAGCGATGAAGTTCGCTGCCCCATTGGGACTTATGGCGCTGTCCCAAGATCAGATTAACGCGGTAGCTAACCCAAGCGGCTCCCGAGGGGTGTCATTGCCTACCCTGGAAGACGCGGTGGAAGGAAAAACCTGGCTTTGCGGCCCAGCGGAGTCAATCGTAGAGCACCTGCAAAAGGTACAGGAGCAATACCCAGGGGTGGACCGCGTCAACCTGGGAGCCGTTATGGGAATGCCACTGGAGGTCTTCAAGGACCAGCTAACCCAATTCGCCGAAGAGGTAATGCCGGCCTTCACCAAGTAGCCGCCGCGCAGGCGTTTTCGCCCACAACCAATAAATCGCAAGGAGATACACATGCCCGACCAACCCAGCGACAAAGCGGTAGCACGGATGCGCAACTTCGTGGAGAAGTATTGTGATAAATCAGGGACCAACATCCACCCGGTGGATGGAATCGCCGAGGAAGTAATCCTTGGTTTGGCGCGGAACGTAGACGAAATTGGCAGGCCTCTATGTCCTTGCCGCTTCTATCCCGACAAGGTTGAAGAGGTCAAGTACCGGACATGGCTTTGCGCCTGCGACGACATGCAGATTTACAAGTACTGCCACTGCCTGTTGTTCGTCAACAAGGACGGAATGCCCATTACCGAGTACCTGCCCGAAGACCACGAGGGGCTCCAGATTTACGGGGTGACCAAGGACGATCACCCGGACAAGGGGCGCTCCATGCGCAACAAAGCGGAGGAGCGAGAAGTGGAGCGGCAGGAACGCCCGTCCTAACGCAAGAGCAACCGGCACACGCGCCGGAGTTAATCAGACCCCTGGATATGCGCTGGCCTAATACATGGTCAGCGCATTGGCGTTTAAGGCGTGTAGCCAGGGGAGCGCGTCTACGAATTCTCACGCCCCTAACCCGTGCTACAATCACTGTGTTTCGTCGCTAATCTAAAAACTTGGTGCTGCCAAAACGCCACGCCATTCGAAGAGGTCTTAATGAGAGAGAACACGCTAAAGCAGAGGTTGCAGGACGGACAAGCGGTGTTCGGGGTGATGATTACTTTCCCGTCGGCCACTATGGTCGAGATGTTGGGCCACTTGGGCTTTGACTGGGTGTTGATCGACAATGAACATGGCTCTATCACCGTGGACAACTCGGAGGACCTGGTCCGCGCAGCGGAAATCACCGGTATGGCGCCCATTGTGCGTCCGGTGGGCAACAAGCCGGAAATTATCGCGCCTTTCCTGGACAGGGGCGCTTGGGGAGTACAAATTCCCCACGTCAACACAGCCAAAGAAGCCCGGGCTGCCGTCGACGCCGTGAAGTACCCTCCGGTGGGGCACAGAGGCCTATTCAGCGGGAGCCGTCCTGGGGGATACGGATTCGCTGGAGCAACGGCCGATTACGTAGATGAAGCCAACCGGAATACGCTGGTCTGCCTGATGCTGGAGGAAGTCGAGGCCATCGAGAACCTTGAGGAGATGGTCACCGTAGATGGAGTCGACGTGTTCTTTATCGGGTCGGGCGACCTGTCCGCATCCATGGGGTATCCGGGGCAGCAGACCCACCCGGAGGTACAAGCCCTGATGGAGAAGGGTATCACCACTATCCGGGAGGCGGGCAAGATTGCCGGTTGCAGTTGCCCAGATTCCTACGTGCCCAAGTTCCTGGGGATGGGCGTTCAATACTTCCACGGTAGCGTCAGCCGGTTGTTGCAGTCCTCCAGCGCCAGCTATCTGGAAGAGATGCGCAAAGCGGCGAGCGCGGCAGGTTCCTAACCGGCCACGGACCAAGTTTTGGTAACCGTCGTCGCAAACCCATGCCCTTTGGCTGCCATGGGTCAGATCAGCAAGGAGCAGACATGGAACTGAGGGTCCTGGGCGCCCACAATAGGGAGAGCAAAATCACCGGCTTCGCGTCTTACCTCATCGACGGAGCTTTAGTCCTTGATGCCGGTGGCTTGACCAGGGCGTTGACGTTCGAGGAACAAAAAGGCATCCGGGCCGTGCTTCTCTCACACCGGCACTTCGACCACGTCAGAGACCTTCTTCCGTTGGGAATTGGGCTGGGCACCTCGGAGCACCCGGTTGACATTTACGCCATCGAGGACACGGTGCAGTTCGTCTCCGATAAGCTGCTGGACGACAGCCTGTACCCCAACTTCCTCCGCTGGCCCACGCCGGAAAACCCTATATTCAGGCTACATACCCTGGAGTTTTTCCACGAGTACGAGATATTGGGCTACAAGGTGAAGCCGGTGCCGGTGCCCCACACCGTCCCGGCGGCCGGGTTCCAGATTTCTTCCGGCGACAGCAGCCTTTTCTATACCGGGGACACCAGGGACGGGCTCAGCAAGGCTTGGCCTCACATTTCGCCCTGGACCATCCTGGTAGAAGTCACCTTCGGCAACAAGGCCGAGGAAGCGGGGTCGGTGATCGGCCATCTGACCCCATGGTTGATCGAGAAGTCCCTTGCGGATTTCGTTAGTCAAAAAGGCTATGCCCCAAAGATCATTGTCGCTCACATCAACCCGCCCTGGGAGGACGCCATCTGGAGGGAACTGGCCGACGTGCAGGAACGATTGGGCTGAACATCCTGGTTTCGTCCGAGGGTATCAGCGTTGCGGTGTGAGGGGCATAAGCCATACCTAGCCCAAGAGTATTCTATAATGAACATTTCCAAGGCAAAAGATAACTGAAAAACGTAACTACCAGTCATCGGATAGACTGCTATCAGTCATCAAGGCGTAGATTCTGATGGGTTGGAGTGTCAGTTTTGCATTGGCTATTGAACCTTGACAAGATAGAATATCTGTAAAATTTCAGCGTTACCGCTAAAAGACGTGCAGTGAGACAGATCATGAACGAGGATACTAAAGCTAGCACATTGAAACAGTACGATTTTGCGGAGGACAAGTTCCGAGAACTGCTTGTGTACATCGCCACGCGTTCGACGGATGATCCTACGTTCGGTTCAGTCAAACTCAACAAAGTACTTTACTACTCAGATTTCGCCTCTTACCGACTCCTAGGCAAGCCAATTACAGGCGCCACATATCAAAAGCTTCGAGAGGGACCAGCGCCCAGAGAGCTTCTTGAGTGTCGATCAGACTTGATCGCCTCTGGAACCGCAACGATACAACTGCGCCCTTACTTCACACGGATGCAAAAGACACTTGTAATTAGTCCTGAACGTGTGCCGGATACCGAAATATTCGACCCTGGAGAACTTCAGTTGGTCGACGAAGTTATGGATTTTTTCCGAGGAAAAACAGCACGCGAGGTTTCAGATTTGTCTCATCGCGAGCCGGGTTGGATTCTGGCCACAGACAGGGAAACAATTCCGTACGAGACGGCATGGCTAAGCTCCGACCCTATAGAGCAAGACATCGAGGAGATGGGGCTCAGTTTTGCCCTAGGAACCGTCTAGTCAAACGGAAGGATATGATCTCGCAGAAGGCGACGGGTTTACGACAAGCGTCCGCCAGATTTTAGGGTCCGTTCAGAGATGGGATGAGATTCGGCTAGGCTTGGATTGGGCGCTTCACAGGAATCCGACCGATCCCTCTTTTGCTATGCATTTAGCTGGCAACCTTTGGGCAACCCGGACTTCCACTTTCCCTGAATTGGTTGTTCTCTACGAGGTTGACGAACGCCGTCGTTTGGTGACATACACCAACGTAGCTGAGACATAGTGGCATTTATCGCCTCCAAAGGTCTATTATACGAGATAATACCCGCCATACTTCCGCCTAGACGATACACCAACCAAAACACTGGCGCAGCGAGGGTCCGACATGGTCAAAGAAGTGTATTTCTTCACCGAGATGGGCTACACCGATTACTCCCAGGACGAAGCCCAACGCTTGGGGTACAACAACCTTATGTTCCCCAACGAGCAGTTCCGCCCGGAAAAAGCCCAGGAACTCTATGGGATGTACTTCGAGGAGTTACAGTACTGTACGGAAGCAGGTTTCGACGGGGTGATGATCAATGAGCATCACAACAACCCATTGTGCATGATGCCGTCGGTCAATGTCATAGGCTCCGTGCTGGCCAGCACCACCAAGAAGGGCAAGATAGTATTTCTGGGCAACGTATTGCCCATTCACGAGAACCCTCTGCGAGTGGCCGAAGAGATCGCGATGATCGACATCCTGTCCGGCGGACGCGTAGTGTGCGGGTTCGTCCGGGGCATCGGCCAGGAGAGCATGGCCACCAATACCAACCCCATCTACAACCGGGAGAGGTTCGACGAAGCGCACAACGTCATCATCAAGGCTTGGACCACTCCCGGTCCCTTCCGTTACGAAGGCAAGCACTACCACTACCGGATCGTCAACCCGTGGGTAATGCCGCTGCAGAAGCCTCACCCGCCCGTGTGGATTCCGGGTGTAGCCTCACCGGAGTCGGTGGTTTGGGCAGCCAAGCATAAATACCCTTACATCGCGCTGGCGCCGCCGGTAAATCTTTTGAAGGACATCTACGACCTTTATGGCCGCACCGCAGAGGAAGACGGCTGGACCGCCACCCCGGAGAACCGGGGTTACGCTATCCGGGTAGCTGTTGCCGATTCGGACGAACGTGCTTACGAAGAGGGAAAGAACTTCTACTGGCAACTGGGAACGTCATTCGGCGTAACACCATCCCATTGGCTTGCGCCGCCCGGATACATGACCCGCGCCGCCATCCAAGGACCGCGAGAGCAAGCGCGCCGGAGCGTTCAGACCGTAGTACCCGGCGGCCCAACGGTACCATACGAGGAAGCGCAAGCGACCTCCCAGATAGTCACCGGCAACCCGGACACCGTGGTGAAGAAACTCAAGCGCTTGATTGACGTGATCGACCCAGGCTACTTGGTGTTCTGGGGCCGGGAAGGGCACATGTCTCACGAAACGGCCATGCACGGCATCGACCTGATGGCCCAGGAAGTGATACCGGCAATAAAGGAGTATCAGGCCGAGCGGGAGGAGTGAGTCAGCCGTTAAGAAGCTGCCGGCCAAAATGAAGAGTAGCAAGCTCCGCTAGCCGGTGACGAAGCTGTTGACGACAACGGCGGGCACCAAGGCTCCCCCGACACCCAGCACTGCGGAAAAGAGGCGATCTATCCGGCGGTAGGCATCCCGGAATTCGGACAGTACATCAGAACGCAGTTCCCGCATGTCGAAACGCACATCTTGCAATCGGGCATGTAGTTCACGCTGGCCTTCCAGGAGAGCGGCGGTGTCGCCTTCCAATCGTCCGATGGCACGCCATATTTCAGCCGCATCAACTACTATGTTATCCGATTCGCCGGTTGTCATGCCTCATCTTCGTCGAGGTCCGGGGCGCCAGGATTTCGCCTACGATACGCCATGTCCACCAATTACACACCGTGGTTTGGCCTGACTCACATCTGCCATTTCCGAGGAAATTCGATCAACCCTGCCGGACTCCGCTCCTTTCAATTTACGATTTACCGGGTCACGGCTTACCGGGCGTGATATACTTTTCCGGTAACTTGACGGAATGCGACACCTTCCCCAAGACATCAGCGGCCATGCCCGGCCTGGAACTACACTAACGACCACCCCAGAGCACATGGGAGCAAGCGGGCCGTTAGAGGCGCGCCCATAGTGACTATTACCGGCTTTCTGCTTCTGGGGTCCGGGTTTTTCCTCATAACCCTGGTCATTGTCCCCGAGATCACCCACAGGCTTCGGACGGGTACTTTCTACAGCCATACGCCCATCTACTACGGATGGGTTGTGCTGTTTACCGGGGCCTTGGGGGCCTTCGCCGCCGTCAGCGTAGCCGGGGCAGTATTGGGAGGCCTTCAGTCCCTCATTTCCGACGATACCGGTTGGAGCCGGGCCTCCATAGGTTTTACCGCCACCGCCGGAGTTTGGATGTCAGGCGTGGTGGCGCCCTTGATGGGCCCGTTTGCCGACCGTTGCGGGCCGCGGTGGCTGATGCCCTTGGGGACCATATTCCTGGGTCTGTGCATGATCGCCCTCGGCGGAGTCAACGCCGTTTGGCAATTCTTCTTGATTGCCTTGTTGGCCCGCGCCATAGGACAGCCGGTGTTCATCGGGCTTCTGCCCCGCACCATGGCAGTGAATTTCTTTCATCGTCGCCGGAACCTGGCCCTTGCATTCACATCGCTTGTCCGCCCCGTCGCCAGCGCCATCAACATCCAAGTCATACTGGCCATCGCGGCATCCAAAGGCTGGCGCGCCGGGTTTCGCTATCTGGGATTTGTTACGCTGGTCTTGACCGTCCCCATATTCTTGGTAGTGCGGCGCCGCCCTGAAGACATCGGCTTATTGCCGGACGGTGACAAACCCGACGGCGCGTCCCGCCGTAGTCCCGGGCCCAGTGCCGATCAGGGCCTGCAACGGCCTCAACAGTCCTCCGGGCCAAGCCAACCCGTTAGCGAATGGACCGCCCGCCAAGCCATGGGCACCACGGCCTTCTGGTTGGTGTCGGTTTCAACGTTCCTGGTCTTGGCGGCGGCTTCGGGAATCGGCTTCAATATGGTGCCCTACTTCATAGAAACAGGCGGACTGTCCACAACCCAAGCCGCGACCGTACTGAGCGCCAGTACGCTATTGTCCCTGTGTAATTTGGGGTGGGGATTTCTTGCGGACAAGTTTTCGCCGCGTCAAATAACCTTGTGCGGCTACCTTACGACGCTAGGAGCGCTGTTCTACATGTTCACGGTGAACAACCTGGCATCCGCCTGGATATTCGGCATTACTTGGGGGGTATTCAGCTCTGCGAGCGATGCCTTGGTCTCAATGATCATGGCCCAATACTACGGCCGCAGTTCTTATGGGACCATCATGGGCGCGCTGCGGCCTTTCGAAGCCGCTGGCCTGGGCGTTGGGCAAAGCCTGGGTGCCCTGATCTACGACTTCACCGGCAGTTACCGGGCCCTGATTGTCATATCGGTGGTGTTTTATGTTACCGCGGCGGTGTTGATATTCCTGGCCCGGCCTCCATCCGCGCGTCGCGCGACCCCGTCCCCACCGGCACAGGAAGCGACTTTGATGGCATAGGCCCAGCCGGGATCAGGCCACAGCGGCCTGCATTTTGCTCATCGTTGCAATCTCCGGTGTATTGGAAACGGGGGACTCCCACGCTTTGGCGACCGAATCGAAACTTGACCTGGCTTCGTCTCCTTGGCCTTGGGAAGCTTGAACCCGACCCAACCAGAAGGTGTCGCGGACCGAGTCCCGTTGCTTCAGCCTGACCCCCAGCATTTTCTCGGCCTTCTTCCATTCTTCGGCACGGATATAGGTCTCGAGCATCGTGTCTTCAAATACCTCGCGCTGGGCGTGACTCCCGCCGATACGCACCAATTGGGAGAACATCGGCTCCATCAGGCACACCGCACCGGCGTAGTCCTCGCGGGCGAAGGCGTCAATCCCACGCACCAGCGGGAGGACGATGTCCTTGGTGAAGGAGTCTCCACCGCCGGCGATTTTTCGCAGCCGGTCGATCATTCGGGCCATCAATTCATGTTCGCCGCTGCCGGCGAAGGCCAACGCGGCGTGAGCGTCCCTGAAAGCGACGCCCGCGCGCTCGGCGGCCGGGGCTGCCAGCACGAGCACCTCGTCCCAAGGCTTGGCTGGAGGGACGCCGCTGTACATCTGCAAACGCCACATCAACGAGGCGCTGTCGTTCAACGTAGCCATCGCCTTTGAGACCACCGATGGGCGGATGAAGTTCTCGTAACGGTCCAAGGTCTCCTGATACTTGCCCAGAGCCAACTCAAACAATGCCAAGTGCCAGGACAAGTGAACGTAGGATGACGCGGGCGAGTCGAACCCGCGCAGCCAACCGCCCAGGAAATCTTCACCGGTGGCGGCGTCGCCCTGCTCGAAGTGGACGTGAGTCATGGAGTGGCAAGCCACTGCATTGGTGGGGTTGATGTCCAAGGACGTCTGGGCGTATCTCATCGCGTCATCCAGTTGTCCCGTCTCATGATGGGCGAAGGCGTATTCAGCCAGGAAAGCCCAATCGTCCATGCAGTGGGGCGCGACTCCCCTCAGCAAAGCCAAGTATTCGGATGGGAAATCAGGAGCGCCGGCGCCGCTGCACCCCAGCATGTACAAGCGGTGCGCCAGCCGCATCAGCAACCCGTCGGTGGGAAACTCGGCCAGATGTTCTTTGATCAAGGCTATGGCAGCGCGACCCTTGCCGTTGATCCAATGGTTCACAGCCTCGATTTGCTGCTGCTCACGTCTGGTGATCCCGGCAGCCAGCTTCAGGGCATGGTCCATGGCCAGCCTGGCCTCGTCGGGCCGAGCCTTTTGCTGCTCGAAATAGGCCAAGCTCGCGTGGGCCATAGCGAACCCTTCATCCAGCTCGATGGCCTCCTGGAATTTCAACTCCGGACCATGGTTTTGAGATAGAAGCCTGTCCATACCTTCCTGCCAAGCTTCCGCAGCGGCCACCGAACTCGTGCTGAGGCCCATCCCGAAACGGTCTTCAATCTGACTTTGCATCCCAACCCCCGTTAGTTGGTAAGATGTACCGTCGCCATCAACGGGCGATTTCGCATTACCAATATTATAGCCCAACGCGCCGGACCAGGTTTGTGCCTGCAAGCGCCGACTCAAAAACGCCGCAAGGACTGACGATGACCACCACGGAGCGCATACGCAACTGGAGGCCGCGGACTCCATTTTACTACGGTTGGCTGGTGATATTTACCGGCGCTTTCGGGAACTTCGTAGCCACCAGCGTGGCAGGAGTGGTGCTGGGAGGCATACAAGGTCTGATTACCAGAGACACGGGTTGGAGCAGAATCACCATCGGCGCCACCGCCACTGTGGGTGTATGGATGACTGGGGTGACGGCGCCAATTGCAGGGAGGCTGACCGACCGCTTCGGCGCGCGATGGTTAATGCCCATGGGGACGCTGCTCATGGGGCTTTGCCTCTATTCCTTGGGGAGCGCCACCCGCTTATGGCAGTTCGTCGTCCTGGCGATCTTGGGGAGGGCGATCAGCCAACCCCTGCTCATAGGCGTAGTGCCGCGGACCCTGGCCGTCAATTTCTTCCTGCGAAGACGCAACACAGCGCTGGCCTTGACCGGGATGTTCAGGCCGATTGGCGCCTCCATCAACATTCAAGTCATTTCCACCATCGCCGACTTTCAAGGCTGGCGGGCTGCGTTCCGGTATTTGGGGTTGTTCAGCCTGTTGCTAACGCTGCCCATGGCCCTGGTGGTGCGGCGCAGGCCAGAGGACATCGGCCTGCTGCCCGACGGCGACCGCACTCAAAGCGTACCCGTGACCCGCGACACAGCCTCCACCAGTCCGACGCCGTCACAAGCCTTGGAACCTGACTGGACAGCAAGTGAGGCATGGCACGCAAAGGCCTACTGGATAATGGCGATATGCGCTTTCCTGGGGACTTCCACCAATGCGGCCGTCGGTTTCAACATTGTTCCGCACTTGGCGGAGACGGCCCAATTGACTACCACACAAGCAGCGGGCGTCCTGAGCCTTGGCACCTTCCTGTCGTTGAGCAACCTTGGGTGGAGCTACTTGGCTGACAGGTTCACTCCGCGGGTATGTCTCGTCTGGGCGATGACGCTCTCCGCAGGGTCGGTCTTGTATCTGCACACCGTGGACTCGTTAGTCTCGGCGTATATCTTCGGCGTATTCTGGGGCGTAACCAGCGGCACGTCCGGGGTATTAATCTCGATGGTCATCGCTCAGTTCTTCGGCCGCAACTCATACGGGGCCATCTCAGGGGCTTTCAGACCCTTCGAGGCGGGCGGACTGGGCACAGGTCAAATACTGGGGCCGGTCATCTACAATGTCTTCGGGTCTTACAAGTGGCTGTTCATCTGCGTATTTCTGGGGCACGTATTGGCGTCCATCCTGGCGTTGGTGTGCCGCACACCCCGCCCGCCTGCGCGAACTCAGGCGGTATGTGGCTGAGATCCCCGTCACCTCCGGTGAGCTAAAAACAGGACACGGCGCGTCAAACCCGTCAGCGGGGCAGCACCGTCGCATCCCGACCGCCGCCCGCTCCGGAAGCGGCCAGGCAACAGCCGGTTCCAGCTGCGAATCACCGGCCCCAACAACGGCCCGCCCAGCAGTACCGTGACAACCGCCACAACGGTGGCCCCCAAGTAGCTGTGAAGAAACCGGTGCACGGGCCAGGCACCCTGCACCAAATAGAAACCCGCTTCCGCATCAATGATGACCTATGTATGACAAAAGGCAAGAACGCTGAAGTGCTTGAGCGCGAGAGCCTTGCCCCCAATTGCCGGGCCGAAGTGCAATGGGAGTGATGGGCATGGCTGATTGGTCGCTGGGCGGGTTTTGGCGGAGAGTGAAAAGATTACCCTGAGGACGCAGCCAATACTCCTTCAGCGTTGGCTTCGTCTACAAGGGTTCGTACAGCTCTCAATGCTTCAGATGCCTGCTCTGAAGAGATATGCGGTTTGAGTTTCGTTATCATTCGCCCTAGCTCGGTATCATTTATTCCAAGATGTCCTTTGATAACGTAAAGAGCGGTAGCGTACCTTTCCAAAGTTCGAACGTCGAGATTCCCTATCGACTTAACGATGAACGCCATTGAGCCGCGATGTCGCTTGAGAGTTTCTTCACACCGCTTCGTCAGGATTGTTGCCAATTGCCCTGGTAAGAACGAAGGTCCATAGGGGTATCGTGGTTCAAGTTTCAATATCCGATCCGCAATCATCCGGCCCATATCATTATGTAGATCGAAGGAATACGGGCCGTGTTTATACAAGATGAAGCTGTACGAAAACGGCACCCCACATAAAGTCTTCCAAAAGTAAAGGCCTTTCTGGATGTGGGTCTCTCCCGCCCAGCCGTCGGACTCACGCATTCGTTCAACCATCGCGGCAATCAGACAATGTTGTTCACGAGGCGTTAAAGCAGTGTTCACGTTTCCTCCTTATTCACCAGACCCGGACAGGATATTACCACGATGTTGTTTGAGCCAGTCCGTGGCCTTTGCTCGAACCGATGGTTCAACAAACACGTAGTCGATTTTGGCGACTGGTATGTGCTCAAGAAGGTCGGATACGGATAATGACGAAACTATCCGGTTATCTGCTTGCAGAACCGGGAAATCGAATACTGGGCCTCCCGGTATATAAACGTCCAGCCTCACGTTTTCTTCGCCTAACTCATGCTCCAATGCTTCACTAATTATTTTCCCTGGCTCATCGCTTCGTGTAATTTCTTCGGGGCTTGCAGAGAAAACCAATTTAAAATGACGCCGTTCAGCTATTCGTTTGGCGGCAATCTGAAGCTCGTCATTTCCGTCTTTGCGGGCCTCACTCATTATCCCTGCCAAAACCTCAATGTCAGTGAGCACCAAGAAATCATCAAGCGCAATCGAAAACTTTGACCCTGAAAGCCACCCCATTAAAAATTCCTTCAAATGAAGGTCATATGCCCGCCGGACCGGGTGTAAATAAACTTGCGAAAACATTGAATATCGAGCCAACAAAAGAGCCTCCGCAGATTGAAGACCACCATTTTCTAATCCTAAAGTCGGCTCCTCGGACTGGTCATCCTTGGGCAGTATCCTCAAAGTATCAATGAGCCTGTAATGGTCGAATCGCCCGTACTGGACCCCAGTGTGAAGCGAGTCCCGAAGCAAGTAGTCCATACGGTCCACACCGAAAGCGTTCCCGACCACGATTTCGGAAAGCACCGCCTCCCAGTCGGTGAACTGCACATCGGGCAGTTTCTCCGGGCCCACGGCAAGTTTCACGATATCCTCTGCCCTCAGTGGAAGGGTTATATCTGCCCAAATATTCTGCATTTCGTTACTGCGGATCAGGTCAGCGCTTATGGTTTCGTGAGTCCAACCCGGTGGTAGCAGCTCATACTCCGCCGCGTGCGAAAATGGGAGATGCCCGATGTCGTGGCACAGCGCCGCCATTCGAAGAACCCGCCGCCAGTACCTCTTTTGGTCTTCGTTCCCGATTTCGGGAAGCAACCGGCGCACCGTTTCGTGCACCGCATCCTGGCGTGTTATGACGTCAAATACTCGGGTGGCGAGTTCCATAACTCCCAAAGCGTGCTCGAAGCGTTTATGGGTAGCACCTGGATAGACCAAGTACTCCATTGCCAATTGGTGTATGTTCCTCAAACGTTGTACCGGACGGGAATCCAAGACACGGCGTTCATCGGAATCAAGCCGAATGAAGACGTGGATAGGGTCCCTAATTTCGTGGAAAAGCTTTAGCGTCATCTTTAGCGTCATAGAGAGGTTCGAGGCGAATTCATCCAAGAGTACGACTAAGATTACCAAAGATTTTCCATCTGGGAAATCCGGTTTTGTCACCCGTTAAGACCGTCAGCCGCGCACCACCACCGTGGGGAAACGGCAATCCGCACTCTGGAGAGAGCCAGAGCGGTATGCAACGGGTTTAGTGATGGCGTTGAGTTAGTAATTGGCGGTCGCCAACGCTACCTCGCTACCCCGAGACCGCCAGTTCCTGAAACACTTCATGCCAGACTTCGTCGCTGCCTTGACCCATACCGTTGCGGTGAACGATTACCCCTTGGGAGTCGAAGGCGATTTTGGTTGACTGGATGGTCACTTTGAAGTCGGTCAGCAGGTCGCCCAGCGGTATGGCCACCGGCCAAGGGTAGCCTTTTTCTATGCGAAACTCTTCAAACATATTTATGTCTTCGCCGGGAAAGACGCCCACCGCGTAGAATGAGACTTGGTCGGAGTATTCAGGGTAAATCCCTTTCAACCGCTGCAACTCAGCGGTGCAGACTCCTCAAGTAGTGGCGAAGAAGAACAGGAAAGTGGGGCGTCCATCGTCTACCAATTGGGCGGAGGAAATTGTTGTCCCGTCCGCTAATCCCAAGTTGAAAGCGGGAATGCGGTCGCCTTCCTCAGCGCCTACCTCGATTTCCTCGATGGGAATCCGATGCACCTCCCCGGGCGTCGCCAAGTTTACATCAACCGTGGGAGCGGAGGATCTAGGTGAATCGGAGCGGCGCAACTCACTGGAGTTGGAACAGCCCATAGCCGCAAGCGAAACGGTTAAAAGCACCATCAACATGCACAGGAAAGTTGACTTCCTCATGAGCTTGCCCCCAGCCAATTGACAGTCTAGTGATAGTACCTAATCAGGGAGACGTGGTCTTCTATGTTGCGCTGATATTGTATCGCGCAGAGGACACTTCAGCCCCTCCGCTCATTGTGCAAGGCTTAATGCCCGCAGAGTGTTGGATGGCATAACGCCTCAGTCCAGAGACCAAACCTCGAGTCCTCGAATTTCGTGCTGTATCCGCGGAATTCAGCGCCTTCGTAGAATCCGGTGGCAACCCAAATATCCCCGCTTTCTGGACTTGGACCAATATCCAACCGACCGACAAGTTCCCCGTTAATCGAGAGCAACCCGGCGCCGCCGACTGCCGCAATGGCGATCCGGTTCAGGTCACCTGGGCCAAGGTTCAGGGGCGCCGCGCCGCTATCTTCATAGGATGGGGAATTAGAGCCGTCTCTAACAAAATGCAACCAAGTCCCCATCACTGTTGATGACTACCGCTTGTAATCAACGCCTGATCACTTCCAAGCGGATATCCCATCGCGAACACCGCCTCGCCCGGCGTTAACTGCTTGCCAGTCAAGGGCATGGCTTGAAACTGGGCAGAGCAACAAATTTTGAGGGCGGCCAAGTCCTTTTCTGTGTCGTATCCCAAAAAATTGGCCGGGTAATAAGTGGAGTCGTTGACAATGACGTCGATGGCGTCGCCCTGCTGGACGACATGATAATTGGTGAGGACAAGCCCGGCTCCCCGCTCGTTGACTTCCACGATAACGCCTGACCCCGACCCGGCCCCGGCGATGACCTGAACCAAGCTCGGTCAAACCTCGGATACGACCGACGACAAGGCTCGCAGAGTAACAGAGGTAGCTGTCGGCATTTGAGTAGGAGGCGGCGGGGCTTGTTGACAAGCCGTTAGCGCGACGGCGTAAAACGCCAATAGCACCAAGGCGATAAGAAAACGCGCTCCTCGGTTTGTAATTGAGAGTCTGGGTTTCAAGCTAACACACTGGCTGGGTCCACCGGGCAACCGTGCCTCGATGGCCTCCAGCGCCACCGCCTCCAACAATCTCTAAGCAGATGGAATGGGGGTAAACATCAAGTGGTTACCCCTGCAACACACCTTCAGCCGGCGAAATGGCCGGTAACCGGCTGGTGTCCGGCGTTTTCTACGTAAGGTTCCTCACGGAACAGGGCCATGTCTTTCATCAAGGGGATGTCCTGGATGGAGAACAGTATGGACTCCTCCACTTCATCGCTGGCGTGTTCGTGCCAAGCCCAGGACGGCACAACGAAGAAATCGCCCTCTTTCCAATCGAAACGCTGGCCGTTGATCACGCTGTATCCTTGGCCGCGGAACACTTGGTACACTTTGCTGCTGGTGTGGCGGTGGGCCTTGGTGCGGATGCCCGGCCGTATCAGTTGCGCCCAGCAGGTCATCGACCGCAGCACGGGCCTCCCCGTGGTCGGGTCGCTGAACTCCATCGCCACGTCATCGAAGGGGTCGGACCCCAACTCCGACAAGCCTTTGAGGGCCTCGTAGGTGCGGTCCCACTTGTAGTGCCACAACGGTGAATAAGGGACTTCTTCCGCGCCCCAAACGGGCCGCAGCGCCCCGGAGGCGTACTTGCGTATTGAGTCGCCAACGCCGGTGATGGGTTGCTGGTCTTCGGGGAACGCCTCGTAGAAGTTGGCCCTGAGATAGCCGACAAGGGGAACATCCAAGCCGTCCAGCCAGATCATGGGATCGGTCCCTTCATTGGTGTGGTCGTGCCAAGTCCAGGATGGGGTGAGAATCAGATCGCCAGGCTCCATGTAGCACTTGTCTCCCTGCACCGTGGTGAATGCCCCGTTGCCGGTAAGAATCCAGCGGATGGCGGTGGGTGTGTGGCGATGGGCCGGGGCGCACTCTCCAGGCAGCAGCAACTGGAGGGCGGCGACCATAGTATGGGTGGTGCCGCGGTCGAGACCGGGGGTTGCCAGGCGCATCGTGCGCCGTTCCACGTCCCGGTCCGGCGTAACAATCTCGCCGCTCTTGAGGACCAACGGCTCGACTTCAGACCAACGCCAAAGGAACGGCTCGATTTCTGGAGGACGCCGGTGCTCGCGGTTCACCCAGCCCGGGGATAGCCTTATATCGTCCGACGCAGCGTAATATTGCTGAAGTTCTTCGGAGCTCAGTCTATCTTGGACTGCCATCGTGAGGCCTCCTTGTTGGTAAGATCCTGTTTACTGTGTATCGCGAATATATCACATTGCAGAAAGGACTGGACTCGAACATGGGTCTTTTGGCGACGATGCCGTCGACACCCAACGTTCGTGGTGATAGGATGCTAACGTCTCCAGGTTGACCAATGGGCGGAGACGCACTGATAACATTGGAGGATCAGGCCATGTCAGGGAAAGACTTGGACTATTCTACGCTCTTCAACAGGAGCCTACCTCCTCCCCCCGCTCCGTGGGAAGGTCACCCAAAATACAACTTCATAGGCGGTCACAGCGACCCCGAATTGGTCCCCGTGGAAGGATTCATCGAGTCCGCCGTCAATGTGTTCCGTGGCGACCCGAGGAACATTTCCATGTATAACTTCGACGGCGGCCCTCAGGGTATCGTCCCGCTGCGTCGTTTCCTGGTTGAGAAACTTGCAGCCCAGCGCGGGATCAGCACTACGATAGACGAAGTCCTGATCACGTCAGGCTCAGGCCAAGGGATCGAGCTGATTAACGAAATCCTGCTGGAGGAGGGCGATACCGTAATTGTAGAGGCGTTCAGCTTTTCCGGCGCCTTGGGCAATCTGAGACGCCGCAAAGTCAACATGGTCGGCATTGACGTAGACCGGGACGGCATGAGCATGGACCAACTGGCCCAGGTGCTGGAAGAGTTGCGGGCCAAGGGAGTGCGCCCTAAGTACATATACACGATTCCGACTCTCCAGAACCCTACCGGGACGGTGATGACCATGGAGCGCCGGTACCGGATGCTGGAACTGAGCGACGAATTCGGAGTTCCGATATTCGAAGACGAATGCTACGCCGACCTTATATTTGAAGGCGAATATGAGAACGCGATTCGGTCTCTGGACGATTCCAACCGCGTGCTGCACATAGGCTCTTTCTCAAAAACCCTGGGGCCGGGTACACGCCTTGGATACGTGGTGGCGCCTTGGGAGGTGATGGGCAGGTTGCTATCCAGGAAGAACGACGCCGGCACCGGCGTCATGGACCAGATGATTGTTGGCGACTATTTCACCAACCACTATGACGACCATATCCGGGAAGTTCGTTCAGCTTTGAAACGCAAATGCGACGTACTTGGCAGCGCGCTCCGCGAGTCATTCGGTCCGACCATAGATTTTGAAATGCCCCGGGGCGGCATGTACCTGTGGGTCAAGCTCCCTCCCGGAGTCGATTCACGCAAACTGGCGGCCCCGGCGCTAAGGGAAGGGATCGCCTTCAATCCGGGGCCGGACTGGTCTGCCGACCCGGATGCGGCCGCCGGCTACATCCGCCTTTGCTTTGCCCTCCCCTCGGAAAACGAGATATGGGAAGGGGTCGAAAAGCTGGCAGAGGTGTTCCGACAGGAGGGTGCGGTGCCTTAGCAGTAAATTTCGTCTCGGCCTTCGACTTCTACTACCATGACGACCAAGGAGGAGTCTTGAATATCGCAGATCACGCGGTAGTCACCAACCCGGTAACGCCAGTACCCGCTCTAACGTCCGGTCAAAGCGCCGCCTAACTGTCTCGGGTTCCCCAATTCCGCTACGCGTTGGTTCATGTAATCTTCAATGCGCCTCGAGACTGGACGGTCAAGATTCCGAAGCTGGCGCCGGGCCCTGCGAGTGTAATCAACGGCCCAAGTCAAGTAAGCGGTTACCTCTGCGGCGGAATAGACTTTCTCCTGTCCCCGGCGGACACGCTCCGTCACTTCCTCCGCCAAGCCGCCATCTTTTTCGTCGGCTTCCAGTATGGTCTCGGAGATGCGGTTTACGGTTGTGGCTAGCCGGTTGTAGGGGACTGTTTTCGCTCCGACGCTGTCCGCAAGTTCCTTCAGCCGGTTCAGAGATATGCGCTGGGTCTTCTGACCCATCTCGGGTTCCGGAAGTTCGTCCTCGGGCATTACGCAGAACCGCCACTGGCCGGTATCGCGGTGGTCAGCAACATCCGGGTCGCTCTCCGGGTGCCAGGCGAACACGTAGATATGGGTCTGGCGCCCTTTTTCGCCGGGGTGTATGTCGAACGACATGGCGTGGGGCTTGCCGGGGTCCTTCGGATTCGTCCGGCTTTGCCGGGCTGCCGATTGCTTCACTTGCAGATGGATGCCCCCGCCGTTTTCCAAGTCCCATGGGTCCCGCTCCCCGGAAGGTCGCCAACCGTCTTCCGTGGCGCTCCCGCGCAAGGCGGAATAAACCAAGCACTTGGCATAGGTGCCTCGCCAAGCGTTACCGATGATCTTCTGTCCATAGAACCTGCCGGAAATATATTCGACGATACTGTCGTGCATTTGGTTACTCATATCGTTTAGTTGCCCCGTCCCTTTCGTGGTCGCCGCCACATACCTCCGCTCTACTGGTTGATGAAACCAAGGCAGGACATTCTAGCACAGGCAACAGTGGTATCATGGGGCAATGCTGCCAGAGGATACTACGGAGGCATCGAAATTGAGTTGCGTCTACAGCGCAGTAATCAAGCAAAGCGATGGCTGGTGGATCGGATGGGTACGGGAAGTTGCTGGAGTGAACGCCCAAGCCCGAACTCGTGAGGAACTGCTGGAGGATTTGAGCGTAGCCCTGAAGGAAGCCCTGGAAATGAATTGCCGGGACGCTGAGGAGGCAATGGCGGAAGATTACGAGCAGGTCACTATCCAAGCGTGAGGAGGCGCCGGTTGTTGCAATACCTCAACAGGGCTGGTTGTGAGCGAATCCGAGAAGGAAGCCGTCATTCTTGGTGGGGTAACCCTGCCAATGACCGCCGTACTGCCGTTCCTCGTCATACCGAGATCGAGGATAACATGGTCCGAAAAATCTGCCGCGACTTGGGAGTGCCGCCGCCGGGCAGTTAGGCGGTTGCTTACAGTCGAATATTCACCGTTCAAGTCGACCTCGATATGCAAATAGCTATACCCTCTTCTTTCCATGGTGAAGAGAGATGATTTCCCGGGTCAGGAAGCCTGTGAGCCAAAACAGTCTTAAATTTGGAGTCGTCAAATGTCCATATGTTACCCAAATTCTGCATCTTTCTTGTTTTATGGAAGGCATTAATCGCATCGACAACCGGCTTGATGTGGTGTTCCAAGTCTTGGCAAAAAAGGCCGGCGGCTATCGCATCAAGAATCGGTTTGATGTGGTTATCAACGTCCAACTCCTGCAGACGGTCGAACGCCATGCCTATTGAAATTGCATACTCGTTGCCAGTCCAAGGCGTATCTCCTCGCCGTGCATTGATTTCTCTTGCTACCTTTATGTGCCATTCCTGCCATTTCTGGCGTTTTTCGTGATCAGTCCCAGGAGCCCAACTCGCTATATGTCCAAATACTGCTAAACACATCGGGTCAACAGCGTTCACAAACTCGACAGTTGGGACACTCTGTCTTCCGATGTCTCGATAACCAAACTTCAGGTCGCCACTTGGCATAGCTTCACTCCAGACAAAGCTGAATATCAAAGGCCCTCGGAACGTTTCCGGTGGCCTCAAAGACTATCAACTTTTGACAGTGGGGGTTGGATTTAATCAACGACCGCCGAAGGCTGACGGAAATCACTGACTGAGCAGGTCCACGAATTCATCCACTGTCAGTCCCGCAGTGCGTATCAGTCCTCTAAGTGTGCCCCTCTTCAACTCGCGGTGGTCCGGAATCGAGAGGGTAGGGGGGCATCCCGGCTTTCCAAGAATTACATGGCTGGACTCCTGTCGGAGCACGTGCCAACCGTCGCGCTGGAACGCCCTTAACGTCTCCCTCCCGGAAACGACGGGAAGTGGCGGCATCTACACATGAACCCCGACGGTAAGGTCCACGCATTCAATGGACACGCCCTCAAAAGGAAGTCCGTCCTTTTCTCGGCCCACAAGGATTACCCTCATCTCCTCGGCAATCAGGGCGGGAGTTTCCGGGTAAGGAGGGGCTGACTTCGGATCTTGGCTCTTTCTGACGGGTACATCCCGGCCCGCGGCCCCGTCGTCCAAAACCTTCATTACCAGACTGATAGCTTCTTTGATGTTTTGCATGACCTCGGCCCGGTCGTCTCCCTGGCTGACGCATCCGGGCAGAGCGGGACAGTACGCAGAGAAGCCCCCATCCTTTTCCTTCTCCAGAATAACTGTGAATGCCCGCCTCTCAGTAGTCACGTACGTCCCTCACCTACCGATAGTTTTTTAGTTCCTTGGGAAACAAGAAAGCCTCTGGAAACGTTTCCAGAGGCTTCGCTGAATATCATATTTGGTAGCGGGGGTTGGATTCGAACCAACGACCTTCGGGTTATGAGCCCGACGAGCTGCCACTGCTCCACCCCGCGACAAGGGCCGGAAAGAACAAGAAGCTGGAATTGCGAATCAGTTTGAAGCTCTTAGCGTGGGCCAAGTCTCTCGACCGGTTAGTACCGGTATGCTGAAGATGTTACCATCCTTACACACCCGGCCTATCAAGCAGATAGTCTCTCTGCAGTCTTACTCCCTGGCCAGGCCAGGGAAGGGAGGCCTAATCTCGGGGGATGCTTCGCGCTTAGATGCCTTCAGCGCTTATCACTTCCAGACATGGCTACCCAGCGCTGCTCCTGGCGGAACAACTGGCACACCATAGGTCTGTCCCTTCCGGTCCTCTCGTACTAGGAAGAGGTTCCCTCAAGCCTCCTGCGCCCGCGGCGGATAGAGACCGAACTGTCTCACGACGTTCTGAACCCAACTCACGTACCCCTTTAACCGGCGAACAGCCGGACCCTTGGGACCGCCTTCAGCCCCAGGATGGGACGAGCCGACATCGAGGTGCCAAACCTCGCCGTCGATGTGAACTCTTGGGCGAGATAAGCCTGTTATCCCCGGGGTAGCTTTTATCCGATAAGCCACGGCCCTTCCACGCAGTGCCGTAGGATCACTTTGCCCGACTTTCGTCCCTGCTCGACTTGTAGGTCTTGCAGTCAAGCCCCCTTATGCCAATGCGTTCTGTGGACGATTTCCATCCGTCCTGAGGGGACCTTTGGGCGCCTCCGTTACCTTTTAGGAGGCAACCGCCCCAGTTAAACTGCCCACCAGGCACTGTTCCCCAGTTTTGCTGAGGTTAGAACCAAAAACAGCCAAGGGTGGTATTTCAACGATGGCTCCACCCCGACTGGCGTCGGGGCTTCAAAGCCTCCCACCTATCCTACACATGACAATTCCCAGCTCAATACCAGGCTGCAGTAAAGCTCCACGGGGTCTTTTTGTCCTGCCGCGGGTCGCCCGCGTCTTCACGGGCACCGCAATTTCACCGAGCCCTCCGTCGAGACAATGGCCAAGTCGTTCAACCATTCATGCGGGTCGGAACTTACCCGACAAGGGACTTCGCTACCTTAGGACCGTTAGAGTTACGGCCGCCGTTCACCGGGGCTTCAGTTCGCAGCTCTCACCGCTCCCCTTAACCTTCCGGCACTGGGCAGGCGTCAGCCTGTATACGTAGGGTTTCCCCTTAGCACAGACCTGTGTTTTTGTTAAACAGTCGCCCGGCCTTCTTCTCTGCGCCCCCGGAACGCTCCACCAGCTAGTGGCTTCACCCCCCAGGGGGCCCTTTCTCCCAAAGTTACAGGGCTCTTTTGTCTAGTTCCTTAACGGAGGTTCGCTCGAACGCCTTAGGACTTTTATCCTAGCCCACCAGTGGCGGTTTGCGGTACGGTCGCCATAGTTCCATAACCACGAAGCTTTTCTCGTCGGCCTGGGATCAGCAGAATTTCGTATCCCGAAGGATCGATTTCCTCAACCCTCGGCTCGTAACGCCGGAGTGGATTTGCCTGCCCCGGCTTGGCCTACAGTCAAGGACACACCATGTCCAATAGGCATGCTCTACCTGCCCTTCCGCCCCCCTCCTTGGTTTTAAAGCGAAACAACGGCGGTGCAGGAATATTAACCTGCTGTCCATCGCCTTCGGCGCTTGCCTACGGCTTAGGACCGACTAACCCTACGCCGATAAACGTTGCGTAGGAAACCTTGGGCTTTCGGCGCCAGGGATTTTCACCCTAGTTTACGTTACTCATTCCGGGATTCTCACTTCCCCGCGCTCCAGCAAGCCTCACGACTTGCCTTCTTCGCCCGAGGAACGCTCCCCTACCATACCCAGGCAGAAACCAGAGGTTCCAACCCATTTCCCGCCGGCGTTGCCGCATGGTCCATCACCGAAGTGACAGTCCGGTTGGCGCGACCTTTGGGGGCCGGGTCTTTCCTTCTGTACCTGAACATCCACGGCTTCGGTGACAGGCTTGAGCCCCGTTACATTTTCGGCGCGAAACCCCTCGACCAGTGAGCTGTTACGCACTCTTTAAAGGGTGGCTGCTTCTAAGCCAACCTCCTGGTTGTCTGGGGAACTTCACTTCCTTTCCCACTTAGCCTGCACTTGGGGACCTTAGCCGGTGGTCTGGGCTGTTTCCCTTTCGACTACCGCACTTATCTGTGGCAGTCTCACTCCCGGGTATCGGTTGAACGGCATTGGTGGTTTGATTGGGTTTGGTAAGCTCACGCCCCCTAGCCCATTCAGTGCCCTACCTCCGTCCACCTGTGCCCGAGGCTGCACCTAAA
Organism: Dehalococcoidia bacterium; assembly: GCA_965261795.1. Classification (GTDB taxonomy): domain Bacteria; phylum Chloroflexota; class Dehalococcoidia; order Lucifugimonadales; family UBA3495; genus CBDCFV01. The sequence goes on from OZ253476.1 coordinate 640,935, forward strand.
TGCATTTCGGGGAGAACTAGCTATTTCCGAGTTCGATTGGCATTTCACCTCTACCCACAGCTCATCCCAAGCTTTTGTACCAGCCACGAGTTCGGTCCTCCAGTTCGCGTTAACGAACCTTCAACCTGGCCATGGGTAGCTCACCCGGTTTCGAGTCTACTATATGGAACTAATCGCCCTATTCAGACTCGCTTTCGCTACGGCTCCAGAACTACAGTTCCTTAACCTTGCTCCACACAGTAAGTCCCCGGATCATTCTTCAATAGGCACGCCGCCATCCCGAACTTAATCAGGACTGCGACCTTCTGTAGGCTTACGGTTTCAGATCTATTTCACTCCCCGCTAGGGGTTCTTTTCACCTTTCCCTCACGGTACTGGTACGCTATCGGTGACCAAGGGTATTTAGCCTTGGAGGGTGGTCCCCCCGGATTCCCACAAGGTTTCCCGTGCCCCGTGGTACTCAGGGTGTTCGCCAGGAGCCTTATCCCTTTCGTCTACGGGGCTTTCACCCTCTATGACGGTCCTTCCCAGTAACCTTCGACTAGAGATAAGGTTTGTAACTCCTCCGGGTCTGATGAGGCGACCCAAGGCGACCCCTACAACCCCGATGCGACATAGGCCCTCACGCCACTAAGTCGCACTGGTTTGGGCTATTCCCCGTTCGTTCGCCACTACTTAGGGAATCTCGGTTGATTTCTTTTCCTCGGGGTACTTAGATGTTTCAGTTCCCCCGCTTACCTTCCGCAGAAGCAGATGTTCCGACTCAACACCGGAACAGGTTACCCCATTCGGGCATCCCCGACTATGCCTGTTAGACGGCTCATCGAGGCTTAACGCAGCCTTACCGCGCCCTTCTTCGGCCCTTGGTCCCAAGGCATCCACCGTAAGCCCTTAATAACTTGACCCACGCTAGGAACTTCAAACTAATTTATTACGTTCTTCGCAGGACTTCCAACTTCTTATTCTTTTGTTAAGGTGCTTCACAAGAAACGGCGGCTGGGGAACCATCCTGAGCCGCTGCCCAGGTTTCCCTTTGCCAGATTCTTGTCAGGTGATTAGCATCAACTGCAAAAGCCTTTCCTATCTCGTGAGACAAGGATTATAGACGGCTCATTCCCGTCCGTCAAGGGGTTTTATTCCCAATTTATAACTTTAAAGAGATTTCCGGTCCCGCTTGCTATAATAGACCGCCACCAACGAGACTATATCCCTTGACAGGAGTCACTAATGACCCAAACCAACGAACCGGTAGACGTCCTGATCATCGGCGCCGGCGCCTCTGGGGCCGCCTTCGCTTGGAGCCTGGCCGACGCCAATATAAACGTCATGTGCTTGGAGCAGGGCGACTGGCTGCAACCCGCCGAATATCCGACCACCCGCATAGATTGGGAGCTTTACAAGCAGGCCGAGTTCAACCCCAACCCCAACATGCGGGAACTCCCCCGGGACTACCCGGTAAACGAGTCGGGCACCCCCATCGCGCCGTTGATGTACAACGCGGTGGGCGGCAGTACCATCCACTGGAGCGCTCACTTCCCTCGGATGCACCCATCGGACTTCCGGGTGAGGACTCTCGACGGGGTGGCTGACGATTGGCCGATGACCTACCAGCAGTTGGAGCCCTTCTTCGACCTTAATGACCGGATGGTGGGCGTGGCCGGGATTACCGGAGACACGGCCTTTCCGCCCAAGTCCGAAAGGCAGACGCCGCCTATTCCGCTGGGCAAGACCGGCGACACCATCGTCAGGGGATTTGAAAAGCTTGGATGGCACTGGTGGCCGGCGGACAGCGCAATCATCACCCAACCTTACGACGGCCGGGCAGCCTGCAACAACTGCGGCCCCTGCGAAATCGGATGCACTTCACGGGCCAAGGCCAGCGCCGACGTTACCTATTGGCCCAGGGCCATCGCCCGGGGAGCAGTGCTCAAGACCAACGCCCGCGTTCGGGAGATTACCGTGGGGAAGGACGGCCTTGCCGACGGTGTCATCTACTACGATGCCGAGGGACACGTACAACGGCAGCGGGCCAAGGTTGTGGTAATGGCCTGCAACGGCATCGGTACGCCCCGGTTGCTTCTCAACTCCCGCTCCAGCCTCTTCCCGGATGGTCTAGGCAACAGCGGTGGGCTATTGGGACGAAATCTGATGTTCCATCCCGTCTCGATGGTCATGGGGGTATTCGAGGAGCCACTGGAGGGTTACCAAGGGCCCTTGGGGTGCTCCGTCGTAAGCTCGCAATTCTACGAGACGGACCTTTCCCGGGGGTTCGTGCGCGGGTACCAGTTCCAGATACTCCGAAGCTCCGGCCCGGCCATTACGGCCCAAGGCTTCAGCTACGGCGTACCTATTCCTTGGGGCCAACAGCACCACCAAGTGTTCGATGAACGGTTTGGCCGCACCGTCACCGTCTCCGTCATGGGGGAGGACCTGCCGGAGACCCACAACCGCGTTGAACTGGACCCGGACATTGCCGACAGCGACGGGATTCCCGCTCCCAGAGTCACCTATGCCATGAGCGAAAACAGCCTGAAGATGCAGGACCACGGGATAGCTCATGCCACCGGGTTGTTACAAGCGGCGGGCGCTAAGGAGGTGTTGGTCAACCCTCTGGTGCGGGCATCCGGCTGGCACTTGCTGGGCACGGCCCGCATGGGGTCCCATATAGGCAACTCGGTGGTAGACGGCTATGGACGCTGCCACGACGTCAACAACCTCTTCATCATCGATGGCAGCGTGTTCGTAACGGCCGGCGCGGTAAACCCAACCTCCACCATCCAAGCGTTGGCCTTGTACATCGCCGAGTACTTCAAGAAAAATTCCCGGCATCTGCTGGATTGAGGAGCGCCCCATGCCTGCCCATCGCTCATTCTTCAGTGACTCGCAAACCGAGCTTGTTGCCAGGATTTTGGACCGGATTGTCCCGCCCAAAGACACGATGCCCGGTGCGGGAGAGATCGCGGTCGAGTACCTGGACCAATTCGTTGGCGTGTCCCCGCAACTCAAGAGGATTTTCAACAACGGTTTCACCGAGATTGAATTGCGCTCCCAACAGTCCTTTTCCAACGCCTTTGCCACCCTGCCGGGCGAGCAACAGGATGAGGTTTTGCGCCAAGTCGAAGCCGACGACAAAGGATTTTTCGACCTGCTGGTGAGGGAGACCTACAACGGCTACTACACCGACCGCAGGATCATAGAGGCCCTGGGGCTTGAAGCCCGCGGTCCACAACCGCGCGGCTATCGAGTGGAAATGGGCAATATATCGCTGCGGGAAAACGTCCAGAGGCGGGGAAGAATTTACCGCGACGAGTGAGGCGTAAAGGATGTTGGCGCTGCTCTTGCTGCCATAGACGGCGATTCTCCTGAAAGCACTCGGAAAATCACCCTCAGTTTACCCTGAGCGACCCCACATGCTTCCCGAGAGCAGATTCACTGCCGGCAACATCACCCGGCCATGAGGCAGTGGGCAATGGCCGGGTGGAGGGTTCGCCGTTACGCCCTGCCGCGTAAGGTGGGGTCCAGCTTATCGCGCAAGCTGTCGCCCAGGAAGTTGCCCGCCATGACGATGAGGGATATGAACATGCCTGGGAACAGCACCGTCCACCAAGCTTGGTTCATGTAGTTGCGGGCGTCGGACAGCATACTTCCCCACGCCGCAGTGGGTGGCCGGATGCCTATGGTGAGGAAAGAGAGGGTAGCCTCCAACAGGATGAGTCGCCCCAATTCGTAGCCTGCGACCACCAGGATAGGGGCGACCGTGTTGGGCAGGATGTGCCGGAAGACGATGCGAACGTCGTGGGACCCCAAGGCCCGCGCTGCGGTTATGTACTCCCGCTCGCGGATGGCCATCGCCTGCGCCCGGGTAATGCGCGCAAACTCCACCCATCCTCTTACCCCCACTATCAGAATCAGGCTCTTCATGTCTGTGCCGATGAGCGACGCCCACACGATGGCTATCAGTATGTAGGGGAAGCTGAGGAAGATGTCCACGACGCGCATGGAAATGCGGTCGACCCAGCCCCCGCGGAATCCAGCGGCAAGGCCAACGGACACGCCAACAATAGCGCCCAGCAGCAAGCCCAAACCGCCTACGGTCATCGACGCCCGGGCACCCCAGACCAACCGGCTCCATTCGTCACGGCCCATGTGATCGGTGCCGAGGAAGTGTACCGGGCCGCCCTTGGTGTCGGCCACACCGGGCGGCTCGTGCCGCAGGCCAAGGTTGTTAATCGTCGGGTCGTAAGTGGCCAGCGCTTGAGGCCAGATGGCGAAGAAGCAGAAGACCAGCAGCAAGGCCGAGGACACCAGGAATGCCACGTCGCCCGACGAACGAATACGGATGACCCTGAACGGCCACCGGGATGGTTGGGTCAAGCTTTCGCGCTCGGCGACATCCATAGTTAGCGCCTCATCTTGATGCCCGTGACCGGCCATGCGTCATCAATTCGTTTCTTGGCTTCAGGGTGGGATGCGGTTCGGTGAAGGGCCGGTCTTGCGCCTTGTCTTCCATCAGGCGACGGTACCATGCTTCTCAGAACCTGATGCGCGGCGCGTCCTTCTGCGTACCCTTCCCAATAGCATCTCCTCAAATACCTGTCTGCTAACATCGGACATCTCTTTATTCGTCGGAAGGCGTCGGTTCATCGAACGGCTCGCCTCGGGCCTCAGCCTCCAACCGGCGGTTGTTCCAAGCCTTCCAAAGGGCCTGTTTCTCGACACGCCCCTCTACACACCCTTCGGCCCGCCCCTCGGCGTATCGTCTTTTTAGATACTTCTCTGCAAGCATTGCATATCCCTCCACCAAAACAACGGTCTCCGCCGCTACCACGATCACCAATGGGGACATCCCCTTTCCGATGGCCAACATGATGCCCAGAGTGTTGTCTTTAGTCTGGTAAACAACCTCGTACCAAGTCAACAGTGATAAGCATATCAAGCATTGTACGGAGAATAGGAAGAGATACCAACCTTCTCGCGACTTCTCTACACCAGGCGGGTTCAGCCTAACTGACCCGTATGCGCGGGTCCAAATACCCGTAGAATAAGTCCACCGCCAGGTTTATGACCGTGACCAGGACGGCGGCGATCAGGGCCCCGCCAACCACTACGGGATAATCTTTCAGGAAGATGGCGTTCACCAGCACAAAGCCCAAGCCGGGCCATGCGAAGATGGGCTCCACAACCACCGCTCCCTGAATCAGGCCGCTGAGCTGAAGGCCGGCCATGGTGACGATGGGTATAGCGGCGTTCCTCAGCGCGTGCCGGTACACTACCACGAACTCCCGCAGCCCCTTGGCCCGGGCGGTGCGAACGTAGTCGGTGTGAATAACCTCCAGCATCTCGGACCGCATCAGCCGCAGCAGAAGCGCGGTCTGGAAGAAGGACAGGGTTGCGATGGGCAGGACGGCGTGCTTCAGTCCGATGCCAGACACCGGCAGCAACTGGAGTTTGACCGAAATGTACAGCATCAGCAGCATAGCCACCCAGAAGCTGGGCATTGATTGGCCGAAGACGGCGATGATGCGGACAATGACGTCCAAGATAGAGCCGCGGGTCATGGCGGCCAACGTGCCCAGAGGCACGGCCAGCGCGATGCCGATGAACATCGCACCGCCCGCCAGGATCAGGGTCCGGACGATGGCCCGCCCCACTACGTCGGTTATCGGCTCATCGTACCGAAACGACTTGATGGTGTCGCCGCGCCAGAAGCCGCCCATGAAGGAGAAATACTGGACGTAAAGAGGCCGGTCGGTCCCCAGCCGCTCCCGCATCTCCTGGATTGCTTCCGGCGTCGCGTCCTCTATCGGCACCATCAGGGCCGCCGGGTCTCCGGAGGCGTGGACGAACACGAACACCACGATGCTAACGACCAGGATCGTTACCACGCCTTGGAGAAACCGGTGAGTAAAGAATCTGTACATCAGCCCCTGATAATCAAATCCCCGCTCCCCGGCCGGGGAGCGGGTAAGTTACGAAGGTATTACTCGGCGATATCAGTCTCTGAACTCCACGTCCAGGAACAGGCGGTATTCGTGCGGGTACGGCTTCCAGACAATGTCGTTATTCACCCCGTAGAGGTCCACGTAGTTAACCAGGAATACCCACGGGGCGTACTCGGTGTACAGTTCGTCAAGCTGCCGGGCCAGATTGGTTGATTCCTCGCCGCCGCTAATTGTCGCCGAAAGTTTCACTACCAGTTCGTCCCATTCGTCGGGGCCATTGGCGTAGTAGTCACCGCGACTGCGGGGTTCCGGACGTTTCTCCAGCCAGTAGAAGTAAGGAGTGGATGCCCTCAACAATATGTTGCCGTTACCTATCAGCCAAGGGTCCGTCAATTCCAGCCCTATGCCCGGCGGGAACAGCACCGACCGGCTTTGGGGAATGTACTCCACATCCAACCCGATTTCCCGCCAGTACCCAGCCACAGCCTCGCCGGTCTCCTTGTCCAGTGTGTAGCGATCGTTGGGCGCCATAAAGGTAATCTTGCCTACGTTCACACCATCGGCGCGGGCTTCATCAAGCAGCTCTTTGGCTTTCTCCGGATTGTACGGGTATCCAACACGGTCGGGGTCTACCTCGCTCAGGAATGGGTGGGTGACCCCAGTCAAAGGAATGGCGCCAGTGCCCCGGAAAAGCTGCTCCGCAATCTCTACCTTGTTGACCGCGTAGTTCAATGCTTGGCGGACTCGCTTGTCGTTGTACGGCGGCTCCCGGACCGGCAGGACGACGAAGACGAAGCGGGAACTGAGGACCGATTCGACGTGAACATCCGGGTTGGCCGCGATCTCGGGCTGCCACTCCGGTAACAGGAACGGCAGGACGTCCACTCCTTCGGTGAGAAATTCGCTCTTGCGGGTGAACGCGTCGGGAATGATGCGCCACTCAATCCGGTCCACTCCCGGGTCGGGGCCCCAGTAGTCCGGGAATTTCTCCAGAACGATGCGCTCGTTTTGGACCCACTCCTCAAACGTGAACGCGCCGGCGCCAAAGGGTGCCTTGCCAAAGCCGTCCTCTTCGGTGTGAGGCCAGGAACCGACCTCATCCAAGTACTTTTTAGAGGTTATGAATCCGAAAGCTGACATCACGTTGGGCAACTCGGCCGTTCCAGGGTCGGGCATCTTGATACGGATGGTGTGCTGGTCGATGATTTCCGACTCATGGTTGACCAGCTCCGGCGGTACCCTTCCCTTGGTTTGGCCGGATGGTTTGTAACAAGCCTTCAAGCTGGCCGCTACGTCTTCCGCCGTCACTTCGCCATATGCGGGGTCATGGAACTTGACGCCCTTACGGATATTGAACAGGTATGAAGTGGGCGACTCTACCACCCAGTCCTCGGCAATGACGTTGTTCAGTGCGCCCTCACGGTTGAACCGCAGCATAGGCTCCGAAACGTGGTTCAGTATATCCAGTTCGTCTACGGCGTTGATGAACCAGCAACTTAGCTGGAGAGGGTTGGATAGCTGGGAGACCACCAGAGTCCTCGACTGCCTCTCCTCGGCGGGCTGCGGCGCGGCGGTCGGGGTAGCTACCACAACCACCTCTTTCTCGACCACCACCTCTTTCTCGACCACCACCTGCTTCTCTACCGGGACTTCTCTGACGACCTCCTTCTCCACCACTACCTCTTTCTCAACCACCACCGGTTCGGCCGGAGCGCTGCTGCAAGCGACGGTGATCACCAGCACGACCGCCAAGGCCAGTACCACTTTCAAATTGACTAACCACTTGATCATCCTGTAATACCCCCTTGTTATTAGTTTGCTGGACATACTTTTGATTGCGAAGGAATTAATTATCGGAAAAATAATACGATTTCCGTATCATGGGCCTCAAATGCTCGCCAAAAGCAGGATAATCTGCGGAATCGGCTTGCGCCCGGCAATGGTTTGCCATTTTATTCTCCGCGCCATAGGGTGTCAATGAGCATCCAACCCTCGTGACTCTCGCGTACTAGGGTATCATTATCATCACAAAATCCGGTCATTCAGGTTGGTTGTTGCTGAAATGAAACGTTTGTTGCGGGCCGCGGCCCTGTTCATCGTATTGGCCTTGTTGGCCACTTTTTCCGCTTGCGGTGCGGGCGCCCCCGCTGAGCCTCAGATGATGCAAGTGGTGGAAAAGGAGGTCATCAAGGAAGTAGTAGAAGCAGCGGTAGAGAAGCCCGTGGTAGTGGAAAAAGAGGTTGTGAAGGAAGCGGAGACGTCAGCGGACGAGTATAGCGAGTCCGGGGCGGACCTATCCTCCAGAATCAAGACCTCTGTCGCCACCCAAAACCGCATCATCGTGCACACCGCCGACGCCGTCATTGTGGTCAAAGACATAGCGGGGGCCATCGACCAAGTTGACGAGTTGGCCCAGGAGTTCGGCGGCTGGGTGGTCAGTTCTGACCGCAGTTCACGGCACACCGGGTCTATTGCTATCCGAGTGCCCGCTCCGTCGCTGAACCAGGTTATTAAACGGCTGGAGCAAATGGCTATCGACGTCGAGTCAATGGCGCTGAGCAGCCAGGACGTTACCGACGAATACGTGGACAGCCAGTCCAGGCTGACCAGCCTGCGGGCTACCGAGGCGGTCTTGTTAAACCTGCTGAACCAAGCCGCCAAGGTGGAAGACGCCCTGAAAGTCCAGAGTGAGATTACTCAAGTCCAATTGCGGATCGAAGAGATGCAGGGACGAATCAAGTTCCTGGAGCAAACATCGGCTTTTTCCTTGGTGAACGTTAACCTGAAGCTCTCTACTGTGGACATGCCGGTGGACGCCGGTGGGGACTCCGCTTTTAAAGTGGGCCAGTCCGCCAGGTTCCGGGCTACCTTCATGCCGCCGCCGGGGATAGACGACTTCATCTTTACTTGGGACTTCGGGGACGGCGCGACTGCCTCGGGCAGCGGTACGACGTGGACGACCAACGCCGGCGAGCGGGTGACAGGCTCGGTGAACCACTTCTACGAGGAGGAGGGTGATTACGTCGTTGAGGTAACCATCAACGGCAGCGGCGACGCGGGGTTGGCAGAAGGTTCGGACAGCCTTGTCGCCTCCGTTACACGGGTTCCCGGCATCGAGGTGTTCGCCGGGGAAAGGCAGGTGGTGGAAGAGAGGGGGGAGGTTGAATACACGGCGTCATTCACCCGGCCCGACGAGTTGTGGGACTACGAGTTCAGGTGGGACTTCGGGGATGGCACCCCCACCATTATAGGGACGCCAGACGAGGGCATTACACGGGTTTCAGCATTCCATACCTTCGCCGATCATCGCCCCTTCCCTTACGAAGTCAAATTTACGGTGACGGCCATGAGCGAAGCGGGCAAAGTGATCGGTTTTGGCCCCACCAACGTCCACGTTACTGAATCCAAGGGATACATCATCGGCGGATGGGACCCCGGCGAGACCGGCAAGTCAGCTATCCGGGCGCTGTCGGTTGTAGTCATGGGCGTTGCCACCGTGATTATCTGGCTTGGAGTGTTTCTTCCCGTATGGGTGGGCATCGCGGTCGTGGTAATTCTGTTCATCGCCGTGCGGCGGCGTTTCAGTGGGGGAAGTTTTCCTTTGCCCGGCTTCCGCAGGTCGCGGCCTGTGGCGCCGAAAAGCGCCGTCCCGGAAAATACGGTGATTGGACCGGCATCCGATGTCACCGGTGCTGAAACAGCAGGAACCCCCAACCCCAGAGAGTGACATTCGGGGCCACGCCACACCACCGCTAGCGGCTATCGACGGTTACGCTCCGGCCCAAGCTCTCCCCTTTCCAGCCCGGTGTGTAGTAGGAGTAGACCTGCGACACCACCGGCTGCGCCCGAACCGGGTACAGGGCCACGGCCTCGAATTGCATCCGCATAGGGCGGTCCGGCAACAGGTCTTCGATGTACAGGATGACCTTCCGTCCGGCCACCTCGTACCGTTTGATCCTCGGGTCTTCTTCAACCAAGGCCTTTACGGTCTCGGCCACCGGAGCGAACCCCGTGGGGATGGAAACATCCAGCAGCACCATACCCGCCTCCAACCGGACGGGCGGGGTGAATTCCACTTCGGCAGTCACGGTTATCAGGTCGTCCACCTCTATGCGGTCGGTGCTGTAACCAACGTCTATGCGGAACATTTCGGTTTGAGGCCGGTCCACTTCCGGCCGGTTAAACCGCCGGACCACTTGGGCTAACACTTCTCCGCTGCCCTCCGCCGACATACGCAGACTGCGGCCTATCGGGACGTCAAGGATCTGCACCACATCCGCATTGGCCTCGTTTACCCTGACCACCTTGGTCCAGTCGCCCGACCTGAGAGTGACCGCCATGTCCATGTCGAACTTGGCCGCGGCGGCAAACTCAATCAAGGCCTGAAGGCCCACCACAGTATCCTGGGTGGAGCCGAACCCCCCGAAGGCGTTGCGCTGCGACACCAACCAGCGGGCCGCTCTTGCGGCGTTGGCCCGGTCGCCGTATTGCATCAAGGCCAGCGTAGCGTAGCCGGTGGTCTCCACGGCGGTGTTGCTCCCCGCGCGGGGGGTAGGCTTTCGCTCGGCAGCCGCTGGACTATCTCCCCAGCGAAGGCCGTTTTCGTCCTGGATACTCATCGACATCAGCTTTTGATGGGCGTCGCCCGCCGAGCCGCTATCGGCCAGGGCCAAGGCGTAGGCAACGATAGCCATGGTGTACGGGTCGTCAATCCGTTCCAGTTGATCTTCGAGATAGCGGACTGCGGCATGAGACTCGCTTGTTTCGCCGCCCTCAAGCAGGGCGATGGTGACATAGGCCGTTAATGCGGTGTTCCCTTTCAAGCCGCCAAGAAGCTCTTGGTGGTGCAGAAACCCCACCGGCTCGAAAGACCCGTCGGGACGTTGATGTTGAACAATCCACCGGATAGCCCCATCCAAGACCTCATCGTCTATGTAGATTAGGCCCTCGGCTTGGGCGAAAGTCTTCAGCACGAAGGCGGTGAGCCAGAGGCTGCCTTCCGTGTCGTTCTGGCCGAAGGCGGAGAAGCTGCCGTCGTTGCGGCGATAAGTCAGCTCCCGCTGGTAGCCGGTCATCATCAGGTGTTCCGCCTTGGCCATGACCTTCGGCTTGATCTGTCCAGTCTTCTCCAGGTACTTGGCGACGAAAACGTTGGGGGCGAAGAGGATCATGTTCTGCTCGCCGCAGCCGAACGGCATCCGCAACAGCCCTTCAAGGCCTTCGATGGTCTGGCTGAGATAGCTGCCGGTCAGCACGACTTGCGTCCGGGCAGAGCCTGGTATGGCCCCGGGCGGCGCTGCGTTGGGTAGCGTGTGGCTGTCTTCCGGAGACAGGACCAAATTGTCCACCTGTTCATGGGGCACCCCTTCAGGTTCGACCAGCAGGTCCTTGATAATTGCGTCCGCCGAATCCCGGCTCCGGGCGACTACCTTGATGGACACGTTCCCCAATTCCGTCAACCGTATCTTGAACTCAAGCCCGCTGACGTCGTTGGCGGCGACTGATACCGACTTGGTCCGGTCGTCGAGCAGGTCGAAATCGTCCGATTGCTCCAGTTCCACGAAAAAGTCCTGGGGCGAATCAAGGTAGTTGTACAAAGCGATTTTCACCGGAAATTCCTCGCCCCGCACAGCCGAGAATGGCAGATCGACCTGCACGAAGAAGGGTTGGAACACTCGCAACTCCGCTTCGGCGATACCCAACCCATGCTCTTTGGACAGGGCCACACCCCTGAGCATCCAGGTCGTGATGCTGTCCGGCGCCTCAACCGGCAGCGTCGCCCGGCCTTCTTCGTCGGTCATCACGTCGGCCCAAAGCCAGGTCTCGGGGAAAAACTGCCTCACTCGCTGCACCTCCGCCAGTTCCTCGGCAGCATCGGCCGACATGGCCGCCGGAGACGGGGTGGGTACTGCAAGGACAAAGCCGCCTCCGCCTCCACCTCCGCCGCCCCTTCTCCTTCTTCTTCCGGGTTCGTTAAATTTCTTTCCTCGCGGCACGTTCATGCTGGACATTACGACCAAGCCCGCGTCTTGGAAGGCATCCTCCGCGCCCCGTGTCTTGACGCTGCCGAGGAATGGACGAAATTCATGCAGTTCGGCTTGGGGCTGCATGTACAACCGCTCCAATTCGGCGAACACTTGGTGCAGGTTGACGCGGTTCTCGGCAAGGATGAACACAGAACGGTCCACCGCCGCCAACCCCACCTTCGCCGGTCCCTGCGTGCCGACCTCGATGTCCACCATCTCGCCGGGGGATACCTGGCCGCGGCTGAATTTTAGATCGACCTCCATGGGGTAACGGGCCGCCACATTGAAGGGGATGTAGTCGGCGGCCACCTCGTTGTTGGGCAGTATTTGGTAGATGACCAGCCTGGATGTGGGCGCCATGACCGGCGTGAGTTGGAAGGCAATGACCGGGGTCTGCGTCAGACCGGAAAAGGCCACCTTGCCCCTGGAAATCACTTCATAGTAGGTGTTTCTCTGCTCGCCGGTGGAGGCGACGGTAAACCGGGCGGTCTCGCCCACGTTCAACAGTGAGTCCCCGGTCTGCTCCACGTGGATGAAGTTGCCCGAGGGCGAATAGCTTGCTTGAAGGTTGAGTACGGCCCTGGCCTGCTCCGACACTGCCTCAAGAGTGAGGGCCACGGCCTCCTTAGGCGGATCGACTCGGAGCAACGCCTTGCCTCTATCAGTCCCAACCCGGTGGGTCTTTCTACCCAAGCTTTGGAGGTCCTCTCCCAAGTAGTCCACGACGACAGACACTTCCCGGTCCACCGGCTCATTGCCCGGCGTCTCCGTTACTATCAAGAAGGAAAAAGGCAGGGAGGGCTTGAAAGCGAGGCTCTCGGGTATGACCTGCAATTTCAACGGCGCCCCGGCCACCGTAAGAAGCCGGGTAGTGGTCTCGACGTACCCGGTGGACTTCTCCCTTACCGTAACGTCAAGGGTCAGGTTGCCCTGTCCTCCCGACGCCGGTACGCCGCTGACGTAGCCGACCGCCGGCAGCTCGAAAGACATGGAGCCGTCGATGTCTTTCGCATAAATCGCAAACTCTTCCCAGACGCCCACGTAACGGGACGCGACTATATCGACCCTCCCCCGCACGGGCTTGCCGAAGCTGTATTCCGCCGACACTGTACCCTTGACCGGCTCATTCGCCAGCACCCAGTCCTTTGCTGTTTTGGCGGTCACTTCGTATTTGGGCAGGACGTACTCCTCTACGCGAACGTCCAGTTGGGTTGTTTGGTCTCCCGATATGGCGGTCAGCTTCCAAACTCCAAGGTTTGGCTCAGTGGACAGGGGCATCTGCAAGTTGGCCATACCGAAGTCGTCAGCCGCACCCTGTTGTTTGAAGACCTTGATCCCCTTGGCGTCCTGCACCTCGACTGTGACGTTCTCCGACAGGGGCTTGAGTTCCGGGTCCAGCATCAGGACCCGTATATGCATGTTTTGACCGGGCTTGTATATAGGTTTGTCCGTCTCCATGAACAGGACTTTAGTGTCCACAACGCGGACCTGCGCCAAATCCCTGAACCCCAGTCCCTTGACCTCTATTTCATATTCTCCAGGGGAGACGCGGGGTACTTGAATGGAAACCGTGCCGGACCCTTCTATGGTTGCTTGGGCGTTGGCTACCGGGCTTCCGCCGCGCATCAGAGCAACTTCTACATCGCCCTTCGCAGGCTGCTGTCCTTGGAACAAGGAGACGGATATACCCTCAAGCTGGCCTGAACGCAGGTGCGCGGGGGCCAGCGCCAAGTACCCGTCCACCTTGTCCGGCAAGACGACAGGTTCTTCATTCGGCTGGTCCGGAGAAGAAGGGGCCTTGTCCATATCGGACGGAACCGTGTCTGTGAGAACGAGATCTTTATCAGCAGAAGACGGGACCGTGTTCGGAGCCGCCGGGGTTGCAGTGGAAGGCGCAAACACCCTTGGCGTCCCGGACGGGACCGTGCGTATCTCTTGCGGCTCCTGAGCACACGCAAGCGCCGCCAAAGCAAGTGCCAGAACGGCGGCCAAAACCACGAAAAGTCTCGCCCTCATGCCAGGCTCCTCATAACAAGTTCAAAGCGGGTTGCGGGATAGTACGCCGATTACTGGTAATTGGTCCCATCAACCGGCACATGGTGTTGACGGTTTATAGGGACTGACTGGTCCCGACCACCCGTGCAACTTTACCGCGAGGCAGCATGAAGGCTTGAGAGCGAGAACGGATGTGGAAGTTTTCGAGCGTCCCCTAAAACAGAGCAATAGGGTTGACCGGGGAGCCGGTGCCTCCCACTACGCGCAGCGGATTGACGGTCAGCATGAACTCGTAACGACCCTCTTCAGCGCAGGCTTCCGCCAGCGGCTGCAATAGGGCGTTGTCAACCAAGCCAATGCCGTAGGCGAAGATGGAGCCGTGCACCGACCAAGGAATGTCATAGCCGTTGGGCTGAAAATCCATCATGTCCCACACCAGCAGGCAGCAGTCGGACTCCCGGATGAACTTCAAGCAAGAGGCGTGCAGTCCGGGCCGCGGTATATCTACGGTCCCCCAAGTCGGGTTGACCTCGTCCCATGCCTCCCGGCCCCCGTATACAATCAGTGCGTCGCCCGGCTCCATGGGGGTCCCTTGCGCCTTGGCCACGTCTTCTAATTCCCAGCCGTGGATGGGGTCTTCAAAGGTGACAAAGGGCTGCCCGCGGAACTTGGGAACGTCCAGGAGCACGCCCCGCGTGATGATCCCCTCCTTCCAGTGCTCCACGGACCCCCAACGTGCGCCGTCGAATGTGATGGCGTCGTCGGGCTTGCGGCCGTTCCACATTCCATTGTGGTCCCAGACGTGGCAAAGAGCATCGAGGTGGGTGGTGGCCGTGCCGTGGTAGGAGATTCCGTAAAAGTCGATGGCTGAGCCTCCGCTATCGCCCCTGGGATTGCGCTTCATGTAGTGGATAGCCGGAGTGGGATTGTTGGGGGCGGGTGTCTTGGGAAATTCTCTGCTGAGGGACACTGCCCGGCCGTTTCTGACAAGCCGTGCAGCGGCGGCCCGCTTTTCGGGCGTGACCATATTGACCGCTCCAACTTGGTCGTCATCGCCCCAGCGGCCCCAATTGCGGTCAGTCTCCAAGTAAGCCAGTACTTCCTCTTTACTCGGTGTCCTGCGCTCCATGGACATTCCTCCTTACGTGGGTGGCCAGTGGCCGGTATCTAATGGACAGCCCGCCGATTTCAACTAGGCCGTGTGGACATTCAAAAAAATAAGGGCGGGGAGTTTTCCCGCCCTTCTATGATACGGCAATACTATCAGCCTTGCGACTGATAATGGCCCGGTAGAGTCACTCAAATAATTTCTTGGTGGAGGCAAAGGGACTCGAACCCTTACCCCGCCTGCCTGCGGGGGGAACGCAGGGTGTGGCCCCGTAGCATCATTCGAGGAACCTTACCCCGCCTGCCTGCGGGGGGAACCCTATACGGATGGCCCGTATAGGCCGCGATAGCCGCTACGCTATACCTCCACCAAAAACCCATTTGCGCCGCTCCAGACCGGGGGCGACTATGTGGGTGAATTCAGTATCCGCTCCATCTTTTCCACGAACGATTCCACGTCCCGCAGTCTTCTTCGCATAGTCCTCGCGCGAAAACGGTTTTCGTAGAAGTTTGTGTGAAGGGATGTAGCCGCCGAATATAAACGGCTCAGGTCCTCGTCTCTCGTTTCATCGGCCAGGTCTTCAACAATTTCTGTAAGTTGAAAGTGTGCGTAGTGGTCTTTCCCCCTTGCCTGTGCCACGGCCTTCACCATCAGGGCGGCGGCACCCCAAGCCTTTTCTGACGCCTGTTCAAAGTCCCCGGCATCCAGTTGTTCCCGGGCTTTGACCAGAAACGTTTGCCCACGTTCCTGATAGGTCAGTATCTCCTGCATGGGCGGGTACCCCCTCGTTGCATTATGGGGTACCAGTATATAGGCGATGCCATCACAAGGCAATCAACCAGCAAACCGATTATCTGTTTAGTAATCGCCGCGCTACAGTTGGGACGAAAATCGTAACAAAGACACGCGGCGATAGAACCTTTATTCTATTTCTGGTAAAATCATAGTCCCCAACGGTCAGCGTCAACTTACCCGCCGGGGACCCTTCTATACACACCCGAACACCTCATTTCGAGGCGTCCAAGGGTGCTATTTTCAGTATAGACGGGTCAGGAACAGAAGGCAATTGCAAGCGGACACGACGACGGAGGTATGCGTGGCGCGCACCAAACTGACTGACCACCAATGGCAACTCATCGAACCCCTATTGCCCGGTAAGCCTGCAGACCCCGGGCGCACCGGCAACGACAACCGTGGAATCCTCGAAGGCATCCTTTGGATAATGCGGACCGGCGCACCTTGGCGAGACATACCGGAAAAGTTCGGCAAGAGGAATAGTCTATTTTGTCAGACCAAGCGTCATAGGGAACGTTGCGCAAGAGGTGGCACAAAACGCCGAAAGGCGCAACGAAGAACGCGAAGCGGAGAAGGCTAAAAAACTGGACCTCCACGAACGTAAAATAGCCACATTGACCAATATCGAGCGGGAACAGGTTGGCATCCCTCCGTTGCTTTGGGACTCGGAACTGCGAGACATCGCACGGTCGCACAGTAGCGATATGGCAGAGAGTGACTATTTCGCGCATCGTAACAAGGTAGGCGACCTCGCCACCGAGCGAGGGGTGAGGGCTGGTTACTTATGCCGCAAAGGAACCATCTTCGGGTTGGGTGAGAATCTCGAGTTCGCAACCGGTCAGCTTACGCCCGAGGAGACGATCCAAGGCTGGATGGACAGCTCCGGCCATCGGGCAAATATGCTCAATCGCAGTTACGACCGTATAGGGATAGGATTTCACGAAGGCGGGAGCAGTGGACAGGACTATTACACCACGATGTTGCTATGCTAGAGGCTAATCATGGCGAGAGAGAGCACAAGGAAACGCCGACGCGCCACGGTTGTGGCGGCACAGGACGGCAGGTTGCTCCTCGTAAAGGAACAGGGAGCACATCGGTTCAGCCTGCCGGGCGGCGGGATAGAAAGGCGCGAGGGTGTCATTGAGGCGGCCTGCCGGGAAATCCGTGAGGAAACGGGACTACGTGTTGTTCAGGCAAGGCACCTATTCGACCACGAAGGTCACGTCATGTTCCATCAGGTCGTGGGGGCTGACGTAAAAGGCGACGTTAGGCTCCGGCGCAGAGAGTTAAGCGACTTCCTTTGGTGGGACGGGGCAGAGGCAATCCCAATGATTGCGTCGGCTAAGTCAATCATCGAACGGGCAATGTCCGGGGATTGGTAACACCACGGCGGCATGGTGTCCTGTCATTGCAAGTGTCTGAATGTCCGCACGGATTAGCTAAAAACCACTGATCACTAACCATTATTCGATGGGATCTATTCACTATCGACTGCCCACTGCTACTTGACGGACTGCTGTAGACAGGTAAAGAAATTGTCCATCATCATTTTGCCCACACTGTCCATTAACCTCTGCCCCACCCGGGCCACCGTGCCCCCCACTTGGGCATCGCTGTCCACACCGACGCTGGTCTTTCCGTCACGTTCTTCAAGGGTGATGGTTGCTTCGCCGCTTACGAATCCCACGGACCCCGTGCCCTCGACTCCCAATCGAAAGACCTTGAAAGGAGTCTTGTCGCGGATCGTTATGGTGGCGGTGTAGCGTCCGCGCACCGGGCCGATGCTCACTGTCAGATTGGCCTTGTACTCGTCCTCGTTGACCGCCTCCATTCCCTGGCAACCGGGAATGCAGCCCGCCAGAGATGTAGGATCTATCAAGGCTTCCCACACTTTTTCCACGGGCGCGTCAAATTCGTAACTTCCGGTGAGTTTCATAAGTTTCCTCTTAGCAAACCCTTACAATCTTTCATCTGCCATGAGCAGAACGTTCAACAGCACCTGCGCTCCGTTGGCGCAGTCTTCAGGAGCCGTGAACTCCTCCGGGGAGTGGCTGATACCGTTGACACTGGGGACGAAGAGCATCGCCACGTCGGTTATTGTAGCGATAGCTTGGGTGTCGTGGCCTGCCCCGCTGGGTATTCGCGCCGACGCCAACTCGCACCGTTCGGCTGCCTCCGCCACCAGGTCCTGCATAGACTCGGAAACGGGAACCGAGTCGGTGAACCGTTGGCGTTGAATGTCTATCCTCACGCCGTCCTCCACTGCAACAGCAGCGGCAATGCGCCTCAGTTCGTCCTCCGCTTGGGCCAAGGCATCCATCGACACGTCCCGGAACTCGACACCGATGCGGGCGTTCCCGGGAATCACGTTAACGGCGTTGGGGTGGGCTTGTATCGCCCCAGTGGTGGCGACGCGGCAGACCTCCTGCTCCTTGGCCAGCCGCTGCACCGCCAGCACCAGCTTGGATGCGCTGACCAAGGCATCGTGGCGGACGGACATGGGAGTAGTCCCGGCGTGGTTGGCAATGCCGTTAACCTCCACCTCAAACATTGCCCGTCCGGTGATGCCGGTAACAACACCGATGGGGGTGTTGGTTTGATACAGGGTTGGGCCTTGTTCAATGTGCAGTTCAAAGAACGCAGCTAAGTCTCCTTGGGCCCTGACGGCCTCCTGAATGCGGCTTATGTCACCGCCGATGTCAGCCAAGCAACTGCCCAAGCTGACGCCGTCTTCGTCCACTGCGTTCAGGTCCTCCCCCAGAAGCATTCCAGCCATAGCCCGGCTCCCCAGCAGCCAGCGGTGGAAGCGCGTGCCCTCTTCGTTGGTGAACACCATCGCCTCTACGGGATGGCGCAGCCGGCTGTTGTTGTCGGCCAGGGTCTGAACGCACTCCAACGCCGCCAGCACTCCCAACGCGCCGTCGTATTTCCCTCCGCTGGGAACGGTGTCAGTGTGGGAGCCCATGCCAATGGCGGGCAGATCAAGCTCCAATCCCTCCAACCGGCCTATGATGTTGCCCGCCGGGTCTATGCGCGTCTCCATGCCGGCCTGCCGCATCAGGGAGATGACGTAGTCCCGGCCGGCAACATCCTCAGGCGAGAAGGCTACCCTCTGCATACCCAGCGGGGAGTCGCCAATGGAACCCAGTTCCTGAACGGTGCGGTTCAACCTGGCAGGGTTGATATTCAATTGCATGCGTTAACGGGACCTCCCTTGGAAAAATCTCAACTACCAGTAGCATCCGGCGGAAAATGACGATTGGAGAACCCCACAAGAGACTCATCGCCGATTTGCAGGTCCTGGTTCCCGGTTAGTTCCACCAACCGCCGCCGCTGGCTGTTGGAACTGATTGTGAAGTATCGGGGAGCCTCGGTCTCGATTGATTCCAGCACCGGGAGTGCTTGTTCAACAGCTTCAATTGTGTCTTCGATTTCGTCGATGTCCCGGCGATTGTCGTAGAAGTTCTCATGCCCCTTGTGATAAGCGTCCGACAGGGCAGCGGCGAACTCTCCCGTATCATAGTCCGGATATTCCGCCCTAATGTGCCGGCCAATACTTTCCAATTGCCGGTGCGAGCCGTGCTTCCAACCTCGGTCATCCCCAATGATTTTTAGATGTTGGGCCACCGCTCCCCAAGCCTTCTCCCCGGCTTGCAGGCGGTTGCCTCCCTCCAGTTCCTCCCGCGCTTCCAGGATGAATCTTCGGCTCATGGCCTCGCGGTTTTCGAGGCTGTGTTCCTCTGCGGGTTCGGGCAGTGGAGGTTTTATGGTCATTTCGGCGTCGCCTTCTATATTGGAGTAGTTATGAAAATATTATGACGGTGACTTGGCAGCATCGGACGGAGAATGACGGTTGGAGAACCCCACACGAGACTCGTCCCCGATTTGCAGGTCCTGGTTCCCGGTTAGTTCCACCAACCGCCGCCGCTGGCTGTTGGAACTGATTTTGAAGTATCGCGGGGCCTCGAACTCAAGGGCTTCCAGCGCCGGGAGTGCTTGTTCAACAGCTTCAATTGTGTCTTCGATTTCGTCGATGTCCCGGCGATTGTCGTAGAAGTTCTCATGCCCCTTGTGGTAAGCGTCCGACAAGGCCTCCGTGAATTCTGGCGAGGCGTAATCCGGATACTCGACACTAATTTGCCGGCCAATACTTTCCAATTGCCGGTGCGAGCCGTGCTTCCACCCTCTATCATCCCCGATGATTTTCAAATGCTGGGCCACCGCTCCCCATGCCTTTTCCCCAGCTTGGAGACGGTTGCCGTCTTTCAGCTCCTCACGCGCTTCCAAAATAAACCTGCGGCTCATGGCCCTGCGGTTTTCTAGGCTGTGCTCCTCGGCAGGTTCCGGTAGTGGAGGTTTTACCGTCATTTCGCTATCGCCTTCTATTCGCTGCGGAAATTATACAACTCAACGATGCCAGCTTGTGGTATGCAAACAAATAGATGCTTACCAGGATTCAACCCCGGTAAGCATCTTCTAAACGGACGCCGGCAAATTGGACCTGTGCCCACTCTCGGTGGGCGCAAATGTTGCTAGTCGCTGGCGGCCAGGGCGTACCACTCCGCGCCTTCCTGGCCGGGCTCGGGCAGAACGATTCCTCCCTCCATGGTCCAGGACGCCTTGTTCTCGGTAATCGTGCCGCCTACCAAGTCCATCGGAACACCGGCTATTTCCGCGAATGAGTCCCGTAGGTCAACCAGCAACTGGTTCTTGACTTCTTCCGAACGCCCGGCCCTATTGCCACCGTCGATGTAGTAAGGAGTCTCTCGGTTGGTCTCGGCTTGTTCTTCGAACACGACGTTTACAAAGCTGCGCGGGGCGCCGGTGGAGCCGCAATGGATATCGGTGAACGATAGGGCTATCTCCTGGCGCTTGTCGAAAGGAATGGAGTCCTTGGGGATTTCACAGCGGTAATTCGGCATGTTCTCTCTCCTGGCTCATCTTGTTTGGGGTCTGTTACCGAGGGTCCCTGGCTGAAGCTACTATCTCGTGGGTGGTGCAACCGGTGATGCTGGTCCACATTTCGCATACTTGCTTCAGATATTCGACCCTCACGTCTTGCTGACACGGTTGGGGAAGCATGGCGATGACCCGTGAAGTAGTCGACAACTCGCCGCCCCTGAAGCCGAACCCGTGAGGTATCTCGTCAAATGCCACGTTGACGTCCTCCGGCGCTCCACCGAACGCGCCCGAGGCAATACGAACCAACTCCCCTGCGAGAGTCTCCCGCAGTTCGGAAGGAACTATTCCTTCTTGCAAGGTACAGGTAATGTTTATCACCAAGCATTCCTTTCGTACACGTTCCCCTAAGTAAGGAACGAATATTAGTCCGACAACAGTGGCGGATAGTTTAACCCGAAACGGCGGCGTGTTGCAAACGGCCCGTGGAGTTCGTCCTTCCACCGGAAAGCGGTGCGCGGCTACCGCTCATGGCCTATGATACCGGTAACACCGACACACCCAGCAGGAGGGCGTACATGGTAACCACGAAGACTACCGCTCACTTGGTCGGCAGCGTTCCCCTGTCCAATGCCGAGACCGTGTTTCGCACGGTCAGCGCCAGCATCGGCCCCCATTTGAAACGGATTACCGACGGCGAGACCGGGGAACGGGGACGCTGGATCTGGTTTCAAAGAGAAATGTTGATGGAACACCCGGACATGGAAGTGGACGACGACACGCCGATGTACGCCGTTTACCAATGGGACGGGCAACTGTTAAGGGAAACGCCTTATCTCCGGTTCAAGACCGGCGTCGACCCGTCTCAGGTCACATTCCACACGGGATATGCCGCGGCCGCTCTGGAGTCTTACGAGCTTTACTCGCGGCTGCAAAGCGAAGGAGTCATCGGCGCCGACACGCTGTTCCAGGTCTCCCTGCCAACGCCAATGGCTACCGCTTACATGTACGTCAGTCCCAGTGACCGGGACGCCTACATTCCGGCTTACGAGAAGGCGTTGGCGGCGGCGCTCGAAGAGGTGCTGGCATCGGTCCCCCACGAGCGGCTCTCTGTACAGTGGGACGTTTGCCAGGAGGTCTTGTTATTCGAGGACTACTTCTCTCATCGTCCTGACGATTACAAGGAGCAAGTTTACGACGAACTGGCCAGGCTGGGGAACAGAATCCCTTCGAGCGTGGACATGGGCTACCACCTTTGCTACGGCTCGCCCCGGGACGAACACCTGGTCATGCCAAAGGACATGGGCATCCTGGTAGAGATGACCAACGGGCTGTGCGCCAAGCTGGAAAGGCGGTTGGACTTCATCCACATGCCTGTGCCTCAAGACCGCTCGGACAGCGCATATTTCCAGCCCTTAACCGATTTGAATCTGCCGCCGGACTGCCA
The DNA here is from genome assembly GCA_965261795.1 of Dehalococcoidia bacterium. Lineage (GTDB taxonomy): Bacteria > Chloroflexota > Dehalococcoidia > Lucifugimonadales > UBA3495 > CBDCFV01. Next base: position 663,147 of record OZ253476.1, read on the forward strand.
AGCGATACTGGGCTTGGTCCACTTCGATGACGCGGCGGGGGATACGGCTCGGATCGACATTGCCCGGGGCTTCATGCCGTCTTTCGGCGTGGCGACGGAGTGCGGTTGGGGGCGCACCGACCCGGCAAGGGTGCCCGGGCTGCTGGAAAGCCACCGGAGGGCGGTCGAGTACTTGAACAGCCTGTGACTTCCCGCCGTCACTCCTCAGTCCAGAAGAGGGATGGTGCCCCACTTGATGGAGTCCGCGTCTTCCGTCCCGTTCTCCTTGGCCAATTCCCGGAGGTGTAACAGAGTGGCGTTTACCTCCGGCGTCAAGAACACCCAGTCAGGTTCCTCCGGTATCCAGTAAGGGGAGTTGATACGGACGACCTGCTTTTCCTTGGCGTTGAGGTAAATGCCGAACTTGGAAGCCTGTTGCATGTTGTTCTCCTGATATTCGGGCGCACTCTTTCAGCCGGCCTCGCCGGAGCGATGGCCTGCTTGAGCGGCTTGTTGCGCCTGTAAAGCGTAGATTCCTTGGTATTCCTTGGGCAGCAGCGCGGCGATACGGTACATTATCATGTCCGACATGCTTCCCAACAATGGTCGCGTGACATCCCCTTCTATCAAAGGCAAGGTGAAGGGCTGGCCGATGTTGACGGTCAAGCGGCAAAAGGGGAAGGGCATACGCCACGCAGGGAAATTCTCGGTGCCCCACACACCGACTGGCAAGATGGGGGCCTGCGACTTCATGGCGATGTAGGCGGCCCCGGACATGCCCTTTTGAAGCGAGCGGTGAAAGCTGCGTCGGCCTTCAGGAAAGAGCGCCACCACTTGGTCCTCGGACAGCATCCGGAGCGTCAGCTTCACTGTGTCAACCGCGTGGCTTGTTCGGTCGTAGGGGTGCACGTTGAACGCCGGCATTAAAAACCTGCCAACGGGGTTTGAAAACAACTCCTGCTTACCAATGAAATGCAACGGCCGGTCCATGATCGAAACCAACACCGGCGGGTCGTTAAAGGACAGGTGGTTGGCAACCAGCAGCAACGGGCCGCGGGGAGGGACGCACTCCCGGCCCATGACGGTAAGGCGGCCGAATGAGCCGAAGCAAAACCGGCCCAATTGGCGTCCCGCAGAATAAATTATTCCCACGGACCGCTCCCGTTGTTCAACTTGTACACCCGTTGCAGGATCCGCTCCACCACATCGCCCTCGCTGAGGCCGTCGGTTTCTATGACCCAAGCATCTGCCGCTGGTCTCAATGGGGAGTCATCCCGCCCCGTGTCCAGCTCATCCCGCGCTTGGGTCTCGCGCAGCACTTGTAGGTACTCGGCGTCTTCCCCGTTGCTCAACAACTCCTGCCAACGTCTCTTGGCCCGTTCTTCCAACGAGGCCTCGATGAATATCTTCATGTGGGCGTTGGGCAATACTACGGTCCCTATGTCTCTCCCCACCATGACTATTTCACCTTCGGCCGCCAGAAGCCTTTGCTGGTTCACCAAGGCCGAGCGGACGCCGGACACACGGGCGACAAGGGACACCCGGTTGTTCACGCATGAACTACGCAACTCCGCCCCTACGCTCGCGCCTCCCACCACTACCCAGCCGGGGTTAGCCCGGTCCACTTGCACCGGACTGTTGACCGCCAAAGCGCTCAACGCCTCTTCGTCCTCCATCGAGACGGACTCCCGCAACGCCAGCCAGGTTATTGCCCGGTACATGACTCCGGTATCCAAGTAGGCGAAGTCCAAGCGGTCGGCAACCGCCCTCCCGGCCACGGTCTTGCCCGCCGCCACCGGCCCATCTATGGCGATAACCCGCACTTTCGGAGACACCATCTGACAGTCAGTCCATCTTGTGATGAGTGTTAACTGGAATTATAGCATCGCCAATGATGACGCTGAGGCGTGCGAGCTTACCGAGGGCATCCGTAGAATTTTCGCGCGTGCAACAGGAGACGTGAGATAGCCGATTGGATTTTTTTGATCGGCGGACATTTGCGGATATTTCCTGACATTTTGCTTTGGCGGCGGGTTTGGATTTTTCGATAACGCTCCCATTTCCTCTCGTTTCCTCCCATTTTGCTCCGCTTGAAGGAGTGTTGAATTTGCTTCGAGGCCAAAGAGCGTCATGTCAGGCAGGTCTATCATAGATAAGAGTTGCCGGGATTGGAAAGGGGCAAGTGTCATAGATTCCCGGAGTTTATGTATATCAAGGCCTGTGCGAAGTCGCAGGAACTAATTCGACAGTTCACCCCCCGGTCTTAACAAGACCACGTATGAGGTATGAAAGTTGCCTGTTTTCATGGCAATGACGGGGAAGGTCACAGGATATAATGCACAACCATGCTTGGGAATGATGGTCTGAAGATCGTCTTAGTAGCCGGTTTGCTGCTGTTGACGCTCGTAATGACAGTATTGGCAGCCGTCTACCCGACTTTTCCATTCGACGGGTGGGGTCTGGCCCGGATGCAAGAACTGCGGACAGGATGGATGGATGCCGCCGCCCTCTTCTTGAACAAGACCGGCGAACCTCCTATGGCCGTCATTCCGGCCGCGGTAGTTGTCTTGGCTCTGTTGGCGGTCCGCCGCCCTACTGCCGCCCTCATCTTGACCATCAGCCTGTTCGTGTTGTTGGCCGGGGACTTCTTGAAGGAGTTGGTCAACCGGCCCAGGCCTGACCATGTCCTGTTCATGCCGCCCCCGGAGAGCTTAAGCTTTCCCAGCGGGCACTCGGCCTATGCGATGGTATTGTGCGGCCTTTCCATTTATATGACCGAACGTTTGGTCACGCCTTATATGACCGGACGTTTGGTCACGCCGGTGTCGCTAAAACGTCTTCTGCAGGCGGCGATGGTAGTCTTGATATTGGCAACGGGAGCGTCGCGGGTCTACTTGGGGGTGCATTGGCCCAGCGACGTGGTTGGAGGCTATCTGTGGGGCTTCATCATTTTGGTGGCGGTTGCTATCTCGTGGCAATTGGGCATCCGTATGAAAAACGCCCTTTTTCGAGGTGGGAAGCCACCATGATAAACTTGCATAACATTCCACTTCCATTGTAGGGAATAGGAACACCCATGAATTGGATTGACTTGGCGGTCTTGGCGGTGTGCGCCTCTATGGTTTTTTGGGGTGCATCAACCGGATTCTTCCAGATGGCGGTATACTTTGCCGTCGCGGTTTTAGCGATGGTGTTCTCGAGCCGATGGGCCCCCGCCGTCGGGAGCGCCCTGACTCCGGCAACGAGCGATGAAAACCTTCAAACCTTCCTGGCTTTCATGGTCATTTTCATGGTGCTGGTCATAGGCGGAGGAATAATCGCGTTTTGGGCCCGGTTGATTCTTCGCGCGATTCCGTTTGTCGGGTTGCCAAACCGGATATTGGGAGCACTGGTTGCATTGTTCGTAGGCGTATTGTTGTTGTCCGGCGTATTGACGGCGGCGCAGCGGTTCTCCATCGCCAATATTGACGAGTCTGTAAACGAATCCATGCTTGGGGGATTTCTCATCAACAGTTTCGAAACCGTAGCCCCCGGACTGGGAATCGTACCCGACTCGTGGAAGGACAAGATGAAAATCACCAGGAACAATCAATAGACTACACTGCGGGACAGGTGTTGTTATAGACCCACCCATGCTACTATAAATGCAAGTATTGCCGCGGATTGAACGCTGGTTTCCGGTACCGCCAAGGCAGTTTAAATAGCAATAAGTGTCGGCGTGGACCAAGGGTAGTCGTATAGTACGTTTGAAAACCAGGTAACGGCACTGATGGCATCGAACGACCGAAAGAACCGTTTCGCGGAAGAGTTACCAGACTGGGAGAGTGACGGCTTGGACTCTCCGTCTTCCAGGGTCAAGTTGCTGCATTCCCCCGTTCTGGTGCTGAACCTTAACTATGTTCCGCTTAACATTTGTACAGTTCGCAGGGCGGTTGTACTGGTGGGTAAGGGCAAAGCGGAGTTGCTGGAAAACCACCGGGGGCAGGTCAGGACGGTAGACAGGTTGGTAGACGTTCCGTCGATCATTCGCTTGGTCTACTTGGTGAAAAAGCCGTTCCTGCCGCGGAAACTGTCCAAGAAAGAGGTCTTCCTGCGAGACCGCTTTACCTGTCAATACTGCGGGAAAAAGTCTCAGGACTTGACCCTTGACCACGTTGTACCCAGACGTCAATTCGGCAGCCACACTTGGGAAAACGTGGTTGCAGCGTGCAGCCGTTGCAACCTGAGCAAAGCGGGGCGCACTCCGGTAGAAGCGGGGATGGCCTTGGAAAGGCAACCCCGGGCGCCGGACCCCAATCCCTACCTCATCCTGCAAAACCGGACGATCCTCGAAGAGTGGCGACCCTATATCCCTTGGTCGGCGGTGGCTTAGGCATCCGTAAGCTCCGGCAGATGAATCATCAGGGCTTCCAAAGCCAAGCGGGCGCTGGCGTTCTGGTCCAGAGCGTCGAGAGTCTGGTGAACGCGCTTAACAAACCCCACTATTTGGGCCGTGCTCAAGTGGTCGGCGTGGCGCCGCAAGCGCGCCGATTGTCCGGTTTCGTGGATGTAGTCCCCGGCCTCCTCCTTGATCAGCAACAGGTCCCGCCACCAACTCAGCCACAGGAATAGCACCGCCCGAACGGCGCTTCGATCACGGAAGAACAGGCTGCTCAGCTCGTTGGCGTAGGTGAACCGGGCATCCAGTCCAGCCTCGCACATCTCTACGAGACGGGCTATCTCCGCCTCCCTTTGTTCCAGGACCTGTTCATCATTCAAGGAGCCAAATGCCCAGCCGTAGCATCCACGGGCCAAGCGGGCCAGGTTCTCCGCCCTGTCCTCATCGACGCCGTGTTCGGACACTAGACGGTCTGCGATGTCCTGCTTCCGCGCGGGCGTCAGCGTAATGCGGCGGCACCTAGACAGCACGGTCGTCGGCAGCGGCTCCTCGCTGGTGGTCAACAACAGGATAGTTACGTGGGCAGGCGGCTCTTCCAGCGTCTTCAACATGGCGTTGGCCGCCTCCTCGCTCATAGTCTCAGCCTCGTCAAATATGACCACGATCCGGCGGCCTTCGTAGGGGTTGAGGTTAACTTGGCGTAGGGCGTCTTTAACGTCGCCGATGCCTATTACGGTGCGGGCCGGGCCGTCGCCGCCTCGGCGGACGCCCACGATCCGCACGTCCGCATGTAGCCCCGATGCGATGCGGGTACATTGGACACAGCTTCCGCAGGGCTCACTTTGGTCTTCCAAGCAATTCAATGCTTGGGCCAGGTTGACGGCAAGAGTCATCTTGCCCACGTGGGGCGGGCCTACCAGCAAATAGGCGTGGGCCGTGCGGCCTTCTCTAAGCTCCGCCTCCAAGCGTCGCAACAGAAGGTCCTGGCCATAAACCCGCCACATGACGGAACGTCACGAATTGCGGCGGCTTGGACAATCAATGCAACATCCTATACGACCTATACGACGTCGCACAGCATCATGTCCTGGTAGCTTTCGCGACGGCGTATGAGCCTGCTTCGCCCGTTGTTGACCAATACTATCGGCGGGCGGGGGTTCAGGTTGTAATTGCTGGCCATAGAGGGGCAGTAGGCCCCGGCGGCGGGTATTGCCAGGATGTCCCCCGCAACCAACCGGGGCAGCATGATGTCGCTGGCCAGTATGTCGCCTGACTCGCAGTACTTCCCGGCGATGGTCACCTGTTCCACGGGATCGTCGTCAACTTTGCCGGCTGCCACAACCTCGTAGGACGCTTGATACAACGCCGGGCGAATGTTGTCGCCCATCCCGCCGTCCACGCTGACGTACTTCCGCACCCCCGGTATGTCCTTGATTGCGCCGATGCGGTACAGCGCGACGCCGGCTGGACCTATAATCGAACGGCCCGGCTCGATGATAAGCTTAGGGTATTCCATGCCCAGGTCGTCGCAGGTAGCCGTCATGGTGGACACAATGGTCTCGGCGTAGTCACCGATGGCCGGAGGTTCCTGGTCGCGAGTGTAGGCGATAGCGAAACCGCCGCCCGGGCTGAACTCGTGCAGGTTAAAACCATCTTCCCGAAACTCGGCGGCGAAACGCAGCACCAACTCGGTGGCAGCGCGGTAAGGCTCCAACTCGAAAATCGGGGAGCCCAAGTGGAAGTGGAGACCCAGAAGGTTCAGATTGTTGGCTTTCAATGCCAGCCGGACCGCCTCGGCAGCGTGACCGGTCTGGATGGAGAAGCCGAACTTGGAGTCCAGTATGCCGGTAGTGGTATGGACGTGGGTATGAGGGTCGATCCCGGGGGATACCCGCACCAGGATGTCCTGCACCTTGCCCAAGTCGCCCGCGATGCGGTCCAGCAGGTCCAACTCATGGAAGCTGTCGACGACGACCCTTCCAATACCGCTCCGGACCGCTTGCTCCAGCTCGTCCGGAGTCTTGTTGTTCCCGTGGAAGTAGACGTTTTCCAACGGGAACCCGACTGCCTGGGCGATGGCCAACTCGCCGCCCGACACTACGTCCAGTCCCAAGCCTTCCTCGTTAAAAATGGCGGCCAGGGCCGGGTTGATGTAGGCCTTGGAAGCGTAAACTACCTGGCAGCCGGAACTCCTTTGGGAGAACTCGGAGGCGAAGCTCCGGCACCGGCCCCGCAGGGTGGCCTCATCCAGCACGTAGACCGGGGTGCCGTACTCCGAGGCCAGGTCATGGGCGTTGCACCCGCCAATAACCAATTGGCCTTGCCCGTCTACAGTGGCGGTATCGGGAAAGACGTTGTAAGGCAACATTTGGTCAATCTCCAGTCAGCGGTCAAGCATACTCAGGTAGATTTGCCGGGGTCATCCCCCGGCGGCCGCTTGGGCTTTCCCTGTTGAGCGTCCGCATAGCCCTGCTCGTAGGCCTGTTGAATCAATCTTTCCCGCCTTCTTGCGGTAGCTTCTCTAATCCAATCAGCTATTGCCATAATCAGCTCCTTGGCTTGCAGCAACCCCCAAGCGATAAAACCGGATGCAACGAAACTTGCGCCAATCCCCAGAGTAATGTTTAGCGCCGCTTGGTTCGGCGCCGCACTGCCATGGGAAACCTCCAGTTGCGTCAGTATGACGGACCCGGCTGTTCCACCAAATGAGGGTCAGCAGTTGGAACCATTGCCGGTCTTTCGGGTCTATTCCCCAGATTGTTTCGCGGTAGTCATCCATAACCGGCCCGCTTATTGTACCATCCCTTCCGGGAAGAAAATCCCGCCTAAGAGAGCAGGTGCAAGGGGCGCGAAACGTTCCTGATGGGGCCGGGCGCCATGGATGTGGCGGCGGTTCTTACGTTGACTGTAGCTTGAGCCAAGTATATACTCCGTGGCGGCCAAACAGCTACGATTCCTTAAATAATGATATGCCAAATCCAACCTCATGGGGAGGCGCTATGGCGAATGTTCCGATACGCGTAACCGTGAACGGACGCGTCCACGAAGCCGAGGTGGAGCCACGAACGTTATTGGTCTACTTCATACGTGAACAACTGGGGCTGACGGGCACCAAAATCGGTTGCGACACCAGCCAATGCGGCGCCTGCGTGGTAATGATGAACGGCTCAACGGTGAAGTCCTGCACCTGCTTGGCGGTGCAGGCCGACGGCGCCGAAATAAATACTATCGAAGGGCTGGCCACCGACGGAAACCTTCACCCGATTCAGGAGGCATTCTGGGACAACCACGGCCTCCAGTGCGGCTACTGCACCGCCGGGATGATTATGACCGCAGTGGAATTGCTGGAAAGGAACCCCAATCCCACTTCGGACGAGGTGCGCCACGGTCTGGAAGGCAATCTTTGCCGCTGCACTGGATACCAGAACATTGTGAAGTCGATACTGGCCGCCGCCGAAAAAATGGGGAGCTAGGCCATGACTACAAGAATATTCGGCTCCGGCATACGCCGGAGAGAAGACCCACGGCTTATCACTGGCCAGTCTTCCTACACCGACGACATCCAGTTGATCGGACTGGCCCACGCCGCGATACTACGTAGTCCTCACGGACACGCCCGGATAACGAGCATCGACACTTCGGCCGCCCAGTCGGCTCCTGGCGTAGTGGCGGTCTATACTGGAGCGGATATCGAGGGGAAGCTCACTCCGATTCCCTGCGCTTGGGTAGTGCCCGACTCCGATGTGAAAACCGTCCCCTATCCGGCGATCGCCAAAGATATAGTCAGGTACGTCGGCGACGCGGTGGCGGTCGTGGTGGCCGAAAGCCGCGTCCAGGCCGAGGACGCATTGGAGTTGATCAACGTTAACTACGAAGTCCTACCCGCCGTCGTCAACGCCGAGGCCGCTTTACAGGAAGGCGCTCCACAGTTGCACGAAGACGCTCCCAATAACCAAGCCTTCCACTGGACGGTGGCCGGTGGGGACGCCGACTCCGCTTTCGACTCCGCAGAGGTGGTCGTAAGGGACACCATTATCCAGCAAAGGCTGATACCCAACGCAATGGAACCCCGTTCCACCGTCGCCACCTGGCTTTCCGCCTTGGGCGAATTGACCATGTGGAACACTAGCCAGAACCCCCACATCGCACGCTTTGTAACCTCGCTGGTTACCGGTGTTCCGGAACATAAAATCCGGGTCATCGCCCCCGAGGTGGGCGGGGGGTTCGGAAGCAAGATTGCAGTCTATCCGTGGGAGATGATCACGGCGTTCTGCGCCATGCAACTAGGTCGTCCGATCAAATGGACCGAGACCAGGTCGGAAAACTTCCAAGCCACCACCCACGGCCGCGACCATATCCAGCATGTCGAGATGGCGGCCACGAGGGATGGGAAAATCATCGGCTTACGGACTGTCGTCTACGCCGGCATGGGAGCATACCTCTCCACGGCATCCACCGGCATACCTACCATCCTCCACGGTCTCATGTATTGCGGCCCGTATGAGATTCCCAACGTCAAAGGCGACGTCTATGGCGCTTTCACCAACACCACGCCGGTGGAGGCCTACCGCGGCGCCGGCCGGCCGGAAGCTACCTTCCTGCTGGAACGTCTGGTAGACCTGTTGGCCACCGAGTTGAATCTCGACCCGGTGGAGGTGCGCCGCCGTAACCTGATTCCCAAGTTCGAAGACGGCTACGACGTGTCCGTCGGCCTGCACTACGACAGCGGCGACTACCCGGGCAACTTGGACGTAGCATTGGAACACGTCAACTACCAAGGTTTGCGGGAAGAGCAGGCACACCTCCGGGGCCACCACGAATATATGGGCATCGCCGTATCGTGCTATTGTGAAATCTGCGGCATCGGCCCCTCGCAGATAGCCGGAGCCGTAGGGTTCGGCGGCGGTCTGTGGGAAGGCGCCATCGTGCGCTTCTACGCCACCGGCAAGGTCAACATCTTTGTAGGCACCTCTCCTCATGGACAAGGTGAAGAGACCACCTTCGCTCAAATCCTGTCCGACGAATTGGGTGTCCCGGTGGACGACGTGGAAGTCATCCACGGAGACACCGACAATACTCCCATGGGATGGGGCACTTACGGCAGCCGCACCACCGTCCTCAGCGGCGCAGCCATCGCATTGAGCGCGCGCAAGATCAAGGACAAGGGGCGGGCCTTGGCGGCGCACCTGCTAGAAGCGGCCGAGGAGGACATTGAGTACGACAATGGCAACTTCTTTGTCCGTGGGTCGCCCGACCAGAACAAGACCATCCAGGACATAGCCTTGATGGCCAACGTGGCTTGGAATATGCCTTCAGGCATGGAGCCAGGGCTGGAAGCCACCACGTTCTACGACACTCCGAACTTCAGCTTCCCGTTCGGTACTCACATAGCGGTGGTAAAGGTCGACGTCGACAACGGTCACATCGTTCTTGAGCGATACGTGGCCACCGACGACTGCGGGCCGCAAATCAACCCCGTTATCGTGGAAGGTCAGGTCCATGGCGGCGTCGTTCAGGGCGCGGGCCAAGCCCTTTGGGAAGGCGCAGTCTACGGCGAAAACGGCCAGTTGGTGACCGGGTCGATGCTCGACTACGCGCTGCCCAAGGCCCATTTCCTGCCTCAAATCGAGACTTTATCAACCGTCACCCCGTCGCCCCACAATCCCTTGGGGGTAAAGGGCATCGGGGAGACCGGCACCATCGCGTCCACGGTGACAATTTATAACGCCGTGATTGACGCGCTCAGGCCCCTTGGGGTTACCAGGCTGGAGATGCCGTTGACCTCGGAAAGGGTGTGGCAGGCTATACAGGATGCAAAGGGGGCATAACCATGTTTGCTGCGGCATTTGATTACCACAAGGCCTCTTCGGTGGCCGAAGCCATACAGTTATTGGGCGCCAACGAGGACTCCAAGCTGATGGCCGGTGGCCACAGCCTGATTCCCTTGCTGAAGCTGCGCTTGGCCAGACCTTCGGCGGTGGTGGACATAGGCGGCATTTCCGAACTGAAGGGCATTTCGGTGGACAACGGTAGCGTTCGCATCGGAGCGTTGACCACTCACTGGGAAATCGCTTCCTCCTCCCAAGCTGCGGACGCCTGTTCTATGCTGGCGGAGGCAGCCGGCGGCATCGGAGACACCCAGGTCCGCAACCGGGGCACCATCGGCGGCAACGTGGTCCATGGCGACCCGGCTTCCGATTGGCCCGCGGTCCTGACGGCGTTGGGCGCCACGTTTACCATCCAAGGGCCCAACGGGACCCGCACTGCCTCTCCCGGCGACTTTTTCATAGGACCTCTCACAACCGCGATAGCGGAAAATGAGATTCTGACATCGGTTGAAGTGCCGCGATTGGCTGAAAACCAAGTGGCTGAATACGCCAAGATGGCCCATCCCGCCTCGGGTTACGCCGTGGTGGGCGGCGCCGTCGTCTTAACGATGGACGGCCACCGGTGCACCGCCGCCAGTGTCGCCGTCGGGGGCGCTGTTCCCGTGCCGACGCGCGCTACGTCGGTGGAAAACGCCTTGGCGGGCAGCCACTTATCCGCGGAGAGCATCACCGCCGCTACCAATCAGGTCAGCAGCGACCTCGGGGACGTAATTGGAGACTTCTACGCGTCGGCAGAGTACCGGAAGGCAATGGCGGCGGTTGAAATCCGCCACGCCATTTTCCACGCTACCGGCTTGGCTCACCATTAGCGGCTTTTGCCGGGCAAGGCCTTTGCTGAAGCCCTCGTTCCCTGTCCCGTATGTCATGGGCCGGAGCGAGGGCTTTACTACGGTTTAAAACCTGGCCGAAGGCCGTTCTTCGACTGGCTCAGGATGTGAATTTCAGGTGGAACGGAATACGCTGAATTGAAAATACTTCTGATAAATGACGATGGCATCCACGCTCCCGGCCTCTGGGCCGCCGCCAAGGCTTTGCGCTCGGTAGGGGAACTGTTCGTGGTGGCGCCGGACCGGGAGCAGAGCGGTGTCGGAGCTTCCTTAACCCTCCATGCGCCGTTGCGGGTTCGGACCGTTCCCGTGAACGCGCTATTGGAAAGCGACGGAGAGTCCCCATTCGAAGTGACGGCTTATTCGGCGGAAGGCACTCCAGGAGACTGCGCCATTCTCGGGCTGGAAAAGCTGGTGGGCAAGGTCGACTTGGTTGTCTCGGGGATAAACTCCGGTTCCAACCTTGGTTGGGACACCATAGTTTCGGGCACGGTGGGTGGGGCGATACAAGGTTTTGTGCGGGGTTATCCAACCATTGCCATATCGGTCGGTTCCGTTCGCGACCCGATTTTCGACGGCGCGGCGCGGTTGCTGGGGTTGGTGGCGTTGCGCTTGCGGGAGAGCCCTCCGGACTATCCTTTGTTCTTGAACATAAACGTCCCCAGCCTGCAATTGGACCGGCTGACCGGCGTTCAAGTGACCAAGCTGGGGGGCAGGTCCTACGGCGAGTCGGTCCGCGAGGAGGGTACCGGCGCCCAGAAGAAGTATTGGATTTCCCGGGATCGCCCTTTGGGAAGCGTGTCACTGGAAGGCACGGATTCCTGGGCGGTCAGGAACAATCAAATCTCGATAACGCCGCTGCATTTGGGCTTGGGCAATGACGACCGGATACCAGATGTTGAGACGCTGCTGAAGGACCTGCCCAGCGCACTGCTATCCCGGCGCGACTGACTGCGCTAGGCAGGGTGTTGCTTTCTCAAAACCGGCTGGTTTCGCTGATACCGGGCCGTTGACGGTCAAAACCTATGGATTCCCGCCTTCGCGGGAATGACGGGTTGGGCGCTGCGACAAGTTTTGAGATAGTTTCTTAGTCCGCGGCAACGGCTTCAGGGATCCTGGGATTGCTCACCCCAATCATGCTGTCGCGGCTGACCAGTTTGGCCAGGTCCAACTCGGCCATGCCCTCTGTCCCGGCGGGCTGGCGAGGCAAGACCAAGTAACGCAGGTCCGCGGTGCTGTCCAGAACCCGGACTTCCACGTCGTTGTCCAACTCCAACCCGAATTCCTTCAGGACGCCGCGAGGGTCGATGACCGCACGGGAGCGATAAGCAAAGCTCTTATACCAGTCGGGCGGCCTGCCCAGCAGAGCCCTGGGATAACAGGAACACAGGGTACACACCACCATGTGATGCACCTTATCGGTGTTCTCCATCACGGCTAGCTGGGGAGCCGTGTCGGGCAGGGTGTAACCCAATTCCGCTAAAGCGGAGTGGGGATCGTCCATCAAGCGGCTCTTGTAACCGGCGTCCGACCAAGCCCGGGCGACGACTTTTGCGCCGTCGGAAGGCGACCTGGACTCCACCGTATCCATCATCTGCTGTACTTCGCCCGTCGAACAGACGCCCTTTTCCACCAGCAGGGCTTCCATCGCTTGGGATCGCCGGGCGTAAAGGCTCAACTCTTCATTGGATTCCGGGTGACTGTGTTGGCCGTCGTGACTGTCGCTCACAGTTGTCTCCTTTGGCGTAGCTCTTCCTCAAGCTGGCGTATCCTGGCTTGGTCGGCCTCAGCGCGGGCTTCGGCGTCCCGGCGGGCGGCGGCCTCGGCATTGGCCCGAGCCTCCGCAGCCTGGAGAGCGGCGGCCTGAGAGCTTATGAGTTCCTCCGCCTCCACCAAGTTGCGGCGGTATGTGCCGGTGACCGGGTCGTAGAAGCGCAACCGTCCGTCGTCCCAACACAGGTCCATACCCAGCGCCTGGCTGTGACCCCACATTACTCCGTCCGCGTTCTCGTGCATTTCGAGGAGTACATACTCCCCTTCCACCAGCACTTCGCCAACCAGTGGCTCTGGGTAGAAATTCTCCCTGCTGCCGTCGAAACGCCAGTATTCGCTAACGCCCAGCCTTGCGTAAAGGTCCCGCTTGCGGCCCGTGTCTTCCGTATGGGTGCTTTCCGACGCTATCTCCAGCACGAAATCCGGGGGGCGTCCCACTTCGTCCAAGTAATAGCCGTTGCGGCGCCGGATTGCCACTTCGTCCACGTCAAAGGCAACGTAGCAGTCGGGCCTCACAATCCGTTGCACTCCCGCCTCGTCGCGGTAATAGATGGGGGTGTCGCCGCTGACCAAGGCGGCATCGTGGCCCAGGAAGCAGGTCCTGACAACCTGCATAGTTTCGGTAAAGTGGGGTTCTTGCAGCATAGCATCGGGTAGCGGTTCGTAGTCGTCGGGCATCCCGGGGTCGGGAGGCGTCAGATGGGGCCAAACAGGCGTGGGTTTTGGCCTTTGCCGGGATGACGACGGCAACCTGGTCGTCATGTCGAACCTTCCGGTCCCAGCCAATGTTCGTAGATGTCCACCAGAATTTTGTCGCCAGCCGGGCCTTGATAGCCGTCCCATACCGTATGCTGGGCGAACTCCACCCGGTAAAGCGTCTGCTCCGGCAGCCCGGAGCCGCCGTGGGCCAAGGACTCGGGATTAGGAAACCGTCCACATACAGCAACGACCACGCCGGTCTTGCCTTGGATATAAGTGGGCGTGCGGTAATGCCCGGAGGGAGAGTCGACCCGGACCCGCACGATGTCGCCGTCTTGGTATTTGTTCGACACTGCCATTATCATGCTAACCAGTCCCCGGTTCCAGTTGGGCCACCTTGGCGTCGATTTCCTCGGTGGTCAAGATACCCTTCTCCACCAGCAGTATCTCCAGGGCCGCCGTCCACTTTTCGTAGTAACTGGTGGAGTTGTACACGTCCGGCTCCAGGCTTTCGATGGCCCTCCGCATCTCGTCGGTCTTGCGGATGCCCTTCTGGCCCAGCACCTGATGCAACGCGTCCATCCTCACTTCCCAGTCCATATTCTGGTGTTCGGACTGGTCTATGGGCGTATCGTTGGGCAGGCCGCCCATGTCATGCGGCTTTGGCATATCTCACACCTCTTGCTAACCCGGCAGCAGTCCTTCGCCGACGAACAATTCCTGCGCCTCTTCCAAGGTAAGATCCGCAGTCGGCAGCATCAAGTCCGACTCCACCAGCTCGTCCACGGGCAATGGGAACCCGTGCTCCCGCACAAGGTTTAACATCTGGCTCAACAACTCCCGGAAGCTGGCCCGGTCTCCGGATTCCACTGCCTCCACCAGTTTGTCGTCCACGTCGTTCAATTGGTCCACGTAGGACCCGGGGAGATTGAATTGTCCCTCTGTAGGAATTCGTATAATCACGATCCGCTCTCCGGTAGTTGCTTGCGATCCGCCGCAGGCAGTCCGGGACGCATGGCGGCAAGCTCTTCTTCCACGCTTTGGGAGGAGGTAAGCTGGGCCAGTTCACGGCTGATATCATCCTCTCTGGTGCCGGTGAAGTCGTCCAACATGCCGATAGTGGATAGTTCGTCAATGGCCCCGGCCCTGGCCCGCATGTGCTGCGTTTTGTTCTCCGCCCGCTCCATAGCCAGCGAAAGGTCGCCCATTTCTTCCGACACGCCCGACAGGGCTTCACCGATCCGCACCTGCGCTTGGGCAGCGTTATACTGGGCCTTGATGGTCTCTTTCTTGGTCCGGAAAGCGGCAACTTTAGACGTGAGCCGCTGTTCGGCCACCGTCAATTTTTCCTGCTCCATCTCCATCTGGGAGATCTGTTCATCCAGCCCCTGAAGCTCAATGATCGAAGCTTGCTTCCGTTGGAGGGCCAGCCGCGCCAGGTCCTCCCTTCCCGCCTCCATCGCTTGACGCGCTTGGGAGTCCAGCTTGGCCATGTTCGATTGCACTACGGTAGCTTGCTGCTGAATGCGGCGCTTGGCCGTGACCATTTGTACTACGCCCCGTTTCACGTCGCGCAGCATTTCCAGTTGCTTCTCATAGGAGTAATCCAAGGTCTCGTTCGGATTTTCCGCATTGTCCACTATCCGGCTCATCTTTGCTTTGACGACCGTGGACATACGAGAGAGTATTCCCATGCTCAACCTCCTGTCGGCGACCATCGCCCCGGCCGCCGCAATGTCAGTATAGATTAGTTGGACGTACGGTTGACGGTCAATACCGAGAGTTGTCTTTGCCGGTCACCTTTGAAATGAGGATTAGGAGAGGATCGGTAACGTGCCGTCATCCCGGCGAAGGCCCGAATCCAAGAGTGCCATCCAGTATAGAATTCTGCCGCACCAAGTTTTTACCCCTCAATCTGACTAATGATGGGCTAATAATCTTGCGTTGAGCTGTGGTAACCACGGCTGGCAGCCAAGGCATGGAGAGGTTTAGAGGGAAAGTCTAGTAGTCCAACCGCTTTGAAATGATGGATTGCTTTTGAAGTGAGGTTCGTAATCCAATCCTTGCCAGGTAATGCTGTCAATGAAATGGTCCATCATTTCAAAGATTTCGGACTACTAGGTCGTCTCTACTTCCCTTCCCCTTCCTTCCACTTAAAGTAGCCGATGGCGCCGCCCACTGCGCCGCCTATCATCACAGTTAATATAGCAGCGGAAAATCCTTGCCCCACGTTAAAAAAACCATCGCCTGCTAGACACGCACCAATGAACGTCACCGGCGCCACTAAGCCTGCATACTTGGCACCGGTCAAGCCGACTTGCAAGATGGACTGGAGGGCATCCGAATTGTCATAGTTGCGTTTTTGCCCGGCCGCCAACCGGGGGATCACCCTGAGTACATCTCCAGCCTGCGCCCCGCAGAACCTTACGGTTTCCAGAGCGGATTCCAGGTTTTTCAGTTCGGCAGTATCACAGGCAATCAAGACGTCATCGTAAACGCTTTCTTCAAACACGGTCAAATCGGTCAGACTTTTGAGTATCTTCCGCTCCTCCGCATTCTGGTTGCTCCGCTCGGTTAACAGCTCATTCTGCGACCGCCGGGTTAACAATTGAAGTTTTTGCTCTCTGACCTCCGTACGCACTTCTTCTATGGTCTCTGTGTTAAAGTCGGACCGCCTTATATCATCTAACCAGTCCTCCATCATATGATACTCTTTGATACGGTCCTGGCACTGTTGGATGAGTTGCTGATACTGTCCTAGTTTTTCCTCTCTGACCTCTCTTTCCATTATCCTTCTGAACGCTCTGTCCTCCTTACTGGCAAAAACACCGCCGAGGAAGGCAGTTCGCTCGAGGCGGACACGATCATCTATCTCTCTTTCTTGTCGTCTGTCATCCCGTTTGTCTAACAGCTCTTCCCTATCGATCTCATAATACCTGTCCCCTCTTATGTTCCGATCTGTGCGTCTGTCCTCTGCCTCTTCCCTATAATATGAATCTCGGTAGGCTCCTCTTTCCTCCCGCTCATCCCTCAAGTCCTCTGTGGCTTCCTCTATATACTCAGAAAAGACGTCCTTACTGCCCTCGTTCTCGGGATCGTTACTGTTTCGACGGTCGTTGGGAAGTCTCCGTCTAGGCATAAGCGCTCTCCTTAAACTTGTGCTGCCCGGGGTTATCTAGCAACGGGACTGAATACTGACAACCCCCGGGTGACTGAAGTGGTTGGAGTCTTCGCGGCAATGTAGCTAATGGTCCAACGCCTTTGCCAGTGATAGGGTAAAAGACATAATTTTCCAGCATGATGAGGAATCTTCATACCAGTGAAAGAGTATGGTATCAGACTGATACCATAAGAACAACGGGAACTGAAGGCCCCAGTTTCCCGTGGGCGGGTGGCGGTGCATAAGCACACTCATACCGGCCTTCTCCTGCTGAGCGATGAGGCCCGGGTTGTTGACAAATATTAACGTTCCGGTTGGCAGTCAGTACCGGCTGCCGCTTTTGCCGGTAAAAAGACTTATTATGCCCATAACCAAGGCAATGGCGCCCACGATAATCAAGACCCATCCCAATAGGCCCAAGAGCCACTGGATAAGGCCGGTCTTCAAAATCAGCCCCACCACCAACAGGATAACCCCGACCAATATCCAGCCACTTTTCCCCAAGAACCCCATCGACGACTCCTCCCCTTTAGTGGACTATGCCGCACCCATTATATTATTGGCGCAAAACAAGTTTACCATGTTCTCTCAGATTGTTGGTGTCAGATTCATGGTTCCGGATGGCTTTCACAGTCCGATGCCTCACGAACAAGGTGCACAAAGTGGCCTTCACTGGGCAAGAAATCAGATTGACCTATCACCACACCCTAACTATACTCGATTCGCTTGGGTACGCGATGGCGCGAGATTGTTCGGTAATCCATAGAATGTGAGTTATGTTGCGCTCCATTTTTGGCAGAGGAAAAAAGAGAAGGCGGACTTCCGAGACCGCCCGGCAGGACGATAGCATCAGGGACGCCAGGGTAGGTGATGTTATCTCTATCATTGGACTCAACCCCGAATACGACGATGTTTACTTCATCATCGAACGGGTCCACCGGTATTCGAGCCACGGCGAGACTTGGCACGAAATGGAATGCGTCTACGATGACAACCGGGTCTGGATTGATTGGGTTGACGGCTATGACCTTTTCATCACCGCGACCGACGACCTTACACCATCGGGACTGGCCAGCACTGGGATAACCGAGGACGACCTGATCGAATTGGATGAAGAGCACTCCATCGACAACCGTATCGAGATCGATGGCGATGTGTACTATTACAAGAACAGTTCCGAGGTGTCTTTCTTCCAGGATGGACGCGGGCCGGGCCAGGAATACTACTTCTGGGAATTTACCCGGGAGCAGGGAGACCGGGTGATGTCGGTGCATAAGTGGGAAGGAAGGCCTTTCGAAGTGGTCTTCAGCGAAGTCATACCGCCGGAACGAATCACCCTCTACAAGGGCGAGCGAGAAGAGCCCGGAGGCCAGAGAAACCGATGATTGAAGCGTTTGTCGAAGCCTTAGGAATCTTCCTCAAGGGGTTGGTGCACGTTGGCATGGGCCTGGTGGTTCTCGTGGTGGCGAAGTTCGCCCGGGACCTGATTACCCGGCACGGCATCGACGAAGAAGTCATTCAAAAGCAGAACCTGGCGGAGGCCTTGCGGCTTTGCGGCTACTTCATCGGCGTAATCCTGGTCCTGCTGGGCGCCATGTACCACCCGTTGACTGTGATAGGCGTGGAAGGCCTTGGCTTCAACGCCGAGTTCGGCATTGATGTATTGAGGGTATTCCTTTACTCCATGGCCGGGATAATTGCGCTGAACCTGGTGCGGCCATTAATAGACCGCGTAATACTGTACAAGTTCAACGTTGAGAAAGAGGTGATTGAGGACCGGAACATCGGCACTGGGGCGGCGGAGTTCGGTATCAACGTCGCCGTGGGACTGATTATCGCCGGCGCCCTCACCGGGGAGGGAGGAGGCTCGGAGCTGACTGCGGCCCTGATAACTCTAGCCTTCTTCGGAATGGGCGTGGTCCTGCTGGTGCTGTTCGCCCTTTTTTACGAGTTCACCGCTTCCTACGACGTCCATGATGAGATCGAGCGCGATAACGCTGCCGTGGGCATCGCTTTCGGAGGCAACCTCATCGCCATCGGTGTGGTGATGTTCAAGGCTCTCTTCGGCGACTTTACCGGCTGGGGTGACAGCATCGTCGCCTTTGTGGTCTTCGGAGTGATAGGCTTCGTGTTGCTGTACGTGCTCCGGTTGTTGATAGACCTACTGCTGCTTCCCCACATCCGGATTTCCGGCGCCTTGGTGGGGCAGCGGAACGTGGGAGTCGCTTTCGTCGAGAGCGCGGTGGTCATCTCCGCGTCCATGGTCCTGTTCATGGCTATCTGACCCGGCGGCGTCCCGGACTCTGCCAACGATCTCCCTTTCGGCGGCCAGTTGCCGAGCCTCCTCGTGTCGCTCTTCAATGTAGCCGTACCCAGCGTCTATGACCTTGCCGATCAGGTCCTCGGAAACGTTATATCTATTAACCACTGGTTCAAGTAACTCGCCAAAGAACTCTTCATCCTCTATCAGTCTTGTCCAAGTAGACTCAAACTCGTCCATTGCCCCGTCATACAACCGGAGTAAAAAGACCGTCCTGACAGGGTCAAGCCCATCGGCTATAAAGACTTGGGCTCGCAAGTCTACGCCGCGGCCCCGATCGAAACAGACCTCATCGGCGTCCCCGTCGAAGTCAACATCTTTGAAGTGATCATACTGGTCGATGTAAGACTCCGTCTCGATCAGCAACCTGCCGATAAACCCCCTGCCGTCTTCAGTGATGAAAAAGCTGCCTGTGTCCTCGCAAGGCGCAATCAAGTCTTCGTCTTGAAGCCCCTTAATGCCAGGTACCGGGTCTCCGCCGGAGTCCTGATCGGCCTCTGTCAGGTCATACTCGAATTTATCCATAAAGTACAGGACGGTCAGTTCCCTCAACCATGCCAGCAGTTCGTCCCTGCTTTGCCAGAAGCCTTGGGCAACGGCGTACTCCAGCGCGGAGTATTCCTGGGCAACCCTCAGGCCAAGATATGGGCGCCCATTGTGGGCGCCCATAATGGGCGCCCCTTCGTCATCACGCCCATCCGGCGGCGCATAGTCCGGAGAAGGCCGGACCAAGTGGTTGGACGCGGGGTCTGCGAGATCGAGCTTGTCCTGGCCAGCGGTTGAAACGGAGAGGATACAGAGGCCCATTCGCCATTCTTCGGCCACCTGCAACATTACAGCGTAAATCTCCGGCAGGTCAGGGTTGGCGGCCACGTTGAGGAACGACTCCACCGTGCTTCTCCCGTGTTCATCCTCCGGGAAAACCTGGTCCAACAGCCACCCCACCGAGTTCCTGGTGTAGCCAATGGGCAGGACTACCCAAAAGCCGTCTTCCGGGCCCATACCTTCCAAGGATACGGAAAGGACAAATTCACTCGCAACGGACAGGTCCCGCCCGCCATGTTCGCCAGCACTTATTTCTGTGGACATACAGCTTCCTTTAGGTTCTGTTGATATCCCACGCCATTCCCCCAACCCGCCTCGTCATTCCCTCACCCCGCCTCGTCATTCCCGCGAAGGCGGGAATCCAGAGACTTCTACCAGGAGAGAACGTCATTGGCTGGTTTCCCAAATGTCAACGCGGCCTGGAAGCGCCGACCGCCCTTCACGGCCATCGCGCCGCCGCCGCCAAAGCCGCCGGAACTGCTCGACGAGCGGAATGACCCGGACCTGCTGCGGGAAATGGAGTTGCTGGTCTTGAAGCCGCCGCTGCGCTGTTGCGTCTGCTGATAGGTCTTGCGATTCGTGCTTACGTTGCTCCTCGATTGTTGGTAGCGGGACCCGGAGAAGGACGCCTGTCGGCTATTGTAGCTGCTGTTTCTTTGGGCCTGGCGACCGTAAGCGGAACTCTGCCGGTAAGTGTTGCGCTGGTTCCTCATCGTAGAGCCGCGGGATACCGGAGTGTTGTAGTAGTAGCCTCGGGGGCCAAGGGACGAAATGATTAAGTAGGTGAATAGAAAATCTCCCGCGCCAAAGTGGCTGTTGTAGTAACCGTTGCCGTGGTGCCCCCGCATGTCGTACTCGTCATTGGTGCCCTTCACGATGGAGAACAACAGGTCGTCCTCAGCATCGTCAATGGAGTTATTCCCGTCGAGGTCCTCCCACCCCTCCAACGTCAACGCTTGGCCGTCTTGTTTGGCGCGGATGATTATAAGGCCGTCGCCCTCATATATCTCGTTGACCTTGTCCTCAAATTCCGTGGCGCTCTTGGACTTCTTGAACGCCTCTTGAACGTCATCCAGGTTGATTACCCCGGCGGCTCCGTCGGTGGCGGCCCAATCTTCGTAGGACTGGCCGCCGCAGGCTGCAACCAACGGCGCGGCGACCACCATGCCGCCAAGGGAGATGGCTGTGCCAAGCCTGAATTTTCTGTCGACCATTTCAGTTCCTCCTTTCACCGTGGCCGGCCCCTTCTTTCGGGTGGCGGGCCATCGGGAATTGGGCAATCAACGCACGGACGTCTTCGTGCACCCGCACCGGCTGAGGCGGTTGCCGATTCATCCGGTCTATGGGAAAAGTCAGCAACCGTGACAGGAAATCGCTCTTTACCCGTTCCAGAAACTCGTCCCAAGCCTTGAAACTTCGCTTGACGTACCGGGCCACGGCGGACTTGTGGCTGTGGCTGGAAAGCATCTGGTTCGAAACAGACTCCTGAAGTTCGGTCAAGTGGGTTTTCCAGAGATCGTCGCAAGTCTTCAAATAAAGCAACCTGCTCAAGGAAGCAAACTCAGCAGTCCCAAGCCGGGATTCCAAATCTTCCAAACTGGACACGAACAATCCGCCAAGCTCACCGGGCAACTCGGTCAGGTCGCAGCCCTTCAGGAAGAAGCAGTCTACACGGTAGTCCAACAGTATCTCATTGGCCATTTGGTCGAATTGGACCGGGTACGACTCTAAGGTAACCTCAGGCAGGCAATCTGCGGCCACGCGGGAAGCCACGTCATTGGCCAGCCACGTCCAAACCTCCGGCAAAGCATTGGGCTCCATTACTCGCCGCCGGTGTTGATAGAAGAGGTCCGTTTGCTGGTCCAACACCGCGGCGTAGTCCTGCATCAAGCCCCGCTGTGCCTCCGCTTCGTGTTCAGCCGTCTTTTGCACCGAGCCGATGAGGTCGTCTACGGCCTTGCCCTCAAAAAAGGCCCGCCCGGCATCGTCAACCTTACGATGCCTAAGCATCTTGAGAATGGACTCGGCGTGCAAACCGAGCAGCCGGTCTTCCAAACTGAGGAATGTCTGGGTAACACCGGATTCCCCTTGGCGGCCGCTCCTTCCATTGAGTTGAAGGTCGATGCGGGCAGCTTTGTTGACCTCGCTGCCGATGACCCGCAGGCCCATGGAAAACTCAATGGTCTTCCCGGCCCGGACGCACTGGCGGGCAATCCTGGAGTTCAGGCCCGGCTCCAGCAGGATGTCGGTGCCCCTGCCGGCCATGTTGGTGGCCACAGTTACCGCGCCGAACGCGCCGGCGTCCCTGATAATCTGGGCCTCCGCGTCCGAGGTAACCGCGTTCAGAAGATTGTGCGGAATATCGTGCTCCCAGAGAAGCCGGCTGAGGTCCTGGGAGTCCTCCACCGTTACTGTCCCCACCAGCACCGGCTGACCCACCCGGCGGCAGGCGATGACTTGGTCAACAATCGCGCCGGTCTTGTCGTTGTTATTCAGGTAGACCCTGTCGGGCAGGTCAACGCGCATAAGGGGACGTGAAGGCGGAAGCTCTACCACGCGCAGCCCGTACCGCCGTTGGAACTCGTCAGCGGACCCGGTGGCCGTGCCTGTCATACCGGATACGTGCTTGTACCGTTTGACCAGCCCTTCCACCGTTATCTGGCCCAACGTTTCGGTTTCCGGCCGGGGCGTCAGCCCCTCCTTCAGCTCCAAGGCCGATTGCAGCCCGTGCTGATACACAAAGTCCACCTTGGGCCTTCCGGTGGCCCGGTCGATCAGGACAAGGGAATCGTCGTTGACCAAGTAGTCCACGTCCCGTTTAAGGAGCAGGTACGCCCGGAGCATCTGGTACACTTGGTTGCTCAGGTTGTATTGCTTGGCCAGACGGCGGCTGATTTCCTTGGCCTTTTTCCTTCGCTCCGGCAGCGGCAAATCGTGGCGGCCGCGCAGGTGGTCCAATTCCGATTCGAGGGCAGTACCGTCGTAAAAGGGGCCAAGGGATTGGACCAAGTGGTCGCGGCCCAATTCCGTGAGGGTTACGTAACGGCTGTCCGGGTCGACTGCGTAAAACAGCCCGGAAGCCAACTCGGCCAACTCAGACTCGGCGATCAGCTTGGCCCGTTTCAGCAAGCCGGGATTGTCGCCCAAGTACCGGCGCAATGCGGCGTCACCGGGGTCGGCCAACAACAACTTGGCAGCAGTGGTGATGGACTCGCGCCCGCGTGGGAATGACGAAGGTGAGGAGTTGGAGCCTTCGGAGGAAGAACCCGGGCCGGGAGAGGTTAGTTGGTTGGCCAACCCTTGGGTGATGCCCTGCTGGAGGCTAACCAGCCCATTAACCGCCTTTTTGACTTTGGCCGTCGCGCGGCGGTTACCCAAGGGACTGCCGGAGATGATCATTGGGGTAAAGGCTTCGTCGATTAGCGCATGATCGACCTCGTCCACTATGGCGACGTCGAATCCGCGTTGGACTTGGTCGCGCCTGCTGGTCTTGAGATTGTCCCGAAGGAAATCGAAACCGAACTCCCTCATCGCGCCGTAGACGACGTTCTTCCGGTAGTTGTGCCGCCGCTCGCCGTCGTCCATGTACCCGATCACCGCGCCGACACTGATGCCTATAAACTCGTAGACCGGGGCGAGAAGTTGGGCATCCCTGGCAGCCAGGTATTCGTTGGCGGTGACCACGTGGACGGACCGGCCCAAAACGGCCTGCAACACCGCCGCCAACGCGCCGGCGACGGTCTTGCCCTCCCCCGCGTTCATTTGAACGATGCTGCCATTAAACAGGTGCATCCCCGCCAGCAATTGCTCGTCGGTGGACTGGAAGGCCAACAGATTGCCGCCGGGAAGGCGTAGGGATGCTTGATAAAAGTCCGCCGGCAAGATAATTTCCCAAGACCGCTTTACCTTCACCTCGCCCGCAACCTTCGCCATTGCCGCAACGATGGTCGTTTCGTCTACGCTCAAACTGGCAGATTCACGCAGGTCTGGGCCCGATGCGGCAAATTTCCGGTATTTCTCGAACCGCTGGGCTTGGAAGTCTTTGTCGAAAATCCGCCACACCCCCAGCCTGCGATTCACCACTTCCGCCACGATAGCGGACACAGTGGGCAGGACTTCCTCGGCCCGATTGTGCCGGGCTTGGTCTCTCAAATCCGCAAAAGCGCTTTTAAGTCCCTCGTCTGAATACGACGAAAGGTCAATGCGGCGGACCCGTTCCAAGAACGACCGGGCAGCTTTAGAGGAAAGGTCAATGGGCGGCGTCAATTCTTCAGCCTCATTACCACCAGACCGGACTGATGCGCGGCCCCTTCACATTCGTCGAGCCTGGCGAGCAGGTGGTCTTTCGCGGCCAGTATGTGTTCACTGACCAAAGGTTCCGCCCTTGAGAATTGAATGCCCACCGGGGAGTCCAGGCTCCACTCGTGGATGACGGAGCACTCCAGCGCGGACCTCCGGCAAACTCTCTCGTACTCCCGTCTGTCCCGTTCAAATTCACGCTCCGTCGTGAACGGGATGGGAGTCACGTAAAAGTCTGCTGACAGGTACAGCCCCAACTCGTTGTCGAACACCTGCATCAGGTCGGTATAGGGCATCCAGCCCTCCAAGGCAAAGAAAAGGTTTTCCGGTATATCATGAGGCACCCGATGATAATAGAAGTCCTCTTCCGATTCTATCATCTTGACGGTTACCGGCTGCTTGTCCCGATGCCCCAACACCTGCTCCGCTGCTTGGTCTCGCAAGAACAGGAATGGGATGTTGCCGTTGGTAGCGTCCACCAACACTTGGACCCCGTCAACATCATACAGTAGAGCGGTATGCTGCCAAAACCTCATATACCGCTTGGCGAACCGGAAATCGAAGGTGATCAGCAGTTCCCTCAGTTTCTCCACCGGCGCCGTTCCAACGGCGTTGCCGCCCGCGATGACGTATTCGGATGTAATCCCATAGTGGTCGGTGAGGAACTTGAGCGCTTGCACCTTTTCGGAGCAAATTGCGCCCGCGCCGTCCATGATATTGTCGATGGTCTCGTCCCCCGACTTGTAGACCAGCTTCTTGCCCACGAAACGGGAATAGTTCTCGAACTCGCTGCTCCAGACCCGTCTGGCCAGAGATTCCAACAGGGTGAGCTTCTTCTCCGTTGAGTCCATCTCCATGACGGATTCGGCCTCGGCGGAGCCAAGAGACTCGGCCAGCGTGTCGTACACGAATTTGGCGTACTTGTCAGCGTCCCGCAGCCACTTGCGGGCGTGAAACCCGGTCCAGTTGCGGTCGTATAGGCAGTTGATGCGGTCCATGTCCAAGTCGATCATCCAAACGTCCCGGTCATCCACCGACGCCAATTGGCGTCCGGGAGTCTCCTGCGGTCCGATCAGCCTGTCACCCTGCTTGAAAGCTACGCCGTCGAACATATCCAATAGCTGGCCGCTGTCGGAACTGACGTACAACAGGTCTTGTAGCGCGAACAGGGAGTCCGCCGAGTTTGCGGTGATGCGGGACGTTCGAAGCAGGTCCTGTATCGGAGCGTGTTTGACATACTTGTACAGCAAGCAACCAAGGGTCTGGCTGCTATCGCCGGCGTCGATGCGCATGGCGCACTTTCTGGTGGAAACGAGGTCCGAAAGTTGCAGAATTAAGGCGTCCGGGTCTTCCATTGCCGGACGATGCGAGGCCCGTGCTGGCATTGGCCCGGCATTGCTTCCAAGGGCCGGCAAGCCCAGCTCAGGCCGCTGCAAGTGGCCCGGCTCCCCAACGGGCGGCGTACTGGTCGAAGGTGAAACGGCTCTTCAAGACCAACTCGCCTTGAGCGGTCAACGAGTAGACGGATGGAAGCCCGATGCCGTTGAACACATGGGCCTTGGTGAGAGTGTACGAACCGGCGTTGTTGAAAACAACCTTGTCTCCGACTTGGAGCGGATGGCCGAACCGGTAAGTGCCGAAGAGGTCACCGGCAAGGCAGGTGGCGCCCGCCAGAAGGTACTCGTGGGGCGCGTCATCGCAGTGTCCCACCACGTCGGGTTCCCAGCCGTATTCGAAGATTTCCGGCATGTGGTTCACCGTCGTATCCAGCACCGCTATTTCGGCGTCGCCGCTTGGGAATACGTCCAATACGGTGGAAACGATGTAGCCGGCGGAGCGCACCAAGGCGGCCCCCGGCTCCAAGAACGCCTCAACGTCTCCATTCGATTTGAGAAGCTCAACGGCCTCTCTTAACGCTCCGGGATTGGAAGCCTCCTCGAAAAAGTATCCGCCGCCCAGGTTGACCCATTCAAGCCTTTCCAGGATGGGGCCGACGTGGGTGCAAACGCGCTGCACCGTAGCGAGCATTTCGCTAAAGTCCTCCGATTCGCAATTGGAATGAAAAAGGATGCCGCGGAGGCCGGAGAAGCGCTTGGGGTCTTGATTGAACGCGGCTGCCAAGTCTTCCAATGGGACACCAAGCTTGGAATTGGGGCGGCAAGGGTCAAACCGTTCGTCGTCTGCAAAGGAAAGCTGCGGATTGACCCGGATTCCGCAACTCGCCCGGTCCTTGACCCGGTCGCGGTAGGCGTCCCAGTGGGTCAGGGAGTTGAACGAGACGAAGTCGCACAGCTCTCCGATTTCGTCTATCTCATCACTCCTCATCCCGGGTGTTGTGATATGGATCGAGCCGCCGGCGACGATGGCGCTGCGGGCTAAGCGGGCTTCAAAGGGAGAGCTGACCGCGAATCCGTCCAACCGCGGAGCCATAAGCCGCAGCGCGTCAATAAATGAGAAGGACTTTATGGCGAACAACAGTCGGCACCCGGCATCTCGCTGCAGGGTGTTTCCACAGGTAAGCAAGTTTTGGATAATCGCTTCGTCGTAGACGAACGCCGGGCTGTCAATCCGGTGCAGGCTGGCGGGGACCGCATCCGGGTCATCCAGCGAAACCGCGCCTGGCACGGCCGGGCCCAGTCGGTCCTCCGTCATAGCTCCAACACCTTTCTTGCGTCAATTCCGTGGGCCCCTGCTGGTTTCTCAACCTCCATCGGGGGAATCGGACGGCGCACCGAGGTTGGCTCTATCCCGGCCCTCAGCGCCGCCATCACTCCTGTGGCTTCCCAATAGTTGTTTACAAGGTAAAACTGGCCGCGCCGCCAAGGCAGCTCCGCCAAGTCGTTTTTCATGAGGTTCTTGTTCTCTCGCACCGCGATAACCGGAATGCCCTGCTCCAGGGCGGCCAGCGTCGGAATGCCCAAGCATCCATCGGGAATTACCAAGCAGGATACGTCGGAGACGGTCAGCACGTTTGGCTCCCGCATTGCGTCGTCATGGACGACGATGCGGGGGCTTCTTTGAAGTCCCTTGAGAACGGACTGAAAGTAGGTCATGGAAACGGCTTCCGCAGCCAAACGCGGGTCCACGACCCCCGTATCCACTTCCAACGCGGCTTGGGATTCCAGCATGGGGGAGTGGGCCGACGGCACGTTGTACAGGCTAGAGATGGTATGGGTCAACATCGACTCAACCCCACCCCAAGGGTTGATCATGTTTCCTTCGCTTTTGAAATAGTCTTCGTGGAAGTGAAGGGGCACGTTTATGACTGATGAAATGGCTACCGCGTCATACTCGCCGCAGTACTTGTCCAGAACGGCGAATACATGGTCCAGGTTTTTGACGCTGCCCGCCGCCCTGGAGGAGTTGGTGTATTCGGACTCCATGATTAACGGCGGGTCCAACAAGACGGTCCGGGGACAATTGAGGCCGTAGGTAGCACGGGCAGCGTTTACGGCGTTTATGGTCATCTCGGGAAAGAACGGGTCGGGATGGGAGTTGACCAGCGCCAGGACCCGGTTGGCTCTTACGGGCTTCAAGCCCACAACACCCATCAACAACCGGCTTATAACGCTGCCCTCTACATAGAGGCCGTTGCCCGGAAGCTCGTTGATGTCCGAAGCGTTGACCACGTTGGGATGGGTGATCAGCCCGTC
Source organism: Dehalococcoidia bacterium (assembly GCA_965261795.1). Taxonomy (GTDB): domain Bacteria; phylum Chloroflexota; class Dehalococcoidia; order Lucifugimonadales; family UBA3495; genus CBDCFV01. The sequence continues at coordinate 690,948 of OZ253476.1, forward strand.
GCAGACCGAACCCAGTAACTGGGCCACGGGCGTGGCATCCCCGGCGTGCCCCCCGATGGCTGCTCCTATCCCCGTGGGCACTAGCAGTACCGCGTTAAACTCGGCGGTGTTCTCCCACCGCCGCTTTCGAAGCTCGAAAATGGAACTCCGGGACAACTGGCGGGCAGCCTGCCCTCGGCCCCCGCCTTCGCGGGGGAGACGGGGGTCAACGAAATCCGGGAATGGCCCCTGAGCAGTAGTTACCTCGCATTTGTAACCGGAGCCGTGAGACTCGGTGACGGCCAACCTTACCGGCGCAGCCTCTTCCGGGAGGCGCTCCCTGACATTCCAGTTCAGCCAGTCCAGGAGACGAACGCCGTCAGGCGCTTTAGGGATAAGGAGTTCGATTTCAGAAAGGAACACGAGGGTACTCCAGTGAATAGCGTCCAGTGGTCAGTTGCTGGTCCAGCTTGTCCACCGGCCGCCGGCCATTGCTAACGGTTTGCCCACATCTCGGCCACGTCTATTCCGCGCATGAATTCCACGTCGGGGAAGCCGCGAATGTGCCGGATCAGCCGGTCCAGCATCATCAACCTTCCCGGGCGGCCGATGTGCTGGGGGTGCATCGTCAGGGTGAAAGCCCTGCCGTAGTGGTAAAGCCCCTCGAACTCGGAGACCCACGTGCCGTACACCTCGTCGGGACTGCGCATCGGCCCAAGGCGGCCCGCCGTCGGCGCGTACACAAAGTTGGGAGCGTCGTCCAGCAGCCAGTGGATAGGAATCTCAACCAACCGATGGACAGTGCCGCCATCCCCGCCGGATGGCATGACTTTCAGCACGTAGGGCGCGTCGTCGCCCATCAAGCTGCTGTCGTAGAGGAAATCGTGGGACGCCAGGAGTTCCACAGACTTCTCACTAAGCTCCCAACTCGGCGAACGGTAGCCCCTCGGGGCTTCTCCGGTGATTCCCTTGAGAATGGAGATGCCCTTATGCAGCACCTCCTCTTCCTGCTCCGGCGTCAGCGTCGCCGGCGGCTCGTGCATGTAGCCGTGATGAGCAACCTCATGTCCCCGCCGGGCAATATCCTCAACCAATGACACGTGAGTCTCAGCGACGTAACCCGGGACATAGAAGCTGGCTTTGATGGAATGGCTGTCCAGCAGGTCCAGGATCCGGGGAGTGGCCACGCTGGGGCCGTACTCAGCCATCGACATCAGGCTGGGCAGGCTGGCATGATCAGGGTTGCGGTTGAGCCAGGAGGAAACGCCGTCCACGTCGAATCCCAGCATCGCTACGCACTGGGTATTACCGGGCCAAATGCCGGACATGGCTCTTCTCCTTAGAACTTTGCCGCTATTTTAGACCACTGGTGGAACGATAGAAAGGACAACCGGCCCGCAAAGCGCCTCTGCTAATGCCCTGCTGTGTTCCCCAGGTTACGGTCCCTGCCGGTTAACCCGGCGCTGGACCATTGCCGCTAATGGGCCGGAATGACGTCGAACCCGGTATGAGGACGGAGGACTTCGGGGATGACCACCGATCCGTCGGGCTGCTGGTAGTTCTCCAGGATGGCGATAATAACCCGTGGCAGGGCTAAGCCGGAGCCGTTAAGGGTGTGAACCAACTGAGGGCGCCCACCTTGGCTGGAGCGGTAACGAATGTGGGCCCGGCGGGCCTGAAAGTCGGTGCAGTTGGAGCAGGAGCTTACCTCCAGCCATTCGTTGCAACCGGCGGCCCAGACCTCAATGTCATAGGACTTGGCGGAGGCGAAACCCATGTCGCCGGCGCACAAGCTCAGCACCCGGTAAGGCAGGCCCAACAGTTGGCAGACCTCTTCAGCGTTGGCCAGGAGCTTCTCCAGTTCATCGCGGGAGGTTTCAGGCTCCACCAGCTTGTACATCTCCACCTTGTTGAACTGGTGGACCCGCTTGATGCCCCTGGTATCCCGTCCGGCGGCGGCCTTCTCGCGGCGGAAGCACGGCGTATGGGCAACGTAATAACGCGGCAACTCGTCCACCGGGATTACCTCATCACGGTGCAGACCGGTAATGGGGACTTCCGCCGTGGGTATAAGCCACAGGTCGTCTTCGTCGTCATGGTAGAGATTGTCGCGGAACTTGGGAAGGTTCCCCGACCCTTCCATTGTTTCCTGTTTGACCACGAACGGGAGAGTCAACTCCGTATAGCCATGTTCGAGGGTATGAAGGTCCAGCATCCAGCCGATAAGGGCCCGTTCCAGCCTTGCCCCGGCTCCCATCATAGTGTAAAAGCGGCTGCCGGAAATTTTGACCCCCCGATGGAAGTCGATAAGACCCAATCGCTCCGCTATGTCCCAGTGAGGCAGCGGCTCGAAGTCAAGGGCCTTGATTTCCCCCCAGCTCCGCACAACAAGGTTCCCTTCCTCGTCAAGTCCCGGGGGTACGTCGTCAAGGGGAAGGTTGGGCAGACTGAGAAGGATCCGGTTGGTCTGCTCTTCGAGGGCGCGGGCCTCCTGCTCCAACTCGGTGACCCGCTCTCCAACGCGGCGCATTTCCTGGATGGTCTCGTCGCTGACTTCCTCTCCGGACCGGCGCGCTTGCCCCACTTCGCGGTTGACTTGGTTCCGGTAAGACCTGAGATTGTCCCCCTCGGTCACCGCCGTCCGCCATTTGGAGTCCAACTCCAAAAGGTCGGCCAAGGGGTCCTCTTCACCGCGAGACTCCAAGGACTTCCGCACAAAGTCAGGGTCTCGGCGTATTAGTTCTATAGAGAGCATGGGTTATCCCACTACATCGGCATCCAGTAACTTACTCGTGTTTTCAAGGGGCGAAGAATTTTGCCGGGTTCTTTCTCAATAAGGTTTCTCCACTTCGGATCACTTTCCCACATCCGCCATGCGGCGTAAGCTGCAAACGTAGCGTCTCTCTCGTGCTCTCGGCGATTCCGCGGCAAATCAACGATACGATCACGCATTGAATTGTCTAGCCAGTCCAAAGCTTTAGGGTGCGCTTCCGTAATTAAAAGCTTGAACTCGCGGTATAAATGATGTCCTAACAAAACACCTTGCACCGAGCAGGCACTTTTCAAAGAGTTAATCGCTTGAACCGTACCTTCCGGCTCCGGACATCCCGCTCTTTTCACTGCATCCCTGATCGTTACGTCGATTTCCCTAAATCCTGTATCGGTCCAAAACATCGGAGCATCAATTCCTGCTGCAAAAACCAATTCCTCTGGCAATTTCTCCTCCGGCAACGTGCGTTTAACTGCCTCAAGTGCTTCTAATGCGTTATCTACCAAACCAGTTTTCACGACCACGAGATTATCGGGATCATTCCAGCATATACTCCAGCCAAAGTTACCTGCCCCACCCGGGTCAAAACCGAGGAATATCCCCGTTGAGTTAGCCATCCTCAATCCTCCTTTCTAACCCGCATGTAGGAGAAGAAGATGTCCCGGCTGCTGACCGGGTGGGTCAGCAGCATCACCGTCCGTCCCAGCACGTCAAGAAAATTTTCGTAAGCGGAAATGCGGGGCCAAGTGCTTGGATGCTTCCTTTAGAGAAACGCCGATTATGTCCCAATAGGCATTACAGTCCACTTCGTCCGGCTTCCAGTGCCCTATGATGTAGACGCCGTCTGCCGTCCTGTATGACGGGTTGCTGACCGAGACTCCCAGTGTCAGCGTATCAGTCTCTTCGTCATAACTGACGCCGGGATTGCCCTTACCTATCTGATGCAACTGCTTGGTATCTGCCGGGATAAAGTAAGGGCAAACGCTGGCAGATGCAGAAAGAATGGAGAACCCTACAATGTCATGATCACCGTAAGTTCCTATATCCACTTCAACATTCACTGCATCCCACAGGGTGGCGCCATCCATTGCCCTTTGCCCGGTGCTGATGCGTAGAATGTCGTCTTGCGGATAGTAATCAACTTTCAGTGTCATCGCGTTCCTCTAAATCCCGGTACTTGTCCGCAAAGTAGCCTCGGTTGCCCTTGGCCAGGTTGCGGGTTGCGTTTCGGTCAGGAAACGCCGAGAGAATCCTTCTTCCGTCCGTGGAAAGTGCTACTCGCACAACCCTAGCTACACCCGGGACAAAGGCCAAATAAACCCTGCTGTCGCGTCCTGTCTGTGGGTCGGAGTAAATGCCCCGTAATTGCCAATTGTCGATAACAAAGGCTATCCGCGTATCTGTAATCCCCGGCCGTCGGGTCTGTATGGCATGGTTGCTGAGTGTCCTCTCTTTACCCCCTGCGAAGATAGTATAACCTATGTTCAAGCACTCTCCCGGCCTATTCGGTGCCCACTTCACCCCGGTCTTCCCAGCGCACCCGCATCTGCGGGAAAAGCACTACATCGCGTATAGAGGTTTGACCGGCCATGAGCATCACCAAGCGGTCGATACCCATGCCCAGCCCCCCCGTGGGCGGCATACCGTACTCCAACGCCAGAAGGAAGTCGTCGTCCAAGCGGTCCACCTCGTCGTCCTGAAACGCTTGTCTTATGTCTTCCTGTGCTTCAAACCGTGCCCGCTGCACCGCCGGATCGTTAAGCTCAGTATACGAGTTGGCGATCTCCATTCCGGCGGCGAACCCCTCGAAACGCTCCACGTATCCGGGGGCGCCGGGTTTGGACTTGGCCAGGGGCGACATGTCCTCGGGGTAGTCCAGCAGGAACGTCGGCTGTATCAGGTTGGGTTCGACGTAAGTGGAGATAAGCTTGTCGATCAACCGTCCGCGGGACTCCCTGACGCCAACCGGCAGGCCCAAGTCGTGGATTCGGCGGGTCAAGGAGGCTTCGTCAGGGTAATCGTCTATGTCGATACCGCTCCGGTGATGCAATTCCTCCCTGAGTTGAACGCGCCGCCAAGGGGGAGAGAAGTCGATCAGGTGCTCGCCGTACTGCACCTCGGTGCCTCCCAATACTTCAAGGGCGACGGTGTAAACCATAGATTCAACCATGTGCATCACATCGTTGTAATCTGCATAGGCTTGGTAGCTCTCCAGCAATGTAAATTCGGGGTTGTGGTCCTGGTCTATTCCCTCGTTGCGGAACACCTTCCCCAGTTCATACACTCGGTCGAAACCGCCGATAATCAAGCGTTTCAGGTACAACTCGGTGGCGATGCGAAGGTACAGTTGCTGGTCCAACGCGTTGTGGTGGGTAGTGAACGGCCGGGCATGGGCGCCGGCGGCCACCGGCACCAGGATGGGGGTGTCTACTTCAAGAAATCCCTGGCCGTGCAGGAAGTTCCTGATCCCTTCAATGACACGGCTTCTCAGGGCGAACACCGGCATCACGTCCGGGTTGGCCAGCAGATCCAAGTACCGCTGCCGGTAGCGGGTCTCCACATCCCGCAGGCCGTGAAACTTCTCCGGCAAAGGCCTCATACCCTTGGAAAGGATGGTCACTTGGTGCGCCTCTATGGTTACTTGGCCGGTGCGTGTGCGGATGATAGGCCCTGACACGCCCAAGTGGTCGCCCAAGTCCAGGTCCCGCAGCAACTCGTACCCTTCGCCCAAGACGTTTTCCCGCAGTAACGCCTGTATCGTCCCAGAGCCGTCCCGCAGGTCCAGGAAAGCCGCACGGCCCATTACCCGCATAGACGTGATGCGCCCGCCGAGGGATAGGTGGCCGGGTGGGTCCCCGCCTTCGCGGGGATGACCTTCGGCAGGCGTCTCGCCCTCTGACGCTTCAAACCGGGCGATGGCGGTAGCCGCATCGCAAGTGCGCACGAAACGCGGCGGATAGGGGTCGATATTGTTTTGGCGCAACCGGTCCAGCTTGACGTGGCGGCTGCCCAACAGGCCTTCTTCACGGTCGAGCATGTTAAGTAATTAACTCGTCATTCTCGCGCAGGCGTGAATCTAACCAATACTGAGAATTTCCAGCCTGATTTTCCCCGAAGGAATGTTGACCTCGGTCACTTCGCCGACGCGCTTTCCCAAGAGGCTCTTGCCGATAGGAGAAACGTTGGAGATTTTGCCTTGGGACGGGTCCGCTTCCGCGCTTCCGGTTATGGTGTACTTGAACGGCTTCCCGTTCTGGTCCTGTAACCGACACGGTTGCGCCAACCTCTACCGTGTCCCTCTCGCCATGCGTTTCATCTATTATGATTGCGTTGTTGAGCATGTTGTCCAAGGTCAAAATGCGGCCTTCAGTAAACGCCAGCTCGTTCTTGGCCTCTTCGTATTCGGCATTGCTGACGGTGCCGCCTCTCTCACGCGACTGCTGGACCCGCGCCTCGACATTCTGGCGCCGCGCGGTGCGGAGATGCTCTAACTCCGACTTCAACTTTTCCAACCCTTCATGAGACAAATAAATAGGTTGGGGCATAATCTCGACCTCCGCCGAAAAGGGGGGAAACGGTGTAGGGGAGAAGGACTGTTCGGCCTCCTCTCGCTAAATCGATTGTAGTCCCACTAAATGGGGATGTAAAGCGTAACGCCAGTTTCGGAATACCGGGAATGTGGACCTCTTCGCTCCCAGCTATCCGACAGGAATGGGACCACCGGCCAATCAGCCCCGCACAAGTGGGCAGCATCCCGCGACTATCCGCTTGCAAAAGCAGTATAATCCTGCCCACAGCAGCCTGGACCACCAGAGTCGGAACGGGACCCCAGCCACAAGCCTGAGAGGCCTGACATGACCACCAAACCCACCAAATCAAGGAGCCGAGCGCAGCTTCCAGACCCACCGGAGCGCGAGCCGGAGGATATGACCAGCTTCGACCATCTGACCCTCAACGGGAGCGCACACCACCTGGCCCAGCACCTCGGCAACCTCGATACAACCATTGTAGCCGGCGAGAGATACCTCGTCCGGGAGCCGAACGCTCCGGCATCGGACCGGATAATCCCGGACCTGCTCATCGCCTTCAACGCCGACCCGCAGACGTACAAGGACAACAACGGCTACATCGTCTCCGTGCAGGGCAAGCCACCCGATTTCGTCATGGAGATAGCCTCCCGTAGCACCGGAAGGCGGGACGCGGAGGGGAAGAGAGAGGGCTACGCCGCGCTGGGAATCCCCGAATACTGGCGGTTCGACGAGACGGGGAGATTCCACGGGACCAGGATAGCCGGAGACCGGCTGGTGGAAGGCCAGTACGAGCCGGTCAACATCGAAACCATCGAAGAAGGAGTGCTCCAAGGCTACAGCAATGTACTCAACTTATTCATCCGATGGGAACACGGTGAACTGAGGTGGCACGACCCGGAAACCGGCCAGCACATATCCACCTTCGATACAGAACGCCAAGGCCGACTGGAGGCCCAATCTCGGGTCCGAGAACTGGAAGCGGAATTGGCCCGAAGAAGCAGGGAACTAAAGGACAGGTAATGACCTGTCCCATTTTCCTTTCTCAAGACAGTAGGCTTTACCCTCGTCTTCGCGGGGGTGACGACCTTATCGAAGCTCCAGCCCGCCACGAGCCGTCTAAAACTGCACGTTATAAATGACCTGGACGACCTTGCCGTCGCGCAGGGCCTCGAAGTAAGGCTGCGGGGCGGAGGGATTCTGGAGCCAGCGGCGGGCGATGTAGGCACAGAGGTTGGCCAATTGATTGCCGACGGAGTGTTCGGGTCCGGCAAAGCAGAAGTTTCCCAAGACCGCCGTTGAGTCGACGCCGTCTTCAGACGCCAAGTAATGGGTCATGTAATTCGGCTGTACCGACCTGCCGTTGCCGGCTACAACCATCGCGAAGTCAGTAATAGGCCAGACCGATTCCATTAGTTGATGACTGTCCATGCCCGACATGTTCAGTTCATCCACGAGCATGTTCAACGCGAACAGCAACCGGCTCATCGCTACTTGGGAGGGTGTATCCCCAAGGTCGCGGCGTCCATTCCCATCACGCAGCACCCGTGCCAGTTCATGCTTGTCTACGTAGGCGGCGATCAAGGGCGTCTCCCTCCGGATGAGGATGTTGAGACAGTCCTGGATGAGTTCGTGTCTCTTTGCCGCGGGCCAGGACACGAAGTCGCCGCGGCCTTGGAACATATCCGCTGGCCGCAGCTCCGAAGGCGTGCCGTCTTGGCCCCGGGGCTGGCCGAAGTGCCGCCGGAACAGAGCGTCGAACTCGCCGGTGACAGCGACCGACTGGGACTCATGGACCAGCAGCCCTACGTGCACGTGGTGAGGTTGGTTTGGATCGTTAAGGCTGCTGCCCGTGTTGCCGGATTCGCCTGCGTAGACCAAGTACATGGTGAGGCCTCCAGACCGCAGTGGGACACACTATAGCTAACGTTCTATGCCGTTGTTGCACCCGAGGCGTCAACTGCATTAGGTTAAGGGAGGCCGGACCAAACAGCGCCCCGAGCAAGCACGCTATTCCTGTTAGTCGCCCTGTCCCGTTTCCGCAGGGGCTTCCCGTTCTTCATCGGCCGCTCTTTGCGCCTCGATCCTGGCGATGACGTCTTCCGGGTCTCCCAACAGCACAACGTTGGCGGGAAGGGATATGTCGCCCGCCCTGATCACCCCGTCGGCATCGGTCAACCCGGCCAGATCGACTTCAATCTCCCTGGGCACTTCCATAGGCAGGGCTTCCACTATCACGTCCCTTTGTTGTTGCACCACGGTGCCCCCGGAAGCGATTGCGCCCGGAGATTGTCCTACTAGCACCACCGGCACTTGGGCGGAGATGGGGCGCGAGGCTTCAGCGACCAGGAAGTCCACGTGAAGAATATCGTCCCGCCTGGGGCCCCACTGGATTTCACGGGTAAAGGCAAGCTGACTCTCCTGCTCTCCTTCAACGGTTATCGCAACGGGCGTATTGGCCCCGGCCCTGTCCAAAACCGCAACCAGTACGGGAAATTCACATTGCAGCGACCGCGATTCTACGCCGGGTCCGTACAAGTGAACGGGAATAATGCCTTGGCGCCTCAGAGCGCGTACTTTTTTTCCTTGAACTTCTCTTGGCGTCAGTGTCAAGCTGATGGTATCGGATGCCATGCCTGTTGATGCCCCCAGTCGATTAAACTCCGCTTCCTCCCGCTCAATACGGGAAGAAACGTTCAGAAGTCTAATAATAGCATCCATATAGATTCAATGAAACCATGAGTTAAGGCACAGGCAGGGCCTTTTCATTTTCCGGTTTGGGTTGCGTGGGTCCCGTCTTTCCCGCGAAAGCGGGAATCCACATCACCGTCGCCTACGGCAACCTTCTCGTGGCAAGACTATATGGTTTCCCGCCTGCGCAGGAAAGACGAGAAAATGAAAAGGCCCTGAAGGCACAGGGGTCTGTTCGGGGCTTGGTTTCCTTGACATTCAGGGTATTATGAGGGTTATACCGGCTAGGGGGGTCCACATATGGCATCTCATTCTCTTGGTCTGACTCTTTACGACGCGGCGCGGCAAATGGGAGTGCCGTTTGTCCAGGAGAACGAGGCTGCCGACAAGGTCATCCAATTGGACGGTATGAATTTCCACTACCTGGAATGGGGCGACGCGGCAAACCCGCTGATATTGATGCTCCACGGCAACTCCCAGCAGGCGCATAGCTGGGACTTCGTCAGCCTCGCCCTTTCCAACCATTACCACTCGATTGTTCTGGACCAACGCGGCCACGGCGACAGCGATTGGGCGCCCGACGGCGACTATTCGGTTGAAGCGCAACAAAAAGACTTGGACGCCTTTGTGCAGGCGTTAAGCTTGAATAACTTCAACCTCATTGGGCACTCAATGGGGGGGCGCAATGCCTACGTGTGGGCGTCCCGCCACCCCAACACGCTGAAGTCGTTGGTAATTGTAGACACCGGCCCGGATACCCAGTTGAGAGGTCAGGACAGGATGCGGCGGTTCCGCGAGTTGCCGGATGAACTGGACACCTTTGAAGAGTTCGTCAGGCGAGTGCAGGAATATACCGGACGCAGCGAGGAGCAGACGCTTGGTGCGCTCAAGTACAGCATCCGCCGGCGTGCCGACGGCAAGTGGACTTGGAAGTACGACAAGGCCATGCGGGCACGCGGTGCCCAAACGCCCGGCTGGACGCCGGACCAGCTATGGGACTGCGTCGCCCGGATAGACTGCCCCACGTTGGTGTTGCGGGGAGATAGAAGCGACCTCTTCTCCGAAGAGACGATGCTGAGAATGAAGGATGTCATACCGGATTGTTCGACAGCAACCATACCCAACGCCGGCCACTTGGTCCAAGGGGATAACCCGGCCCGCTTCATCGCAGAGGTAGAGACCTTCTTGGGAAGGGTCCTCTCAACGTAAGGTCCCCTGTAAGGCCCCCTCTCCAGAAGCAAAGTCCCCTTAGGTTATAAACCTGGGAATTATTTCACCTAGGGCGAAGCCAATACCGGCTGAAACAGCGCCGATACCCAGTATCTCCAACCCCTGCAGGATGGGGGTTTTTTGTACCAACCGCCCTTTCCAACTCCCAAGGATGAACAACCCCAGCAACGCCGCGGCCACTGAAACCGATATGGCGACCCTGCCCTCGAACAGCACAAACGGAACAATCGGGATGATCGCGGCCGCGGCGAACGACAGTCCCATGGTGACAGCGTCTTTGATGGGACTGGCCGTGTTTTCAGGGCTTATGCCCAACTCCTTTTCCAATAACGTATTCAGCCATAACTCTTTGTCTTGGGCCACTTCGTCGGCCAACTCCTGGGCCTCCTCGTAGGTCCGGCCCTCCCGTTGGAAGATAACTACAAGTTCTGCTAGTTCTTCCGCAGGTTTTTCCTCAATCTCCCGGGCTTCGCGGGCAATTTCCGCCCGCTTCACGTCCTGCTCTGCCCGCGACCCCAGAAAAGCGCCCGTAGCCATGGAAATCGTCCCGGCGGCAGCAGCGGCCAGCCCCGCCACTATTACCGCGGTGTAGTTGTCCAACGCCACAGCCAACGAAACGACCAATGCCACGGTGCTGAGGATTCCGTCCTGGGCGCCAAACACCACCTCTCGCAGCCTCCCCAGCGACGCTACCCGCCATTTCTCCCGGTCCACCTCTATGGCGGCCCTGACGAAGGTGTCCAAGTCGGGGCGTTGGACGGGAGCCACCGCAACGGGCGACCGGGCAGAGGGAGCTGGAACATCCGCGCGAGCTTGTGGGTGGCCGTCGTCATTGTCAGGGACGGCGGCCGCGGCTGCTTGCTTGGCCTCCAAGTCGGCAAGCGCCCTGGTAAAGGCTGTCAGGTGATGACTCTCACGCTCCATGGCAAGGGCGAAGGAGTCAGCCGCGTCGCCGCGGCCTTCCGCCCGGGCGTCGTGGATCATCCTGGGGTACATGGTGCTGAACTCTTTGGTTTCCCCTTCCGTAACCGCCTTCAGATTTTCTATCGTGCTGCCAATCTCGCCGGCGACGCGAAGATGGTTCATGCCGTGGATGTTTTCCGCCCCGGCGACTTCTTGGAATATTTGGGCCACCTCCGGGTGGCCTTCCTCCAAAGCGCGGTGGGCATAGGCATTGTATTTCAGGTAAGCCAACGCCTCGCTTACAATAGCGTTCCACAGGTCCTTGTCGGTCCTCGTCAACTCCCCAGGCTCGGTAACCATTCCAAGTGTCCTTTCTTTAAGCTGCGTGCACGGTGGTCCGGCCTGTTTCCGGTGCTTGGTGTAAATTGTGCGTCCCAACCAAGTCTGGTAATCCCCGCGTTACATGGCCGGTGAAGCGTGGTGCGCCGTCATCCGCCAGCCGTCCTGGGTGCGGATGAAGATGTTGGTCGCCAGCACACCGAAATTGCTGGCGCGGCCTCGCAGCACGCTGGATATATTCTCAACGCAGGTCGCCCAACCAACGTCGCCATGCACCGCAACATTGACGTAGCGAATGTTGAAGTGCATCAGCGTGGTGTTGTCGAATATGCCGGACCAACTGCTGCGAATAGTTTCCCATCCCACTACTGGTTCCCAACCGGGGTGTACGCACAAAGCCGATGGAGTTGTATCCCACAGGTCGTCCATCATCTGAATGTCGAGGGCGCCGAAGGCGTCGTAAAAGCGCTGATTGGCCGCCTTTATCCCTTCTATGTCTGCCGCGTGCGGGTCCATTTTACCTCTCCTCGCCCCAGCCTTTGCCATTTATAAAATTCCCCCATCCTTCAGTCAAAAAGATGGGGGAATTGCCGGTTGTTGCGGTACAGCCGGTACCGGCCTTGCCTGTACCGGGCCTTGTATGAACGTTAGACCAGGTTAATGCATCGGAGAGAACGACGATGGAACCACGATTTTGTTCTCTTGCTTCACCAGGAACTCGCGGGTTGGGGCCGGCCAATGGGGGTTCTTGCCGGCTTCCTCTCGTACTTGGTTGCGATGCTCCAGGTCCTTGTACGGCCAGATGTGCAGCCACTTGTTAAGGTTGCCAAGCTCAGTGGACATGGCTGCCGCCAAGGGGGAGTACTCTTCCCGGTGGGGGATGGCTTCCGACCACCGCTTGATCACTTCGCCCATGGCCCCGTTAACGTAGGTGTAGGTCCGCATCTCATAGATGTTGCCCAAGGCTTGGTCGCCCCCCAAAGGCCGCATGAACGGGGCCGGGCTCCATATCTCCGACTCCATATTCACGTACATTTCCGGCGGGTTGGCAGGGGGCCATTCCGGGTCCTGGGCGGCCTCTGCCCGGATCTTGTTGCGCTCGTCAACGCTCTCGTAGGGCCAAACATGGATAACTTGGTTCAACGGGCCGATGTCGGTATGCCAGAAAGCGCCCAGCTTGGAATATTTTTCCCTGGCCGGCAACGCCTTGGCGAAGTTTTCCTCGAACTGGGCGACCGACCCTGGTTTCAAAGTATAGGTCCTTACTTCATAAATCATGGCCACTCCTTTTGCTGATAGGTCTGGCTGCGCTGCAAAGGCGCCCCGGCGAATAAATGGAGGCGGGCAGGCGCGCCTAGTGTAGCAAAATCCCCATTTGCGGGCAAACCGGGCGGCGCCGGGGGTGCGACCAAAACCAGTTGCGACGCGATTGTCTGAATCAAGATTCTCAAGATGGACGCCTTTAATCCTGCGAATCCTTCAATCCTGCGAATCTTGAAATCCAGTAAATCCTGATTCAGACAATTACACCTCAAAGTTGCAATGTCGTAGTTCACTTCTTGTCCTGTTCACCAATATGAACAAGCGCTGTGGTTCTTATGACACGTGCCCCTTTCCAACTCCGGTGACGCTGGCTTACCATAGAAACCTGTCTAACTGACACCACAGCGGCCAAAGGCCAAGACTCATTCGGCGTGAAGATAGCGTGACACAGAATGACACAAAACGGCACAATTCGCGGCCCATAAGTGGTTTCCGCCGGTCCAAAATGACGCAGATAGCCAGAAATTCATCCCAGTCGCCAAAGCTGAATGACACACAATGTCACAGAAATCATAAAAAACGGCCCGCTGAATCAAGGTTTCAGCCTCCGGGCCGCAGCATGGATAACGCGAGGCAACTTATGACCACATCTTCAACATCGATGATCTCCTACCACCGTCAGGACGACATCGACTACGCCAGCCTCGACTTCAACCCCGGCGTTTCGGTGGAAAAGCCAGATGCTATGGAACAACACTTGGAACAAGCCGAGATTTTCGGCCTCCTCAGCGCACGTTTCACCGGCTTCAATCAACGCCCGGACGTCTTCCTCGACTACGATTCCAACATCTGCTACGACCGGCGCGACCTCAACGTCCGAGTATCGCCCGATATGTACTTGGCTTTCGGGGTTGATGCCAACGCCATCCGCCCCCGCAAACTCTACCTGCCTTGGGAAGCAGGCAAGCCGCCGGATTGGGCGCTGGAAATTTCCTCGGAAAGCATTTGGCGAGAGGATGTCAACCGCAAGCCCGCCATCTACGCCCGGATAGGCATCCCCGAATACTGGCGGTTTGACCCCAGCGGAGGCAACTACTACGGATACCCATTGGCCGGGGAGCGGTTGGTCGAAGGAGTTTACCAGCCAATCGAATTGACCACTGAACCCGACGGCGTCCTCAAAGGATACAGCGAGGTCCTTGGGCTGAGCTTCTGCTGGGACCAGGGTTGGCCCCGGTTCTACGACCCTGCCTCGGGAACATACTTGGAAAACTGGCGGCAGGAGCGGGAGAAGTGGGCCGCAGACCGGGCTGCCTTGGCCGAAGCGGAGGCGCGGGCAGCAAGCGCTGAAGCCGAAATAAGGCTGCTTCGAGAACAACTCCGGCATCGGCAAGAGGGGACGTGAATTCCACGCTCGTGCTCCGGGTACCGCTGTTTCAACTCGAAACTATTGGCAAACTACCACCACCAGCGTATAGTACGCATCAACAAGAGCTCGACTGCGTTGAGCTGTCAATGCTGTCAATAAGGAGAGAAAGTATGCCATCACCAAAGAGAGTCGGCCACCTCGTCATAAACGTCAGAGACCAGGAAGCTTCGGCCAAGTTCTACACCGAAGTCTTGGGGTTTGAACTCGCAGTCGACCGACCGGGATTCGGCACCTTTTTGACCTGCGGCAAGATTCACCACGATTTGGCCCTGTTCCAAGCCGCGCCCGACGCCGAGCCGGTGAAGGAAGGCGCCTTGGGGCTGAACCACATGGCCCTTCAGGTCGAAGACTTCGAAACTCTGACCGCGTACTACCACAAGCTCCAGGACCATGGCACGGAGATGCGCACGACCGACCACAGCATGACCAAGAGCATCTACATCAAGGACCCGGATGGCAACGGCATCGAGTTGTTCTGCAACAGCTTCGACGAGGCATCTGAGGGATTGGCCGAGATGCGTCGCCCCGGCAGGAAAAACACGGAGTTGGTTTTCAGCTAGGTCCTGTTGCTCCTCGGTAAGGGGACCGACGGGGACTCCCCGGACTGCTTTTACTAAAGTGATGGGACCGGCCCAAACCGGTCCCATTCTTCTTTACCAAGACTTGCGGTACTTCGCCCCACATTAGGCCGAGTATAAGCGAGAGGTGTCGTATGGGAAACTTGGAGTTTGCGCTGTGGGACGGCTTCGGGATCCAGGACATGGCCCAGTCGGCGACGGTCGCGGAGGTTTACGACCAGCACCTGCGAGAGGCCGAGATCGCCGAGGAGTTAGGCTACCACTCCTATTACATCATCGAGCACCAGAACTCCCACGTAGGGCAGAACACCGCGCCCAGTGTATATCTGTCGGCGGTGGCGCAACGCACCAGCAAGCTGCGAATCGGCGTGATGATCTACCAGTTGCCCTTTTATAACCCGATGCGGCTGGCCCAGGAAGCGGCCATGCTCGACCAGTTGTCCCACGGGCGGCTGGAGTTCGGCACCGGCATCGGCGTGGCCGAACATGAGTTCATCCGGTGGAACCTTCCCTTCTTCGAACGGCAGAAAATGGCCAGCGAGGCGCTGGAGATCATCGTCAAAGCGTGGACACAGGAAGATGTCACCCATAACGGCGAGTACTGGCAGTACGACGAAGCCTTGCCGGTGCCCAAGCCGTTTCAGCAACCTCACCCGCCGATTTGGGTGGGCGCCCATAGCCCCGCATCCCTGGAATACGCGGCTAGAAACAATTTCAACGTTTCCCAAAACTTGGACGTTGACCCTGTAGTGGCTGAAAAGTTCGAGCATTTTCGCAGCGTTTGGCGGGAGTGCGGGCACCCCGGGCCAATGCCGCGCACCTTTCTTATGCGCGCTGTCCACGTAGCGGAGACCGATGAGTTAGCGCGCAAGCAGGCCGAACAGCCCCTTCTGACATCCCGGACGGCAGGAAGAGACGGGATAGCCAAGACACGAATTGGCTTCAAGGGCAACCAGGACACTCCCACTAACCAGGAACTGGCGCGGGTGTTTCAGGGAATGGGCACGTCTTACGACTTTTGGATTGACAACGGCTTGGCCCTGGTGGGCAGCCCGGAGACGGTGACCCGAAAGCTCAAAGAGCAGCACGAACTCGTTGGGTACGACATTTTCTGCGCTAATCACCGGTTCGGGGCCATGCCCGTAGAGCAAACGATGAAGTCGTTGAGGATGTTCGGAGAAGAAGTTATACCGGCCCTCTCCCAATGAGCGAACGGCGTCTACTCACTCGGAACGGTGCTTGGATTTCCGCCTTCTCCGCCTTCTCGGGAGAGGCGGCGGGGCGCTTGGAAAGACGGCGGGTGGCGCTTTGATCGGCGCTCTTATCGTTGACTTGGACGGCACCCTCATCGACCCCAGCGAAAGGGTGTCGGCCATAGTAAAAGATGCGGTGGGGAAGTTGGCCCGGCGGATTCCGGTGTCCATTGCCACTGGGAGGGAGAGCCGTCAAACCATCAAATACGCCAACCACATTGGTTTAACGTCCCCCCAGATTTGCGACGGCGGAGCCAGAATTGTAGACCCCTCCAGCGCCGAAATCCTGTGGTTCAGCCCATTGGACCCGGCCAATGCGGAAAGGGTTGTACGCTATCTGCACCGAAATGGCGTCACTCTTATGGCGACCTATCCCGCCGGTTCGGTCAAGAGCATGGCGGAGGTCAACGGCTGGGACATGGTAAGGGTGTCCGCGTTGGATATGACGGAAGAAACAGCCAACGCGGTGGTCGCCGAGTTGAGCGGCTATGGCGATATGCAGGTCGTCAAGGTGTACTTGCCCTACAACGACCTGTGGGCAGTGGACTTCACTCGCGTAGGGGTGGACAAAGGCGCGGCAGCGGGACAACTGATGTCGATGCTGGGTACCCGGATTGAAGACACGGTTGCCGCCGGAGACAGCTACAATGACCTGCCACTGCTGGGGGTCTGCGGGTTGCGAATCGTGATGGGCAACGCCCCGGACGAATTGAAGGCTTTGGCGGATTACATCGCTCCAACCGCCGAAGAGGACGGGCTGGCGCAGGCCATCGAGGAATTTATCCTGCCCCGGCTTGAACCCGGGGCAGCAAACGACCTGGATTAAGACAGGGCGGGTATCACTTCCTTGGTGAACAGCCTTAGGGAGTTAAGCACCCGGTCTTGAGGTATCAGCCCGCCGACGTTCATTTCGGTGATGACGCCCGACAATTGCAACTCCGACTGTATATCCGCCAACTGCCGCGCCACCGATTCCGGGCTGCCGTAGGCCAGCCGGTCCCGCAGCAGGTCTTCATAAGTGACCTGCGCCAGCCGTTGACCGCGCTCTATACGTTCTTCGGAGGCAGTGGCGCCGGCGTCGGTGGACGAGGCGGCGAAGTTTTGCGCCATTCGACGGTAAGAGCGCATGGTGCTCGCTTGGGCCTCTTCAAGGGCTATCTCGTCGGTCTCCGCCACGTACACAGGAATCCGCAACAGAACGTCACCTTCACCGGCATGGCCGGCATCCTGCCAAGCCTGCCGGTACACGTCCAGGTTACGCACCAGGTCGGGACGGTCCATACCACGAAGCCCTACGAAGATGTTATGCCCCTGCCCGCCCACCCTGGGGAACGTATCGACAGTTGTGGCGGCGATCCTCACCGGCGGGTAAGGCTGCTGGTAAGGCTTGGGCAAGACACAAACGTCGTCGAAAGTGTAGTACTTTCCCTCATGGGAAAACCGTTCGTTGGTCCAAGCGGCCAGGATCACGTCCAAGCACTCCTGGAATCGTTCCCGGCTTTCACTGTAGGGAATGCCGTAGCCCTCGTAGGACCTAGCGAAACCGCTGCGCCCCACACCGAAGTCGAAACGCCCGCGGCTGACCTGGTCGACGGTCGCGGCTTCCTCGGCCATGCGAATCGGGTGGTTCAGAGGCAGCACGTTAACCGCGACTCCGATCCTCAGCCGTTCCGTGCGGGCGGCTATGGCGCCGGCCATGATGAGCGGGGCCGACACTATCGAAGGTATGCCCGCGCCCTGGTCGTCCAAGGGGTTGCGCGGCGCGGCGAAGTGCCTTTCGGCAAGCCAGACCCCGTCCATGCCCCCGGACTCGGCCGCGTCCACTAAGTTGAACGCCTCCGAAAAGGCGTCTTCTTGTGTCGTGCCGTACCTGTAATCGCATTCCATTATCATGCCGAAGTGCATGTACTACCTCCAAGCCGCTCCCTTGAGAACGGCCGTTGTGGTTGCTGAAGGGTCTTGAGATCCGTTAAGGGTAGCTATACGGATGCCTCTTCCAAGCTCCGGTGGTACTCACCTTCCCAACTTCCCTTTCGGAACATCTCCAGGTCCTCGAAATAGGCTTCGTTGCCGTTGCCGTCGGGATCGGAGAAGTAGATGCCGATGGAAAAGACGTTGGACCGTACCTGCTCAATTTCCACTCCGTGGCCCTTGAGTTGGTTGTACATGGCTTGCAGGTCTTCAAACGAAGACATTTCCCAAGCGAAGTGGTTTGTCCCAACCAGGTTCTGGTCCGCAGGCAAAGCGTTGGCCCCCATTGCCCTGATAGCCAGTTCGTGGGAATGTTCGCGGGCGCTCATGGATGTGGTGCTGCCCCGGCGGCGGGTTACGTGCAAGCCCAGGGCTTCGGTATAGAACTTCTCCGCCCGCTCCAGATCGCTGACCCGGATGTTGGCGTGACCTAGCTGCATCGGCTTTACCATTGTTCCACTCCTCCACGTCAAATCTGAGTTGACCAATTCTAGCACGGTCGCGCGGCTTGGTGAGCCAATGGCACAAGGACCCATCGGGATTGACGCAAAAGTCCCTCCCAACTATGCTGACGCCTACAAGCTTGGAGCGCCACGGAGTCAATGTCCTCGGAGAACCCCAGCCCATAAGCCTTCTCTGTTGAGAGAGGGGACCTTAAGGAGGAACCGATGGCTATAACGCTATCCCATGGCGGGGACACCATCTTCTCATCAAAGTCCAGGTCCGACGAAGTTCTGGTCGGCACCAAGGACGGCTTGGCGTTTCTGAAACGAAACGGCGACGGGTGGAACGAGACCCACCGGGCGTTGCCCGACAAGCACATACACGCCGTCATCGTCGAACAGGAGACCGGCGCCATCATTGTCGGCGCAACTCACGATACCGTGTACGTCAGCGAGGACGAGGGACAGACCTGGGAGCGGCGGGACGACGGGATTACCCGGCACGACGTTTACAGCCTGGCGGCCAAACGCGTCAACGGTAAGGTGCGAATCTTCGCCGGCACCCAACCCGCCCACCTGTTCTACAGCGACGACCTGGGCCGTCATTGGGCGGAGCTTCCGGCGTTGCGTTCAGTGGATACGTCCAGTTGGCACTTCCCAGGTCCTCCCCACATCGCCCACACCAAGCACATCAACTTCCATCCCGACGAACCGGAGACATTGTTCATCGGCATTGAGGTTGGCGGCCTGCAAAAGAGCTCCGACGGCGGCAAGACGTTCAAGACAGTCCCCGGAATGGACGACGACGTTCACCGCACGGTGATAAATCCGCTGAACGGAGACCGCATGTACATCACCGGCGGCGACGGGTTGTACGTCACTTCGGACGGCGGGGACTCCTGGGAGCATTGGGCCACCACTGAGCACGAACTTGGGGCCTATCCCGATCTGTTGGTGCTGCACCCGCGTCAACCAGACTTGGTGTTTGTAGCCGCCGCCCAATACGGGCCCGGATCGTGGCCCCAGACCCACTTTGCGGGAAGCCGCATTTCTCGCAGCACTGACGGCGGCAGGACGTGGGAACACTTGCGAAACGGACTGCCGGACCGGATGCAATCGGCGGTAGAGGCCATGAGCTTGGAAGACTGGGGCGAGTCGTTCTCAGTCTTCGCCGCAACAGCTTCCGGCGAGGTCTGGTGCAGCGAAGACGGCGGCGACAGTTGGTCACAAATCGTCAGCAACCTGCCGCCGATTTCAAAGGGCAACCACTACGCCATGCTTATGACGGCGTAGTCAACGCCGAAATAATCTGTTCCTCGGCTACGGCCACCCGTTGCCGCACCTCTTCGGAGTTAAGACCTCCGAGGGGGTGGGCGTTACAACTACCACAACAACGCCTACCACAACAACGCCTACTTGACATTGTGTTCGCTAATTGCGAACATGTGCTTTGTGAGTCGTCAACTAAGAATCGAATGGTCGATCAGGGCAGTGAAAGACATGCGCCGGTTGGACCCACAGAACCGCGAACGCATCGTGGCCAAGATTGAACAATACGCCGACGACCCCGCATCGCTTACCAACCAAGTGACGGCGCTCTCCGGGAGTGAGTACTCGCGGATGAGGGTGGGCGCATACCGCTTAATCTTCAGGCTGGAACATGAGAAGCCGGTCATCATGGCAATAAGAAGGGTATTGCACCGGAGAGAGGCCTATGACTGATACCGATACAATCACGCTGCCGCGCACTGAATATGATGCTTTGGTCTCGCGCAACGAGGAGCTTGAGGACAGGTTGTTGGCTATGGAAGCGGAAGACGGCAGCCGAATTCCCCACGAAGTGGCCATCCTGGTCATGAGTGGAATGAGTCCGCTTGCCGCGTTCAGGAACCACTTGGGCATCTCATTACGCGGCCTTTCTCAAAAGACCGGGATCAGCCGAAGCTATCTTTCCGAGATAGAACGCGGCCGTAAATCCGGCTCTACGGCGACCATCTCCCGAATCGCTGAAGAGCTGGGGACGAATATCGACACGTTGATAATGTAGCGCGGCGGCATTGGTCCATTATCGTACAGTCGGAGATTGCCGCCAACCTGCCGCCGATTTCAAAGGGCAGCAACTACGTCATGCTTATGCCAGCGTAGTCAGCGCGGAGACAATCTGTTCCTCGGCTACGGCCACCTGTTGCCGCACCCCTTCGGAATTAAGACCTCCGAGGGGGTGGGGGATGGACACTGGCTGAAACCCGGTGCGGCCAAGCATCCGTGCGTGAACGTGGGCAGAGTCGATGAAGGGGCCGGTGCATACCACTACGGTGGGTACCCCTCGGTTCTCCAGGGTCATGGCGTCGTGCACACTGCACGACGTGCAGGACCCTCAATCGGCAATGGCGGTAACTACGAAGTCGCACCTGTCAGCCAGGGCGTCGATTACGCCGTCGGCTGCGGGCCTGGAATAGATGAACTTGTCCACGACCAGCGAATCGCTGAGTTCGAACTGCTTTTCCAGCGACTCCTTGATACCAAGCAACAACGAGTTGGCGTTTGCCTTCCGGTTCCCCAAAAACCCGCCGACTTTGCCGTGAAGACCCGAGAGACGGTCAGCGGGGCTCCACCTTTGGAACGCCTCCTCGTCCACCGGGACGAGAATACCCATTTGTTGCAGCCGGTCCTGTACGCCCGGCGTGGGCATCATGGTCATGGCAGCCTCCTCAAGGGACCTGAATCTTCCTGATAACCAACCTGGACCCCCAACCGGGGATGTAAGTGGAGTGGGGGCCTCCCTGCCCGCCGGCGACCATGATGTGGATGTCCTCCGGGCGCCGGACCACCGGCACCAGTTGGGAGTCGTCCAAGGGGTCGACGAACCTGGGCCACAGGAAAGCTCGTTGAGAGTCGCCCTGCGGGGGGCCGCCACGGCGGAGCAGGCCAACCGGCCTCCTGGCGTGCTCGTACAAAAAGGCGCGGACATCCCGTTTGCTCCACCCTCCGGCAGACAGGAAACGAGCGTGTTCCGGTCCCAGCACCACCAATGTGCCGCCCATGACATACATCTGGACGTTGCCAAGGGTGCACATGGTATCAGCAAGAACGGTAAGAAAGTCCCTGGGGTTCGCAGCGTGGTACATAACGTTGTGGGGCGCTTCACCCGGGAACACCGACACCGTGCTATCTGAGGAATCGAATCCGAGTTCGACGTGCAACGGCTCCCAAGGGTTGGAGTCTTCCGCCTCGGCCACGCAGTAGGTGTAAGCGCCGGGATGACCGAATGTGGCTTTATTGGTCTGGCCGGGGATCGCTCCTCCCAGGTTGACCAGAACCAGCTTGACGGCGCGGCCAATGGTGGCGTTGGCCCGCCATCCTTGGCCGAAGCAGTTGTACCCGGAGTTGATATTCAACCGTTTGGCAATAGGCCCGTTGACGATAACCAATGGGGTGTGAATTCCCGTGGAGCACTGGACGCCCCGCAAGTTGAACCGGTCGTCCAGCAACGCCTCAATGGCCGTAATGATTACGGGCATGTGCTCCGGCAGGCAGCCGGCCATGACCGCGTTGACCGCCACCCGTTCCAAAGTGGCCCGTCCTCTCAAGGGAGGCACTTCGGCGATCAGCTCATCGGGCAGACGAGGGTGCATGTAGTCGGTGAACTGCTTCACCCGCTCTTGAGTCGGCGGCACAACGGGCAACCCATCGGTCCAGCCCGACTCGTACATCAGCTCTATGGCGTCGACAACGTTGTTGAGACTCACTGCTCCGTTCCTGAGTCCATACTCACCGCATCCTGGTTATATGACAACCAAACCCGGATGGTCTAGGAGAAGTTGGACCGGCGTGCCTCCAGGTTCGTGTGAATATCCAGGAGCACCGTTCTTCCATCGGCGTTAAGTTGCTGCGCCCTCTTGAGGGCAGGACCCACTTCCGAGGGCTGGGTCACGGTTATGCCCACCGCGCCCATTCCTTCGGCGATTTTAGAGTAGTCCCCAGTCATGTGAGTGGCTCCGAACAGGTCGGCCGCTGTCGGATAGCCTCCCGGATAAGTGGCCATGCCGCCGTTGTTCAGGACGATGGTGGTGATGGGCGCTCCCGCCCGCACGGAGGTCTCAATGTCCAAGCCGGACATGCCGAATGCGCCGTCTCCCATAAAGTTCAGGCAGAACTTGTCCGGCTTGGCCAGCTTGGCCCCGATCATCAAGGGTATGCCATAGCCCAAGTGGGTCGTCTTGCCCCAACCGATGTAGCTGTGGGGCACGGTGCCGGGGTAGAAGGGCATTATGGTGTCGCGGGGCGCGCCGGCATCGTGGGTAACGATGCTGTTCTCCAAGTCCAGATTGGCCTTCAACTCCCCGATGACCCGGTAGGTGTTGATAGGCACCTCGTCCGAGTTCAGGATGGCGGTCCATTCGGACATCCATTGCTCCCGAAGCTCTGCAATCTCTTTAGCGACGTTGGTCTGCCCTTTGCGGCCGTTGTCTCCCGTCTGGGCTTTAATCTCTTCAATCATCGCTTGAAGGGCCAGTTTCGCGTCACCGGGCAGCCCTACGTCGACAGAGAAGTCCTTGTTCAGGTCCTCGATGCTCTCGGCGTTGTGGATAATCAGCTTGCCGTCCGGAATGGGCTGACCATAGCTGGTCCTGGTCATGCTGGAACCCACGGCGAATAACACGTCGGATTCTTGCAGCCACCGGCGGGCTGGCAATGTGGTGGCGCTACTCCCGGCGCCCAGCGCCAAAGGATGCCGTTCGTCGAAGGACGATTTGCCGGGCATCGTGCAATACACCGGTATTTCGGTCAGTTCGGCCAATTCCCTCAGTTCCTCGGTAGCGCCGGCGAACAGCACCCCCATGCCTGACCAGATAACCGGCTTCTCCGCCCCAAGAAGCAGCTTGACCGCTTCTTTTACGTCATTGATAGAAGGAGATTGGACAAACCGCTTGGGAGGCTGGTAGTTGAGCGCGTCGTCGGGGATTTCCTGGCCTCCGACGTCGGCGGGGATCTCCACGATTACCGGACCTGGACGCCCATTGCGAAGGTTGTGGAAGGCCCGCCGCATTGCGCCTACAACCTGGGATGGCTGGGTAATGACTTCAGCAGACTTGGACACCGTCTGGTAGGTGCGGGCAGGGGAGAAATTCGGCCGCACGGCGTATTGGTTCAAGGCCGGGCCGCCGGGCAGGTAGAGGATGGGAATGTTGTCGCTGAACGCTTGAGCGATTCCCCCCATGGAATTCTCCGAGCCGGGTCCGCCTTGGGTAATGGTCACGCCGAACCGCTGCCGGTCGTGCATCCGGCTGTAACCGTCAGCGGCCATCAACGCGCCGCGTTCCTGTCGGAACATTACGGTGCGGATTCCCTCCTTGGCCACAGCTTCGATGAGCATGTTGGACGGGAAACATGATACCCAGTCCACACCTTCAATTTTCAGAATACGGGCTACCGCTTCGTTAACGTTCATGTTATCTCTTATCTCCGTTCATTACCGGAACTCGTTAAGGCGAAGGACGCCTTACGTCGCCCGATGATAGTTGCTGCGGTAGAAGCCGTCAACCCTGAGGGTGTGCATCAGAGTTTTGCGCGCGCGCCACTTGGGAAGTCGAGTGGCGGGTGGGACTTTTGGGATGGTCCTCCATTCCTTCATATCTTCACTACAGAGTACGGAGGGGTAAGTGAGGAGGTGTGAGTGAAATTTCAAAAATCTGTGCCATTTTGTGTCATTTAGCTTTGACGTGAGTCCGAATATTTGGTTATCTGCGGCAATTTTACGGTGTTTTGGCAGGTTTTTTACACGATTCGGGCCGCTTCCGGTACTATTTTGTGTCATTGTGTGCCACTTCGCCCTGATTACGGAGGCCGGTCCGGTGTCCGGGCAAGTGGGCTGGAATCTATGGTAAGGGAACGTTGCCGGGGATGGAAAGGGGCAAGTGTCACCGGGATTGGCTGACCGGTAAAAAAAATGGAGACGAGAAGGAGCGCGGGCGTCCCGCCCGCACCAAGTGGGGACGACTTTGCACAAGCCCTATGCTGGCATTGCCGGGGTATTGCTGAGGCTGAGGCCATTTGATAACATGTAGACGTTATATAAGGATCGCAGAGGGGCTTGGCGCTGGCGACTGCCAAGCGCTTGGCCTGTGAAAATGGGTCCAGGTCTCATTCCTTCCATCGCGATGCCAATCCTCGCCACTTCCCGATTCTGGTTTTAACTATTATGGAAAGCTTTTATCTCTGGACCATAGGTTGTCAGATGAACAAGGCCGACTCCGAGCGTCTGGAGTCGGCCTTGGAGCAAATGGGATTGCGCCCCGTCGGCGCTCCTGATCAAGCCGACTTGGTGGTGCTGAATTCCTGCGTGGTACGGCAGCAGGCCGAAGACAAGGTTGTGGGCAACCTGACCTCGATGCAGCCCCTCAAGAAACGGCGGCCCGACAGGGTGGTGGCGTTGATGGGCTGCATGGTGGGCGCCAAGACCGACGACTTGGAGCGAAGATTTCCTTACGTGGACGTCTTTATGCGTCCCCAGGAATATGCCCCCCTGCTGGACTTGGTGGGCGAACGATTGGGGTTGGACTGGGAAGGATGCGTCGGCTCCCTGGCTCCTTCCCATCCCGATGTCGCCTGTTACGTGCCCATCATCCACGGCTGCGACCTGATGTGCACCTTCTGCATAATCCCCTACCGGCGCGGACGCCAAGTCAGCCGACCGGTCCTGGAAGTTGCGGCAGAGGTGGAGTTGCTGGCGGCGAGGGGCGTCAAGGAAGTGACCGTCCTGGGTCAGACGGTGGACGCCTACGGTCACGATCTGCCCGACAAGCCGGACCTGGCCGACCTGCTGACTCGCTTGAATGGCGTTCAAGGGCTGGAGCGTATCCGGTTCCTGACTTCCCATCCCTCTTATTTGAGCGATCACATCATCAGCGCGGTGGCCGGCTTGCCCAAGGTCTGCGAACATATAAATCTGCCGGTCCAAGCAGGGGACGACGAAGTCTTGAAACGGATGCGCCGCCCATATACTCGCGAAGACTATGTCAGCTTGGTTGGGCGCATCAGGGACGGCATTCCCGATGCCTCTTTGAGCACCGACATTATTGTGGGATTCCCCGGCGAAACTGAAGAGCAGTACCAACGCTCCTTGGACTTGGTCGCCGAGCTGCGCCCGGACAAAGTCCACTGCGCGGCCTACTCGCAACGCCCAGGCACTATAGCCAGCCGTACCATGGAAGACGACGTCCCCTTGGAAGAGAAAGTGCGCCGCCGGACCGAGATGGACCGGATGCAGGAGGAAATCCTGACCGGGATAAACCAAGGGATGATCGGCCAGGAAGTTGGTATACTGGTGGAAAGGCAACGGAAAGGCAAGTGGGAGGGGAGGACGCGGTCCAACAAGCTGGTTTACTTCCAATCGGAAGCGGATTACACGGGTCAACTGGTTGACCTGAGAATCACGGCAGCATCCCCTTGGTCCTTGCAGGGGGAGTTGGTTCACCAACAAGTTGATTCGACACATTAAGAGGCAACAAATGGCTACCAGGACTCGACCGGCAACCATCCCCATTACAGAGATCGAACATGCGGCCTTCTGCAAGACGGAAGACGAATTGCCCGCCAAGTCTCTCGCGGAAGAATTGGCGGTAAACGTTCGCTGGCAGAAGATCTCCCCCGAATACCTGCACATGAGCCCGGAAGAGTTGGACCAGCGCATCCACTCTGCTCGTGAGAAGCTGGGCTCCGCGGTTACTGTGCTGGGGCACCACTACCAGCGGGAAGAGATCATCAAGTACGCCGACTTCCAAGGCGACTCCTTCCTGCTGTCCCAGGAGGCGGCCAACCTGCCGGACGCCGAGTACATCCTGTTCTGCGGCGTCCACTTCATGGCGGAAACCGCTTGCATCCTCTCCGCTCCTCATCAGAAGGTAATCCTCCCCAACATCACCGCTGGCTGTTCTATGGCCGACATGGCCCCGATGGAAGACGTGGAAGACGCTTGGCAGGACCTTCAGGATGTCCTGGGGGACCACGGTAGCATCATCCCCGTCACCTACATGAACTCCATCGCCGGCATCAAGGCCCTGTGCGGTCGCAACGGCGGCGCGGTGTGCACCTCCTCCAACGCTGCTGCGGTGCTGGAGTGGGGCTTCCGGCAGGGCGAGCGAATCCTGTTCCTCCCCGACCAGCACCTCGGGCGCAATACCGCACTGAAGCTGGGCATTCCCTTGGACAAGATGGTGATCTGGAACCCGTTCAAACGCTTGGGCGGCAACACTCCTGAGCAGTTGCGGAACGCCAGGATGGTGTTGTGGCAGGGCCATTGCTCGGTACACACCCGATTCACCGTCAAGCAGATTCAAGCCGCCCGCGAACGCTACCCCGACGTCAACGTGCTGGTCCATCCCGAATGCACCATGGAGACGGTGCAGGCGGCGGACATGAACGGCTCCACCGAGTTCATCCGCAAGGCCATCAACGAGGCTCCCGCCGGCAGCAAGTGGGCCGTGGGCACCGAGATAAGCCTTGTCAACCGCTTGGCGCTCAATAACCCTGACAAGACGGTGTTCTGCCTCGACCCGGTAGTCTGCCCTTGCTCCACCATGTACCGCATCCACCCCGCCTACATCCTCTGGGTCTTGGAAGGGTTGATCGAAGGTCACGTCATAAACGAGATAACCGTGCCCGAACAGATTCAACGGGAAGCTCAGGTGGCCCTCAACCGGATGCTGGCCCTGCGTTAGGGGCGGTTGCTGTAGCGGACCAAGGAAGCGCCGCATGAAAGTCATGCTTGATGGGGTAATCGCTATCCCCCCGGAGATGGTTGACCGCTACGGCTTGGCTTTGCGCGTCGAGGTTGACATGACGCCAACCGAGGATGGGTTGCTCATCCGAAAGCGCGAGCGTCAGCCCGGCGATCCCATCGAGTGTCCTTACACCATCCCCCGCGGCGGCATCGTTGGTCCCCTGAGAGGTCACGACCCTTACATCTGGGGAACGACGGACTTGGACGACCAGGAAGAAGACGCCCTGCGGGTCTTGGTGTATGGGCAGGTCGCCATACCCGTGGAGCTCCTCAACCGCTACGGCCTGGCTACCGGTGACGAGCTTGAGTGTAGGCCAACCGACGATGGACTGTTAGTCTGGAAAAGCGATAACCAGCCGGATGACATCTTCGAACGTGGAGCCCGCATCATCCCACGGGGAGGCATCATCGACCAGTTGGGTGGTATTGATGCCTACATCAGTGCGATTCGCGGTGGTGGCCCTCGTGGCCTTTAGTGATTACCGCAGTCGATACCAACGTCCTGGTGGATGTGTTGCGCGGCAATGAACGTTATAGGGCCCAGTCAACAGAATGGCTCCAAAATGCCCGCACTCAAGGACCAATCCTGTTATGCGATGTAGTATACGCAGAATTGGTCGGGTCTTTCCCCAACCGGGCCGAGTTCGACGACTGGTTGCAAACGAGAAGCCTGACCTTCTCTCCAGTCAATACTGAAATCGCCTATGAAGCCGGGTTGCGCTGGGCGCAGTACCGGCAGGCGGGCGGGCCGCGGATCCGGATTCTCCCAGACTTCCTGATTGGCGCCCACGCCCACGTTTTGGCGGACAGGTTTCTGACACGAGACCAAGGCTTCTACTCAACATATTTCCCGGAATTGAAATGACAAACCGCTCTTCTCACAAAATTACCACCCACTCGAAGGTTTGTAGTACAGTATCCCCAAGCCCGCTATCTCTTGCGCTGCCTGATTGACCGGAAAGTGTTGGTCTCAAAATCCGCCGGCGACTCTTCCCGGGGTGGCTGACAAGGGTATGTAAAATTGAGATTATAGCTACGAACCGGCCCCACCGCCCCTGGATTCCGGCCTACGCCGGAATGACGGAATGGGCCCGATAGTGAGCATTTGGGAGCGGTTTTGTATTTGAGCAAGCCTACCTTACTATGCGGTCTCACGTTCAACTGCGTAAAGTCCCAAATGAAATACATACCCTTGTCAGTCCCGGGGTGGGGACGCCTCGCGGATGGAAGGACCGCCACCGGCAGCCTCAGCTTTCGGTGAAGGCGGGCACTCGACATCTCTACGAAAGGAATTCGACATGAACACGACCCGAAAACCGGTCGCCGTCGTGATCGGGGCGACATCCAAGTGGCAGTCAGACGGCCGCAACACCCATTTGGTTCACGGAAGGGCAATCGATGACAGCGATCTGCCCGTCGGCGTACGCTGGGGCGTTGGGGGAGCCATCTCCCTGAAGTTTGCCAAAGAGGGCTTCTTCACCGTGCTGACTACCCGCAATGCCGACAACGCGGCTCCGTTGGAGGAAGCGATCCGTGAAGATGGCGGTGAGAGCATGATCGTCGAGCTGGACTTGGTGTCCCGCGACTCGATATCGAATGCCTTCGCCCAGATCCGGGAGCAAGCGGGCGACCCTAACGTCCTGGTCTACAACGCGGGCTACCTCGAGGGACGCGACCTTCCACCGGAAATGGAACTTCTGGAACACATTCCCTTCGAGATGCTCGAGACCGCACAGCACATCGCCAGCAGCGGCCCCTTCCTGGTCGCCCAGGAGGTGCTGCCCTCAATGCGGGAGCGTGGCGAGGGCACCATTCTGATCTCCAACAACAATTTTTCCCTGCGGGGGAGAAAGCGGTACACCGGACAGTCGCTGTACTACCCGAGGGTGTTGACGCGCGGGCTGGCCCAAGCGTTGACAGAGGAGTACTCCGAGCACGGAGTGCATGTTGCTAACGTGGTCATCGACGGCATGATCGATTCCCCGGGCACACGGGCCAGGGATCTTGCCCAGCAGAATCCTGATTTGCTGATGAATCCCGTCAAGATCGCCGAAGCTTTCTATTATCTGCACACCCAGGACAAGTCCTGCTGGACCCACGAACTCCAGTTGACGCCCTTCCCCACCAAACCGAGCTTTTGACGTGCAGCCCGGGGCGGGCAACTTGTTTGAATGAATCTGAAGGAGTATTCGGATGGATATCGGAATGATGATGGTCTTCTCCAGTTACGGCTGGGAAGAAGGTTCGGACGGCCAGATGTGGGAAGAGGAGTTGCGCCTCGCCGAAATCGCCGCCGACTCGGGGTTCGATACCCTTTGGTCGGCAGAGCACCATTTCAACGATTATTCCTTCGTGCCGGACAATCTCCAACTGATGACCCACATGGCGGCCAAGCATCCCAACATAGACGTGGGAACGGCCGCAGTGATTCTCCCTTGGCATAACCCGCTGCGGGTGGCCGAAAACGCCGCCGTTCTCGATATGTTGAGCGGTGGCCGGCTGCGGCTGGGGTTAGGGCGAGGTCTGGCGCGGCGCGAATTTGAAACCTTCGGCATCAGCATGGACGAATCTCGGGACCGTTTCGACGAAGCGGCGCCGATGATTGTGGAGGCCCTCAGGACCGGCTTCATCGAGGGCAACGGGACTTACTACAAACAACCCAGGACGGAGATCCGGCCCCGACCACAACACTCCTTCGACGGGCGCATCTACGCCGTTGCAGCCAGTGATGAATCCGTTCTCTCAGCCGCCAAACTTGGCGCACACATTGTTATGTTCGCCGACCGTCCTTGGGAAATGCGGATGCCGGGAATCGAACGCGGACGGGCCCTGCACCGTGAATTTCACGGCACCGAGCCGCCAACCCTGATGCTCACCGAGTTCGTCGTGTGCGGCGCTGACATGGCGCAGTGTGAAGAAGAAGCGCGCCAGTACCAAGGCAAGTTTGTTGAGAGCAATTTCTATCACTACGAATTTCTCAGTGATCACTTCAGTGCGGTTAAGGGTTACGACGCCTATCAACAGAAGGCTGCAATGGCACGTTCGGCCGGTCTTGAAGGGGCGGTCGAAGGTTTCATGAAGGCGGCCAGTTGGGGCACACCGGACAAGATTCTGCGGGGGCTTGAGGAACGCCGGGAACTGCTGGGCGATTTCGAATGGAACGTCTCCTTCCGCTTCGGTGGCATCCCGTCCCATATTGCGGAGCGAAGCCTGAAGCTCTTCACCGAGGAAGTGCTGCCGGTACTGAAGTCCTGGTAGCACCCGAAGCTGCTGGCACAGGTCGAGTGACGTGAGTCGCCTTCCCGGCGACACCGCGTCTACGACGTCTGCCATCAATCAAGCGTTATCGCAAGACCGTAGCCTTTCCTTCAGCGCCATCTGTGGCAGCGATTACGTAAGGTATTGGTCCGTACCAAGTGTTGCGTCTATGAGCATCGGCAAAGGTAATTGACGTCGAGCTTCACCTTACCTGTAGGCAAGCTTTGCCGTCGACTACGACACTCTGCCTGGAGGACCACTGGCCGCCGCTACGGTACTGTCTATAGTCCCGTTGGGCCAAAAAAAGTGGGCCTGGATAGACTCGAACTATCGACCTCGGTCTTATCAGGACCGCGCTCTAACCGCCTGAGCTACAGGCCCACGAAGGGAGTACGACAAATTATATCCGTTAGGCGTACTTGTATCAAGCGGAGTTTACCGGCGTGCTTGTTTTCCTCTCGTTTCCTCCCATTTTGGCTCGCTTGGAGAAGTGCTGAATTTGCTTCCGCGACACTGTAAATTTAAGATTGAATAGTCAGTCTTCCATCGTCCAAATTACGTGCGCCAAAATGTGACGGGCGCCCGGCATTCGCCCAGCATCGGTTTGCTCTTCCAGCCGCTGATTCCAGCCGTCGCCTGAGCCGCGTAATTTCTGTAAATCCCTCCGCTGCTGTGCGATAATATGGTTGCGACCAAACGATCAAGCTAACCGTGTTCCGGGGCCCAGTCTATATCCCTAGGCCCCGACTAACGGGTGCGCCATAAGCTTGCCGACAACGCCGGTCCGGGGACTACAGTGGACATAACCGTTAGATTCTTTGCTCTTTACCGGGAGCGGGCCGGGCGCAACGCCGTCGCGATGGAGCTGCCCGAAGGCGCGACGGTGGCGGATCTGACTGCGGAGGTCAGGCGTCAATTTCCGATGCTCGCGCCACCCCAAGTAAAGATAGTGGTGGCGGTTAACGCCGACTACGCCGAGACCGACGTTGTCCTGCAATCTGGCGACGACGTTTGTTTGATTCCACCGGTCAGCGGAGGATAATCCCATGATCGAAATCACCCATCAACCACTGGACCCGGCCAAGGTGACCGCCTTGGTGCAAAAAGACACCAACGGCGCGGTGGTAACCTTCCTGGGGACCACCCGCGATAACTTTGAGGGCAAGCGGGTAGTCACGCTGGAATATGAAGCCTTTGAAGAAATGGCTTTGAAGAAACTGGAGGAAGTGCGCCAAGGGTTGATGGTCGAGTTCGGGGTTGAAGACATCGCCATATCCCATCGAATTGGCCGGGTGGACATCGGGGAAATCAGCTTGGTGGTGGCCGTAGCGTCACCCCACCGGAAAGAGGCCTTCTTGGCTTGCCATCAAGCGGTGGACCGGCTGAAGGAAACGGTCCCCATCTGGAAAAAAGAGGTCTACGAGGACGGCTCGCGTTGGGTCGCGTGCGAGGACCACGAATTCGAGCCGCACCATGCCGCCTCAACTGCGGCGACTGGCGGAGGTTAAGGCCTCGGACCTCCCAGTCCCACCTGAAGCGCTTGACGCACGGTCCGGACCAAGGACAAGTCTAACCCCACTCCATTAACCTCTTCTTCCGGTGTCGATGCCGGCAGTACGGCTGTGCTGAGACCCAACCGCTGCGCCTCTTGTAGACGCCGTTGGGCCTGTGGCACCGACCGGACCTCCCCACCGAGGCCCAATTCCCCAAAGGCCACCAGCCCCGGGTCAAGCGCGCGATTGTGCAGGCTGGACCCGATGGCTAGAACGATAGCCAAGTCCACCGCCGGTTCGTTGACCTTCAAGCCGCCGGCCACGTTGACGATAATGTCCTGTCCTGACAGGTCCAGCCCGCCGCGCCTCCCCGCCACGGCAATCAGCATGAGCACGCGGTTGAAGTCCAAGCCGTTGGCAACTCTCCGGGGAGCGGGAAGATGGGACGGGGAGGTCAATGCCTGCACTTCCAACACCATTGGACGGGTACCTTCCAACACCGGCGTCAAGGCCGCGCCCACAGCCTGAGCGTACCTCTGTTCCAGTATCGCCTTTGACGGGTCCTCTACTTCGATCAAGCCACGCCCGGACATCTCGAACACGCCAACTTCGTGGGTGGAGCCGAAGCGATTCTTACTGCATCTCAGCAAACGAAGTGAGCCGAATTCCTGCGACTCCAAGGAAAGAACTACATCCACCATGTGTTCCAGTGTCCTCGGCCCCGCCACCGCGCCGTCCTTGGTTAAATGTCCCGCTAGAATCACCGGCACATTGCGGGCTTTGGACCAGCGCATCAGCCGCAAACCCGCCTCCCGCACCTGACCTACTGTGCCCGGGGCAGAAGCTACGTCCGGACAGTACATGGTTTGGATGGAGTCGAATATCGCCAAGGAGGGCTGGCGTTCTTCCAGCCTGTTGATAACCTCATCGACACCGGTTTCCGACAACAACAACACCCCTCGTCCGGAAAACCCCAGCCTTTCCGACCGCAGTTTGATCTGCTGCGGGGACTCCTCTCCCGCGACGTATACCACCGTTTGCCCTGCCTCGGACAGATACCGGGCGACTTGGAGCAGGAGCGTAGACTTGCCCACTCCAGGCTCGCCTGCCAGCAATACGACCGAGCCGGGGACGATGCCGCCGCCGAGAGCACGGTTAAGCTCCCGGCAAGGCAACTCTATTCGTTGCCCATCGTTGGAGTCCAGTTCCGACAACTCCTGGAAGCCTACCGACGAAGCGGCCATCCAAGGGGAATGGCTCGATCCCTTAGCGCGGGCGTTGCTTTCCACCAAGGGTTGGCCCGAACCACAGGAGGGGGAGGGACAGAACCCCATCCACTTGGGGCTCTCGAAACCACAGTCGGTGCAGAAAAACACTGTGCGAGATTTATCTTTTTGGCGAGTCAACCGATGACCTCTCTTCATTCAAGTTCGCCAATTATAACAACAGAAGGCCCCGCGCTCGCGGGGCCTTCTGTCAGTAGCCTATTCAAGTTGCCGGGTTTAGATCATGCGGGGGTGCCGGCTTCGGCGGGTATCTCCGCTTCTATATTTGATTTGTTGCGGATCACGATCTCGCCATTTTCCACATCGACCACCGCCACGTCACCCGCGTTCAACCGCCCGCTAAGCACCTCTTCCGATAGATTGTCTTCTACCACGTTCTGGATCAGCCGCCGCAAAGGACGTGCTCCCATAACCGGGTCGAAGCCTTTTTCTCCCAAGTATTCTCGGGCCGCCTCGGTTATCTCCAAGGCGATCTTCTTCTCGTCGAGCTCTTTCCGGACCTGCCCTATCATGAGTTCGACGATGGACAGGATCTCAGCCCGGTTAAGCTGATGGAACACAACCGTAGCGTCAATGCGGTTAAGGAATTCAGGACGGAAGAAGCGCTTCACCTCGTCCATCACCTTGTCCTTCATCCGCTGGTATGAACTCTCTTCGGTCTGGGCTTCGTCGGTCTTGATGCTGAAGCCCAGGTTGGTCTCCCGCTTGATCAAGTCAGACCCAAGGTTGCTGGTCATTACAAGGATAGAGTTCCGGAAGTCGACCTTGCGGCCCCTGGCGTCGGTCAAAGTACCGGCGTCGAAAATCTGCAAGAGGATGTTGAAAACCTCGGGGTGGGCCTTCTCAATCTCGTCCAGCAGGATTACGCAGTAGTTCTTCCTACGGACACTCTCGGTCAACTGGCCCCCCTCATCGTAGCCAACGTAACCCGGAGGGGCGCCAATGAGCCGGGCGACCGTGTGCCGTTCCTGGAACTCGGACATGTCCAGCCGGATCATAGTATCTTCGTCGCCAAACATGAACTCGGCCATCGCCCTTACCAACTCGGTCTTGCCGACGCCGGTAGGCCCCAGGAACATGAACACGCCGATGGGACGCCTCGGATCTTTCAGGCCTGCCCTCGCTCTTCGCACCGACTTGGCGATGCCGACGATAGCTTCGTCCTGACCTATGATGCGCGTGTGGATTTCCTGCTCCATGCGGAGCAGTCGGTCAGTCTCTTCCTGGGCGAGCCGCGTCACCGGGATACCGGTCCACATGCTCACCACTTCCGCAATGTCATCTTCAGTAACCACCGGCCGGTCTTTGCCCCGGCCTTCATGCCATTCCTTTTCCAAGTCGTTCAGGTCTGCGTTCTGGCGCAATTCGCGGTCGCGCAACTCGGCGGCAGCCTCGTATCTCTGGGAGGCGATTGCTTCGTCCTTCTCCTTGCGGACCTCTTCCAGCACCTGCATCGCGTCTTTCACCGACGCCGGGGTGACGCTGCCTCGCAGCCGCACGCGAGAGCCGGCCTCGTCAATCAGGTCTATGGCCTTGTCCGGAAGGAACCGGTCGGAGATAAACCGCGCGGCCAATACGGCGGCCGTCCGTATAGCTTCTTCAGTGAAGTCCACCTTATGGTGGTCTTCGTAACGCCCTATAACGCCCTGGAGGATCTGGATGGTCTCGTCGCTGGTGGGCTCTTCGACGCGGACGGGCTGTAGCCTCCGCTCCAACGCCGGGTCTCTTTCGACGTACTTGCGATAGTCGTCCAAGGTAGTGGCGCCGATGCACTGGAGTTCTCCTCTGGCCAGCGATGGCTTGAGGATGTTGGAAGCATCGACAGCGCCTTCTGCGGCGCCCGCGCCTACAATGGTGTGCACCTCATCGATGAACAACACGCAGTTGCCGGACGTCTTTATCTCGTCAATGACCTTCTTAAGACGTTCCTCGAACTCGCCGCGGTACTTGGTCCCCGCTACGAGGGCGCCCATGTCCAGCGTGACAAGCCGCTTGCCTTGCAGGGTCTCCGGGACTTCTCCGCCGCCAATGCGCTGGGCCAAGGCCTCTACAATGGCGGTCTTGCCAACCCCCGGCTCACCCACCAAGACCGGGTTGTTCTTGGTACGGCGGCTGAGTATCTGTATCACCCGCTGGATTTCCTGTTCCCGTCCCACAACCGGGTCGAGCTTGTCGGCCCTGGCTGCCACCGTCAGGTCAACGCCCAACTGGTCGAGAGTAGGAGTACGGGACGCGGTGCGAGAGCCTTGAGAGCCAGTGCCTGCGCTGTGGCTCAAAATGCGGTGGGTCTCCGCCCGTACTTTGTCGAGGGTCACGCCCAAGCTTTCCAGCACCCCGGCGGCGACGCCTTCTCCTTCACGGAGCAAGCCAATCAGCAGGTGTTCGGTCCCGATGTAGGTGTGGTTCATCCGCCGAGCCTCGTCGACGGCCAACTCCACCACCTTTTTCGCGCGGGGAGTCAATCCGATCTCCCCTTGGGCCGGTTTCTCGCCGCGCCCAATGATAAACTCAACCGCAGAACGGACTTTGCTGAGATCCACCGTCAGGCTGGACAGGACCCGAGCGGCAACGCCCTCAGTCTCCCGTACCAAGCCCAACAGAATATGCTCGGTCCCAATATAGTTGTGGTTGAATCGCTGGGCTTCTTCCTGGGCCAACGACAGAACCCGGCGGGCTCTCTCGGAGAATTTCTCGAACCGACTTCCCATAACAATCGCTCCTAATGATGAAGCTCAGGTCCCTCTATTGTGGCAGTAGGTCTTTAGTGAGTACACGGCGAGGCAACGATTACGGAACCTTCCTCACCTGTTCCACACCTCATTACGGTCAATTGGTCCTGCCGCTCCGGGGCCTGCGACTCAGGACAGCCAGAGGTGTGCCAACGAACATCCGCCGATTATAGTTTACGGGTAAGTATTGTGTAAAGTAAAAAAACCGCGACTAAATTACATAACCGCCGGTATCTGGAAGTCGGAAAAGTGGCGGTAGATCGGCCTCAGCATCCCGTCGGTGGTGTAGACTTCCCTGCCGGGGCCGTGGTTTTAAGCGGATGTTAGTTGTGGGTATGACATACCCCCCGGCGGTGACCTATTTTCCCACCCCGTTACCAAGGCAGTATCGTTAGCGCTGAGGCGTTTCACTACCGTGTTCGGGATGGGAACGGGTGGGTCCGCCACGCTCAAACCACCAGGAAGTAATGTCGACGCAAAGTATGCACTATTTTTCACAACCTGGCAAGAGTCAAACACCGCCCCATTTGAGGATCCCCGAATTTTATCCGACCTCTGTGGACCGGATGGAAACACGCCAAGTCAGCCCGCCCATTTCCGTTGACTTAATGCCGCGGTTCCTGATAGAGTCAGCCGCACACAAAATGAGACTTCAGTCGAGGTAAGAAAGGATGCCGAGGCGCCTGTTCAAAGAGTTGGAAAGGTCTTACGGCTTTGACGAAGTAGCAATCGTTCCGGGCGAGGTTACCATCAACCCGGACTTGACCTCGACCAAGATGACCATCGGCGACAGGGCTTTTGATATACCCGTTCTTGCGTCTGCTATGGACGGAGCGGTGTCGCCCCATTTTGCAACCCTGATGCATCAGATGGGCGGCCTTGGGGTGTTGAACGCCGAGGGCCTTTACACTCGCTATGAAGACCCCTACTCAGTATTGGAAGAGTTGACCTCCATGTCCCAGGAGGAGGTCACAGGCCACTTACAGCAGGTCTACTCTGAGCCGATTCAGGAAAATCTGATCGGCGAACGGGTCCAGGAAATCCGTAAGTCCGGCGCGGTGTGCGCCGTTTCGTTCACTCCTCAGACAACCAAACGAATGTCCCCGGTGGCCGTAGAGGCCGGCGCGGACATCGTCGTCGTCCAGTCCACCGTCACCACCGCCAGGCACATGTCGCGCAGCTACCGGGGGCTGGTGTTCTCAGAGCTGATCGAGGCCCTGAAGGTGCCGGTGGTTGTAGGAAACTGCGTTACCTACAACGTGGCCCAAGAGTTGATGCAGACCGGCATCGACGGCATTCTGGTCGGCGTAGGACCAGGAGCGGCCTGCACCACCCGCGAGGTTACCGGAGTAGGGATACCCCAAGTGACCGCCACCTTGGAATGCGCGGCTGCCAGGGAAGACTATTTCCGCCGCACCGGCCGGTATGTCACTGTCATCACCGATGGAGGCTTGCGCACCGGAGGGGACGTTTGCAAGGCCATAGCCAGCGGCGCCGATGGCGTAATGCTGGGCACGCCCTTCGCCCAAGCCGAAGAGGCGCCGGGCTGCGGTTACAACTGGGGAATGGCCAACGCCCACCCCGAATTGCCACGAGGAACCCGCATCAAGGTCGGCACCAAGGGATCCCTGCAACAGATTCTGTACGGCCCAAGCAGCCGCACCGACGGTACGCAAAACCTCGTTGGCGCCCTCCGCGTATCTATGGGAATGTGCGGCGCGTACACTGTCCGAGACTTCCACAAGGTCGAAATGGTGGTTGCGCCCTCCATCAAGACCGAGGGCAAGTTCTTCCAAATGGCCGGGTAGCCGTCTAACCATTCCCTGTCCCTGTTTTTCACCCCTGGGCGTCCGTCGGCCAACGTTTGCTTGGCATTTCCGCAACTGCTTGCCTTCTCGATTTGCCTTCACTTTCACTGGACATTTAGCCCGGTCTACAATAACGTATCACCACACATTACCGGCTTCGTTGCCCGTCGTTATTGGAGGTGCCGAACATGGCTGACTTGGCTTCCACCATCGAAATACTTGACCCCCGCGCGGAGGACGTGCCGGAGGAGCTTGGCCTCAGCCCGAACCTGCCGGGGCTCGAAGGCAAGACCATCGGACTATTGGAAAACCGGAAGTACCACGCCGACTCCTTTTTGCGGGAGCTTCAGCAGGTGCTGGTCGGGGAGTACGGCGCAAAGAAAGTGCTCTACGCCACCAAGTACAGCTATAGCGCCCCATGCGCCGTGGAAACCCTCGACTCTCTCATAGACGAGTGCGACGTGGTGGTCCACGGTGTGGCTGATTGAGGGTCCTGCACGACGTGGGGTCTCCACGACACAGTAGCCACCGAGTCCAAGGGAGTGCCGTCGGTCAGCGTCATTACCACCGCCTTCACGCGGGCCGCCCAAGCCCGTTGCGCCATACTTGGAATGCCGGGCGCTCGTATAGTTACCTTGCCCAGCCCACTCGCAATCCGCAGCGTTGCCGAAGTGCAACAAATGGCCCACGATTACGCTCCGGAGATTGTTGGGCTGCTTACCGACTGAACGTTGCGGTCCAAACCTGTCGGCCTAGTTATTAAACCCAAGTACCCAAATGTGTTAATCGAATGCAAAAAAGGTGGCGCACTCGTTACAACCTTACTATCCGTCACCGGCGGCGGATAGGTGTTCGGGGCGTTACCGGATTTTTAGCCGTCCGCAGGGTGCTCGGGGCATCAGATTCATTTTCTTACTAATCTCGGTTCTAAGGGTTGCATTCGCTGTCTGTAGGATGTAATCGTGACCAAGTTCTTTAACTACGCTCTGGTGGCCGTACTGTCAGCCGCCTTAGCGGGTGTCGGTTGGCTCTTCGTCAGCCAAGCCAAGATTTCGAGCGCAGCCCACTTCGACGAAAGCATCGGCATGGTTCACCACCAGACGGTGCAAATGGGCGCTAAATTCGACGACGCCGGGGCCGTCGCCGTCAGAGACATATCGGAGATAGTCATCGCAGGTGACCTGCTGGTGGAGTGGGAACCTCGCTACGCTAGGGCTCAGACGGCCTTCCAGAAATTC
Source organism: Dehalococcoidia bacterium (assembly GCA_965261795.1). GTDB lineage: Bacteria > Chloroflexota > Dehalococcoidia > Lucifugimonadales > UBA3495 > CBDCFV01. Next base: position 729,918 of record OZ253476.1, read on the forward strand.
ACCCTCGCCATCGACGCCGCCGAGGAACGGGCGGATGTTTATTTTGCAACGCAGCGTGCCTTGACCCAAGGCTACCACGACCCCGCTAGGCAACAGCTTGCCCGGGAGCGGGACGACACCCACTACGCCGAATACGAGCAATGGCGCGACCAAGCACACAGCGTCCGAACCCAAGCACAAGAAATTATGTACCGCTTGGACGACATGGACATTGACTTGAGAAAACTGAAGCTTTCCGCCAAGTTCAACGTCGGGGAGTTCAGGGAAGTGCCGCTGGCTATCAAGGACCTTGAAGCGCAGTTGAACGATTTCCAAATTGCTTCTGAGAACATCAGGGAAATAACATCTCCGTTTGGAGATAGAAGATGAGCAGTCCGGCCAACTCGGCCGCAAACTGGCAGAACATCGCTTCCTGGATGGTCCGGTTAGTCACCTTCGGGTCCACCATGTTGCTTATCGGTGTGGTCTTCCTGCCCTGGTTACGGCTGGACGGTATCAATGACGCCAGCAGCGGCGCCGAACTGACTGGCCTGGTGCCTCCCCAATGGTCAAGTACCTCTTCCTGGTAAGCCCCATTGAGACTGCGGTGATGATCGTCTGCCCGGTGCTGGCAATGGCGTTGGCGGTGAGGATAGCGATGCGGTACGCCAAGCGCAGGACCGCCCTGTACTCGACGATAGGATTGTTAACGGCGGCCATAGCCGTAACAGTCGGGACGTTCAAACTAACGTCCGCCGTCGCCCCAGGTCCCTACGTCGGTCTCGACCTGATACTGTGCCTGTCGGCGTTGCTACTGGCGCACCAAGTGGTGATCAAGCTGCGGCGTGCCATTCTGTCTCCCAAGTGGATGCCAGAGTTTGTCGGTCCGGCAATGTGCATCATCACCGGCAGCCCATACGAACGTTGGAAGCGCAACCTAAGGGGGTGGCGAGGGTAAGCCGTGGCCGAACGTCCCAACCGCTACGCTCACCCACCCGCCTGCACTTGCGTTGACTGTAACCAGCGGAGGCTAAGAGGACGTGGCAGTCTCGAGAAGCCGCGGTCACAGCCCGGGGCGGTTGAATCACAGCAGCGGCAGCCTCGACCGGTTGCGTCGCATTCGTCGGCAGCGAGCGGCGGGCAAACGCGGCACCAAGGCGCCCGCTCCAGTCAGAACCCTTGGCGTATAGGATTGACGGTCATCTTCCTGGCGGTGCTCGTAGGGGTGGTGGTCTTCTTGGGTGGACGCTGCCAGAACCGTTTGGATCCCTTGCTAACGAGTGCTTTACAATCGACCGAAAGGCAAGGCCTGGCTCCGGCCGCTGCTCCTACGTCAAAGTCAGACCCCACATCAACATCGACATCGACATCTATTCCGACGCCAACATCAGGGTTGGTGCTGGCGGCCATTCCGACTCCGGAGCCTACACACCCCAAGATGACTGTAGCACCCACGCCAATCCCAGAGCTTCCTCCAACTCCTATACCCACCCCGACTCCAACGCCAAAACCTCATCCGACCGTCACGCCGGGACCCGTACCTCAACAACAGTTTCCCGAAGTCAACACGTCGGCTAGGGATAAGTTCGAAGGTAACACTCTCAAAGTCTACAACAAAGGCCGAAGACTCCTAGAAACCGGTCAACACCAAGCGGCCGTGAAGCACTTCGAAGAGGCCTTGCAGAGCCACGGCAAACCATCGGCATCACTGCACAACTGGACAGGGCTGGCCTACATGACCCAGGGCCTTTACGATCTTGCCATCCGGCACCTTTCGAAGGCCGTTTCTGTGGACAGCAACGCTATCTACCACGTGAACCGCGCCGAAGCCTATGCCAGGAATGGCCAATGTGACAAGGCAATCACAGATGCCGAAACTGCGCTCCAGAGAGAGACGGTTACCGGAACAGCTTACCACTCGGAAGCTGCGGCCCACGCGGTGATGTCCACCTGCTACCGTATACAGGGCAAAAAAACACTGGCCGCCAGGCACGAAGAAAAGGCTGCTTCCATAGCCGCAATCCACGGATATATAAGCCGTAAAGTTATCGCGGCCCGGCCTGACCCTACGGTTGTTCCCGCGCCCACAGAGCAACAAGCGGCGGCGGCGCTTCGGGCTCCAACTGCAACGCCCGTTCCGTTGCCGCTGTCGCCAGCCTATACTCCCATCACAGCGCCAACAGCCACGGCCACCCCGCGTCCGACGTCTACACCAAAACCAACTCCGACCCCAATGCGTTCTACGCTCATGGACCTGGACAAATGGAGGTCTCACGTCATTGGTCTGATCAATCTGGCCCGGAATGCGGCGGAACTTGGCCCGGTGACTCTCAGCAATAACTCCGCCGCCCAGCAACACGCTGAGGCGCTGTTGCGGCACAATTTCCGTGGCCATTGGGGAATGGACGGTCTGACCCCGCCCATGCGCTACATTCTGGCGGGCGGGACCAACTACGTGCAAGAAAACGTTTCGTCCTATGTGCTGCGCGAGGGCATCCTATACAACAAGCAGTCCCCTCAAGCGTTGTTGACCAAAAGCCACGCGGGTCTGATGAACAGTCCCGGCCATCGGCGAAACATCCTGAACAAGTGGCATAAGAAGGTGAGCTTGGGGATCTCCTGCAACGCCCACGCTTGCTCAATGGTACAGAACTTTGAGGGTGACTACGTGGAGTTCGATACCAAACCCGTGATCTCTTCCCGGGGAGTCCTGAGGTTCGCCGGTTTGCTAAAGGACGGCTTCACCATTAGTGGGATTCAGGTCTGGTATCATGAATCTCCGCATCCTCTGACACTGGGACAACTGGATGCCACTTATTCTTATGGCGTAGGGCAGGAACCGGTCACCTTTGTCATCGAACCCGCGCCGGTGGGATCATACTATTCAAAAGAAAATCTCATTGCCCAGTATTCTTGGACTGCGGGCGTGGACCCTTACTCTGTTGACCCTGAAACTCCGAGGAACCGGGGTTCTATAACACCACAACTCAGACTGTCTCCACAGAAGAGGTTCAAGACTATTCCTTACACCATCGCCGACATTTGGTCGCGGTCGGCATCGGGGTTTCAGATCAGGGCCAACATCAGCAATATCATCGAGGACTTGGGGCCGGGCGTATACATAATTGTGATTTGGGGCGAAAAGGTCGGCGAGGAAGTACCTCTGACCAATTACGCAATCTTCGTAGACTAGCCGGGGTTTAAGAAATGCTGAACTCACCACGCTTGGAATCGCGCCGGGTGGAGATCAATAACTCCCCCCGCGCTATCCAGGACTATTACGTCCAACAGGGCTGGACCGACGGGCTGCCGGTTATGCCGGCTACAGAGGGCCTGGTCCAGGAAGTCCTGGGCCAATATGGCCGGAACCCGTCGGAATCCTTGGGGGTAATCCAGCCCCGCAATGCCCCCGTCACGCTGGAAAAGGTGGCGGTCAACGCTGCCATGGCCGGCTGCGGGCCGGAGCATTTTCCCGTAGTGGTGGCCGCGGTAAAGGCGGTGCTGCGGGACGAGTTCAACCTTGCGGGCGTATCGTCAACCACCGGGGGAGCCGCTCCTGTGGTGATAGTGAACGGCCCCATAGCCCAGCGGTTGGGGGTCAATGGCGACACCGGTTGTTTTGGCCCCGGGTACCAAGCTAACGCGGTAATCGGCCGGGCGTTGCGGCTGGTGGTCCGCAACGTTGGCGGGCTGATTCCGGGCGACATGGACAAGGCGACGCTGGCCTCAGCGGACCGGTACACCTTCTGCTTCGCCGAAAACGAGTCCCGGAGTCCCTGGGAGCCCCGCCACTTGGAGCTTGGTTTCAGTCCCGACGAAAGCATCGTCACCGTCGCCGGAATCCGGGGGAACTACCCGGTGATGGAGACTACCGTCTCCACCGGCGTAGAGGTGCTGCAAACGATTGTCGGCACCATGAAGGCGGTGGGTATTCCCAGTTACTATCAAATTGGCACCGGCGTGCAGATAATAGTGGTGCTTTGCCCGGAACACGCCGCCGAGATAGCGGCCTCCGGTCTCTCCAAGGACGACGTACGGGAGTTCATTTACCAGAACGCCCGTATGCCGTTGCGTCAACTGAAGGACGTGGCCCATTACGCCAACCGCAACTGGCCAAGCTGGATAGACGAGACCAACCCGGATACCCTGGTCCCCATAGTGCGGTCCGCCAAGGACTTGGCCGTGGTGGTCGCCGGCGGCGACGGTCGCCATTCAGCATGGCTGGCCGGATGGGGCGTTACTAGGATGAGCACGCAAAAAATCTCGTTGCCGGACTGAATCCCCGGTCCCCCGTCACCGCACAACCGGCAGAAGGATACGCGCTGCGGGACCGCCACTGCCCGCTCACACCACCCCGTTTGTCACTCGCTCCTCTTCAACCCTCCGAAGCCTCACCGCCTTCAGACCTGCTGGTAACTACCCGGCAATTCCCCGACGTTCGAAATTCCGGGACGTTCGAAATCCCGGCTCGGTGCGCCAAGCGCCGGTTGCAAGGCACTTCAAGTCTCATAATTCTAACGAAAGCTATGCCGATATTTCCAAGACGTGTCCGTATTCCTAACACAGCGTTAAATATTTGTTAACAACTATCGGCTATGATTGACGAATACCGCAATGGCGTGGTAACATTACGTTGCATTTTAAGGAGGTATGAGGCCATGGTCCAAAACACGATCATCCCAACAATTGAAGAGACTGAGGCCACGCCTCAATGCCGTCATCACTGGGTGATTCAACCGGCCGATGGACTGGTCAGCCAAGGTGTGTGCCAAGTTTGCGGCGAGATCCGCGACTTTAAGAACTACGTTGAAGCGGGGCCTTGGGGCGATTCCAAGCGTAACGACCGGGACAGCGACGCCGGCACGCCAAAGATCGCAATCACCGTTCCCATAGACCTGGACGACGAGGACGAATAGACTGACAGGCCGCCGGCTAGGACGCCCTTAAGTCCCGTATCATACCTGATTGAGTTCCAGCGGACCCAAGAGTCCGTTAAATGAGCCAACCACACCCCGGAGTGGCCGGATGCCGTTGGCGATAACGAAAAAGCGGTACGAATCGTACCGCTTTTTCGTTATCCGGCGGAAATCCTGAACCGCCCCCGTTAGTTCTTTACGTACTTATCGAACCAACTCAAGGTACGGGCAAGGGCATCCTCCGCTGAAGCTTGGTGGTAGCTGGCACGCTCGTCGCAATTGAACCCGTGGTCCGCGTCGGGGTATATCTTGAAGTCGTAGGTGACGCCGGCCTCTTTGAGCTTAGCCTCAATGGTCCCGACATCTTCAACGGTAGGGTTGGCGTCCAAAGCGCCAAAGTTACCCATAACGGGGATTTGGATCTGATGGGTCAGGTCTACGGGAGCAGGCCCATCCCCGAAGGGAGTCAGCACGCGACCCGGGTAGTATGCCGAGGCTGCGCTAAGACCCGGGCAACTGGTCGCAGCCAGATAGGTGATGCGGCCGCCGACGCAATAGCCGACGATACCGACTTTTTGTCCCTTGGTGCGTCCGTAAGTGTTCTGCAGATAATCGATAGTGACGTTGATGTCTTCGACCAGTTCATCGTCCCGCAGCATTCCCATGTAGCGCTGGACTTGGGGCATCTCGTCGTATCCCAGCTTGGGGTTTGGATGCTCCCGGTGATACAGGGCCGGGGCAATAGCCACGTAACCCTCTTGGGCAAACCGGTCGCATACTTTCTCTATGTGCCTGGTGACACCGAACGCTTCCTGGATCACTATGATGGTAGGCCATGAACTCCCGGCAGTGGGCGCGGGATGACTGACGTAACAGACCATATCCAAGCCCTGATAGCCATGAAGGTCGTCCATCTCTCTTTCGCCCGCGAATCTCAGGTTTTCCCAAAACGACGGCATTTTTTTCCTCCTACCTGCGGTCCTATTCCCATCCAGCCGGATTATTAAAGGCCAGTGGGTCCCTTGGGCGGTTGTCTTAGTGGATTTGCGCCGATTTTAGCAGAGGGACAATCTTCGCACAAGGTTTGGTGCGCTGGGTGCAGGGCCTTCGCAAGCCGGAGGTTCTTCTTTCCCGGATGGATACCTCAGTCGAAGCGTGCGTTGGCAAAAGAAAACCGGCCTCTGCGTTTCCAGCAGTTGCCGGTGTTCAGTCGCCCATTGAACCGTCTGGTACTCCAGGAACCGGGACAAGGCCGGGTGATGGTGTATGTCTTTACTCGATTCAGCCTTGTCTCACCACTTCAATATAGCTGACCAGGTTCTTCAATTCCTCCAGTGCCATCGCGACTTCCGCGGGCGCTGACTGCATGAAGCTTAGCTTTTCACCTTCGGACAGGCCGCTTACGTCCAGGTCCAGTTCCAAGGACGCGTTGCCCTCTGCATCTTGCAACTCCATCCCGTAATACACCATCGAGCGGCGCAGTTCAGGTGAAAAAATGCTGGGGCCGTAAGGGGCATTGTAGCGTTGTGTGAGGGCCATGGTGCCGGCAACACCGTCAAACCCGACGATCCGTTGCATCCCGTCTTCATAGAAAAGGGTCACCTCAGCATGGGTCAAGTCGTTGCCCTTGGCGTAGTCGTCGACCCGCACTGTGCTCAATAACGACTGCTTCTCTTCGTCGAACAGGGCGAAGTAAACTATGATTTCCCCACTCTTGGTGTCCACTTGGAAAGTGTACCAAGTGTCAACCCTGTCGCCGTTGGGCATAGGCAATTCCACCAATCCTTCGCCAAGCACTTCGCCGAACTGGACTTGGGGCAAGAATTTCAAATTCCGTTCCGTTCCAGTCTCTTGGGCCGGGATGGGAGCCTGTTCGTCGGTCACCTCTTCCGCCTTAGCCTCCTTGAGGGTGTCAGCGGGCTCTCCCGGCTTTGCCTCAACATCTACCGCCGGTTCGAGCTTGGGAGTCTCGTCAGACTCGTTCATTGGGACCTCAGGAGCGGCGGGATCAATCTTCGGGTCCGAGGAAGGCTCGTTAGCGGAACCTTCCGGGACAACAATCGCGGTGTTGGCTTCCGACTGGCCCGGGGCCAGAGGTTCAGATACAACCTCCGGCTCCACCAGGGCCTCCGTTTCAGTCACTGCGGGAACCGGCTCAGTGGTCTCCGCCGACAGCGAGCCGAACCCTTGGGTAAAGTAGGTAATGGCCAAGCCCAAGCCAACGACCAAGATAAACAAACCCACTAATAGTACGAGCCTTGATGAGCCGCTTCGGTGCTCAGGCGTTCTCGAGCTCCTCATGATGAACCTCCTGATTTGGTGTATCTGCCGCCCGGGTTGGGGGGACGAAACGCCCTTAACTTTCTACAGGTCCGGGATCTGGGCCGCGGTCCGGGATGTGGCTTCCCACAGTTTTTCTCTGCCTTGCCGCTTGTGCTGGACTTCTCCCAACATTCTGGTGGCGTCCAGGAAGAACTTCTCGACACGGTCCATGGCCGCGCCCCTTCCGATGTTGGACACGATGATAGTGAAACCGATGGTGTCGGAAACCCGGCCCAGATAGGTGCCCTTCCTGCGTCCAGCGCCGGGGACCCGTTCCGCCAACGTGGTGTCCATCATTTCCACTATCTCTTCGCTGGCTTCATCGACCGGGCCACTGAACAGTCCCAACACGTTCTGGGCGTCATAGTAGGAACACCCGTTCTCCCATAGCTCACAGTCGATAGACAGGTCGCCCAACGCTTGCTGGAGCACGTTATGGGCCCGTTCTATTTGGACCTTGGCGACTGAGAAGTGATTAATTTTGGGTTCTCCACGCATCCGGCCGAACAGCCCACCGCTGTTCTTCTTTGGGATCGCTGCTTGGGCGACTCCGATGGCCGTAGGCCCATGCAGTATGCGTATCACGTCGTTGGCGTCCAATACCTCACCGATATATCGCCGGTCGGTCTCCTCTCCAACGCAAAGGATGTCCAAAAACGAATCGGCTATCTTGCGGTTGATCTGTGAGTAGTTGTAGGACATCGATTGACTGCCCCGGACAAACTTCTGGTTGTCCACGAAGAAAACGGCATCGGCGTTGGAATTGTCCAGTACCCGTTTGATACAGGTGGCTGTGTTTACCATGCTGTCCGGGTCGTCATATTGGTTCTCGAAGGGGAGAACCAACAAGGCGTATACGGGTTTCTTGAAGGCGTCTTTCAACAAATCGACGATGACGCCCACGGATCCGGAGCCTGTGCCGCCGGCGGTGGTGGCGACGACCATGATGGCGTCCGCCGAAGGAACATCTCCATGGTCACGTATGGTGGTCACAATCTTGTGTCCACCCCGGCGGGCCTGCTCGGCGCCGTCGGCGTTAACCTTACCCGCACCACGTCCCCGGAACTCGTCGGTCGTTCCCAGCAGGATCGTATGGTCGTCGGTTTGAGGGATGTGCTGAAGGCTATAGAGGTCTCCCGCGCCCAAGTTGACTGCGAACACGCCTTTGGCGATGTCATCGGTTTCGGTACCCGTGAAAATCCGTATCCGCCTGTTTTTCCAGACCCACTTCCCAAGCGCAACGAACTCGTCCGCTATATTGGAACCACCCTGGCCTGCACCCACTACGACTAGCTTCATTCTGAACTCCTTGACTATTATGTAACTGGGTGTCCTCCCATTTTCTTGGCAAGGCCCCGCTAATCCCGGGACATCCATGGACCTTAACCTAGCGACGGATACGGGTTAAAGGTCCTGGCGCCCTGTTCAAAAGTATTATACAAAGTCTTAAATTCTGTTTAGCCTTTGCGCCAATGCAAAGTTTGACGGTTTTGTCGACTTGTAACGTCGTTGACGGGGAAATTTGAGGACAAGGCCAGATTTGAAGGGGCTTACCACAGCAGGCAAGGATGGTCATGCCGACCGGACAGTCCGTGACCATCTGCATTGGCGACAAAGCGGGGCGGTGTAGGAAATACGTGGCTTTGGAGTAACGACGCCAGGGGGTGGGAAGTGGTTAAGGGGTCAGCAGTTGTGCGATAGCCCGCTTGACCAGACTGGAGGCCAGAGAAATTTTGTAGCGGTTGTCCGCCATGGGCCGGGCATTGGGCACAGCCAGACCTCCGGCTGCAATCGGGTCAACGTCGGCTGTCGTCATGTCCGTCAGGTAGTCTTCCACCAGCCGGGCCCTGTACGGCACCGGTGCGACTCCGCCCAGCACCACGCTTGCTTCCTGCACTTTTGCGCCGTCCAACCGCAACACTGCCGCAACGCTGACCAAGGCAAAGTCCCCTGACTCGCGTTCTCTCGCCTTCAAGTACAGGCTTTGGGGAGGCACTGCCCACCCGTTGCCGTCAACCGGGGGCAGGTACACCCGAGTCACAATCTCCCCCGGAGCCAATACGTTTTCCCGGGTCAAGTCCTGGCTTGGCCCAATGAAGAATTCTTCAATCGGCACAACGCGCAGCCCAGTGGGACCGGCAATCTCAATCGCGGCGTCGAACGCGGCGAGCGCAACGGCGGTGTCGGACGGATGGACTATATAGCAGCGGTCACCCCCGGTTATGCACAGGTACTTGCTGTTGCCTTCCAGCGCGAAACAACGGTCTCCGCCCTTCTTCAAGCAGACCGTCAGGGGATGGCGATAGTACCAGCAACGGGGCCGCTGGTTCAGGTTGCCTCCAAGGGTGCCCACGTTGCGTATTTGCGGCGTAGCCAACCCTGCCGCCGCTTGGGCCAAAGCCGTATAACCGGCGCGAATAACCTCGTTTTCAGCAATCTCGGCGATAGTGGCCATCGCCCCCAACGTCGTCCCATTCGAGGTTTGAGAGATGCTCTTCAACTCGTCCAAACCGGCAAGGCTGACCAAGCGCTCCGGGCTTACCAGCCCGTCTTTCATTTCCGAGAGCAGGTCGCTGCCGCCTGCGATAGGCCGCGATCCGTTGGGCTGCCCTGCCAGCAACGACACGGCCTCATCAATGGAGTTGGGTTGCAAAAATTGGAAGTTCCGCATCATTCCAACGCTTGGAGGACCATGTCGGGTGTGAATGGCACCCGCGTAAGACGCAGGCCAACGGCGTCGTAAATGGCGTTGGCGATGGCCGGGGCCGGGCCGATGCTGGGCACCTCTCCCAAGGCTTTTGCCCCCAATGGACCCACCGGGTCGACAACATCGGCGAAAATGACCTGGATATCCGGATAGTCCAGGACCGTCGGCGATTTATGCTCAAGATAACTGGCGTTCAGGGTAATGCCGGTGGGACCGTCGGTCACCAACTCCTCAGATAGGGCGAACCCGAGCATTTGTGAAATAGCGCCCTCAGCTTGGTTCAATGCCATCCGGGGATTGATTATACGGCCCGAATCATGGGCAGCCACGTAGCGCAGCACGGTCACCCGGCCGGTGACGGTGTCGACTTCTATCTCTACAAAGTGCGCGCCGAAGGAGTTGACGATGTAATCAGCGCTTCCCGGGTTTATGGTGGCCAATGCTGAAATCGTCTCGTCCCCCGAAGCTTGGGCCACCTCAGCCACCGACATGCGCCGGGAGGGGTCATTCTTGACGAAAACGGACCCTTCAGCCAAGTCCAACTCCTGCACCGGGGCCTCAAGTCCGGTGGAGGCCAACTCGAGGAGCTTCTCCTTTACTTGGGTCGCGGCGTCCACCACCGCGGTGCCGGTGGAAAAGGTAGCAGCCGAGCCGGCGGTAATCGGCGCCGGAGGAGTGCCGCGGGTATCTGCGGAAACGACACTGATATCCCAGGCATCCATCCCCAGCACTTCGGCGGCCATCTGGGCCAGCACTGTGGTAGCTCCTTCACCGACGTCGATGAGTCCCGTGGTCAAAGTCGTATTGCCGGACCTGTCAATGGAGACCTCCGCCGCCGACACCGAGCCCGGCCCACCGCGGTAAACCATCATGCTCATACCGCGACCGATCTTTTTATCGGGGTCGGTGGAATCATACCCCGTCCGGGTAGAGTTCCAACCGAAGGCATCGGCGCCCAATTCTAAGCATTGGCCAAGGGCGTTGCTGGAAAACGGAATGCCACCTTCCACCGGTTGGCTGTCGACTATCTGGTCTGGAGGAGACGTGCGGACTCCGGGTTGACCTTCGGGGCGAACGTGGTTCTTCCGCCGGAACTCCAGCGGGTCCATGCCCAACGCCTCCGCGGCTCGGTCCATCAAGGTTTCCAGGGCGAAGTGTCCTTGGGGAGCGCCCAACGCCCGGTAGGAGCCCGCCGAGGGGCGGTTGGTGTACGCCAAGCGGGCTTCGTATCTTACGTTGGCGCAATGATACAGGTACAACGCTCCCTGGCCGGTGCGACGGGCCACGCCCGGACCCGATGACAAGTATGCGCCGGTATCAAGAAGAGCATCGGCATAAATCGCGGTTATGCTCCCGTCGTTCTTGACGCCCACCTTCATCTTGATACGGGCCGCGTGACGCACCCGGCCTGCCACGAACTCCTCTTGGCGCGAATACTCCAAGCGCACCGGCCGACCGGCCCGCTGCGCAAGTACCGCAACCAGAGACGCCAAGCGTGACTCGTCCTTGTTGCCGTAACCTCCGCCCATGTAGGGGCCGACTACACGCACTCGCGATGCAGGGACGCTCAAAGCTCCAGCCAAGGCGTCGCGGTCTACGTGAACGCCGCGGCTGGTCTTCCAAACAGTCAGTGAGTCGCCTTCCCATGCGGCTAAAGCGACTCGCGGCTCCAGCGGCGTCGCCGAGTGGGTTGGGATAACGTAATCACCTTCCAGCAACAGGTCCGCCTCGGCCAGCCCCCGCTCAACGTCGCCCCGTTCAAGGGATATGGGATCGCTGGCCAGATTGCCGCCGGGGTGGATGGCAACTGCGTCATCCTTCAGCGCGTCCTCAGGCTCCAATACGAAGGGCAGCACCCGGTAGTCCACTTGGATGAGGTCAAGAGCGCGGCGAGCCGTGTCCAAGTCAACCGCCGCCACCGCCGCGACTTCGTCGCCCACGAACCTCACGCGGGCATCCAACACGGCCACGTCATGAGCCAAGCGGCCTTGGGGAACGTCGAAAGGAGTCACCACCGCAAAGACTCCCGGGAGCCGCCTCGCGCTTTCGGCGTCGATGCCGGTTATTTCGGCATGAGGATGGGGACTGCGCAGCACCAAGCCGTGGAGCATACCTGGCAGCTTCAGGTCGGCAGAGTACTTGGCTTCGCCGGTCAGCTTGTCTCTCAGGTCTGTCCGCGTTACGTTTTTTCCAACGGCCGACAAGGTCATGTCTTGGTCTCCCGGATGAGCGCCTCCTTGAAATTGGGAAGGTTGCTAATTCATGCTGAGCTTGGGTGGCTGCTGGCGGCCATCAAGCCCCAGCCGGTCCTGGTTGCGTCCGTCCAGTTTCAGCGTGTCGAGGACGGTGTTCCAGACTTTTCGAGCGCGGGCGGCGGGGTCAGCGTCCGCCCAGAAGTCCATGGTGATAAAGGAGTATGCAGCAGGGCCTCTGGCCAAGCAGATGCGCGAGTGGGCCTTCCGGCCTTCATCCGCGTCCGTGAACCCAACCTCCAGCCACACCGCCTCTAGGTTGGCGCGCCGCATCTCATGGAATCGACCGCGTTCGGTCAAGTCCCTTGGGTCGTCGGATAGGGCAACATCGTCGAGCAATCGTGCCAGGGACAGTCCATTCCAGTCTATGGGCGGAACGTAAATCAACGAGACTTCGAGTCGTATGTCCGCGTCGGCTTCTTCACAGTCGAAGAACTTGATGGACCCGCTCTCGCCAAAGCTTAAAATCCAGTCCTCCGGGTATTCGAACTGCATCGCGCCTCGGTCGGCCACGAATATCTTGTTGCCCGGCGCGGCTTTCCACTCGTGGTCTTGAGGCATCTTGTAAGTGCGCCGTTTCCATTTGGCCATCACCAATCAATCCCGCTCTGAAGACTATGCGGCGTCCGCTCACGCCAGAAATTTCGCAACACGGATTGGTCAGGCAGAGCCAACTTCAAGATATATCTTAGCTGAGCTTTGCACATGCCCTGCTGGATGCCCGGACAATTCGGGGATGCCGTGTTTTTAATCACCGCATTTTGATTCACCGGATGTCCACCGCAGACAACACGTCTGATTTGCCGCATTTGTTGGTGGCCCTGTCTACAACCGCTTGGGTTTTTACCAGCAATACCGGGTTCCGGTATCCGGTCAGGGCATTGTCGCTTAGCCTGACCAACGCTTCGAAAGTACCGTCGGCGCTGATGTGTTGCGAGGTTACTTCGCCGGTCATTTGGCCGGTCCAGTGGCGGTTGTCCGGCAGCAGGGGCCTCAGTGAGTCTATGCTGTGGTATCCGGCTTCGTCGCGCTCGTAGAAGTGGAACTGGCCGCAGAATCCTTCCTGCCACGTCAGCCGGATGGCTCCGGGCAGAGCCTTTCCCGCAAATCTCATTGTGCTGCCGCTTATCGTTGGCGGGCTAATCCATTGTATGGCGTCCAAGTGGTAGTGCCCGGCCGCTTTGAGCTCGTTCGGTATTCGGCCAGCTATCACGGGTACCTGGGAATAGTTGACGCTTTCTTTGCAGAGTCCATCTGCTCCCGTGGTTACGCGGCTTCTTACCGATAGCGACAGGCCGCTGATGTTGGCGAGCGCATTGCCATTGATTCTAACGGTGACGCTGAATTCGCCCATGCTCGGACTGATATGGTGGTTGACGGTTACTACTTTCGGGATTTCGTTGTGGCGCCAGCCCGCGGGCAAAGGACCACTAACGCTGTCCACCCAATGCTGCTTGTCAATGCCTTCATACAGGTCGAACTGCGAACAGTATCGGCTTTTGCCCAGCACGAAATCATGCACCATCCCAGGCTCGTTGGTTTTGCCCGCGAAATGCAGATAATCGGCGTCTATCGTCGGCAGATGGGTGTATGTTACGGCGTCCAAGTGCCGGTATTTCCGCATTTCCGGCTGCCCGTCGTACCAACGATTGATTATATCCAGCACCGGGCCGTCCCTGCCAAGTACCCTTCTGATGTCGGCTATAGTGTATTCATTGTTTGTATCATTCTTTTCTCGCCTCGCCAGTTGTGCTATTCGCCGGTTAAATTCACCGTCTCCATAGTACACTCTCAGCTCGCCAAAGATTCCGTCACCCAGTTCGTAGTTGCAGGAAAACCCGATGGAGTGGTCTTTGAATACTCGGCTTGGCGCGCCACGCTCCAGTTCGCTGATGTTAGAGTAGCTCTCGCAGTAAGTAACCGATGGATATGTTTCTTGGCCTTCCTGGTAGGATGCTACTACCTGATACTCAATCGCGTTGGCCAACCCTTCATCTATCCAGTCGGCGTAATCGTTGCCGTGAAACCATGTGTGGGCTGCTTCGTGGGCGATTAAGTTGAATGTCTTGTTGCAGTTCCCGTCAATTTTGATTTCTATGGTTGAGTTGTCCACGACATAAGGGGCCCCGGCGTAGCGGGCGGCATAGCTCATTTGGTTACGTCCACAGATCCCGCCGGATAATGTTCTCACCCGTTTCATCGTCACCCTTGGCGATGGGTAAGGCACGCCGAGTATGCGTTCTCCTTCGTTGATGGCTTGCACCAGTTGGTTGAACCGCAGCCGGCTGTCGGCGAATCCTGTGACAGTCACGTCCACCTGCTGGTCTAACGAGGTGGTAATGGTCTTGGCACGTTTGGCAGCCGTGCTCACTGGCGCCAGCGTAGGTCGCACAGTGGGCGTTGGAGTAGGCTGAGGGGTGGGCGTTGGTGTGGGTCGTGGAGTGTGCGTCAACGTGGGCGTCGGAGTAGGCTGAGGTGTGGGCGCCGGCGTAGCGTTGACGGTCGTGGCTTGTATAGTTGCAGCTACGGCGGCGTTGATGGTGGCCTTCACGGCCGTCGGATCGGCGGATCGCGGGTTCTCTGCTGGTGCCGGACTGTCTTGGGAGAACGAGCATCCTAGCGGGATTAGCGCAGAGATGACCAGTAATATAACCCGGTTCTTTGACATCGGTCGGCGCCCGTTGCCTTACGGAGTACAGGAAATCAAATTCAGCATTCTCTTAGCCATGGCGTGTGCAAAGTCGTGCTCAGAGCACGTGATAAAGCAGCAGGTGTTCCCTCAGAACGTCGGCCGCAAAGTCGTTTTCAATGTCCCGCCATACCGAGTGGATATGGTTGGCGCCGTCCTGTCGGTTATCGAACTCCACAACGAAATTGCCCCCGTGAATGCGGTAGTAGTGGGCATCATTCTTGGACACAGGCCCGGCCCAAGCCAAGTGGAAGTGGTCCAACCCCTCGTCCCTGATCGCGGCAAGCTTCTGCTCCGCCAAATCGGTACGGACCTGCCCAACGTACTCAGTGATCAAGCTCAGCAGGGATTCTTTCTGGCTGCCGGTCATTGCGTCGCCGGGAAGTCCCTCGGGCCGGAAAGGGAACGACACCTTGGTGCTGTTGTATGTCAGGATGTCCAAGGGCGCTTCATCATAAATGACGGCCCGCTCAAGTTGGGATTGGTCCAAGCTGTTCATCAATTGGAAAGCAGTGTCTTCCCGGTCACCCAGGATACGGAGGCCGGTCTTGGGGCCTTTTCTTACCTCAGCCGGGTTGGCCCCGAAGAAAAACGGGGTCACCGAGATAATATTGTCGCCCCAGATGCTGAAATGCAGGGAGACGTGATGGCCCTCGGTGCGCCAGCCCCAAGGCGTGTCGGGCCCCGGCTCGCCAAAGACCGTAAAGTAGTACAGCTCCGTGTCCCGCACGAACGTAACCATGCCCATTTCTTTTTCCAGCGGGCCCAGCACGTCCTCATGCTCGATAATCTGCTTGGCCTGCTCAAATGAGCGAGGTGTGAGGCCGGTTTCGAGGAGCGCCATAGCCAGGCCGCGCTGGTTCTGGTCCATATCGCGCAGGGCCAGGCCGTGGCGGTTAATGGGCGGGTAGTACCAATACATCCGCTCCCCGTCCATGTACTCGAAAGTAGCCTTGGCTTTTTGCGCCTCGGTCAGGCTGTCCAGAAAACTCCGGGCGGCGGCGGCCATCTGCGTCGCTGCCTGCGGCTGGGATATCACTGTTGCCATGATGAGACCTCCTTAGACAGGTGCGGATACGGTTAGCGTATTCGAGTTTATGGGCGGGCTACTCCCTCGTCAACCTGATGCCCGCTGGTTGCTTGTCCGTCAGATTTTCGCGAGCTCGCTATCCTCACCGCAGAGTGCGCAGAGACCGCCGAGGGAGACGGGACGGTTTTTCAGATTTCTGTGTCATTTTGTATCATTTGTGTGTCATTTTGTGTCATTCAGCTTTGGAAGCGGGGTTGGATTTCTGGATATTTGGGTCGTTTCAGGCCAGAATGACCCACTTTCTGTCCAGATTTTACCGCGAATTGTGTCATTCTGTGTCATGGATTCCATGCTGCGTCAGTCGCGGGTCCCAGTTTGGTTCCCCGGACGGCAGGAGCGCCATACAGAGCATAGATTATGGTAAAGCGTCGTTGCCGGGGTTGGGAAGGGGCAAGTGTCATAAAAGCGCCGACTCTCACTTTTATGGAGCAAAAGGACAAGAGACGGGCCTGCGACACCATGACTTTAAGGTTGATTTGTGCAGTTCTCTATCAACCCAATTACGTGGGGGGAATGTGACATTCGCCCCTCACGGGCTGACAGGGGTATGTAAAATTGAGATTATAGCTACGAACCGGCCCCACCGCCCCTGGATTCCGGCCTACGCCGGAATGACGGAATGGGCCCGCCTGGATTCCGGCCTACGCCGGAATGACGGAATGGGCCCGATACGGAATGGGCCCGATACGGAATGGGCCCGATAGTGAGCATTTGGGAGCGGTTTTGTATTTGAGCAAGCCTACCCTACTATGCGGTCTCACGTTCAACTGCGTAAAGTCCCAAATGAAATACATACCCTTGTCAGCCCCTCACGGGGGCGCCTGCACGGGTTGGAGGCAACGAAAGACGCCTGAGCACATTATGAACTTTGGCGACGGCGAAGCTCCTCTTCCAGTTGCCGGACCCGCGCTTCGGCTTCGGCGGCACGGGCTTCCGCATCCCGGCGGGCAGCGCTCTCCTCCATGAAGGTGTGCAGGTAGCGCCTGTCCACTGGGTCCCAAAAGCGCAGATTTCCCTCTTCCCAGCATAAGTCGAGGTTCAGGGAGTCACTATGACCCCACAGGTGCTCATCGTCCGTCCTGTGGATGGTAATGGGCAAATACAGGCCGTCCACCAACCGGTCGCCAGCCAAGTGGGTTGAATACCGGCGCCCGCCGGTAGGGTCGAACCTCCAGTACTCGGGGACACTCATAGCCGCATAGGCCTCCCACTTCAAAGTCTCGTCACGGCGGGCGGTGCTTTCTGAGGCTACTTCCATCACAAAGTCCGGGGGTTTACCCTGCTCCGGAATAAGATAACCGTTGCGGGGGACCCTCGCCGCAGGGTAGACGCCGAAAGCGATGAGCAGGTCGGGATACAGCACCCCTTCATAGCTGCGGGTTGGTATCAGGGCAGCGGCGATTTCGCTGATGATGATAGTGGTGTCCGGGTTTCCGAAGTGCTCGGCTAGAGAAGGCGGGTAGCCCGGGTAATTGATGTAGTCGAAGGCAGTCAACTCTTCAGGCGGCGCGTCGGGAAACTGGATAATTTCCCCGGCTTCCGCCTGTGGGGTCATGGGCCTTAGGGTCATAACTGGCCTCACTGGAAGAGGATGGGATCATGGCGCCTTTGTATCGGTCGCGGCGCGTACAGACTCAATAATCCGCCCGTACGCGTTGCACCGGCACAGGTTGCCAGACAATGCTTGCCGGATTTCCTGTTCGGTCGGGACCGGATTGGCGTCCAGCAGGGCTTTAGCCGCCAGAACGAACCCCGGAGTGCAGAATCCGCACTGGCCGCCGTCGTTGTCCAGAAAGGCTTGCTGCATCGGGTGCAACTCGTCTCCTGACGCCAAGCCTTCAATAGTAAGCACGGGCCGGTCTCCAACCTGGACGGCTAGAATCTGGCAGGCGTAGACCGGCTGGCCGGACAACAGGACGGTGCACGATCCGCACTCTCCGCGGTCGCACCCGCGCTTGGCCCCGGTAAGGTCCAAGTCTTCCCGCAGTACATCCAGCAACGTCGAGTGGTGCGCCACCACCAAGCGGCGGCCAACGCCGTTGACGTTCAAAGTGAGTTCTGAGGTGTAGAGCGCAGGCGCTTCAGAGTCCGGCATAGTGGCCATCCATTTCTTTGGGTTAACAAGGTACAGGAGTTTACAGGATGTCAGCCGATATGCTACTCCAAGGGTCAGGCTCCGGCAAGGACAGGACTTTTTAGTACTACAGTCGCAGATTGAGAATATGGAAAAGGTGGATTTTCGGAATAGGGCATAGGTTGCGAAATATGATGCAACCTTCACCATCTGCAGCACTGTCCGAGTCTTTGCAATCTCCTCAAAGTGCTCTCAGCCTTGGGGCCGAAGCATTGATGATACACTTGATAGGGGCGCCGCACGGATTTTCGTCGGCTTTATCAATCAGGCCAAGGGTGCGTGATAACCCACCCCCACGAGGCGAATTATGCTGACAATATCGGTCAAGAATTTGGGGCCCATCGCCGAGGGAACGGTGGACTTGAAGCCGCTCACGATATTTGTGGGTCCCAGTAACACCGGCAAGTCGTACATGGCCACGGCTATACATGTGGTGATGAAGGCCCTCCAAGGGGACAGCCTCTTCCCGCCTAGGCGCATGTTTGTTGGCGGTGCGATGTACACCAACAAGGCTTTTGGAAACCTGTGGGAAGTGCCGAGCGAAGACTCCGGGTTTGGCAATGCTGCCTGGGCATGGGCGAAGCAACTGAAGAAAGAGGGGTTAGACCCTCAGCAATTAACAGTTGCCAGTCTTCCCGTAGCCCTGCGGGCAGAATTGAAGGATATAACCGTTCGAGAGATGGGCAAGGTTCGCAGTGACGCTATAAGCCATTTGCGCCAGGAACATAAGAGACCATCCGCCTTCGTCACCAGGGGCGCCGAACCCGCAGATTTCCGGATTACCATACATAGGAACGAGCCGCTGTTGAATATGGATATTCAGCTAGTGGACGAGGAAAGAGCGGGTCTCGACTTTGATATATCGAATGCCGAAATAGAGCCATCCCCACTCGTGCTTATGGAATATGAGCCTGAACCGGACAGGGAATCCATTGATGTCTTCCACGAGGTCGTGTCCTCATGGCTGGACTCGCTGGTGGCAAAGGTGTTGGACGGAGTGCCCGAGCAAAGCTATTATCTTCCGGCGGCGCGCTCCGGCATTGTTCTGGGGCATAAAGTTTTGGCCGCCGATATTGTCCATCGATCCGCCCGACCGCGCAGCTCGACGGACAATATACCAACTTTGCCAGGGGTCACAACGGAGTTCTTGGGCAATCTCATACGTCTTGACCGGCGTATGCGCCGCCGCACGACCGATCCTGCAATGGAAAATGCCATTTCCTTCATCGAAGACGAGGTCTTGCACGGCAAGATTGACCTCGACGAATCCGCCGCGTTGCCAATATCCGAAATAGTCTATCTTCCCAGTGAGGTACAATCGGAATCGGGCGAATTTACTCTGGACGAAACCTCCTCCATGGTCTCCGAATTGGCCCCGCTCATTATGTTCTTGAAATACCTCGTGCGACAGGGCGACCTTCTAATTCTGGAGGAACCCGAGTCCCACCTGCACCCAGCCGCCCAGCGAATGATGGCCCGGGGGATCGTCCGGCTGGTAAATGCTGGGGTGAAGGTAATCATTACCACCCATAGCGACATGTTTGTTGGGCAGATAAACAACTCTCTGGCTCTGAGCAATGCCAGCCGGGAACTGATTGAAGAACAGGGCTTTGAACCCTACGACTTCCTGAAACCCGAACAAGTCAGCGCCTGTTTGTTCAAGTATGACCGGGAACAAGGCGGCAGCGTAATCCAACCCTTGGAAATCGACCCGGACACCGGGATCGACGAGGACGAATTCGCCGATGTGATTGAGGCCATCTACAACGAGTCCATAACTTTACAACGGGACCGGGTTCTATGACATCGCCCAAGTTCGCGGAGACGGTCCACAACCAATATCATGATTGTTGCTTGACCGATTGCTATGAGGACGAAGGATGCAGAATCGACATTGGCGGATTCAACCCAGGATCCCTGACCACTATCCACGGAACCAAATATCAGCATTGCCTCAAGCACAGGAGCCCCGGCCGACTATGTGACCGCCTCATTTTCGGGCGGTTGGACAACTTGAACCGAGACTTCGTCTGCGCTGCTGAACTCAAGGGCGGCAAAAACCTGGATGCTTCCGTGGCAATCAATCAAATCCAGGGCGGATTAACCTTGGCTCATGGGATGCTGGCCAATCGGGCGATAGTCGATTGGTACCCGCTGCTCTTTTACGGAGGGAAGTTGCGAGGACACGCACTAAAGCTGTTGCGAAGTAGAAGAGCATCTTTTGGCGGAAAGAAAAAGTTGGTGGACTGGGTTGACTGCGGATCTAGCTTGCTCAGTTGCCTATCTGGGTCTCGACGATGAGGTCTTGCAAACCAGACACCATGCTCTACGACAGGCCGTGCCATCAGCATCAACTTCCTGTAACAGATGTTCTTCCGTCTGGGTGCG
Organism: Dehalococcoidia bacterium; assembly: GCA_965261795.1. Taxonomy (GTDB): domain Bacteria; phylum Chloroflexota; class Dehalococcoidia; order Lucifugimonadales; family UBA3495; genus CBDCFV01. The sequence continues at coordinate 750,395 of OZ253476.1, forward strand.
GTGCTGACCACTCTGCCTGTCACTGAGGCGGGAGTGTAGCCTGCCGGCTATGACGTCCGTCCAGTTCCACTGACGTCAGTAGTGTGCCTGTAGTATAAGAATGGGTGCGGTGAAGCGAGACGGGAAGGGACAACCCCAGCTAAGGGTGTCGGGCTTGACGCCAATCAGGTGGAAACCAGCACTTGGTCGAGGGCCTGCTGCAATTCTTCCGTGGGTGCGAACCCTTCGTACCGCTGAGAAACTTTGCCTTGGGTGTCCAGCACGAAGGTCCAGGACTCGTTGAACCAGTCCGGTACATCGCTTATTCCCCACTCCAGAACAGGCTGCGACAGCATTGCCTTGCTGAGGTCTCCTTGAATCTCGTCGGGGTTGTCGTATATCTCCACATGGATGAAGTTGGCCCGGTCTCGGTTGGCGTTCTTCAGCGCGGACACTGCCTCGGTCTGCGGGCCGCAGGTTGGGCTGGTGCAAAAGGCCGGCGACGCGAAAACGACCACCGTGGGCTTTCCGTTTCCGGCTGCCTCTTCAATGGTCAATTGGTACAACTCCGGGTCGGGAGTGAAATGGGTGGTCAATTTTTCCAAGGACCCGGCTCGCTCCAGCGTTTTGTTGCGGCTCAAGGGAGGGACTGAGCCAATCACGGGAACAGGTCCTTTTTCGATTACGTCCAGTGCCGTCTGCGTGCTTCCGGTAAGGCCTTCATGGTCAAGGCCAATGTCCAATCGCCAAGGCCCCGTCCGGTCGAAGTTCATTTCTGTAACATAGGAGCCGCGGACTCCGTAGGGCCAAATATAGAACTTGGCCGTTCTCGTCTCCTGCGCAGCGTCTCCGTCGCCCAAGTAGACAGAGGTAACCTCCACTTCCGGCACGTTGACTATCCCGGTGGGCGTGGTCAGCAGGAAAGCAACCCGCTGCGTCCCTGTATTCAACAACTTGGTGGCGACTATCGCTTCCAGCCCGGGCATGGCCGCCGAAGCAGCCGGGTTAGTCTCAGCAGGCGCGGCGGACCCACAGGCAGCCACTAACACCATGAGCCCGGCGATGAGTGGTAGAAGGACTTGGTAAAAAAGTCTCTGAAACCGCAGGCCTCTCTTGGGGTACATGGCCTCCTCTCGTGTCGTCTGAATATCCCCCATTCTTCATGGTAAAGGGCCGCAGCGAGGTATGAACGAAGCCGTCCCCAAAGGGACGGCCGCTGTCCATCAGGTAGCCTTCTGGTATACGCCGAAGGTGAACGCGAACAGTCCGAAGTCCGGGGACATGGAACTCATCACCAAGGTCTCTTCCTCAACATAGGAAGGATTCTCAAGGATATTGTACATCTTGGGCTCGGTCACTAATATGTAACTTTCGCCGTCCCCGCCAATGGTAACGTCGGCCCCCTTGTTGTCCTCCGTCAGATACTCGCCGTCCACCGTTACCCTGACCTTATACGGCTCTCCCGATTCGGATGTAAGCACGACGTTCACGCTGCGGGCCGAATAGACCAATGAAATGGAGTCCTCGTAGTCCTCGGAAGCTCGTCCATGCCTGATGTGTTCGGACCCTACGTGCCATGGGCCGTTGAAGTATATCTGGTCGGTCATTAATTCGTCCGGAAGCACGAAGTCAGCCACTTGGTCCCTGTTCCGGTAATAGTCTACTTGGGACACGTAGCCGCCTCCGCCAAAGTGCAAGTCTCCGAAACCCCTTTCGTAACCGGCGTAAAGCTCACGGGTAACGTGGCCTCCCCGGTTATCGAGAAACACCGCGTCTATAGTCTGGTCTTCGGGCAGTTCGTGGATAGCGCCGGAAAGGTCTACTCCCGTCTCCTCAATCAGTTCCCTTATCTTTTCCTCAGTCTCCCCGTACTGCCCTTCACCAAAGTGCGTATACCGTACAACGCCCGCCTTGTCGATAAGGTACTTGGCCGGCCAAAAGCGGTTCGAGTAGTTCTTCCAGGTCGTGAAGTCGTTGTCCAGGGCAACGGGCCATCCTATACCATAGTCGCCAACAGCCTTGGTCACGTTGCCCAAGTCTTTTTCGAACTCAAATTCCGGGGCGTGGATGCCCAGGATGACCAAGCCATCGTCCTGATACCTCGAATGCCACTGCTTCAGAAAGGGCATTGTGCGAATGCAGTTGATGCAAGTGTAGGTCCAGAAATCAACAAGCACTACTTTGCCGCGCAACTCTTCCATAGTAAGGGGTTCGGAGTTGATCCACGCCACAATTCCGTCAATCTCCGGCGAGACGTTGCCTACTTTACTTCCAACCATGACCCCCGGAACGTAGGTTGGCTTCTCCGTGGGTTTGGGCGCATCAACGGCGGCGGGGGCGTCGGTGCCACTGGGCTTGTCCGTAATGCTGGGTACGCCGGTGTCGGCCGCCTTGGAATCGTTACCTTGGGGACTATCAACCGGCTTTTCCCCTGCTCCCGGCTTCGCCCCGGTTTCAAACGCTTTTGGCGCATCCTTCTCAGACGCCGGCGTGCTGCCCGTCATAGCAGCATCGGCGCTCTTGGTGGGCGTCTCGGCTGCGGCATCCAGACGTTTCTGCCGTTCCGGGTCCTGGGTGGGCGCCATCACTACCACGGGAGATTCCGCCGAGAGCTTTCCAGTCGCCGAAGTGGCGGCAAGTTCCCCTTTATCCACTTCAGTCTGGGCCGCGGCAGGAGGCTCGGCCGCCGGCTCCGGGGCGGCGGCGGCGCAACCGGTAAACGCGAGGCCCAGCAAGAGTATTCCGGCGCCCACAACGGCCCGGAAACGATGTCTTCCAAGAGTCATTTCCCTTCACCCCTTCGGGACTGCGGTCGCGCGACCGGGCCCCTGCCGTATCTGATTCTAACATCGAAATTCATGGATACTCACAAAGTCAGGAGTTACACCTCCCATCCCGCGGTAATGCGGTAATAGAGTTTACGACAATCGCCAACAGCTTGGATGCAAGCAGCAGTTTATCCGGTCTGTAACGCCGGCGGTCGGCGCAGCCGGCGAAGGGGGCGAAAGCTCGATGCCAGGTGGGTGTAACGGTTGGGCCGGCCGCGACGTGAAACGCGCCAGTGTCCCATGTTAATTTACTGTGGTAAACTCATTTCGATTCGTAGAGGCCGATTTCTTGAGGCGGTTGCCTTGGTGAAGTCAGGAGGTCGTAGTTGACCAACCACTCGTCTCCAAGCCGGGTTGCGCGGGATATCGTAGACAACGTATCCAAGGTAATCGTGGGCAAAACGGAGGTAATCGAACACGCTCTGGCAGCCCTGATCGCCCAAGGCCATATCCTGTTGGAAGATGTGCCCGGCGTGGGCAAGACCATGCTGGCGAAAAGCCTTTCCGTGTCTATCGGCTGCGATTTCAAGCGTATACAGTTTACTCCCGACCTGCTGCCCAGCGACGTCGCCGGTATATCGGTCTACAACCAGTCCAGCGGGGAGTTCCAGTTCCGCCCGGGACCGATCATGGCCGAGGTTGTGCTGGCCGACGAGATCAACCGGGCAACACCCAAGACCCAGTCGGCGCTTCTCGAAGCCATGGAGGAGTTGCAAGTCACGGTGGACGGCGTTACTCACCATTTGCAGCACCCTTTCATCGTAATGGCCACCCAAAACCCTATCGAATATGAAGGCACCTTCCCTCTGCCGGAGGCCCAGCTTGACAGGTTCCTGATGAGGATAAGTCTCGGCTACCCGGATTTCGAGGAGGAGCTCTCGGTCATCGGGCAGCAGGAGCAGACCCACCCAATCGAGAGCCTCGAACCGGTGACTAACCCCAGTGAAATAGTCCGCCTTCAGGAAGCGGCCAAAGAGGTGTACGTGGACCGGGCGGTGCGCGAGTACATCGTAACGCTAACCGAATCGACCCGGGACCACCGGGATGTGGCTCTTGGAGCGTCGCCGCGCGCCTCTTTGGGGCTGTTTCGTGCATCCAGGGCATTGGCGCTGGTCCTGGACCGCGACTACGTGATACCGGACGACATCAAGGTCCTTGCCCCGGCGGTGACCGCCCACCGGATTATCCTGGCTCCCTCAGCAAGAATGCGAGGAGTTCGAAGCGCTGACTTGATCACCGACTTGCTCAACTCGGTGGCTGTACCCGGAGCAACCCGATCGGGTTAGCCGGAACCGAAAAATGAAAAGGTTCTTAACCAAAAGGACTGCCGGTGTCTTCGTTCTGCTCCTCGTTATTGGTTTTTATACCGTGGGCACCGGCTTTCAGTTCTTCTACCAATTCCTTTATACGCTGACGTTGATGGGCGTTATCGGCATTGGTTGGGCGCTGCTTAGTCTCAGGGGCATCAACATTCAGTTAAGCCGCATCACCAGCCGGGGACAGGCAGGCGAGTATCTTGAAGGGCGCGTCAGCATCCGGAACACCAACCGCCTTCCCAAGTCCTGGTTGGAGGTATCGGAGTTCACCGATTTGCCGGGCAATACCCCTGGCCGGGGCATCGCCATGGTCAAGGACCAAGCCCGTACTTGGCGCACCGAGACTTACCTGAGCAGGCGCGGCCTCTACCACGTTGGGCAGGTGGAGGTAGTCGGGCAGGACCCTCTGGGGATCTTCCGGTTCCGGCGCCTCTTTGGGGAGCCTGAGCCGTTCATAGTCTTCCCCGCCACGGAGCCGTTGCCGGACCTGGACCTGCGCTTGGCCAACTTGCCCAGCGAAAGCCGGACCAGCCACTACGTCAGCCAGATAACCACCGACGTTTCATCGGTCAGGGAATACGTTCACGGGGACAGCTTTCGCCGTATTCACTGGCCCTACACGGCCCGCATGAACACTCTTATGGTAAAGGAATTTGACTTGGGCCAATCGGCAGACGCTTGGGTGTTGCTGGACATGCAGCGCTCCTCGCACCCATCCTCCAACGACGAATCGGACAACACTGAGGAACTGGGGGTGACCATCGCAGCGTCCTTGATTTCTAAGTTGGTGGAATTGTCCATGCCGGTGGGCTTGGCGTCCAACAGCGACAACACCTACATTTTCCGCCCCGACAGCAGCCCGGAGCACCAAGGAAGGTTGTTCGAGTCCTTGGCGCAGATGCGGGCCAACGGCCCTGTATCCTTGGAAAGGTACCTCTACGATTTGCGCAGTCAATTAAGCCGGTTTAACACCCTGACCGTGATAACCCCCTCCGCCGGGTCGGAGTGGGTGCCAGCCCTTAACGATCTGCGCCGAAAGGGGGTCAACGTTGCGGTGGTGCTTATCGACCCCCAGGAATTCGGCGGGTCAAGAGAACAGAGATTCCTGGTCGATTACCTTTTCGACAACGACATCGGCACCTACATCGTCAAAAGAGGCCAATCTCTGAACGAAGCCCTGCGAATACCCCTCGGGCGACGGGAGTCCGTTGTAGGCGAGACGATGCAAGCGAGCGTCTCGGGGGCTGCGGGATGAACTTCAACGCGCTGGTTGAAGCGGTCGCGGTAAGAGAGCGTCCGGCGGCGTTTAACCCGTTGCATGGCCTGATTGCCGTGGCGCGGTTTTTCCGCCCCTCCGACGGCTGGATGGCCCTTGGCGTCCTTGCGTTGAACCTTTTGGTGGTCATCTGGTCAGTCGAGGAAGCCAATTGGGTGCCGTTGCCCAACCTCAAAGGGCTGGTGCTGATGGCCTTGGCAGCCGGCATCCTGCTGGCGCGGTTGCCTTGGTGGGGCATCCTGACGTTGCCTATCGGAGCCGCCCTGGGGCTATTGACCGTTGTTTGGCAGATTACCTCTTTCCAGTCGCGGGAAGTTGCGGTGACCAACGCCGAACAGCTTTGGACCCGGTTGGCCCTCTGGTGGGAAGCGGCGGAGACTGGGTCGATCAACATCGACTCCGTTCCCTTCGCCTTCGGCATTATGTGCGCAACCTGGATGGCCGGTTTCCTGGCCGCTTGGCTGTTTTGCCGTTACAGGAACTTCTGGGGCGTGTTCGTGCTGGGCGGCATGGGCCTGCTGTCGAACCTCACCTACCTACCCCCCGAGGCAAGCCGCTTTCTGCTCTTCTACCTGTTCACCGGACTGCTGCTGATCGCACGGGTGCAGTCCGTTCGCCGGCGCCGGGAATGGGATGAAAGAAACGTCACTTACGACGGCCACTTGGGCGCCCTTTCCATCTCCGACACTTTCCTGCTCGCCCTTGTGGTAATGGTGGTGGCTTTCTACGCTATCCCGGTCGGCGGCAAATTCGGCCCCACCAACGACGCTTACGAATACATGCGGACGCCGCTGAAGAGCTTTGAGGCCGACTTCAACCGGCTCTTCGCCGGGCTTCCTGCGCGGAAGCCGCTGGGGTATCGAATCTGGGGGGACGTGCTGGCATTCCAGGGCGAGATCAACCCTACCCAATCTCAGGTCCTGTGGGTTGGCTCCAAAGTGCCGATGTACTGGAAGGCCAGGACCTACGCCACTTACACCCCAAAAGGCTGGAAGTCCGACAACACTGTTATGAGACCAGTGGGATGGGCTCCTCCCATATCATCGCCTCAACCATACGAGGGGCGGTTTGAAGTCAGCTACTCCGTTACCCCGATGTACAACTCAAACAACTTGTTTGCCGGGACCCAGGTAGTCGACGTTGACCGGCCGGTGCAGATTGAGACCTACGAGTCCCCCACGTATTCGGTGGATTTCACAGGAGCGCTGACCAGGGATCTCCTGCCTCCGCCGGTGGCGGAAGCAGCCACGAAACTGCACCAAGCCGTCCACCAGCGCGGGCCGGATATGAAACTCTCAGCCTTGGCCTCTCTGCTGGATAGCAACTTCCACTTGGTCGAAGTGACCAGGGCCCAGGGAGGCCAGATCGACGAGGCGATAGTCGCCGACGTGATCCCACTCCGGCCCGATGTGTTGTCGGTGCGCAGTGAAAAGGAAGTCAAGGCCAGAGAAACTTACACGGTCACCTCGTCGGTCTCCAACGCTACGCCCGCCCAGTTGCATACCGCCGGAGACGATTACCCCGCGTGGGTAACCCAGCGGTACCTTCAGCTTCCCGACAGTGTGCCCCAGCGGGTGCGGGACCTTGCCGCAACCGTGACCGCCGACGCGGAGACTCCCTACGAAAAAGCCGAGGCCATTAAAGAATACCTGACCACGAAATACCCTTACACGCTGGCTGTGGAGCCGCCTCCTTTCGACGCCGATGGAGTCGACCACTTCTTGTTTGATCAGAAACAGGGTTACAGCGAGTATTTCGCGTCTGCGATGACCGTCATGCTGCGGTCGGTGGACATCCCGGCCCGCATGGTCACCGGCTACACCACCGGCAACAAGGTGATAGACCAGGATATATACGTGGTATTGGACTCCAACAGCCACGGGTGGCTGGAAGTCTACATGCCGAACTACGGCTGGATACCCTATGAAGCAACGCCGGGACGGGCCATCCCGGCCGCCGTACAACCGGAAGAGGACGCAGAGACCTCCACCCTGTTCATCGGCGACGAGAGCGATGACGAGGAGTGCTTGGAGGACATTGGCGAGTGCGATCCGGGGTTAACCAACAACCCGGACCAATTTGATACCATCGGGCCGCTGCCCTTCGGCGCGCGGTTGGCCGGCGTCCTCCTGTGGGCGTTGATAGCGCTGGTCTGCGTACTGGCAGTGGCCGGGATTCTGGCGCTGCTGTGGCGGAGGTTTATGGTCGCGTCCGAAGACCCCAGGGTGGCGTTCCGCCGGATGGCGTTGCTGGCGACCCTTGGGGCGGTACGGCCGGCGGCCTACCATACACCGTACCAGTATCAACAGCGTTTGGTTGAAGCCCTGCCGGAGTACCGGGAGCAGGTGTCGGTTATTACAGGACATTACGTGAGCCGAGTCTACGGCAACAGGGAATTGGACGCCGACCAGCGGCTTCAATTGATGCAAGCATGGATACGGCTTCGGTTGGCCTTGTTGTTGCGCATTTTCCGCCCGCGGACGCTGTGACGGCCGGCTTTCACCGCAGAGATCGCGGAGTCTGCCTATGTTTCCTCGGCGTTCTCTGCCTGCGTTGCAGTTAATTTTGAGAGGGAAGTATGCCGGAAGACAAATATTGCCTGATCGAGTTTCCACTGGGTTGGATAGGACTGGTTGGAACGGATAAGGGATTGCGCAAGCTAAGCTTCAAGCCCTCTCCGCAGGAGGTGATTGAAGACTTGAGCCGCGCTCTGGATGGCGCAGTGGATGACGTGGAGAGCTTTCTGGACGTACGAGACTGCTTGGAACGGTACTTCGAGGGTGAGACGACCGCGCTCGACGGCATAGCCCTGGATATGAGCGACGCTCCGCCATTCTTCGGCGCGGCTTGGGCGGTATGCCGCCAAATCCCCCCGGGAGAGACCCGGAGCTACGCATGGCTTGCCGCCGAAGCGGGACGCCCCCTGGCTGCGCGGGCCGCCGGGCAAGCCATGGCCAAGAACCCCTTCGCCCTGATTATCCCTTGCCACCGGGTGATCGCCAGCAATGGGGACCTTCGCGGCTACGGCGCCGGTGGGCTACGAGTAAAGGCGCGGTTGCTGGAGTTTGAAAGTCTTACGAGTGGCAGTTAACCGCGGTGTGCGCAGAGAACGCCGAGAAAACCATGGAATGCTCCGCAGTCTCAGCTTGTTCTGCGGTTAAAGTCACTTTTACTTGGAGGGTTTGAATTGACCACGCCAGAGCACGTTTCCAAGGGACCCGCCGAATGTTGGGCGGACGTTGGTGAATTGCGGATGCGCTACCTGGACTGGGGAGGGGACGGAGCGCCGGTGATGGCCCTGCACGGTCTGGCGTCCTCGGCCCACTGGTACGACATCGTAGCGCCCTTGCTGCAAGACCACTACCGGATAGTGGCGCCGGACCAGCGAGGCCACGGCCAGACCACTCAAGCCGACAGCGGTTACGACTGGGAGACCCTAGCGGACGACGTGACGGGGTTGATGGACCACTTGGGCATTCCCCGGGCGGCTGTCCTGGGCCACTCTTGGGGGGGCAATGTAGCCACTCACTTTGCGGGCCTCCGTCCGGAGCGGGTCACCGGGGTGGTGATGATCGACGGAGGTTTTCTGGGGGGCCAAGCCGGAGGCGATACTACTTGGGAGGAGTGGTCCCACCGTGTCAGGCCGCGCAACGTTGCAGGCACTCGGGATGAGTTCCTGGACAGGCTGCGAACACAGTTGGCCGACTGCTGGTCCGACGACTTGGAGCGGGTCCTCCAGACCATGGTGTACGAAGACGAAGAGGGCCAGATCCGGGACATCTTGAAACCAACCAACCACATTCAGGTAATCCGGGCTATGTGGGACCACCCGCCCGCCTCCATCCTGCCCAGGATCGTGTGCCCGGCCATGATAGTGGCCGCCGGGCCAAGGCCTCAAAACGCCGGCTCGGACTTCGCAGTCAGGCGGGAGCAGATGGTGGCGGCCGCGGGCCAAGCCCTGCAGAACGGCCGCGTCCACTGGATTACAGAAACCATCCACGACATTGGTTACCACAAGCCGGCGGAGTTGGCGCAGGTAATCCGGGAGTTCCTGGGGTAGGAAATTACCTCAAAACTCGTCGCATCGCCCAACCCGTCCCCAACCTGCCATCGCCTCGCAGGCCCATCATTCCTGTACAGGCCGGCCATTCCCGTGCGGGCCCGTCATTCTTGTACAGACCAGCCATTGCCCCACAGGCCCGTCATTCCCGCGCAGGCGGGAATCCATAGGCCTCGGCCAGCGACAAGAGTTTGTCAACAGAATTAGTCTACTCTAAGTTAGTTTCCAAGCCCCACTGCGCCAGTAAACCGTCTCACCTACTGCGCTGACAAGGGTATGTAAAATTGAGATTATAGCTACGAACCGGCCCCACCGCCCCTGGATTCCGGCCTACGCCGGAATGACGGAATGGGCCCGCCTGGATTCCGGCCTACGCCGGAATGACGGAATGGACCCCCCTGGATTCCGGCCTACGCCGGAATGACGGATGGGAGCGGTTTTGTATTTGAGCAAGCCTACCCTACTATGCGGTCTCACGTTCAACTGCGTAAAGTCCCAAATGAAATACATACCCTTGTCAGCACCTACTGCGGGGCTTCCACGTATAACCGCACTGACTCCGCGCCCAGCAATTCCGATACTCGCCGGTCCAACTCCTCGCAATAGCTGGTGCTCACCGTTGGGAGTTCCATCAGCACACGACCAGCCCCGGTCTTGATGTCCAGGTTCACCCGATCATGGCCGGAATACTCAAGAAGCACACCGATCACTTCCCGAAGCAGGTGGGCGTCCTCCCTGGCGTTGTCCGACTCCTTCACTGCCAGAGACACGGTGCGAGGTCCTGCGCCGTTGGAAGTCTTCTCCTCTGCCGGTTGCCGGGATGACGCTTGCTGGCCTCCAGCCGACCCGTTCTTGTGACCGTTGGCTGCTGCCCCGTTAGAGGAAACACCATTGGACGCGGTAGATGCAGCTCCGTTATTCCCGTTGGCTCGGTGTTTGCCGTTGCCATTGGCGCTTGGCGGCGGCATCCGGTCTTCCTGGTATTGCTGGACCTTGTCACAGGCCAAGGTCAACTGGTCGTTGCGGAGTTGCAATCTGCCCGTAACCAGCAGTATGGCCCCCTGGACCCACTTGTCCTGGGTTTGCTCCAAAACGTTGGGCCAGACCACCACCTCCAACGATCCGCCAAGCAACTCCATCGCCACCACCAGGAACTTCTTTTGTTCCTTGGTGTACCGCTCCGTAACCGACGACACGTAGCCCAGGACGGAGAGCGTCTGGCCTTGCATCTCATCTTCCAACTGGTCCATCGAGTTGAACGCATTGCCCGTATTGAGAGCAGCCAACCGCCTCTGGGAGTTCTCGGAAAGAGCAACGCCCAATAGTTCCTGCTCCCAAGCAACCTTTTGCTCAGAAGAAACGTCGAAATTACTCAAATCGACGCCCGGAAGGACACCGCCACCAGCCTCGGCGTTGGCGTCGGAAAAGAGGCTCGATTGACCTGAGTCACGGTTGCGGGCCTCCAGTTGAGCAAGGGCGACAATCTGGTCCAATGCGCCAAGGACCGCCCCACGGGGCGCCAGCGAGTCGAAGGCGCCGGCTTTAGCCAAGCTTTCCATGGTGCGCCGGTTCAGCCCACCCCCGTTGGCCCTGCGGCAAAAGTCGTCGATGGACTTGTACGGTCCGTTGGCATCACGTTCCTCCAAAAGGGGGCGGACGGCGCTTTCACCCACGGTCTTTACGGCCGCCAAGCCTACACGCAACCCCGGGGCGGTCCCGTCTCCTTCGTCAATTGCAAACAACTCGTCGGACTTGTTGATGTCGGGCAGCAACACCGGGATTCCCAGTTGGAAACACTCGTTGATCGAGGTCACCATCTTTTCAGGGTGGTCCATCCGGGAGTTCAACACCGACCCCATATACTCCAGCGGGTAGTGGGACTTGAAATAGGCCGTCCAGTACGAAATCAGGGCGTAGCTGATACTGTGCGCCTTATTGAACGCATACCCGGCGAAGGGCTCGATGAGGTCGAAGATAGTCCTTGCCACGTCTGAGTCATAGCCGTTGGCAAGGGCGCCGGACACGAACCGCTCCCTTTCCGCAGCCATCAAAGACGCGATTTTCTTGCCCATGGCCTTGCGAACAATGTCGGCCTCGCCAAGGGTGTACCCGGCAAACTGTTGCAGGATGAGCAAAACCTGGTCCTGGTAGACGATGATGCCGTAGGTCTCGTCCAGCAAATCCTTGAAACTGGGATGCGGGTAGGTGATGGGGATGCGTCCGTACTTGGAATCGATAAAAGAGTCGATGTTTTCCATCGGCCCCGGCCGGTAGAGGGCTATCATCGCGGCGATGTCGCCTAAGTTGGAGGGCTTCAACTCCTTGATGTACCGCCGCATTCCGGCGCTTTCCAGTTGGAACAGGTCGGTGGTGTTGCCGGATGAAAGCAACTCAAAGGTCGCCTTATCGTCCAACCGGAGCCGGTCGAGGTCAATCTTGATTCCTTGGTTTTTCTCCACCAACTTTACCGCGCGGTCAAGGATGGTCAGGTTGGTAAGACCAAGGAAGTCCATCTTCAGCAGGCCCAGCTTGGCGACCGGGTCCATGGAGTACTGGGTCATCAGCACCGGGCTGCTCTCGTCACCCTTGCTCGGACGCTGCAAGGGCACCGTTTCCGCTAGCGGGTCCTCCGCGATAAGCACCCCGGCGGCGTGGGTGCTGACGTGGTGGACAATACCCTCCAGTCCCTGGGCGGTGTCCACCAATTTGCGCACTACCTGGTCGGAATCGTAAACCTCCTGGAACTCCGGGTTGACCCGAAGGGCGTCCGCCAGGGTGCGCGCCTTGAATGGCACCATGCGGGCGATCCGGTCCACTTCGTTGTAGGTCATGCCCAAGCCGCGTCCCACGTCGCGCAGCGCGGCCTTTGCTCCCATCGTGCCGAAAGTGATGATCTGGGCGACCTTCTCACTGCCGTATTTATCGATGACGTAGTGCAGCACTTCGTCTCGCCGGTCGTCCTGGAAGTCAAGGTCGATGTCGGGCATTTCCTTGCGTTCAAGGTTCAGGAACCGTTCAAAGACCAGCCGGTATTCCAAGGGGTCGACATTGGTGATATTCAAACAGTAGAGGGCGACACTGGCTGCCGCGCTGCCCCGCACACCGTACAGGATTTCGCTCTTGCGTACGAACTTGATGATGTCCCAAACTACCAGGAAGTAATTGGCGAAGCTGGTGTGCTTGATAACCTCCAGCTCATACTCCAACCGCTTCACGGCCTCGTCCTGCGCCGATGGGTAGCGTTGCTTGAATCCGTCCCAGCACAGTTGAGCCAAGTATTCATCGGCGCTGGCGTCTCCGGGCACCGGGTACTTGGGCAGGTGGGTCTGGTCGAAGTTGAGCTCCACATCGCACATATCGGCGATCAGGTTGGTGTTGCTCAACGCTTCAGGGAAGTCCGGGAAAAGCTCCGCCATCTCCAAGGGGCTTTTCACATAGTAAGACTCGTCCTCCATGCGCAGACGCTTTTCATCCTGCACCGTCGTATTGGTCTGGATACAGATGTAAACGTCCTGCAGCGGCGCCTCCGCTTGTTTCACGTAGTGAGCGTCGTTGGTAACCACCAAGGGGATGTCCAACTGGCTGCTCAAGGTGATCAAGCCTTGGTTGATTTCCGGAAGCTGATCCACATGCTCGTGATGCTGCAACTCAAAGAAGTACCCGTCGCCGAACACGTCCTTGTACCACCGGGCGACTTTGGCGGCTTCGTCAAGGTTGCCTTCAACAATAAGGCGGGGCACTTCCCCTGAAGCGCACCCGGATAGTGCGATGAGCCCCGCGCTGTTCTGCTCCAATAACTCGCGGTCAATCCGAGGACGGTAGTGGAACCCGTCCACGTGAGCGCGCGTGACCAACTGCATGAGGTTGCGGTAACCCTCGTTGTTACGCGCCAGCAGCACGAGATGGTAAGGGCTGCGTTCGTTAGGGCTCTTGTCGAACCGGCTGCCTTTTGCGACGTAGACCTCGCAGCCGATGATCGGCTTGATGCCCGCCTCCTTGCAGGCCAAGTAAAAGTCCACCACCCCGTACATAGAGCCGTGGTCGGTTATGGCCAAGGAGTCCATCCCCATTTCCTTGGCTTGGGCCACCAACTGAGGGATACGGCTGATGCCATCCAACATGCTGTATTCAGTGTGGATGTGCAGGTGCGTGAAACGGTTGTCGCTAATTGGAGTCGTCATACATACCTCTGATGGGAGGTATTAAACCCTGCTCGGCCATATGCTTGTCAAGGCGGAACACACAATATATGGTAATCAGTAAGGGTCCATTACACTACATCACGGCAAAAGACGCCGGACTCACTAAGAGCATCCGGCGCCCCTCACTCTGCGGCTCTCCCAGAGGGAGAGCGGCCTTTTTGACCTTCGGCCCTCTCTGGAGGCCGAGGTAACGTATTAGACCTTCTCTTCATCCCGGGCACGTTTGGTTTCGTCTATCACCCTGCCCTCCAGGTTCTGGGGCAGGGCCTCGTAATGGTCGAATACCAACGTATAGGAGCCCCGGCCCTGGCTTACCGACCGCAGGTCCTGAGAGTAACGCTGCACTTCGCCTTGGGGCACTTCGGCCTCGACCTCAGTGTAACCTTCGCCCGGGTTCATGCCCAGAATACGCGCCCGCTTGCCGTTCAAGTCGCTCATAACCTCACCGGTATAAGCATCGGGCACGGTAACGTTCAACTTCATAATCGGTTCAAGCAGTATCGGTCCGGCTTCAGACACGCCCTTCCGCATCGCTTGGTTGCCGGCGATCTCGAAAGACATGCCGGAAGAGTCCACGTCGTGGTAGCTGCCATCGTAGAGCACCGCTTTCATGTCCACCATAGGGAACCCCGCCAGCACACCCTCGTCCATGGCCTTCGAGACGCCCTTTTCCACCGACGGGAAGTACTCCCTTGGGACCTTTCCGCCAACCACCTCGCTCGTAAACTGGAAGCCCTCGGTCCTGTCCAGAGGCTCCAAGCGGATGAGGACGTGGCCGTACTGGCCATGGCCGCCGGACTGTTTCTTATGCCGGTACTCGGCCTGGGTTACCCTGGTGATAGTCTCCTTATAAGCAACGCGCGGCATCTTTACCTTGAGGTCGGCGCCAAACTTGCGGCGTATCTTGTCCATCGCCACGTCAATCTGGGCGTCGCCCAAACCGGTGATCAATGACTCGCCGGTGTCGACATCCCTGGAATACCGCAAGGTTGGGTCTTCCTCGACGATGCGGGCCAAAGAGGTGGACATTTTGTCCAAGTCAGACTTGGTTGCCGGCGCAACCGCAACCCGGAAGAAGCCAACCGGGAACTCTATGCTTTCTATCGTGACCTGATTATCGCGCTGGCAAAGGGTGTCGCCGGTCAGCGTCTCCGACAGCTTGCCGATGGCCCCGATGTCTCCCGCAGCTACTTCCGCGACATTTTCCTGGGCCTTCCCCTTGGGCAAGTACAATTGGCCGATGCGCTCCGACTGCTGCCGCACCGGGTTCCAGACCTCGGAGTTGCTCTTGATGGCGCCGCGGTAAACCCGGAAGACCGAGAGCTTGCCCACAAAGGGGTCCGCCGTAGTCTTGAACACGAAGGCCGCCAACGGGCCTTCGGGGTCGGCCTCCGGCGAATCGTCACCCTCGGCTACCGGGGGTGTCCGCCCGTCTACCGGCGACGGCAGGAACTCCCGGACCATGTCGAGGAATTCGTTGACGCCCAGATTGTTAGTGGCCGAACTCGCCAGAATGGGCACCAAGGCGCCGTTCTGGACCCCGGCGCGTACGGCAGCTATCACCTCTGCGGTGGTCAGTTCCTCGCCCTCGAGGTATTTGTCGGCCAAGGTGTCGTCGCTCTCGGCGGCGGCCTCGATCAACCGGTCCCAGGCCGCAGACAACTCGGCCGCTACATCCTCAGAAACGTCGGCGGGCGGGTTGATAACGCTGGCGACGCCTTTGAAGTCCTGTGCGTCGCCTATGGGGACTTGCAGAGGGACGCAATGATTGCCGAAGGTCGATTGGATTTCAGCCACGCACCGGGAGAAGCTGGCGTTCTCTCGGTCCATCTTGTTGATCAAGAACATCCGGGGCAGCCCGGCTTGTTCGCACATCTTCCAGGACCGTTCGGTGCCCACGTCTACTCCTGAGGGAGCGGCTACCATGAGCACCGCACCTTCGACAACGCGTAGCGCGGCGACGACCTCGCCCAGAAAGTCATCGTAGCCGGGTGTATCCAGGAAGTTGACCTTGAACCCGTCTCCGGCACAAGGCACCAATGTAGCCTGAACGCTGCTGTTCCGCTTCACCTCTTCCGGTTCATAGTCGGAAACGGTGTTGCCGTCTTCTACCCGTCCAATGCGGGTGACGGCTTTAACGTTAAACAATAGCGCTTCGCAAAGGGACGTTTTGCCTGTGCCGCTATGCGATAATAGCGCCACATTTCTGATACTTCCTACCTCAACATTGGCCATCTAGCATCCCCCTTCCATTTTCGATGGCAACGCACCCAAGGCGCCGGTGCAAAAAGCGCACAACGCCATTCCGGTAAGGTGTCCGGTCGGCCCACCACCGAAGACAACTCTTGCGCCATTTTAGCGGCTTTGCCATTCCCCTTGCAACAAGGATTAGGCACGATCTTCAGAGCGCCCCCTCCAGCGGGTTGGAGTCTGGATAAAGCGCCGGGATTGGTCAGCAGCGTAAGTCCGTGTTTGACACCCCTAGACGTGGGGATATAATGAAGCAGCTTCAACCCCCGATAAGGGCGGGAATCCGCCATGGCCCGGTGCGGAGGGCGGAAGCACTGAAGTTGATTGAGGATGTGAAGCAATGGCGAAGAAGGAAATCATCACCAGCGACAAGCTACCGCCTAACCCCCCGCATCTGTCTCAAGGCACCCGGTTCGGGAACATGGTGTTCGTCCAAGGCTGCACCGGACGCCACCCAACCACGGGAGAGATGGGCAACGGCATCAAGGAGCAGACCCATAACACCCTGGACCGCATCAAGCTGATCCTGGAGGCGGCGGGCACCTCCTTGGACAACGTGATGACCAACACCTGCTACTTGTCCCGCACCGAAGACATGGCGGCCTTCAACGAAGTCTACATGGAATACTTCACGGACGACCGCCCGGCGCGCACCGCCATAGTGGTAACTTTCGGCGCAGCCGACACCTTGGTGGAAGTGACTTCAACCGCCTGCATCCCCAACTAGCGGGATCAGGAGTCCGTAATCCGTAAGGTTAGGCTGCCGGGCTTTCAATGCCCGGCGGCCATCAAGGCAAAATCAACCGACAGGGGAAGCCGGTGGCTATGAGGGCCTTTATTCTAATCGAGACCGAGGTTGGGCGGTCCCGGACTGTGGCCAGTACGCTGCGGGCTTTTGACCAGATACAGTACGCGGACGTCATCACCGGCGCTTTCGACGTTATTGCTCTAGCCGAAGCGCCGGATATGAGCACCATAGCCGAGTTGGTGACCTCCAACGTTCAAGGGGTCCCGGGAGTGGTGCGTACCATTACCTGTGTCGCGGCCGGCTGACCGCCGCTGTCAGGTTATCTTCTTGAACGTTATGTGGGACCGGTTCATGGTGTGGGGCCGGATCATGGTTATCCAGTCCCCCTTGTCCGACTCGGTCTTCCAACTCTCCGACTGGGGCACGTCCGGGGAATCTACCTCGTAGAGAGCAGCGTACCGGGCAACCCCTTCCACGTCGGTGGAATCCAGCTTGTAACGGGTGCACCCGTGGACGCCCTTTGCCGTGAGGATATTGGGAATGTGCTGGGTGTTATATATCCGGTTGAAGTCGTCCTCCAACTCCTCGGGAATGTCCATTTGCACCAAGTAAACGTAATCAGCCATTTGTGTCCTCCTCTTTGATGGAAAGGTTTGTCCTGGTGTCACCTGAGGACTGGGGCTATGGCCCCCCGTGCTCTAACCATTATCCAAGCGTCGGCCCAACTGTTCTTCAAGTTGCCGTATCCGCTCCTCCGCAGCCTCAGCGCGGCTCAGGGCTTCCAAGCGGGCGGATTCCGCCTCCCGCAGGTTCCGCAGGTACTCCCCCGCTGCCGGATTATAGTAGCGCAGTTCCCCGTTGTCCCAGCACAGGTCCAACCCCAACCATTCGCTGTGCCCCCGGACCACTCCGTCAATGTCCCGCACCGTTTGAATCCCAACGTACTCACCATCGACCAGCCGCTCCCCAGCCAGCGCTTCAGGGTACAGGTCTCCACCGGAAGCGTCAAACCGCCAATATTCCGCTATTCCCAAGCGAGCGTACAGCTCCCGCTTGAAACCCGTGTCGTTGGTGTGAGTGCTTTCCGAGGCTATCTCCAGCACAAAGTCCGGCGGTTTGCCCGCCTCTCTTATAAAGTAGCCGTTACGGCGGCGGATGGAGATGGGATTAATGCCGAAGGAAACGTAGCAGTCCGGTCTTACTATCCGTTGGATGCCCTCGGCGTCGATGTAGTACACCGGCGTATCGCCGCTGACCAGGACTCCAGGGCGTCCCCAGAAGAAGGCTTGCAGTGCTGTGACGGCGTAGAGGAAATCGGTCTCTTGCTGCATGGCGTCGGGTAACGGTTCGTAATCGTCGGGGGCGTCCGGGTCCGGCAAGACGCCGTGGACGGGGTCGGCGGGAAGGTCTGCCGAATCCAGGTCGGAAGGCCTGGTGATCTTCGGCTTCAACTTGTCGAAGGGCGGCGGCAACCTTGTTGTCATTGATAAGCCTCTTCGCACTGGGCCAAAGAGTAGATCGGTTGAATTACTGCCATGATAGCACACCGCTGGCGCCATCCATTCTCTCGCAATGCCATTTTGGACATCCGTCCACCGAGCGCGGCTCAGTTCCGGTTAGATGAAGAAACGCCCCCGGAGTGCGCGGGAACCGGAGGCGTCATCCAATCGAACACTATGGTGGCGGTCGCTCCTTGGCGCGAATGGCTACGGCAATCCGTGGGCCCCAAGTCCCTATCTCACCGTGACCGTCATTGTGTCCGACGCGGTGAGGCTGGTCCCCAAATCCGTCACCGTCAGTTGGAACACCAGCGTGGCCGAACTCGAAGGGGCCACGAACTCGAAGGAATCCGAGCCGGCGACATTGGGGACGTATGCTACAGACGATGAGCTTTTCAACATGCTCACCGTCGTCCCGCTGGTCTGGGTCCAGGCATAGGTCATGTCGTCGTCGTCGTTCACCGGAGAGCCGGTCCCGTAGACATATACGTTGGCCCCGAGCGTGACCGTCTTGTCGGCCCCCGCTGAGACCGTCGGAGGACTGGCGTTGCTGGGAGGCGGAGTGGGAGTCGGACTGGGCGGAGGGTTTGTGGAGGTTGGATTGGTGACCGTCACGCGGTAGGTCTGAGTGGCCGCGCCCTTCCCGTTGTGCGCGGTGACCGTGACCCATGCTCTTCCGGCCTCCACACCGGTGATCTTGAGGTCCGCGTTCGCCATCGAAGCCTTGACCACCGTTTCGTCGGACGACGTGACGGTGTACCACTCAGCGCGGTGAACCGGCTGGCGACGCTGATTGTCTTGCTGCTCCCCTTGGCGACGGTCTGAGCCGTCGCGCTGCCGACACGGGATGGCCGGACCGAGGCCGTGCTGACGACCGTCACCGGATAGTTGGCCAGTAGGACCTTGGTCCCCTTCTTGTAGAGCCGGACCGTGGCCTTGCCTGGGACGCATCCCTTGATGGAGACAGTCCCACTGTGGGTGGCCGAAACGCCCACTCCATCGCTTCCGGGGCAGATGCCGTTAAGCGCCAGGTTGCCCGTGTCCCCGGTGACGCCTACGGCTGGGTCAGCGGCACGGTTGATCACGACGTTCACGCCAGTGCCCACGTTGGCGGCTGTCAGCGTCGGGCTAATGGACGTGCCCACGTTGATGGACGATAGGACCGGCGAAAGGCTGGCGATGGGCGCCGGAACGGGGAGCATGGCGAAGCCGTGGCCCCAGGTATTGTTGGGGTCTTCCGTCGTGATCCGCTGGACGGCGGTGTCCTTGATCCAGTCGGCCACGTCCGCGGACGTGAACCGGCGGTTGTTGGAGTCATCGTAGCGGTCGATGATCAGGGCGGCCAAGCCCGCGATATGAGGCGCGGCCTGGCTGGTTCCCCAGAACCAACATTGCGTCCCCGCATTTTGTGTGGAGGTGCCAGGGATGACCTCCGTGGGAGAGGACCTCGCTTGCCCGCAGTCGGCCCCAACCACTTCGGGTTTGGCGCGTCCGTCGGTGGTGGGGCCGCGCCCACTGTAAGCCTGGATTACCGTAGGCGTCGAATGCTTGGCGGCCCCCACGGTCAGTGCCCCGGGGCTCGGGCTGTCCCCCGGAAACGTGATGCTGTACCAGGTCACGGCGTGTTCCAGGGTGTGCGGTTCCCAAACACGGAGTTGTATCCACTTGGTGCTAGCGCACGGATCAACACTTCCGGTGGCGGCGCTTTTCCTGATGGTGACGAAGTACTTCCCGGGCAGAATGGTGTCCCCGACCTCTTCGTATGAGTATTGGCCTGCATATCCTCTCTGCGAGTCGGTGCCACCAACACCAGGGACATATCGCACGTGACCGGCGGGGGTCTCCTGGAACAGGTACAGGTCGAGGTCACAGTCGGCCCGGCCCCAACTGTCGTCCCACCGCATCTCCACGGACAGTTCCGAGTTGGTAGGGTCGATGGTTATGTAGTTTCGCTCGTCGGCGGGGGCGTAATTGTGAATGTTGTTCGTTACCTGACCGGTGTCCCGGAACGGGCCGTACCAGATGCGCTGGTGGTCGTTGCCTGCGATATTGACCCAAAGGACATCGGACTTGGCGGCGGTGTCGATAGTTTCCAGTACATTAATCTTGTTTCTCTCATCCTGCGCATTTGTGTACCGGGCGACGCCGTCGCCGAGGCCCTCGCTCAGGCCCCAATATATCGAGTAGTTGATGATGTCCACACCTTCACGGACCATCCACGCGACGTCTTCCTTCAGTCTCGTGAAGGCTTTCTGGGGGTCCATAAGGCGCATGGCGTTGGAGACGTACAGGGTCACTCCTCCGGCCACGTCAACCAAGGCCTCGGCCACCGTCGAGCCGTGCGTTCCCCCGGTGCAATCGTTTATGTCGCTCGAAGGAACGTTATTCGTGTCCGAATCGTAACACCGCTGCTCCACCCTGGCAGCTGGCGGAGCTCCCCGTCGTTCCTCAGGGCGGTAAAGTGGTCGAATCCCACGTCGATTATCCCAACCTTGACATCGGCGCCGTCGTAGGCGGACAGCCAGGACGCCGCTTGGTGCGCCGCAACGCCCTGGCTCGTCACCGGCGTGGGCGTTGGAGTCGGTGTCGGCGCAGGCTGATAGGTAGAACTCCGCAGACCCGTTCCCGTCCCGGCGCGCCAACGCGCGGTACGCACTTCACGGACGCCGGGCTTCCACGAAAGCTCTCCCAATAGAGGGACCGGCACATAGCCCAAGATGCTGCCGTCATATACATGGAAGGCCGAGTCCGGCACGCCCTTGCTCTTCAGCCACGCGGCGACGACCGGGACCTGGGTCCAGTCGCTGAACTCCACGATCACGCGGATAGATGTGTCCTGATGATCCCGTCCGCGTGAGGCTGACTCCCGGGCCGTAAGTCCTCCGTGCTCGTACTGGTATGTGAGACCGCTAAGCCTGTCCTTGAGCTTTGGGTACGGGTAACCTTTCATCATGGGCAGCCGGGGCTTGGTGGGTCCTCCCTGCCCGGTGGCTCCGCTCGGCGGCGGCGGGGTTATAAACACCTCCCATTCTTCCATCGCACGTACCCTCTCCACGCCCTCTCGCTGGGACAGCGCGCCCAACTGAGATACCGGGACGTAAGCGTAGATGAGGGGTGGAGCTAGTACCATGACCTTGGAGCGGGGCGAGATGTCCTGTTCTCCCATCCAAGTATCCAGGGCGTCTATCTCGGAAGCAGGCACATCGGTCGCGGTGAGGACCAAAGGACCGTCGTGCACGGGGGCCTGTCCCGCGGCCTCCGTCTCCGTCCATTCCTCCGCTTCGAAGCCGCCGACGACCTGCTGGAGCGTCTGGTCAAGATTTGGGTATTTTTCTGCGGGCGTCGGGGTCGGCGTAGGTGTAGGGGTTGACGTCGGTTCCTCAGACTGGGTGTTGTCCTGAGCAACGCGCGAACCGGGTTGTTGCTCTCCTGTCGGCGACTGGGTCGCCGGCCCACAGGCCAGCAGCGCCACAGCCACCAGGAGAAGAATAACGATGGGCAGGGATTGGCGGGCGGTCATTGTCCAAGAATGTTTCATACGTCGTCTCCTACAAAGGTTTCATACGTCGTCTCCTACAAAGGTTTCATACGTCGTCTCCTACAAAGGTTGGTGTTCTGAAGGAACGGTTGCCCATGTTCTGACCCGTTCCCACTGGCCGCTTCAGGCTATTAACCGATTCGGCTCGGGAAAATCGTATCTAAAACCGGACGGTAGCGGCCCCGCCAAACCCCATGTTTATGCAGCCTGCCGGTTTTCAAGGAAGAAGTACACCGCCGGGACGTGGCGCCAAGCCTGAACAGCTACTGGACAAGTTTTCAAGGTTGACCCGACCCCCACAGCGGAGTATGATTCACACCTCAGCGACCGGCAGTGGGCCGCTCCTTCAGCGGCTTCTTCGCTTCGGCGAGCCGGCCGCTCCTTTTTTATTAAGCCTTCTCGTTTGAACGACCCGTTGCGCCTTACCCCAAGTAGGTCAACGCCGTTTCCACTCCGTCCGGTAACTCCACCTCCAACGCCTGAAGGCTGTGGGCCAGGGTGTGGTAGTAGCCGGATACTACCAGCACGTCGATTATGCCAGCGTCGCCGACCTGCGCCCTGAGCACCTCGAAGCTCTTGTCCGAAACGCGGTGCTGGCGCAACAACTCCAGGACGAACTGGACGACCTCAGCGTCCTTCTGCTGCAAGCCGACCGGGGCGCGAAACTCCAGGATGGCGTTAATTTCATCATCGGTCAGCCCGGCCTCGTGGGCCGCCCGTTGGTTCACCGTCCACACGTAATGGCCCCGCGCTTCGCGGGCGGCCGTAAGAATGGCGAACGCTTTCACCCTGGGGTCCAAGGGCGTCTCAAACCGGGCGTATCCGCCAAGAGTAGCCAGGTTGCCGGCTGCTTGTGCGTTGTTGAGCAGGGCGGCGTAGTTGCGGGCCACACCGCCGCGGGTAGTCTCGATCTCGTCCCAGACTGCTTGGTCGGCGGGGGTCATGTTTTCCCTGGTAGCGAATGGCACTCTAGCCATGACGTTTCCTCCCATCGGAATTATTTTGGGCACAAAAAAAGCCAGGCCGCTCACAGGAGGGCCTGGCTTCGGTGGTCCAGGTAACTAGTCCGCGGCTTGCCCAGCCTCTTTCTTCCAAATTGCCTCGAGTATAGCTCCGGGGGACATGGGCAGCTCTTCCATCCGCACGCCGATGGCGTTTTGAATGGCGTTGCCGATGGCAGCCATCGGGGGGACGATGGGCACTTCGCCCACGCCGCGAACACCGTAGGGATGCCCTGGGTTGGCGACCTCGACGATGATGGTGCTGATCATCGGCAGGTCCAAGCTGGTGGGCATACGGTAGTCCAAGAAGCTGGAGTTGGCCATCTGGCCGTCCTTATTGAAGAAGTACTCTTCGTTCAACGCCCAGCCTATGCCTTGGACCACGCCGCCCTGCATCTGTCCTTCGACATAGCTGGGGTGGATGGCCTTTCCGGCGTCCTGCACCGCGGTGTAATCAAGGATAGTGACCTTTCCGGTCTCCGGGTCCACCTCAACGTCGGCGATGTGGGTGCTGAAGGCTCCGCCGGCTCCCTTGGGGTCCACGCTCACCTGGCTGGAAATGGGCCCGCCGGTGCTGTTCAACTGCTCCGCCAATTCCTTGAAGGTCATGCTGAGGTCGGGATCGGACTTGTGGTGGAACGCCCCGTCGTCCAGGTCCACATCGTCTTTGTCCACTTCCCAGATGGTGGCGGCCCTTTCGATCATCTGCTTCTTGATGTCCTGGGCGCATTCATACGCAGCCCAGCCGCTGGCGAAGGTCACCCGGCTTCCGCCGGTCAGGAATGTGTAACCGACGGAATCAGTGTCCCCAACGCTGGGATGCACGTCCTCGGCGCCAATACCAAGCGCTTCGGCCGCCTGCATGGCGATGGAGGCCCGTGAGCCGCCGATGTCGGTGGAACCCTCTACCAAGGTGATGGTGCCGTCGGCATTGACGCCGATGGAGCAACTGGACGGGAGGCCTATGTTGAACCAGAAACCGGAAGCGACGCCCCGGCCCCGGTAGGGGCCTTCCAATTTGGTCTGGTACTGGTCCGAGTCTTTGGCCGCTTGCAAAACCTCGATATTGCCAACTATCGGGAAGACCGGGCCGTCCACACGGCGAGTGCCTTCCTTGGAGGCGTTCAGCAACCGGAACTCAATGGGGTCCATCCCCAGTTTCTCGCTGATCTCGTCCACTACCGCCTCGCCGGCGAAGGCGGCGTTGGGCGCGGCGGGCGCCCGGTAAGCGGCGGTCTTGGGCTTGTTGACCAGAACGTCGTAGCCGTCGACCTTCATGTTTTCGATGTTATAGGGCGCGAATATGCACTGGGCTCCTGCCGAAACCATCGAGCCGGGGAAAGCGCCGGCCTCGTAGGACATATCAGCGTAGGCCGCGACGATTGTACCGTCATTCTTGGCGCCCATCTTAACCTTGATGTAGGTGCCGGACGTGGGTCCTGTAGATTCGAAGACCTCGTCCCTGGACATGATCATCTTCACCGGCTGCCCGGTGTTCTGGGAAAGCAGCGCGGCCAGCGGCTCAAGGTATATCGGAATCTTCCCGCCGAACCCGCCTCCAATTTCCATGGGCACCACGGTTATCTTGGATACCGGAAGGTCCAACGCCCCCGCCAAGGCCTCCCTTGCGGAGAATGCGCCCTGGGTGCTGGTCCACACGGTCAGGTGGCCGTCGGCGTTCCAAAGAGCAGTCGCGTTTTGTGGCTCAATGTAGCCTTGGTGGACGGTGGCGGTGCTGAATTCCCGCTCCACGATGATGTCGGCTTCCTTGAACCCCTTGTCTATATCGCCCTGCTCGTACCGCAGGTGGGAAGCGATGTTGCTGGGTTTATCGGTGCGTTCCCCCAACTCCGTCGTGGTGACGTCGTCATGCAACAGGGTGGCCGAGTCTTTCATAGCTTCCCGGACTTCGACGTATGCGGGAAGAACCTCGTATTCCACCTCAATCAAGTCAACCGCACTGGCAGCAACGTGGGCGTTAATCGCCGCCACGGCCGCGACCGGGTGGCCTTTGTAAAGGACTTTCTGGTTGGCCAGCAGGTTTTCGCTGGCGAACCGTGCGCTGCGGCCGGGAGAGTCCATCTTGGCCACCGGCATGTCGGCGCCGGTGATGACCGACTTGACGCCGGGGTAGGCGCGGGCTTTGCTCACGTCGATGGACTTGATGCGGGCATGGGCATGGGGACTTCGCAGCACCTTGCCATGCAACAGCCCGGCTGCATGATAGTCACCGCCGTACTTGGCGCGACCGGTCACTTTATCGGTCCCGTCATGCCTGATGGGCCGAGTGCCAACAACCTTGTATTCGGTGTTGGAAAGAACAATGTTAGAGGCCATTACAACCACCTCTCTACGGGAATAGGTCTGTCGCGAGATGGATGGATTGTACCATACCTCACTGAGGGCGAAAACGGCGGGATGTTATCATAAGAATTCCGAGGATGCCCATGCAGGAAGTTGGAATGACGACAACAAATTGCGACCCGAGAGCACTCGAGATCGCCCGCTGCCTGCACCGGACCGAACAGCCGGAGCTTACGGTCCTCTTTGGCTCCCGGGCCAGGGGTGACTACGAGGACGGACGCTCCGACATAGACATTATGCTGGTGCAGGAACACCCGCCGTCTGAAGAGCAGGAATCCAGGACCCGCAATCAAGCCGAAACCTCCGCCCAGGAACTTTACCGGCAAGCGGTCCCGGTACAAATCATTTGGAAAACCTCCGACGAATTCAACAGGATGCGCCGCAGCGTTAACCACTTGGTGGCCAGGGCTTTAAGAGACGGAGTAATGATGTCCCGCGACACCGGAGACTACAGCAGTGGATCCAATGACACCGGTGAGAATGACTATGAATACGAGTGGACGGTTACCGATGAACGCTACCGCCACGCGGAAAAACACTTGAATGCATTTAATGCCTTGATCGACACCGGCCAGGACGACGACATGATCGGGCAACACGCCCAAGGCGCGATGGAACACGCGCTTAAGGCTTTGATCTCCGCTACCAAAAACGCATATAACCGCACCCATGACATCAACGAGCTTGCTGCGGATGCGCTAAGGGCGGACCCGGATTTCCAATTCAGCCAAGGCATCGGCGGCGCAATCTACAACCAATACGCCGGGGCACAGGACTATCACCCCACAAAAAATCCTATATCCAACATCGCCGACTACCGGAATATCGTTAACGCCGACGTACAAGCCATCCTGGCCCGGGTGCGCGAAATCAGGGAAATCCAGCCGGAGTAAGCCGGCCATTGGCCTTGCAGCGGGTGGGAGAGCCACACTTAAACTACCACTACGGGCCAATATTCTGAGCGGAACCGACAGGGAAGCAATGACGCCCGTGCAGGGAGTTGGAATGACGACAACAAATTGCGACCCGAGAGCACTCGAGATCGCCCACTGCCTGCACCGGACCGAACAGCCGGAGCTTACGATCCTCTTTGGCTCCCGGGCCAGGGGTGACTACGAGGACGGACGCTCCGACATAGACATTATGCTGGTGCAGGAACACCCGCCGTCTGAAGAGCAGGAATCCAGGACCCGCAATCAAGCCGAAACCTCCGCCCAGGAACTTTACCGGCAAGAGGTCCCGGTACAAATCATTTGGAAAACCTCCGACGAATTCAACAGGATGCGCCGCAGCGTGAACCACTTGGTGGCCAGGGCTTTAAGAGACGGAGTAATGATGTCCCGCGACACCGGAGACTACAGCAGTGGATACAACGACAACAATGAGAACGACTATGAATACGAGTGGACGGTTACCGATGAACGCTACCGCCACGCGGAAAAACATCTCAATACTTTCAATAACTTAATCGACGTTGGTGACCACGACGACATGATCGGGCAACACGCTCAAGGCGCAATGGAACACGCCCTCAAGTCCCTGATCTCCGCCACCCATACCGCATACGATCGCATCCACGACATCAATCAGCTTACCTCGGATGCGTTAAGGGCAGACTCGGATTTCCAATTCAGCCAAGGCATCGACGGCTCCATCTACAACCAGTACGCCGGATCCCAGGATTATCACCCTACCCAAAATCCTATATCCGACATCGCCGACTACCGGAATATCGTTAACGCCGACGTGCAAGCCATCCTGGCCCGGGTGCGTGAAATCAGGGGAATCCAGCCGGAGTAAGCCCGTTGCGGTAATCACCCGCCCGGACCCCAACCAAAAGCTGTAGTTTCCCCGGTATAATGGCATAGATTCGGCTTCAAACAGTCCAAACTGAGGAGGCGTCACATGGCTAACAAAAAGGGCACCGCAATGATGATGGTTATGGTCGACATACCCGCCGACAAGGAAGACGACTTCAACGGCTGGTATAACGAGGAGCACTTGGCTGAGCTTTTGTCCGTGCCGGGAATATTGAGCGCCGCACGGTACGAGGCGGTGAGTAGCGGCCCCAATCACTTGGCGTTTTACGAGTTGGAAAGCCCCGAGGTTATCAACACCGACGCCTTCAAGAACCGCCCGCGCACCGAGTGGGGACAGAGGGTCAGCCCGTCGCTGATCGGCGCCAACTTCATGAACTATGTCTTCGAAATGATCCACCCGAGCGAACTGACCTCCGAGATCGCCGAGTCCGGCATGGCGCCCACACTCCAGATAGGGCGCATGGACATTCCCCCGGAACATGAGGACGAATGGAACAAGTGGTACAGCGGCATTTACGTCCCCAACTACGAAAAGGTGCCGGGCTGCATCAGGGGACGGCGCTGGCGGTCCGTGCGCGGCGAGCACAAGTACGCCGTGGTCTACGAGTTGGCCCACGACAAGGTATCGGAGAGCGCTGAGTGGCTGGCGCAAAGGGACATCGACCCCAGCACCGCTCGTATCAGGCCCCTCATGACCCACGCGCCGGGATCGCCCGGCATATGGAACAAGACCTTCGAGCTTTAGAGGCGCACAATAATCCCCTCTCCTTGTGGGAGAGGGAGTTAGAAACTATCTCAAAACTTGTCGCAGCACCCAACCCGTCATTCCCGCGCAGGCGGGAATCTATAAGCCTCAGTCTGCGACGTGGGGAAATCAGCGAGACTAATTGGTTTTGAGATAGTCTCTTATCAAAGCCACTACGCTTATGGCCGGGGAGAGAGCTATGACCAATCCCATCAAGCCGGACATCGTTTACCAATTGCGGGGCGCGGCGGACCCGTCCATATCGCCCGACGGGCGGCGGTTGGCGTACACTCAGTCCTGGGTGGATTGCGGGGACGGCATCGAGGCTAAGTCCTGTATCGTAATGATGGACCTCGCCGACGGGTCGTCCCGGGAATTCACTCGCGGCAACCGGGACTCCGTGGCTAAGTTCTCTCCCGACGGCAAGACCCTGGCATTCCTTCGGGCCGACGGCCAGCGCGGCCGGGAAGTATGGGTGATGGATGCCGACGGCGGGGAAGCCCGACCGCTGGACGGGGTTCCCGGCAAGGTGTTTGAGTTTTCCTGGTCGTCCGACAGCAAGCGCTTGGTTATCAGCGCAGACATGGACCCAGACGCACCCTCTCCGGACGGCGCTTCCAACTCAGTCCCCCAAGTGACGGTGGTGGAACGCATCCGCTACCGCTACGACACCTTGGGCTGGCGGGGCAACGCCCACGCCCACCTGTTCGTGGCCGACCTCACTGGAGACGCCGTCCGACAGATCACCGACGGGGACTGGGACGATTCTTCGCCAAGGTGGTCCCCCGACGGCAGCCGTATAGCGTTTATCTCGGGGCGGAGGGAAGACCGCGACTTCTGGGCCTTAACTGAGATTTACGTCGTACCGGCCAGCGGAGGCGAACCGGTACTCTGGTCTGAGGGACTGCAAGGCTCCGGAGGGTTGGCTTGGTCACCCGATGGCCGGCGCCTGGCGGCGATCGGCACCGAGGACCCCGATGGCCTGGTGGCGTGGCAAGGCTGGTTGTACGTCCTGGAGCCGGGCACGGAGCCACGCCGTTTGACCGACGACTCAATAAAACCGCTCCTGGCGTTCCCTTCCGTCAGTCAGCCGCCTGAGTTGCGGTGGACGGACGACGGCCGCATTCTTTTTCTTGGAGACCGTTGCGGCGAGTCGTACCTTTTCCAGGCTCCGGTCGCCGGCGGCCCAGTGCGGACCGTGGCTGGCGGAGGTCGCCAGACCAACGCCATAACGTTGGACAGGAACGCCGAACGCGCTACATTGCTGTCCTCGTCTCCCGCCTCACCCGTGGACCTCCACTTGGTAACGGTGGCTTCGGGAGAAAGCGCGCAGTTAACCCATTTGAATGATACGTACCTGAAGGAGTATCCGCCGGCGACCCTGGAAAAGTTCAGCTTCCACCGGGCAGGCTTCAACATCGAGTGCCGCTTGTTGTTCCCGCCCGACTTCAACCCGGACCGGCAGTACCCGTTGCTGTTGGACGTCCACGGAGGGCCGAACGGAGCGTTCTACGACTCCTTCGCTCCGATGCAACAGGTCCTGGCGACCACCGGCTACTTGGTGCTGGCGGTCAATCCCAGGGGTTCTTCCACCTACGGCAACGACTTTATGAAAGCCGTTCTCAAGGACTGGGGCGGCGAGGACTACCTGGACCTGATGGCGGCGGTGGACCTGGTAGCCGAACGCCCTTACGTGGACAGCCGCAGGCTGGGAATCCACGGATACAGCTACGGCGGGTTTATGACCACTTGGACAATCGGCCACAACCAACGGTTCAAAGCTGCGGTGGCCGGAGCGCCGTGCATCGACCTGTACAGCATGTACGGCACGTCGGACATCGGGATAAGCTTCGGCGAGGCCCAGTGGGGAGGTTCCCTGGTGGACGCCGCGCCCAAGCTAATCAAGCACTCGCCCATCACCTACGCAGGCAACGTCACCACGCCGGTGCTGTTGCTGCACGGCGAGTCCGACCATCGTTGCCCCATCGCCCAGAGCGAGGAGTACTTCACGGTGTTGAGGCGGTTGGGCAAGGAGGTGGAGTTCGTCCGCTTTCCCGGCTGCTCTCATGCCTTCCCCCGCATCGGCCACCCCAAGATGCGGGAGGAGTACCTAGCGCGGACATTGGCGTGGTTTGAGAAATACCTGGCTGAGTGAACGGAGCAGGAGGGTTTGGGGGACCTACCTGGTTTCCCACAGCTTGCGAAACTCGTCGCCACTGAGGGGGCAGTTCACCAAGTCTTCCAGTTCCGCGCGGCTAAGTTTCAGCCTCCTGGCCGTGTTGGAGACCACGAAATCGGGTAACTGCCCACGAGCTGAATGGGAGATCTTAGCCACCCGGTGCTCCACTCCCCCGAATCCGTACCAATGATATATGTGGTGAGACCGCGATATATGTGGTGAGACCGCCGGTCCTCGCGGGTTTCCAGCTTGCGCAGCAGGGCCCGTCGCAAGTCCCGCATGTCCACGCTATCTAGCGGTTATCGGACGGATGAGGCGACGCAGGATTTTCAAATCCTCAGTTTCTGACGGGCCTACCCTGCCCTCGTGCGCTTTCAACGACTCAAAATAGTCGCTCAACGAGGTCACCAAGTCGAATATGGCCTCTTCAACTATGGACCCAATTCCATACTCCTGGGTCGACAGGTTGGTAGTGGCCACTATCTGGCCGTCGGACGTCTGCACTTCAACTGGCAGGTCGCTGACCAACTCCCAAGCGTTGTCCCAAGAGTAATGGGCAGGAAGGACGCGCATACTCTTACTCAATTCAATGTTACCAGCATTCACCATGCGACAATTGTACAACAATGGGAAAAGTGATGCTTTGGCTGTTCGTTGGACTACCCCAACGGCGGATCCCCGCTCGTGGTCGGCGGAGCGCCCACCGGCGCTTTGGCCCAAGTGTCCCCCCACTGCACGTCGGGCAGGTTGCGGGAGCGGCGGACCTCGTTGATGGTCAGGACGCCCCGGTCGAGGAGTTGGGCCTCGCGGGAGACGCGGCTGTTTTCGTCCTCGCGCAGCGCCTCGATGTCGCTGATGTCGAACTTGACAGCCAGGTCGGGGTAGCCGAACCTGGGCAGCAACTGCTGGTTCAACTGGTCCTCCAGAAACCCCATCTCCGGTATCATAGTGTTCCGCCAGAAAATGCGCTCCGTAGCGTTCACGTTGGCGTAAGTGGCCCGCTCTAAGTCAGACAGCAACGGCTTGGGTACGCCGTAGGCCCGGCTCACCTCCTCCAAGCTCCATCGCAGCCCCTGGATGAAGTCCATGTCGCGGTGGCTGAAGCCCAGCGTCTTGATGTCTCTGACGAAGCTGGCGATGGCCGGACGGTGGGGGTTGGTTATGCCGCGGTAGCGGGCCTCCCACCGCTCGTAGAAATCTTCAACTTCAGCGTCGGTCATGACGTCGTTGGTCAACATCACAAAGTCCGGGCGGGCAGAGTTGCTGAGGAAGTTGCGGTTGAACCGCAGGGCCTCCTGGCCCATGTCCACCGACAATCGCGCAGGAGCCAAGGGCGACAATCCGGCGTACTCGCTCAATGGATTGAAATAGCGCAGCCACAATACCTCGTCAGGGGTATAGGCCACGGGCCCGTTGCGGCCCATGTAAACGAAACCCCGTATGTAACTGTTCCGGTCGGGAACGATGTTCACCCGGTCAGGCCGGAGGGGCCAGAACTCCCTCCGGCCCTGCTCGTCCCTCTCCAAGGCCCAGAAGGCGGAACCCCACAGACTCAGGTATATCTCCGTCGCCCGCCACAAATCCCCGCGAGTGAACCAGGGATTCACCCGGTCGAGGACCTGTTGCATGGGATGGCTGCGGGGCACAGGCTGCCCCAAACCCTCGGGCGTGCGGCGGTGGACCACAACGGCGGGCCGGGACAATGCCTCAGACCGTAGCTTGACGGCAGCGTAGACCGGCGCCGAGGAGGTGTAGTAAGAGCCGTAAACCGACTTCGCCCACTCGGACCCACGGCCAGGTCCAGCTTCGTCAAACCAGTCCAGGTCAGCGGCGGACGCACGGTTGGCCCGCTGCACGACACGGGTCCGGTCCGCCAAGTCCGAAACGCCGCCGCCCCCCACCTTCGGCTCGAAGACATTTCCGGGCTGCCGCCTCAGCCTATGCCACAGGCGCAGAACGCCTCCCTTGGCCGCATTGCTGTTACGAGAATTCTCAGAAATGTTGGTCATATAAAGTCTCCTCCGCTGGATTCCGGCTCAAGGCCGGGGTGACAGGCGGTAGCGTTACAATTTAGGTGGCCTGATTCCCGCGCCCAAACGTCATTCCCACACCCAAACGTCATTCCCGCGAAGGCGGGAATCCACCGTACCATCGCCGCTGGACAGACCGCCTGAAACGGAACGCTACCTAGTCCAAAATTCGCCGGAGCTTGGTTCAGGTCCATATCCGGGGGCGCGGCGGCCGCTCCACAAAGGACAGCATCAATGCGTCGGCTTTGTCTGGCGAAGGCAGCCCTCTTTTCCGCATACCATCCTTGCTCTCCAAGGACAGCCTTTGCAGTTTGTCGTAGTGGTAACGCAAAGCCGCCAACTCTCCTATCAGCTCACTGTCGTTAGGGATGGCAATGGCCCCGGACTCGAACAACTCCCGCAGCCGCCAATACCCTTCCGCCCTCAGGTTTGTGAACTGGCCGGCCTGCTTTGCGCGGAGGGCCACGTTTACCCCTTGGACCGGAAAGCCCTGCTCCTTCAAGCGGTCGACAACTCCGGCCCCGACTCCGATTTCGTCGATGTACACCCGTGCCGGACCGTGTTGCTTGATTGCGGCCGCAATCCTTGCGGCGAACTGCATCGTGTCCAATTTGCGGAAGGTGCAGATATCCTCCACGCGGTTGCCTCGCCGGTAGAGGATTACGCTGCGGTCGGAGCCGAACCGGGCCACGTCGACAGCCATCACTACCTCTTCCCGCCCCGGGTGGTCCGGTAGGGCATACTCGGCCGGACCGAGCAATTGTCTTCGGGCGGCGGCTTCGATGTCGGACAGCCTGATAAGGGTGTCATCGGAATTTTCCGAAAATTCTCCCAGTATCCGCGACCGGAAGATCGGGTCTTCCTCTCCCCAAGCCAAGCGCCGTTCCTCAACCCAATCGGCGGTGGCAAGCCCCGGTATAACCACTTCCCCGGCTATAAGGTTGGGACTGTCCAAGGCGGAAATGGTCATCGTGTAGTAAATCGCCCTTTCTTCGTAGAAAGCCCGGCGAAACGCTCCGTCGATGCCGGTAGGGTTGCCGATGAGCAGCAACCGGGGCGCAGCAGAGGTCATCACAGCCTCGATAGCCTCGTATATTTCGTCGCTGACGCCCTCGGCTTCGTCCACGATGATAAACATATTGGGGCTATGGAACCCTTGGAATTGGTCCGCCGTATCAGCGGAAAGGCCTATGGCGTACCTGTCCTCGGCCAGTTCCCATCTGGTGTCCAGCATTTTGCCGCCCAGGACGTCGGAAGCCCGGCGGTACAGACCTCGGATTTGCCGCCAGAGGATATGGCGGACTTGCCGGAAGGTGGGAGCGGTGGTCAAGACTATCGCCGGATCGTGGCAATATAGGAACCACAACGCCGCCACCGCGGCACAGTACCCTTTGCCCAAGCCGTTGCCGGACTTCACCGCGACCCTCCGGTTTTCCACCAACGCGCTCAACACTTCTTCCTGCTTGCTCCACAACTCAACTTGCAAAATGTCTCTCGCAAACTCTATCGGCTTCAGCCGCTCAACCACCGCGGCTTCCGACACCCTTTATTACTCCCTCGTCCTGTAACCGGGTTGTACCGCAACCGTGCGGGAGGGAGCCGGAGACGTGGCGCCGGAGGAATCGCCGGGGCTGAACAGGTAGCCGCACCCACGGCAACGGTAAACGTCGTGGTCGTTAGTCTCTTTTTTATCCAGCCGGACCAACCGGGTAGAGTAGCAACGTCGGCAATTCAACTTGGGTCACCTCCAAAAAATATAGGGACGGACCGGCTTTAGTCCGGGTCCGTCCCTGCACTATCCAAGCTAGTGATCTGCAATCCCAAGTGTCAAGATGCGCGGTGTCAGCGGTGCAGTTCAGTAGGTATAATAACTTTACTCTTTCCTGTCTCACCCGGTTGTATGAGGACCGCTATGACCAGCAGACCGGCTCCACGAAAGCTGTCCGCCGCACCCACGGAACGGTTCACGCCGCCTCCGCGAACACCCTTTGACCCGGGCGACGGCCTGTTCCCGGTGTTTCCCCCAAGAGGCGATATGCAGAACCCCATCTATCTACACCGTCCCGGCCATCTGGCGGCCTTGAGCCTGCATTTCGGTTCGCCTGAGACCACCATCGTCCTGGGCGAGGTCCCCGTCGGCCGGGACCTGCGCCAGCGCCGGGGCCTGCGGGTCCCCGACCTGCTGATTGCCTTCGGCGTGGACCCGGACAGGATCATCGCCGACCGGGGCTACTCCATCGAGCAGTGGGGCAAGCCGCCGGACTTCGTGCTGGAAATAGCCTCCGAGAACACCGCCGAAAACGACGTTACCGTGAAACGGGACGATTTCGCCGCCTTTGGCATACCCGAATACTGGCGCTTTGACCCATCGGGTGGCGAATATTATCCCGCAGGTCTGGCAGGGGACAGGCTGGTTGGCGGCGTATATCGGCCCATCGGCATCGTGGGGGCGGATGACCGCCATTTTTGGGGCCGCAGCGAGGTCCTGAGATTGGACATCTGCTGGGAGGATGGTCAACTGCGCTGGTATGACCCGGCGGCGGGGCGTTACCTGCGGACCTTCGATGAGGAGACCGAGGCCCATATCGCCGCCCGGAACGAGCGGGACGCCGCCCAGAGTGAGCGGGACGCGGAACGCAGGGCCCGCTTGGCAGCCGAGGAGCGGGTGCGGGAGCTGGAAGCCGAGATCAGGCGCTTGCGGAGTTAGCGCGGGCGGGAACCGATCCCCCACAACTGCGCACTCACGGTCTCCGCCTATACCCGGTGTATAATTACCTCTCTCTTTCCTGTCTCACCCGGTTGTATGAGGACCGCTATGACCAGCAGACCGGCTCCACGAAAGCCGTCCGCCGCACCCACGGAACGGTTCACGCCGCCTCCGCGAACGCCCTTTGACCCGGGCGACGGC
Source organism: Dehalococcoidia bacterium (assembly GCA_965261795.1). Taxonomy (GTDB): domain Bacteria; phylum Chloroflexota; class Dehalococcoidia; order Lucifugimonadales; family UBA3495; genus CBDCFV01. Next base: position 785,138 of record OZ253476.1, read on the forward strand.
CTGTTCCCCGTGTTTCCCCCAAGAGGCGATATGCAGAACCCCATCTATCTCCATGATCCAGGCTACCAAGCCGCCCTGCGACGCCACTTCGGTTCGCCTGAGACCACCATCGTCCTGGGCGAGGTCCCCGTCGGCCGGGACCTGCGCCAGCGCCGGGGATTGCGGGTCCCAGACCTGCTGATTGCCTTCGGCGTGGACCCGGACAGGATCATCGCCGACCGGGGCTACTCCATCGAGCAGTGGGGCAAGCCGCCGGACTTCGTGCTGGAAATAGCCTCCGAGAACACCGCCGAAAACGACGTTACCGTGAAACGGGACGATTTCGCCGCCTTTGGCATACCCGAATACTGGCGCTTCGACCCATCTGGCGGCGAATATTATCCCGCAGGTCTGGCAGGGGACAGGCTGGTTGGCGGCGTATATCGGCCCATCGGCATCGTCGGGACGGATGACCGACATTCCTGGGGCCGCAGTGAAGCACTGGGACTGGACCTCTGCTGGGAGGATGGTCAACTGCGCTGGTATGACCCGGCGGCGGGGCGCTACTTGCTGACGTTCGACGAGGAGGCCGAGGCCCATATCGCCGCCCGGAACGAGCGGGATGCCGCCCAGAGTGAGCGGGACGCGGAACGCAGGGCCCGTTTGGCCGCCGAGGAGCGGGTGCGGGAACTGGAAGCCGAGATCAGGCGCTTGCGGAGTTAGCGCGGCCGGGAACCGATCCCCCGCAACTGCGCACTCACGGTCTCCGCCTATACCCGGTGTATAATTACCTCTCTCTTTCCTGTCTCACCCGGTTGTATGAGGACCGCTATGACCAGCAGACCGGTTCCACGAAAGCCGTCCGCCGCACCCACGGAACGGTTCACGCCGCCTCCGCGAACTCCCTTTGACCCGGGCGATGGCCTGTTCCCGGTGTTTCCCCCAAGAGGCGATATGCAGAACCCCATCTATCTACACCGTCCCGGCCATCTGGCGGCCTTGAGCCTGCATTTCGGTTCGCCTGAGACCACCATCGTCCTGGGCGAGGTCCCCGTCGGCCGGGACCTGCGCCAGCGCCGGGGCCTGCGGGTCCCCGACCTGCTGATTGCCTTCGGCGTGGACCCGGACAGGATCATCGCCGACCGGGGTTACTCCATCGAGCAGTGGGGCAAGCCGCCGGACTTCGTGCTGGAAATAGCCTCCGAAACCACCGCCGAAAACGACGTTACCGTGAAACGGGACGATTTCGCCGCCTTTGGCATACCCGAATACTGGCGCTTTGACCCATCTGGCGGTGAATATTATCCCGCAGGTCTGGCCGGGGACAGGCTGGTTGACGGCGTATATCGGCCCATCGGCATCGTCGGGGCGGACGACCGCCATTCCTGGGGCCGCAGTGAAGCACTGGGACTGGACATCTGCTGGGAAGAGGGTCAACTGCGCTGGTATGACCCGGCTGCGGGGCGTTACCTGCGGACCTTCGATGAGGAGACCGAGGCCCATATCGCCGCCCGGAACGAGCGGGATGCCGCCCAGAGTGAGCGGGACGCCGCCCAGAGTGAGCGGGACGTCGCCCAGAGTGAGAGGGACGCGGAACGCAGGGCCCGCTTGGCAGTCGAGGAGCGGGCACGGGAGCTGGAAGCCGAGATCAGGCGCTTGCGGAGTTAGCGCGGCCGGGAACCGATCCCCCACAACTGTGCACTCACGGTCTCCGCCAATGCCCGGTGTATAATAACTTTACTCTTTCCTGTCTCACCCGGTTGTATGAGGACCGCTATGACCAGCAGACCGGCTCCACGAAAGCTGTCCGCCGCACCCACGGAACGGTTCACGCCGCCTCCGCGAACGCCCTTTGACCCGGGCGACGGCCTGTTCCCGGTGTTTCCCCCAAGAGGCGATATGCAGAACCCTATCTATTTACACCGTCCCGGCCATCTGGCGGCCTTGAGCCTGCATTTCGGTTCGCCTGAGACCACCATCGTCCTGGGCGAGGTCCCCGTCGGCCGGGACCTGCGCCAGCGCCGGGGCCTGCGGGTTCCAGACCTGCTGATTGCCTTCGGCGTGGACCCGGACAGGATCATCGCCGACCGGGGTTACTCCATCGAGCAGTGGGGCAAGCCGCCGGACTTCGTGCTGGAAATAGCCTCCGAAACCACCGCCGAAAACGACGTTACCGTGAAACGGGACGATTACGCCGCCTTTGGCATACCCGAATACTGGCGCTTCGACCCATCTGGCGGTGAATATTATCCCGCAGGTCTGGCAGGGGACAGGCTGGTTGGCGGCGTATATCGGCCCATCGGCATCGTGGGGGCGGATGACCGCCATTTTTGGGGCCGCAGCGAGGTCCTGAGATTGGACATCTGCTGGGAGGATGGTCAACTCCGCTGGTATGACCCGGCGGCGGGGCGTTACCTGCGGACCTTCGATGAGGAGACCGAGGCCCATATCGCCGCCCGGAACGAGCGGGACGCCGCCCAGAGTGAGCGGGACGCGGAACGCAGGGCCCGCTTGGCAGCCGAGGAGCGGGTGCGGGAGCTGGAAGCCGAGATCAGGCGCTTGCGGAGTTAGCGCGGGCGGGAACCGATCCCCCACAACTGCGCACTCACGGTCTCCGCCTATACCCGGTGTATAATTACCTCTCTCTTTCCTGTCTCACCCGGTTGTATGAGGACCGCTATGACCAGCAGACCGGCTCCACGAAAGCCGTCCGCCGCACCCACGGAACGGTTCACACCGCCTCCGCGAACTCCCTTTGACCCGGGCGACGGCCTGTTCCCGGTGTTTCCCCCAAGAGGCGATATGCAGAACCCCATCTATCTCCATGATCCAGGCTACCAAGCCGCCCTGCGACGCCACTTCGGTTCGCCTGAGACCACCATCGTCCTGGGCGAGGTCCCCGTCGGCCGGGACCTGCGCCAGCGCCGGGGCCTGCGGGTCCCAGACCTGCTGATTGCCTTCGGCGTGGACCCGGACAGGATCATCGCCGACCGGGGCTACTCCATCGAGCAGTGGGGCAAGCCGCCGGACTTCGTGCTGGAAATAGCCTCCGAAACCACCGCCGAAAACGACGTTACCGTGAAACGGGACGATTACGCCGCTTTCGGAATACCGGAGTACTGGCGCTTCGACCCGTCGGGTGGCGAATATTATCCCGCAGGTCTGGCAGGGGACAGGCTGGTTGACGGCGTATATCGGCCCATCAGCATCGTCGGGGCGGACGACCGCCATTCCTGGGGCCGCAGTGAAGCACTGGGACTGGACATCTGCTGGGAGAATGCTCAACTGCGCTGGTATGACCCGGCGGCGGGGCGCTACCTGCTGACGTTCGACGAGGAGGCCGAGGCCCATATCGCCGCCCAAGATGAGCGGGACGTGGAACGCAGGGCCCGCTTGGCAGCCGAGGAGCGGGTGCGGGAGCTGGAAGCCGAGATCAGGCGCTTGCGGAGTTAGCGCGGCCGGGAACCGATCCCCCGCAACTGCGCACTCACGGTCTCCGCCAATGCCCGGTGTATAATTACCTCTCTCTTTCCTGTCTCACCCGGTTGTATGAGGACCGCCATGACCAGCAGACCGGCTCCACGAAAGCCGTCCGCCGCACCCACGGAACGGTTCACGCCGCCTCCGCGAACGCCCTTTGACCCGGGCGATGGCCTGTTCCCGGTGTTTCCCCCAAGAGGCGATATGCAGAACCCCATCTATTTACACCGTCCCGGCCATCTGGCGGCCTTGAGCCTGCATTTCGGTTCGCCTGAGACCACCATCGTCCTGGGCGAGGTCCCCGTCGGCCGGGACCTGCGCCAGCGCCGGGGCCTGCGGGTCCCCGACCTGCTGATTGCCTTCGGCGTGGACCCGGACAGGATCATCGCCGACCGGGGATATTCCATTGAGCAGTGGGGCAAGCCGCCGGACTTCGTGCTGGAAATAGCCTCCGAAACCACCGCCGAAAACGACGTTACCGTGAAACGGGACGATTACGCCGCTTTCGGAATACCGGAGTACTGGCGCTTCGACCCATCTGGCGGTGAATATTATCCCGCAGGTCTGGCAGGGGACAGGCTGGTTGACGGCGTATATCGGCCCATCAGCATCGTCGGGGCGGACGACCGCCATTCCTGGGGCCGCAGTGAAGCACTGGGACTGGACCTCTGCTGGGAGAATGCTCAACTGCGCTGGTATGACCCGGCGGCGGGGCGCTACCTGCTGACGTTCGACGAGGAGGCCGAGGCCCATATCGCCGCCCAAGATGAGCGGGACGTGGAACGCAGGGCCCGCTTGGCAGCCGAGGAGCGGGTGCGGGAGCTGGAAGCCGAGATCAGGCGCTTGCGGAGTTAGCGCGGCCGGGAACCGATCCCCCGCAACTGCGCACTCACGGTCTCCGCCAATGCCCGGTGTATAATTACCTCTCTCTTTCCTGTCTCACCCGGTTGTATGAGGACCGCCATGACCAGCAGACCGGCTCCACGAAAGCTGTCCGCCGCACCCACGGAACGGTTCACGCCGCCTCCGCGAACGCCCTTTGACCCGGGCGATGGCCTGTTCCCGGTGTTTCCCCCAAGAGGCGATATGCAGAACCCCATCTATTTACACCGTCCCGGCCATCTGGCGGCCTTGAGCCTGCATTTCGGTTCGCCTGAGACCACCATCGTCCTGGGTGAGGTCCCCGTCGGCCGGGACCTGCGCCAGCGCCGGGGCCTGCGGGTCCCCGACCTGCTGATTGCCTTCGGCGTGGACCCGGACAGGATCATCGCCGACCGGGGTTACTCCATCGAGCAGTGGGGCAAGCCGCCGGACTTCGTGCTGGAAATAGCCTCCGAAACCACCGCCGAAAACGACGTTACCGTGAAACGGGACGATTACGCCGCTTTCGGAATACCGGAGTACTGGCGCTTCGACCCATCTGGCGGTGAATATTATCCCGCAGGTCTGGCAGGGGACAGGCTGGTTGGCGGCGTATATCAGCCCATCGGCATCGTCGGGACGGATGACCGCCATTCCTGGGGCCACAGTGAAGCACTGGGACTGGACCTCTGCTGGGAGAATGCTCAACTGCGCTGGTATGACCCGGCGGCGGGGCGTTACCTGCGGACCTTCGATGAGGAGACCGAGGCCCGCTTGGCAGCCGAGGAACGGGTGCGCGCGCTGGAAGCCGAGATCAGGCGCTTGCGGGGTTAGTGATAACAATGCGTGGCGTCGGGATGGAAGCAATCCTCTGACATTCGCCCCTTCCCAACTCCGGCGGCACCCCTTTACTATACATACCAGCCCCTTGCGTCGTTCCGTCCATCAAGAGAAAAATCAGGCCCGGCGAATGGCACACTTGGCGCAATAGCCGCCCAAAATAACACAGACGGTGGGCTAAAATCGCCTGAAATGACTCAAATACCCTGAATTCCGGGTCCCTCGCCAAAGCTGAATGACACAGAACGATACAAAATGGCACACTTTTTGAATTTTCTCCCGTCCCTCCCCCTCCCGGTGCCCTCTGCGCCGGACATGGAGGAAGGCGGCGGGCGGTCCGAAAACTACTGGAGGTGGCTTCCCCATGGTGACGCAACGAGAAAGGCTATGGGACTTCGACGCCGTTGAACTCGGGCAGACTGGGCCTGCGACCGAGGTGCGCCTTACTCAGGAGTTGATAGCCGAGTACGCGCTGGCGTCCCAGAACCCCGACCCGCAGTTCCAACAGGCCAAGGCTAGCGGGGAGTACGGCGGCGGGATAGTGGCCATGCCCACCATGGTGTTGAGCTACGCGCCCTTGATGCGAGAGGATATCGCCGAGGCCAACGGGTTTGTGGCATTCGAGAAGTCCGTTACGGCCCGCCGCCAGACGCCCTTCGCCAAGTGCGAGGTGACTTGGTCCCGCCCTGCGCGGCCTGGCGACACGATAACCGGCACGCGGCGGGTGTTGGAGAAGTACGAGCGAAGGGGAAACCGGTTCGTCGTTTTCAGGGTGGAAGCAACCAATCAGGACGGGGAAGCCGTTGCCGTGTACGACTATACCTGTATCTTCGACTACGCGCCCGGCCAGAAGCCTGCCCCGCGCCCCGACGCGGGGGCCGCGCCAAGAGATCAGGGCACGCCCCAACCCACAGCAACACCTGCTAAACCAGCGGTTCAGTCATCCGGCGCTCCGCTTCTCAAGGTCTTCAACGCCGTCTCTATAGGAGACGAGTTGGCCTCCCTGTCCATCTCGGAGAGCCAGGAGATCATAAACCGCAAGGATGCCTTCCGGCTGGCCGGCGGCCCGCCTTCCGGCAACATCCACACCAACGAGGAGTTCGCCCGGCAGAACATCTTCAGCGGCATAGTGGCATCCGGCCCGGCCGCAATGTCCTACGTGGACCAGATGCTGCAACGGTCCTTCCCCCTCAGCGCCTTCCACCAAGGCGGCAGGCTGCTGATGCGGGCCATCGAACCCTTCAGGGTTGGCGACACCGTAACCCTCCAAGGAGAGGTGACGGCCAAGCAGCCCGCTCTCCCAAGCGAAGGCCAAGGGGGAGGTTTGATTGAGTGCAGGGTCAGGGGCATCAACCAACGAGGCGACCTGGTGAACTTGTCGGACGCCTCGCTGTTTCTGCCTCAGTAAGAGAGGACGACCTACACACTGGCCCTCTCCAGAGGGAGAAGGGACTCTGGATGCCCTCTTCGGCCTACCGGATGAATCCGTATACCTTGTCCGGGCTGACGAACACTATCACCGCATCCTGCTCTACCATAGCCCGGTCGTATTCTTCCCAGTCCGGGTGCTCTTTGTCGCCGCAGGCGCGGAAGACCTCCCGCAGCAACACCCGGAACTCTTCGGCGTCGGTGTTCCGGTAGTCCAGCAAGCGGGCTTGTCCTTCCACCGAGACGCAACTGCGCCAGTTGGGCGTAACGGTCAACACCGTGCAGTTGGGGTTGCGGCGCAGGTTGTGCACCTTTTGCGAGTTTCCGCGGACTGCGACGAAGGCGGCGTCACCCTGATACGCTCCGCAGACAACGATGCTGTTCTGGATGCCGCCATTGGGCTGTACGGTCGAAATCACTCCCTGGTGGTTAGCTTCCATGAAGGGACGGGCTTCTTCGAAATCCATTGGTCCACCTCACTAAAATTTAAGGCCTTCTCAAGGCTGTATTTTTGCATAGCTCGTGGCTGCTACGGGTTATTACAGCCGCCGGAACTGTTATACCATAGTTCCATGAACCACGCTGTAGAACCCGGCCCGGCCTTTGCAAGGGACTTTGCCAACGCCTTGCCAAGGTCCTTTCCCAATGACAAATCCCGCACCAATCCGTCAGACAAATCCCGTCCCAATCCGTCAGACAAGTCTCGCACCAATCCGTCAAACAAATCCCGTCCCAATCCATCATTCCCGCGCAGGCGGGAATCTATACGCACCTGGGATCAAGGAGTCCATTCATAATGGAGATGAAAGAGCTGGGCAACACCGGGGTTATGGTACCCGAAATAGGCTTGGGCACATGGAAATACAGCGGGGGCAATGAGCCGTTGCGTAAAGGCGTATCCTTGGGCGCCACACTAATAGACACCGCAGAGATGTACCGTAACGAGGTCGAGGTAGGCCAAGCCATCGCCGGCCTCCGTGACAAAGTCTTCCTGGCAACCAAAGTTCTCGGGAGCAACCTCCGCTACGACCAAGTGCTGCGGGCCGCCGAGCAAAGCCTGCGAAAGTTAGACGTTGATTGCGTAGACCTGTACCAGATTCACTGGTACAACCGCGGAGTCCCGATAACCGAGACCATGCGGGCCATGGAATCCCTTGTGGACCGGGGGATGGTCAAGTACATCGGCGTGAGCAACTTCTCCACCAAGGAATTACAGGAAGCCCAAGCGGCCATGACCAAGCACCCCATCGTCTCCAACCAGGTCCTTTATAACCTGAACACCCGCCGCATCGAGCGTGACCTGTTGCCCTACTGCCAGCAGAACAAGATCACCATCATCGCTTTTACACCGTTGGACAGCGGGTCCCTGGCGTCCAGTCCACGGTTCATGCCGGCGCGCCGTTCCCAAGCCCTTGGGCACTTGGCCAAGGAACTGGGCAAGACCCGGGCCCAAGTCGCCCTGAACTGGTGCATATCCCGCCCCAACGTCATCGCCATTCCCAAGTCGGACAGCGTATCCAGAACGGTCGAAAACTGCGGAGCCGGCGACTGGAAGCTCACCGCCGACCAAGCAAAAATGCTGGACGAAGCATACTCCTGAAGGCTCTCTGTTGATGGCCCTCTGTAAATTGGTTACGATAAGCAACCGATCTGGTCACACTGCAAACGAACATCCCACCTTAGCTTTAGTTTTGGAATAGGACGATGCGAATACTGAAATGGTTGGCCCCTATCCTTGCCACCGGAGCGTTGGCCGTTTTTGCAGCCTGCGCGCCTACCTCCACGGTTCAACCCACGGCAGCGTGGGTGACGGCAACGCCCGCGGATGATTCGTCGCAAGTTCCATCCGTTTCGAACGTCGTTGGCACCCCCGTACCTCGCTCCGATGTTGAGACAGCTTTCGACCAGCCATTGTCCTCCGGTCTGTCCATTGCCGAGGTGACGGAGAAGGCGCTGCCCAGCGTGGTCAGAGTCCTCGTGGGTTCCAGTTCTGGGACGGGTTTCATCATCAACGAGGACGGGCTGACGGTCACAAACAAGCACGTAGTCAAAGAGAATAACCGGGTTGCCGTCCGGCTCGCGACGGGAGAGCAATACCAAGGTAGGGTAACCCAACGGCATCCACGTCTCGATTTGGCCTACGTCCAGATTGACGCCAATCGGCGTTTTCCATCCATCGCCATTGGTGACTCCGACAAAATTCGCGTTGGCGAAGACGTTATCGCCATCGGTTTTCCCTTGGGCCAGTCTCTGGGCCTGGATCCCACGGTCAGCGTCGGGATTATTTCGGCCAAACGGCTGAATCGCCTGCAAACGGACGCATCGCTTAACCCGGGAAACAGTGGCGGGCCGCTACTGGATACGTTCGGCCAGGCGGTTGGGGTGGTCGTGTCCAGGATGGAAACTAACGATGCTGGAAGGCCCATTACCGGCATCGGATTCGCTATCCCCATTAACGTGGTGAAGTCCGGGCTTGGAGGACAAGCTCCCCAGGCTGGCAAGACGCTGCCAACACCCACCCTGACATCCTTCCCGACAATAGCCCCACCCCCCAATGTCAAGGCCACCAAATCTGCGATGGACGCCATAGATGCCCACCGGCGGCAAGCGGAGATGGCTACCCGCACGGCCATTGAAGCACAGCAGGAAGCCGAACGGTACGCTGCCTCGCTGGAAGCCACGCGCATCGCCGAACTGCCCACACCAACGCCAACGCCGCTACCGACGGCTACCCCAACTCCAACACCCACGCCTCTGCCCACAGCCACGCCCACTCCAACACCTACGCCGACACCGGAACCCACACCGACTCCACTACCTCCACTACCCACCCCAACACCACATCCGCGCACGTTCTGCCAAGAATGGGAAGCCCTGGTGCTGGAGTGGATAAAGCAGGGCAATTACTACTATGACGACAACCCTGGCGTGCCTGATCATCCCCAGTTGTCTGCTAAGTCAGCCCATTACCAATGCCTTACTGAATTCCCAACCGGCATCCTGCAGGTGACGCGGTCAAAGACCGTCGGGAGTGGGCCAAACCAGTTGGTGCCTGGCACTTATGAGTACCGGCGGCAGGGAGATAAACGTGTGCCGCAGAACAACTGGAGGTTAGTCCTCAACTCCTATGATGATAGCAAACGAGCAGTGGAGATGCTTTACGGCGAACCGTTCACTTTCCGGTTGTACGAGTATCACAATTCGGCTCACTTTCAATGTAACAGATGTTACGGGGGGGGATATAGGAATGGCAATCTTTATCGCATCGGGGACTGATTATTCTCGAAACCGGAAATCAAGGAGGTATGTATGACATACAAGGAAATTCAGCGCTATGTGTTTCGAGAACTGGGCGTCCAACCATCTTCAGTAAAGACCTGCTGGATAGCGGAGGTAAAGCGCGAGTTTGGGCGTACACAAGGGAGGGCGCCAAATGTCGGCAAAGGCCGAGGCGCTCCACCGTGCCGGTGTCGTTACCGTGACGCGATTAGGAAGTGCATCTGTCCTCACGCTTAGGGAATCCCGCTTTCCGGTTACCTTCCCGAAGACCGAGTGTTATCCTGTAGCGGCGCCGGGAGCGTTTGTTTCAGGTCGGAACATCCGGCTCCTTCCGTAAGGCGCGCCGGGGCTGGTTGTCCGAATTTCAAAACAGAACAAAAGGAGAAGACATGGCGGAAATCTATGTGATCAGCGGGGGTACGCCCACGCCGACCCCCGCGCGGTTTGGCAGCGCCCACGTGCTCAAGGTGGGTGATCAGCATCTCATGTTCGACTGCGGCCCCGCCGCTACCCACAAGCTGGTCAAGGCGGGACTCTTCCCCACACAGATCGACTACCTGTTTTTCACCCACCATCACTTCGACCACGACATAGATTATCCGTGCTTCCTGCTTTGCCGCTGGGACCAGAGCGTCGGAAAGGAAAACAAGCTTCAGGTGTTTGGCCCCACTCTGACCGAGAAGATAACCGAGGGCATCATCGGACAGGATGGCCTGTTCTCCCACGACTGGAAAGCGCGGGTGAACCATCCACTTAGCCAGCAGGTGTTCGTTAACCGCGGGGGCACCCTTCCGCGCCCTGAGCCGTCGGTGCTGGCTACCGACGTAACGGCGGGGCCGGTGCACAGCGGCAACGACTGGCAGGTTACATCAGCCGATGCCGAGCACGTTCAGCCTTGGCTGGACTCCCTTGCCTATCGCGTGGATACATCGGACGGCAGCGTAGTGTTCACCGGCGACACCCAGCCCTGCCAAAGCGTGATCGACTTGGCCAAGGGCGCCGACATGATGCTTTGCATGTGCTGGGACGACCAGGAAATAATGGATGAAAACGGAGAGGCCGGCGGCCAGTGCGGCACGCTGGGGGCCGCCCGCATGGCCCAGGAAGCGGGCGTCGGAAAGCTGGTGCTGGTCCACATTGGCCCGCACCTTTCCGGGCACGGGCCAATGGAGAAGGGCATCGGCGACATACGCCGTGTCTACGACGGCCAGTTGGTGTTTTCAGAGGAGTTAATGCGTATCGCCCTCTGAACTGCCACTGGCCGCAGTACAGGCCGGCTGCCGGGTTCAGGCAGGGAGGCCCAGCAATCTCGCGCCGTTCAGGTACTCGATCTTTTCCCGCACTCCGTCCCGGAAAGGAAGACGGTTGAAGACTTCGACCATGGGCGCAAGCGGGACGACGGGGAAGGCGGTGCCGAAGAGCAGCCGGTCCGACAGGTAGGTGTTGGCCGCTTCCACAAAGTGCATGTAGCCGGGCATTCCCCAGTAAACGTCGGGGCATAGGTAGATGTTGGAGCGTTTCTTGGCCGCGCCGCAGGCCTCCAGTGTGTAAGGCCAGAAGGCGTGACGCACGATGAAGTTGACCGTTGGAAAGTCCCTCGCCGCCCGGTCTACATACACCGGATTGGCGTAACCGATGTCCGGCCCGGCTTGGCCGCTGATAGTGTACAACACGCTGGCCCCTCGCTGCCGGCACATCTCGTAGATCGGGTAAAGGCCGGGGTCGTCGGGGTATATCGGAGGCATACTGTTGCCAGGCTCCAGCATCACGCCGGGGAAACCCAGCTCGTCCAAGCACACCCTAGTCTCCTCGATGCCGTTGGCCACGTTGCTCAGGTCAATGCCCGGAAAGCCGGTGAACTTCCCCGGGTACTGCTTCATCAGGTCTGCCAGGTCCTGGGTAAGGGTGCCGTCTTTGGCCCGGCCATGACATACGCCGTGGGCGATACCTGCGGCATCCATTTCCTTGACCAGCAGGTCGGTTGAGTGCTGCAATGCCGCGTCCGACGGCTCCATGTTCATGTCTGCTGCGTTGGCCCTGACTGAAGCCTCCGAATGGACGGCCATATTCGCCAGTGACTTATACGGAGGCCGCAGGCTAAAATCTATGAGCATCGGTTGTCCTCCCCATGATTGGGTGGGTTTTACAGTCCGGTTTTCCGGCTGAGTAGATGAACGTTCGCTTCAAAGTGTAGTTGGGCGGTCGGCGCCGGTCAATTTATGCCGGATGACCTGCGAGTTGCCTTCACTCCCCTCCCCGCGTGAGAGGGAACTTTGGAAACATCCGACGGAGGTTGTGTATTATGGTTACCCTGGTTACCGGCGGGACCGGTTTTGTGGCTTCGAATATCGTGCGGGAGTTGGCGCGGGCGGGGCATCAGGTGGTCTGCCTGGACCTTAACGCCGCCGATCAATTGGTGAAGGACTTCGTAAAGGAAGTCTCCTCGAATATAACCTTTGTTCAAGGGAACATCCTGGACAAAGAGACGCTGGCCCGTTTGGGCGACGAGCATCCCATCAACAAAATCGTCCATGCCGCAGTGTACACCGCCAATCGGAGGGACCTGGAGACGCAGCGCAGCAGGGAAATCGTTGACATAAACGTAGAAGGGACGGCCAACCTATTGGACTTGGCGCGAACTCTTGACGTGGACCGGTTCGTTTACGTCAGTTCCGGCTCGGCCTACGGGACGGCCAGCTTGGCGGACCGGACCCTTAACGAGGACACTCCAGTGGCCCCCCACACGCTGTACGCCATCACCAAGTACACCAGCGAATTGTTGACCCAACGCTACGGCGAGCTTCACGGGTTTTCAACGGCCAGCGTTCGCTTAAGCACTCCTTACGGGCCTATGGAGAGGACTACCGGCCACCGAGCGGTCATGTCCGTCTTCCATGACTGGACCGGGCAAGCTATCAGAGGAGAGGACATCCACGTCGATAACCTGGACTTGGGCCGGGACTACACTTACGTCTCAGACATCGCCGACGGGATTCGCACGGTGTTGGACGCGCCGTCCTTGCCCCACCACCTCTACAATCTCACGGCTGGGGTCTGGTTGACGTATAGGACGATTCTGGCCCAGATTCAGGCGTCGATGCCTACGACCAAAGTCGTCGAGGCAGTCAACACTCAAGGCCAATCCGAAGTTCTGGACATATTCAGGGGGCCCTTATCAGGGCACCGGCTTTATCAAGACCTGAAGTGGACCCCCAAGTATGACCTGAGGGCCGGGTTGGAGAACTACTTCAGGTGGCGCAGGGAGTCGGGGTATTCCGGCTGATTGTAGTCCGAGCTAATTGGCCCGAATACAACAATTTTGGCCCGGGACGACGGATGTATTGATGCCGTCTATCCGGAGCATCACCGTCATATGATGCACACACGCGAGGGCAGATGGCGCACATCGCACTTCTCCTGATTATCGTCTTGCTGTTGGCCGCCTCTTGCGTTGAAACGCCAACGCCGTCGCAATCGGTGAAAGACACAGAGCAAACGGTCCAGAATGAGGTCATGGCGAAAGTACAGGCGCAGGAGGCTATTTCCGAGGGCGTAGCGGCTACGGTACGCCCTCGGGAGTCTTCCTTCAGCACTCCATCACCGGTTCCCGCACCCACTCCGGTTCCAACGTTTACGCCTACTCCAACCGCGGTTCCTACTCCGGCACCGACGTTAACCGCTACCCCAACCACGGTTCCCACGCCCACAGCGGCTCCGACGTTTACACTTGCTCCAACCATGACTCCCACACCTACTCCGGTTCTGACGGCGACTCCTGTTCCATCGCCGACTCCCACGCCCACCCCAGTTCCAACGTTTACGCCTACCCCAACCACAGTTCCTACTCCGGCACCGACGTTAACTGCTACCCCAACCCCGGTTCCCACACCCACAGCGGCACCGGATAGCATGGAGGTTCACACAATGAGAGTCGTAGATTCCAGCGGTAACGATGTAGCAACTCTGGAGCAGTGGGGTGAATCTGTACGACGCTCCCATTGGAAGCCGGGACGCAGCGCTTATTCCCTGGCCGATTTCATAGTGAACCGGAGCGGAGCCACGCATCTGGAGTCTCGAATATCTTCCGTCCTGTCGCAGCCGATCAGGCTGGAGCAGGGTACACCGGAATATGCAGCGAGGTTTGACCGACACCGAAACCCGGCTCGTCTGGACATTGGAATTTCCGGTCAGACTGGCTCCGGGGAGAGCCTGTTTGTGGGTATAGAGGCCAAGGTTGATGAATCTTTCGGGTCAGAAACGGTATGCGAAAAATATCAGGAAGCCATCGAGACCCTCAATAGCAATCCGCGGTCAAAAGCGGCAGACAGAGTAAGGGGTTTGCTCTCAAGGTACTTTGCAGATACTGATGAACCGTGTGAGTCCAGATTTGCTGATGTTGGTTATCAGCTGTTGACCTCAACAGCCGGAACGGTTGCTACGCAGAAGGACGTATCCATATTCTACGTCGCAGTCTTCAAGACTCGCTTGTACGATGAAGAAAAAGGGAAAGAAAACTACCGGGATTATGAAAACTTCATCACCCAGGTCGGCGGCAAGCTATTGATGAAGGGAGACGATGGGACACTGGCGCACGAGATTACCTTGGATGGAAGACGGCTAATCTGTATACACCGGTACTTCGACTTCGGAAACTGACGGTCTGGCCTGAGTCCGGTTCGCTTCAAAGGAGTCCGGCAGCCCCGGCGTCTCAGACGGTCCTGGGATGGGCCTTGATCAGGACTTGTCCCTGGGGTGGCGGGCAGCGAAATCGTCGGCGATTTCATTGAAGGTGCAGAACCTGACTCCCGGATGCGAGGTAATGTAAGCAACGAGCCTTTCCAGCATCAATATCACTTGAGGCCGGCCGCTCACGTCGGGATGTATCGTAATGGGAAAGACGGCTTCGTCGTACTCACGGTAGACGTAGTCGAATTGGTCCCGCCACATCTGCTCGATGTCCCTGGGGTTCACGAACCCGTGGCTGTTGGGCGCCTTTTTGATGAACATCATCGGCGGGAGGTCGTCCAAGTACCAGCTAGCGGGTATCTCGATAAGGTCAGTCTCTTGCCCACGCACCAAGGCGTGCATCCAGTCCTCGGCTGGGCGGGACATGTCTATCTTAGTCCAGTGGTCTCCCACCCGCACGTAGTAGCACTCGAAGTCCTTGTGCATCAGGCTGTGGTCGTACTTGATGCCGTGCTTCAGCAGCAACTCGTTGGTGACGTGACTGAACTCCCACCAAGGCGCCACGTAACCCGTCGGCCTGCTTCCGCACAACCGCGTTATCAGGTCTATACACCTGACAAGCACTGCCTCTTCCTGCTCCGGGCTCATGTCCAGCGGGTTTTCGTGGGAGTATCCGTGCATACCGATTTCGTGCCCGGCGGCTACGATCATATCGGTCTCTTTGGGGAAAGACTCTATGGAGTGCCCCGGTATAAACCAGGTTGTCTTTATGCCCAACCTGTCGAATAGCTTGACCAACCGGGGAGTTCCCACTTCCCCGGCGAACAAGCCCCGCGATATGTCGTCCGGGGAGTCTTCTCCACCGTAGGAGCCTAACCACCCGGCGACGGCGTCCAGGTCGACGCCGATAGCGCAAAGTATATTCTTGTTCGGCATGTTTACTCCCCTACGGCATCCACAGCTTTTCGAACTCCCCGCTATCGGGTTCGTAATAGTACAGGTCCTTGGTGCCTGGCTTGGTGGCGACCAGAGTGTGCACTATCCTCATCTCTTCGTTGTAGGTGAAGATGTGCGGATTGTCCCACTCGCCGGGTGGAAGCGCGTCCAGAAGTACCTGAAGTTCCGCTTTTGTCGGGTCCATTTCTTGGCCTTTATTACGATGGAAAGCCGCTGGGCCCGGCTTGGCGTTACCAGACCGCATGACCCAGCGAAGACTCGCCAAAGTTAGCTGGTGAAACGACTAATGGACCGGTAACCAATTAACCGGCCAGATTGGGCGTAGGCTCCTTGGGGAGTCCTCCCGCCACCATCTCCAGGGCCCTCGCTTCCATTTCCGGCATAACGGCGGCGATGACGTCTTCATCCAAGTCCGCGGCCACGCCGGGGTAGCCGGCCCGCTGGATCATCGCGCCCAGCTTCTTGGACTTGAACTGGCCGAGGGTCCAGTCGAGGGGGTCGGTGACCAGGGTCTTGTCCCAGAAGATGCGGTGGTTCTTGTTCCTGGGGCCGTAGTGATAATGAGGGGCATCCCAGAAGCAGTCGAAGGCCAGTATCTCGGTCTCTTCCATGAACGGGCGGCCCGGTGTGCCGGCCAAGTCCGCCAGAACGTGGATAGCCAGACCGCCGTCGCCGCCGTTCTGCAACCGCATCTCCAGCCCGAACCGGATGTTGCCCGCGTCAAATACATCGGTGCCGCGGTTGTGCTTGACCGTGTTCCTGCCGTTGGCGTAGAGTTGCCGGGCAGTGGAATCTACTTCACTTAAGCCTTGGGCCACGACGCCCATGTCTACTTGGCCCGCCAGTTCCTCATATCCGGCTGCCTTAAGCATGGCCGGCAAATTGTTCTTGATTTGCTTCACGCTCCAGCTTATGGGGTTGCCGTCTACTGTGGAGTCCATCCGGAACAGCTTGTTCTTTCCTTCTGGACCATAGACGTAGCTCTTTTCGATGTCGAAGCAGTTGAAGCGCAGCACGGTCGTGTCGCTTCCGTTGACTTGGGCGGTCGCCAATATGGCTACTCCTTGATCGGAGTGGTCCTGCAGGTTTCCGTCCCAAAGCTCATGTTGAACGATGAAGGTAATGGGACCGGCTTCAATTCTGGCTCTTCCACGTTGCTGCATCGCTGAACCTCCAAGTTATTGTAAAATCGTGTATCAGATGGTGCGGGGCGAAGCCCTTCGACGGGGATGGGCCGCCCTTTGGCGCGATTATAACATAAGGGTTTCCCGCGTCGAATAATACGATTGGGATAGGCATGATAACCCTTATATAACCACGGTATTTTTCTTGTGTTACAATCGCGCTGAGTACCTGCGAAAGCACCAGAAAATGATGAGTGGACATGCTGGACTTTGATCTCAACAGAGCACTGGAAATAACTTACAGCGGAGCAATCGCCGCCTTCATGGTTCTGGCGTTCCTTATCGTTTTCACGGCTCTCCTGAGCCGGTTGACCCACTACAGAGCGCAGGCCCGCGCCTCTGGTGGGACATCGACAATTGAGACGACTTCGGAGATCCCGGCGCATGTTCCGTTGACGGCTTCGGCTATGTCTGCGGAGGCCGCCGACTCAAGCGACATTGCCGGCGCCTCGTCCATAGATGACTGGAAAAGCTACGGCAGGTTAGAGGCGTTTTTGTCTCGCGGCGTGAGGAGGCGGGACGGCTAACTTCCCTATGCCATCCGGCGGGGTCCGGGCGTACCCCCTCGGGCCGACTGGGAAGACGAGACCATTGCTTTGGAGTTTCTGAGAGAATCCGGCTTCGCCGAACTTGGTTGGGGTAATGCGCTATTAATCCTCATCGGGATCGGGTTCATAGCCGTCGCCGTCATCAAGCGTGCCGAACCCTACGTCCTCTTTCCCATGGGCTTGGGCATCATCCTTACCAACTTGCCCGGTACGGGGTTGGCGGACTTCGACCCCTCGGGAGAAATGCAAGGCTCCGGACTTTTCGGCATCGTTTTTCACTACACCCTGTCATTCTGGAACATTCTTCCGCCGTTGATTTTCCTCGGTCTCGGCGCGTTGACCGATTTTGGCCCGATCATCGCCAATCCCAAGACGATGTTATTGGGCGCGGCAGCCCAACTGGGAATTTTCGTCGCCTTCTGGTTGGCGTTGTCCATCGGCTTCTTCACCACGCCCGACCTTTTTTCCCTGAAAGAGGCAGGGGCTATCGGCATCATCGGAGGCGCGGACGGCCCCACCACCATTTTCGCGTCGGCCAAGCTGGCGCCGGACTTGTTGGGCATCACGGCGGTGGTGGCCTACTCCTATATGGCCAGCGTGGTCTTCATCCAACCCCCTTTGATGCGCCTGCTCACCACCCGGAAAGAACGGGCCATTCAGATGAAGACCCTCCGGGAGGTCTCGAAATTAGAGAAGCTAGTGTTTCCGGCGGGGGCGATGATCATAATCATCCTGCTGGTGCCGTCGTCCGCCCCCCTCATAGCCATGTTCATGATTGGCAACCTATTCGGCGAAAGCGGTGTGGTGCCGAGGCTGAGCAACGCGGCATCTAACGAGATACTGAACATCGCGACCATATTCCTGATGATCACCATCGGCACACAGTGGAACGCCGACCGAGTGCTGACCTTCTCAACGCTGGCCATTCTGGCCTTGGGCTTGGTGGCCTTCAGTTGCGGGACTATCGGCGGGATCCTGTTCGCCAAGCTGATGAACCTGTTTGTGAAGGACAAGGTCAATCCCCTCATCGGCTCGGCGGGAGTGTCCGCGGTGCCCATGGCCGCCCGCATCTCTCACACCATAGGCCAGGAAGCCGACCCGACCAACTTCCTGCTTCCCCACGCCATGGGCCCCAACGTGTCCGGCGTCATCGGCTCTGCCGTGGTCGCCGGGGTGTTTATCTCGATACTGGGATAGGCGGGGCAAATAAGGCTGAGTGGTCTCCTTGAACGCCGCATTTGTCATACCGCAGACTACATCGAGGACGCCGGAGCGTTGGCCGACACCGGAGAGTAATGCACCAGCAGAGGGTACGGCCAACTGGAAGGAGAAAGTACATGATGGCAGTGGAAGAACACCGGGAAACGGCCTTGGCCTTCCTGGATGCGTCGGACCGGGAGTTTGATGCAGGCGACGTTCTCCAAGCGTCTGAAAAGTTGTGGGGGGCCTTCTCCCACGCCGTAACCGCCGTCTGCAAACAAAGGGGCTGGGACTGCGGGACGCACCGGCAACTGATCAACTCCGCCAAGCAGTTGGTAGTGGAGGATGGCGCGTCGTACCACAGCCCCGGCAACTTGGGGATTGCCATAGGCGAAGCCAAGCTCTTCCACACCAACTTTTACACCGGGTCCCTGGAGGACTATGAAATCGAGTCTGGGCGTCCTCTGGTCCGGGCCTTCGTCCAGTGGACGGTAAACCTGACGCAAGAGGACTGATGTCGCCTCCGGTCAGCGTCATCGGCTCCGCCGTGGTGGCGGGAGTGTTTATTTCGATACTGGGATAGGCGGTGCCCGCGCGTAAGCCCCCGTTCGCCCCGATCGGAGTTACCCCTTACGGTGGGTAGGACAAACCAAAAGACCCTGCTCTTGGACTGGTATACTCTACAAGGGAGGGTAACTGATATGCATCTCGTCAGGATGAGTTTCGGTGGCGTGCCGCCATTTACAGAACCGGTTACGTTCAAGTTTGACGAACGGGTGAACCTGTTCGTCGGGCCAAACGCATCCGGGAAAAGCAGGCTGTTGTCGGCAGTCGACGAGTACTTCAACGAAAGAACGGCTGGCCGCCAACGGACCATGACATCGGACCAATTTGACCTGCGGCTAACCTTTTGCGAAGAGTCGGACTATTTTGACGATTGGACGAAGGGCAAGAACTTGCTGTGTGCAGATTCGGAGTTTGCTAATGCGTACTTCGGCACCCATGTCAACCCTAGTCCGCCGGTGATATACATAGGCCCTACCAGAATAGGACTTCCCGGCATATCGGAGTTCGGCCAATCTGATTCTTACGGAACGACGGTGGAAGAGGTGCTGTCCGGGCCATTCTGTGGGGCCAGACTGAAAGCCGCCATCGATATACTGTACACCAAAACGCGCGGGATGTACGAGCAGGAAAAGCAGGAGGAACCACTAACCGAAGAACGCAAGGCTTGGAACTTTCTTTATATAGATGACGTGGCGCATTCGTGTGCTAAGTCTATCTGTGAGGAACTGCTCACCTCAGCCAGGGCTCTCAATTATCCTACCGGTTTGGATGTGGACTACATCGCAGATCAACCTTTAGCTGACTTGGAAAGCATATCCATTAACCGCATGCTTGGTATTAAAACAACCGATACCCCGAGATTCGGCCACATTAGGCCCGAAGAACGGCCCATCGACTTGGCAGGGGCTGATTCAAAGCGGATTTATGTTGGTGATTTAAGCTCGGGATCACAGTCGACTCTCCTATGGATACTGTGGCTGGCAGTTAAGATGCTCAATCATTATGAATTTGCCAACGGCTGGGAGAAAAAGCCCGCAATCCTATTGATTGACGAGATAGAAAACCACCTGCACCCAACCTGGCAGCGGCGGGTTATCCCGGCGTTGCTGGAACATTTTCCGGGGTTGCAGATATTCGCCACCACCCACTCTCCCTTTGTGGTGGCCGGTCTGAAAGCCGGGCAGGTGCATCTGCTGAAGCGGGACGCCAACGGAGTGGTTACGGCTACCACCAACGAGCGGGACGTTATCGGCTGGACGGCGGACGAAATTCTGCGGACGATGATGGGCGTCGATGAGCCTACTGACCAGCTTACGGTTGACCGGGCCAACCGGCTGCGGCAGCTTCGGGAAAAGGAAACGTTGACGCCCGAGGAAGAGTCCGAATTGAACGCGCTGCGCCGCCAAGTGAATAAGGACTTGATGTCCAAGGGCGGCCCATTGGAAGTAGAGCGTGAACGTTACGCGGAATTGATGCGGGATTTCCTGCGTTCTCAGCAGTCCGAATTGACTCAAGACGGAGGGTAGCCGGATTGCGGTGGATTGAACGGGGGCCGGAACCCGGCGGAGTCGCCGGATACGCCCGACAGTTCACCCAAGGCTGGGTCGACTACTTCCAAAACAGGGTTGGCGGACGGCCTGCCGATTTCCATTGGAGCGAGTTCAGGCCAACGATGGGGAGCCAGACCAACAACATCTGCTGGTACTGCGAGCGGCAATGCGACGTCGGCGCCGAGTCCGGCGGGCGCGCGCCTACGGTGGACCACTTCCGGCCCCTCAGCCGTTTCCCCCAGTTGGCTTACCAGTGGGCCAACTGGGTTTTCAGTTGCCATGCGTGCAACGTCGAGAACAAAGGCAACAAATGGCCGGATTCAGGGTACGTCGACCCTTGCGCCGCCGACGTTTCGGAACGCCCGGAGCAGTATTTCGATTATGATGAGGATACTGGGGAAATTGTGCCTAAGAATGGCATTTCCGGGACTGACCAGCGTAAAGCCTCGGCTACCATCCAGGATTTGGGTCTGAACCGGCTGAACGTAACGTTTTATCGCAAGAGGTGGGCGTTGAAGTTCAGGTACGACGTATCGGAGCTCCCGGTTGCCAGGCGGCAGGCGTTCGTAGAATTCATGACGGGGGAAGTCCCGTATGCCGGAACAACGCGGATGGTCGTAGAACAACTGCGCCGGGATGGGCGTATCTAGCCGGTACATTACCACAGAAACCTCCGGGGGCTAAGGCAAGGGCATCGCAATATACGCCGCAGTCACCTGTGAATTACAAAAATCCTGGCGACTTGGGTGTTCTCAGCGGTGCTGGACAGGTTCTGAGGCCTTAGCCTGGGTCAGGAGGCTACCGGCGGTGTTGCCTGCGGCGTCGGCGGGCGGCACGCTGGGCGGCCAAGCGCTCTTTCTGCGCCTTGGACCGGAAGAACCGGCGGTCCTTCAACTCCCGCAGGATGCCGGAGTGCTGGACGGACGCACGGAAACGGTTGACCAAGCTCTCGGGGTTTTCGCCCTCACGAGGGGTTACAAAAGCCATGCAACTCTCCTTGGACTAGTCTGCTGTTGCGGTAATCTAACATACTCCGGCGAAGCACGGCAACCTCAACATCGGCGGTATTGGCTCAATCCATGCTGACTCCCCCGCCGACCTCGGTTTATACTGGATCACCGGGTAATGTTGGAGGTAAACCATGTCACAAGAGTTGGGCCGGTTGGAGCGGCCTACGACGGAACGGTTCCAAGGGAAACGGAAATTGCTCTTGGTCCCACTGATTTACGGGCCTCCCGGCGTGCCCGGTGAGGGAGTCGAAATCCTGCAACGGCATTGGGAACAGGTCCAAGCGCAAATATCGTCGTTGGAGTCCCGGCTTGGATACGTGCGCCACGTTTACCACGAAAGCTTGATGAACGGCGGCGCCGAGGGACTGCAACAATTGGAGGCCTTGGACCAACGCAGCCACGGATTGGTGTCCGCCAAGTGCCAATCAGGCGCTACGCTGGAAGCCACCGAAGATGCCGAGACTTTCTTCGAGGCGCTGGACCTGCAACGGTGCTTGATGTTGCCGCTGGCCAGCCAGAAGGTGGGCCTAACGCTTCAGGCTTGGCTGATGGAGAGCAACAGGGCCAGGTACGAAAAAATAGGCAGCCAGATTGACGAGACGCTTGGTGATGACGAGGTTGGCCTGCTGTTTATCGGCGAACGGCACCAGGTCCAATTCGCCCAGGACATAGAGGTGCTGTACGTTTCGCCGCCGGCCCAAGCGGACTTCCAGGCTTGGCTGCACCAGTGGATGCTCCAGCAGCAGGCCGCTGCGGCAGGGGAGCCTCAAGACGAAGAGTGACCTGCAACCATCCCCAGGTCCTTTGCAAAGCCGCAGTCGTCCTCACCCGTCATTCCCGCGAAGGCGGGAATCCATGTGTTGCAAGGTTAAGGAACGTTAAAGTTCGGCGTCCACGCGCCGGCGAAAGTCCTCGGCCCCCAACCGCAGCAGTCCGTGGGCGGATATGGTGACGAAGGTCGCCCCCAGCTTGATGAACTCTGCGACGCCAGCAGCGTCCGCCGGCGAGTTGCCGCCCACGCCTACGAACCTGCCGCCCGCTTTGATTTTGGGCACCAGTTGGCTCATCAAACGCCGCACTTCGGTCGGGCCGGGGTTTCCCATGCTTTGTCCCAAGTCTCCCGATGCCACGTGCAGCACGTCTACGCCGGGAACGCCCAGGATCGAGTCCAGGTTTTCCACTGCCTCCGTCTCTTCAATCATGGGAATCACCAGGGTCTGGGAATTAATCCAGCGGGTGGAGTCGTCCCGCGACACCCCCACTCCGTAGTCGTGGGCGCGGCCTCCGCCCATGCCGCGGTGTCCTTCGGGGAAGTACCGGGCCGCCCTGGCGACGCCGTCGGCTTCTTCCTTGGTGTTGACGTGGGGCACGATCACACCTTGGACTCCCCTGTCGAGAAAGCGCAGAACGGTGGAATCGGCATGGTCGGGGATGCGGGCTATTGGAGTGATGCCAAACACTTCGGCGGCGCGGACCATGTGCTCTACTTGGTCCAAGTCCATCGGCCCGTGCTCGCAGTCTATCATCACAAAGTCGTAATCCAGGGCCCCGAACAATTCTACCAAGTCCGGGGCGTACCGGCTGATGATGGCCCCGAACACGACTTTGCCTTCGTTCAGCTTCGCCTTGGTTGTATTGGTACGCATAGGTCACCTTCTTAATTCTTTAGTATAGAGGTCCGGCTAATAAGCGGTGGATTATCCTCGGCTCCCGTCGCCAGTTTATACAACGGTTACCGATTGGGCTACATGCTGTTAATCTCGCCGGGTATGCTTGAGCCGTATATGACATCCAGTAAGTACAAATGACCGGCATGAGGAGCGCTCGTTAGGAATAAATACGGGAGTGAATACACCGCAGATGGACCGGGGTAGATGCTTGGCTGCGCTGCTGTTGGCCGTTGCGCTGGGTTTTATCGTCTTGGCGGTCTCGTCGGCAGTGATGGCGCAGTCTTCAGAGCCTGCGGACCCCTTGGACCTGTATGACGAAAACGAGAACGGCGTGATCGACGGGGATGAGGCGTTCCAAGCGATAGAAGACCACTTCGCCGGGCGCATCGACCGGGCCCTGGCGTCAAAGGTCCTGAAACTATATTTTGATGCAGCCGCACCGGTGCGGGGGCAGTCTTGGCCGTCCGAATGTGACGAGTATGACACCAACAACAACGACGTAATCGACATATCTGAGGCCTTCGATGCAGTGCGTGATTACTTTGACGATATCATCACTCAATACGAGGTGATAACGGTCATCTCATGTTATTTCAACGCGCCAACCCCATCCCCCACCCCCACGCCTGGGTCTGCGCCGGCGCCGACCGGACTCCAGGCTACGGCATCTACTGCAAGCAGCGTCACCCTGAGATGGAACTCCGTAACCGACGCTTACCGGTACAAGCTGGAGCGCAGCACCGCCAGCACCGGCCCCTGGTCCACAGTCAGCTCGACAATCAGCGGCACAAGCCACCCGGCGGCCGGGCTAGTCTGCAACACGCCCTACTACTTCAGGGTCAGCGCCCGCGGCAACGGCTCACCCTACCCGGCCACCTTTGGCGACCCGTCAGGGACCGTGCTGAAGAGGACCTCTGTGTGTCCTCCACCGCCTGCCCCCACCGGTTTCACAGTCAGAGTCGATTACCGAGGCTCCAGCGGCATCTTGCTGCGGTGGATTGCCCCGACCGGCGAGGTTACGGGCTACGAAGTCGAGCGGAGCATCGGCTCTGGGAGCCAGAGTTACTCGAATATCGCCACGTTAGCCAACAGTCTCAGCGTGATAGCCTACAGTGATACCGCTCTGATGGACGGAACGACCTACCAGTATCAGGTCCGCGCCCGCAACAGCGGAGGAAACGGCGCGTGGGCGACTTCCGACAGGATCTCGTTCAAAGCTGTTTCAGGTGAATGGGGAGGTAAATGGGTCGTTCTGGACTATCGGACCATACTGATTGACTGGGTCATCCCTGAGTCTGACAGGAGTTCTACCCATCAGTACAAGCTCGTGGTCCCGGCGGATACCGGGTTCCAGATAAACGCCACAACGGCCCCGAACGGCAATCAATGCAACTGGTCGTCGCCCCCGTCTACTGGGACGTCGTGGGTTGGCTTGGGTACGTCTTTCTATCTGGTCCGCTGCAAGCTGGGAACGGGAAATGCTGACATCGTGGTGAAGAAAAGACCTAAATCAGGGACGAACCGCACGGAATCCACAGTCCGGACGTTAGAGAACATCAGCCAGTCATGGCATCAGGCCGACAATCAAGTTGACTACAAGATAACCAACCCGTTATTGGGCACAAGGCCATCGGGCGCCTACCCGGGTTACATGCCGCTGAGTCAGACGAAGTCAGCAGCGGCAATCAACCAGGCAGCATTAAGTTGGAATGAAATAGACCCACATGAACTGTTCTTGCATGGGCAACCCGCTCCCCTTACCTTCAATTCAGTCAGTGCTTCGCCTGACGTGACAATCCAAGGGTACTGGAACCCCGTCGGAGCCCAGTCCAACGACAAGTGCGCTACCTCTATCTCATGCGTCACCCTGGGCGGCCTTCATCCTCACCTTGGACATCAGGAGCTTTGGATTGAATACCCGCCGCAGTTCTCCGGTGATGCTAACTATAAGCAATGAACAAATATTCTAAATGATGCTAAGAACCCTGTGCTTAATTTCCACTACTTGCCGGGAGTAATAATGCACGAGTTCGGGCATACCGCCGGACTTGGGCACGCCGCCCGCGTTAGTGTAATGAGGGGTGACGTCCTGAGTTCTGCTCCCCAACTGTATGACAGGAACGGTATGAAGTATACCTATCAGGGCCATAGTCATACCCCTGATGCCCCTGGCCAACCCACGCTCACGGCGGGGCAAGGACAAATAGCCGTCTCCTGGACGGCTCCGGGTGACGGCGGGAGCGTCAGCAATTCCTATCTCGTGCAGTGGCGCGCCACGGGAGGGACGTGGGTAACGACGGCTTCGGGTCAGGCGTCGGTAACGGCAGGCACAGCATATACGGTCACCGGTCTCACGGGCGGGACGACTTACGAGGTGCGGGTGGCCGCGGTCAACGAGTTTGGAACGTCGGACTGGAGTACAACGGCTTCGGCCACTCCAACTGCTCCCGGGTCTTAGGAGGGAACGAGATGCTCTCCAACATTCGCAAAGTATCGAAAAGACCGTTGGGGTACAGCCTACGGTTGCTGGTCTCGAGTCTCGGTCTGGTCTTCGTCGTCGCAGCCTGTGGGGGTCCTGAAACCGTTACTCCAAGCCCTAGAACACCAGACGCGGAAAGCGTTGCTCATGTTCCCACTGCACCGGCCACGCCGGACGTAGAAAGCACTGCCCCTGCCCCCGCGGCAGTGCCCACGCCGGAATCGGGAAGCGTTGCTCCCACTCCCTCGCAGTCGGACATGCCTGACACGGCAAGCGTTGCTCCTGCACCTGCGGCGCCGCCCACACTGAAGGCGGAGAGCGTTACCCCCGCTCCTGCGGCGCCAGTCACACCGGATGCAGAAAGCACTGTCCCTGCTCCCGCGGCGCCGGACGCGGAAAGCGTTGCCCCTGCACCTGTGCCATCGGACACACCGGATACGGAAAGCGTTGCCCCTGAAGCCACGCCAACGTATTCTGCCCATCCTCCCGCGCACTACGGGGCTGCTACCCCTTCGGTGGAGGAACGGATCTATGATTCTGACGTCATCATCAGGGCGTCCTTGCAGTCCTCCGAGACCGATTCATTACGTTTCCGGGCTATCGAGTACCTGAAAGGCGCCGGTCCAGCAGATATCGTTGTCTTGGCCCCTACCTACGGGCGTAACACTGCCTGGGACGACCATGAAGCGGTGCTCTTCCTGAGCCTGCCGGAGGGTCAAGCAACATCGGGTGCAGCGGGATCCGCCGGGGGGGGAGGTGCTGCCGGGGAGTTTGTTTTCACCGAGGCCTATGGTTTCACCCATCCAATTTATGACGATAGAAACTTGCTTCCAACCGGCTATACGATAGATACGGGAAATCCTGTGTGGCTGCCGGCGGAAACGGAGGCGGGCGCCAGTGGTGCAGAGGGCACCGGGGCGCCGGCCAGCGACCCGGCGTTCATTACGGACTCGGCAGCCGCTATCGGTGATTCTCCCCCAACCATCTCCCTGTCCAGCCTGCGCTCGAAGATAACGTGGGTGGAGGGGGGAGAGGACATAGACGGCTATGACCGATGCATCGGCGTCAGCTTGAATTACCAACAGTATTATCGGAACTGGGAAGCCTACTATGGGACTCCCTGGACCCTATATCAATCAGAGAGACAGGTAACGTCAGAGGCAGCTGAAGGGACGATGGTTAAGGCTTATGGTCCTTATCAGGAGCCAAAGTACCACAGGTTCTGGCTCACTGGCCAGGATATGGACCTTTTCAAAACTCAGATCATTGACGATGATGAAGTCGCTTCCAACGGGTATTATCAACATATTACAATCGCCAGGCCGTTGCCTGCTGGCAAGTATAGGTTTTTCGATCATATACATCATTACGAATACATGCCGTGCAATTTCACGCCTGAGAATAACCATCTGGAATGGATCATAACTGCTGTTGCGCCGGACAGCGCGGTGCACGAAGCCTTCTTCGACCCCGTCGCCATTGGCGGGGCTGTGGGCGCCGATGCGGCCAACGGCGTGTTGAAGCCGACATCCTTCTCGTTGACCAATGGGGGGAGCACGGCCTCGCTGGTCAGGACCGCCTGGGAGTTGGGTCAGGCGACGATGGAGTTGGAGCCTTCCCTTTCGCTGGCCGGGCATCATGCCGACTTCATCGCGCTGGACGGCTCGGTCTCGCTGCGCTTGAACTTCGGCGACGCCGCGGAAACGGTTGACGGGGCAAAGCGGACGCTGGCTTGGAACGTCTGCGCCCAGCCTTGGGAGAGCGGGGACCTGCTGATGTTACGCATCAGCAAGAGCGGGGAGGACCTCACCGGTGTGACCAACGACGGGCCGTGCAACTAGCCGCCTGCGCGCTTGGACGAGGCCAACGCCACTGTCGGCACGAGGTACATCTACCGCGTCCTGGCGATGTATGACGCCGTGGAAGGGGACTCAGCGCGAGCCGCGGTCACAACCAACCCCGCGCCGTAAGGCTCACGGCGCCAGTTGGCTCGTCCTCATCGCTATTGGGCCGTCATGCCGCCGTCGATGACCAACTCCGACCCGGTGACGAAAGAAGCCTCGTCCGACGCCAGGTACAGCACGCCGTAGGCGATGTCGTAGGCGTTGCCCACTCTACCCATAGGAGTGCGGTCCAGTACCCATTGGTACCGGTCTGGAATGGTGTAGTTGGCGGCGGTCAACGGCGTGTGGGCAAAGCCGGGATGCACCGAGTTCACTCGGATGTTCTCGTCGGCGTATTGAATGGCGGCGGACTTGGTGAACAACCTGCTGGCGCCCTTGGCGGCGTGGTAGGCCGTGGAGGTGGGACTTCCCACAATGCCATAGATGGAGGAGATATTGACGATTGATCCCCCGCCGACCTTTCGCATCTCCGGTATGGCGTACTTGGTGCCCAGAAAAGTACCCTTGGCATGAACGTTCATCTGGGAGTCCCAAGCCTCCTCTGTGGTTTCCTCTACGGTACCCCGGGCTCCGGTGCCAGCGTTATTGACCAGGATATCGAGCTTCCCGTAGGTCGATACAGTAGTCTCGATAGCCCGTTGCCAGTCCTCCTCCCGGGTCACGTCAAGCCGTATGAACATAGCCTCGCCGCCCGCTTCTCGTATCTGGGCAACGGTCTTCTGTCCAGCTTCCTCGTTGATGTCGCTCAGCACGACCTTGGCGCCCTCTTGCACAAACAACCTGGCGCTTGCGCCGCCGAACCCCATCAGGTCTCCTTCCACACCTGTGGCGGCGCCGGTAATCAGGGCGACTTTTCCTTCCAGTCTCATATTGGCCCTCCTGTCGTGGTGATGGCTGCAACGCCGATTATATCAGTTGCGCCGAGACGTGCCATGCTGGACCGGCGGCCAAGCATCTGCCGGCCCGGAGGTTATCTGGTATATTGGCTGGCAACCCTTTGACGGCAGGAGACAGGAATGGAGCCAATATATCTGGACTACAACGCCACGACGCCCATAGACCCTCAGGTGGCCGAGGCGATGCTGCCCTACATCCACCAGCAGTACGGCAACCCTTCCAGTGGCCATCCTTTGGGCGTGGCCTCAAGGGAGGCTGTCGACAATGCCCGCGGGCAACTGGCGGCGATGCTCCAATGCACGACCGGGGAAGTAATCTTCACGAGTGGCGGCACTGAGTCCAATAACCACGCCATCAAAGGGGTAGCCGAGGCGTACCGGCACAAGGGCAACCACATCATAACCTCATCAGTGGAGCACCCCGCGGTGCTGGAAGTCTGCCGGTACTTGGAAGGGAAAGGATGCGAGGTTACCTACCTGCCGGTAGACGAGTACGGCATGGTGGATCCCCAAACAGTTGAGGACGCAATCAAGTCCAATACGATACTGATTTCCATCATGCACGCCAACAATGAGGTTGGGACTATCGAGCCTATTCCGGCCATTTCCGAAATCGCCCGCCGTAAGAATATTCTGCTCCATGCCGACTGCGCCCAGTCCGTGGGTAAAATTTCGGTAAGCGTTGAAGAGTTGGGAGTAGACCTGCTTTCCATAGCAGGCCACAAGGTCTACGCGCCAAAGGGAATCGGCGCCCTGTACATCCGGGACGGGGTGCAACTGGAAAAACTGATGCACGGCGCCAGCCACGAGATGGGTTGGCGGGCCGGCACGGAAAACGTTATTGAAATTGTAGGCTTGGGCCGGGCTTGCGAGTTGATCAGCCAGAACTTTGCCGAATACCACCAGCACATGCGGGAACTGCGCGACCTGCTGCAAACGGGCATCGGTGAACGTTTCGCGGACGTCCGGATAAACGGGCATCCTGAAAAGCGGCTGCCCAACACTTTAAGCGCCAGCTTTCGCGGGAAAGAAGCCAACACCATGCTGGCCGCAATGGACCGGGTTTGCGCCTCGGCCGGCGCGGCCTGCCACAGCGACCGGGTGGAGGTTTCCAGCGTCCTGGAGGCGATGGCGGTGCCAATGGAGTACGCCATGGGCACGCTGCGGTTCTCCATAGGCAGATTTACCACTGCGGAGGAAATCGACGCAGCCTTGGATGAAATCTCCAAGGTGGTGGAACACACTCCTGTTAGGTAAGAGCGCCGGTTAACTCGTGATGTCCGGTGAACGGCGTTTCCTTAGCCTTAACAGGAGTCTGATACGCGCGGAAATTAAAAGGCGATTGTCCCGATGGCTGCCCCGTCAGTGCTGCCAAGGTTGTAATTTCTGGTATTATTGACATTAAAAGAGCGCTATGAAAACCATCGAAGCCATCCACATCTCTCCTGTAAAGTCCTTGGGATTGACTCATCCCAAGGATGTCACGGTGACCATGGGCGGCATCGTGGAGGACCGCCGGTTCTTCTTGCTGGATGACCGCGGAAGGTTGGTGACGCAGCGGCAGGTGGGGCGGTTGGTGCAGGTGCAAGCTGAATACCGAGCAGACCCGGAATGGCTGCGGGTGCTGTTTCCCGACGGCAAGGCAGTCGAAGGGCAGGTCGAGACCGGCGACGCCACCGGTGTCAGGATGTGGGGACGAGTGGTAAGAGGAGAGGATGTAGTTGGCGAGTGGAACGATGCATTGTCCGGCTATTGCGGCGCGCCAGTGCGATTGGTAAGGTCGCTGGAACCGGGGCAATGCTTCGACGAATACCCAATCTCTCTGTTGTCCGGGGGATCGGTAGAGCTATTGAACCGTTATCCCGGCGCTAACGTCTCGTTCGACAGCAGGAGGTTCCGCCCCAACTTCCTCATCAGTAATTGCGACCCCCACGAAGAAGATACATGGTTGGGTGAAGTTGTCCAACTTGGGGACGAGTTGCGGTTGCGGGTGGTGGCGCGGGACCCCAGATGCGTCATCACCACCCATGACCCCGATTCCGGGGAAGAGGACTTCAACACACCGGCCTTGATCGCCGGCTACCGCCCCGGGTTGGGGACTGCCTACTTCGGTGTGTATGGCATCGTAGAACGCCCGGGCAAGGTTTCTATGGGCGATAAAGTGACAACCCTGATTGGCGCCTCCTCGTAAGTCTTAGGAGAAGAGCCTGATGCCAGATGAATTAGTAAAATTTTCAGAGAACCCCCCGGCGAAATACCTGATTGCCGGCTGGCGGCGCCAATGGTCCGACGGCGGCCGCGTTTCCGGCGGTTTGACCAGGTACCTGATCGAAAAGCTGGGAGCCAGAAAAATAGGGGAACTGGGCCCTACGGTGTCCCACGATTGCTACCCCTTTCAAGTAGCCGGGACGCACGATACCTTCCGTCCCTTGGTAGCCTACGAGGACGGGCTGCCCAGCAAGGGCATGTACCGGGAGAACTACTTTTACGACGCGGGCAACGGCCTGATCATCTTCCGCGGTGAAGAGCCCTGGTTCCACATTGAGGTGTTTGGCGAAGCATTTTTCCAAGCCGTCAAGGAGTTAGGGGTAGAGCTTACGGTGGCCGTCGAAGGGGTAAATGGTCCGGTCCCGCCCGACTTGGAGCGGCGCATCACTTGCGTCTACAGCAAGGCGGAGATGAAGGGCACGCTGGAGAAGTATGGGATGCAGTTCTCCAGCTACGGCAGCGAAGGGAGGAGGGGCCCTACCATCGCAATGGCGTTGGTGTCGCTGGCCCATTTCGAGCATCCGGACCTGGAGATGTTCCGGATGGGAGCAATGGCTCCGATGTACCCCTTCTCCACCCAGTCCAACGAGCAGGTGGGCATTACCCGCGACCACCGCTCTTACTACGACATAATGCGGCGGCTCAACTCAATGCTGAAGCTGGACGTTGACCTGTCGGAACTAAAGCAATTGGCCGACGCCGAGTGTCAAAGGCTTGAAGAGGTGCTGGAGAGAATCGGCTCTGCCAACGGAGAAGCCAAGCAACTCATCGACACGGTGAGGTCCGACTACAACTACACTCCGTTCGAAGAAGTGGTCGAACTTGACCCCGCGCTGGACCGGACGCTGGAGGACATTCTGAGGAATATGTCCAACGAGGGCTAACGGCTCTTCGCGTCAGTCCTCTTGCACAAGGTTGACAGCCCACTGAACAAAGGCCCGGACCATAGGGCGCCCATAGTCAATTTCGTAGTCCTCGAGGGACCCGTTGTAAAAGTTGTTGTGGAAGT
Source organism: Dehalococcoidia bacterium (assembly GCA_965261795.1). Classification (GTDB taxonomy): domain Bacteria; phylum Chloroflexota; class Dehalococcoidia; order Lucifugimonadales; family UBA3495; genus CBDCFV01. Next base: position 816,933 of record OZ253476.1, read on the forward strand.
GCTTGGCTTCCGCAATGGCAACTCCCAAGTCGCCGGGGGTGTGGTAGGACGGGCCATCCTCCGTGACCAACTGCCGGGCCGAGTTGACCAGTTGCCGGTGCGTCCCGCAGTCCCAGCCCCTTTGCTTGCAGACGGCGGTCACGGCATGAGAGAAGGCGCCCCACAGCTTTTCTGACGCCTGAAGGACGTCGCCCACGTCGAACTCCCGGTCCGACGCATCCAGAAAGGCCAAAGCCGTTTCCCAGTGTTCTTCCACTGCCGTCATGTGTTTTATCCCCTTAATTGGCCACGCTCACTGCCGAGGGATTACCCTTCTATATCGGGGACTATCCGCCTCGGCGCGTCTAGGCGCGAGCGGCCCTACCTCACCGTGACCGTCATCGTGTCCGATGCGGAGAGGCCGGTCCCCAAGTCCTTCACCGTAAGCTGGAATGTCAGAACGGTGGAACTCAGCGGGGCCACGAACTCGAAGGAGTCCGAGCCGGGAGAGTTGGGGACGTATGCCCGTCCCGACTTCATCATGCTGACCCTTGTCCCGTCGGTCTGAGTCCAACTGTAGGTCGCGTCGTCGTCATCATCAACCGGGGAGCCGGTCCCATGAACGTAGACGGAGGCACCGAGGCTGGCCGTCTTGTCCCGCATTAACCGTGGGAAGCGCACCTCCCGGATTCACCACGGGTGGCACCACCACCGCAGCCGCCGTGACCGTCACCCTGTAGGTCTGCGTAGCCTTGCCTCGCCCGTTGTTCGCCGTGACCGTGACGTTGGCGCTTCCAGCACCCGCGCCGGTTATCGTGAGGTCCGCGTTCGCCATCGAAGCCGTGGCAACCGCGTCGTCGGATGACGAGGCCGCGTACCATTCCGCCGTCCCGCCCGAGAAGTTGCCCGCGACGCCAATTGTCCTGCTGCTCCCCGCGGCAACGGTCTGCGCCGTGGTCTTGCCCAAGGCCCTTGGTGCGCGGGTCGCCCGGCTGATGACGTCGACCGGGTAGCTCGCAAGCAGAATCTTGCTTCCTTGCTTGTAGAGGCGGACCGTGGCCTTCCCGGAGGCGCAACCCCGGATGGTGAAGGTCTTGCTGCTAACGCCCGACGCCCTAGCACCCTCGCTCCCAAGGCAGATGTTGGAGAACGACAAGTTGCCGGTGTCCCCGGTCTGTCCGATCTCAGCCTTATCCGCGCGGTTGAGGACAACGTCCACGCCGCTCCCCACGTTGGCGGCACCGAGCGTGAAGGGCTTGGTCTTGAGCGCGTCTATGGACCTGGGCACCGGGGAGAGAGAAGCGAGGGGCGCGGGGACAGGGAGCATGGCGAAGCCGTGGCCCCAGATGTTGTTGGGGTCCTCCGCCAAGCGTTGCGCGGCAGTCTCCTTGAGCCAATCGGCCACATCCGCCGCCGTATACTGCCGGGCGTCGGGGTTGTCGTACCTGTCGATGACTAGGGTCGCAAGGCCAGCGACGTGGGGCGCGGCTTGGCTGGTGCCCCAAAACCAGCATTTGGTCCCCGCCTTGACCACGGAAGTGCCGGGGACATATTAAGCTGGTACACCTTAGCCTTGGCGCAGTCCGCCCCCACGACCCCCGGCGCAGTCCGCCCGTCCGTGGGTCGGCCCCCGACTGCTGTAGGACGCGATGGCGCTCGTACTGTAGTGAGGCGCGGCTCCCACCGCCAAGAGGCCGGGGGCCCCCGGATCGTGCCCGGAAAGGCGATGCTGTATCCGGTCTCGGCGTGCTCGAATTCGTTGGGGGCAAGGGGTGTATATCTCCACCCAATCGACGTTCGCGCACGGGTCGGGCGTGGTGGCGAACCGCCCGTGGACCGGTCGTTTGATGACGACGTAGTATTTCTTGGCGGTCGGGGAGTGTGGGTAGATGCGCGGGGTGCCAGCAACTTCGTAGGGGATGTGGCTGGCGCCTCCCCTCTGCGTATCGACGCCTACCGAGACTGGAGTGATGCGACCCCTCGCCTCCCGATACAGGTAGAGGTCCAAGTCACAACCACTCGAACCCCAACTGTCGTCCCAGCGCATCTGGACGGACACGTACCGGGACGGCGTGGTCGGGAGTTCGATGTAGTTGCGGCTGTCGCCACGCGTGTAGTCGTGAATGTTGTCCGCAGTCACGTCGCTGAACGAACCGTGCCAGATACGCTGGTTTTCATTGCCAGCGGCATTGACCCAAAGAATCTTGGCGGCGGTAGCCCTCTTAATGATGTCCAGCAGGCTAGGCTCAATCGTGCCGGTCGTGGTCAGAGACTGGGGGACGCCGTCACCGAGGCCGGTGCGGAGTCCCCAGGCCAGCGAGGCGACGATGACGTCTACGCCCTGGCCGATCATCCAGTCCACGTCCGCCCTGAACCTTTCCTTCTCGTAGTCTCCCCCGATCAGAACCCCCACGTTGGTGATGTATAGGGAGGCGTCCCTAGCCACGTCTGTCACGGCCTCAGCGACGGCGGTGCCGTGGTCGGTGAATTTCGTGCACTCCGCGATCCGGCTCGACGAGAATCGGTCGTTCCTGGACGTGTAGCATCTCCGGGAGACTTCGTTGTCTGGAGGTAACTCGCTTCCCATCAGATTGTTGATGTCGTAGAAGCCTGCGTCGATTATCCCAACCTTCACGCCGCCGCCGCGGTAGCTGGTCAGCCACCTGTCCGCACCGTGCTTCGCTACCCCTTGGCTCACCTGCGGCGTGGGCGTCGGAGTCTGCGTGGGCGTGGGTAGGGGCGTGGCCGTGGCAATCTGCTCCGGGGCCTCCGGCCCGCCGGTAGAGAGGAGCGGCTTCCACGGTCCCGGCAAGTTGACGCGCGGGTCTTCGGGCGTTGTCACCTTGTGCACACCGGGCCGTTGGGACAACTCCTTCAGCAGGGAGACCGGCACGTACCCGAAGATTCCGTATTCGTCCCAATCGAACTCCGCTGCTGGAACGCCCCGGGTCTTCAGCCACGCGACGACGGCTTCGGCTTGCGCCCGGTCTCCTCCCATGTGCACCCATGTCAGGATGGAAGACCCCTTGGGGTCGAAGGTGGAGGCGGCGACCTCCTCCGCTGTAAGCTCTCCGCGCTCGTACTCGAGCACCAATCCTTGAACCAGACCCTGCAACTTGGCGTACTCGGACCCCTTCAACCAGAAGGGCAACTTCGGCTTGGGAGGCGTACCGGCCTGTCCCAAGACGCCGCGCGGCGGCGGCGGCTCACCTGCGCCCTCCACGGTCCAGACCGCCGAGACGCCCTCCCGCCGAGAGAGTGCGCCCAAGATGGAGACCGGCACGTAGGCGTAGATGTGGGGCGGGTCGTAGTCCGCGCCCTTGAACCGCGGCGAGATGTCTTGCTCCCCCATCCAAGCGTCCACGGCGTCTATGGCCGCGGCGGACGTGTCGATCTCCACGAGGACGGCGAGGCCGTGGTGCATGGGAGCTTGGGATGCCGCCCCCGTCTCCGTCCATTCCTCCGCTTCGAAGCCGCCGACGACCTTCTGGAGCACGGGGTCCAGCTTGGGGTACTTTTCCGCGGGGGTAGGCGTGGGCGTCGGGGTTGGTGTCGGTGTCGGCTCGCTCTCTTGATGCAACTGGAACTCGACTCGCTCTCCCCCCTCCGCTTCGCTGGCCGGTCCGCAGGCCAAGAGGAGCGCGGTCGCCAGGATGAGCGCGATTGCCAGAGAGGTCCTGAGAATGGATACCTTGTTTATAGTCACTTCCTATCTAATGATTGAAGGGACCCGGCCCGCCTAGAATCCGTAGTTGATCACGGCCTCAGCGACCGCTGTGCCATGCGGTCCCCCGGTGCAATCGTTTATGTCGCCCGACGGCACGCTATTTATGTCCGAATCGTAGCATCTCTGCCTCACTCTCGCGGCGGGCGGAAGCTCCCCGTCCCTCATCAGGTCGGCAAAGTGGTCGAATCCCACGTCAATTATTCCGACCCGGACGCCGGTGCCGTCGTAAGCGGACGGCCACCGACCGGCCTGATGCGCCGCAACGCCTTGGCTAGTCACCGGCACGGGCCTCGCGGGCGGCGGCTGTTGTTGCGAGGAACTCTGCGGTCCGGTTCCTCCGGCAGCGCGCCGTCGTACGGGTCGCGCTTCAAGGACGCCGGGCTTCCGCGAAAGCTCCCCCAGCAGGGGCACCGGGACGTATCCCAGGAAACTGCTTACCCCGACAGTGAGGGCCGAGTCCGGTACGCCCTGGCTCTTCAGCCACGCGACAACGACCGGGAGTTGGGTCTCGTCGCTAAACCGCGGGTTCACGCGGACGGAGGAGCCCCGGTATTCCCGTGCTTGTGCCGCAGCCTCTCCCGCCGTAAGCTCCCCGTGCTCGTCCGGTATACAAGTTGTACAAGGCTGTTGCTCATCTTCGGATACGGGTATCCCTTCATTATGGGCAACCGGGGCTGCGGGGCCTCTCCCCCCTGTCCAATGAAACCCCGGCTTGGTGAAGATGGAGGCACTAGCATGTCCATCTCTCCCAACGCCCAGACCAGGTCCACATCCTCTCGCTTCGAGAGTGCGCCCAAGAGGGAGACGCCCACGTAGGCGTAGATGGTGGCCAGGCCCTCGACAGAGGTGCGCGCGAGACATCTTGCTCCTCCATCCAAGTGTCCACGGCATCGGTGCCGGTAGGCGCCTCCACCGCCACAAGGACCGTCGCGCCGTGGGATTCGTGGGCCTTGGCCGCGGCCTCGGCCTCGGCTTCGGCTTCGGCTTCGGCTTCGGCTTCGGAAAGCTCCCCCGACTCGAATTCGCCGACAATCCCTTGAAGGACCGGGTCCAGCTTGGGATACTTCTCTGCGGGTGTCAGTGCGGGTGTGGCCGTTGGCGTCGGTGTCGGCGTCGGTGCGCTCGTCGGCGTCGCCGTTGGCTCGCTCTCTTGATGCAACTGGAACTCGACTCGCTCTCCCCCTTGCGCTTCGCTGGCCGGTCCGCAGGCCAAGAGGAGCGCGGTCGCCAGCAAGAGAACGATTGCCAGAGAGGTCCTGAGAATGGATACCTTGTTTATAGTCACTTCCTATCTAATGATTGAAGGGACCCGGCCCGCCTAGAATCCGTAGTCGAACAGCATGAGGAGAGGCCAGGGGGCCAGTGCGCTCGCGTCGCCTTGTCCCACCAGAGAGCACACCATCACCGTGAAGCCCGCCAGTTCGTCCTCGGCCTCCGGGCCGTAATCGTGGGGGACGCCCTCGGCAACCGAGGCGGATAGTCCCCTCTATATCAGCCAACCCCTCGGCGTCCTCGATGTAATCGAGGGTCTGCCGGATGCGGCGTTCGGCGTCCGGACCGCACATTCCGTTGCAAAAACAGGACCCGTGCAGGTAGCTAATGCGGGTGAAGTAGCGCCCGACCAGATATTCAACTTCGGCTGATTCTCTTGCCAGCGCCAGTAGTCCCTCGGTGGTTAGGGCGGTAGTCGGGGGTTCCTGACCTGTCGTCCGCAACAGAATCAAGGCATCGGTGGCCCGTTTAGTTGCGCACCACACCTTCTCAGCGGCGTCCCGGATATCCCTTCCGGCCAGGGATGTCCAACGCTCCGGCGTGGACGTCCCTGGCGTTGGCGAAAACCTCTCCTACCCGGTCTGTTGCTACCATGTCTTCTTATTCCTGCGGTATAAGAAGGCCGGGCATCGACTTGGCCAAAAGGTTGGACCGGCTTTCGGGATGAATAGTGGGGTGTTGGAAGCGGCCCTTAAGAGATTGGACGGGAGGCGGGAGGCGCGTTCTGAGTCCAAGGGTAGGGCGCGCCGCAGACATGACAATGGGCGGGCCTGGCCGGGGGATTCCTCCTTATCGCATGACCATTGGAACATCTGGTTGCGTGGGGTTTGTTGCAATCCGCGCAGGTGTTGTATACCTGCGATAAGTAATGTCCGGTTTCACACCATGGCATAGAAAATCACCTTTTAAGGACTACGCCCGACCGAATGCCGAGCCCTGCCATTGTCAAATAATTGGAGCGGGCGATGGGATTCGAACCCACGACTTTTTGCTTGGGAAGCAAACACTCTACCACTGAGTTACGCCCGCTCAGTGCTCAAAATAATAAGTCCCGCCTGTTGCCGTGTCAACGCCGCCATCCCGCGACGCCCAAACTCACATGGACCAAACCAAGCTATCCGTTACTGACTCCCTCTATGAAATCAAGCGTCCTTTCCGCCAGGGCCTCGGGAATCTCCACTTTCATGTTGTGGCCCACGCCGTCAAGGACTTCCAGGACCGCATTGGGCATCTGCTGGGCCATCAATTGCTGAACTTCCAAGGGAGTGATGTCATCTTGAGATGCCGCCAATATGAGGGTGCGGACATTTATATCGGGCAGCAGCGGCGTCAGGTCCTCCGCCAGTAGGCAGCCCTGAAGCGCCAGCACCGCGGGGGCCGATGTCTTTGACCCCTCGTCGGCGTACCATTCAATCACATCACAACTGGTGTCGGGCGCGAAGCGCTTGTCGGTGTCCGACAACAGCCATGCCTTGGTCCCTTCCTGTTCCAGAATGCTCCGCCACCTTCCGGCATCCATGCTGGCCCCCATGCGCGCGAGTCTTGGAGTGGAGGCGACCAGCGTCAGGCTGTTCAACCTGTCCGGGAAGTCGTGGGCGAAACGCAGGCTCACTATGCCGCCGGCGGATGCGCCGACAAGGTGAACTTTTTCGATGCCCAGCCCGTCCATAACCCTGGCGATGTCGGCGGCCAACTCCGGCAGCGAAAACCGTAAGTCCGGCAAGGGCGGCGTCCCCGCGTGTCCCCGCATGTCGAACCGCACCACCGGACGACGACGCGCCAACGTGGGTACCCACGCCCGCCAGCGATGCAGGTTCCCCCCGGCAGAGTGGTGCAGCAACACCGGCTCGGAAGAACGCCAAGGGTCGGAGAAGTCATCAACGTGATAATGGAACCGGTCACCGTTCACGTCCAGTATAGGCATATTCTCACCACCTGAAGCGGCAATTGAGTATTTGATACCTCCTCAAGAATTAGAGGAGTTGCCTTAACTGCCCATTTCGTGTAGCCCGATAGATGAATGGCTTGGGAGTCGATATAGCAGCATCCATGATCCGATCATAAGCCCGGGCAAAGGATCGCATTTGTTCCCATTTGGAGGCACTGGCTCCCCACAGATAGAAACATCCAATTTTGTATTGCCTAATCGCAAATAGCTCAGCTGGTTTAGTGTGGTAGTTGTAATCTTGGGTGAATACGGTCCAATCAGACTCTCCTGCTATCCTCAGCCAGAAATCATCTCCCTTTTCTTTTTGGTTGTCCGATCCGGTGAATACCTCGGAATAGTATCGAATTTCGTGCCCTCGTAGTTTGAGGCGTCTAAGGACTTGAGGTATCGTCTTCCCGATATTCTTATCCCAGAAGAGAATCACGGTATCCTGTCAAACTCTCAATGTCGAGCCATTTGGCAATGTCTCCCTCCGAAATCCTTTCAAACATCAATCCATCAACGATTGCCCGTTCTGAAACATCGAAATCTTCTACGATTTCATCCATTAGTTCGCCAGCAATGTACCGTCCTTTAATCACCCAAGTCGGCAAACCTTCAACCGTCGGCGCACCGAAAGAGTTCCTGGGATCGATCACAACCAATGATTCCATTCCAGCCGGGTGCCACACGAGTGCTAACTCATACTCATAGTCAAACTCGGCAAATTTATTTCCCATTAGCACTTCCCAAGCTAACTGTCCGTACAGATCTGCCGCCACCACGTATCTTTCCCCGGGGGAGCGGTCGGATTGATCCATTGATATAAACTGAGCGAATGGGTCGTCAGAACTAGCTTGGTCGAAGTCCATTAGTATATGCATTCCTTCGGTCTTGAATGCATACTCGGTGAACGGTCTCTCCGAATATAGTCTTTTTGAGCAGAAATCCCGCGCTTCCCTGATCCTATACATGGGAACTCCGTTGTTGCGGAAGAACGCAACAAACGCGACTTCGACCAGTTCCAAGTAGGATAGGGGCTGACCTTTAGGATGCCCTGGCAAAACAGGAGTTCCCCGATAATGCCAAGAAGCCACGGTTGATGGATGAGACTTAGCATACCGGGCCGCATCTACTATCCTGTAAGATGGCTGATATAACCGTTGGAACCAACTTTGACTTTCCCTTTCTTTGAGCGCGGCAGACATGATACATCCTTAACGTAAACTACCCTCTCAACGGCCGGAAGAAAGCCCGGATGTCGTCCACCAGCATTGCCGGCTCTTCCAAGGCGGCGAAGTGGCCGCCCCTGGGCATTTGCGTCCAGCGTTGGACGTTGTATGACCGCTCGGCCCATTCCCTCGGCGGACGGCTGATTTCGTGGGGGAATGCGGCTACCCCGGTGGGCACCCGGATCCCGTCGTCCTGCGCCAGGTTCCAGTCTATCCGTTGAGTCTCGTAGTAAAGGCGAGTGGACGCGTTGATGGTCTGTGTAACCCAGTAAATGGCTATGTTGGTAAGAAGCTCGTCCTTGGTGTACTTGCTCTCAACGTCGCCGTTGCAATCACTCCAAGTACGGTACTTCTCCACTATCCAAGCCGCCAAGCCCGCGGGCGAGTCGTTCAGGCCGTATGACAGCGTCTGGGGCTTGGTGCCCTGAATGTGACCGTAGCCGCCTTCGGACTGCTGCCATGCCACCCGCTCGTCCAGAAAACGTTGCTCGGCCTCATTCAACGGACGGGAGCCGGGGCCCATATACGGGGTCGGTCGCGTCACGGCGGTCACGTGTATGCCAATAAGCTGGTCCGGGTAGGCGTAGCCCAAGTGAGTGGTTACCGCAGCGCCCCAGTCGCCGCCCTGCGCCCCGAACCTCGGATAACCCAAGGCATCCGTCATCAACTTGGGCCACAGGTCTCCAACCTTGAACACGCTCATGCCCCGGTCCTTCGTCAATCCGGAAAATCCGTAGCCGGGCATGGAGGGGACCACCACGTCGAAAGAGTCCTCGGCTGAGCCGCCGTGGGATGCAGGATCAGCAAGGAGGGGTATTATTTTCGTAATCTCGAAAAAGGTGCTGGGCCAACCGTGGGTGACCACTAAGGGCATCGGGTTGGGGCCGGTCCCTTTCTGATGGATAAAGTGGATGTCGATGCCTTCGATGTTGGTCATGAAGTGGGGGAAGCGGTTGAGACGTTCCTCCTGTGCCCGCCAGTCAAATTCGGTGCGCCAGTATTCCACTAACTCCTTGACGTAGGCCAGATTGGAGCCGTAGTCCCAATCGGAACCGGGAATCTCGTCGGGCCACCGGGTACGGGCAAGGCGGTCTTTCAGGTCCTCTAGGACCGCGTCTTCAATGTGAATCCTGTACGGCTGCACATCCATGAGGGTCTCTCCTGCTCAGAAATTCCAGGTAGTGAACTGGGGTACGCTGGCCCACGGGCGGGTTGCGGCGACTTGGCGCACTTCCGAAGGGTTGGCTATTGGCGCCAAACACATGCCGCCCATGCAGATGTAAAGCGTGGGAGTTTCTCCCGCGGGGAAGCCAAGAGCTTCAATCCTGTCCATGTCCTGGCCGGGGTCCAAGCACTGGACGACTTTATGCGGAGCGTGGGCCCGCAAAGTGGCCGTAAGCAATCGTTTAGTCCGCGAGTCCGATGAACGGCCCACGATAACCTCGTGCACCGGCCCTTGGTCCACCGCGTCCCAAGCCCTTGCCCACGCGGAGCCGGCGGGCAGGAACAAACGCTCTTCGTCCCGCTCCATCCGCCGCGATCCTGCCGGGCCAAGGTAGGTGCCATTGGGGGCGACGCCGTCGAACGCCGCCAGGGTGTCCCTCGCAAGTTGCTGGTACCTGTGGTCGCCTACCAAGTAGGAAAGCTTGACCAGCGCCTCAGCCAGCAGCGAGTTCTCCAACAACGGCTTCTCCCGGGGTAGAACAACCCCCGGCGTTGACTGCCGGTACGCCGTATCGTAGAACCCCTCTCCTCCATCATCAGAGAACGACTCTTGGACCTGTGCGACAAGACTCTCAGCCTTTCGCAGAGCGTCGGGGTTGGCGTCCACTTGGTATAGCTCCAAGTAAGCGCGCAGGGCGTGGACGTGGTCCGCCAAGTATTCCGGGCCATCATTCCGTCCGCGGACGGTGTGGCGGAGTCCGCCGGAAGCGGCGTTGGCCTCATCCCAAATCAGGTCAAGGACTTGCGTGGCGGCACGGATATAACGGTCCGCGCCCAGCGCGGCAAACCCTTTCAACAGCGCCGATGCGGCGGCAGCGTTCCAGCCGGTATAGAACGTGCGGTCTATGGCCGGCTGAATATGAGGGTGGCGGTCCTTCCACGGCAGCCGATAATACTCCTCGCCGGCGTCCTGGCTGCCGTAAAAGAGGCCCGCCTTCTCATCGTAGAGAGTGGAAAGCATGTAGTCCAATGCGCTGACGGCGGCCTTGCGGTAGGTCTGCCTGCCGGTGAGTTGCGCCGCGTCCAAGTACGCCGCAGCAAGAGAGGCGTTAGTGTAGAGCATCTTCTCGTAATGGGGCACGCGCCAGTCACGCGACACCGAGTAACGGAAGAATCCTTGATCGTTGCGGTCACACAGGCCGTCGTACATTCCATCCAGGGTTGCTTTCACCATGTCCAGCAACGTCTTGTCGCCGCTGCGGCTGTACCGCGCCGCCAACAGCCCCAAGGCTTCCCAAGGCGGCTGCTTCGGCTCCAAGCCAAACCCGCCAAAGTCAGCGTCGTACAACTCCCGCAGCTTGTCCAGCACCAAGTCAGCCGTTGCGCCGGGGCCGCCATCGGCCGGCGCGCTCGACGCTGGAACGGTGACGCCATCAAAGGACGTCTCAACCACGTCGGCGGAACCGGCGTACCTGCTGCTCACCTGCTCCAGGAGGTGCGCCATCTCATCCGGCGGCGTGTACACCCGTCCGGTAATCAACCGGGCTTGGCTGTCCAGCAGGGCGATGGACGGGAACCCGCCCTGGTTGTAGCGCAGAGAGATATCCGGCCTCTGGTCAACATCCACCCGGACCGGCACGAACCTTTCGTTCACCATGTCGATGACGCGGCGGTCCGAGTAGGAAGTCTGGTCCATGACGTGGCACCAGTGACACCAAGTGGCGGTCAAAGTGAGCAACACTGGCTTACTTTCCGCTTCCGCGGCGCTGAAGACTTTTTCGTCCCACGGTTGCCACTGGATTGAAGGTTTGTCTGCGTTGGTAGACATGCTCATTAACTAACCTATTCGGGATTGCTGTGCAGGCGATAGCAACCGGCGGCGGATGAAGCGCAGTCAATTGCTTCATTAACGCGTGGCTTCACTTGGGATTGTACAAGAATCTTACCCGCACGTCAGTGCTAAAGGCAAACCGGTATTCCCAATCCGCACATTTATGCCCACAACCCGTTACCGGATCCTCTCCATCACCGGCCCTTGCATCGCCCGCAACTCCCAACCCGGGTTATTGCCGACGGGCTAAAAGCCGTTGTCGCGCAACAACCCGAACCGGACCCACCGGACCACATGGTGGGCGTAAAAAGGGTAAAGCCTTCTAAGGGCATTGTCCTTGACAGCAGACCAACCAACACCCACAGTCCGCTCCGGCCCTGAACTATTGCCGACACACCACCACATCAATCAAACAACGGAGGAATGACATGAAACTGGTCATCCCGTTACTGACGGCGCTGGCGCTGGCGGCCTTCATGGCCTGCGGCCCCGCAGCGGGCGAAGAAGAGAAGGAAGGAGACCCGGTGGCCACCGCCGCCCCGATTGAGACTCCCAAACCGGCGGAGGAACCTACCAAGACCCCGGTGCCCACTCCGACGAGGCACCCGGACGACCCGCCCAGCCCGACGGCCACTCCCGTTCCTACTCATCCGCCCACAACAACGCCGGACCCGGGGCTAGTAGACCCCGTCATCAGGCGTGTGCCGCACCCTGACGGAGTACAGGGTTGCCGGTCTATGAACATGTTTGTGGCGACTCCTAGAGATTATGACTACTCCAACTGGTGCCGTGATACTCTGGAGGCAGATGTAAAGGCACAATGCAGCAGCCAGGAGGGACCCGAGGCCCAACTACGATGCGCTAGGGAGCACCTGTCCGACGCCCAGATGCCCTTCTTGAAGTTCATGCTACCCTGCACCGCTATAACAAATGCGGATGCTAGTTCAGCGTGTGTTGAAGAGGAGTTCATTGAATGGGCAACTAAGCAAAACCAGGTCTGGGAGGTGTGGCCCCAGATCCTGAGCCGGGTGGACAGCGACGGCGAGGTCAAGGTGCGGAAGCAGGAAATCGCCAAGTGCATGCTGGAGCGCGGCTACGACGAGTTCGACGTCGCGGCGGCGCTGCCGTGGCAGATTAGCGAGAAGCCCGATGAGGAGAAGCCCGTCAAGCGGTACGCCACCACCGAAGAGGAGCGGGCGGCCAGGCGCGCCAGATACGCGGACTTGAATGAATGCGCCTTGGAGAGCGGCATCTACGACGTGCAGGAGGCGCTGTGGTTCGCTGAGGTCCGGCGTCTCGAACAGCAAGACCCTGCCAGCGTTGAGGCGCTTCTGTACTTTGGCTTGAAGGAAGCCCTGGAACGGGAAGGGCCGGCCCCCTTCTTAACCTTTAGGTAGGTATTGCCATGAAGCGAATCACCATAACGGCCGCAGCATTGCTGCTACTAATGATGATAACTACGATTGCAACAGCCCGCGACGTTGAGTCGGTAATCCAGAACCCCACCATTCCTACAGACAGGTTCGATGCCCTTAACGCAATCTTGCAGGAACCCTACGTCGTTTAGAAACGCAGTGACCCTAATATCGGCTACAGCAAGCATCGGAACCTAGCGTCCAACGCTTGGATGGACTGGAGCGAGGACGGGTGCTCGGTGCCAGACCTAGCAGCCAGATTTGCCCTGTACCGGAGAAATTCTACTATGGGTGCCTGCGGCACGACTTCATGTGGCGCACGATGGCCGTGCTGAACCAAGCCACCGGGCGGGTGTGGAACGAGCGGAACCGCTACGTGGCGGACCAGATGTTCCTCACCGACCATCAGGTCTATTGCGCCCTCGATTACCTCGATAACTCGAATGGTGCAACGAATGCAATTTGCCAGGCAGCGGCTGACTTCTACCACCTGGGCGTCAGAACAGGGGCTGGATTCAGGGAAAACCTTGCCGACTCGGAGCGCAACTCCGTCACCTATGGCCACGACGACTACGTGAGCGGACTGGTGCTGGCCCCTGCTGCCAACTGCGGTCTGCGCTCCAACCGCTGCCTGCCGATAAACTATCTGGAGTACGAGGGCAAGCCCCTTGTTCCAAAGGGTCTGGCATCTATCCCCCAAGGCGTTGTGCTGGAGATGCAACTTGTCAGGGCTAACCAGTACGCGGTGGAAGGGGCCGCCAACTCAACGGCTCTACTTGCCCGCAGAACCAGACGGCTGGCGCAAGACGGGAGAAATCAGGTTCAGTGCCGGCGCTCCCTTCATGGTTGGCAAAACGGCAGACTTGGACTGTGCGGACCGGGCGGCTGGTGCATCCGTCTACATCAACAGCGGCGTGTATCCGGTACCTGCCACTGGTGGCATTTCACCTCCTCCGGATACCCAGCTTAAGCCAACACCAGTGTTCGTGAAGGCGTGTCTGGCTACAACCGGCGAGCAAGAGGCGGCGCCCCAATTGGAGATGTACCCGGTTGAAGCAAGGCGCGAATTGGGCATAACTGGCTTCGTCAAACGGGCGGGTGGTGGGCTGTTGGGAGGCCGTGTGCGGCATTATCAAGACATAAACGCCATCATACCGGCGGCCAATGACGCCAGACCCCAGCCGCCTCACAATCGCTGCCGCCGGGACATGGTACGGGCCGGTGGGCGTGCTGGAGACCCTGGATGATACCGATAGGGTCAAGGTTATCGCTAACCCCGATGACCCAACACCCCTGGCCGAGATAGCGCCCGGCACGACCACCGTCAACTTCTGCCCGGCTGAGACGAATGACCCTATGAATGTGTCGAACGGCACACAGATGAAGGTAGCGATGTGCGGACCCGGCACGGGTATCGTCGAACTGCGTCACCCTGACGAGGGCTACCTGCTGAACCGCTACACCTTGACTATGGCTCCACCGCCCACCACTTGCGACGAGGTCGCCCTGACGCACGGCACTCAGACCATCAGCAGTGGCATGGAGTACGTTTGACTGCCGGTCGGTATACCGGCCCACGAGCTACGTGGACTACTACTCCATCACTCCCGCGGTGAGCGGCAGCGTCACCATAGACCTTATATCAGCCCAAGACCCCTACCTGGTGCTGTACCGCGACCAACTCAGCACCGGCACGCCGTACCGGGAGGACGACAACAGCGGGTCGGGCAACAACTCGCGGATCATCGTGAACATGACAGCCGGGACGCGGTACATCATCGGCGCGACAACCCAAGCCAGCGATGCGACAGGCGCCTACACGCTCCGGCTGGACATGCCGGATGCGCCGAGGCCCGCGACGCCCACCCCTCCAGCAGCCTCAGGCGCCACTACAACGCAGAGTGTCAACGCCGGAGCCAGTACAACAGTCAACGTATCCGGTGATTTTACCGGCAACGTGGACAGTTACACGGCGTCATCATTGAACACCGCGGTGGCCACCGGGTCGATGAGCAGTTCTACCCTGACGATAAACGGTGTAGCTGCAGGAAACACGACAATCAGGGTTACGGCACGCAACACTACCAATGCCATAGGGACAGCCACTCAAACCTACGCCGTGACGGTGACTGCCACAACAACAACACCGACAGCAGGCGGGCCGTCGGTCAATGCCGGCAGTGACCAGAACGTTGCAACCGGAGCGACAGTCTCGCTCACCGGCACCGGGTCTCCGGTTGATCCCGACGATGACGCATCCTATAGCTGGACCCAAGTAAGCGGGACCACGGTGACACTTAGCCCTTCGGCGAACTCCGCCAACTTCACCGCGCCTTCGACAACGGGAACGCTGGTCTTCCGGCTTACCGTTACGGACCACGGAACAGGACTCAGTTCCTGGGATGAGATGACCGTAACCGTAGCGGCCAACCGTGCGCCTACGGCCAACGCATCGAGCAACCCGGCGACGGTGGCCACTGGCGAGAGGTGGGTTTACCTCAACGGTTCCGGCACGGACCCGGACGGGGACACGCTGAGCTACGGTTGGAGCCAGCGCAGCGGGACCACGGTCACCCTGCGCGATGCCTCGAGCGCCACCGCCCGCTTCGCCGCGCCGTCAACGCCCGGTGCGCTGACCTTCCGGCTGACAGTCAGTGACGGGTCCCTCAGCGCCACGGACGACGTGACCGTCACGGTGACACAGTGACTTGGCTGCCCGGGGGGGAGCCGATGGCGGCCCGCCGGGGCAGCCAACAGCCCATAAGGATGTCGGGGCCGGCAATCCGGCCTTGACTGAAAAATGGCCCACGTGCCGAGGGAGGACGAACTAGATGGGCAACTCCGTCTCGGTCCGGTCGGCGGGAAGGTCTATCCGGAAGGTGTTGGCGTTAAAGGCTAGCAGGGCGTAGTAAGCCATCAGGTTGACCAAGTTTGTCAGACCGTGGACGCCGAACTGGTCCACCGCCGCGTTATAGGTGGCGTCGCTGACCTTGTGGGTGCGGTAGAAGTCCAAGCCCAGGTTCACCACCGCCGCCTCGTCGGCAGGCATATCCGGCAGATCGCGCTTGTCGCGCATCGCATCCACCAGCGCGTCGCTAAGCCCGGCTTGGCGGCCCGCCGCGGCGTGGGCGTTCCAGATATATTGACAGTCCAACTCCCGTGCGGTGGTCAGCATGGCCAATTCCTGTATCTTGGCGGGCAGACCGGAACCCTGCCGCAAGTACGCCGAAAGGTCATTGGTCCTCTTGGCTACCTCAGGACTGTTTATCGTCACCGAACCCGGACCGCCGGTGGGCACACCGCCCCGGTCCTGAACAACTTCATCGAACGCATCCCGGTATTGTTCCGGCACGCTCTCTCTGGTGGCAGCAGGTATTCTAGCCATGACAACCTCCTCATACGCTGGAACATGTAACGCTGGGGGGCACGGAAATTCCAATGTGCAGCGGGGTTAAAGTTACTCGCAGCCATAGGGGATGTCAATGCAAATCTGTTAATCGAGGCGATTACATAATCGCTTTGCACTTCGGGTACATTGAGGATGGGGCCCGAGCGAGTTGTTCATCAGGTGAACAGATCGCTGTGAGAGCCTAAGCGTTCAGGTTGATGTCCGTGGGGTTAGGCTTGGTGTAGATGAGTACCAAGTCAGGCCTTATGTGGCAGTTGCGTTCCCCGCCTCTGTTGCCGTGCATCGGATGGTCTCTGTACCTTGGTGGGAACGGCTGGTCGTTGGCAAGCAACTGTAGTGCTGCGTCCAGTTGTTCGTCCAAGTTACGGCCGTGTTGACCGCGTTTTTCGCGTCTATAGTCACGCCTGAAGGCACGGCTGTGGTTAATTCTCCTCATTGAGTTGTGTGAACAGGTCGGTCATAGTGTCGGCGGTGATCACGTCTCCGGCTTCTGCCTCGGCCATTGCCTTCAGTGTCTCGCCGTTCGGTTCGCCGCACTGAAAACAGGGAGCCGTATGATGGCTGACTATATAGCTCAGCATTTCCTCCAGCGTTATCTGGTCCTTTTTCAGTATTTCCCTTGCCTTGTTGAGAGTTTCCGAGTCCAATTCCGCCGTGAAGCGTGTCTTGCCCATCTTGTATTCTCTCCGCTTGGGATCGGCTTAGTAACTATCTAAAAACTCGTCGCACTACCCAACCCGTCATTGCCATGAAAATAGGCATTTTCATAGCTCATATGTGGCCCTCACAGGGACATCCGTCATTCCCGCGCAGGCGGGAATCCAGGGGCTTCTAGGGGGACAGAACGTGACTGGCTGATAGCGCTTCTGGATTCCCGCTTTCGCCTGAATGACGATTTGAGGTTGCTGGAGTGCCTGATTCCGCAAATGGCAACACAGATTAAGCTCTGCGCTGGTCGCGGTAATTGGATGCTGTAATGGGCTGCCAATCGACGACGGCGTTGTCCATGAGACGGGAGCCAATCCGAGGCCGAAATTTCTCCAGCTCGTCTATGCTGGAATTGCTGGTGATTACCGTAGGCAGCCTTGTTTCGTGGCGGTGGACGACGATCTGGTAAAGCTTTTCTTCAGCCCAAGGGGTGCTGTGCTCCGCTCCCAAGTCATCCAGAATCAACAGGGGCACCGTCTTGATTTGCTCGAACAATTCGTCGTAACCGATGGGGCTGTCGGGATTGAATGTCCCTCTCAGGTGGTCTAACAGGGTCGGCACAAAGGTGTAGAAAACGGAGCGGTCCCTTCGCATGCACTCGTTGGCAATAGCCACCGCAAGGTGCGTCTTGCCTGAACCGTGAGGGCCGGTGAACAGGACCCAGCCTTCAGGGTCATTGGCGAAGGTCTGAGCGGCAGCCTTGGCCAATTCCAGAGTATCCCGGCCCGTGCGGTCGGTCCCTCGCCCGCCTCCCGTGTCGAAGGCTGCGAAAGTCATCCGTTGCCGTAGTTCAGCAGGCAAGTCTCCGAGCCTGCGGGTGAGGCGGGTATTGTACTGGCCAAGCTGGTGTACTTGGGAGAAGCCATCCAACGACTCTATGCGGGTTCGCAAGTGCTCGTTCAAGCGGTGCAGCGGGCCGCGGACGGTAATGACGGTGGGAAGAGATAGATTGAACCGGTGGTTGATGACTTGGAACAGCTTTTCCTCGGCCCATGGAGTGGCGCTGTTGCCGCCCAGGTCGTCGAGAACCAGGACCGGCACATTACGCACTTGGTCAAACAGCTCGTCGTACGAGACCGGGTTATCCGGGGAATAGGTGGCCCGCAGGTGGTCCAACAGGTCGGCCGCTGCGATGAAAAAGGTTGTCTCGCCATGCTCGATGCAACGGTTGGCGATCGCGACGGCCAAGTGGGTCTTGCCGCTGCCGCTGGGTCCGGTGAATACCAGCCAGCCGTCGGGCCGCTCGGCGAATTTCATGGCAGCGTTAAGCCCGGCGCGAAACATCTGGCTGCTGGCGGCATCGGGTAATGGCCCGTCCTGCCGGGTGTTCAAAAAGGTGATGCGGGTCAAAGGCCCGAGGTTGCTATAACGGCGAAGGACGTCGGTGCGGCTGGCAGGGTTCTTCGTTTCCTGGCAGTCGCAGGGGAAGGTGCGTCCAAAATCGGGGTGGCCTACCGGCACTCGTTTACTGACCCAACCGGCCCCGTTGCATACAGCGCAGGCTTCTTCAGCGGGACCGCTGCTGGGGACGTCCCGCACCAGGGCTGCCCCATCGCCGTTCATAGTCGTTGAGATATTTCTGGCGGTTATCCGTCTGAGGATGTCGCCCAGGCTTTCCATCATTCTTTCCTTCGGCGGCCCAACGCTTGAGGATACCCGCAATATAACGCCAACTTCGCTTGTTTTCGGTCACCGCGATCGCAAAGGCGTCCCGAAGCCATGCTTGAGGATAGGACTCTTCGGCTTCCCGCAACTCCTCGGCAAGGATGGGCGTGAGCATTCCAATGTTTTCTTCGTAGAGGGTGAAAATATTTGGTTTTTCATCCCAATCCGGGCTGGGAGCATCCCATTCCGGCCGGTCGCTCGGTGTTGGCGTTCCGGTTGCTTTGAGCCGGGCAAGAGCTTGGCGATTGTGGGGCGTGTTCAGGAGATACCTTTCCTGCTCTCCATCGGACCGGCGCAGCAACAGAACGCCTCGTTCCACCGCCAGGTCCAGCCCGCGGCGGACTTCCGTCCGGGGGTCTTGGCCGCCTGCGCTGAGGCCCTTCAGGAGTGTCAGATCGTTAAGAAATTCGTCAACCGCTGCCATCCGCACGTTACCCCGTTTGCGATGAAGTAGCCAGAAGGCCCGCAGAACGACTTTCAACTCCGAAACGTCATTGATTTGCTCCAACAGCGGCCCGAGCAGGGTGTTGGGTACCGGCGTATACGATTCGTTGTTGGTGAACCCTGGGAATGACATGACTAGAATACGTCCACTCTCTGTAGAGAGTCGAACCGCACCAGGTTATCGCGGAAGTACAGGGATACGCTGCCGGTGGGGCCGTTGCGGTGCTTGGCCACGATGATTTCAGCCAGGTTCCTGGGGTATTGGCGGCTGGGAAATTGCTGCTCCCACTCCTCTTCGGTGTAGTAAATGTCCTCCCGGTGGATGAACATGACCACGTCGGCGTCCTGCTCGATGCTCCCGCTGTCGCGGAGGTCCGAGAGTTGGGGCCGGTGGCCGGGTCGGTTTTCCACCACCCGGCTCAGTTGCGAGCAGGTAATCACCGAGATGTTGAGGTCCCGGGCCATGCCTTTCAGGGACCGGGAAATCTCGCTGATCTCCTGCACCCGGTTTTCCCCACCGCGGCCGCCGCGCCCTTGAATAAGTTGCAAATAGTCCACCACCAGCAAGTCAAGGCCCCGCTCCAAGGACAAGCGGCGAGCCTTGCTACGCATTTCCGCCATCGTTTGCAGTGGGGTATCGTCGATGTATACCGGCAACTCGGACAACCGGCCTATGGAGTCGATAATCCGCTGTTCCTCAGCCTCAGTGTATAAGCCAAGACGGAGGCGATGGGAGTCTATTTCGGCGTCGGAGGCCAGGATACGCAACGCCAGTTGCTCGCGGCTCATTTCAAGGCTGAAAACGCCGACGGTCGCTCCGCTTTGGGCTGCGCTGAGCGATACATTCAGCATCAAGCTGCTTTTGCCCATCGCTGGCCGGGCGCCAAGAATTATCAGGTCGGACCGTTGCAGCCCGCCCAGCAACTCGTCGATGTCATTGTACCCGGTAACCAAGGGAGGGCCGCCGTCAACACCAGGGTCAACGATGGTAGCCCGGTCCTCCAGATACTGGTCGTAAATTTGCCGCAACGGAATGAACCCACGCTCCACTTGGCCGGAGCGTACGCTGAACAGGATATCCTCGGCTTGACCCAGGGTAACGTCGACGTCCGCGGTGTCTTCGTAGCCCATTGCCGAGATGCGGGACGCTGCATCTATGAGCGTCCTCATCGTAGAAGTGCGGGCCACCAAGTGGGCGTAGTGCTCGGAGTGGGCGGACGTGGGAGTAACGGAGACCAGATGGCTGAGGTAAGCCATGCCTCCCACCGCATCAAGTTGGTTGATGCGGTCAAGCTCCCGCGCCAGCGTCACTTGGTCTATGACCTCATTGCGCTCAAACAGGGCGCTGGCGGCGGTGAAGCAGACCTGGTTCCGTTCCCGGTAGAAGTCCTGAGGTTTAATCAGCGATGAGATGCGGAGGAAACAGTCCCCATCTATCAACAACGACCCAACTACCGCTTCTTCCGCCTCTATGTCGTGTGGAAGAAGTTTCTCGGCGTACATCTGGCTATTCTTCTATCTCCGCTAGCACATGAATAGTCGCTTGGACCTCGTTGGAAAATTGCAGGACGATGTCGTATTCACCCGGCTCACGGATGGGCTCGGTGGACTCGACAAGCCGACGGTCTATGGGCCTGCCGATAGCCTCTCCCAGTTCGGCAGCGATACGGGCGTTGGTTATCGCCCCGTAGTACCTGCCGGTGGGGGTAACCCTGGCGTGAAGGGTTATTTGCGTCTCATCGATAGCCTCCGCCAACTCCCGCATGGTTTCGGTCTCGCGAATTCGGGCGTTGTCCCCGGCCGCCCTTATTTTGTGCAGCCTTTTCAATACCTCCGGCGTGGCCATTTCCGCCAGACCTTGCGGGATCAAGTAGTTCCTCGCAAACCCATCGGCCACCCGCTTTACTTCTCCGGCATGGGCTTGGTTCTCCACGTCCTGGATGAAAACGACTTCCATACTGGTCACGTCCTTTATCTGTGGGCTGAATTTACCTACATTATAAAGCAGCCCATCAATGGCCGACACCGGTGTATGACAGCATTTCAGGGCCTTTTCATTCTCTCGTCATTCCCGCCTCTCGTCATTCCCGCGCAGGCGGGAATCTATATAGTCTTGCCACGGGAAAGTTGCCATAGGCCGCTGTGATATGGATTCCCGCTTTCGCGGGAATGACGGGACCTATTTAACCCAACCCGGAAAATGAAAAGGCCCTGACCGGTGTATGACAGCATTTCAGGGCCTTTTCATCCTCGGCGCTTGCAGGAGGGGCCGTTCGTGGTGAGCCCGTTGAACTATGAACGGCCAGTCCCTCGACAAGCTCAGGACGAACGGTACTATTAAAAGAAAGGGTCCTGAACAGCATTTCCGGCAGTCCTCTCTCCCGGCGGGAGAGGGGCAGGGTTAGGGGGGCCACGCCAAACAGGCGCTCCCCTAATCTCTACGCTTGGGTTGCCCACACACCCTTCACATCCCACCCAAGCGGTTTGACCCTAACCTTCTCCCTGGCCGGGGAGAGGGGACTGCCGGAAATGATGAAAAACCTTGGACGGTGGTGAGGGCATTGATAGTGCCCTCAGTTCGCTTGTTCTCACACACGATAAAACATCAAGCCTTGCTTATGTCAAGGCAGATTTGGCTAAATTCTGAAATTAGTTTTTTCGTTTTGTCAGCCAAGTGTGATAGCCTGAGATTCGACAAGGCAACGGAGGCGGGGGACACTATCCGCATGGAGGAAATCCGTGGGTTTCTGCGACTATATCGAACACGCCGCACTGCCGGTACGACAAGCTATTCTGGCCCACCCATTCGTTGCTGGAGTGGGTGACGGGACGCTGCCGATGGACAAATTCAAGCACTATGTCCTGCAGGACTACCTTTACTTGATTGACTACAGCCGGGTGTTGGCGTTAGCTTCGGCGCGGGCGCCGGACCTTGAGTCCATGGGATGGTTTGCCAAGCTGCTGGATGAAACACTTAATACCGAAATGGAACTGCACCGAAGTTATTGCGCGGAGTTTGGGATTACGAGAGAGGAACTGGACGCGACCCGAGGCGCCCCTACCACGGTGGGCTACACCAGCTACCTTCTGAAGGTGGCCTATCAAGGCACGTTCCCGGAGTTGGTGGCCGGCTTGCTGCCGTGCCAGTGGGGCTACTGGGAGATAGGTGAACACCTGGCCGGACTTGGCAAGCCCGTGTGCGCCCCGCTGTACTCCCAGTGGATAGAAATGTACACGTCGGCCGAGTTTGGGAAGTTGGCCCGGACCATAAGAAGCATGGCCGACTCCCTTGGCAGCCGCGTCGGCCCAGACGAGCTAACGGCTATGTCGGAGGCTTACCTGACCAGCCTGCGGTTTGAACACAAGTTCTGGGACATGGCCTATTACCTGGAAGGCTGGGAGGCTTAACGCGCATCACCCCCCGTCTTGACCGCTTGGAACACCAAGCAGGGCCAGGAAAAGTCTATGTCCCCGTCGGCCGGCTCGATTTGGAAGGCCTCCCGCACCCTGTCGGAAGCTTCCAGGAAGTCGCGCCGCAGCGCCGCCGCCTCGGCCTCTGGCGTGGCGGTGCGGGCCACCCACTCGTTGAACTTCAAATAGACCCGGGTCATGTCCTGTTGCATGACTTTCAAGCCCCGGTCCGACAGCATCTTTCTTATCTCGGAGACCTTCCGGTTCCGCACGTGGCTGAAGTCACGGCGTAATTCGATGCCGTTCATCCAGCGGTCTATGTCGTCCTCTTCGGGGCACACACTGTCCGCCATGAGGAAGACGCCGCCCCCTTTGAGCGTCCGCCGCACCTCGTCCAGTGCTTTGTCCAGATTGGCGAAATGATGCCCTGCTACGCGGCTGGTCACCATGTCGATAGAGCCGTCGGCAAAAGGGAGATATTCAGCCGAGTTGCGGCTGACCTGAACGTTGTCCAGTTCCCGCTCCCGCCCTATGCGGCGCGCCTGCTCCAGCATCGGACGGGTAGGGTCCGTCGCCACAACCCGCTGGGCAAATTCCGCCATGGCGAAGGCGGTGAACCCTGCGCCGGTGCCCAGGCCCACCGCCCAATTACTGCCGCTGTGGTCCAAGTCTCCGGCCATACGCTGCAAAATGTCCAAGCTGTCATCGCGGACATGGACCCGGCTGGTGACGTAGACACCGGCTAGGGGACCGAACATGCGCTGCGCGCTGCCGGAGGGTTGGGCGGTTGGGTTGGCATCAGCCATGGTGGTTTACTTGCCTCCGGGCCTTGGTGGTCCAGATAATCCGGGCCGGGTGATCCGAATCAGTCGGGCGCCGGCCCTGTTCCATAGGGTGTTGCTATGCGGTGGCCCAAGCCACGCCATTCAGCACTATCTTTTGAAACTCCGGGGTCTGGAAGCTTCGCCCGTCATGTCCCAACAGCAGAGTGAACACTTTGCCGTCGCCATACCGCCGGGTCCACCCCAGCGGGTACGTGCCGGCGGGCATGTGGGTCATCTGCCGGTCCGGCCCCCAAGGATAGGTGCCGTCGCCGGCATCGCCGGTAAGGAAGACGTGGTTGCCATCCTTGAGCGCCAGGTTCATGTAAAGCTCGTCGTTGGTCGTGAAGTCCGCGACCCCGTTAACACCCGCGTGGCCGGCGTCGCTCACGGTAACCGTAAATTCGCCGTAGGGCGGATGGTAGCTCGTCCCGGATATCCAACCGCCTCCGGTGATTTCGTGATATTCGGGCCAGGTTGCCGAGAGGCATGTTGCGATGTGGATGCAAATGAACCCCTTGCCAGAGCGGACGAACTCGCTCATGCCGGCCTGCTCATCCTTGGCCAAGGCGAACTCCCCAAAATCGGGCACGTTTTCCCGCCGCGTGTTGAAAACAAGGGCGTCGTAACCGTTCATGGACGACGAATCTGCCAACACCGATGCGTCCTCGGTCATCGTCACGTCGTGACCGGCCGCCGTCAAAAAATCAACGAGGACTGGCGTCGACTCTTCGTATGGATGCCTTCCGCCGGAAATCACCAACAGCTTCATTGCTCAATCTCCTTCAGGTGTTTAGTTCCTATCTCAAACAGGGTTTGGTTCCTATCTCAAACAGGGTTTAGTTCCTATCTCAAAATTTGGCGCACCACCCAACCCGTCATTCCCGCGAAGGCGGGAATCCATAAGCTCCAGTCGCGACGAGGGGTTGTTAGCAGGGCCAGCTGATTTTGAGATAGTTTCTCAGTTTCTCGAAATGGCCGAGCCGTATCCCCTGGTCTGCTCGCTTACCAGGAACGAGGCCTTGTCGCGTCCGTAGGGGGTCTCAAGGTCCGCGTCGAACCTCTGGCCGCCAAGCCCACCAATGATTTCATACCTCATTTCGGTAAACAGCTTGCCCTCAAA
Organism: Dehalococcoidia bacterium; assembly: GCA_965261795.1. Classification (GTDB taxonomy): domain Bacteria; phylum Chloroflexota; class Dehalococcoidia; order Lucifugimonadales; family UBA3495; genus CBDCFV01. The sequence goes on from OZ253476.1 coordinate 841,061, forward strand.
ACCGGAGCTTTTGACATTACGTTCCTCTTCCCCTTGCAGGAACATTTCCACGGCTTGGACCATAATGTCTTTAAAGTCATCGGGGCCAAGGTAGGATCCCGATCGCAGAAAAACGTACCCCCAGCGGATACCCCGATGGTCCATGTGGTCTAGCATCGAGTTGAAACGACCTTTCTTTAATTGACTTTGAGCGCGCAAGCCCCGCGCAAAGGTATTTTATAAGCGCAACACCGGCGTTGCAGTCAGGGTATTGCGCGGGCGACGCCAAATTATATCTTGATGCCCGCCTGTTGCAGTTGGGTCAAAACCGACTCCGGAGCGCGATAGGTGATGACCGCTATAGACGGAGTCCGGTTACGCGCTTCCCGCGCTAGGTATCGCCCGTCGGCCTGGGGAACGTCGTCCCCGATGAGCAAGGCGTCATAGTCGGATGACCCCGCCAAGTCGACCGCCACCTCGTCGCTCGACGTGCCGGTGACTATGCAGCCCACGGCCTCCAATATCCGCGTAACGTCGTCTACCGTATCGCGGTACCGGCTGACTACTAGGATTCGATTTGAATCGGCCATATCTGAATTGGCTGGATTTTAAGATGCCGAGCTGATGAAACCAAAGTATTTGTACGCAACGTCAGTAGTTCACGGCGTTGCCAACCCCGCCGCTGGCTTCAATGACCTCGCCGGTGATGGCGTGTGCTTTCCCCGAGGCCAGGAACACGGTCAGGCAGGCTATCTCGTAAGATTCCACCATACGGCCGATAGCGTTACTGCGAGGGGAGCCGGGGGAGTAATCCCGCCGCTCCATCTCCTCTGGTGAGATGCCGGCTTGAGCGGCGCGTTCCGCCAGCACGCCGGGAGTGCGCTCGGTGCGGATGATGCCCGGATAGACGCAGTTGACGGTGATGCCGTAGCTGCCCAACTGAATGGAAAGCGTCTTTGTAAGGTGCACCAAGGACACGTTGCGGGCCCCGGCGCTGAGGTTGCCCGCGTTCCGGCCATTGTGCCCGCTGATGTTGACGATGCGGCCCCAGCCTTGCTCTTTCAGGAATGGTATGGCGGCGCGGGCGCAGCGCAGCGCGCCCACGTACTTCACGTCAAAGTCCCATAACAGGTCGTCGTCGTTGACGGCTTCAACCGGCCCGGACGCGGTGCTGGAGCCTCCCGGCAATGCCGCGCTGTTGACCAGGATGTGCAGCCCGCCAAGCCTTTCAGCGGCTTCGGCAACCACGCGGTCCACTTGGTCGCGCTTGGTAACGTCCAAGGCCAACGGGATGATACGCTGTCCCGTCTCGTCCGCCAGTTCCCTCGCCGTGCTTTCCAACTCCGGCAGCGTGCGTGACGCGATGGCAACGTCAACACCTTCCCGGGCCAGTTCGCGGGCTATAGACTTGCCGATGCCCCGGCCCCCGCCCGCGACCAAAGCGTACTTTCCCCGCAGTCCAAAGTCCATACCAACCCTCTCATGTTGACTAAACGCCGATTTTGAACAAGGGCGCCAAAGCGGAATTTTACACAACGCCGGGGAAGGCGGCAAGGGACAGGCTCCCGCCGCCTCTGGGCATTTACACTGCTCCACAGTTGGAACCGGGCTACTAACCATTGCGAAGGACAGGCGTGTTATCATCCCTTCCCTACACGTTGCCGCGTTATTGAGGGGGTCAACATGACCACTAAAATCACCATGATTCCGTATCAACGGCAAGGAGAAATTGACTACAGCAACCTGTGCTTCGACCCTTATGAAATCGAAGTCCCCGAAGACCACATGATTCAAAACCACATCACGTTGAGAACGCTGCCCGCCTTGGAAGCCAGGGTAACCGAGCGCGGACGGCGGTCGGACGTATACTTCGGTAACAACACCATCATTTGCTACGACCCCGCCAATCTGAACGTCCATGTTGCGCCCGACTGCTACGTAGCCTTCGGCGTCGACGCTCAAGCCGTCCGCGACCGGTTGTTGTACCTACCTTGGGAAGCGGGCAAGCCTCCGGACTTCGCCCTGGAGATAGCATCCACCACCACGGGTCAAAACGACGTCAGGAACAAGCCCGGCATTTACGCGAGGATAGGCATCCCGGAGTATTGGCGGTTCGACCCTACGGGAGGGGAAATCTACGGTGACCCGCTGGTGGGAGGAATACTGACCGGCGGCGTATACCGGCCTGTCGCTCTGACTACCGAACCCGACGGCGTCCTCAAGGGCTACAGCGAAGCCTTGGAACTGTCGCTGTGCTGGCACGACAACTGGCTGTACTTCTACGATCCGCAGACCCATACCTATCTGAGGGAGCTTAGCCAGGAGCAGGAGGCAAGAGAGACTGCTGAGACGGCCTTGGCGCAGGAGCAGGCCACAAGGGAGGCCGCCGAGACGGCACTGGCGCAGGAACAGGCTACGCGGGAAGCCGCCCAAGCGAGGATCAGGCGACTGGAAAACGAACTTCGCTGCCTGCGGCCTGAAGATGAGTAGCGCATGAATAATTACGCTGCTCGGGTGGCATTGGCCGTGTTAATAATCGGCCTCTGGTTCCTGGCGGCCCCAGCCCCAAGCCACGCTTGCTCCTGCATAACTCCCGGCTCTCCCCAGGAGGAATTGGCCAAGTCCGCCGCAGTTTTCGCCGGAAGTGTTGTCTCCGTGAAGGAGCACGAACCTTTCCTCAAGATAATGCAGTCATCTACCGACCCGACCGCCGTCGAATTCGCCGTGAGTGAAGTATGGAAGGGCCCAGTGGGACGCACATCGTCATTCTCGACCGCACGATTGGGGGCCAGTTGCGGGTTCACCTTCGCCGAGGGAAAGGAATATATCGTCTATTCCCGAGACGGGGCCAACGTGAGCCTGTGCAGCCGGACGACGCTTATTTCTGACGCGGAAGAGGACCTGGACGCGCTGGGTGAAGGCAACTCGCCCGACGATGAGGCCTCCAACCCGCAGGACGGCGCTTCGTCCTCAGGTGGGTGCAGTATGACGCCGGACGCTTCCCCCGACCTGGCAATGCTGGGCTTGGCTGCCGCAATTGTTTGGGGCGGTTTCCGCAAACGGCCTCGTTAATACCCTTCCGGCGTCCGTCCGTATATAATCCCTGCATCGGCTTCCAAATAGGAGGGACGTAATATTGCGAGGCAATTCCCGCAATTGCTTATGCAAACCATCATTTGCAGGACCGTTGTAAAGCTGATAAACCCTGTTGCTGATAGGAGTATTGGCAATGACCAATGTGATTTCCTTCATAAATTACAAAGGGGGCGTAGGGAAAACCACTTCGGCATACCACGTGGCGTGCTCTTTGGCTCAACATCACCGCCAAAAAGTTTTGATGATTGACATTGACCCGCAGACTAACTTGACTTTTCTTTGCGCCAACTATGAGCGGTGGGAGCGTCGCAAGCGAAACACCGGAACAATAACAAATCTATACAAGCGGTATGTAGACCGCCAACCGCTGGACATCAACAGGTTCATTTGGAACGACCCCGTCGTTATCGGCAGATACCCAATATCCGGGCTTGATCTGATTCCATGTGACATAGACCTGCTTGGGGAAGACGTTGGCGGCGGGACAATTGTGGGGACTTTCCCGACCTTCAGGGCACTCCAGGAGAACTCTCAGCAATACCTCAGAGAGCTGTCGTTTTTGAGGAGCGTCGTAGACGACACGGAAGATAAGTATCAATGGGTCATAATAGACTGTCCCCCAAATTTGTACCTCATGACTCAAAATGCACTTCACGCCAGTGACTACTACGTCGTGACGGCCATTCCCGACCATCTCTCCACCATCGGATTGAATATCCTGACAAGGAAAGTACGGGACATTGGAAATAGGATATCTGCCGCCCGCACCTTCGCGGGCCAAGATGACGTGAAGACGATAGCAGAATTGGGGGCTATTGTTTTTGTGAAGGTTCGGATGGGTGGAGACATGACAACCACGACCCATGCCGACAGGATGCAGACTATAGAGCGGGAACAATACGCTCGGGGGAAGGTAGTTAGTACACACACCACGGAGTATATTGGTTACAGTGAAGCAGCCGAAAACCAGGTTCCGGTCTGGGAACACGGCTCAACGAACGCACGGCGGGCGGCTCAAACATATCAATATCAAAGTATAACCCAAGAGTTGGTCAACAGACTCGGGTGAAAACTTCCGGAAGAGAATGATGACACACACATCTCAATATCCAACAGATGCTTTGTTCAAGGGACTTAAAACCTTGCTCACGTCACTTCCTTCTGAAGAAGAGAAGGGTGAACTTATTCAAACGCTAAGGGACACCAGGAGTTTCCTTGAAGAACTTGAGCAACTGGTTGAGGCCTTCCCGACTATAGAATCCAGCCGGGGGTTGTCGGAAGGATTGGCCCGACTCGATGTCTTGGCCGGGTTATCCGACAGGGACACGCGTCTTAAACGGTTGATGGGCTTTCAAGTTTCTCAAGTGGGTAAAGCCAAAAGTCTCAACGGTTCGGGGGAAGTTGTAGACCGAGCTGAAAGACTAAAGAAGAGCCTGAAGGATTCGGGAAACGATAGCCTTGCAAGGGTAATGGAAACGTCGGGAGAACCTGTGTCGGTGCTTACTGAATTGGCGGATTCAATGGGGTTGCGGACGCGCTCCAAGGAACGGAAAACAGACTTGATAAAGCGTATTGCTAACCACATAACGAACCAGAGGGGATACCGGATGCTCCGGGGCGAAAGTCCCGATTCCGCATATGATATTGCCAACTTGGACCATTAGCCCCTAACTTGCAGGATGTTCCAATGGTTTTTGGGACGCTGCCGCTATTTCTTCCAACGCCATGTTGAAGGCGAGTCGGTTGGATTTGGGCAGGGAGCAGTATTGTTAAGGGCCAGCAATAGGGCAAGGCGAGCTACGGTAACCCCGAGGGTTTCTGGCTGCCCAGTATGTGACATGTTCCGAGTTGGATCCTGGCCGGCGGAATGGTGGCCCGACGTCCGTCCGTATATAATCCCTGCATCGGCTTCCAAATAGGAGGGACGCAATGACGACCACGATAGAAACGGCGCTGGCCCGGCGCGGCGGCGAGAACCGGGTGCTTGGCTCCGGCGGAAAACCCTTGCTGGTGATCGTTGAGGGCAAGGACATCGACGCCATGATAGACGCGGGGCTGGAAGCGATTGGCGGGCTGGGCCGCGTTATCGGAGACAGCCGGCAGGTCCTTCTCAAACCCAACACCAACCAGCGGGACCCATTCCCGTCCATCACCCACCCCGACACCTTGCGGGCCGTTGCCCGCCACTGCTGCGCGGCGGGAGCGGAGCATGTGTTGGTGCACGAGGACCACAAGTACGAAGCAGACCTGTATTACGACCCTTCGGACATGCCCGGAATGGAACTGCAACTGTCCCAAGCGCAACAGTCCGACGATTACGTTCTGGTGGAGTACTCCGGTTGGCACGGCGACATGGACCCCAAGGTGGAGTTCCAAGGAATGGCCCGCCCCAGGCACTTGGACAGAGTGGACGACCCCGGCATCCTCACCACTCAGGGCCCGCGCATCCGCATAGCCCGGCAACTTCAGGAAGCCCCGGTAATTATCAATTTGCCGGTGCTCAAACGCCACTTCGCGGGCCAGATTACCAGTGCTCTCAAGAACCATTTCGGGTCTGTCTACGGCGCCCACCGCTGGCTGGCCCACGCATCCTTGGACAAAAACCGCGACTACTTCGACCGCAAGCTGGTGGAGTTCGCCTCGGCGGTGCGGCCGGAACTGACCATAACCGACGTGCGGTCAATCCAAGCCGTGACCGGCCCGTCCCGCGACGAGAAGACCCGCATAATTGACGGCGTAGACCGCTTGATCGTAACCGGAGACATGGTGGCCGCCGACGTCGTGGCAATGGACTTGATGAAGAAGCACGACGTCACCTTCACGTCGGCCAACGAGGCCATCGTGAACCGCCAGCACCAGCACGCCGAGGAGCTGGGGCTGGGAATGAGCGACCTGTCCAAGTTCGAGATAATCGAACTCAGGGTATAGCTACAGAGGCTGGGGCTTGAGCTGTGGCGCCGCCGGCGGCCGGCACAGGATGATCAGCAAAGCGGTGAGCAAATACAACGCCATCAGCAGGCCGATTAAAGCACTGTAACTCCCGGTTACGTCGTAAATGACCGCCCCAATACTGTGGCCGATTCCAAGCCCCGCGGCCTCAAAGGTCCTGAACGTCCCGACGATGGTGGCGTAGGAAGCCCTGCCAAAGTAGTCGGCCAACACCATGTACACCAGAACGTCCAGGGAGCCTACGGCTATCCCCCACACGACGCCGAAGACGTAGGCGGATAGCACGGAGTCGACCTCCGTCAGGTAAACGACCGACCCGGCGGCAGCGACCATCGCCGCCGCCAAGCACCACTTGGGCGTAAACCTGTCGGCCAGAAACGCCCAACCCAGGTTGGCCAAGGACAGGAAGGTGCTGAGGCTCAAGACCCCGGCGGCCAAGGCCGTAGATAGCCCTGACACTTCCCGGAAGTAGGGCACCATGTTGAAGGCCAGTCCTGAACTACCCATTACCCCCAGCAGCGCCGCTATAGCCAACATCCAGAAGGATCGGGTGTGCAGCGCCCCGCTTGTTGTCCAGCTTATCTCTTGACCGTCAGTGTAAACGACGTCGTTGCCGACGGACGGGGCGGAAGCTTTGGCGGCGCGGGACGCTACGGCGGGACCGCTGGCGGATGGCTGGGCTTGGCTGGCCCCATCAGGCAGTAGTCCGATATCCTCGGGCCGCCGCCGGATGAATAGAAAGAATACGACTATCAAAGCCAAGCTGGCGAACCCAAGATAGCGAAAGGCAGCCCTCCAACCGTAGGCGAGGGCGACAAGGGAAATAAGCTGAATGTTGAGCGCCGCGCTGATGGGCCGGGAAATGCCGGTCAGAGACAGGGCGAAGTTCCGCCGGCGGCGAAAAAAGTTCACCGCAATGGCCCGCGGCACCACGCCGGTCAGGATAGGTTGGCTGACGGCCCGCCCGATGATTACGATCAAGTAAAACTGCCAGACGGCGCCGACCTTTGAGATGAAGTAGAGGGAAATACCCAGACAAGCGGCTCCGAAGGGCATCAACCACCTTGCGCCGTAGCGGTCGGTGAGACGCCCCACCACCGGCGATATCAGCCCTGAGCACCAGACTCCCACCGTAACGGCAAGTCCGATGGTGCTGCGCCGCCACCGCATCTCTTCAAGGATGAAGCTCTGGGTGCCTCCCAGCACCAGCCCGCCAACCGAGGTTGAGACAAACGCGCCCAAGGCCGTAATGCCGAGGACCAGCCAACCGTAGTAGAAGGGGGTTTTGAGTCGCCAACCGGCAATGGGTCCCAGCACGGCTACCCGGCGCACCCTGGGTCAGGGACCAAAATCAGGTCCTTTGTTCATCTCACTCATACCGAATCCGCTCGCACTCTTCCACCAGGATACCCGTAATCACCTCCACACGGTCGCCCCATCCCGTGTGCTCCAATAGTTGTTCAGGCGTGTAGGGGCCGTACTGGTTCGTTTCAGGGCCGGGCCTGCCTCCCATAACCAGCGTGACGATGCCACTCACCATGATCGCGCCGCAGCACATCGGGCAAGGCTGGAACGAAGTGTACAAGATGCAACCGGAGAGGTCCGGGGACTGCAACGCGGCTCCGGCTTCGCGTAGCGCGACGGTCTCGGCGTGGGCCGTGGGGTCGTTTGTTGAGGTGACGAGGTTCCTGCCAACCGCGACGACTGTATCGCCGCGAACGATCACCGTGCCTACGGCGGAATTTCCTTCGGCGCGCCCCTTGATGCCTTCCTCGATGGCCAGCCTCATAAAGTGTTCATGGTCCAATGACATAACGACCTCCATTCCCGGAATAGTTGGATTATAGCGGCAGCACAGCCTGTTGGAAAACGCAAATCCCTTGGGCGCAAAGCGTTATCACTCTATCGTCTTTCCCGGGCAGGCGGGAAACTATCTCAAACCCCGGCGCGTTACCCAACCCGTCATTCCCACGCAGGTGGGAATCCATAGACTTTGGCCATCTAACACGGTAGGTATCAGCGGGGCCGGTTTGTTTTGAGATAGTCTCATGGTCTTGCCACGGGAAGGTTCCTGTGGCCGTGGTCATGTGGATTCCTGCTTTCGCGGGAAAGACGGGACCCATGTAATCCAAACCGGAAAATGAACAGGCCCTGCGTAGGGGCGTTGTGCGTTCACGCTGGCCGCGCTAAATTAGTGGACATAACGGCTGGAATAGTTTGCAACCCCGGCGTCGGGTACGCTGACGCTGAGGTCTTGAGGAGAGAGCAATGGATTTGGGATTGAGCGGGCGAGTGGCCGTCATAGGAGGAGGCAGCAAGGGCCTTGGCAAGGCGTGTGCCTTGTCATTGGCGCGGGAGGGAGCCAAGGTAGTCATTTGCAGTCGCGGCGTCGATGACCTGGAAGCGGCGGCGCGGGAGATACGGGCGGAGACCGGCGGTGACGTGCTGGCGGTCCCTGGCGACCTATCAACGCTGGCCGGCATCCAAACATTTATACGCACAGCGGTGGACCACTTTGGCCGGTTGGACGTGGTGGTCAGCAACTCGGGCGGCCCTCCGGAAGGGCGGGCGGTGGACACCACCGAAGAAACTTGGGAGCAAGCTATCCGGATGGCCCTCACCTTCTTCATACGGATGGGCCGGGAGTCGGTGCCCTATTTACGAGAGCGTTCCTGGGGGCGGATCGTCAACATATTGGCCAGCACCGTGTACCAGCCCATCGACAACCTTGCAACCTCCGGGGTTACGCGGATGGGAGCCGTGGCCTTTGCCAAGAGCTTGGCCGACGAGGTTGGGCGCGACGGCATCCTGGTCAACAACGTCGCCCCAGGCTTCCTGTTGACCGACCGCATGGTTGGCTTATTCGAGACCCGCGCCAACGAGACCGGGCAGCCGCTTGAGGCGGTCCTCCAAGCCCGTTCGTCGAGCATCCCGCTGGGCAGGTTCGGCAGGCCGGAGGAGTTAGGAGACCTGGTGGCGTTCTTAGCGTCGGAAAAGAACAGCTACGTCACGGGGACCACTATTCTGGTCGATGGCGGCGTTGTCCGCTCGGTGCTGTGAGTCCAATCGCCGCCAAGGCATGTGCAAGGAGACGAGAAGGAGCGCGGGCGTCCCGCCCGCACCAAGTGGGGACGACTTTGCACATGCCCTGAATCGGCGCGCGTCGCCGGTTGGTCTGCTTCCGTGCTCGTGCTTGCCGCTTTCTTTTGCGGCTACGTGTTCCTGGAAGTGTTGGGGGGATGCTTGAGCAACTCCAGCAACTTTTCTCGTTCTGCATCGGAGAGGTCGGATTGCTCTCCTATCATAAACGCTATATGGTGATAAGCCTGTTCTATACCCCTCTTACGCCCCTCTTCCTCCCTCTTTTTCAGAAAACTCTCTGCCAACATAACTGTTCCCTCGACCAGAAGATAGGTCAATGCCGCCGCGACAATGACCACATTCCCCATTGCAATGATGACCTTCACAATGGCGCTCAGGCTCCCCGCGCCGATGCTCAGGACTACTACAACACCACCCGCAGTAGCCAACAATAAGAAGATTATCAGGTACCACGGTTCTTTTGCCTTGGTGATGTTGGGCCAGTTCATGGAAACTTGCGAGAAGACTCAAGGAAAGTATAAATGCTTGACACAGAACAAGATAGCCTATTAAGGAGCGCGGGCGTCCCGCCCGCACCAAGTGGGGACGACTTTGCACATGCCCTGAACCGGCGGGCGTCGCCGATACGGGCGGAGAGTAATATAATAACCTGAGTTCGGGAAAGTTAAAAGGGATGAGATAGGAGTTGAAGTTGCTGGTCTGAGAGGTGAAGGGAAGGCTTTTTCGGTTGATGGCAGTAGGCGATCAGGCCACAGAGCAGGTTGACCAGGAAGTTAGCCACACTGCGGTGCCGGGTATGTTCAATTTGGGAAATGTTCTTCAGTTGGTCGTTGATGGTCTCAATGACCGACCGTTTCCGCAACAACAGCTTGTCTTCCAGAGGCAACGGACGCTTCTTCATGTTCTTGCGCCTGGGGGTGATTAGCTCCAAGCCTTGGGCCAGCAGTTGTTTGAATAGTGGTTGGGAGATGTAGCCCTTGTCGCCGAAGAGCTTGCCAAACAAGCCCTTAGCCAAGGCTGGCAGCGGCTTGCGGTCATCGACGTTGCCCGGAGTCAGCCGGCACGCCAGTATTTCACCCCGGTCATTGACGACCAGGTGGAGTTTGAAGCCATAAAACCAGCCCATTGTGGTCTTGCCCCGGGCGGCGATTCCGGCAAAGACCTGGTGGCGGGGAATCCGCTTGTTATGGCATACCTTGATGGCAGTGGCATCCACGAAGGCGAGGCCGGTGCAGTTGCCTTGGCGCTGTTGCAGGTAGGCTAACAGGGGGATGGTCACGGTAGGCGTCAACTCAACGAACCGGTTGTAGCTGACCAAGCCTGGGAATTCGGGCCGGAGGTGCACCAGGGTATACTCAGTGTAATAGGCTTTGAAGGTACGGTAGTGGGACTGGTGAAAGTGAATGAGAATCGTCATGATTTCACTGGGGGACAACCTTGTCGCTCGAACTCTCCGCCCCCCTTTCCGCGCCAACGTCACTCGACGCCAATGCGGTTGGAAGGCTTGCCAGAAATCATCGACATTGCAGAACAGTTTGAGTAAACTCATGAGGGATGCCTCCTTGGTATTCATCTACCAGAAAGAATACCTGTTCTTTCTTTGGGAGGCATCCCTTATCCCGAACTCAGGTTAATAGGCTCGATTTACCCGTAGTTGTTACCTAATCCGAACAAATTGGAGGCAAGCTCATGGGCGCCACTGAGAAGATTGCCAAATGGATCATCGATACCGGCTACGAAGACATTCCCCCCGATGCCATCCGCGTCGCCAATGAGTCATGCTTCGACCTGCTGGGAGTGATCCTGGCCGGGTCCACCCAGCCGGTGGCGGACATCATCCAGCAGTATGTGGCCGACCAAGGGGTAGCCGACGAGGCGACCGTGCTGGCGACCGGCCAGCGCAGTACCTCCTCCCAAGCAGCTCTTGCGAACGGGACAATGGGCCACGCCTTGGACTACGACGACTTCGGCGGCTTCGGCCACCCGACCGTTGCCATCTTCCCGGCCCTGTTGGCACTGGGGGAGAAGACCGGCGCCACCGGACGGGACCTGCTGGAAGCCTATGTCGTTGGCTGCGAGGTTGGCTTGGCTCTCCAACACACCACCAAGTACAACCAGATGGAGAAGGGATTCCACGCCACCGCCGTCATCGGCCACATGGCCTGCACATCCGCCTGCGCCAAGCTGCTGGGTCTGGACGAGCTGCAGACCACCATGGCATTGGGCATGGCCGGGTCCATGGCCGGAGGCCTGATCCACAACTTTGGCACCATGACCAAACCCCTGCACGCCGGCTTGGTTTGCCGGGACGGTATTACCGCGGCACAGTTGGCGCAGAGGGGCCTGACCTCCGGCAAACACATCATCGAACATCCCCTCGGGTTTGCCCGCACGGTGCTGGGCCCCGGGATATACGACTTGGATGAGATGGCCGACAACCTGGGCAAGCCGTTTCGCACCCAGGATGCGTTGATGGTCAAGAAATACCCCTGCTGCGGCGGGAACCACGCCATGCTGGACAGCCTCTTCAGCTTGATGCGCGAGCACAACTTCACCTATGAGGACGTGGCCGTCGCCGAAGTTGCCCAACCCTACTTGTCCATCGTAATGATGTACGGTGAGCCGGACACGGGCTTGCAGGGCAAGTTCAGCTCCCAATACAACGTGGCCGCGGCTCTGGTGGACGGCGAAATCGGCATCGGCACCTTCTCGGACGAAAAGGTCGCCGAACCCGCCATTCAAGAGACTATGGGTAAGGTCAACCAGCGTGTGGTTCCCAAGGCCGATGAACTGTCGGTGGACTTCGAGCAGGGCATCCCGGTAAAGATTACCCTGAAGGACGGCCGGGTCTTCGAGCATAAGACAACCAGGCGGGACATCCTGGGCAGCCAGCACAACCCCTGGGGCTTCGACAACATCAAGGCCAAGTTCGAGGTCAACGCGGCATTGGCCCTGTCCAGGGAGAGAATTGCCGAGACCGTCGACACCTGGTCCGACATAACCCAGGTAACCGACGTTTCGGAGGCAATCCGGCGTACCCTGGTGCAGTAGACCGAAGGGATATACGACCTGTCGTAGCAACCTGTCTCTCTCCGAAAATCTGATGCGCACCCGCTGGCAAAGAAAAGTCCGGCATGTGATTGACATGGCTTGGTGGATTGGTTTAGTATGCATGGCCCGCGGGATTCCCGCAGGTTGAAGAGAAGGAGACCAAGAGATGAGCACATTGATAGCGATGTCGAGGGGCGGCGGGAAGGCTGGAGGTGGAAAGGGCGGCGGTGGCAGAAGTGGTGGGGCAGATAAACCCGCGAATGCTCCGAGCACGACCGGCAAACCGTCCGGCGGCGGGAGGGGCAACAATCCCCCGGCTCCCAAGAGATAGCGGACTTTATACGAACGCCTTCATGAGCAGTAGTAAGGTGTGAGAATCCCGTCCAAAGGCATCGGCCGCCGGCTAGGCAGTCCAATTCCTGACCCGGAGACCTCGAGGGTGTGACATCATTCAGGTTCTCGGGGATCCGGTGTCAGTTACACATACCCAGTACATCACTCGTATCCCATTGCCATCGTTCAAGGAACCGCTTCATCTCCTTCATACCGACTTTCCCCCTCCCCCACTGACATTTGCCCCTTCCCAAATCGTATAACACCTCTCTACCATATTACTTGTCTTGCTCAACCTCCCACTGGACGTGGACAAATCCAATATAGCCACTGAGGCAACGTGATGATTGATGACTAAACCAAAGCAAAGGTGGGATGTGCACATTGAGGAGGTCAGGCGGCGATGCCGAACCGTCCTTCACGTACAAGTGGAAGGGCTTCAATGTGGCATCTAAGGTGGTCTTCAATGTCCCACAAATGTAGATTCCAGCGCGGCTCTAGTTTAGTGCCTACCACTATCACAGTCATGCTACCCTTAAAATGCCTGACTAACTGTCCACAATTCCTAAGCTAAGGTCTGCTGCTGTCGGGAAGGAGTAGCAGATGTCGAAAGCACGAGGGAAGTACAGTGCCCTTTCAAGGCCAAGGGGAATAACGCCCTCTGGACGAAATGTTCGTGGTACGGCTAGGTAACGCCAGCGAGGAATTGGATAATGGCGAAGATCGAGGGGATAAGGATCAGAAATTACCGGGTCTTGCGGGACATAACTCTCGGAAGGTTATAGAATATGCCGGACACTTCAGCATTGACTCCAATGACCGCTGTCATCGGGAAAAACGGAGTTGGTAAGAGTTCTCTCTCCGACTGCCTGAAGTTGGGCGTCGAAGGGGCATGTGACGAGCGTGGGCGAAACGGATTCGACCGCATTCGCTCCCAAGGTAGCGATGGCCCGATTATGTTTGATGTTTGCTGCCAAGGAGAGTCGCAGGGCCAACTCATTACATACGAACTCGCCATAGAGACCGACAATGCTGGCCGGCCTTACGTGTCTAAGAACCTGTTGACGATCTTTAGAATACGTTAAGTTGAGACTATTACCAAGGGAGGGGTAAGCATGTCTCATTCCTATCCCAGCGACATCAGCCGGGAGCAATTCGCCCGGATTCTGCCGACGCTGGAGTTGGTCCGGCGCCGGACCAAGCCCCGCACCGTGGACCTGTACGACGTTTTCTGCGGGGTGTTGTACCTCCTGAAAAGCGGCTGCCAGTGGCGCATGCTGCCTGCGGACTTCCCCGATTGGCGCACCTGCTACAAGTATTTCCGGCAATGGAGCGAGCGGCCCGGCCCGGATGAGGATTCCATTCTGGAGCAGGTCTTAAAAAAAATTGGTTGGCGAGGCCCGCCCTCGTGGAACCGGGGGAATGGACGGAAAGAGCGGACCAGCTTCTGTATCGTGGACTCCCAGAGCGTGAAGAACACTGACAGCGCCGGGAACAAGGGCTATGACGCGGGCAAGAAGGTGTCCGGAATCAAGCGCCACATCGCGGTGGACACGCAGGGGTTGCCCCACGCGATCCACCTAACCACGGCCAACGTGACCGACCGGGCCGGGGCCTTGGCGATGTTTGACCGGCACCGGGATGGCCTCAACCAGGTGCAGAACGTGCTGGTGGATGGGGGCTATACCGGGAAGCCCTTTGCTGCTGGGGTGCGAAGCCTGTTGGGAGCCGCGGTGGAAGTGGTGAAACGCAACGAACTGCACACCTTCGTGGTGCTGCCGAAGAGATGGGTGGTGGAGCGGTCTTTCGCCTGGCTGGAGAAGTGCCGCCGGCTCTGGAAGAATTGCGAACGAAAGCTCAATACCAGCCTGCAAATGGTGGTTCTCGCCTTCGCAACGCTAATCCTGAAGAGATTGTAAACAGGTTCTGAGACCGTCTGGGGCGTGGTTCCCGATACTGAGGCGGGCACCCACGACCTATAGATATTGTGGCGATTCCAGTAATCGTGGTATAATTGCCCTGCGAATTCTGCATCATTGATCCTCTTAGGCTGATGGATTCGCAATCGGCCCATCCGGGGAACAATCCCGGATGGGCCATTACTTGTGCAACCCGTTATAACAGATACTTATTGGGCCCCGCAAAGCATGGGACCGACTACTTCTTGGCCTTGGTTCTGGCCCTATGATAGTCAGTTCCTGCAACCGAGGATTCTGGACGGAAGTGGTCGGGGTTCACACAATAGTAGTCGTCGCAGGTGCGGATATAGAAGGATATCATGATCCCATAAATAGAAAGGCCGCCCGAGAAAAGGCTACCACACCCTCGGACGACCAAAAAAGAGTTTCACGATGGACATAGGACTAGGATTTTTCCTGATCGGCGCCACTATCCTTATTGGAGGTGCAGCCCTGGCTGCGATTAGCGGGCACTGTTCCACCACCGCGAGACGCCCCCAGTAGAACACGGCCTTGCCCCCACTCGCAATCCCCGTATCCCAGTGCCAACGAGCATCCGAGACAAAAAGAGAAAGCCCCGGCTCACCGCCGGGGCATCTTCTTGTTGCTTAAGCCTTGTCGAAGTCTTTCTTGTCTATCCCAAGGTCACGTATTATCCCACTGACAGTACCCGGAGCCAAATCCCTATTACCGTGCCTTGAGATAGTCGTCCGTTGGCTAGTAACGCGACTGTGCCATATTTCGTGAGATCCTTTGGCCTGACGGTCAAACGAACAACCGCAACTTATCAGCTTCTTGGTTAGTTCCGCATAGGTCATGCCGCGATGAGGATATGTTCCTTATTTATGGTCGGCCCGGCTGTTGGGTCGTATACGACCTCTCCTGTATGCCAAGGTGACAATCCTGAACATTCCGCCATTAACACACCGTCCGGGAGTGCTTCACCGTGTGCCCTGTATGAAGCTATAAAAGCTTCCGCCACACTCTGGAGAATTTCAACGGTTTCTCCGGACGTATCCGCCCAAGCGCGACATCCCGGAAGGACGGGTACTTCGGCCATGTGCATCCAACCGGTATCTTCCGATGGAGGGTGCAAAATGTATTCTAATTGATAGCGTGCCATATCAGTTGCTCCTGTTCTTTAGGCGGTGTGCAGAAATGGTATGCAGAAAATTTACCAGAAAAAAATTTGCTCAGCAACCTCATCAGACTATTTTAGTCGTATATGTCATCGTGTAGCCAACCTCCCCAATGATCTTTACTCCCGGTCCCGTACCCGTTCTCCCGCCCTATCCCGAAATCCCGTTATACCCCAGAGTCAAAAGGCCGGGTATCTGGATGCTGCTCATCTGGTGTTGTCCTGATATCCCCTCCTGAATCCCTTCCTCTACCGGCTCTGACCCCGATGGTATCCGCCTCTCATCTGTTAGCTCCAGATGCTACCCTCTGATGTTGTACCCCACTGCCAAACGCCACTGGCTCCAAGGCTTTCTTGGCCTTATCCAGGGTCTCATCTAGGTTGGGAGTTTGGACGACGCCCGGGATGCTGAGTTGGGCTGCGGTCCATTGAGATATGGCGGTGACGTGTTGGGAGTCATGGTTTATTTGCATGTCCCAAAGGACGGAGGCTTCCACGGGCATTTTCGCGGGCGGTGCGTTGAATGCGGCCTTGGCGGTGGCCGTCACTTGGTAGAGGCCGCTTGGCATCAGTGTGGATGGTGTGTATTCCCACCGGATGGTGTCGTGGACGCGGTCCTCTTTTTTGCTTGCCACTGAAGCATGTGGTCCTGTTGGGACTGCGATTATATATTAAGGATGCCGCAGTTCAGTGTTCCATTGGTCTGAAGGCAGTGTTTGATTGCTTTTGTCGCCGTTCGTATGGACGCGCACTATGGCGTTTGGACGTTTGTGTTGCCGGTTGCTCGTTCCGCCTTCGGGGTATGTGCGAAGTCGCGGGAGCTAACTTGCCAGTTCACCCTCCGTCCACGGCGGCAAAGACCGCCCCAAAAATGCTAAGCTGATGGTGTAGCCACGGTTAACGCCCTCCCATTGCTGGTACAATATGATCGCAGCCGCGGCTGACGAGGAAACACAGAATGCTTCAGCCTGTGGAAGTAAGACCTCTACCCGGATACCGGATTTTGATAGAGTACGACGACGGTCAGTGCGGCGAGATTGATCTGTCGCGCCTGGCTGGCGAGGGGGTCTTCAAGGCATGGGACGAGCCGGGCTGTTTCGAGACAGTGCGTATAACCCCCCACAGGTCCATTGCCTGGAACGATGACATTGAGCTTTGCGCCGATGCATTGTACATGGAACTCACAGGTAAGCCGGTCGAGGAAGTGATGCCCGGCATGAAACGGATAACGCATAGGACCAATGCCTGAACTGTGCAGGTTCTATGGCATAAGCATACGCCTCTACTATCGTGACCACGGCCCTCCTCACTTCCACGCGCTGTACAGCGGACACGAAGCTCTAGTGGATATAACATTCCTGACTGTGGTAGAGGGCCGGATTCCTCCACGCGCCCGCCCCCACTGACATTTCCCCCTTGCCAACTCGGAAAACACCTCTTTACCATATTACTTGTCCCGCTCAACATCCCATTGGACGTGGACAAATCCAATATAGCCACTGAGGCAACGTAATGATTGATGACTGGAAGGCCTGCCATGAACAAGCTGTCCGGACCAGGACCGGGGCCTCAAAGTCCATTTCAACTCAGGCGCCCTCCCCGAACGTCCTGAAATGTCCGAAAATGTCCGCATTTCTGAAATTCCCGGCCTCTCTCTCGGCCTTGGCCTAAGTTCAACCTCATGACCGGGAAGGCGCGGGTGACTTGGTCATGGCTACCCCGGCCAGTAGCAAGGTCAAACTTGCAATGGCGCAGATGGCGAACCCGGGCATGAAGCTGCCGGACACATCCCTCGCCGCGCCCACGATGATCGGGGAGATGAACATTCCAAAGCCGGAGAAAGTAATCAACGATCCCCAGACGATGGCAACGTAGCTGGGGACCATGCCCACCGCCTCCATCGACTGCGACAGCAGCGTCGGGACGTACAGCCAGGAGCCTATGCCCACCAGCATAAGGGACACGTAAATGCCGACCGGGTTGCCCAGCATAAACGCCCCGGGGCCTCCCACGGCAATCATCAGCCCCGGAATGATGAAGTAGACCTTGGGCGTTCCGATGCGCAGCGGAAGGAAACCGCCCAACAGGACCGCGAAGACGCCAACGAAGGGGAGCAGCCCGGTAACGAACCCGGCCTGGGTGGGCGTCATTCCCCTGGCTTCCGCATAGAACGTCGGCAGCCAAGCCGTCAGCGCCGTGTACTGGACCAGCACCCCGGCATCGGCGGCCAGCAGGAGGACAATCGGACGGGACCGGATAACTCTCAGTATTTCCCCAACCGGCACCAGCGCCGAATGCGGGACCGTTGCCCCGGCCCCCCTGCCAAGCCAGACCCAGGCCACCGTTCCCAGCACTCCAATAGCCCCGAAAGCGCCCATAGCATTCTGCCACCCGACTTCGTTGGCGAGGAGGGCCGACGTGGGCACGGATACGGCGATGCCCAAGCTGAGGATGGCGGTGTTCAACCCGTTCATCACCAGCACCTCTCTGCTGCTGAACCAGTGCAGCAGTATTGGGCCGGTGACCGTCAGCACAAAGGCGAAACTAACTCCGTAGAACAGCCGCAAAGCCAGAAGAGTTGGAAAATTGGGGGCGATGGCGGAGGCCGTCACCAATGCTATGAGGAACCACCCGATCCCAAAAGACCGGACGTGGCCCAAGCGGCCGGTAATCACTCCTCCCGGCAGCCCGAACGCGGCGGCAACCAGCAACGGCAGCGACATGAGCAGGCTGGCGGCGCTGCTATTGATTCCGTAGTCGCGGATGACTTCGGAGATGATGGGAGCTACGGAAAAAAGGTTCAGGCCGATGGCGAAATGGGCCGACAACACCATCCCGGCGATGAAGTAGCGGTACCGGCTTAACTGCGGCAGGCCGCTTGACGGCCTCGCATCCTGCGTCATTCAGCCGTTGTCGTGGAGGTTGCCCCGGTTGATCAAGGCCGCGAGATACCCGGCCCCAAACCCGTTGTCGATGTTGACGACCCCGATGCCGGGAACGCAACTGTTCAGCATCGCCAGCAGGGCGGCCAAGCCCTGGTAGCTGGCGCCGTAGCCAATGCTGGTGGGGACGGCGATGACCGGAGCTTTCACCAGCCCGCCAACTACGGAAGGCAGCGCGCCCTCCATGCCGGCGACGACCACTATCACCTTGGCCCGCTCCAGCGCGTCCCGCTGGTCCAGCAGTCGGTGGATGCCGGCCACGCCCACGTCGGCAATTCGTTCGACCCCACTGCCCATCAACTCCGCTGTTATGGCGGCCTCGGTAGCAACCGGCAGGTCCGAGGTCCCGGCGCAAAGCACAAGGACTCCGGGCGTTGGTTGTTTCTGGACACGCCGGTCCACTATCACGGCCCGCGCTGTCCGGTCGTACTGAGCGTCGGGAACGTTGCCCAATACCGCCGCGTAAGCCTCCTCGTTGGCCCGAGTGACCAGCAGGACGTCCGAATGCCGCAAAAGGGCCTCGGAGATGGAGACTATTTGTTGGGGAGTCTTGCCTTGTCCGAACACTACTTCGGGAAAACCGCGTCGGACAGCCCTGTCATGGTCGACCTTGGCGAAGTCCAAATCCTGGTAGGGAAAGTCCCGCAGCTCCGTCACCGTGTCGTCCAACGATAGGGCGTCACTCTTGAACCGGTGCAGGACTTGGCGTAGGCGGGAGTCGTCGATGGTTAGCTCCTCGTCACCTTCAACACTTCGTTCATGCTACCGGAGCGGAAGCCCTCCAGGTCAAGGGTAACGTAGGCATAGCCGATGGAGCGGAAGTGCTTGGCTATGCCGGTGCGCAGGTCGTCGTCCAGCAAAACGTGAAAGTCCGACGGTGCAACCTCGATCCGGGCTACGACTCCGTGGTGGCGCACCCGAAGTTGTTTGATGCCCAGGTTGCGCAGGTACTCTTCGGCCTTACCGATGCGGGTCAATGCTTCGACCGAAACGGGAGTGCCGTAGGGGATGCGGGAGGAGAGACAAGCTTGGGCGGGTTTGTCCCACGTGGGCAGCCCGGCCGCCTTGGACAATGTCCTGATTTCCGACTTCGTAAGACCGGCCTCCACCAACGGGCTGCGCACTCCGTACTGCTTGGCCGCGTCCAATCCGGGACGGAAGTCGCCCAAGTCGTCGACGTTGGTCCCGTTGGCCAGCCAGTTATATCCTTCGGATTCCAGCATCCGGCTCATGTGGGTGTACAGTTCATCCTTGCAAAAGAAGCAGCGGTTGGGGTTGTTGGCTTGGTAGTCGGGCCGCTCCACCTCGGCGGTCTGTATTACCTTGTGCTTGAGACCCAGGCTCTCCGCCAACGAGATTGCGTCCCGCAGTTCCGACGGCGCAAGACTGGGCGACTCGGCCGTCACCGCCAGTGCCTGCTCTCCAAGCACATCGTGGGCGGTAGCTGCGAGAAAGGCGCTGTCGGCCCCTCCGGAGTAGGCCACCATGACCGACCCCATTTCCTGGAGGTTGGCTTTCAGGGTCTCCATCTTTTCGGCGGTGGACCGGGCGTCCTCGGGATCAGTAACCATTTCCTCTCCAGCCTCCGGGCCTGAACCGGTATCAGGATTGATCGTTGGGGTTTAGAGTACGCTACACCCAAGCCAAAACAGTGTCAACTTGCCCGGTCTGTCACCTGTCGGGTGTGACCAAAAGTTGGTTGGGACGCAGCTGTCTGAATCAGGATTCTCAGGATTAAAGGCGTGTATCTTGATAATCCTGAAATCCGGTAAATCCTGATTCAGACAATTACAACAAATTTGGGACCCACCGGCTTTCGTTAATTCCAGGACCAGAAGGCCAGGTTCCCTGCCGCCAACTCCCGCGGATCGCCAGACCCGTCCGCCTGAATAACGTAAATGTGGGAGCCGCCGGGCGTGTGACCGTTCCGGCGCTCCATCGGTTGCTCCCGCGCCCCCGCCACCACCAGCATAGCGCCGTCAGGAGACCAAGGAGAGTGGGAATATGCGTACTGGTCGAAGAAGCTCAACATCATCAATACTTCCCCGGATGGCTGGAAGCGGAACAACGGCTTTGCTTCCTCGCCGGATACATTGCCCACCCACCAAACGAACTCCTGCTCGTCCACGTCCAATGTAACCCATGCCAGTCGGTCACCCGCCGGAGACCAGTAGAAAGCCATGACATGGCCCTCCGCCAGCGTGCGTTCTTCGCTGCCGTTCTCTCGGACCACCCGTAATCTATCAAAGGCAGGCACACTGGGGTTATCCTGGTCTACCACCGCCAACCGTTCACCGTCAGGAGACCAAGCTACCGCGGAGCGCGACCCCACTTCCAGCACCTTGGCCCTCGTTATGGCCACGGCGGCCGACCCGGAAACCAGGAAGCCGGCGTCGGTCCCACTGCCAGGATACACCACCCTCGTTCCGTCGGGAGACAACGCCGCCACACGAAACCCCAAGTCCGCCGAGGCAACGGGCGCGGGCGCGGCGCCGAAAGGCTCTTCAATAAGCAGTATGTCCTCGCCTACGTGAGCCAGCAAAGATTGGCTGCTTCTGGCCCAGTGGAAGTACAAAGGTGCGCCCGAAGCAACTACGACGGGTTCGGACAAGGTAATAGCATCGGCGACATGGAGCGCCAAACCATCGGAAGTAGAAGCAAGAAAAGCCAGAGACCTGCTGTCGGGCGCCCAGTAAATGTAATGGGGCGTCCCATCGGCAACCATCCCTGGAGTGGTATTACGGAATACTGTTTCCACCCTCCCGGTCGATGGGTAAATAACCTCCAAGGTGACTTCAGCCTGCCTTCCGGCCACTTCCACTCTCGATGCAGCCAGTTTAGTCCCGTCCGGCGACCAAGTCGGCCATGCGTAAAAGCTTTCCAAGCGGAGAGTTGGCGCGGCCAGGACGCCTTCTCTACCACCTCCCAACAGGGAACCTCCGGTCAACTTCAACTGATCGGTGCCATCCGGGTTTATGATGAACAACTCACCATAGGGATTGACGTAAGTTATCCGGTTCACCGCCAAACCAATATCTCCCGGAGTAGAAACAACTTCATCATCATCCGACTCTTTGCCTTGTGGGTCCTCCACCGAGCTTACCTGCTCGCGGCATCCGATGAAGACAAGCACAGGCAACAACAATACCAATATAAGTAGTTTCTTCGATGAACACCATTGTCTCACGGAGCCCCGCATGACAGTAACTTAGCACACTGGAGGCTGGCCCAGAATAACACCGCCGTCTGAAGCATACAATGGCAATAGACAGGGTTGGCCATGTTCACCGGTTGCTTGCAAAACTACAGTTGGCAACTCATGCTCACTGGTTGAAGTATCCGGCTGGTTGTCCACATCCGCTCCCCGGACCATGTCCTTCACATAGCCACGGCAAAAAGCCCATCCAGAATCCTATCCATGAGGTCGACGATCATTGTCCTATTCTCCACAATTCTCCAATAGCCACCCATGTTAAAATACGAGAAATCAACTTCATTCCACGTAGGCTTATAGTTGGTTATCCACTGCGTCAACGTTATTACCAATAGTGTTATAAAGGCAAAATTTTGATTGATACAGTTAGGTTAGATATAAAAGCAGGAGATGGTGGTAACGGTTGTGTAAGTTTCCTGCGTGAGAAATACCGCCCGCATGGTGGACCCGATGGGGGAGACGGTGGGGATGGCGGCTGTGCATATCTGTACGGCGACTCGTCATTGAATACTCTTCTGCACCTGAAGTTTACCAGCACGATCTATGTCGACCGCGGGGCCCACGGACGTGGGAAGAAGCAACGCGGGGGCAACGGTGAACACCGCCGGATTCCAGTCCCTCTCGGTACGGTTGTCCGGCTGCAGGAAGCAGACGGCAGCCGGTCTATTCTTGCGGATATCAGTGACACTTCCGAAGTCATGATCGCCGAGGGCGGCCGCGGAGGCTGGGGGAATACCCGGTACGTGTCCGCCACGAATCAGGAACCTTTGCTTGCGCAACGCGGCGAACGTGGCGAGCGGGTGATTCTGTTCCTCGAACTGAAGCTGTTGGCCGATGTTGGGCTGTTGGCAAAGCCCAATGCCGGTAAGTCCACATTGATCTCCCGGTGTTCCGCCGCAAAACCCAAGGTGGCCGACTATCCATTTACCACGGTGGATCCTATTCTGGGAGTAGTCGGATACCAGGACAAGAGTTTTGTGATGATGGAAGTACCCGGGCTGTTGGAGGGCGCCCACAAGGGTGTCGGATTGGGCCATCAGTTCCTGAGGCACGCCGAGAGGGCCCGGGTTTACGTGCATTTGTTGGATGGCACTCAAGAAGACCCGGGCGCGGACTTGGATATGCTGAACAATGAGCTGGAGCAGTTCAGTCCGTTGGTGCGGGAAAAACCCCAGATTGTGGTTGTGAACAAGATCGACGTTACCGAGGTGAGAGATAGGAAAAAGGAAATCTCCGATGATGTTCGCCATCGTATGAAGGCTTGGCAGCCAGCCGGCGATGAAGATGTCCCGGTCTGCTTCATATCCGCGGTCACCGGCGAGGGCGTTAATGACATGCTGGGTCGGGTGGTGCAGTTGCTCTCAGAGTCAGCAAAGCCAGTCGATGATGAACGTGAGCAGATTGGTCCCTTTAAGCGGGGAAGGACGTCGCGCAGGCTCAACAGAATCAGTATTGAGGACGGGGCGTATAGGGTCCAATCCGAGGAGTTGGAACGCCTCTTGGCTGGTGCGGATACGCGGGATAATCGAGTTTTGTTGCAGCTTTGGAACGAGATGCGGAGGTGCGGTGTCGCGGCCATGCTGCAAGAGGCCGGGATAGAAGCCGGTGATACTATTCGCATCGGCAAGTCAGAAATGGGATGGTTCTAGCGTGAAGGTCGGTGTCTTGGGAGGGACATTCGATCCCGTTCACATCGGGCATCTGATTATCGCTGAGGAAGCTCGCCTGAGGCTAGGTTTGGAGAAGGTGATTTTCATGCCCGCGGGCCAGCCGCGGCTGCGGGCCAGCGACGCCTATGCTTCTGCGGAAGACCGTCTCCATATGGTGGAGTTGGCCACGGCCGATAATCCCGATTTCGAGGCCTGCTCTCTGGAAGTTCACCGCGCTGGCACGACATACACGGTGGACACTCTGGAGGAACTGCACAATGCCTTTCAAGAAGAGTTAAGTCTGTTCTTCATAGTAGGGGAGGACATTCTGGAGAAATTCCATCTCTGGAAGGACCCGGACAGGATCCTTCAGCTTTGCACGTTGGCTGTAGTAACCAGGAAAGGCGGGGAACCTTCCAGTGACGGACAGTGGGCATCGAAGTTCGGGTGCTCCGATGGCGCCGTTGTACGGCTGGATTCTCCGGTGATAGAGGTCAGCGGCACGGATATTCGTGAGAGAATACGCCGAAAGGAGCCTATCAGATATCTTGTTCCTAAGCCTGTATCCCATTATATTCTCGAGCATAGCCTGTATCAGGGCTATTCACCGTACTAGATTGCCGAGGAGGAGCCGCGCGTGGCTGGAATAGTTGACCGCCTTTTGGAACTTGCCTTGGAGAAAGGCGCGCTGAGGTATGGGGAGTTCACCCTGACTTCCGGGAAGAAGAGCAGCTACTATTTCGATGGGCGCATACTGAGTCTCGATCCGGAAGGGGCGTACCTCATAGCCAAGGCTGTTATGCCCGTACTGGTCGAGGCCGGTGTTGAGGCCTTGGGAGGCCCTACGCTTGGAGCTGACCCCATTGTCGCCGCCGTCGCATTGTCGAGCCACTTGCAGGAAAGACCGATTCCAGCCTTCATAGTGAGGAAAGAAGCCAAGTCCCACGGTACTGCCAGTGTGGTGGAAGGCAACCTTGAGCGCGGCAGCAGAGTTGCCATAATCGACGACACTTGCACCACCGGCGGGTCGTTATTCCACGCCATAGAGGCTGCGGAAGCCTCGGGTTGCGAAGTGGTTAAAGTGCTTGCCATCCTGGACCGGGGAGAGGGAGGCAGCGACGAGTTGAAAAAGCGGGGCTACGACTTTTCAGCCTTGATGTCCGCCAACCCCGACGGACAAATCGGGGTTGTGTAGCAGCACCGGCGGGGCCCCTTCCTAGTCTTGTCCCGGGCCGAACATCTGTGGCAGCGCGGTGATCTCGGCGAACCCGGCCTCTAGCTCCAGAATGGCGCCAATCTTGGCGTTGGCCTTCCGTACGTATCCCAAGCCGATGACTTGGCCGTCCGTGGGGATTCGAGCCACGGAAGTCACCAGTCCAACGTCGCGGCCTTCGCTTCTCAACAAGTCTCCTTGGGAAACTTGGGCATCGGCGGAGAACTTCAGCCGGGCAAGATGCTTCTGAACCTTTTGATAGGTGTCCAGTCTGGCGATGACCTCCTGGCCGATGTAGCAGCCCTTGGCGAAGTCTATCGACCCGATCAGGCCCGCTTCCAACGGGTTGTAGGAGTCTCCGAGTTCCCGGCCAAGGACCGGCACCGCGTAGTCCATTCGCATGGCTTGAAAGGCGTCTTCGCCTGCGGGGATGACACCGGAGGCGAGCAGGCATTGCCACACCTCTGCTGCCGCGTCATGGGAAATCAGCAGGTCGAAGTTGGGCAACTGACCCAGGGGCCGGCTGATAATTCGCACCTCGTGCCCTGATATGTTGGCCAATATCGAATGGTAGGGGTGGAGTTCATCCAATTCGACAGCCGCAGCTTGAGCCAACACGGCGGCGCTTTCGGGGCCCAGCACCGAGAGCAGGGTGTCTTGGCAGGTAACGTCCTCTACTATCAGGTCTTCCATGATGGTGTAACGGTCCATCCAGTCGATTACCTGTTGCTGGGCCCCGGTGCTGGTGAGCAGCAACACGTAGTCGTTCACATTCACCACGCCGATCAAGTCCAGGATACGGCCCCGGTCGGTCGTGAGGATGGTGGGTGCGCCCTGCCCTGGAGACAAGTCAATTACCTTGTTGGTGGACAACCGGTTTATCAGGTCCAGCGCGTCTTCGCCGGTGGCCTTCAAGCGGCCCAAGTGGGAGTTGTCGTACACCGCCGCAGCCGTGGTCAACGCCGCGTATTCTGCGGCGTCGTCCGTGTACGCCTTCGGAAGCTCCCAACCGTCGCAGGCTTCAAACCGGGCGCCGGAACCGGCGGCAACCGGGTACAGGGTAGACCGTTGCAATGTCATGGTGTCCTCCGCGCGTCCGGGAATTAAAAAACGCCGCCTTCACATACAGGGAGGCGGCGTTCTGAAGGTACCTTAGCGATATTTTCTATACGCTGAACGACGTGCCGCAACCGCAGGTCTTTTTCGCATTGGGATTGACGAAAATGAACCCCTTGCCGTTAAGCCCGTCCGAGAATTCCAACTCGGTCCCCACCAAGAAGATGTAACTCTTCTTGTCTACCATCACCTTGACGCCGTGCTGCTCGACTATCTTGTCGCTCTCCAGCTCTTTGTCGGTAATCTGAAGGTCATAGGTGAGGCCGGAGCAGCCGCCACCCTTGACCGCGACCCTGACGCCCACGTTTGCCGAGAGCCCCTCTTTCTCGGCGAAGTACTTTATCTTGTCAGCGGCTAACTCGCTGATCGCAACTCCCAGTTCAACGCCTTCCATCGTAATCGCCATGAAAGCCTCCCAAAAAGACCGTTAATTAGAATGATTCTATAGCCGAGGGGTCAAGCAAGTCAAGCGTAACCCAATCCACCACCGAAGGAATTGCGAGGTGGAAGGAATTGCGAGGTGGATAGAGGGTCGCAGAGGCGCTTTCGGCTTTCCTGATGGGGGGTTGGGTCGTTTAATCTACTGGCAGGCAGCCGAAAGACGGACTATAATTGATTAAGCCTTTATGCGCGGGCGTAGCTCAGTGGCAGAGCTCTAGCCTTCCAAGCTAGTCACGTGGGTTCGATTCCCATCGCCCGCTCCACAAAGCACTCTCAGGGCCACTCGACCCCAACTCAACACGCCCTTGAAAGACGAACGGCTTTGGGGTGGTTCGCTTTAGGGGAGAGTCCCGGCCAGTTTACGGGCCGCTTCCCTGACGGCGTCGCCGTCCAGCACTGCCACGAGGTTGCCGTTCTCGTCGGTCTGGAAAGACTCTTCCTGCTGGAAGTCCTTTGCCAGCGTAGCTACGGCTTGGGAACGCTGCTCCGCCGACAAGTCCAACGGCTGGGCCGCGGCGGCATTCAGGTGAGTTTCTATTTCCTCGGTCAGGAGTTCTATCTCGACCGCGCTCCGTTGGATACGGCCAATGCTGTCCAAGTGCTTGCCAAGATAGCACCCACCAAACTGCAGGAACTCGCATTGCCGTTCGTCCAGTTCGCCCTTGCTCTGGTACTTGGCTTCAAGCTCGGTTTCAGTCAGATAATCGCGAACGTCCTGGTCTTCCGAGTCGGGGCGCTCCAAGTCAAAAATTAAAATGACCCGGTACATGAAGAAGTCCGCCGGTTCAACCCTTATAAACATGTTGCTTTCACCTCGGCACGCGGCGTAGCGGTCGATTTCGGTAAAGACTTGGACTCCTCTCTTAACGCCCTGCTGCTTGAAGGATGCGGTCCACCAAGGACGGGTCCGGCTTTATAGACCCGTCGTCGATGCCGTGCATCGCGTCCACGATGGCGGCGTTGAAAGGCGTCGGAATCCCTACCTCCAGCCCCTTCCGGCAGATGAGGCCGTTCATATAGTCGACTTCCGACTGGCGGCCCTTCTTCACATCCTGGGCCATAGATGCCAGCCAGTTGGTGCGCCCGCCGGCGCGGCCCATCAGGTCGTCCAGCTCTTCGAATACATCGCCTTTATCGGCGTCGGCCCACATCCTGGCGGGCCTTCGCTGGATGTCCACCACGTCCAGCCCTTGGGCCAGCCCGACTAACGCCCCTTCCTTGGCCAAGTGAATCCTGATCAAGCGGCACCGGGGGTCCTGGGCCATGTCCTGCGATCCCAGGGTGGACATGGCGGATATGGCGTTGCCCATGGAGTTCTGGCACAACTTGGCCCACCGTTCGCCCCAAAGGTTGTCGCTGGCGTAGGCCGCGTCTATGCGGTCCAACATGCCGGCTATCTTCTCTATCCGCGGCGTCATCCGCCCGTCGTGCTCCCCAACCCGGAACACTGTATGGCCGTGGTCGCGGCCGACCGCGCCGCCCCGGAGTACGTGACCCGGTTCCCAAAGCGCCACCTCTATGTGGGAAGCCACCGATCCGATCGCGCGCTCCGGGCCTACAATCTCTCCGATGAGCGGGTCATTCCAGCAGTTCTGCAAGGAGATAAAGAAACCGTCGGGTTTGACGTAGCGCTTTATAAAGTGTGTCGCCCACTCGGTGTCGTAGGACTTTACGGTGATGAACGCGTAGTCAAACTGCTCGTGGATGTTCTGGGCGTCGGTAAGGTGCATCGCGTTGACCGGCACGGTGAAGTCGCCCTGGCTGCCGGAGGCCCTCAAACCTTGCTTCCGCATCGTTTCCACGTGTTCCGGCCACATGTCGATGAAGGTTACGTCCTCTCCGTCTCTAACGAAGAAAGCCCCTACGTAGCATCCCAACGCCCCCGGGCACATGATTGCTATCTTGTCGCTCACGGAATGAACCTCCTGTCCAGCGGCTTCCACAGCGTCATTCCCGCGAAGGCGGGAATCCATCCCCAAAGCTTAGTTCCCCGCCTTCGCGGGGAAGACGGAAATGGTAGGGCTAATACTATTGCAGCCTATGGAATCTGGCAAGCAAAGGGATCAGGCCTAAATCAACGTCAACTACCAACCGTCATTCCCGCGAAGGCGAGAATCCATGCGCGGCTGTCCCGGAGCCGTCTGGGAGGATGGGCTACTTGGTTTCCAACCCATTCTCGTCAGAATTCAACGGTACAGGTTCCCAATTTCCGCCATGCCAGTCTTTGGGTGCAGCAACTATCCGGAAATCCGGTGCCGGAGGAGAGTCGCCGATTCGGATAGCGCGGACTTCGACACCAAAGAACCAGACTCTATCCGGAGCAAGCAGGTTCAGCCAATCGATGGCTGAGCGATGCTCGACATTAAAATACTCCGCAACCCAGACCACGTACTCAGCTTCAACCCCTGCCGCATAAGTAAGCAATTTCCCCAGATGGTCATGGTCGGTCCACTCGAATTGATTCTCGATTGCTACATT
The DNA here is from genome assembly GCA_965261795.1 of Dehalococcoidia bacterium. GTDB lineage: Bacteria > Chloroflexota > Dehalococcoidia > Lucifugimonadales > UBA3495 > CBDCFV01. Next base: position 869,720 of record OZ253476.1, read on the forward strand.
CCCGCCTCCGTCTTCTTTTGCCAGAATATCAAGACGGTATTGCCCAACCTCATGCTCTGGCTCGACCAATTCTAAAGTCAACCCCAGTTCCTCGCCCAGCAAGTCAAGATTATCGGCCAACCAGGGTGTGAAGTTTTCGTCCTCACGACGCCATATGCCACGCAGTTCCACTTTCTCGATTTTCCCTAATCCTAGTGTCGCCACGCCTATCTACCTCACTATGACCGGTATGTCAGGAATGTCGTGCCCCAATTCGAGTCCAAGCTCTATCCAACCCTCCAGCACTTCGCGGAGTTCCTCCCGGCATTCGTCGAGAGTATCGGCGTTGGCCCAGACCCCTTGGAGTCCGGGAATCTAGCCGTCGTAAGTACCGTCATCATCCAGCACCTTATACGTGGCGATACTTATGGCGACGTCTATGTACTCGCCTCAAGACTGGATCTCAGTCATGTGTGTCTCCTCGGCCGGGATGTTCTTCATAGTCAAGTAGCGTTGCTCTCGCTGAACACATTACAACTTCACCAAGCGGGCGTTGATTATCTGGGGCAGGGCCTTGATCTCTTCCAGCACAGCCGGCGGGACAGGGTCATCCAACCCCAGGACCATCATCGCCATGCCGCGAAGAGTGAGACGCCCCACCTCCATGAAGCTGATGTTGATGTTGTGGCGGCCGGCAACGGTGCCGACCGCTCCGATGGTGCCGGGCTGGTCCTGGTTGTCCACAAACAGGAGGTAGGGAGTGGATGGAGTAATGTCCATCCAGTAGTCGTTCACCTTCACGATGTGGGCATCGTTCCGCATGGAAGTAGCGGCGATAGAGATTGGCCCGCTGGACGTTTCCAAGGATGCGGTTACAAGGCTGGTGTATTCCTGGGCTATGGGGTTGCGCTGCTCCGTCACGCTCAGCCCCCGTTGCTGGGCCAGGAAGGGGGCGTTTATCAGGTTGACCTGTTCTTCGCTGGCGGGCGCCAGCAGCCCCGCCAATACCGCGGCTTTCAGGATGGCCGTGTCGTGTTGGGCGATCTCTCCCTCGTACCTGATGGTTGCTCTCAAGAATTGGCCCCCGGCCAAGTGGGTTAGCAGTTTGCCCACAACATTGGCGGGTTGAATATATGGGGCCACGGTAGCGTGGGCGTCGGGAGCCAGGAAGGGGGCGTTTACGGTGTTGCGGGCCGGTTCGCCGTCCAACACCGCCAGCACCTGTTCCGCAGCCTCCAGCGCCACCTCGCGCTGCGCTTCTTCGGTCGAGGCGCCCAAGTGTGGAGTGGCGACCACCTTGGGATGACTCAGCAGCGGGTCGTCCCCCGGCGGTTCCTGGGCAAACACGTCCAAAGCTGCCCCGCCCAGCCTGCCGCTGTCCAATGCTTCCAGCAGGGCATCCTGGTCGATCAACTCTCCTCGGGCTACGTTGATCAAGCGCGCTCCCGGTTTGACCAAGGCGAACTGACGCCGGCCGATAAGGTGGTAAGTGCTGTCTGTGAGAGGAGTGTGGACGGTAATAAAGTCGGACTGGGCCAGCATGTCGTCCAAGGACATTATCTCTACGCCCAGCCGTTGAGCATAGTCCGGCGGGATGAAGGGATCGTAGCCCAACAGCCTCATACCGAAGCCTTGGGCCCTGCGGGCTACCTCGGTGCCCACCCGCCCCAAGCCGGCGATGCCCAGGGTCTTGTTGCGTACCTCGACACCCATAAAAGCGCTGCGCCGCCACTGACCGCCCTTGACCGACTGGTTGGCGTCGGGGATGTTCCTGGACAAGGCCAGCATCAACGCCATGGTATGCTCCGCCGCCGCCACGGTGTTGCCGGCAGGGGCGTTGACCACCGCGATGCCGGCGCTGGTGGCGGCTTCCAGGTCGATGTTATCGACCCCAATGCCGGCCCGGGCAATGACCTTTAGTTGGACGCCCTTGGCAATGACCTCGGCGGTGACTTTCGTCTCACTGCGGACCACCAAGGCGTCATAGTCGCCCATTATCTCCAACAGTTCCTCAGGCTTCATCCCATACTTGGCATCCACTTGGGCCCGTTCGGCAAGGAAAGCGACGCCGTCGGGTGATATAGGGTCGGCTATCAGAATTTTAGGCATGGTTATACTTCCTTGATATTTCTCTTTCAGCAAGGCAGGGCTGCCGCGAATACAGCCTGCGGCGTCATCGATCTAGCATAAGCCGCTGCGGCAAATGGTAGCCGGGACTGTCTCTATTGAAACAGTTCCTTAAGCCAGCCTATGAATCTTTGGCAGAGAGGACCTTCAATGTCCAGATCATGGGTCTTAATGGCCGTTCCCATCAGGCGTGGTTCTTCCCTGGTCGCCAGCCAGGCATATAACTGTGCCCTCTGCTCCTTGCCTTCCGTGAACGGACGGTCTCCCTCAGGAATCCCGTCAATATATGACTGGGACCGCGGCCATACCACGTCTCCGTCAGGGATCATCTCGATCACGAAGTCCTCAAGTTCGCCAGGGCGCTCGTTGTCCGGCATTATCCAAACGCCGACCTTGGGAGTCTGTTCTACTATCAATCCTTGAGGAAAAGAAGAGCCTTCAACTTCAATGCCCACTATACCCAGTCGGTCCATGATCGATTCCCAACGCCCCGCCGGATTGTCGTCGGCGTCTGCCAGAATGCCGACAACTTGCCGTCCTGGGACCTTCATCTCCACACTAATGGAATCCCGGAGTTTTTCCCAGTTATCTTTGGAGATAATGTCGAATGAAAAGTCCGACGCGTGGAGTGTACAGATATGCCCGACTACATGCAGGTCATTTGGACCCTCAACCAAAAGGACACGCTCCCACGTCTTCGGTGATGTGAAGGCCACGACTACCTGACTTCAATGCCTTGTTCGGCGGCGACTCGTAATTCATCCTCGGAATATTCTACGGCGCGGGTATTGTCTCCGTGCCGCTCAAGACGTACCAAGGTCCCATCTGCATCTTCCAATTCCGTCACCGCTTGAGCGAAGCCACGAACACAGTCCCAGCTATGCGTGGCTGCGAATACCTGCACGTCATTTTTGAGCGCTGTCTGCAACACCATCTTCCAGAGGGCGCGTTGCATGGAGTGGTGGATGCCGTTTTCCACCTCGTCAATAACCAGAAATCCGTTCCTGCTGTTGGCAAGGGCTAATGCGATCCCAAAGAATCGTGTGGCTCCATCTCCAAGACTTTTTAGAGGAATAGGATCCCTTTCTTCGGCTATTTTCACCATAACCCGTCTACCGTTGTATAGGCGGGACCCTCTGGTTGCCTGTCCAATCACCGCGACACGCTCCACCTTTTCATTTGCGATCAGACTCAACGCGGCCACCGCCGAGTCTTCATCAACGGTAAGCGCCACACTGTCCCAAAACCTCGCTACTTCCGCATTGTCGAGGAGGCCCGGTCCCAAGAGATTGCAATCAACGGCAGGGAGAAAATCGGCTTCTGGTCTGCGGCGCATGAACTTCTGTAGACTAGGGGAAACCGTGGGAAATTCAATACTCCTGCCACGGAATTCAACCCTGAACCATGTCGTGCCTTCACCAAGATAATGCTCATTAAGATAGAAATTATATTGCTCCGTTTCTGGAGCGATAACATGTATGCTGACTTGCTGATACGGGTCATTGGGCCCTATAGTGATGCGGCCGTCGGAAGGAATGCTGCGCCCATGGAACAGAGCTTTCCAATTGGTTATGACAGTAATGGCTCCTTCTTCGTCGGTTTTTTCCAACAATTCCTCACGCTTGCGCAATAGCCCATTCAGGATTACATAGCGTCCGCGGGCAGCGTATACCTGCACGGCCTCAAGCAGGGTGGTCTTGCCGCTGCCATTTTTTCCGGCAACCAGTGTCACAGGCCCCAATCTCGAAATCGATAGATCCTCTATCCCTCGAAAGCCCTTGATTGTCAGATCGGGGAGAATGAGACTCGCGTTGTTCCGCGGGGCTTCAGACATGGAGGCGCTCCCCTCGGTTGTATGAAGAATAGTGCCCATTCGCAATCCGATATGGCGCATCTGGTTTGATGATAGCATACCATTCGGCGGCCCCGCTCCCGCGTTTTGACGATTGATTACGAATGCGTTACAGTCCTACCAATGCGACGGGCCGGATCGGACCGGTCACTAACCGTTGGGAAGCTGACTACCAGCCAACTCCTCAGGAGGGACACCATGTTCTTGATGCGGTTTACCGAGCGTGCCTACGTCGACTATACCAAAGAGGACGTTCTTAACAGCCCTAACGAAGCGGTGCGCCTCACCTTCTCCAACTCCCACTTCGACCCCCAAATCGGCTCCGAGCTTTACAACACGCACTTGGACGAGTACGAGTATTCAGAGGAGATGGGGTTCGACGGCTTGATGCTCAACGAGCATCACAATACGCCCACCTGTTTGGGCGCAACGATGAACCTGGAAGCCGCCATCCTCGCCCGGATTACCAAGAAGCCCAAGATCGTGCTGTTGGGCAATCCCCTGCCCATCTTCGACAACCCCATCCGCTTGGCCGAGGAACTGGCCGAAATAGACATGATTTCCCGGGGCCGCTTGGTCTCCGGGTTTGTCCGGGGGACAGGCGTCGAGAGCCTGGCCACCAACACCAATCCGCTATTCAACCGGGAGCGTTTCGAAGAGGCCCACGACCTGCTTATCAAGACTTGGACCACCCCCGGCCCCTTCCGCTGGGAGGGCAAGCACTACCAGTTCCGGGTGGTCAATCCTTTCCAGACGCCCCTGCAAAAGCCCCACCCGCCCATCTGGATACCCGGCACCGGCAGCCCCGAGACCCTCGTATGGTGCGCCGAGCGCCATTACCCTTACCTCTTCCTGGAGACCGACCACCAAGGCACCCAGGACATGATGGAAATTTACGCCGAGACCGCCCGGCAGCATGGCTACGAGCCCGGCCCGGAGCATTTCGGCTACTTGGTGCGCATCCACGTTCAGGACACCGACGAAAAGGCCCGGGAAGTGGGAAAGGGTTACATGGAGGGCAACATAGGCGTGGGGCGCGTTCCCATGCCGCGGGACTATATGTCCCCGGTGGGCTACGGCAGCGCCAGCCGCGACCCGCGGTTCCTGAGGCTGCGGGAGCAGATACGCAGCGACCCCTTCCGTGTCGGCGGGTTGGACTCAGCGGCCTACGATGACATCCTGGACTCCAAGCGGTGGATCATCGGCAGCCCGGATACGGTTATCAGCCAACTACGAGAGGTGCTGGCGCAGATGCGGCCGGGAATCCTTGCAGTCTGGACCAACGACGGCACCATCAACCACGAGGACAGCATGAGGTGCCTTGAACTCATGGGGCAGGAAGTCCTGCCGGCGCTCCGGGAAATCGGCGAGGAACTGGAGTTGACCGACCCGTTCCAGAAGGCGCCGTAGCCGGGCTAATGGCAGGATGTTTCGGTTTTCAAGCATCATCTTTACCACGCAAATATTTAACGCGTCATTCCCGCGCAGGCGGGAATCCAAGGCCAATTCAGGTTTAACGCGTTGGGCAAAGGACGGATTTGGATTCCGGCTCAAGCGCAAGGCCGGAATGACGGGTTAAATCATAGGGTAGATTTCCACAAGGGAGAAGGCAAACATGGCCGCAGATTTCACCGAAAAATTAGTCCAAGTGGGCGGCAACCAGGTCCACATGCTCACCGGCGGTTCGGGCGACCCGTTGGTGGTGTTCCACGGCGCCGGCGGCAACTCCGGATGGCTGCGTTACGTACAAGCCTTGGCCGACAATTACACCGTCTACCTGCCTACCCACCCTGGCTATTGGCAGTCGACCCGGCCGGAGTGGATGGAGACCATCTCCGACTTGGCGTCCTTCTACACTTGGTTCCTGGAAGAGCAGGGACTGGAAGGGGCGAGGGCCATCGGGTTCTCCATGGGCGGTTGGCTGGCGTCGGAAATAGCCGTTTCCTGCCGCCACGCCTTCAGCAAGCTCATGCTGGTGGACGCCGTGGGCATCAAGCCGCAGCAGGGCGAAATCGCTGATATATTCATCATCAGCCCGGCCCAAGTCACGGAATTGTTGTTCCACGACCCCAAGCAAGCCCCGGAATACGACCAGATTTACGGGCAGCCCCCGACGCCGGAGCAGACGGAGATCGCCGAGGGCAACCGGGAGATGGCCGTGCGCGTGTGCTGGAAGCCCTACATGTACGATCCCCGGCTGCCCGGACTGTTGGGCAGGGTGAATATCCCCACACGCATCGTTTGGGGGCGTGAGGACCGCTTGGTGCCGCTGGAATGCGGCGAACTCTATCACCAAGCGATACCCGAGTCGGACTTGGTGATCATCGACAACTGCGGGCATTCGCCCCAAGTGGAAAAGCCGGAGGAGTTCGTTAAAACGGCGTTGGAGTTTTTGGCCTAAGCGCCCCGTCACCGCGGAAAGCCTCGATTATTCCGTGTTACTCTCCGCTGTAAATGACATGTGATAGAGTCATCAAAAACGGAGATGACTAATGAACCTACAACAACTGTCTGAAACGGTTGAACGGATTGTCCGGGAAGACCTCGGCCAGCGTTTCATCGACGAATTTGTTTTCGATCCTATTCTTGTGGAACCGGCCACCACCTACTGGGAGGAAGAACCGTATATCGACGTCAAGATTATTTTTGACGGCGACCAGAAACTGCTGGACCCTGGATGGACGGGTGGCATGATTCGGCGCACTATGCTCAAGCTGGAAGCGGAAGGCATAATGGAACCGCCTTCATACGGGTTTATCGAAAAGTCCGAGTGGGAGAGCGAAATACGGAGACAGGAGGGTTATAGGCGGAGACGCAAGCGTGGGACCCGATGATTTCATCGCCACTGCCAGGGATTTGGCTGAGGGAACGAGCCGCGGGCGTCCGCGGCAGACCAATCTTCGCCGGGCGGTCAGCACTACCTACTACGCGCTATTCCACTGTATGGCGATTTGTTGCGCCGATATGTTAGTCGGAGGTGTCGGGGCCAACCGCAGTGCGCCGGCCTGGCGGCAAGCTTACCGGGCATTGCAGCACACGACCGCGAGACAACGTTGTGCCCAGCCAACCATCAAGCGATTTCCCAACGATATTCAAGACTTCGCAATTGAATTCGTGGCTATGCAGAGGAAACGTGAAAGCGCAGACTACGACCCGGATGGAACATTCTATAAATCCGATGTCCTCCAGGACATAAATACGACAGAAAACGTGATCGGACAATTTATGAAAGCCCCACTTAAAGACCGGCGTGCTTTCGCTGTCTACATCTTGTTGAACATCAGAAACAACTGAATCCAGTCAGTGGAGTTTTCGCACGCGCCTGCGATGTCGCCACGCACCCGTAGCTTAATTGGGAGTCTCAAGACTTATGGACTTTTACTACTTCACTGAAATGCCCTTCGCCGAATTTCCCGAGTCGGAAGCGGAAAAGTACCCATCCATGCGGCTGACCTTCCCCAACAGCTATTTCGACCCGGCAAAAGCTCAAGACCTCTTCAAAAGATACTTCGACGAGTACCAGTACGCGGAAGAGGTGGGCTTCGATGGACTGATGATCAACGAGCACCACAACACCCCTTCGTGTATGGACGTGGAGGTGAACATCAGCGGGGGTATCCTGGCCCGCACCACCAACAGGGCCAAAATACTGATGCTGGGCAACATGCTTCCCACGTCGGACAACCCCGTCCGCTTGGCTGAAGAGATCGCCATGCTGGACGTTATTTCCGGAGGACGGATCATTTCAGGGTTCGTCAGGGGTATCGGCATCGAGAGTTGGGCCAACAACACCAACCCCGTATACAACCGGGAGCGATTCGAGGAGTGCCACGACCTCATCATCAAGACATGGACCACCCCGGGACCGTTTCGATGGGAGGGGAAGCATTACCAGTACCGGGCGGTCAATCCTTGGATGCTGCCGATACAGAAGCCCCATCCTCCGGTCTGGGTACCCGGCACCGGCAGCCCGGAAACCGTGCAATGGGCTGCCCATAACCGTTACACCTATGCCGCGTTCCTGACGCCGCTGGACGTGGCCGAGAACCTCTTCGCGCGCTACAGGGAATACGCCGCCGCTGACGGATGGGAGCCGGGGCCGGAGAAGTTCGCGTTCATGGTCTGCTGCCACGTCAATGAGACCGAGGAGAAGGCCCAGGAAGCAGGGAAAGCGTTCTTGTGGCGGATGAATTATCCGCTGCGGGGCCCGCGGGAGTACTGGTCGCCCCCCGGCTACGCCTCCCGCGCCGGAGCGACAGCCGTTGCCAGCCGGCGCCCCGTGCCGTTAAACGAGATGTCGTACCAGGAACTCCAGCAACGCTACCACTTGATCGTGGGCAACCCCGACTCGGTCATCAAGCAACTGCGCCACATTAAAGAAAGGCTGGGCGTGGGCGCCCTGCTGCTCGAAGCTCAAGGCGGCCAACTGTCCCACCAGGACACCATGCGCTCCTTGGAGTTGTTCGGCAAAGAGGTTATTCCGGCTTTGAAGGACTAGGGGAAGCGACTTGCTACCGGCTCAAGACCGATATCGTGAGAGCGCCTGATGCCAATAACCGGTCTTTCCTTCTCAAACGTCGGCCCGTTTGACGAAATCACTTTTGAGTTCGACCAGCAAGTAAACGTATTCACCGGGCCGAATAATTCCGGCAAGTCCACCGTGTTGTGGGTTCTGGCGGAGTTGCTGGTTCCCGCCTTCATCATGCCTGACAAATTGCATCGGCGGCGTAAACCCAAGTGGAAATTGGGCTATACATCCGCAAACGCCCCCAAAGCCGTTAAGGGCAGTTTCCCTGCTACCGCTGTGCAAATGCAGGATATTCTGGAAACTACCGGTCACACGTGCTTCGTTCCGGCACAGAGGCGTGGTACGGACTTCCGGTCAACCGGACCAACGGCAGGACTGGATATTGAGCCAAGCATAGACGAGGAACTTGACCAGGCTGCCCGCCAACAACCGGAGATTTTCAGGCAGCTAGGGCCGGAAGCAATCAGGAATTTTTTTGAAAGTATGAGAGCTTCTCAGGGCCGGGATTTTCGGAGACACAGAAACTTAACGCTAAGTGATACCTCGTTAATCAGTAACGAGGCCATGATACAAAAGATAATAGACTTGGATTATGCTTCCTATCGACGCCAGAGGCCTGAGATGAGGGCTATCGTCGAGACCGTAGCGTCGTTAGCGTCTGAAATCACTGACGGCTTTCCAATAAAATTCTCTGGAGTAGAGGAAGATGAGGATGGCCTATTTCCTCTGTTCGGCACTCCCGACGGTGACCTGCCGCTCAACGTTTTGAGCCAAGGTACCCAGTCAATCATCCAGTGTCTGGCCCACTTCCTTTTCGGGTACGCCGAATATTACGATTTCCCGCTGGACCTTGAGGAGAAGCCGGGAATCCTGATAATCGACGAGATTGACGCCCACCTCCATCCCTCCTGGCAGAGACGCATTATTCCCACCCTGACCCGTCATTTCCCTAACCTGCAAATCTTTTGCTCCACCCATTCTCCCTTGATGTTGGCTGGTCTCAAGGCAGGACAAGTGCAATTGCTCCGACGAGACCCGGAAGGCAGGGTGTCCGTGTCGACAAATAACTCGGATATCGCGGGATGGACCGCAGACGAAATCCTCCGCAATTTCTTGGAAGTACCCAGTCCTACCGATCTTGCCACTGCGGGGCATGTCAGCCGCCTCCAGGAATTGCGGCGCAAGGACAAGCTGTCCGTCGAGGACACGGAGGAACTGGAGCGGTTGCGCCACATCGTTAACCAGGACTTGATCAGCGGGCCGGTGTCTGCCCAAGTAGAGCAATTCGCGGAGATGTTGAGGCAAGCAGGAATTGGCTCCCCCGAGCCATCCGAACCGCCAGCCTCCGCCCAATAATGCACTGGGTCGACCGTGGCGGCGTGAGCGAGTGTCGTGGGTTGATCTAGTCACTTCGAGCACACTAGGCAGCTCAAACCATCAGCAGCAACGGATTCGCGACTGGTTGGCGTCGCGCAATACTGCATTCTCCAGCGTCGCGCGGGCCCGGTTGGTTGAACAGGAGGGGTATCTTTAGTGCCCTTAGTCGCCCTAGATTCAGTCAGCTCGTCGCCAATCTGGGTCACGATACCGTCGAGTCCCTATCATGCCGTTGAGGGGATTGACTCTCCCTGCAACGGCCTTCGCTCTCCGGCCCGCACCACCAGCACCGGGTCGCCGGAATTACGCACGACGCGGTCGGCCACGCTGCCAAGCACCCAGCGCCCCACGCCGGAACGCCCATGAGTGGTCATCGCCACCAGCCGGTCGGGCGTTTCGCTGGCTACGTCTATGATCGATGACGCCGGGTCTCCCCGCAAACAATGCGTTTCCACCGGGCCGACGCCTTGTTGCAACAGGTCTTCCTTGAGGCGGTCCAAGTACCGGGTAGCCTCTTCGGTGTTGTACCTGGAAACCTCCTCAAAGGAGGCGCTGCCGTAGTTTTCGGGAGGCGCCGCCATCGCCAAGTACTCGTTCCAAGTGGGCACCACCCTTACCAAGTCAATGGCCAGGCCCAACGCCTTGGTGATGAGTGTTACGTGAGGCAGTATTTCCTCGGCTAAGGGCGACCCGTCCACCGGTACAACGACGCGGCTGAACCCTTCTGCGTGAGAGTGTCCCTCGCCCTCGTGAAACCTGATGACCAGAAGGGGTGCGTCGGTCGTGTGAAGCACCCGGTCGGCGACGCTGCCGAGCCACCACCGCGCCACGCCGGAACGCCCGTGACCGGACATGGCGATTAGGGTGTCCGCCTCCCGTGCTGCTTCTTGAATGATTTCCTGCGCGGGAGACCCGGACGGCGTCACGGTTGAAACCGTAACACCGTCAGACCGGAGAGCATCTGCCAAGGAGTTCAAATAAGCAACGGCGTGGTCGGCGCGGTGCCTCACCGTGTCTTGCTCTTGAGCCGATGATCCCAAGTGCAGGCCAATGCTGGGCGGAGAGGGTTCTACTACCGTCATAAGTGTTACCGGTATCGACAGCCCCAAGCCAAGCTGCTGAACGTAGGGCAGCACCTGTTCGCCTAGCGAAGAGCCGTCAACCGGGACCAAGATGCGAGCGTACATTGCAATCAGTTCTCCGGGGATTGGATGCCTCTATTGTAACAAGCTTGGGCTGCAACGAAGAAGGTAACATTTCTGCACGATACGCCCCGGCTATGTACTTATAGCCGGAGCTTGAGCATATAACCGGACACCGTAGCTGCCCAATGTAAAAGTCTATGAGGTTGCCAAAGCGCCCTATCGGCTGGCGCTGGCGCCGGACAAACGGCTGATGCCGGCCCTGGAGCAGTCCTCGTCCTCTTGAGCCGAGCCGCCGCTGCCGCCGACCGCGCCAATCAACTCGCCGTTCATGTATATGGGAAGCGCGCCCTGTCCCGGAACGAACTCTCCGCCTTCAACCTCCATCACCGCGCGCATAATCGGAGTGGTGGACCGTTCGGTCAGGGCGCCGCTGGCCTCGCCAAAGCAGGCCGCCGCACGGGCTTTGCCCCGCGAAACGTAGGGTGTGCGCCAAGGCGTGCCGTCCATCCGGCACATGGTAATCAGGTCTCCGCGGGCGTCTACTACGGAAAAACTGAAGGGCTTGCCCATCTCCATCGCGGCCGCTTTTGCGCCTGCCAGCACTTGCTCCGCCTGTTCCAAGTTGATGTTAGGCATGGTGGTGCGCCTCCTTAGAAGATTATTTTCTTTGAGGGTAGGGTTATACACCTTAAGCCCTGCTATTGTACCAGCAGAATATTGGAATCTGCCCGGTCCTGTCCCGGCTTTGTAATCTGTCCATTGGCGGGGAGCGCCACGCCTGCGCCTCTGGCCGCGTTTCGCCGAATTGGAGTAGAATGAGGGCCATCGGCCACGGTCAGGCCCCCCCTTGGGAACACGCCGCTTGCTTGCCGGACAAGGAGTCGGCCCGAAAGGAGACGCTTAGATGAGCCAGTTGCCGCCGGAGGTTTACCGCCTTATCGATGCCGCACTGACGGAAGACCAAGTCTTCAATGATCCTACCACCCAGAGTTTAGTGCCGGACGATGTCCGGGCCGTGGGGATGATACGGGCCAAGGACTACGGAGTATTGGCCGGGCTGGACGTCTGCATGACGGTGTTCCAGCGCGTTGACGAAACGCTGGAAGCCAAAGGGTTGATGTTCGACGGCGCCGCTCTTTCTCCCGGCGATGACGTGGCCCGGGTCGAGGGCGCGGCGGGGAGCATCCTGAGGGCGGAACGCACCGCTCTGAACTTTTTGCAGCGCATGAGCGGCATCGCCAGCGACACCAACCGCTACGTCCGGGCGATAGAAGGCAGCCACTCCCGCATCGTGGACACCCGCAAGACCGCCCCCGGGCACCGCTACTTGGACAAGTACGCGGTGCGCATGGGTGGAGGCTTTAACCACCGTATCAACCTGGCCGACGGCATTCTGATCAAGGACAATCATATCCAAGCGTTGCGTTCTCAGGAGGTGGGCTTGGACGGCGTCATTCGCTTGGCTCTGTCCCGCGCTTCCCACACGATAAAGGTGGAAGTAGAAGTGGAGACCCTTGAAGAGGTCCGCGAAGCCGTGTCTGCCGGCGCTCACATCATCATGCTGGACAACATGCCCCCCGACACCATGCGCGAGGCAGTGGAGATTATCGACGGGCGGGCGGTGGTCGAGGCGTCCGGAGGCATTAACATGAACACGGTCAGGGCCGTGGCCGACGCCGGCGTAGACCTTATCTCCATCGGCGGCTTGACCCACTCTGTGACCGCGCTGGATCTGAGCTTGGACTTGGAGTTCATTTAGGCTTCAATCCCAGCCTTTATCCGTGTTTCCTGATCGGCCTGATAAGGTCGTTCCCGGACTTATCCCACCATTGAATTTCACAGGTGAATTTTCCAGGAGGTTTCGACATGTCCCGTTTGTCCAACGTCACCAGGGAAGAACTCAAACCTGAAGACCAAGCCTTTTTCGACGAGATCGTGGGCAGCAGAGGAAGCGTCCGCGGCCCCTATGGCGTGCTGTTGCACAGTCCAAAGGTGGCGGCCCGGGTGGCCAACACCGGGACCTACGTCCGGTTCGAGTTCGATATTCCCGAAAGCCTTAAAGAGACTGTGATAATCACCACCGCCAAGGAGATCAAGTCCCAGTACGAATTCAGCGCCCACGCCAAGCTGGCAAGAGAAGCCGGAGTGTCGGACGACACCATCCGCGCCATCGCCGAGGGCGCCGCGCCCCAGGGCCTGTCGGGAGACGAGGAGATATTGGTCAAGTACACCCAGGAGCTATTGCGTAACCACAAGGTGAGCGACGGCACCTACGACGCGGTCAAGTCCCGCTTCGGCGTGCAGGGCACGATGGACGTTACCGTGCTGATCGGCCATTACCTGCTGGTCGGCCAGGTGCTTGCGGCCTTTGACGTGGACCTGGCTCCCGGTATGGAGAACGAATTGTCTATCTGACGCTGCCCTCGCTTTACGACCTTCTCAGAAGAGGCCTTTGCGGAACCGGCATTCCCGCTGCTATGCCGGCGTTCCCATCGCAAAACCGGCGTTCTCATCGCATAGTTGTCATTCCCGCGCAGGCGGGAATCTAAGGAGGCGAAGTTGCCTGCATCGGAACCTATCCTGTCTGCACTCGAACGGAATTGGGACATGGTGGACTCCGCGCTGGAGGGTCTGGACGAGGCGGCGCTGGCACGACAGCCGTCGGACCAGTGCAACTCAGCCGCTTGGATTCTTTGGCACATGAACCGGGTGCTGGACACCTTCATCCATACCCGGTTGCGTTCTATGCCCCAATTGTGGGCGAGTGAAGGCTGGCACCAGAAATACGGGATGGATGAAGACCCCGATGAACGTGGCGTGGGCTGGACGGCGGAGCAAGTGAGTGCTTGGCAAGCGCCCTCACGGGACGTCCAACTCGGGTACTACGAGGCTGTCAAAGGCGCCGCCAAGGAGTTTATATCGTCTCTAAGCTCAGAGGAGTTGGAGACCAAGGTGGTGCTTCCGCCGGTGCCCGAACCGCGCTCGGTAGGCGCCGCTTTGGGTCAGGTGACGTGGGACAACATATCCCACGGCGGCCAGATCGCCTACTTGCGTGGCCTGTTCATCGGCATGGGGTGGCACCGCTAACCGCGGCGGGGCCGGTTCCTGTCGTCGCTGTCCAGCAGGATGGTCACCGGCCCGTCGTTTTGCAGCCGCACCTGCATGTGTTCCTGGAAACGCCCCGTTGCGACTCGCAAGCCGGTCTGGCGAAACAGGTCGGCCGCATGATCGTACAGGCGTTCGGCATCCTCCGGGCTGGCCGCTTGGGTGAAATCGGGCCGACGGCCGCGGCGGGTGTCGGCGTACAGGGTGAACTGGCTTACTAAAAGAATCTCCGCCCCAACGTCCAAGGCGGAGAGATTGAAGCGGTTGCTGGCGTCGGCGAATACCCGCAGGTTGACTGTTTTGTCCACCAAATAACGGGCGGCAGCTTCATCGTCGCCCTTGGCCACACCCAAGAACACCACCAACCCGGCTCCGGTGCTTCCTACTTGTTCGCCGTCTATAGTCACCGACGACTCGGCCACCCGCTGGATAAGGGCACGCAACGCTGCTAACCCTGTTCCAGCTCAACCGCAACGAAAGGCCGGTCGTGTCGGAGATGGGCCAGGGTTAGGAAGAGCTTTCGCTGGCGGCCGGAGCCGCGGACTCGGTCTTGGTTTCCGTCTTGGAGCCGGAGTCTGAGGAGGCGCCGTTGTCCTTGCTGGACGAGGCCGTAGAAGTCTCTTTGGTTTCCTTACCGCCGTTTTCCACGGGCTGCTTTGGACGCCCATAATCGGTAGTGTAGAAGCCGGAGCCTTTGTAGATTACCGGGACGGCGTGAAAGACTCGCTGGCCCGCGCCTGAGCATGCCGGGCAAGTACCGGAGCCGGCTTCTTTGAAACTCTGGACCAGTTCGAATTCTTCCCGGCAAACAGTGCAACGGTAGTCGTAACGTGGCACGCTAAATCACTCCTGTGGACAGAGGTATCGCTTAACGAAAATACAGGGTTGGCAACTTATCTAATTTAGCAGTAGGCGTAGGCACTGTCAAATGCGGTTCAGGTTAGGGCAGGCGTTCCGTTATAGATGGTCCGGCCGCCTGACCACAGTCCTATGGATTCCCGCCCCCGCATCCGCGAGGGCAGGCTCTTCGCGGGAATGACGGGTTGGGCGCGGGAATGACGGGTCAGTGTCAGTACGAATGACAGATTGGGGCCAGTAATGAAAACGCCTGAATTGCAACACCACCGTGGACGCCCCAGGGCATGGGCAAAGTTGTCCCAACCTCGTGCGGGCGGGACGCCCGCGCTCCTTCTCCTCTCTTTAGCGAATCAGTCATCTCCCGCCCAGACAAGGTCGCGACTGTAACTTCTTACCCAGGGAATGAGGGTACGGAGGAGGTCATGGTCGTCGATTTCGACCTTTTTGCGGCGGCATTTTTCCAAGTACCTGTTGACCCCCATGAAAGTGGGGAGCCGGAAGCCGGCTTTGACTACCCGGAAGCCGAAGGAACGGGGCTGGGGCAGGGGTTTACGGTCGGTGAGGGCGACGAACCACTGGAGGCGAAATTCTTTGACCAAGCGGCGAAGCCGGACGATGGCCAGTTCCTTGGCCATTTTCTTTTGTAGGGTGCGGATGCGGGATCTCAATTCTCCCATTTTAAACATTCACCTCGCAGCGTTTATTTAAGGGTGTGGTGGGCGGTCCAGATGGGCAGGGCGGCTTGCTGGCGAAAGGTGAGGCTGGATTTTTGGATTTTCCTCCCATTTTCTCTCATTTTCTTCCGTTCCGGGTTAACGGTGTGGATTCCCGCCTGCGCGGGAATGACGGGACTGAGGCGGGAATGACGGGACTGAGGCGGGAATGACGGGGTTGGGGCGGGATAGTGCAAGGCCGTAGGAGGGTTCCGGCTGTTGCGGGTCGGGTTCCGGTTGTTGCGAGGAGGTTTCATGCGGTTGCGAGGAGGGTTCCGGCGATTGTATGGCAGGTTGGGGAAGGTTGTTGTTTGGGCGGCGTTCAGTCATCAGACATCATGTTGCCTCAGTGGCTTGGTTGGATTTGCCCACGTCCAGAGGACGTTGAGCAGTACAGGTATTATGTTAGAGGAGTGTTTTCCGAGTTGGGAAGGGGCAACTGTCAGTAGGTCTGAACTTGATAGGGTTCCGTATTGCCAACGCCAACCCATTCTTCTCGCGGCTGGTCCAGCATTTGGACCGGCGGCGACATTGGGACTGAAGTCTCCTTCAGTGGCTTTGGCGGAGAACCCATGTCCTGTTACAATCAACGCGAGGCGCTGTGTCTCGAAACGGCCTTCCCGGGACTGCCCGCAGGCCGTTGGTCCTATATTGTGCAAAGTACTCAGGAGAGGTGTGCCGTGTTTTTAGTGCCAAAGGTGATGAGTACCCAGCACCCGGACAATGCAACGCCAGCACCGTTCGCGGACGAAGCGGGAGTACTCAAGGGCGACGGCGAGGTGGACGAGGCCGTCGACGTATTTGCTCTGGGCTGCGATGAGCAGATGTGGGACTCCGAAGGGAAGGAGGCCGACAACCAAGTCGTACGGAAACTCCTGACCGGCTACCCGGACTTCTTCCATAACGAACATCGCTTGGGGCGTGACGTCATCCTGACTTTGCGTGTGCCCAACCCCGGCATCGAACGGGACATGCGCAAGTCGATGGTCGAGGCCCTGCAGAGCGTACCGTCGGCCAGGGACATGGCCCACAGCTTTTATGGCGACCTGGAGGAGGATGCGGCCCCCATCCAGGAGGTGATTCTTCCTTTCACCACGTCTGCTGAGGAACTCTCACTGGTCGAGGCTTACTATCGAAAGATGATCGTCGGGCAAGAGGCCGAAACGCTGGTCCACGGTCGGCTGGTAAAGGACTGGGTGGGAGAGTTCTTCCCCAAGCAACTTCGAGTTATTCCCCTGATAGAAGATATGGAGCACCTGTACTATTGCGACAGCATAGTGGAGGAGTACATGCAGGGGAGGGACCTGCCGTTTCAGCGGGTGTTTCTGGCCCGGAGCGATCCGGCGCTCAACTACGGCATCGTGGCTGCTGAACTGGTGTTGAAAGTGGGACTGCACCGTCTCTACGATCTGGAGAAAAGGTTGGGTGTGCCACTGTATCCCATCATCGGCGCGGGATCCGTGCCCTTCAGGGGCCACCTGACTCCCACCAATATTGACCGCGCCCTGAGAGAGTATCCAAGCGCCCACACTTTTACGGTCCAGTCCGCATTCAAGTATGACTACGATAAGGACACTGTCCGAAATGGGATCGCGCAAATCCTCGACCACGAACGAGGAGAGCCGGTGCCCATTGATCAGGAACGCGCGCGCGAAGTGATGGACAGGACTACCGCCGAATATCAGTCCCATGTCCGTCGGCTGATCCGGGTCATCAGCTCGGTGTCGTCCAACATTCCCAAGCGGCGGGAGCGCAAACTCCACGTCGGTCTCTTTGGCTACGGCCGCTCCTTGGGAGGCGTTGGCGATGTGACGCTCCCGCGCGCCATTGGCTTTGCCGCGTCGATGTACTCCATCGGCGTTCCCCCGGAGTTGCTGGACTTGGCGGCCCTCAGTCCGGAAGACCTGTCGTTCGTCCGTGAGGTCTACCCCAGTCTTGATGAAGACCTTCGGGCCGCGTTGCGATTCACCAACGAGCGTCATGTGAAGGAATTGCTGGGCGACCGGCACCTGAGCATAGTGGGCCAATTTACCGACGAGATAGACCGGGTCCACGAGGGGCTTACCAGCGCGATCTGGGCCGGCATCAGCAGCAGCAACACCACCGTGAACATCCGCCACTACGTTGAAGAGGCCGCGCACCTCCGCCGTTTCCTGGGGTAGCCGGGGCAGTAAGGAGGCGGTGGAGTAAAGCCGATTAGTTGGACAGGACCAACGTTGATTCAGGTTATGATCAGGACGGCCAGCCGATGAACGAGCATCCACCGGGTTAACGGCTTACGCGCTGGGTCAAACTTATGGACAAGGCGACGAAAGACGTAATTCCAACAATTGGCTGAGCCGCTCCGACCCACTTGACCCAGCCCACCGGCTCGGGAATCCAACTACCGTAGCCCAAAGCGGAGAAGGAGACAAGACTGTAATAGAGAGCGATATCCCAAGGGAGTCGACCTGTGCAGATGTTCTCGGATCCAGCGTCGATTACAAACGTACCCAGTTGCCAGTAACCGAGCCAAGTTCCCACCAAAAAGACTACCACGGTAATAACCACCCTCTCGGGACGCTCTCCGTAGCCGAACCACCACCTCCATACGAGTTGAATCCCAAATACATAGCGGAGAGAACGGAACGAAGTTATCGGGAGATCCCGGACGATTCCCAACCAGAGGCGAAGAAGGCCACGAGCACGCTTGAAAGGTCCCAGAGGCTACACCTCAGTCATCGGATGTCGGACCCGTCGCCATATCGAGGATAGGGCTTCCTTTATAGACTGCCACTCGGCCTTTCTTTCCGCCTCCCGTTCCCGGTAGTGGAATTTGCCGGCGACGTCCCGTTTTCCTGCGCGGTCGTACCATTCCTTGAGTTGACGATACTGCCTTGCGGCCGATTCGTAGTTCCCCTCGATTTCCAACAGGCTTATGAAATCGGAGTCCCATTGCACTCCATCCAGCTTGGTTAAGGGAGAGAGAAACACGCCTTCCAGCGAGACCCCTTTGAGACTCGCCTCGCTGAGGTCGGAATCGAGGATGCGGGAATTTTCCAGCGACGCTCCGTCCAGAACGGCGCACCTGAGGTTAGTCCGTTCCAGACTTGCTTGATTCAGTTTGGACTTGGACAAGTCGGCGTAGGCCAGGCTGGCGCCGTCGAGATTGCACCACGCGAGAACAGCGCCAGAAAGGTTGGCCCATTCAAAGTGCGCTTTGGAGAGATCTGCTCCCAAGAGGAATGCCTCCCCCAAATTAGTCGGCGTTACTTCGCGATTCTCTACTATTTTCCCGGTCTGATATTCTTGAAGAAAGTGACCGTAGGCTAAATCCCGTGAGGAAAGTTCCCTCCCTCTGCTCGTCACCATCGGTAGCGCGACCGCGTTCTTAAGGTTGCAGCCCTCAAACAATACACTGCCCAACTGCATACCCCTGATGTCTATGCCGGACAAGTCCAGACCCCTGAGGTCGAGGTAGTCGCCTGTCCCGCCGTTTTCTTCAATTAACTTGGTTAAATCATTGCGGTTAAGAGGGCGGGTTTGTAAGTTACCGTCGAAGACTCCTTCATCCCAAAGGATGAACTTAATGTCCGGCCAATCAATCGCCATAACGGCTTCTCAGGCTTTCCTACGATGGTGATGGTAGTAGACGTTGGGGAGGATTTCCCTTCAGGTGACGGTTATGGAAAGCACTACGTTATCGCCCTATCAGGAAACTCAATCTTTTGAACATAGCAACAGGGAGTATTGGCAATTCGTTTCCCTCGGACTAACATGATTTTTCGCAAAAGTGCGGTCCCAAGAATCACAGGATCAACGGTTCTGAGTCCGCATTCAAAAACTCGATCACGAACTTGGAACCGCGCGAACGGGCTGGCTCGACATCCGAATGCGCCTCGTCGAACGAGTCACACACTGCCACGACTCCTTCTTTACCGACCGCCACCCACTTGTCGGGGTACTTCTCCACCAGGACATCGTATTCGTCCCACAGGCGGGTGGCAGCTTTGTAGAACTCCGCCATCCCATCATCCCAGGCGTTGGGTCCGCCCAATTCTTCGACGGCCTTTCTCAGGAATTCCTCCGCCGTAGGCTTCTTCAGGCCCTCATCCGGGTTTGTCATGGCCGTCTTCCTCCATCATCGATCACCATCAATATAGTCCCAACCACCGGGAGATGTCGGTGAGCGTAGGCGGTGTCGTCAAATCGGCCGTCATTCCGGCGAGAGTCGGGATCCGGATAAATTTGGGACCGAATACCACACTGTTGGTGCGGATTCTGGATTCCCGCCTCCGCGGGAATGACGGAAATATGCAATGACGGAAATATGCAATGACGGAAATATGCAATTGACGATACTCCCTAGGAAATGACAACCCAACAGGTGACTACGGTGAACGGTTGATGGCCGCCCCGCCCCCCTTCGTCATTCCCGCACCCCCTTCGTCATTCCCGCGAAGGCGGGAACCCAGAGTCATTGGCTGGCGGCAACGTTCCTCACCGGGCGGTGAAAGTGTAGTCGGCGTAACGGACTGTGCAGTCGAGCCTGCCATTCGTCGGATCGTACTGCATATACCAGTGGTTTATGACGTTTCGTCCGAGGAGGGACGGTAGTCCTACGCTGCTTCGGTTAGGCTCCGCGATGCGCAAAGGCACCTCGTAGGCCCTTACAAAGAACCCGTCAATAAAAGAGAGAAATGCGGTCTCTCGAAAGTATGCCGACCTGCCACCTACTCCTCTGGAGGCCACCCTGTTCCCAAGCTGCTCGAATGGAATTCCCAATGATTCGGCATCATCCTGATGTATGTACGCGGCGTCGGCGCCCGTGTCCAACAGGCACAGTATCCTTGCGTTGACCTGTAACCGCGGGATGCGGACCCGGCACTCAACGACTGGACGCCCCCTGCTGTCGAATCTTCCAAGAATCACAGGACCAGCGGCTCTGGGTCCGTATCCAGAAACTCAACTACGTAAGCGTCGCCGCGCGCGCGGGCGGGCTCTATAGCTGAAAACACCTCTTTCCGCGAGTCGCACACTGCCAGGACCCCATCCTTGCCCATAGCTACCCACTTGTCGGGGTATTTCTCCATCAAGGTATCGTATTCATCCCATAATCGAGTGACGGCGTCGTGGAACTCCTCCATCTCTTTTAAGAAGACCTCGACTCCGCCATCCCCCAAGATAATTTCTCTTGCGTAGTCCTCGTCCATAAACTTTTTCAGGCCCTCATCCAGGTCTGTCATGGCAGTCTTCCTCCATCACCTGTCACCATCAGTATAGCCCCAACCACCGGGCGATGTCGGTGACCATGGTAAATGGAAGCCTAATGTGTTACTACGGTGATCGGTTGATGGCCGCGCCGCGCCACACCAACTGCTTGCCGGTCTCATAGTCAACGACACCATCGTCGATGATGGGAGGGTTGAACGAGTCGGCGACGGCTTCGTCGAGTTGGCTTTGGGTCAACCGGGCGAAGTGGGTCCCCGGTATTTGAGGTTCGGAAGAGTGCTCCTGAGGAGTTCGTCTAAAACGTGCGCCGGACAGGTTTGTATTGCCGAGGAGGGCATTCGTGAAATCTGCGGCGCCAAATTCCGCATGGGTGAAGTCTGCGTCTCTCAGGTCCGCACGGGACAGGTTTGCTCCAGATAAGTTTGTGTCGGATAGTATTGCTTCCCGGAGGTTGGAGCGAGATAAGTTAGAGTCTTGCAAGAATGCACGGTGCAGGTTTGCGCTCTCCAGATTAGCGCCGGAAAGGTCGGCCTCACTGAGAGTAGCGAAGCCCAACCGCGCTTCGCGTAAATTGGCGTGAGCCATATACATCCCAATCAGGGATATGCGCCTAAGGTCTGCGCCATGCAAGTCCAAGCGGAATGCCGCGGTCTTTTTGTCGTTAAGGCTGTCTTTCCTGAGTTTGTCAATGAAATTCATGGCCGCTTGAACGTAGTCTCGTTGAGTAGTCATATTCAGGACAATTCCTCATCCGGATTTGGCCCGTTCTGGCCCTCTTCGTTCTCCGTCGGGTTCATTACGGAATCAATTACCAGTTCCGCGACTCGGTCCTGATACAGGTCAGGGCGATCCTCAACGAGTTCCTGGAGCAAGTGGATACCTCCCAAACGCACTGAGGGGACCCCTCTGTAGAGCATCTCTACGCCCCGTTGATAGCGCTCGTTCAACAATGTCTGCTCGGCGGTCTCGGCCTGGCTCCGGGCCGCATTAGCTTGGCGTTCCGCCACCCAGCCGCGCCACACGGCGAAAACGAATGCAAGTACGCCCCCGATGACGATTCCCGCGTTCCGGAGCGTTTCACTGTTCGATGCCGTGGCCGATGCTTCGGGGTGCAACCAGTCCCAGAACCCTATGGTAAGACCAATCCCGGACAGTAACAATACGACTGAGAGGCTGAGCCATAAGTAGCCTGACTCAAACAGTCTCCTCATGCTTTGTCCGTCACCCACAGAATCCCCCCAATCCTTCTCCCCGTATCCGTAATATGCTGCACCTCCTCCGGGGTTGGGGTGTGCTAAAGGCTCGGAGTTGTAGCCTGTTCTGGACCTTGGCCGATCACCGCGAGAATACGGTTCTTCAGTTTCTCGCGCAAATCCTTTGGCTCAGCCCAAACTATATGGCTGTAATGCGCGGTGTCGAAGTGTAGGGTCTCCATAGAATCTTCATGGCATGTGAAGATAACCGGCAAGCCAAGCCCATGCGCAAATCCGGCCTCGTAATATACACCGCCTCTGGCCCCATCTTTGTCATGAGTAAAGTCGGCGACCAGGAATCTAGAGCGACGGATTTCAGCTATGATTTCGTCTTCAATTTTATTGACGTGGTCCTTTCGGTCAATACGGATAGGTTTGAAGCCGGCATCAAGGACACCGGCTTCAATGCCATCATCATAAGCACTGACTATCCGGTCGTTAAACCACATGGCTACGAACGCTTGGGAAGAATCCGCGTTAGTTCGCAGATCAGCAATTCGGTTGTATCCGGCTATAGTGATTGTGCCAACGAAATTTCCCCCGCCAACTCTCTCTCCTGCTATCCAACCCATCGACATCAGATAGTCTAGGTAATAGTCAACTTCATCCCAAACTGTCGACTCAGTCCAAGCGTAAGCACCAAGTGTGTCGTCGAAAACGGAAATCCGGTGTGCAACTGTTTCTGACTGCCGAGCGATGAACCGAAGCAATCCATCGGCCCTTTCGTGGACGGCGAGAGGCCCTTTTGCGATGATGTACTCCACAATTTCCTTAGTGACTATCGGGATGTCATTCCCTTTCTGTCGTTGTTCAATAAGCCAAGTAGTCAACCAGGCTTTCTGTTCTTGAGAGAGATAGGAAAATCTATGGACGTCATCTAATACCATATGGTATGTAACTTTGTATGAACCATCTGCGCGAGGCGAGTCATATACGGTCATGACTCTACTGTTGGGATCAGTAGATACGTTCGCTGGGTACTCTTCCTCCCAAATTAGGCACCTGTCGGTTGGGACCCCCATTTTGTTTACTCCTCACCTTTCATTCACCCATGACACATACAGTGCCGCAGTCTGTGGATTATATATCGTGGCTTAATATGGATACGCGACTACGTCTTGTCAGTAATTTTCGACTTACGTTGGCTTACTCATCCCTCCACCACCCCCAATATCCCCCCAACCCGCCGCGCCGTATCCGTAAAATGCTGCACCTCCTCCGGCAGCAGCGGCCTGCCCAGGACCCTGCTTTCCCGGTAGGACAGCCACTTCTTGAGGACTTGGTAGCCGCCCAGCTTGTAGTTCCAGACGTTGATGGGGACGTTGCGCCAGTAGGCCCGGTCGTTCAGGTAGACGTCAACGGTGGACTCGCCCAAGGTTGTCATTGCGTCGCCAAGGGCGGCGCGTTCTTCGGCGGTGTAGGGGCGTTGCTCCGCGCGGCCTTGACCCGGCATGACGGCGTCGCCGGTGCCGAAATGGCCCCAGCCTGCCGTGACCGAGAAGTCGTCGCCGGCCATGTTGCGCCCTCCGGCGGTGGCGGGGACGCCGATGGATGCTATCTCCGGGCGCAGTGTTCCGGTAGTGACGCCGGGAACGGGAGTTTCAGAGTCCAGCAGTCGGGCCAGTTCCCGGCCACGTTCCGCAGACGCCGCCAGTTCTTCCGCCGCGCCGCCGCTATCGTTGCTTGAATCGCTGCCGGGCCAGCCCGGCAACGGGATGCGCGGCCACTCCATCCGCAGCGCCCCGGCGTTGGCCTCGCGGTAGGCCGGGTCGTGCAACACGGCAAGGACGTGGTGGAACAGGTCCTCGACGCCCTTGCCCAGCCGGTCCAAGTAGAGTTGGGCGGCGGGCGACAGGTTTGGGCGTCGTTGCAGTCCGTCTCCGCCCAACCCCAAGCCTTCGTCGCGGAGCCATGCAGAAATGCAGGTTGCCCCCCGGTCCATAAGGTCAAGGCACCCGATGCTGGAAATGACTTGCGGAGGCGACCATTCCCGCCGGGGTTTCTGCTGGGCTACCAACCACAAGTTGCCTTCAAATACGTGCGGCTTGTAGTCGGCGCGCTTCTCGTCCAGAAGCTTGGTTTCTGCTTCCCAATATAGCCAACGGTTATCGAACGGGCGGTAGGCGTATCGGACGATCCCGCTTTTCTCGCTTGGCTCACCGCGTTTGAGAAGCGAGTCTCGAACCACCCGAGGGTTGAATCGTGCGGAGGGGTTCATCACTGAAGGATAGAGACGGGCAACCTCATCGTGGCTCAAATCAGGATTGAAGTAGTGGGTCACTCGCTCTTCAAGTCGGCCAAGGTCAACGTCTGTGAGGAACGAGTCCCGACTGGTCTTGACTCCAGGAAACGATGTAGGGAATAAATCGGGCAGCGACGGCCAGTCTTGCCAACCGATGTTGACTGCCATAGCCGCAAAGGGCAGGCCCAACGGCAATACCGGCGCGATTGATTCATAGAGGGCCTCCGGTCCCGTGTCCGCCGTCTCCGTCAATTCCTCCCGCTTGGCTTGGCCCCACAGGTGGCGGAAGCCGACAGTCTCGGCAGGCGAGTGGTCAGCCTTGCGGACCAGTGTAGTAATCGCGGTGCCCACCTGGATGCCCACCGGGTCTTCCGGCGTGGAGAAGATGCTGGGGTCGGGCGCGCCGCCGGGGGTGGTCTTGCCAGTCTTGTACTTGTCGCCGTTGAGACAGTCGATGCGGATGGCGTCGAAGGCCTCCAAGTAGCGCTCACGCATTCCGGTGAAGGACAGCCCGTCCAGCCAGGAGTAGTTGGAGATGAAGCAGACCACGCCCCGGCCCGTTTTCTCCGCGATGCGCCGCTCGGCCATGCGGAAGAAGCGCACGTAGAGGTCGTTCAAGCCTTGGCCCTCGGGACGCCGGACCCGTTTGGTAGTGCGGTAGGCTTGAGACAGCTCCCGCTCCTCGTCCACCGCCATGCCGGCGAAGCCGTTGTAGGGAGGGTTGCCCAGGATGACCAGCACCGGCGTGTCCTGCTTCACCCGCTCGGCCCGGTCGCGCTCCTCTTCCAGTTCGGGGAAGGGCAGCGGCTTCTGGACGTGCGGCTCCCAGCCGGTGAGGGCGTTGGTCAGGAAGACGCCCGCCCGTTCCGCGTCGTCGTCGTCGGATAGGGGCGCGTCCAATGCCTGCATGGTCAGGCCGACCTGCAGGTGGGCCACGACGAAGGGAGCGGGCATAATCTCGAAGCCGAACACCCGCTGGGTGGCGGCCTGTTTTACCCGTGCGCCGGTCAAGGCTCCCAATCCCCGTTCTTCCAGGTTGGCGGCGATACGCTTCAAAGTTTCGGCCAAGTAGGCCCCGGTGCCGCAGCAGGGGTCGAGCACGTAGACGTTGTCCGCCGCCAGCCCATCGGCGATGCCAAGGTCGTCTTTCAATGCCCGGTCGACGCGGGCGACCATGTAGCGGACGACTTCGGCGGGGGTGTACCAGACGCCAAGCTGCTTGCGCAGGGCTGGGTCAAAGGCCTCTAGGAAGGGCTCGTAGAAGTAGGGCACCGCCTCGCCCTCGTTGAAGCGGGTGAAGAAGGCGGCCCGGTCCACCCGGTCCAATGCCGCGGCGGTCCAGTCCAGCACCTCGACCAGTCCCAAGGGCTGCAACCGTCCGGGGTCGGAAAGCTGCTGGAACAAGGCCCGCAGGACTGGGGCACGCAGGTGCCAGACGGCGGTGCGCCAGTCGAAGGCTCCGATGGGCGGCGGCGTCTGCCGCGACCACAGCACCCAAGCGGAGAAGACGCCGTAGAAGAGGGTCTGCACTAAGGTGGAGCGGAAGAATGCCGCGCCGCGGTCGCCCTCGAAGCGCACGCCCAACGCCTCCTCCAACGCCGAGCGCACCGCACTCAAGGACGGGGCGTCGCCAGCAGCCTCGACCCGAGCCAAGCCGTCGCGGGCGTAGGACGCCAGCAGCCAAGCCAGGTCACGGGGTTCGGCAAGGGATGCGCGGTGGGACAGGGCGCGGCAGAGGTATTCGCCCAAGGCCGCGCCGACGTTTCGGGCGAAGGCGCGGGGGTGTTGCAACTTGGCCTCGAAGTCGGCGCCGGACTGAGCCAACCGGAAGGTCTCCAGCTTGGCGGGTCTGCCTTCCGAGTCCTCACCGAGCAGCACGAAGTCGCGGGTGTTGGTGATGAGAACGAGCCGGTAGCGGTCCCAGTAGCGGCTGACTTGGGCGCTTTCGGCGGTGAGCCAAGCGTCGTCGTTGGTCGGCTTGACCTCCACCACGCCGCCCTCCGGCGTCTGTCCCTGCTTGGGCTGTCCCTTCTGCACCTGCTTGGCGGCGTAGAGGCCGATGTCGGGATGGCCCGCGCCCTGTTGCGCCATCTCGCTGACGCAGAAGACCTTGGGCTTGAGCGCTCCGCCCACTGCGTTCAGCAGGTTGGTCAACGCCGGGTAGTAGGACCGCTCGCCGGTGGCGCCGCCGGAGGCGCGGACACGGCGCAGGTCGGAGAAGTAGTCTTCCACCGCAGCGGTGAGTTTGGAGTTTGCTGGCGGCATGGCTTTTTGGATGCTCCCTTCGGAAGGAAGGACTGGTCCTTCGCTGGCTTGGGGCTATGTTACCGCTCTATTCTCAATAATTCATCCCGCATTCCCGCCTACTGACATCCGCCCCTTCCCAACTGCTGTGTCGCTGCCTTAACATGGTTCCAGCCTCACATGTCGCCCCCGCAAGCAGGGTCCCGGACCAGACTTGGCAGCCAAGGCGAAGTGGCGCAGAATGGCACAAAAAGACACAGAAATGTTCCAGATTCGGCACGATATAGCACAACAATGACGCACTAGCAGCCACACCGCCAAGGCTGAATGTCACACAAAGACACGAAATGACACAGATACTGGGAATTTCGGCCCCACTTCTCTCCGCTATCTCTTCGTACACCCGAAGGCCGGACTGCCGATGCCGCCCCGCAACCGAAACTGTATAATCGCGCTGACCCAAGGAGTCTACGGTAGCACAACGGCATTCTCAGGACACGCGGCGTGGGAGTGAGCGCGATGTCGCCCAATTTCATCCAAGAGCAACTGTCCTGGGCTTACGTAAGGGCAGTGATATTTCGCGCCGGTTATCGCCTGAACCTTCCGGTGGTTGACGATCATGGCATAGACGGGACGGTAGGCTCTTATTCTGGTGGCGTGAACCGGGTAGACTTTCAGCTAAAGGCTACGACACAGTACACAATCCGGGGCGGATACGTTATCTATGACCTGCGGGTGGAGAACTATAACCAGCTAATCAAAGAAGACGACCTGCCCCGCGTCTTGATTCTGTTTCTTATGCCTGACGACCCCGACCAGTGGCTTACCCAAACCCAGGAAGAATTGTGTTTGCGAAAGTGCGCATATTGGGTGTCTTTAATGGGAATGGCCCCCTCCGGCAACAGGTCAACCGTCCGGGTTTATGTGCCTTTAAGCAACATGTTTGACCTGAACGGTCTTGCTGATATGTTCTCCCGGCTGATCGTTTGATGGAGGTCCCCGATGGACGTGCAAATCACGGACTCGGCGGCGTTGCGCCGGGTGTCGCCGGCGGCGTTAAGCGCCTATCTTGAGACCCAGGGCTGGGTCCGCCAAGAGACCTGGCGAAACCGGACCGTGCTCTGGTCCCATACGCACAACGAACAGGTCAACGAGCTTCTTACGCCCCTGAGGGAGCAGTCCGATGCTTACGCCGTGCGAATTTCAGAGGTGGTGGCTCTGCTGGGCCAACTGGAAGAGCGCTCCCAGCTTGACGTCTATTACGATCTGATGGGCGCTGGTGCCGACGTCATCAGGCTCCGGTCGTTGAACGGCGGGAGCCGGTCCGGCTGGTCGCTCAGCGACAGCGTGGACTTGCTTGGACGTGCCCGTGACCTGATAACGGCGGCGGCCCGTGCCGCCGAGCGTCCCGGCCAGCCGGTTTATCACGGCCGGGTATCCGGAGTAGTAACGGATTATGTGCGGGGAGTGCGCCCGTTGCCAGGATACGGAACGGGCTATGAATTGACCCTTCACTCGCAGGTGCCGGCGGATTATGGAATACAGCGTGATTTTGGAGACTCCTTCAAGCCGCCTTTTGCGCGGCAGGCGACACTGGCATTGAATAACGGCCTACGCCAAGCCGGGAACACGGCGGACGCAGTGCTTGGAGGCGCTGGTATCTCGTCCTTTGATGAGGTGGCGCAACAGGGCGTTAGCGCCAACCTGTGCGAAGCGGTGGCGGCGTTGGCCCGACAAGGGCACGGCATCGAGGTCAGTGTGTCCTGGGCGCCGGTCCGCCCTTCCGATGCATCCGACGGCCAGTTCACCTTCGCCGAGAGCACTGCGGACGTGTTCGCCGACGGGGCCGAGTGGTTGCGCCGTAAAAGCCCGTTATTGAACGCGCAAGTAGCCGGTGAAATTGTGCGGCTGGACCGGGAATCTCAAGAGGAATTCGACGGTCAGGCAGTGATGCTGTGTGAATTGGACGGACGCCCAGTCGCCTTGCAGGTCCAATTTGATACGGCAGACCGGGAAGAGGTGGTGCGCGCCTTCCGGGACAGTTTTGAAATCAGCGTGGACGGCGACATTTACCGCGAAGGAAGACGTTATTATTTGAGGGGGCCGCACAATTTTTCTGTGGTTGGTTAACCCAGTATGATGGTAACCCCTGACCCGCTTAACAGAGCATATGCAAAGTCGGTCAGCAAGTTAACCCGTCCGTTCGCCCTGAGCTTGTCGAACCATGAACGGAATTTGAATTGATTCGGACTTTGCACATGCCCTAGATGGGGTCGTGTGCATCACAAGTCGGGAACAGGAACATAGTATAATCGACTGATTGGGCCAATTCGGACACCGCCCACGGGGTCAAAGGAATGAAAGAGGACTGGGTAGAACGACGCAAGAAAACCGCGCTGAAAGAATTCGAATTGGCCCGGCGGGACCTGTTGGCGCGGCAAAAGAAGGCGCGAGACCCGATGGAGTCCAGTGTGATAGCCGGGATGCTGGCTCTTGTCGAGGGCGGTATCCGGGGACTCATCTTGGAAGACAATCCCATGCCTCATTGGTTCCAAGAACTGCTATACGGCCTCGCCAACCCGTTGGTCGGCGCTAAGTACCGGAAAGTCCTGGCAACCCTGAAGAAGTTCGACATCGAAGAAATTAATGATGTCCCGGGAGAGACCCTGGAAGTCCTTGACGATTGGCAAGGCGACCCGGACGTCGGCCTGTTTACTCTCCAAGCGGCCCACCATGCTGGGAAACTGTACGGGTTGATAAACAAGGCCTACGTGCGGGATGTTTTCGACATGGTCAATGAGCTTGTGGATTGCCGGCGTGATCCCAGCGCCGACCCGGCCAACAGCCACCTTGCCCGTATATGGAGTAAATTGCCCGACGCCATCGCCATGGCCAATACGGCCTGCGAATTATTGGAGTTCACTTACGAGACCACCATGTCCGAAACACCGGCGCCGGATATGTCAACGTTGGAGAGCGCCTTGGAACACGCCGGTAAGCTGCGCATGTATTTGAGCGATGCGAGGATGGCCAGGGAGGAGAGGACAAGTGCGTCGGGAAAAGCTCGTGCCGCGGATCGCGGGGCCGGAGATGATGTGGCCATCCGGGGCAGGGCCCTTTAC
Source organism: Dehalococcoidia bacterium (assembly GCA_965261795.1). Taxonomy (GTDB): domain Bacteria; phylum Chloroflexota; class Dehalococcoidia; order Lucifugimonadales; family UBA3495; genus CBDCFV01. The sequence goes on from OZ253476.1 coordinate 899,476, forward strand.
CACAACCGGATTCGAGAGGAGATAACAGCGGAGAAGGGCACGATGGTGGTAATAGACGTCGATAGCGGAGACTACGAAGTCGACACTGTCGACACTAATGAAGTCGATGCTTGGATGCGGTTACGTGAACGCCGCCCTGACGCTGTTACCTGGGTGGAGAGGGTCGGATACCCGGCCCCGTACCGCATGGAATCCCGGATTACCGACCCAAGGTGACGATTCGAGGACGGGTATACTCTCAAGGTGGGACGCCGATCACCGGTGCGCCCCGTGTGGCTATTACGGTCGCCAATATACGAGAGCCATACCGATTTCTAAACTTGGAATTCTTGGTTGATACCGGGTTCACCGGCTATCTCACGTTACCTCCCGAAAGCATTGGTCAACTCGGTCTACCGAAACTGGGAGAAGGCCAAGCCGTGCTGGCTGACGGTGTACAGAATCGGGTCGAAACATACGCGGGCTTGGCGTCCTGGCCTGGACAGAGTCGGCGCGTGCCGATAATCGAAATCGATAGCGATCCGCTGCTGGGTATGGCGTTTGTCTGGGGCAACCGGCTTATTGTCGAGGGTTGGGAGGGCGGCATAGTGGCCATTGAAGAAGTTAACCATATCAGGTGACTGACAGCAGAAAACCTCAGCTTAACGCTCCCGTTGACCGGGCTTCCCCCGGTTTCTATAATTGCGCGCATCATCGCAATCATCTTTTAATCGTAATCATCTGTTAGAGGATGGACAGTGTCCGAATTCACCATGAAAGTGGGCGGAGTTGAGATTGTCGCCCTTTCCGACATGAACTTCCCCTTTCCAATGCCCCTCACCGAACTGTTCCCGGAAGCGTCCGCCGAAGCTTGGGGGCCTTACAAAGACCGTTATCCCAGCACGTTTGACCATAACCGGGACCACATTCTGATTGAAATCGGCTGCTACCTGGTCAGGTCGCAGGGACAGACTATTCTCATAGACACCGGCTACGGCCCGGGACCCATCGAGGCCATCGGCGGACGGCGAGGCGAACTTATGGCCGACCTGGCGGCCAAAGACATCCGCCCCGAAGAGGTGAACACCGTCTTCATCTCCCACCTCCACTCGGACCACGTAGGGTGGAACGTGGTGGAGGTGGGTGAAAAGCTGGTGCCCGCGTTCCCCAACGCCCGGTACGTTATGCACCAAGCCGACTTGGACCACTTCCGAAAGCCTGAGGTGCAAGCGGCGTTGCCCTTCCTTTTCATGCACAGGTGCATAGAGCCGCTGGCCGGCGCGGGCCTCATTGATGCCCTGGGTGAGGACACCGACCTTACGACGGAAGTGCGGGCTTTGCACACGCCCGGCCACACCCCCGGTCACATGAGCATCCTGGTCTCGTCGGAAGGTCAGGAAGCCTTGATTCAAGGAGATGTGCTGGTGCACCCGGCGCAAGTGACCGAGGACGATTGGAACTGCCACTTCGATCACGACTGGCCCCAGTCCACCGAGACCCGTAGAAAAATGTTGGACCAAGTGGAGACCCACGGAACGCCGGTCATCTCGTGCCATTTCCCCGCTCCCGGATTCGGAAAGGTCTCCCGGCGCGAAGGCAGGCGTTACTGGCAGGTAGGACTCTAACTCCCCACCCCGTCTTTCCCGCGAAGGAACCCCGCCTCCGCGACGACAGGCGTCATGCCCAGGCAGGTGAGGACGGGGACCGGTACATGAATTTCTTCCAGCCGATGATGGCGTCATCCCCGCGCAGGTGGGGACAGGAATCCAAACTTTTGCGTGAGTTCCCCAGTAATTCCGTCTTTCCCGCGAAGGCGGGAATCCAAATTGTGAGGTGCACCATGTCTACGGACGCAGCCGCAAAGATACTGGAAAACGTTGACCCCGACGAGATGCTGCGCTTGGCCGAGCAGTTAATCAGGATCCCCAGCTTCAAGACGGAAGAGAGTGATGTGGCCCGCTTCCTTGGGGATTTCCTGTCTCAACGCGGCTACGAGGTGCAGCTGCAGGAGGTGGAACCGGGACGGTTTCAGACGGTAGCCACCCTTAGAGGCAGCGGCGGTGGCAAGTCCCTCATGTTCAACGGCCACATCGACATCGACCCCTTGGCTATGGGCTGGAAGCGCGACCCGTGGACGCCCAGCGTGGAGGGGGACCTGCTCTTCGGCGCGGGCTCCCGCAATATGAAGGGCGGGGTAACGGCGATGGTCACGGCTGCCGAGGCGATACGAAAGTCCGGGGTCTCTCTGCCGGGAGACTTGGTGATAGCCTGCGTGGTGGGCGAGCTGCAGGGCGGGGTGGGGACTACCTACCTGTGCCAACACGGCCCTCTTACCGACATGGCGGTAGTGCCGGAACCCTTCGGCGCGAACAATATCCTTACGGTCCACGCCGGCGTGCTGGAGATGGCTGTACACGTTCTGGGCAACTCCCGTCACATCAGCAGAAAAGAGGAGGGAGTCGATGCCATCGCCAAGATGTGCAAAGCCATTCCCGCCATCGACGGGGTGCAATTCACCTACACGCCGCGCGAAGACCTGCCCGGCCTCCCGCGTATCAACGTCGGCACGATAATTGGGGGCCGGGGCCGCGATTACGACCTGAGAGGCCCGAATTTCGTCTCCGACTTCTGCACCGTGATCGTAGACGTGCGATTCCTTCCGGGCATGACTTCCGCATCGGTCAAAGCAGACATCGAAAACGCTTTGGACCGGATCAAGCAGGACGACCCTGACTTCCAGTACGAGATCGAAATGCCTCCCCACCCCAAGCACAGGGTGTTTACCGTGGTAATGGAACCATTCGACCTGCCCAAGGACGAGTACATACTGGAGACGGTGCTCCGCCAGTTCCGCACGGTCACCGGGAGAGATCCCGACGAAGTGGGAACGGTCCTGCCCGGCTCCTACACCGGCGACGATACCTGCCATCTGTGGCGGGCCGGCGTTCCCTGCCTGCTTTACGGCCCGGGCGGCGGTTCGGAATCGGAAAGCATCCCCGACGAATTCACCCGCATCAGCGACATGGAGCAGGTCGCCAAGGTCCTGGCCCTTACGGCCCTGGATGTTTGCAACCTGCCCAAGTAGGGCGGCCCCGGACGGTTCTATGGTCCGTCACGTCCCGTTTATCTGAAGTTCCGTTTGCCATGTGCTGAGTTGCATCGGGTCCAGTCGCCTCAACTCAGGGATTCTGTCGAAGTCAACATCAGTAGAAATGATGAGTCTGGTCCCCTTTCTACTCATCACCGAAGCGTGAACCAAGTCCCTGGAGTTTGCCTGATGGATTCGGTCCGCTATCTGATCTGCTCGACGCACGTCTTCCGGGTATGTCGGTTCGATTCGCCCTTGCAGCAGCATCTCAAATCTGCCGAAGACTTCCCTTCCGATTGTCCATCTGTTTGTCCGTAGATAGTGGTGCATGAGTTATTGTAATACCTCGGCGTCGGTTATGAACCGCGTCGGGTTGTTGGCGATGATCCGTATGATCTCGGCGCAGGGTTCCTTGTAGGGATGGTCCCGCCCGGCCGTGTAAATGGGTACATTGGTATCAACGAAGGAGACATGCGTCATGAGCCGTTTCCAGCAGTCGGGATAGTTCCGCGGGGTCCGGTGGAACTTCTGCATTCATGGCGATCAGTTCTTCCGCAGCTTGGATGCGGCGCTTTTGGAGGACTTCTTGATAGGCATTGTCGATGAGCTGACGAACGATTTCTGCGGCTGCGATCCCCTTGTTTTCTGCAAGTTCGTCCAGCCGTTTCCGGCACTCCTTATCCAGCCGTACCTCGAACCGGCTTGCCATGCTCGACTCCTTATCCGTATATGATTGTACGTAGCCATAGTACCCTCTTCAGGCGGCTTATTGTCAACGGTGGGAGTACGCCGTATTACTTTGTCCGGCGCCATGTTGTGACGTTACATTCTTGATTGCCCATGCCCTCCTCAAGCCTGCTTCAGCTTGACACCCCTATAGGCGAATGCTAAAATCGCCAACGTTCCCGGAACTGCGCGTCCTCTATTTATGGCTATTTTATAAGGGCCTTTATAGCGGACAAAATGTTAGGACAATCCGCGCGGCTACCGTAAGGAGGGTACAAAATGGCTCCCGAGATCATGAAGGGTCTGAAGGATGTTTACTTGGACACCACCGAGTCCAGTTTCATCGACGGCCAAGTAGGAAAGTTGCTTTATCGCGGCTATAACATCCACGACCTGGCCGAAAAGTCGACCTTCGAGGAAGTCATCTACCTGCTGCTCTACGGCAGTCTGCCCACCCAACAGCAGTTGGCGGACTTTGACGCCGAGTTGCGCGCCAACCGGCGCGTCCCGGACGGAATCATCACGGTGCTGGAAGTGATGAAGGACGCCCACCCGATGGACGCCCTGCGCACAGGCATTTCGGCGCTGGCCGGCTACAATGTGGACGAGGTGGCCGACAACTCCACAGAGGCTACTATCCGCAAGGGCATCCGCCTCACTGCACAGGGGCCGACCATAGTGGCGGCGCATCACCGGCTGCGGCAGGGCTTGGAGCCTTTGGCGCCCAACCCCGACCTTACCCACGCCGGCAACTTCCTCTACATGATGTTCGGCGAGATCCCCGATGAAGAGACTACCAGTCTGCTGGATGTGGACTTCATCCTCCATGCGGAGCATGGGGCCAACGCTTCCGCCTTCGCAGCGAGGGTCACCGCCTCCACCATCTCAGACCTGCACTCGGCGGTGGTAAGCGGCGTGGGTACTCTGAAGGGCCCAGCCCACGGCGGGGCTGCCGAAGAAGTGATGAAGATGTCGCTGGATATCGGCAACCCGGAGAACGCCGAGGAATACGCTCGTAACCATCTGGAATCGGGCGGGCGCATCATGGGCTTTGGGCACCGGGTCTACCGTGCGGAAGACCCCCGGGCTCGTCACCTGCGCGACCGCGCCCGCATATTGGGCGAGAAAAAAGGCGAGCCGCGCTGGTTCCAGATTCTTTCCCACTTGGAAGAAAAGACCATGTTGCCCTACCGGGACCGGGGCATCTGCGTCAACGTGGACTTCTTCGCCGGGGCCATTTACTACCTGCTGAACATTCCCGACGACCTGTTCATATCCATCTTCGCCTTGGGCCGCATCCCGGGCTGGACCCTTCAGTGCGTGGAGCAGTACAAGGACAACATACTCATACGCCCCCTGCTGGAGTATACCGGGGAGATGGACTTGGAGTACGTGCCGCTGGAGCAGCGGGGATAGGGGCAGTCCTACATCAACGTGATTTTGAGGGGGCCCGTGTGGCCCTCTTTTGTTTTGGGTCTGTCGCACTTGAATCCGTCGAAGTGAGCACTCCAGCTCGTGCTCAGGAATTCCTTTACTCTAGCCTCAAGAACATCTTTATAATGCCCAATTTTAATCCGCAACCTGACCCTTGGACTTCGCCAAACCCAAGCAGTCGGCGTAACAACCCATACTTGCCGAAATCTCCAATGTCGCCAACGTAACGGTCTTGCATTCGCGACTCCCAACAACCAGACGCAACGTGAACGAAGGACTACCCTTCTCGCCGCCCAATTTCCTCCCTTAACCGCCGCACCTCCGCCTCAGCTTCCATCCGTGCCTCCCGCTCCTGTCTCCAGTTCTCCAGGTATGCTCCGGTGGCGGGGTCGTAGAACCGCGGCCAGCCCTCGTCCCAGCAAAGGCTCAAGCCCAGGACTTCGCTGTACCCCTTTAGAATGCCGTCCGGCTCGGTGCTCAACTCTATGGGCTGGTATAGCTCGCCGACCAAGCGGCTGCCGCTCATTGGTTGGCCGTGATAGTCTCCGCCGGTAGCGTCGAAGCGCCAATATTCGGGCACCCCAATGCGGGCGTATATGGCGGGCTTCCGGATGACGTCATCCCGGCCGGTGCTTTCCGAAGCGATTTCCAGCACCCAGTCCGGCGGCTTGCCCGCCTCCCACGGGAGGTATAGCCTGCGGGGCCGGATAGCTTGGGCATCGACGCCGAAGACCAAGTAAACGTCCGGCGAGATGCGGACGTTGAGGTTGCTCCGATCGTAGCAGATGTTGGTCTCTCGGCTGAGAAACACGTCGGGCCGGCTGCCGAAGGCGGTAAAATGGGAACGAAGGAGTCCAATGATTTCGTCCATCTGGTCGTTTTGTTCCATGGAATCAACCGGGTGCTCCGACACGTCAGGATTGAAGTCGAGGCTGGCGTAGTCTATGTCACCCTGCCGGAGGTAGGGCAGCATCGAAGTTGATTTTGTGGTCATTTCGAGCCTCGTGCAGGTCAACTCATTTGTGTAAGGCGACCGGGTGGCAGCCTGCGCCTGATTCTCAAGATTATATCAGCAACTATTTGGTTCAAAGAACTCTTTCATTATTGAGTAGATCCCGATGATGAGCCAATTGAGCCAATTGGGTGTCCGTCACATTTTTGGAAAGCTTGTAACGCGAGGTTCGATTGCAGCAATTTCTCACGCTCTCGGATAGCCGTTGCCAGCGTTAAAATCCGGCCGGTGTCTTATGACACTTGCCCCTTCCCATCCCCGGTAACCCTTCTTTATCATAGACTTGCCTGACATACTGCTCCCCGGCCCGGAAACAAATTCAACACTTCTACAAGCGATGCAAAATGGGAGGAAACGAGAGGAAATGGGAGTGTTATCGAAAATTCCGCCGTCTTCCCCGGCCCATTCTGCGGTGAAAATGTCAAGGAATGTCCGCAAATGTCCGTCTATATAACATCTCCGAGTGGGCGCCCGAAAAATGTGACGGACACCCGAGTCAATTCGCCCGCTTTACTTGTACTGTAAAAGGCCCATACAATGCTCTCCAGCGTGTCAACAGGAGACTGGAGTATGATGCAGACATCGGCCAACGTAGTCGTCATCGGGGGCGGAGTCATTGGTACCAGCACAGCGATGCACCTTGCCCGGATGGGCGCCGGGAAGGTCCTGCTGCTGGAAAAGGGTCATTTGGCCGGGGGCGCCAGCGGAAGGTCCGGAGCTATGGTGCGTGAACACTACCCCCACCCCATCCTCGTCAGGATGGCAACCGAGGCCAGCGCCGTATTCCATAATTTCGGAGACGCCGTTGGCGGGGATGCCCGGTTCATTGAGACCGGCAGGCTCCTCCTGGTTACCGAGCAGGATGCCGCGGCCGCGCTGGCCAACGTGGCAATGAACCGCGAACTGGGGGTGGACATCCGAGTCCTGGCCCCTTCCGACATATCGGAAATAGTCCCCAGTCTCTCCCTTGACGGAGTTGCCTTGGGAGTCTACGAACCGAATGCGGGGTACGCCGACCCAATGGCTACTACCTACGCCTTCGCGGAGCAGGCCAGGAACCACGGCGCAGAGATTCGGACCGAGTGCGCAGTTACCGGCATCAAGACCGCCGGTGGGCGAGTGGTCGCCGTGGAAACGGAGGCAGGGCAGATAGAGACGGACGCCGTGGTCGCGGCCACCGGACCCTGGACCCATCGGCTGGCCGGGCCCTTGGGAGAGTCGATTCCGATAACACCCACCAGGGTACAGTTGGTGCATCTCCGGCGCCCTCCGTCCTTGGAGGCGCTGACCACGATAGTCATCGACCAGACCACCGGGGCCTACTTCCGGGCAAGCGCTGGACCAAACACTCTTTTAGGCGGTGAGGCGCCGGGAGACCTCGACGAGGTCGTGAACCCCGACTCCTATGGGCTGAATGCCGACCACGACACCATCACAAGATTCTGGCAACGAGCCAGGTTGCGCTTCCCCGACTTCGGCATGGCGACGCCCCTCGGCGGGTACGGGTCGTTGTACGACCTGACGCCCGACGGCAATCCCATTCTGGACAGGTCGGAAATGGTCGATGGCCTCTACTGGGCCACCGGGTTCAGCGGACATGGGTTCAAGTTGTCGCCGGTGATCGGCAGGATGATGGCGGAGTTCGTCCTCCACGGCGATTGTCAGGGCCATCCGATTCGTGCTTTCCGTGGCAGCCGGTTCCGAGAGGGAGACCTTCTGCAACCCCAACACTCCTATGCGGGAAGAGCTCATCCCTGACAATCAGGCTCAGGGCTGGGGTCATCTCTGGAGCACCACGGAATTTGGTTGCCGGCCGCCCCTTGCCGTCAGGAACGACCGGCTGTGTATCGCCAGGAGGTTGGCCTGTTTTTACACCGCCTTACTTCAGACGAAGCAGCACCATTTGTCCTCCTTGGACGAGTTGCGCATCCGCTTCTTCACCGCCTGTCAGGTCCCCGCGTATGCTGTGAGAGTGTGGAGTTATAGCGTCGGCTCACGTCAGAGGAAGAGGCGACTGCCACCATTTCCCAGTGTCGTTTACGTAAATGGAGTCCACCCACTTTACCCACTCGAAACCGCGTTTGCCGGGGGCCGCCAACCGCACCGGGAAGCCGTGTGCATGAGAGATTGGCTCACCGCCGACGTGGGTGGCTAATAAGAATTCGTCGGCTTCTTTCAGCGAGAACCTTCGCTGGTAACCCGTCACGGAGCGCACGGTGACACTGCCCGCGCCGGGCTCGACTCCTGCGGATTGCAAGATGTCCTTCAAGGGCATTCCCCCCCATTCCTGAGTGGAATGCCAGCCGCCAGTGCAGTCCAGAACTGCGGTGACTTTTTCGCGGCTGCGGGTCAGGTCTGCCAACTCAAGGACCAAGTCATGGCGGACGAGTCCTGAAACATTCAAGCGCCATACATCCTCGTTGACCGGGTCCGGATCGTCGTTCAACCAGGACGTGGTTGGGAAGGCGTTGCCGGCGAAGCTTCTCCGCTCGTATGACCCGGTAAATCGTCTGTTCTCCCCGGGAAGTTCCAGGACATCGGCTGCAAGCTCCCCCACACGCCACAGAGCGAGGCCGGCAATACTGAGTCCGGCGAGTCTCATAAAGGACCGCCGTTCGACCCAGAAACGGGGGTGCAGGGTCCAGGAGTGGGTAAAGGAATGCCATACCACGAAGGGGGCGAGCAATAGAGACAAGTATATGTGCCAACTCACCCCGCTGATTCCCAAGTATGCGAAGTAACCGCCGTAGCTCCAACCTATTCCCAAGGCAAGAGCAGCAAGCAGCAACATGAATATGGCTATGGAGCTGAGAAGCAGTGCAGGTCTTCGTTTCCACCGGCCCTTGTTGGTCAGCGGTTTGAGGACATTGCGGCCCTTCCAAATGAGCAGCGCCACGAGGGCAAACCCGGAAATGCGGTGTACGTGGAAGGCAATCACCCAGTCGGGAGAGCCTCCCAGGAGCCCCAAGAAGCCGGTCAACAGGGAAAGGCTGCCCACGACCAGGATGAAAACGTTGGCCCAAGGATGCGCCATCTCGCCGTCCTGGGGGAAGTTCCAAACTGCTATACGTCCGCCAACCCCGGGCGGTTTTAAAGCGGAGACCACGTGAAGGAGGCGCAAGCCTCGTAGCTACAAGATTAGCCTTAACCTCAACGCGAAGGTTCTTGATTTTGTCCAGTTTGGTGGGCCAACGGGGGTTGTAGAGCGAACTTTTGAGTTGTCGATTTTATTGTAGTCACAGTAGGAATGTTCCCTTTCGGGTTCTGAAGACCACCATGCTGCCGAAGGCTTTGAATGCGCGCCGCGCGAGACAACCTTCCGGTTGATTCATTGACCAGGGATTCAGCGTTCCAGCGGTGATTGAGGCACTCGACGCGGTGCGCCCTCTATTTCCTGCAGGCTGGACAGATCCATGGGCGGTATGTCTACCTGGACAAACTCCTGTACGCCATTGGCCAGCTCGTTGTACCTCTCAAACCAGGACGCCAACTGGCGGCGCCATGCCTCCAGCCCGCCACTGGCGTGGAGTTCGAATGCCGCCTCTCGTCCGTCCAAACCCGACGATACTTGGTCCCAGGCGAGTTGCAGGAGCGCCGCTCGTTGCAACGCAGTGTAGCCGCCTCCACCAAAGGCGTCTTCCAGCTCGGCGGCCATCTTCGGGTCCGCGAAGTCGGTGTCGGCAGGGGCGTTGATCAACGACGAACCGGGGAGACCACGCAGGATTTCACCCATTCGCTGGCGAACCTTGAGCGTGTTGATCCCTGCAGCAGCTACATGAAGCTGGTTAGGCAAGGCATACCCGCTCACCGTCGTTTCCGGGTCCAGTTCCGCCGCAGTCATGCAGGTGCGGGTGGTCTGAACGTTGACGGTCAGCTCGACCAGTTGCTCAATAGTCTGAGGATTGTGTTTGATGCCCATGATTTCAGCCAAGGCGAGAGCGATACCCAGGGTCAGTTCCGCCTTGGCGAGCCAACCGTAGCTATGGTGCCAAAGCAGCCAGCATACCAGTGAATGGCGCCGGTTTCGGCTCTGGGGTTCCCCGGTAAAAACGCGAGAGCGAGGGACGAAAACGTTCTCCAGCCAGACCATGGAGTCCAGTTCATCAAACCGGCTGCTTAAAGGTGACAGGAATGGATTCGGGTGCTTGGCAACGGGCCGGCGCGACACCACCCGGATGCCGCGGGAGTTCACTGGCACGATGAACCAAATGTGCCTCCCGCTGCCCGGTGGCAACTCATTCCTGCTGGTGATCAGCAAGTCCTCCGCGAATGGTGTACTGGTGTGCATCTGGACCTTACCGGTCACCACGATACCTTCAGCAGTTTCGCTGACCAGACGGAGCGCCACGCGCTCGCTCTCAGCTTGGCGAAGCCGTGTCCCGATTAGCGGCCCACCTCCGGCGAAGGTCAGAAACCTGCCACTCTCAGCCAGAGACTCCAGATACGCCTCAGCCGCCTCGATCTCCTCAGAGGAGTTGTTCAGCCGCTTCAGAACATTCAACATCCCCAAGGCAATCAATACCCCGTAGCCTGGGGTGTGAGTCATGTTTCCGCCGGTCACGAATTGCACGGCGCCAATGGACTTTCCCAAGCGCCTCAAATCCGCAGACGTCTTTGGCGGGGTAAACGCGAGAGGATGCCGTTGGCCGTTTCCATCGGACGGGGTCAGAAGGATATCCTGCCAGTCAGCGTCGAAGTGGCGGTCATACCACGCAACGTACTCATCCACCATGGCCGACGTCGAAGGGTCCGTCGTAACGTCTGCCACAGCGCCTTCGCCCAGTACCCATACGTCGCGCCCATCCCGTAGACTCTCTTTGTAATCAGCACCTGTACGCATATTTCACTGTCCACAATACAACCGGATCCGATTTGCAATTGTACATTGACACAGACCGGCGGAGATACCGGGTAGCGATGATTGATGGGGTCAAGCGGTACTGTACTACAAACCTTAGAGGGGTGGTCCTGATTCTTATGCAGAGGTCAAGCGACTCCGCATTGGACCCCGTGAGTCTCCCGGCATGAACGTGCTAGAGCCAGGGACCTCTCTGTTGATATCCGCCCGTAACGTGGAGCGCCGTCCCGGACACCCAGCCTGGACATAGGACTAACTAGATATGGATGGACGCCTAGCGTAATTGGGACTGTCTATTGTCTCCTTCAATATTGGCAGTCCAGAGATTGAAGGTGAGATGTTATAGTACTGTGGCACGTTTTAGTACCGTAGGTGGAGAAGATGGCGGCAGAGCAGATAAACAAGCCGTCGATAGCGAAAGTCTGGGCCAAAAACTTCCGTAGCGTAGAGTCCACGGATTTAGACTTGGACTTTCTAACGGTGTTGGTGGGCCCTAACGCTTCGGGGAAAAGCAATTTGTTGGATGTCCTTGGATTTTTGGGGGATGTAGTTCGTCAAGGATTACAAACAGCCTTGACGAAGCGAGGGGGCATCGACTCGGTCGGCCGTCGGTCTGCCACGGGAAGAGTTACTGGGCCTGAAGTTGGCCTCCGGTATGAATCTTCCGGAGTGACCATCGACTATGGCTTTTCATTGACGAGGAAAGGAGCTGGTGAGTACCGAATCAGAAAGGAATTTGCCAGGATAGAGTCGGCCGAGTCGCACATTGGGTCGTATGAAGTTGAGCTGAGTAATGGACGTTTGACCAAGCCGAACCTTAATAGATTGATGCGACAATGGAAGACAGAGGGCAGACACGAAGGTTTCATCCATGAGTTTCGTACGTCCATCGTTGCATGGCTTAGGGAACGATCTGATGATCAAGAGCTTCAGTTGTTATCATCCGAAACTCCTGGGGTAATCGCGTTCCTCGATATCCTTGTGCCACCGGCACCTTCACAAGACGATATTCCAGGCCTTCATTTACGTCCGGTCCTTCAAAACATGAAGATGGCATTATCGACAGCCCATCTTTACCACATCTTCCCTAACTCGCTGCGCGAACCCCAGAAAATGGCTGATAGCCATCCTTTGCTTGAGAGTGCAGGGAATCTGGCATCTACCCTGCGTGATATGCTGCGGAATGAAAATCGCTTTCTTTCCGACTTAAAAAGCGCCTTAACCTGGGCGGTCCCAGATATTTCCGACATTCGGGTCAGGAGTGCCGGAAGCTTCTACGTTGTAGAGCTTAAACATACAATGGACACTCGGACCAAAAAGGGGTCTTGGTTTGACCTATCCTACGAGTCTGACGGTACGGTCCGCTTGTTGGCCATGCTAACCGCCCTGTTCCAGGAACCGGCCCTTTCTCTGATTGGTCTTGAAGAACCGGAGTTGGCGATTCATCCCGGAGCCATGGCGGTATTAGCCGACACCATGATAGAAGCTGCATCTCGGGGACAGGTTTTGGTCGCCACGCACAGTCCTGACCTAATAGACCGTATGCCTGTCGAAAGCATTCGAGCAGTGAGTGCCGAAGGTGGGTCAACCACAGCAGGCCCGGTTGCCCATCATCAACTTGAGTCAGTCCGTGCAGGCCTGTTTCTCCCCGGGGAATTGCATAGCATGGAAGGCCTTCAGCCAGTAGGCGATCGGGAATAGGTAACGTGCCGACAATAATTCCGGTGGTTGAAGGCCCTGGGGACCTCGTCGCATTACCTCAGTTGGCGGGCCGTATCCTACAACAGATGCAAACCCCGCCGGGGATCATCGTTGCCCAAGGTAAGTCTAGAGTGGTGATGACGAAGGGTAGGTCGAATCTTGAGGCGAATCCAGAGAAATTCCTGAAACACGCACAAAACAAGCCCGACTGCGGAGCAATTCTAGTCCTATTGGACGCTGATAATGATTGTCCAGTGACTGAATTTCAGGACATGTCCAAGCGGTGTGGACGAAGCGGGGTAACTGTCCCGGTACAAGTAGTATATGCACACCCAGAATATGAAACTTGGTTTCTGGCCAGTTTGAATACCATAAGAGGTCTGCACGGCATACCAGAGAGCGCCACGTTCATTGGTGAGGCTGAGTATATCACCGACCCCAAGAAATGGCTTAGCGACCAAATGCCCACCGGTAGGGTCTATAAGGAAACTACCCATCAGGCACCCTTGAGTAGCGCAATTAACTTGAGCCTAGCGTACGAAAATTCCCGTTCGTTCCGCCGACTGAGCCACGCATTGGAACAGCTAGTCGAAGCCATCAATTACTCTGGTCATCCCTGATCACGAAGTTACACAAACTACCGTGAGTTGAACCACCAAGCCGGTTCACCTACGCAACGACTAGGACGCCGCACGCCCGGTCTCCACGCCTGACCCGCTTGTCCCGGTCCGCAGGGTTCTGTAGAGTTAGTTGCGGAAATCCCCCGGAACGGTCCTTGCCATGGCAAGAAAGCCCCGGAAACTTCCCGACTACTTCACTCCCGACGAGGCCTCGGCGCTGGTGGTGGCCGCACCGAGCTTCCAGGTCCGGATGGCCATGCGCATCATGCTCTGGACAGGACTCCGGGTGTCAGAGTGCCTTTCCCTCCGGTCCGCGGACCTCCGGCTCACCCAGGACCCGCCCATTCCCGGCAAAGCCCAGGAGGCCGAGGCGTGAGGACTCCGAATACCAGTGGGCAGGGACGCCCAACCTGTTCCTCACCTGCGAATCCCGCCGGGGCTGGCGATACGTGGCTGTTACCCGGCAGTGCACCATGCAGGATTTCGCCCACCAGATGCGCTGTCTGCTGCAACGAGGCCAGTGTCTTCCAGCTTTCGTCACCTTCGCCGACGTATCTCTGCCTGCCGTAATCCGTCATGCCCGACAGGAGCTCTTTTTCATTGACGGGTTTGGGGGCCGAGTATAGACTCGTGCTAATTTTGACCGTGGACTGCCAGAGGTGGTTATGAAACTTGGTATATACAGCTCCATCGCCAATCCTCCCAGGGGCGATGACATTGACCGGTGTATCGACGAGGTTATCGCCGAAGCGCAGTTGGCGGAGCAGGCCGGCTTCGACGCCTGCTTCTTTGGGGAGCACCACCAGGACAAGGACGGGTTTCTCCCATCTCCTTTGATCGTGGCCACCGCCGTCGCTTGTCACACCCAGACCCTGAGAGTAGGCACCTCGGTGGTCCTGCTGCCGCTGCACCATCCGGTGAAAGTGGCGGAGGACGTCGTCACGCTGGACCTGGTGTCGAAAGGCCGCGTTACCTTGGGTGTAGGGCTGGGCTACCAGGCTGCCGACTTCAGGGCTTTCAACGTGCCAATCAGGGAACGGGTGAGCCGGTTGGAGGAGAGTGTGGAAATCATACGCCGGTGCTGGGCCGGTGAGCCATTTTCCTTCCACGGCAAGCACTTTGACTTGGAAGACGTCCAAGTACGTCCACGCCCCTACCAGCAACCCGCCCCTCCGTTGTTGATTGGCGCGAGCAACCCGCCCGGTGCCCGCCGGGCCGGAAGGCTGGCCGACGGCTTTGTCTCCACTCCCAGCACGGGCTTGGAAGCAACGGTTGAACTGATCGACACCTACCGGGAGGCGGCATCGGAGACAGGACGTGATTCCCAGGTGGTGCTGATGCGCGATGCCTGGGTTGCCTCCAGCCGGAGCGAGGCCGAAAGAGTCTACGGCCCCGAGGTAATGACCGCTTACCACTATTATTGGCAAGCCGGCTTGCCGGAGTTCAGGGGTATAGAGTCGGAGGCACAACTTACCCTGGACCGCATAGCTACCGACCGGCTCATTCTGGGAGACCCGGAGGAGTGCGTCAGCGAGTTTCGCCGGTGGGGAGAGGCTACGGGCGCCGAACTTTGCTTACTGCGATTGCGCCATGCCCATTCGGGCGGTCCACCGCATCGGGATATCATGGATGCAATAAGCCTCTTCGGCGACAGGGTTATCCCTTACATCTAGCCACACCCATGATTACAGGCTGGGTACCCACAATCGGACCGCCGGTGTATCCGCGATTTTATCTGGGGCAGGGACGCTTTTCATTGGGCAGACTTGGTGAAGTCATCACTGCCGGATTGCTGTATCCTTAGAGCAGGGCGGTAGCGGGCTGATGTACGGGTATGTTAATCTTCGCCATGGCAACATGGGCGACACGCTTCAAGAACAGGAACTCTTGTATAATGTATCCTAACGAGGATGGACTCTGGCCCGGCCTAAAATGCGTAGAGGACAAATTGATCCATGGCCGAAACCAGGATGCGGGAAGAGTCTAACCGATTCGTCGGGCCGGCAGGACATTTAAGACAGGTGGCATTTTAACGATCCTGTGGGCGGTCCCACAGGCTGGTTCTGAGCCTGAATCAGGCGTTTAGCCGGTGTAGCTCAGTGGTAGAGCAGCGGTTTCGTAAACCGCAGGTCAAGGGTTCGAATCCCCTCACCGGCTCCAGAAAAATTTCCGTCACTGGCAGGCGCCGGTAGCATTCTGCTCTGCGCAAATAACTTACTGTCTCAACAGTAGGCCCCTTCCACGGTAATACCTTCAGTAATCCATCACTCCAACGGATTTATCCCGCACACCCCGGCTTAGCTATTGCATCTGTAAGCAAGTCATGGAATTATTCCCGCAACCGGAGCCTACGTCAGGGTATGCGGTCCACGCATTTGGGTAGGAGAGGCCAAGTGGGAGATGAAGTGAAGACAAAGGCTGAACTGCTGGCTGAACTCGAAGCCATGCAGCAACGCTTGGCCGAGTTGGAGCGGGCTGCCGGGGACTCCCTTGGAGATTGGAAGCGGGCTTCGGAACAGGAAGAGCACTACCGTGCGGCGGTCGACAACGTAACCGACGCCATTGTCATCAACGTGGGCACCACCCGGGTGTTCGTCAATAACGCTTTCCTGTCCCTCCACGGTCTTGCGGACATGGCGCAAGCCGACGGCCTCGCCCTTGACCACTTCATCGTTCCCGATGACAAACCCTTGGTGCGGGAACGCACCTTGGCCAGGGAGCGGGGGGAACCCGCGCCGGGACTCTACCGGTACCGTATTCGCAGACCCGACGGCGAAGTCCGCACGGTCGAGTCGTCGGCCGTGGCAATCACCTTCGACGGTCAACCGGCAACCTTGGCAGTGCTCCGCGACATCACGGAACGAAACCAAGCCGAAGACCGCGTCCGCAGCTTGGCCGAGATTGGCCGTATCATCAACTCCACCCTGAACATTGAAGAGGTGTACGAACCTTTTGCCCAACGGGTGCGCGACTTGATACCATTCGAGCGCATCGTCATTACAATAGCCGACCCTTCTCAAGGGGTGTTCACCACCGCCTACGTAAGCGGTGGTGACGTGGCCCACAGGCGCGCCGGGGACGTTGCCAACCTGTCCAGCTCGCTTACTCAAGAGGTTATCCGTACCCGGTCCGGGCTGATCATCCAGCCGAAGAACATCGCGGACTTGCAGCGGAATTTTGTTGCCCCTCTTCCCGCGTTCCAAGCCGGTTTCCGGTCGTTCCTTTCGGTCCCTTTGATATCCCACGATGAAGTAATAGGCGTACTCCACTTGGAGTCAACCAGAACGGAGGCCTACACCGAGGGGGACCTCAACCTGGCCGAAAGCGTCGGCGCCCATATATCCGGCGCCATCGCCAACTCGCGCCTTTTCGAACAACTGGAACTGGAACGCGAGCGGCTTAGGTGGCTGACGATGCAGGTCGTGTCTCAAGAGGAGGAGGAACGCCACCGCGTGTCCAGGGAGTTGCACGACGAAGCCGGGCAGGCGTTGACCGCCCTCAAGATCAGCTTGGGACTGATACACTCGGATATACCGGAAGAACTGGGGCAGGTCAAACGCAGATTGGCCGATGCCCTCGACCTGACCGACGTTACGATGGAGAATATCCGGCTGCTGGCCCAAGGTTTACGGCCGCCCGAACTGGACGCCGTTGGACTGAACGGGACCTTGGAAGGATATTGCCGCGAGTTCGCCAGTCTTACCAATCTCTCGATTGACTATGCCGGAGTTGAAGCATCGGCGTTCACCGATGCGGTCAACATCTCCTTTTACCGGTTTCTCCAAGAGGCCTTGACCAATGTCGTTAAACACGCCGAGGCAAAATATGTGGAAGTCCGGTTGGACCAGAGTCCCACGACGATCAGCTTGGCGGTGACGGACGATGGCCGCGGATTTTCTCCCCAAGCCGTAAAGTCCGACTCAGGCAGAGCTAAAGGAATCGGGCTGCTGGGTATGGAGGAGCGTTTCGAGTTGTTGGGCGGCCAACTGGAAGTTGTGTCGAAGCCCGGCGCAGGCGCCCGCTTGGTGGCGCGGGCGCCTATGAGGGAGGGTTGATGATCCGCGTGATTGTTGCAGACGACCACCACTTGGTGCGCCAAGGCATCCGGATGCTGTTGGAGACTGCGGAAGACATAGAGGTCATAGGCGAGGCGCAGGACGGGTTTGAGGCGGTTGAGTTGGCCGAGAAACTCATGCCTGACATCCTGGTGATGGACATCTCCATGCCGCGGCTCAATGGCGTACAAGCTACGGAACTCCTCCGCGCTCGGGTACCCTCCACGCAGGTAGTCGTGCTGTCGATGCACGCCGACGAGGCTATCGTGCGCCAAGCCCTCCGCCGGGGCGCCAAGGCATACGTGTTAAAGCGCGGCGTCAGCGAGGAGTTGCTGCTGGCGGTGCGGTCGGCGAGCAGGGGAGAGACCTATCTCAGCCCACCCATCGCCAGTTCGATACTGGGCGAATTCTTGACCCTCTCCGACACTTTGGAGGAGTCAACCCCCTTCGAACGATTGACTCCCAGGGAGCGCCAGGTACTGCAGCTTCTGGCGGAGGGCCATACCAACAACTCTATCGCATCAGAGTTGGTCGTCACGGTGAAGACAGTGGAAAAACACCGGGCCAGCTTGATGTCGAAGCTGGACATCCACGACATCACCGGCCTCGTTCGCTACGCCATCAAGCAGGGGCTGGTGGCCGTAGACTAGCAGCTCAACTATTGCCAAGTCTCCTCAACAGGTTATGGGGTGTTTTTCCCCCCGATAGTAGGGTGTTTCCCCATTACTTGCCGCCCCATTTGGCCTCATCATATACACATGGAGGGTGAACCTCACTTGTAGAGAACAAGACGGAGGAGACCGCAATGATCCGAGACTTTGAGTGGCTTCACAACTGGAAATTCCCTACTTGGGCCCCCATCGGTCCGGCCTGAGTAACTGAACAAGGCAGGTGCAAGGGCCGGTGGGGGCGCCATCAGTTTCGAGGCTCTGTATTCCACGAAAATTGGGAAAGGAGCAGGTTGATGGTGAGGGATTTCAGACGCAACGAGAATTGTTTGGGCCTCCACTGACGGGGCTACGGGGTGAGTGAGCCGACGGGGCTCAGGTCGGTGGAGGCCATCATCAGGATAACGGCGCCGCTATTGGAAATACTCCATAGCGGAGTTTCCAGGAAGTTCACCGGTATCGTCTTTCAAGCGAGTTGACGCCAAGAGCGAGAAGGTGACTCCGGCCAAGACAGGTAAGTAGACGGCGCCGTTGGATGACAGCCGGGCACAGCCGCAAGGTTGTGCCCGGCTTCTTTTTTGCGCCAAGGTCCCGGCGAGGCTTGTATATCTTCCCGGTAAACAGCAGTCTGGATGCCACGCCGCCGGGCATAGACCCACCAGTATGGGGCATTTACTACCCCCAAAGTAGGGAAAGTCCCCATAGTTTTCCTCTTATGTTGACCGCATATTATGTATTGTAAAACATGGATGGGAAGGTAACGCCATGACGCCACATAACGTCGCCGCCAACAACAAGCAAGCGTTGCGGGTATTGCTCATAGACGAGAACCCCGTGTTCCTGCAGGTGGCAACGGCGTTTCTTCAACGCCAAGCCGGGTTCGTCACTCTTCGCACCGCCGCCAGGATGGAGGCGGCCTTGGTGGGTGCACGAGACTTTTGTCCGGCAGTGATCGTCATCGACCCGAACAACTCCAACTTGGAAGGGCTTGGCGTCATTCCACGTATACGGACCGTGTTGCCGCAAGTGGGGATCGTGGTCCTGGCGCTCATAGACGCGGCCACCTACAGGGACGCTTCTCTTGCCACCGGCGCAGACTGCTTCGTGTCCAAGTCCAACATGGCTGCCGACCTGCTTCCGGCGATACACCGCGCGGTTCGTGGAGGCGGAGGGCCGTCCCCCGCGGCTGCGGCTCAAATGGTCAGGGCAATGGCTGCGTAGGGCCTGCCCTCGCGCAGGCGGGGGTGAAAACACCGGTAACACTGTCCTTGGTCAACAACCAATACGGGAGGAGGGGCTGTTATGTACAGAGATTCCGACAATGACTTCAACCTTATCGATTATTCCATTGGAGAATGGTCCCACTGGACGGAGCAAGGCGATACGTTGGCCAAGCGTTGCAACAAGATACTCGTGCCATTGGACCGCTCTTTCGATGCCACCGAACGTGCGCTTAGAGTCGCCAAAGAGATGATGGCGCCCGATGGCGAGGGGATTCTCTTGCATGTCATTCCCCCGCAGAACGCCAGGATGTCGGGGCTTGGGTACATGTCGGCACAGGAAATGGAGAACATGGAACGGTCCCGCGCCTTGGGATTTTTGAGCTATTTCGCAAACCGCATGAACCGCGGTCCTGGGGATTGGCGTCCCGAGGTAATGGTGGCAAGCTCAGTCGCAGCAGGCATCCGGGAGACCGCAATTCGGGAGGACGTGGACGTCATCGCCATGTCCACCCACGACCGCCGGGGGCTGGCCAAGCTCATCAAGGGGAGCGTGTGCGAGAAGGTGAAGGAATTGGTCCCGCACCAGGTCCGGGTTGTAAGACCTGTCAGGGAATTGGCGGCCCGGTAGTCCCGTCGCCTTTCAGATTACACGCTGGGCCCAGGTACGTTGACGGGCGACTTTCGGAACCCATAGCCAGCAGACAGCGAGGTATGAAATGGTACTGTTGGAATCGCCGCTCATTGGAATCGAGTTTCTGGAACAGATTATAACCAAGGCTGAGGATGCCGCCCCAGTCGCCGTACAAGTGGAGATGGACCCCGAGGATGCGGCGCCCGTCGCCGTGGAGGTGGTTCACTGGTTCTACGGGGTGCCCTGCGCCGGGGTTAAATACTACTCCTTTCAAAGACGCCCCATGACACCGTAACAGCCGCAACCGTCGGCCATCAGACTCACTATTGACGCAGGCTCCCGCTAACCCGGCAATCTCTCCCCTGACCAAGAACCCGCGTAAAGACGATTTCCGGTCAAAAAACGTCGATGAACCATACGGCTCAGAGTGGTACCATGCAAAGGTTAACCCCAGCAAAACGCTCTGAGCCGCGTCGGCGGGAAGGTCGTCCAAGCCCGGGTTATTTTTTCGAGGGTTGACCGGCCCGGATTGGCGAGAACAGGCAGGTTCCCAACCCCTTTGATTGTCAGCCCTGCACAACCCGTGATGCGGCTTGTTGAGCCAAGATTACGCACATCTGGGAGGGACCATGGGTTTATACGTTATGTTGAGCACGCTGACCGATGAGGGGCGCAGAACGGTCAAGGAACGCCCGGCAAGGATAAAAGAGGTAAATCGGGAAGTAGAGTTGATGGGCGTGCAGGTGCTGGCCCAATACGCGACCTTGGGGCCCTACGACTTCATCAACATCGTAGAAGCCCCGGACACCGCAACTATAATGAGAGTTTCGGTGGAGTTGGGCTCTCGTGGCACCATGCAAGTGACTTCCTTGGCCGCCATGAACTTGGAGGACTACATTGCAATGGTGGCGTCGCCGTCATCCTTCCAGTAAAGCCGCCCATCCTGCGATGACGAAACCCAGGTCACTTTCCGGCAAACAGGTGTTATACTTGCACCGCCGTTAATGGGCGATACAGGAGCAGACTTGGCTTGGTGCACCTTTGGCGTTCAACCTCAAACGGGTTGGCCCACTGGACCAAACGCCGGTGCATCCTGGAGATTTTGAGGCAAGGAGCACATCCGGGTTGAGTGACGATCGTACCGGAAATCCCACCAAAGACGAACGTTGTTGGTGCGGCCACTTGAAGCGTTGGCATCACTGGATGGGCATTTGCCGGTGGTGCGCCAAGCTGGAACTGCGCCGCCCGCGAATTAACTACATGCCCAGGCATACTTTCTCGGTGCGAATACCCGACAAACTGCGAAATACCCCGGACATATTGATCCCTTAACCCTTACAGAGGCCGTCTATGTGAAAGTCCCCTCTCCCGACAGGAGAGGGGACTTTTTTGAGACTGGACGCCGGACCCGTATACGGGAGTTGGGCTAAATCGGCGGAAGACGATTGTGCCAAGGGGTGGCTTGTTCGTAGGCGTGCCCAACGCGTAGGACAGTGGCTTCATCGAAGGGCCGCCCCGCTATTTGCAGCGCCAGAGGGAGGCCTGCGTCGCCTTCCGAACTGAACCCGCACAGTATCGACATGGCGGTGGTGCCCGTCAGGCTGTAGGGACCGGTGTAACCGCCCCTGTGCAGAGCTTGCTTTGCCTGCTGCTTACTGGCGACGGTGCCATCCATTGACATAACCCCCGCCGGTGCGGCGGATGTCGGCTGGATTAGCACGTCCACGTCCTCCAGTGCGCCCAATACCTCGCGGCGCACCATGGCCCGCACCTTCTGAGCTTTGTAATACACCGGGGCCGGGATCAGGTTCGCGGTTGAGAATGACACCCGTGTGTTGTGGTGGTAGTCCTGCGGCCTCTCCCTAAGCCATTCCGGGTGCAGGCTCACCCGTTCCACGTGAGTAATGGTCCGGATGGCAACCCCGCAATTGACGCTTAAAGGCAGTGAAACATCCCGCACCTCGGCGCCCAACTCGCTTAACACCCCGGCCGCCGCGATTACGGCGTCCCGCACTCGCGGGTCCACGCCGGACTTTTCCGGGTCGAGATACTCCTGTACCAAGCCAACCTTCAACCCTCTAATGTCCCCGGTCAAGGCTTGCCGGTAATCGGGCACCGGTACTTGCCGGGTGTAGGGGTCCTTGGGATCGTAACCCGCGATGGCCCCGATGGTGACCGCGCAGTCCTCCACAGTGCGGGATATAGGGCCAATGGTGTCGATGGACCAGCAGGCCCCGTCGGCCCCGAATCGGCTGACCCGGCCCCAAGTAGGACGCAGCCCCACCAGCCCGCAGAGGGATGCCGGGCCGCGAATCGAGCCTCCGGTGTCCTCTCCCAGAGACGTGGCGCACAGCCGGGCGGCAGTGGCCGCGCCCGATCCGGTGCTGGAGGTGCCGGGGTCGCGCGACAGGTCCCAAGGGTTGCGCGCCGGGCCTTTGAAGGAACTGAACGAATCACCTATGGCGAACTCGCTCATGTTGGTCTTTCCGATTATGACCGCGCCGGCTTCCTTCAACTTGGCTACGACGGTTGCGTCTTCGTTCGGGATGAAGTCCGCTCTTATATTAGAGGCGTCGGTGGTTAGAATCCCCGTCGTGTGGACTTGGTCCTTTACGGCGACGGGAATCCCATGCAGAGGGCCGCGGTACCGGCCCTGTTGTATTTCCTGCCCGGCTTGGCGGGCCTGTTGCACGGCCTCATCGGCGCATACGGTTATGTAGGCATTGACTTTGGGACCGACTTGTTCGATGCGGTCCAAGTAGGCATGCAGAGCCTCCTCCGGTGAGACCTGCCGCGCCTCGATCAAAGAGGCTAATTGCGTTGCGGAAAGGAAGGGTATATCCGCCTGTTCCATCTCATACCTCCATATCGGGCAGAATAAGGGGAACGGGCTCGACGGCGTTGACGCCGGGTACCTCCAGCGCATCCATCATTTCCAGCATGGCGTTGAGGCTGTGCGCTACCTCCGTCAACTCCGGTCCATCCAGTTCCAAGCCAACGGCGTATCCCATGGCCTGTACTTCCGCGTCGGTCAAGTCCCTCACGGCAGACTCCTTACATTTCCCAGGTTGTTGAGGGCGGGTTGGGGCGACGGCTCCAATTCTATAGCCGCCCCCGGCGGTGTCAAGCTGCTACACGCCTCCGCGAAGGCGGGGAACCAAGTCCTGGCGGTGGATTCCCGCCTGAATGAGGATTACAAAAGACAACGGTGGCTTAGTCGAAGCTACCGTTTCCGTACAATATAAGGGTCAACCGGCAGTGGCGGATCTGCGTTCGTTGGGGGAACGATGGGTCTTACGACGTTGAAATCGTGGATTACCACCAATCCGGGTGGGTCCTATTCCCAACTGCCCCAGCGGCCAGTACGCTCGTTGTTAACCAGCAACGTACTGATGGTCATCGGTGAGACTGCGAAGTATTCGGCGACCTGCTCTTGATTTTCCTGGGAGTAGTCGTTGCCTAGCATACCCCTTACCGCCTTTAAAGGACTCAGCAGTTCCGCCGCGAACGCCCGTTGAGCTTTCTGGCGGTAGCTGTAAGAACGGGTTGCCGGCGAAAGCGGTTCACCAGACGTCCCCATGTAGCCCGCAAACAACGAGTCGCCAAGCAGCCGGGCCACATCAAATCGGCGACCGTTTTTCCATCGTGGCCTGAGGGCGACCTGAGCGTGGTCTTGAGGCGTGTGAAATACCCACGACAGGCTATTGGTGCATTTGTCGGATTCAATGACTGTAGTTGATATCCCGGCCAAGTCCGCCAAACGGGAGTCTGCAATGGGCGTGTCCGCTAAACCGGCTTGTTGACGGACTGCATTGGCGGCGGCTACGCCGATTTGCCAAGCTGGTGAGTGGCCCCATTGTATCGGTATGGGACCACTCAACCTGATGGCGTCGTTTGTATTTATATCGAACCCGAACAATTCTGTTTCCTCGGCGATTTGCTTGGCGGACTTTATGTCTTCCATTGCGCCGGTTGCTATCTCGTCTAAAGCATTTTCGCCCAATGCCGGGGCATCATGGAGAAGATTTTCTATTTTCTCGGCCTCGCTTTCGTCCGGGTCAAATCCCAATAGGGCTTCTAAGCGGCGGAATCGGGCAATCTCCCGATCGTTGCGCTCAGCAGTGAGGTCGTCCCATATTGTTTGCAGGTTCGTGTTAACAATACCGGCGTCTGAAACCAGTTGTAAAATCAGACCGACGAATTGGTCGACGGCGTCCTCAAAGTTCGTCGCCGAGACGATAACAGGCTTGGCCCCGTGGTAAATGAGTGAGGTATTGGTTTCGGTCGAACGTTCTGAGGTTAAGTTACATTCAAACCCATCGGACGAAAACGTAATGTTGGGCCATACGTAGCCTTGACCGATGCAGGTCATACAGTGGGCGAAAGTCCAATGCAAAGAAGGCGTGAACTGGTCTGCCGGGCGTGGCTCCCAGCGCAGGCGCCACCAATTCCAAGCCAACCATTCCGCTAGATGATAACCGGAAACGTATGGGCCGTCGTGGTAGTGGCGTCCGTTCGAATCGACACTGGTGCAGACCGTAAGCATCCTGTCGTCTGCCTCGATTTCCAGTAGGCCGAAGGCAGCCTTTTCACAAGCTGGCCCTTCGTCGAGTAGCTCCGGCATCAGCCGAATTTGTAGGGCAGTCATAGCTATTGGTCCCTTTTTTGCCACTCTGCGATAACGTATTCTCTCATCCGGTCATCCGGGGACAGGCGATAGCCATGATAGCTGGAACCATCATCGCCGAGCTTTGCTTCGTATGCTTCACCGGCGTGGTCCACGGCCCAGACAAACTTAGGTAAACCGTTTTGGAGGTATCCGCTTATCATTCCCAAACCTGCCCCGGAATGAAATAGCTTGACCGCCTCTTTCCAGGATACGACGCGCCGGTCGTCGCACAGCGATTTGCCAGGACGGGGATTCACGGGCGGGATGAAGCTGTAGTTGGACAGTTTGCTTTTGTGGTGAGCGCTGCCAATGTAACGAGCCTTCGCCAAGTCGCTCCGGGTTTCATCGC
This sequence comes from Dehalococcoidia bacterium, assembly GCA_965261795.1. GTDB lineage: Bacteria > Chloroflexota > Dehalococcoidia > Lucifugimonadales > UBA3495 > CBDCFV01. Next base: position 924,489 of record OZ253476.1, read on the forward strand.
TTATCGTTTCAGGAGGCGCAATTCTACGCTTTGGACCGTTTCCCTGGCGTTTGCGGCTTGGCATATTCTAACCCTGGTTCGTGGGCTGCCCAATCTGTCTACCGTCAACGACGGAGGTATAGTACCACAGTGGTAACCTCCCAGCTTTAATTATGATAACATCCCTCTACAGAATCACCCATAAGGTAATGACGTCATGAAATTCGGACTGATGTATGAAATCCAGATTCCCGAACCTCATTACCCTGGAATTGAAGCGGAGCGGTACAAGCAAATTCTGGCGCAGGTGGACTTGGCCGACGAGGTGGGTTTCGATTATTTCTGGACGGTAGAGCACCACTTCCTGCGGGAGTTTTCCCACTGTTCGGCGCCGGAAGTGCTGTACGGCGCCATTTCCCAGCGGACCAAGCGCATCCGCATCGGCCACGCCGTGGCGTTGCTGCCGGGCCAGTACAACCACCCGGTCAGGGTGGCGGAGCGGGCCGCAGTGCTGGACATTCTGAGCGATGGGCGCATGGACCTGGGCACCGGGCGCTCCACCACGCTGATCGAGATGGACGGCTTCGAGGTTGACCCGGAAGAGACCCGGGCCCAGTGGCGGGAAGCCATCGGTATGATCCCCAAGATGTGGACCGAAGACCCATTCTCTCACCAAGGGGAGTTCTTCAACATCCCGGAGCGGTCGGTAATCCCCAAGCCGGTGCAGCAGCCCCACCCGCCCATGTGGGTGGCCTGCAGCCAGCCGGACTCATTCCGCCAAGCGGGCGAGTTGGGCCTTGGTGTGTTGTGCTTCAACCTGGGCGGCTATGCCCAGATGGAAGAGCGGGTCGCCGTTTACAGAGAGGCCGTCAAGAACGCCAACCCCGTGGGTTCCTTCGTGAACAACCAAGTCGCCGCCCTGTGCATCGTCCACTGCGCCGAAGACGATGAGGAAGCACGGCGGGTTGGCGGCCCGGAAGGGGCGTGGTTCGTGCAGCAGGCCGAGAACTTGTACGCCCCTTGGGCCGGCCGGCAGGTGCCCGACTCCTACAAGTTCGCCGTGGACGCCGTCCAAACCGAGCGGGCCGACAAGACAGTCGAGGACCATCTAGCCTCGGGGGCATTCGCCATGGGCAACCCGGACACCGTCATCGAGGTTATGAAGAAGTATCAAGAGGCGGGCGTGGACCAAGTGCTCTGCTTCGTCCAACCCGGCAGGCTGGAACACACCCGCATCATGGACTCCATCAAGCTGATGGGCCGCCACGTAATACCTTACTTCCACTAAGCCTATGGCGGCCTGTCCTTGGCGTAAGAAACCCCCTCCTTAACAAAGAGGGGGTTCGTTGTTTGTCCGGTTCGCCCTGCCTGGAGGCAGGCCCAACTTCGGCGTTGCATCACTCCGGGGATTTAATCGGAGGACGGGAGTTTGCGGGGTTCCTGCAACTCCATCTCGGCGTCGCAGCAGTTGATGACTCCTTCGCCGCTCTTGGTGCACAGCACGCTGCTGTTGCAACTACCGCAAACGTACCGTTTTCCCAGTTCGTTAGCCATTGATTAGCCCTCCTGTGGACTGGCGGGTATTGGTTTGCCGTGAATCCAACTTACTTCTGCTGCATCGGCTGGCTGCAACAATTCATCGAGCCCTCGCCGCCCTTGGTGACTATGAACTCTGATCCGCATTGTGCGCAAAAATACCGTTTTCCTGTCTGGTTGGCCACCTGATCAACTCCCTGCTATCAAGCCTGAATTTGTCAACACATTATAAAGACGCCCAACTTGCCGTTCAACTTTACCTCGGTCCGTTGCGAGTCAACATTGGCTGGAACGCCTCAAGTTTAACTCCCACTAGCCTCCGCGGGTTTAAACCTCACCAGGAAGCTGCCCTCTCCCAAGGGCAATCCGTCCAGCAATATGGCGGCAACATGGGGTCCCTCCCGCTGCACCGGGATTCTGAACAGCTTGATCCACCGTTGGAATAGTATTCCCTCCTCCCACTCGATGCGTTGGGGAGGCGGGGGGTCCAAAGGCGCGCCGGGCGCTTTGATTGCCACCAACAGGTAGTGCGTTCCGGGAGCGGCCCCGCCGATGCAAAAAGCCAATTGGAGATCGACTTCCGCTACAACAGGACCCTCGCCTTCCTCAGCATCTTTCGAAACAGGGAGGTCGATCAGGTCGACCAATTCCTTCAGGACGATATTTCCGTCCGGTAGCTCTTCCGTGTCACGGCAAAAAAGAGCGTATTTCAGATATGCGTCACCTTGGTCGCTCGCCAAACTGGACACTCCTTTCTAAGGCGTGATCTGTAACCATTCAACGCCACGAACCTAATTCTAGCATTATGTCGAATTCACGCAACACGGGCTGCTGCGTTCCGGGCAGGACGCGGCATTGCCAAACACTTCCATAATTGAGAAACTAGCCCGTGATAAATCACCCTTAAATCCAAGAAGCCAATCCGATCAGAGGAGGCAGGCCGTTATGGCGCTGAGCGAGGAAAAATTCAACCAGGGAATGTCTCCCCAAGAATACCTGGACCAAGTCAAGGTCAACAAGCAACCGATCATGGACATCTACAATGCTGTGCAGATACCCCCCGGGACTACGTCCATTTTCGACGGGCTTGATGAGCCGCTGCGGTTGGCTGTCTTCACCGCAGATTGGTGCGGCGACGCAGTAAGCACCTCGCCGGTCATCATGCGCTTGGCCGAGAGCACGCCGGGCCTCAACATACAGGTGTTCAACCGGGACGAAGAGTTGGACCTCACCAACAGCTTCCTTCCAGAGAACCGGGCCGGCACGGTGCCGGTGTTCGTGGTGATGGACTCTTCCATGAACGAGATAGCCAAGTTCGTCGAAACTGCCGGAGAGTTGGTCCCTACCCTTGACGCCATGGATGAAGCCATCGCCAAAGAGGTTGCCAACGAGAGCGAAGAGAACGCCCGGACGCTGGGCCGGGGCAAAAGGACCGCCTTCAGGGTATCCCATGCCCAGGAATGGGGGAACGTCATAATGGAAGCCTTTAACCGCACCGTATCCGAAGGCTTGAGCTTGCCCCAGGAGCAACGCCCCGCGGTAGGCGGCACCAAGTGGCCTCCTGAACCGTAAACCGTCCTCGCCCCTTGGTTAAAACACGGGACCCGTCCCAGCGGGAATAAAGCCCGGTAGGCGGGTCCCGTTTTCTACAATGGGTCGAGGGTCTCGTTAAGGTCTACGAATGAGGTACGTTTGACATGCCGGACCAAATCATCGACATGAGCGACATGACTGCGGTTTTTTCGGTGACCGACCTGATGGGCATTCATCGCGAGTCGGTGAGAGTGGAGTTGTCCAAGGAAGACCCCGGCTCAATAGAGCGGACAGGGGACAACATCATTGAAATAACCCTGCCTGAGACTGAACTCCTCGAAGAGTTCACCGCCCGCCTTCAGGCAGAGTTAGAGGCGATGGGCTACGAAGCCCAAGAGGTGGATGAGGACGAGGACGAGGAAGGGTGATTCAGTACGCGTATCTGGGAAATTTTACGTTTCCGGCACACCTACTCGCCCCATAAATGAGTAGAATCTGTGCATCAGGTCATGGAGAAAAACAGGCGGCATGATACCGAGCCTACTAACTTGTGACTTGTCCAAGGCTTGGTAAAGCCCGGGCGTCGGAAGCGTTAGAATTTTCTTGAAGTCCAGATAGAACTCCGGTTGAGTGACGCCTTGGGCACCATCGACGGACGCAGACTGTAGATGGTGATACCTTTCATCTTGGTTGTTCCTGATGCGCCTCCATATATCGCTGCCGCCTGATCGCTGCCTTATTTCGCCCTCCACATAAAGTTCGCAAAAGAGGACGTGGGGAACCAACCTGGAATGGTCGCGTTCACCTAGAGATTGCTCTTGCGCATCGCTGGATTGAAGTCGTTGTTCGTAGTCCCATAGCAGGTCACAATCCGGGGTCATTACCATAAGGCGGGGATGATGGATTGACCTGTGGTCTATATCCTGCCCTTCTGCTATTTGTATCGGTGGATTCTCTAGCCGATGCTCCCAGACGTCGGCCAAGATGTCCCCTTGACGCAACGCACTGGTCTTGAGTGATGGGATGTACTGAAAGGGCACGGTTTCAATATGCTTGAAACTAACTTTCGAGCGCCAAGTCTGGACGCTTCGAGGAAGGTCCGGCTTTCCCCGTCAGAAGTTGGTCGGGGCGCCTTGCTGGCGGGTTAAGCTGTGGCACGTCGATGTAAAAGTCGAGTATGTCCGTAAGCGAACCTAATGCTTCATTCAAACCGAGTTCCGGCATCCTAAGAATCATCAGGCATCCTAAAGCCCTTTTTAGGATAACTTCCCGGTCTCCTTCCATCGACCAATGACGATAGTCGATGGGGGAAGCTACAGTCATGTGAACTGACGCACGTTCCCACTCTGGTGATGTCCAGATTTCATCATATACCTGTGGGGCCAAGTGCGTTACGTAGTCGGTCACTGATTGCCCACCTGAAGAATCTGCCCGCACATCGGTTGAATAAGTCGAGAGTCTGGTACGCATTATCTAGCTGGCTCCTCTTTTCCGTATAGAAGTCGGCGTCGATCAGATATATCTGTCGGGAGTCATCCGGATTGCTGGCCAATCCGTGTTGGATGCGGACAACCCCGCCATCTACTTCAGGAATGGCTATCAACGACACAGTTCGAACATCGAGCACCAAGCCTTCAAGATTTGGAGCTCCGAGCTCTCCGATTATATGCCGATTCAGCAAGTCGGACCATTTATAATCTTCAAGGCCAAGCTCGTCTTTGGCTATCACGTCCCTGTATCTCAACCCAATGCGGGAGTAAAATGCGGGCTTGTAGATGTCCCGGAACGCGGCTTCAGTATACCTGAGTGCTTCCCGGAACTCTTCCCATCTCTCATATTGCTTGTCAGATAAAGCGATGAACTCTTGGGTTAGCAGTATTAACCTGTTTTCGTTTTCGGTTATGAACCTATGTTCTGGCTGCTGTAATCCCTTTGGAAATCGTGCAGTAGCCAGGATTTCTGCAATTTCTTCAGGAACAGGTGGAAACTCAGACGCCTCTTCGTATAGAGGGTACTGATCCCGTATCGCATTCTGAAATTGATATGGACTTTCAGATGAAACCTGCAGAATCGTAGGAAATTGAAGTTGGCAGATCACCTCGCGCAGAGGATTTCTGTCGTAGATTTCCCGGTCGCTTGGTGGGAATAGCATTGAAAGGACTTGCTCTTTCGAGTTAGATAAGGGATTTATTACAGTTTATCATCTAGGGGGTGTCGTCAAAGTGAGAGTGAGGTGATAAGCTGACATTGCAATCAGTGTAGTAGGATTGGGCTATGCCAGCAGCAACCGCAGTGCCGGCGCACCGGCGCCATGATATTTCCGGCCAGGTATGGGAAATCCTGGAGCCTCTTCTCCCCGGCGGCAAGGGCAAGACGGGCCGGCCCGCTTACGATAACCGGCTTTTTCTCAATGCCGTGTTCTGGATTCTGCGCACCGGGGCTCCTTGGCGCGATTTGCCCCCGGACTACGGGGACTGGAAGAACACCCACCGGCCCCCCCGGTCAAGCCGGGGGGCTAAAGGCTTCTGCCGCTGGCGGGACCGGGGCGTATGGGCCAAGCTGCTGGACGCCATGATTGACGATCCTGATTTTGAGTGGCTGATGATTGACGCCAGCTACATCAAGGCTCATCCCCACAGCGCCGGGGCCCGGGGCGGCAATCAAGCCATTGCCCGCACAAAAGGGGGCTCAACAGCAAGCTGCACCTGGCGGTGGACTCCCACGGAATGCCGGTAAAAGTGATAGTCACCGGAGGCACGGCAGCGGACTGCTCCCAAGCACTGCCCTTGATTGAGGGTATCGCGGCGGAGCATCTTCTGGCAGACAAAGCCTATGACACCAATGAAATCATAGCCGCCGCCTCGGAATTGGGGATGAACCCGGTAATACCGCCCAAAAGCAACCGGCGGGAAAAGCGGGAATATGACCGGGCACTGTACAAGCTGCGGCATCTGGTGGAAAACGGCTTCTTGGACTTCAAGCAGTGGCGGGGAGTGGCAACCCGGTATGCCAAGAACTCCCTTTCTTACCTGGCCATCTGCCAGATTCGGGCGATGGTGATTTGGACTAAGTTGATTTGACGACACTACCTAGGGAGGCAATGTAACACTGCCACCAGAACTCTAAGATTTCACCGCCCGCCTTCAGACAGAGTTGGAGGCTATGGGCTACGAAGCCCAAGAGGCGGATGAGGACGAGGAAGACTTTCTCTAATTCCCTGGCGCCCTACGGGTCGTCGTCGCGCCACTCAAAGTTCAGCGTGGTGTAGCGGACGAACACGCCGCCGCCGGGAGCGCCAAGCGGTCCATTGGCCGCCAGGACGGCGATGGTGTGCTGCCCTCCCGGTTGCGGGGCATCGGTCACCAGCACCCGTTGCGGCCGGTTAAAGCCCTCGACCGTGCCTCGTTCCCGGTTGCACTCCCCGTCAACCCAAACTTCACCGTAGTCGTCAACACAGGTCTCGAACTGCACCCTGGTACGGGAAACGTCGCGGCCGCCCACAGTTTCTGGCAAGGTGACCTTGATGCGGTACCAAATAAAGGCGAACCCGGTAACGTAATCGGAACCCGTCTTGGCCCAAGCCCCAACGTCCGGGCATACCTCCCAAGACGAGTCGTCGTAGTCCGGCAGCCGTGCCGGGCTGCCTGCCGCCCCCTGCACCATCCCGTAATTCGACTCTCCGGGGACATACCCTTGGGCAGACTTCCAATGGGCGTTGACTTGCGCCAAGCCGTCGGGGTGGTTCAGGTCTATGCTAATGCGCGGCATAGCTGCCTCCTTTGTAGTCCTTACCGACTGGAGTACGCGGTAGATTACAAGCCCGTAATCTTGATACCGGCGTGGATTTTGTATATTCGATTGATGTTGACCAGCATCGGCGTTATCTGCTCGACGTATTTGGCGTTGGCCAATGCTCCGCCATCCACCGCACGTAACTCGGGGATTTTCTTCACCAACTTCATCACCAGTTCCTTGGCGTCCTGGTGGTCGGAGCACACAACGACATCTCCTTCCATCGCTGTTCCAAGTTGCTGTAACTCTTCCGCGCTGACGTTCTGGAAGGCGGCTACCACCTTGGCGTCGGGAAGAAGGTCCTGGGCTTCCTGGGCGGCAGACCCTGCTTCCACCTCCACAGCGCTTGCGCCGCGACCCCTCTGGAAGCTCATGGGGGCGACACAGTCGATCACTATCTTACCGGCCAATGCGTCCCGCAACGGCTCCAACGTGGGCTTCTGTCCTTCGTAAGGGAAAGTCAGAAACACAACATCAGCCTGCGCCGCTGCGCCGGCGTTATCGGCGCCCTCGATTCGACTACCCGATGCGGCGGCCTTTAGTTCGTCCGCCGCCGCAGACGCTCTGCCGGCATCGCGGGAACCGATAATAGCCACTTCCCCGGCCGCGGCCAGCCGCAACGCTAGGCCTTTGCCTTCCGGTCCGGTGCCCCCCAGGAATGCCAACATGCAATTTCTCCTGTCTATTGCTTTGGTCTCCAGTTCGGATGTTACTATATCGCCTGCGCTTGACCGATGGAAGAGATTAACAGGTGCAACAACCTTATCGACACATCCTGCGGTACTTGCCAATGCCGAAGATTTACCTTATCGCATCTGCATGTACCGTACAGCGTATCAGAAGAGGCGGGTCCCCTTGGCGCAGAAATGACTTTCCCGATTCATGCTTCGACAAACTCACCACGAACCGGGAAATCGGACTGTAGGTTACGGAAGAATTAGGTTGTGTTGACATTTCACCTCAACCAGATGAGAGCGGCGGTGAAATGAAGGAAGCCAAGGTATCTGGTGTCCAACTTCTCAAACCGGGAGAAGATACGGCGGTAATGCTTTATTTTGTTGATGAAGCATTCGACCAGATGACGCTCCCGGTATAAATGTGCGTCGTAGTCGCAGGGTTGCTTCCGGTTGGAGCGTGGGGGAATCACCGGCGTCATGCCCCGCTCCAGAATGTGCTGGCGGAACCCTTGGGAGTCATACCCTTTGTCAGCCAGCACATACTCACCTGCATAACCGTCTATCAGCCCCTCGGCCTGCGTGATGTCGTGCTGTTGTCCTCCAGTCAGGATGAAGCGCAAGGGATTGCCCAGACTATCCACGCTCACGTGGACCTTGGTGCTGAACCCGCCGCGGCTCCGTCCCAGGGCCTGGGCTGCTTGGCCACCCTTTTTGGGGGCGCTCCCGCAGCGCAGGGGTGGGCCGGTTCTGGGCAGCCGGCGGCAACAGGTTCCCCCGGCGCTCCCGCAGCGCAGGGGTGGGCCCGGACCACCGTGCTGTCGATGATGAGGTATTCCATATCCGGGTCGTCGGCCAAATGCTGACGCAGGAGTTCCCAGATACCCCGGTCGCTCCAGCGGGCGAATCGTTTGTAGACGCTGTTCCAGTTCCCATACTCGGCTGGAAGAAGCCGCCATTGGGCGCCGGAGCGATCGATCCACAGCACGGCTTCTATGAAACGTCGGCATTCTTCTTCCTGACCGACGTACAGTTCGGTGCGGCTACGCAAGAACTGGAGAATCTTGGTCCATTTATCTGGAGAGAGTTCAAGTCTTGACATATTTCCATTATAACCAAATGTCAACACAACCTAGTTACCTGAGTTCGGGATAAGGGATGCCTCCCAAAGAAAGAACAGGTATTCTTTCTGGTAGATGAATACCAAGGAGGCATCCCTCATGAGTTTACTCAAACTGTTCTGCAATGTCGATGATTTCTGGCAAGCCTTCCAACCGCATTGGCGTCGAGTGACGTTGGCGCGGAAAGGGGGGCGGAGAGTTCGAGCGACAAGGTTGTCCCCCAGTGAAATCATGACGATTCTCATTCACTTTCACCAGTCCCACTACCGTACCTTCAAAGCCTATTACACTGAGTATACCCTGGTGCACCTCCGGCCCGAATTCCCAGGCTTGGTCAGCTACAACCGGTTCGTTGAGTTGACGCCTACCGTGACCATCCCCCTGTTAGCCTACCTGCAACAGCGCCAAGGCAACTGCACCGGCCTCGCCTTCGTGGATGCCACTGCCATCAAGGTATGCCATAACAAGCGGATTCCCCGCCACCAGGTCTTTGCCGGAATCGCCGCCCGGGGCAAGACCACAATGGGCTGGTTTTATGGCTTCAAACTCCACCTGGTCGTCAATGACCGGGGTGAAATACTGGCGTGCCGGCTGACTCCGGGCAACGTCGATGACCGCAAGCCGCTGCCAGCCTTGGCTAAGGGCTTGTTTGGCAAGCTCTTCGGCGACAAGGGCTACATCTCCCAACCACTATTCAAACAACTGCTGGCCCAAGGCTTGGAGCTAATCACCCCCAGGCGCAAGAACATGAAGAAGCGTCCGTTGCCTCTGGAAGACAAGCTGTTGTTGCGGAAACGGTCGGTCATTGAGACCATCAACGACCAACTGAAGAACATTTCCCAAATTGAACATACCCGGCACCGCAGTGTGGCTAACTTCCTGGTCAACCTGCTCTGTGGCCTGATCGCCTACTGCCATCAACCGAAAAAGCCTTCCCTTCACCTCTCAGACCAGCAACTTCAACTCCTATCTCATCCCTTTTAACTTTCCCGAACTCAGGTTAGTTAGAAGATTCCTCCGCCCAAAATCAACCGTACCCCACCGAACACTATGGCAATGGCACAAAGGGCGATCCCTGCAATCCCTTTCGTATCTCCCTGTACACTGGCGATGATACTTACAATCAGTCCAAAAATCGCAAACGGGATGTTTATCCAGTTCAGCCACCCAAGGCAAGGAACAAAAGCGATGAACATCCAGACGATGCTCAGTATGCCAAAAACCAGAGCTGCTACACCCAATTGCCTCCTCCTTCGTGCGAGCGCATGATAGACTTTCGGATGTTCCGGAGAAACCATAGCGCCGTGTTGGCTACTATGATGAAGTAAAGCACTGGACCTCCTGGATTCCAGGCAACCGCTTCGGTCAAACTTCCATGGGAGATGAACACAAGGCTATGGGACATACCGCAGAGAGGGCAGTGCTCATGCGGTACTGAGAGGAGAGAAAGGGCGCCACCATCTAAAGCTTCAGGGGTTAAGTAGAAAGACGCGCCTAGAATGATTAGGCTCACCAAGACCGAGACACCCCACAGGATATATAACTCGGCGCGTAGGGATGAGAAAACAATCGCATCCGACTTCCTAATTAAATCAACCATGCTTAATTTCATTACGCTGGCGTCGATCTCACCACGTTCCGCAGATTGGGCAGTTTCCTTCGCGAGGGTAATGAAACCGTTCGCGCTTGTTCAGATTTGATGAGGCCGGTTCCATCCGGTCATTGAAGATAATGTCATTCCGGTGGGGCGTCCGCCTGTGCCTAGCCTTACATCACTGACCGGACCAAGCCTCCGTCCACCAGGATGGTGGTGCCGGTAATATAGCTGGACTTGCTGGATGCCAGGAACGCTACCAAGTGTGCCAGCTCTTCGGGTTGGCCTACTCGCCCCAAGGCGGTTTCCGCCGCTCTTTGGGCCAGCGCTTCCTCTACTGGAATGCCAAGCTCATTGGCACGGGAGGTAACGTTGGACAGCATACGGTCGCTGAGGATAGAGCCGGGGCATACGTTATTGACCAGTATGTTGTCCCGGCCAACCTCGTCAGCCAGGCTCTTGGCGTAGGCCACGACGCCCATCCGGGTGGCGCCGGACAGCGCCAGGTTGGGGATGGGCTGGTACACCGTGCTGGCCAGGATGTTGATGATACGGCCGCCGCCCTGCCGCCGCAGGTGAGGAAGGGCCTCGCGGGACATGCGGGCGAAAAACAGCAGTGACCGCTGCACTGCGGTTTCCCACTGGTCTTCATCGGCGGTGGCGGCCCGGCCCAACGGAGGCCCGCCGGAGTTGTTGATCATTATGTCCAAGCCCCCAAACCGCTCCACCGTGGCGGCCACCAGCGCTTGGATAGTTTCATGCTTGTCCAAATCGCCCGGAAACTCCAGGACAGCCGCCCTGGTGCTTTGGCGAATCTCTTCGGCCGCTTGATGCAGGTCAGCCTCGGTGCGGCTGCATACGGTGACCTGTACCCCTTCCTGGGCCAAAACGTCGGCGCAGGCTCGCCCCAACCCTTTGCTTGCGCCGCCGACTATAGCCACTTTGCCTTTCAATTCCAAGTCCATATCTACCTCTTTCGCCGCGCCTCGCGAGGGAGGCTGCGGCTCGATTGGGCCACGGCGATTATACCAGCCTGCCTTGCCCCGGCCAATGTCCCAGATACCCACCGGCAATAGTGGGTTGACCACCTGTGTGTGCTGTTCTACCCTTGCCATGATGGCAGGTGAGATAATTTTGCAGCAATTCGACGAGGCATTAACCAAGGAAATCGAACGTCACGCGGTGGACTTGGCCCGCGGCGCCGGGCGGATTCTGGCCGGGCACTTCGGTCGGCAGATTGCCGTCGAGTACAAAGACAAGAAAGAGCGGGACCCGGTGACCCAGGCCGACAAGGGCTGCCAGGAATACTTGGTCTCCGAGATAACCAAACGGTTCCCCGACCACGGCATCCTTGGCGAAGAAACGGCGAACAAGGAAGAACAAGAGTCGGAAGCCCCTGCGCGCGATATTCTATGGGTGTTGGACCCGTTGGACGGGACAACCAATTTCCTGAACGGCCTGCCGGTTTTTGCCTCGTCCATCGGCGTACTGTACCGGGGCAGGCCAATCGTGGGAGCCTTGTACGTGCCTTGGCCGACGGCCAGCGGCGGGTTTATCCTGCATTGCTCCAAGGGCAATGGATGCTTTGCCGACGACGAACCGGTTTCGGTTTACGAGACTGAAGAACCGGTCCCCAATCGGCTTATAGGAGTGCCGGGCTATTTTGGGGTCGCCAACCGTTTTTCCAAGCGGCTGGCCGACAAAGCCGGCGAGCCCAGGACCACCGGCAGCATTGCCTACGAACTAGCGATGACCGCCCGGGGCGTGATGCAGTACGCCATCTTCGGCGCCCCAAGGCTATGGGACATGGCTGGAGGGGCCTTGGCCGTCGTGGAGGCGGGCGGCACAGTAATGACCCGTTTTCGCGGCGACAAGCAGTGGCATCCGCTTGATAGTTTGGTCCCATCGTGGGACCAAAAGACTCCCACCATGAAGGAGTTGCGCGGCATGACGGCGCCGCTGGTGGCCGGCAACAAGCACTTGGCCCCACTGGTGGCCAACAACGTCCGCCGCAGGTTCAGCTTGAAGGCCAAGCTGCGGCCGCTGGTGAGGGCAGTTCGCAAGAGGAGGAAGAAGGGATAAACTCAGAAGGTCTTGAGGGAGGTCTGCTAATCCACCCATGGCTGGAACTGAGGCCCAGTCATTGGCTGGTGTTTGTCCCAGAGGCTACGCATTTCAATCAATACACGTTGATTGGATGGAACAGGCTGCGGATTTAATCGAACAACTGACGCAGAATATTTGCCGGGCGATTCCGCCATCGCCATTGCTAAGTCATCGACAAGATAACGAGGTGCCCAGCCGATCATGTGATAGTCGGTAGTTTGGATCTGTACGGCCATTTCCGACAGAGGATTTGTCAACTCTAAGGCAACATAGAGCCTTTCTCCTGGGGCCAATGACTGCAACCGGGCTTGGGCAGCTTCGCTAACATGCCTCCATCCGTGCAGGAAGAACTTGCAAACAAAACTGCCGTCAGTGTCTTTAACTAGTCTGGGGAAAACTTCAAAAGTATCCGTTGCGCGGCGGCCACCGTTAGCAGACAGGATTTCAATCGGGTCAGCATCCGGTCCAAGGTCTAAGGCTTGCACGTAGTGCCGGAAATCCGGGCGCTTCGGAGAAATAATCCGGTTCTGGAAAATAGGGAAAAGATCGAATGAACGGTAATCCTCTTCGAAATGAGGAAACTCCGGGAGAGGTGGAAAACCAGCCTTCTCGTTGGCCTCTTCTGCTCCTTTGGTGTAACGGAAACGGTATGGGTATTCCCCGTCTTCGATATCTAAACGGCCAATTGGAAACCAGAGGTGGCTACCGCTGTAGTTGTCCTCATCACGAATGCCTTGCCAAGCCAAATACAACGTTTTCGTAGTCATCACATGAGCTCTTTTAACTGTTGACAATTGTAACTTATCAAGCGTACCACGAACCGTCTAGCGGTGTCAGTCATCCAGTCCGTGGGGATGCGGTTCACTATGGCATCCACAGCCTCGTCGTCCAGCCGTGGTATTTTGGCTAAAGCCGGGCCAAGGATTTCTGGATACCGGCGGGAAGCTACCCGTGTCAATTCCAGTGGGCTTGGACCATTCGCATCAGATTCACACCAGTAAATCCCACCCTTGCCTTTCTCGGAGTAGTTGGCGATTCGGTTATTGACAATTAAGCTATCTCTTCGTTTATCCTCAAGTTCACGGCCCAAAGCCGAGGCGTGATCGAAGGACGGTGCCAGATACCCTACCCAGCCGTCCGTAGTGTGTCGCCGCGCTACTCCCCAATTTTCGTGGTGACGGTCGGTGTTTCCGATCACGGCGTCCAGGACGAGGAACTCGGCAAACTGAGTCTTGGCCACCTGTACGCCTTCTGGTTCGACAAAGACGTAGTCCAGCCCAAGCCAAATGTTCTTCAGCGTATGTCTAGTACGGCCGAACTGCTGCTGTGGATCGTAATCCCGGACATAGCGAGCCAGAACCTGATTGCCGTGAAATAGCTGTTGGTCGTCGCTAAGGAACGACTCTGAGGCGGAACCGCAAAATCCCTCGAAAGTGGCCAATTTTACTTGCGCACATTGAATGTCGAGAAGTCCAGCTATTTCAGCAGCTATTTTTTCTGCCCAGTGCTCGCCGGTATTTGGCCTCGGATACTTGAACAGCCAATTAGATGTATTCTCGTTCGGCTCCAGATACCAAAACTTCGCCTTTCCACCCATTTGTTCCGGCTGAGACACCCACTCCGGCTGAACTTCAACGATAGGATAGTAAGCAGTCACGCAACAGCACCTTCCAACACCTCACCTCCCCAAAGCAATCACCGGCACCAGCTTTTCCTCGATAGGGTCCACTCCCAGTCCGAACATTTCTAACGTTGTCATTCCCACCAAAGGAGTGGCGGCGTCCGGTGCAAAGATAACAACGGCCGTGAATTCACGGTCTTCCAGTCTCAGGAGAGCTTCTCCCACAGGGAATTCGACCACACGGTTATCAGCTATTCTGAACCTGCGGACTTCTATCTGCTCTATCCCCAGGTCGGCGAGAATACTTGACGGGAGGGAGGTGTAGGTAGCCCCGGTATCAACCAAGGCGTTCACGGTGACATAACGGTCCCGACGCCGGTCGGCTATTCCAAGACTAACTGTGAATGTACTCATGCTCTATCCGGCTCCCAGCCCCAGGAACGGGGACCCCAACCGGCCTCGAACACTTGCCCCTTCTTCACCGTCAGGACCGGGACAACCGCTTTTTCCGTCCTCTTGGACCCGCCGACCACGTCGTGGACTACCCAGTCTCCCTCTTCGATGCCCAGCACGGAGATATCCGCTTGGCGGCCTACCTCAAGAGTTCCCAGCCTGCCTCCTTCCCCGATGGCGTTGGCGGGGTTTATGGTGGACATGGCCACAACCTGGTCCATGGTAAATTCCATTGCCAGGAAGCGGGTCATCATCTCGGTCATGCTGTGAACGGTCCGGACGCGCCCCGGCAGGGTCAGGTCGGTGCTGATGCAGTGGGGAATCAAGTCCTGGTCCAGCACCCGCTGGCCAACGTCGAAGCTGAAGTTCGACCTGCCGTGGGCCGTGTCCAGCCAAACTCCCCGGTCTTTTGCCTCTTTGGCTTCCGGCACCAGTTCACCCTTCTCGTCCAGGACGCCGCCTGGGTTGGCGGTGAACAAGTGGGTGACGATGTCCCCTTCCTCCAAGATGGGCAGCAACTCACGAATCACGTTGGGGTCGTACCGTTTTTCGGTGTCGCCGATGTGGACCATCAGCTTGACCCCGGCCTCCTTGGCGGCCCGCTTGGCCAAGCGGGGCATTTCCATACCCATGATCTCCAAGGCGGGTGACACCATCCTGGCCTTGATGCCGGTTATCACGTCCCGGTTCTCGGAAACTATCCTGATGGTGTTGTCCAGGTCGATGCTGGACGGGCTGAATATGTCCGGTGTGGTGGCCAACCCGGTGCGGCAGATGTGCAGGAAGCAGATAATTTCCGTGTCGTTGTTGGGGATAATGTGCTTGGGAAAGCCACCGAAGGTGTCGCACCCTGCGCTGCCAGCATCCACCATCGTAGTGACACCGGCGTTCACCCCGCCCAGATCGGCCCGCACACCATTGCCGTTCACCCCGTCGTAGACGTGAGTATGCAGGTCTATAAGGCCAGGGGTCACCAGCTTGCCGGGCACGTCGATCACGCGGGCAGCTTCTTCAACGGGGATGCCGGGGGCTATACGGGCGATCTTGCCCGCCTCGACAGCGACGTCGTTCAATGCGTGAATACTTTGGGAGGGGTCGATTACCGTCCCGCCCCTTATCAGCAGATCGTACATGCTCGTTAGACCTCCTGGTTCAGTTAAACATCTCCCCGATCGACAAGCCCTTGTGAATACGGTAGATGGCTTCGCCAAGCAAGGGCGCAACGGAAAGCACCTTTATCTTGCCGTTGCGTTTTTCCGAGGACAGCGGGATGGTGTCGGTCACCACCACCTCGGAGTAAGGGCTTTTCGCCATAGCTCCGGCCCCATTCCGGGAAAGCACCGGATGGGTGGCGCAGCAATAGACCTCTTTTACCCCGTGGGCGGCCAAGGCAAGAGCGGCGTTCGCCACAGTGCCGCCCGTATCTATTTCGTCGTCGAATGTCAACGCTATCTTGCCTTTGACGTCGCCAATCACGTTCATAATCTCGCTGGTGTCGTCATTGCTCACCCGACGCTTTTCGATGATGGCCAACGGGGCTTGCAGATGTTCGGCAACGTCCCTGGCCTTCTTGCTGATGCCTATGTCCACCGCTACGACGACCAAGTCAGACAGTTCTTTGGCCTTGAAATAGTCCACCAGGATGGGCATCGCCGTCAGTTCGTCTACCGGGATATTGAAGAATCCCTGAATCTGGCCGGCATGGAGGTCAACCGTGAGGAGCCGGTCGGCGCCGGCGGCAATGAGCAGGTCGGCCACCAGCCTCGCGCTTATCGGCACCCTCGGCTGGTCCTTCTTGTCGGTGCGCCCGTAGCCGTAATATGGCACAACCGCCGTGATGCGGCCCGCCGACGCCCGCTTGCAGGCGTCGATCATTATGAGCAATTCCATCAGGTGGTCGTTGACCGGTGCACAGGTGGGTTGAATTATGAAAACATCCCGTTGCCGGACGTTCTCCTGGATGCGAACAAAGGTATTATCGTTGGCGAACTTGAAGACGTCGGCCTGACCCAGTGGTATATCCAGGTACTGGCACACGGACTCAGCCAACCCCCGGTGGGCGTTCCCGGAAAAGACCTTGAGTTCGTCGACAAAACCATTCATGATCGACCCTCGCTGCTGTGTTTCCTGGGTTACCCCTTCCACTCCACGCCTTCTCCATTTTCTGTCGCACGTCTCCGCTCGTCAATCGCGCAAGACTAAAGCACATGTACAATCGGCCCGGTTCAGTCAAACCCTTGGCTACCTCATGGGCCCAATTGTCCGGTAGGCAATACCGGCGCCTGACACCGTCGTTAACGAGTCGGAAATTGAGAGACGGCAGATTATAGCATAGGCTTTAAACCCGATGTAAACGACGACGCCCGCTACTTCCAAGGCTTTTTCATTCTCCCTTTGGGCTTATTGGGACCACGAATTCCCCAGAAGGAAGAGAGCCGCAGAGGCCGTTTTTTACGATCCCAGTTGGTTTGCCAAGTCTACGAAGTCGTTGGCTACCATGTCGAAGGACGAGTCGGGCGTTGGGTCGGGGATGTTGCTGGGGCCGCGCTCCATGGGCCGGGGGACGAACGCCGACTTCAAGCCCACTTTCTGGGACGCCAGCAAGTCGTTCTGATGGGCTGCCACCATCATGATTTGTTCGGGGCGCAGCATCAGCAGGTCCACCGCCTTCTGATAACTCTCCGGGTCCGGCTTGTAATGCTTGGCAAGCTCCGCTCCCAGGATGCAGTCCCACGGCAGGCCGCCGTTCTTGGCCATGTTGGTCATCATCGCCACGTTGCCGTTGGACATTGGAGCCAGCACAAACCTGCGCTTCAAACGGTACAGCCCCGGCACCGAGTCCGGCCAAGGGTCCAACCGGTGCCAAGCCCGGTTGAGTTCGTCCTTGTCATCGTCACTGATCCCGTAGATTTCGAATTCGGTCAAGACCTCGTCCAAGGCCATGCGATGCAGGCCGTCCAAGTTTGTCCACGGCAATTCGCCGTTGCGGACCTTGTTCATAAAGGGTTGGTACTTTCCCCGCCAAGCATCGGCGAAGGCCTCCCAGTCGGCCTCGATGCCATGAGCTTTGCCGAACTGCTTGCCCTGCCGGGCAATGGAAGTGCGCCAGTCGACGACTGTGCCAAACACATCGAAAATAAGCGCTTTCACATCGGAAGAGTCCATGTCTTTTCCTCTCCAAACCCGTCTTTCCCGCACAGGCGGGAATCCAGGACGTCCTCTGATGGTAACGTTCCTCTTTGGATGCACCTGCGCCTGATTGGGCCAATAGCCGCACCATAGCCGCCGCCAAAGCCGTTGTCAAACGCCGGTGGTATAATCCGCGCCAATCTATCCAGCCTGTCGGGAGCTTCGTTGAAACGAGTCATCATAGACACCGATCCCGGCATCGACGACGCGGCGGCCATCCTGTTTGCCTTGGCCAGCCCGGAGTTGTCGGTGGAGGCGCTCACTACCGTCTTTGGCAACGGTCCCCTGGAGATGTGCACTGCCAACGCCCGCCGCATACTGCAAGCGGCGGGCCGGACCGACATCCCGGTCTACCCCGGCGCGGGAAGGCCCTTGCTGCGTGAACCCAACGACGGGTGGCCCCTCCACGTACATGGTCCTGACGCTTTGGGCGCCGCCGGCTTGCCGGACTTGGATGCGGGAGTGCCCCAACCGGCGTCCCAACACGCCGCGTTGAAAATGATCGACCTTGTGATGGCGTCCCCGGGAGAGCTGACTATCCTGGCGCTGGGGCGGTTGACAAACGTTGCTCTGGCCATGCGTATCGAGCCACGGCTGGCCCAATCAGTCTCCGGGATAATCGTCATGGGCGGCGCGGTCAACGTTCCCGGCAACGTGTCTCCCGTGGCGTCGGCCAACCTCTACGAAGACCCGGAATCAGCCAGCATCGTCTACCGCTCGGTCGCTCCCTTGGTGCAGGTGGGTTTGGATGTGTGCAATCAAGTATTAATCAGCGGCTCCCAAATTGAGCGCATCCGCCAAGCGGGAACTCCGGCAGCCAAGTTGCTGACTTCCGCTACGCCATTCCTGCAACAGTCCTACATCGACCGCGGCCTTCAAGCCCAAGCTGACAGCGTCCGCTACAACGACCTTCCGGCCGTGGCCTATGCCGTTGCGCCGGACTGGTTCGGCTGCACCGACTACTACGTCCAGATTGAGACGCATAGCCCCATCACCCGCGGGCAGACCGTAGCCAACCGCCAAGCCCCGGAGGGGAAATCCCTGAATGCCAGGGTCTGCTTGGAAGTCAACGCCATGGAACTGGCGGAAACCTTTACCCAAAGGCTGAGCGAATACCGCCCAGCCTGATGTCGTCAAGACAATTTTTGCAGGAGCTTTCCCCGGCTGGGGATCCTGGGCAAAGGTTAGCTCAACCCGTTCAGAGCGGCCCTCACCTCGTCATAGTCCGGTTCCACGCCTGGATTGGGCCCGACCCAGCTATAGCGTACCGTCCCTTCACCGTCGACGATAACCACAGCCCGTTGAGACGCCGTATAGCCTTCCATACCGGCAAAATTTGGTAAGCCGAGGCCGTACTGCTCCACAACTTGCCGACTGTAGTCGCACAGCAGCGGAAAGTTCAAATTGTTCTGGTCGCTGAAGACCTTTTGGGCGAATGCGCCGTCTACGCTGATCCCCAGCACTTGGGCGTTCAATGACTCAAACTGTCCCATGCTGTCCCGCAGCGTGCACATCTCGGTGGTGCAAACGCCGGTGAACGCGCCGGGATAAAAGGCCAGCACCACGTTCTTGCCTCGGTAGTCGCTGAGGGAACGCTGTTGACGATCAGCATCATGCAAAGTGAATCCCGGCGCGGCTTGTCCTACTTCAACCGCCATGGATATACCTCCTCTTCAATCGCGTAAATTATGATGGCTGTTAGAATGTCGAAACTTGGCTGTGCTATATGACGCAGGTTAGCTGGCCATGTTTTCGAGTACGTTGGTATGTTAACACAAGCTCCATTTCGGGAAACACGGGGCCTTACAGTTGGGCACATGCGGGCCGCATTGGCGCCCCTTCGAATTACTTGCCACTGACCTGATAACGGCGTATAACTTGACCAACAAGCCATGACACAGGAGTAATAGTATGACAAGCGTCTCCTCCCACCATACCCGTGGCAGCCAGGGTGAGTTCTCCCACCGGCCGATGGTCTGGGGCACCCACTACATGGTGGGTGCGGGGACTCAACTCACTGCCCAAGCCGGTATGCGCATTCTCGCCCAAGGCGGCAATGCAGTGGACGCCGCCGTTGCCAGCGCCTTCGCCGCCGGCGTCATGGAGCCCTCGGCCCACTACTCCCTCGGCGGTGAGGTAGCCTTCCTGTTTTACGACGCATCTACCAAGCGGGTACATTCAGTAGTAGGCCAAGGTTGGGCGGCAAGGGCCGCCACCGCCGACCACTACCGGAAGACTTGGGGAGAGATTCCTCCGGGCGTTCTGAGCAGCACGGTGCCCGGAGTTATCTCCGCGTTGCTGGCGATGCTGGAAGCCCACGGGACCATGAGCTTCAGCCAGGTTGTCGAAAGCGCCCAGTCCTTAGCCGCCAACGGGTTTCCGGCCTACCAACTGCTGTGCCGGACCATCGGCGCTCCGGACCGGCTCAACAACATCAAGAAATATCCCACGTCGAGCCGGGTATACCTTCCCGGCGGGCAACCGCCCGTTCTGGGGACCAAGTTCGTTCAAGAGGACCTGGGCCGGACGTTGGCCTCCATGATGCACGCCGAACAGCAGGCCCTGGGCCAGGGAGCCACCCGCAGCGCGGCCATCAACGCCGCCCGCGACGTCTTTTACAAGGGCGACGTCGCCCGCCGTATGGTTGCGGCGTTGCAGGACCTGGGCAGCCTGTACACCTACGAGGACTTCGCCGAGTACGAGTCGCCGGCGGAAGATCCCATTTCCGTTACTTACCGCGACTACGAGATTTTCACCAACCGTACTTGGACCCAAGGAATCACCTTGTTACAGGCGTTGAAAATCCTGGAGGGCTACGACTTGGGGGCTATGGGCCACAACAGCGCACAAGCCTTGCATCTTCAAGTGGAGGCCTTGAAACTGGCCTTCGCCGATCGGGAACGGTACGTCGGCGACCCGGCTCACGTTGATGTCCCGGTGGAAGGCCTGCTTTCCGCCGAGTACGCCGCGCTGAGGCGGGGACTGATAGACCCCAACAAGGCGCGGGCGGACTATCCGGCGGGTGACCCTCGCGGCATGAAAGCCGTGGCTGATGGCCACCGGCCTGCGGAGGCCGATGCTTTCGTCGGGGCCGTCGGTGGCGACGAGGACGGCACCACCTACCTGTCCACGGTGGACTCCCAAGGCAACGTGGTGTCGGCTACCCCCAGCAGCTTCCAAGCGCTGCCGCAGGGGATGATACTGGGAGACACCGGCATTCTGCTTAACGCCCGCGGCTGCTACTTCTGGTTGGACGAGGACAACCCCAACGTTATCGCGCCTCACAAGCGCCCGCGGACGACGCCCTGCACCTTCATCGCGCTCAAGAACGGCCGCCCCTTTATGACCTTGGGAACTCCCGGCGGCGACAGCCAGCCCCAGAGCAACCTGCAAGTGTTCAACAACATCGTGGACTTCGGAATGAACGTGCAGGAGGCGGTTGAAGCGCCCCGGTTCTGTGGCTACAGCTTCCCCCGGTCTCCTTGGCCGCATCGCACCTACCCCAATCGGCTGGCGCTGGAAGAACGAGTATCTTCGCAAACGGCGGACGACCTGCGGGACAAAGGCCACGAAGTAGAGACCACCGGCCCGTGGGGCGTCACCAACGGCTTCGCCCCCATCCTGATAGACCCGGACAACGGGGTCTATCGCGGCGGCGCCGACCCTCGCAGAGAGTCGGTGATGCTTGGGTGGTAATCCTTCCGCATCACCGCCGATTGATCTTTTATTAAGGAGCGACCCGTGACGACAACGACCCCGGAAGAGGCCCGCACCCAGATCGTAAACATGGTCCGAGACTTCGTCAGGCGCGAAGTGGAACCGGTCGCCGAGAAGCTGGACCGGGAAGACATCGTCCCGCTGGACCTGATAGACAAAATGAAAGACCTGGGCCTCTTCGGAATTACCATCCCCGAAGAGTACGGCGGTCTGGGCTTGGACTACACCACCTTTGCGTCCGTCTTCGAGGAGCTGAGCAAAGGTTTCATGAGCATCAGCGGCGCCATCGGCACCCACCACATCCTGGCCTACATGATCACCCACTACGGCACCGAGGAACAAAAACGCCGGTTCCTGCCGGACTTGGCGTCGGGCAAAAAACGCGGTGGGCTGGCCTTGACCGAGCCGGGCGGCGGCACTGATGTGGCCAACCTCCAGACCACCGCCGACAAGGACGGCGAAGAGTACGTCATCAACGGCACCAAGATGTTCATTACCAATGGGCGCTACGGGGACGCTTTCTGCCTGCTTGCCCGCACCGACCGGTCGGTGGAACCCAAGCACCGGGGCATAAGCGCTTTCGTGGTGGAGAAGGGCGATCCGGGCTTTAGAGTTGGCCGCGATCTGGATAAGATGGGCTACCGGGGACTCGACACCTGCGAGCTGATTTTCGACAACGTCCGCATCCCCACCGAAAACCTCATCGGCGACCAGGAGGGTCGCGGCTTCTCCCAAGTCATGAGCGGCCTGGAGACCGGCCGTATCAACGTTGCCGCCCGAGCCGTGGGAGTGGCCCAAGCCGCCTTTGACGCCTCGATGCGCTATTCACAGCAGCGCCGTACCTTCGGCGTTCCCATCTCCCAACACCAAGCCATCCAGTTAAAGCTGGCGGACATGGCGACCAAAATCCAAGCAGCGCGCTTGCTGACCTACGACGCGGCCGCTAGGAAGGACCGCGGCGAGCGGGTGGACTTGGAAGCAGGAATGGCCAAGCTGTTCGCCAGCGAAATCTGCCAGGAAATCACGCTGGAGGCGGTGCGCATCCACGGGGGTTACGGTTACATAAAAGAGTCGCCGGTGGAGCGGTACTACCGGGACGCGCCGCTGATGATTATCGGAGAGGGCACCAACGAAATAATGAAGCTGCTCATCGCCCGTCAGTTGCTCAGTCGTCCGGAGTACCAAGTCTAGGGCGAGTCTTTTCTCCAGGACAAGTAGCATATTTTGCCAATGGGGATTGAAGAACGGATCAGGGCAGTTGCTCTCAACTATTCTAATCAACTCAAGCAAAGAATAGGTGAGCGAATGCAAGAGATGACAGCCGATGACACATCGCATTTCTTAATTTATCAGGTGCTTGGCGTGACTGACCAAGAAGGACATCTGATTGACCTGTACCAGAACAAAGGCCGGTTTTTGTATCGCTACGCCGGGGCGTTCCTGGAAAGTGCGGCAAAGCTGTGCTTTCTTGAGAAATTCCCCGATTCCACGGCTATTCGCGTACCTAACACAAGGGGGCAACGCCCCAAGACATTCGAGGTAGATTGCCTCGTTAATTCGGAGGCGATTGAAATCAAATGGCGTGACGCCACTACCGATGGCGACCATATTACCAAAGAGCACACAAGAATCCTTGCCATCACGGATGCCGGCTATACGCCGATCAGGGTGATGTTCTACTATCCCAACCGCTCTCAGAGCATCAAGGTTCAACAGGCTGTAGAGGCCCTCTACAGCGCTGTGAAAGGCCAATATCACTATGGGGACGCAGCGTGGAATTATGTTAGTAGCCGCACCAATGTTGATTTACTTGGAATATTAAAGAAATTGGGTAGCGAGAATGCTTCAGGAACCGGAAACTAGAATCCTCAAAGGAGACTGCTTATCCGTATTACCCACTATTCAATCGGAGAGCGTGTCTCTCGCATACCTAGATCCACCATTCTTTACTCAAAAGAAGCATCGGCTCCGAACTCGCGATCGGTCTCGCGAATTTTCTTTCGATGACGTCTGGTCTTCCAACCGCGAATATACCGAATTCCTGTATGACCGGTTGGTCGAGACACGCCGGACGCTCTCAAACAAAGGGTGCCTGTTTTTTCATTGCGATAGAAACGCAACTCATTTAGCACGGTTTGTTCTTGACGAGGTGATGGGACCTGAAGGCTTCAAGTCTGAGATCATCTGGCACTATCGACGGTGGTCGAGTTCAACCAAGACACTACTTCCGGCGCATCAAACGATCTACTTCTACACCAAATCGCCAGACTATACTTTTAATGTATTGTGGGAGGACTATTCTCCCTCAACAAACGTGGATCAGATATTGCAACGTCGGGCCAGAGATGCCTATGGCAAGACAGTTTACCAACGGAACGATGTTGGAGAAGTAGTAAGTAACGGTGGAAAAAAGGGGGTGCCCCTAAGCGATGTTTGGGATATACCATACCTGAATCCCAAAGCTAAAGAGCGTACCGGTTATCCCACCCAAAAGCCGCTGACGTTGTTGGAAAGGATAATTCGGATCGCTACCCGAGAAAATGATTGGGTGCTTGACCCCTTCTGTGGCAGTGGGACAACGTTGGTCGCATCAAAGATGCTGCATCGTAATGCCATTGGCATAGATACTTCGGATGACGCTCTTGCCCTGACTTCCACAAGAATCCGGGAGCTCCGGAAAAGTGAATCAAGCCTATTTGTCCGAGGACGGGATTCTTATCACAACGTCGATGAGACTGCACTAACATTCTTGCGGGGATTAGAGTACGTGCCAGTCCAACGAAACAAAGGAATCGACGCAATCCTGAAGGAAGACTTTGGAGGGACTCCTATCCCTGTACGAGTACAGCGAGAGGAAGAAACCCTCATTGAGGCCGGCAACAAGCTATACCATGCCTCAAAAGGGAAAAACGTGCGTGTAATGTTTCTAGTCGCGCGAACTAACGGCGGCTACATGGCTCTAGGTGACGATCTGCCCCCTGGGGTGGTCATCATCAACGCACCGGCTTTAGAAATCCAAGAATACCTTACTCGTTTGAATCCCACATTAGCTGCCCTTAGTGCCAAACAATGTTCACTATAACGAAATAATGAAGCTGCTCATCGCCCGTCAGTTGCTCAGTCGTCCGGAGTACCAAGTCTAGGGAAAGCTCGGTCTACCCTTCAGCCGCGGAGGCGGCTAACGGATTGAAGGTCAGCCGCTTCACGGTGTCTTGGCCCGGGTTCCGCCATTGGTGGCGGGTGTTGCCCGGCACCAGGATGCCGTCTCCCTCCGAGACTTCATACTCTTGACCGTCACACAGCAGCGTGCCGTGACCTTCCAATACGTAGGCCACATGCTCCCAGGGATGGGTGTGTCCACCGGCGTCTTGATGAGAAGACTGCCCACCGGCCAGCTCAATGTAAAGCATACTGTAGGTGGGAGCGCCGTCCGCCGAGCTTATCAGCCTCACGCCGCCACTACCCATTAGTTCGCTGCGATTGCGAATCACCAGCGGCTCTCCGGTGCCTACGCCGCCGTTGTTGCGGGCTCCCCCGGATTGCGCGGCAACCAACGGGTTGATCTCCAAGCGCCGGATGACCCTTGCGCCGCCGTCGTTCAGCGTGTAGTGGTCCACGTTGCCGGGAATGAATATCCCGTCCCCTGCCTTGACAGGGTATCCCTTGCCGTCGCACATCAACGTCCCGGACCCGGAGATTATATACACCTCATGCTCCCATGAGTGGATGTGATGGGTGCTGGTCTGGCCCGGGTTAATCTCCGAGTAGGTCATGGTGCAGGTGGGCGGGTTGTCGTCCAACCCTATCAACCGGGTTGATAGCCTGCCGGGGACGTGAAGGTTTCTGAAGTTCTTGATTACCAGGTTCATAGCTGTGAACTCCTCACTGGGGCCCGGGATCTACTGGCCCTGCCATTGGGGCTTGCGCTTCTCGGCGAAAGCCCTGGGACCCTCCTTGGAGTCTTCCGTGGTAAGAAGCTGGTCGTACATGTGGTAGGTCAGAGAGGAGATGTCCTGAGTGGACATGTTAAGGCCGCGGTAGGCCAACTCTTTGAAGTACTGCACCGCCAACGGAGCATTCTCCGCTATCTGGTTCGCCAGCTTCATCGCCTCAGGCATCAACTCGTCGCCGGGAACGACCCTGTTGACGAACCCGATTTCGTAGGCGCGTTGGGCGGATATGGGCTGGGCGGTGAACACCAGTTCCAACGTAGCCGAAAGGGATATGGCTTTCGGCAGGATGGTGCCGAACGGAGGCAAAAGGCTCCACTTGGTTTCGGTAATGCCCAGTTGGGCCTCTTCCGCCGCTACCCGCAGGTCGCACATCTGGGCGATAGACCAGCCGCCGGCCAAGGCGAACCCGTTGATAGCTGCGATGAGCGGCTTCCAAGTCTGCGGCCACATGAACGGCCTGTCCTGGGACATACTCTGAGAGGCCCTGGCTTGGACTCCCTCGGCGTTGTCGGCAGCCCGCTCCTTCAGGTCGCGGCCGGCGCAGAAGGCCCTTCCGGCCCCGGTGATTATCGCCACGAAAGCGTCGCTGTCGCTGTCGAACTGCGTGATTGCGTCGCCCAGGTCCTGCCGTAGTTGGCGGTTGATGGAGTTCAGCGAGTCGGGACGGTTCAGGGTGATTACGACGACGTTGTCCCGTTTTTCGTATAGTACCGTTTCAGCCATCCGAGTCCTCTCTACCGTTATTCCGCGCAAGCGGGAATCTATATCTTCCGTCATTCTCGCGCAGGCGGGAATCCATATCTTCCGTCATTCCCGCGTAGGCGGGAATCCATAGCTACAGTTTGGTTCCCCGCGGGGGCGCTGACAGGGGTATGTAAAATTGAGATTATAGCTACGAACCGGCCCCACCGCCCCTGGATTCCGGCCTACGCCGGAATGACGGAATGGGCCCGCCTGGATTCCGGCCTACGCCGGAATGACGGAATGGGCCCGCCTGGATTCCGGCCTGCGCCGGAATGACGGAATGGGCCCGCCTGGATTCCGGCCTACGCCGGAATGACGGAATGGGCCCGATACGGAATGGGCCCGATAGTGAGCATTTGGGAGCGGTTTTGTATTTGAGCAAGCCTACCCTACTATGCGGTCTCACGTTCAACTGCGTAAAGTCCCAAATGAAATACATACCCTTGTCAGCGCCTGCGCGGGGAAGACGAAGGAATAATGCGCCCAAGGTTAAGCTGGTACGGAATGAGCAATCCAAGGTCAAGCCGTGCGGTCTACCCGGTGCTCAATCAAGCGTATTCTCCAAGGTACACGCCGCCAATGACGTGCAGGTGGCCGTGGCTCTGGCTTTGCAGGCCGTCACGCCCGAAATTGGACAAAATGCGGAATCCTCCGGGGGAAAAGGCCGTACCCAATTCCACCGCGATGTTCCCCAGCCTTGACATCAACCCGTTGCTCCACATATCGAACTGGTCCAAGTGCTGCTTGGGCATCACCAGCAACATCACCGGCACCCAAGTCAGCCGGTTCCTGATTACCATTATGTCGTTGTCCACGTACCATATCTTGGCGTCCCGGTCATGGTAGTGGGTGATGTTGCAGAAGACGCAATTGGCCCGGAAACTCAAACGGGGATACTCCCTTGGTCTGGAATACGGCCTTTCGCCAAGCGTTTGTGAATATATAGTCCGCTATACACCTTGTCAACCGGAGTCATTTTGCCTGAAGACCGACGCTTGACACTTTTCGAATAGTGACTCTATAATGCTAATCAATCCTCACGCGGGGCCCCGGTTCCTCGTTGCGCTCCACTTTTCTTGTACTATCCAACCCTGCTTCCGCTTTATCTGATGTATGCCTAAGCCTTTTCCCGGACACTCAGGATCGGCACGTGGCCACTAAGTATATTTTTGTCACCGGGGGAGTGGTCAGCTCACTCGGCAAAGGGATCAGCGTCGCATCCATCGGCCGCATCCTCAAGAGCCGGGGGTTATCGGTTTCGGTAGTCAAGCTGGATCCCTACCTGAATGTCGATCCGGGCACCATGTCCCCCTATCAGCACGGGGAAGTATTTGTCACTGCCGACGGCGGGGAAACCGACCTTGACTTGGGCCACTACGAACGGTTTATCGACGCCGACCTCACCCGCGCATCCAACCTGACTGCCGGCGAGGTCTACTTGGACCTTATCAGTAAAGAGCGGCGGGGCGACTTTCTCGGCGGCACCATCCAAGCCGTTCCCCATGTAACCAACGTGATCAAGCAGCGTATCATCAGCTTAGCCGAAACCCACAACGTCGACGTAGTGGTGGTGGAAGTGGGCGGCACGGTGGGAGACATTGAAGGACTTCCCTTTCTGGAGGCCATTCGCCAAGTCCGGAACGACGTCGGCCGCGACAACGTTTACTATATCCACCTGACACTGCTTCCCTACTTGGCCGCCGCCCAGGAGTTGAAGACCAAGCCCACCCAGCACAGCGTCAAAGAATTGCGGGCTATCGGCATCCAACCCGACGCTATCCTTTGCCGGAGCGACTTTCCCGTATCCGACTCGATTCGTGAGAAGATATCCTCCTTCTGCGACGTTCCTCAACTAGCGGTTATTCCTTTAACAACGGTGGACAACGTGTATGAGGTCCCGCTCATATTGGAGGAGGCCGGCTTGGGGGACATCATCCTGGACTCATTGGGGCTGGATGCCCGGTCCAGGGATATGACTGACTGGGCCGGCATGGTCGCGCGGATGAAAAACGTCAAAGAGACTGTGCCCATCGCATTGGTGGGCAAGTACGTGGAGTACCCCGACTCCTACCTGTCGGTAAAGGAAGCCCTGCGCCACGCCGGGTTGCACCACGATAAAGCAGTGGACATTCAATGGGTGCACTCCGAAGACGTGGAAAAATACGGCCCCGACTCGCTGTTGGGCAGTGCGTGCGGCATAGTAGTCCCCGGCGGCTTCGGCCCGCGCGGAGTGGAAGGGATGGTCACCACCGTCCAATACGCGCGGCAACACCAAGTGCCTTACTTGGGCCTGTGCTTGGGGTTGCAGGTAATGGTAATCGAGTGGGCCCGTAATATGATGGGCTTGAAGGCCGCCAATTCTTCCGAATTGGACCCGGACACGCCCCACCCGGTCATAGACATCATGCCCAATCAGCGCGGGATTACCGATATGGGCGGCACTATGCGGCTGGGCCGGTATCCCTGCCGGCCAGTGCCGAATACCCTGACCATGGACGCTTACCGGGAAAGCTTGGTATGGGAGCGGCATCGCCACCGTTTCGAGTTGAACAACGCCTATCGCGAGGCCTTGGAAAACTCCGGCTTGGTAATGGCTGGACTGTCGCCCGATGGGGAGTTGGTGGAGACCGGGGAGGTCAAAGACCATCCCTACATGGTGGGAGTCCAGTTTCATCCCGAGTTCCGGTCCCGGCCCAACAGGCCGCACCCGTTGTTCAGCGGCTTTCTTGCCGCCGCGGCCAACACGATACGCGAAGGAGAACAGCGGCCGCTGCCTTTGTAATGTTTAATGACGAGAGCATTTCAACGCATGAGGGTACAGATCACACCGGGATTTCAAGGGTAAGGCCAACTGCTATGTCAGCAGACACTATTGCTATCATCACCACCGTCATCACCGTAGGGATACTGTTGTTCGGCGCGACGGCGGCCATGTTCCAAATGCAGTACAAACGAATGGACTCCATTGATAACCGGATTGGCTCCCTGGAGAACCGGATTACCGCCTTTGAGCAGCGTGTGGAAAATCGGTTTATCGCCTTCGAGACCCGGTTCTCCACACTGGAGCAGCGGCAAGCTCGTCTTGAGGACATGATGGAAGGGATCATCGAAATGCTTTCCCGTGCCCCTCAATCAGCCTAACCAAGAGATGTGACGAAATGAAACTGTTTTTAGACACCGCCAATGTGCAGGAAATCCGCGACGGAGTCCGTCTGGGCGTCGTCAGCGGGGTGACCACTAACCCGTCCCTGGCTGCTTCCGAGGGCATCAGTAACCGGGAGAACTACCGCGCCACAGTGCAGGAGATTTCCGACATTCTCGACGGCCCCATTTCTGTTGAAGTGGTCAGTCTGGACGCCCAAGGGATGATTGAAGAGGGCCGGGAAATCGCCGAGTGGATTCCCAATCCTTGGGTAAAAATCCCAAGCACCGCCGCTGGGTTCGAGGCCATATCTACCTTGGCCAAGGACGGCATCAAGGTCAACCAAACTCTGTGCTTCTCCTTGAACCAAGCCCTTCTTGGCGCTCAAGCCGGTTCCTACGCGGTCAGTCCATTCGTGGGCCGCTTGGACGACATCGGCCAGCAGGGTATGGACCTGGTCGAAGAGATAGTCTCCGTCTTCAACCAGCAAAAAATAGAAACCCAGGTGCTTGCGGCCAGTATCCGGAACCCGCTGCATTGCTCCTGCGCCGCCAAGGCCGGCGCCCACATCGCCACCGTCCCGTACAAGGTCCTGTTGCAAATGGTGCAGCACCCGTTGACCGACGCTGGCGTCAGCAGGTTCCTGGCAGACTGGCAGAAAGCCGGAGATTAGGGAATGCTTACGGCCGCTAATCAAGGACTTTGCTCCTTTACCGTTTATCAGTCGTTTGTTTTCAATTCCCCTCGATTCAGTTCTCCCCTTACAAGATCAATGGACATATCCCTTCCCTTTAACGTAACGAGGTGAACATGGCGACTACGCAGAGAGTTATGGAAGTGGCGGACTTGGGCGCTAAAAGCAAAGACGAACTTTTGGCGCTCGCCCAAGAAGCCGGAATCGCCGACAGGGGGCCCTTGGACCACTTGCGCCGGGAGGAGTTGCTTAGCCGCTTGTTCCAAGCCGCCTCCGCCCAGCAAGCGCTGCTGTCATGCGGCATCCTGGAGGTCATGGACGAAGGGTACGGCTTCCTGCGCCGGATCACCGTCCGCGGCGGCGCCGGGGACGTCTACATTTCCCAGTCGCAAATACGCCGCTTCGGGCTGCGGACCGGCGACACCGTTACCGGCCAAGTGCGCCCTCCCAAAGAAGGAGAACGCTACTTTGGCTTGGTTCGGGTGGAAAAGATCAACGGCATGGACACCGACCAAGCCAATTCCCGTTCCCGCACCGCCTTCGAGCACTTGACGCCTATCTTCCCCGAAAAGCAGATCATTCTTGAGACCAGCGGCAACAACCTGGCCACCCGCATGGTTGACTTATTTGCGCCCATAGGGCTAGGGCAGCGCGGCTTGATCGTGTCGCCTCCCAAGGCCGGCAAGACCACCATGCTGAAGAACATCGCCCACGGAGTGACCATCAATTGCCCGGATGCGATCCTCATGGTGGTGCTGATCGGTGAGCGGCCGGAAGAAGTAACCGACATGCGCCGGGCGATAGACGGCGACGTTTTCGCTTCCACCTTTGACGACTCGGTGGAAGACCAGTGCCGGGTTGGGGAGTTGGCCTTGGAGCGCGCCAAGCGGTTGGTCGAGTTCGGCAACGACGTTATAATACTGCTCGACAGCATCACCCGCTTGACCCGGGCCTACAACCTTGCGGTTCCTTCCAGCGGGCGCACCCTGTCGGGCGGCATCGACCCCGTCGCCCTCTATCCCCCCAAGAAATTCATCGGCGCGGCCCGCAACATCGAAGAGGGCGGCAGCTTGACCATCATCGCCAACTGTTTGGTCGACACCGGTTCCCGCATGGACGAAGTCATCTACGAGGAGTTCAAGGGCACCGGCAACATGGAGTTGCACTTGGACCGCCGCTTGGCGGAGCGCCGGTTCTTCCCCGCGGTGGACATCATCCGCAGCGGCACCCGGCGTGAGGAGCTGCTCTTCAGCGAGGAAACCCTGAAGCAAATCTGGCTCCTGCGCCGGATGGTCAGCCTCATCTCCAACGACGGCTCAGCCAACGCCACCGAGCGGGTCCTGGAGCGCATGGCCAAGACGGGCTCCAACGCCGAATTCCTGACCAACCTGAACAAAGAAGCATAGACGACCTCAACGGGCCCCGTCCCTTGGACACGCTCTCAAGCCCAATATAACGTGCGAGGCTCAGATTATGCCGCAGTCGCCGGAGTACAGGGTTATCAGGGAACGCAACGTTATGGTTCCCATGCGCGACGGCGTGGGGCTGGCCACCGATGTGTACCGCCCCGATTCTCCGGGACGCTTCCCGGTGCTGGTCACCAGAGGCCCCTACGGGAAGGACGGGTACGCCGACAACCAGGAACATTCCATCTGGTTCTTTCCCCAGCGGGGTTACGTGGTGGTCAGCCAGGACTGCCGGGGCCGCTTCGAGTCGGAAGGAGAATACAATCCCCTGTTCCAGGAGGGATTGGACGGGTACGACACCGTGGAATGGGCCGCCCGCCAGCCTTGGTCCAACGGCCGCGTAGCCACCACCGGCCAGTCCTACTTGGGGGCCACCCAATACACCCTTGCCGCCACCAACCCTTTGCCCCCGCACCTTCAGACTATGGTCCCGGTGTCAGCCTCTTCAGATTTCCACCAGAGTTGGGTGTACCACACCGGCGGAGCTATGGAGTGGGGCTGGACGGTGCCCTATGCCATCCACAAGGGGCGCAACACCCTGGAGCGGGCGGGTCGGAGCGATTTGCTGGCCCGGATGGACGAGTACGTGCTGGAGGCCGACAACTTCGCTCAGCCGCTGCGCGATTCCTGGTACCGTCACCTGCCCTTGCGGGACTGGATCGACCGCTTGAAGGAGACGGCGCCTTATTTCAGCGAATACTTTGACCAGGAACCGGACGGACCGTATTGGTGGGAGATTAACCTCCTTCGCCATATAGAAAGCATCAACCTGCCCATGTTCCACGTTAGTTCTTGGTACGACATATTCCTGGAGGGCGCCCTGAATACCTACCAAGCGATGCGGGAACGGGCGCCCACCGTCCAAGCCCGCAATAACCAGAAGTTGCTGGTGGGGCCTTGGGCGCATATCAGGCCTTATACCGCGCCGACCTCCGGGGATACTGGCGACATCGACTTCGGTCCTGAGGCTCGTATAGAACTTCACGAGCACATGCTGCGGTGGTACGACTATTGGCTGAAGGACATCCAAACGGGGGTAATGGAAGAGCCGCCGGTGACAATCTTCGTGATGGGCGAAAACCGCTGGCGGGCCGAGAACGAATGGCCTCTTGCCCGCACCCATTACACCCGGTACTACTTCCACGCCGAAGCCCTTGCCAACACTCGAAGCGGCGCCGGGACACTGTCCACCGCTCCCCCGGGCGATGAGCCGTCCGACTCTTACGTTTACGACCCGGACGATCCGGCGCCCACCCTGCGGGGAAGCACGTTGATAATCCCCCACGGAGTCCAGGACCAACGCAACGTGGAAGACCGGCAAGACGTTTTGGTCTATACCTCCGGCCCTCTGGAACGAGACTTGGAAATCACCGGCCCCATCAAGGTGCGATTGTACGCCGCCAGTACCGCCACGGACACCGACTTTACCGCCAAGCTGGTGGACGTCCGCCCCGACGGATACGCCCACAATCTCCAGGACGGCATCATCCGCGCCCGGTACCGTACCTCCGCGGCGGAGCCAGCGCTCATTGAGCCTGGGCGGGTCTACCAGTATGAAATCGACCTGTGGTCGACAAGCCACTTGGTCAAGGCCGGCCACCAGCTACGGGTTGAGGTGTCAAGCAGCAATTTCCCCCGGTTCGACCGCAACCCCAATACCGGGGCGCCTATTGGCCAGGACAGCCGGATGGAAACCGCCCGGCAGACTGTCTACCACTCCACGGATCACCCGTCGCATATCGTCTTGCCCATCATACCCCGATAAGCGAAGTCCATCCCCCAACTTGTCATTCCCTCATCCGGCCATTCCCACCCTCAAACCGTCATTCCCGCGCAGGCGGGAATCAAGAGTCATTCGTTGCCAGTAACGTTCCTTTACCTCGGCGCATATAGATCCCCGCCTTCGCGGGAATGACGGTCAACGGTTTTCCGACGCCCGCAATTGACACCCCTTACCTGCGGCACTACACTCACCCCAACTTGAAGCCCGCCGCGTTCGTGCTGTTGCCGCACAGCGAAGGCCGGAGACAACACGGGAAGGAAAACGATATGGCTGAGACGCTGAAATACATCGAATTGCTGAACGACATTCGGCTGCAGGAAACCCGCGCCGGGATATTCCTGAAGGCTTGGGCCGAGAAGACCACCAGCTCAGACCTGAAAGGATGCCTGTCTCTGGTGGCGGAAAGGGAGACCAGCCACGGCGACATCTTCGAACGCCGTATTCGGGAGCTGGGTTACTCGGCGTATGAGAAGGAAGACCCCATTTTCGCCGAGCGGCTGCGAGTCGCGTCGTCCGACATGACCGACGTAGAGAAGATCGCTTGGATGCGGGATGCCCAGTCGCGGGCGCCCAAGCCGACGGTCCGTGAGCGGTACGAGGCCGCAGCGGAAGACGAGTCGGTCGACCCGTTGACCCGCTCCCTGATTCGCTGGTTCACTGGCGTCGAGGACGACTCCGGCGCCTCCATGCGCCAAGTCTACGCCCAATTGGAGCAGGCGGGCTAAGAGACTATCTCAAAACCTGTCGCTCAAACCTCGACGCACTACCCAACTCGTCAATCCCACCAACTCGTCATTCCCGCGAAGGCGGGAATCTAGGGGGGTGTAGTTCATGGCAACTCTGGACGTCTTGACCTATGGGTTCGCTCTCAATACCGACCAAGGCTCATTCGGCTACTCTACGAACTCCCTGCTGCGGGTGGGCAGCCATAACATCCTGATTGACACCGGGCCGTCGTCGCGCCGCCCATTCCTGTACCGCGCGCTGCAAAGTAAGGACCTGACGCCCGACGACATAGATATCGTCATCCTGACCCACATGCACTGGGACCACTGCCAGAACACCGACCTGTTTCGCAATGCCCGGGTGTTGGTGAACCCCACCGAGATCGACTACGCCCGTAACCCCAACCAGTGGGACTTGGCGGTGGCCGCCGGAATGGCGGATATGATGCGCAACATGAAAGTTGAGCCGGTGTCCGAGGGCGACGTTATAGTCGAGGGCGTTTCGGTGCTGGAGACGCCGGGCCACACCAAGGGGCACATGAGCATTCTGGCCAATGTTGACGGCGAAGATGTCCTTATCGCCGGAGACGCCATGCCGGAGAGCGGCACGGTGGCGCGGGGCATTCCGTACAACATCTTCTGGGACGTGGAAGACGCCTACGCCAGCGTAGAAAAGATGGTTGCCTCCTCCAAAGTGTTTTATCCCGGCCACGATCGCCCCTTCCGGGTGGAAGGCGACGAGATTGTGTACCTCCACGGCCCGTCCAATATCGAGGTGTTGAACAGCACCGAGGGCGGGGGCACCACCTCTTTGACCTTCACCGTCAGCGCCGCCCGAACGGTCAACGTAGACATCGTTCAAAAATAGCCTTAGAAAGGCTGGAGGTCCAACGTGGCCAACTCGACCAGAGAGATAATCGCCAACATTCCCCGGCTGGAGCAGCACTTGGACGAGCAGGGCTGCTCGGCGTTGGTTCTGCGTTCCGGCAAAAATTTCACCTACCTGTCTGGGTTCGTCTACCCGGGCACCTTGGCCCGTCACTTGGACTTTCCCGATTCGCCCCGCGAAGTGCTCTTGGTGTGGCCCCGCCGGGGCGACCCGGTGCTGATTTTGAACAGTTTCTCCGCGCCCTTGGCCCGCCGGGACTCCTGGCTTCAGACCATCGAGACTTACGACGATTACGCCGAGTCGCCCTATGAGAAGGCGGCGGAGGTGTTGAAGCGCATGGGGCTGGACCGGGAAACGGTCGGATTCGAAAAGAGCTATCTCAGCGCTCTGCGATGGGAGGAGATTCAACGGCTTCTCCCCGGTGTCAATGCCATCGATTGCACCGACCTGATGGACCGCGTCCGCTGGATAAAGACCCCGGCTGAGGTCCGGTTGCTGGAGGAAGGCGCGGGGATACTGGACGACGCCTATCTGGAGGTGTTTCCAACGGTGCGGGAAGGCGACACCGAGCGCGAGGTGCACAGCCGCATCGTGGAGAGTTGCATCCGCAGGGGCGCGGGTTGGGTTCACGGAATCCTGAACTCCAACAGGAACACGGTGGCTTACGGCGGCGAGGGTGATATGGCCTTTGCCAAGGGGGACATCATCCGCAACGACTACGTGTCCTATTACCAAGGCTACCCCGGACACCAGTCCCGCACCGTGGTGGTCGGCCCCCCGTCTCAAGAGCAAAAGGACACCTACCGGGTGATGCTGGACATCTACCGGGCGACCATCGACCAGTGCCAGGTTGGCGCCGTCGCCAGCGACATCCACAAGTTTGCCACGGAGCAATTTTGGGAACACGGCTACCAAGGCCGGGTTGCATTGGCCGGCCATAGCGTGGGCGCTTGGTGGCACCAGCAGGCCCCCTACTTGGTGCCCAGTTGCCATGAGCGGCTGGAAGAGGGTATGGTCATCGCGATGGAGCCCCACGTCGACTATTGGCATCTTCAGGACATGATATTGATTACCTCGGACGGCCCCCGCCTTTTGTCGCCCAAGTTCAACACCGACGAGATGCTCGTTGTGGGCTGAAACGCCTCGCCATCAACATACGTCACAAGTGGAGCAATAACATGCCAGACGGAAATTTCACCTCCTGGGTGCATGGTTGCAGTATGCAGATTGAATACCCCAACCGGGTCACCTCGATCCGGCACACCGGTCCTTTCGTGCGCATAGAGGGCGCGGAAGGGCAGAACACTTGGGTCCACTTCCCTATACCGACGCCGGCTGTGGTGAACGGCGCAAGGAGCCGCGTGGACGCCGCGTTGCTGAGCTTCAGGACCAGGTCTCACGCCAAGGTGTATGAGGTCATCGTTTACGACGGTGAGAAACGCATCGCGGAACACATGGACCTCGACCTGGACGGCGACCACTTGGACGCCAAGTTCGAAGTGTCCGGTAACCCGGAAGTTGAAAAGGGCATCAACATTACCGTTGGAGTCCAGTTCGGCAACAACGCCCCCGACGTTCGGGCCATGCAGATAGAAATCGTCGGCGCGGGGATAGAGTTCCTGGGCAACTAGTCCGGCGCATCGGTCCGACTACATACCGGCGACGCTGAACACCCAGCCCAGCACTCCGGCCCCCGCGATAGCAAAAGGCGCCGGTACTCTGAAAAACGCCACCGCCCCGAAGGCCAGGACGGCGATGGTTGCGCTTGGGGGATCAGTAACCGCCCGGTCCCAGAGCAGAAAGACCGCTGCAACCACCAACCCGATTGCGGTGGCGTTCACGCCGGTCAAGATTGCGTGGACTACCTGTTGCCGGCGTACCCGCTCCCAGAAGGGCAGCACCGCGTAAATTACCAGCACACCGGGCAGAAAAAGCCCTCCTACGGCGATAAACGCCTCGGTGACTCCTCCGGCCACTGCTCCCAGATAGGCGCTGAAGCTGAACATTGGTCCGGGCAACGCCAGCATAAGGGCAAACCCGTCCAGGAACTGTTCCTCGGTCACCCACCCCGGATTAACGACCTCGGTCAGCAACATCGGCAGGACCACTTGTCCGCCGCCGAAGATCAACGACCCCATGCGGTAGAAGGACTCGGCCCACTGGAGAAGCTGCCAATCGAAGGCCAACCGGGCCAGGATAAGTCCAACCAGCAGCCCTAAGAATATGGTGAGGAGTGCAGCCCCGGCCCAAGTGGATATACCCAAGGTTGCCAAGGGCTTATCCGACCCATTGTCGGGGGAAGTGCTTTCTTGGTTTCGAAGGGCAATCCCTGTCACTACCCCTCCGAAAGCCAGAACGGCCGGAAAAACCCAAGGCTCTCTCCAGAGAATGGCTGCCGCAGTCCCCAAGAGCATCAGAGCTATGGTCAATCGGGTGGTCACCACGGCCCGCCCCAACCTCCATGCCGCCACCGCGACCAAGGCCACTGCGCCCGGTTGGACCCCTTCCAACCAAGCAGGCCGGGACTCGCCAGGGAATTGGGCCACTCCCAGTCCTGCCAGCATCATGATCGCGACTGCGGGGTACAGGAAGCAGATTAAAGCATCAGGCCGCCCAAAGGCCCGGCGCGGGCCGTGCCCACGGCCACCACCATTTGAGTGGAAGTTGGGCCGGGAAGTCCTTGGCCCAGCCCTAGAAGCTCGGCAAACCGTCGTTCGTCGAGCCACTGGCGCCTCACCACAAACTGCTCGTGAAGCAGGGCGATGTGGGCTTGAGGCCCGCCGAAAGCAATCCATCCCAAGGGCAAAAACGACCATCCCACCTGCGCCAAACGGCGCAAGAGCGGCGCGGGCTGGACGGCTTCATCGACCACGGCTGCTTCGCCATCGCTTGTGTTATGAGAGGACGGTTGAGACATATTTGCCGGTATCCTTTAGCGCGGCTTGCCGATGCTGGCGCAGAATGATACTTTACCAGCACACTGTGGTTAGATAGCATGTGGATATTACGGGTCAAGGAGTTGGAATGGCAACTACGCAAATCAACACTCACAAGAACTTTATCGGTGGGCAATGGCTGGAGTCAGTCTCCGGGCGCACCTACCAGGTATACAACCCGGCCAGAAAGACCGAGACGGTTGGCGGGTTCCAGACATCTAACTTGGAAGACGCTGCGGCAGCGGTTGCAGCCGCCAAGGAGGCCGCCACTGGTTGGGCCAATACGCCGGCGCCGGTAAGGGCCGGGGTGCTCTTCAAGGCGTTGGAAATCATGGGACGACGGGGCGACGAGATTGCCCGTACCATCACCACCGAAGAGGGCAAGCCTATAGGGGACGCCCAAGGCGAAGTGAAGCGGGCGATGAACATCATTGAATACGCTGCCGGCGAGGGCCGGCGGATGTTCGGCTACACCACCCCTTCCGAGTTGCCCAATACCGTCGCTTACACTATCAAGCGTCCCTTGGGTGTGGTGGCGATTATAACGCCGTGGAACTTCCCCATCGCTATTCCTGCTTGGAAGATCGCCCCGGCGCTCATCTGCGGCAACGCGCTGGTATTCAAGCCGGCGTCATCCACTCCCTTATCCGCGGTGAAGCTGGTGGAAGTGTTCGAGGAGGCGGGTATTCCTGCGGGAGTCCTTAACCTCATAACCGGCCCTGGAGCGCAGGTTGGCAACGCCTTGGTGGAACACCCCGATGTCGCCGGCATTTCCTTTACCGGGTCAACTGAAATCGGCACCGACTTATACGCCACAGGAGCCAGGAAACTGAAGAAAGTCCAAGCCGAAATGGGAGGCAAGAACGCGGTCATACTTTTGGCCGATGCCGACATGGAGAAAGCCTTGGGCGGAATAGTCCAGGGTGCGTTCGGCTCCACCGGGCAGCGTTGCACCGCCACCAGCCGGGTCATCGTGGAGGAAGAGGTCTACGACGAGTTTGTGGATAACCTTGTAGACCGTACCAGCAAGCTAAGGATTGGCGACGGCATCAACCCCGACGTGGACGTTTCTCCCTTGTCCAGCCAGAGCCAGTATGACAAGGTGCTGGAATACATCGGCATAGGCGCCGAAGAGGGTGCGAACCTGGCCTATGGCGGGCGGGGGCTGACGGGCGCCGAATACGACCAAGGCTTCTACGTGGAGCCGACGGTATTCACCGACGTATCTCCCGACATGCGAATCGCCAAAGAAGAGATATTCGGCCCGGTGCTGACGGTGTTCAAGGCCAAAGACTTGGAGGACGCAGTCCGGATATCCAACAGCGTCGAGTTCGGCCTCTCCTCGTCGGTCTACACCAAGGACCTGACCCGGGCATTCGAGTACATCAATACCGTTGAGGCTGGGATGGTCCACGTCAACGCGCCCACTCTGGGCGGAGAAGTGCACCTGCCATTCGGCGGCCTGAAAGCATCGGGCGTCGGCCAGCGGGAGCAGGGCACCGAGGCCTTCGACTTCTTCACCGAAACGATAACCGTCTACATAGACCACGCGGCGGCCGCGCGGGAGAGGGCGCGGTTTATATGAGAGGGGCGCTGGTCTTGCTTACAGACATCTGACAATTCCCGGTTGACAAACCAATGCCGGGATCTTACAAATGCGTGCGTACTACGGTCGGAGAGGGTATTCAACCCAATTGCATGTAGCATTATTTCAGCGGCTTTATTGGGACAAGTCGTAAGATGGGATGCCAAGCTGACCACTGGGATTGCTCAACCACCGCGAGGGGCGTCGACGTATCGAGGGGCTCGTGGTGGTTGAGTGCAAGTACGTAATAATGGAAAGGGAGGTTCATGCAGCCCGCATTGGAACCCCAACTTTTTGACCAAAATTCTACAGAGCAATTTTCGCTGATCTCCTCCGTAAAACCATCGGATCGAGAAACCTCCAAGCAGGAACCCGTACTAGCTTGTGAGGACAATCTGGTCTTCATGGAGAAAATCCCGGACGCTCACATGAAGCTTGTCGTCACTTCGCCCCCCTACAATCTGGGCAAGCATTACGAGGCCAAAACTTCACTCGATGTATACCTTCAAGCGCAGGAACGTGTAATCAGGGAGTGCGTCCGGATTCTCCATCCGGAAGGATCAATCTGTTGGCAGGTCGGCAACTACGTAGACAATGGAGCAATCGTACCTTTGGATACGGCCCTTTACCCGGTATTCCGAGACCTTGGCCTCAAACTCCGTAACAGGATAATTTGGCAGTTCGGGCATGGGCTACATTCCACTAGGAGGCTTTCTGGACGGTACGAGACGATCAATTGGTGGACAAAGGGTGACCATTACACTTGGAACCTGGACCCGATCCGGGTTCCATCAAAATACCCGGGTAAACGGCACTTTAAAGGCCCGAACATAGGAAAGCTGTCCGGGAATCCAAAAGGGAAAAATCCGAGCGACGTATGGGCATTCCCGAATGTGAAGAACAACCATCCTGAGAAGACTATCCACCCTTGCCAATTTCCCGTAGAACTTGTGGAACGCCTCGTACTGTCCATGACAAACGAGGAGGACGCGGTGTTCGACCCTTACATGGGAGTTGGTTCGTCCATCATCGCGGCCCTTATGCACAACCGAGTCGCCCACGGTTGCGACATCGTCCCAGAGTATGTGGAGATTGCCAGGCAACGAGTAAACCAACTGCGCGCAGGTAATCTCCGAATCCGTCCGATGGGGAAGCCGATATATGACC
Organism: Dehalococcoidia bacterium; assembly: GCA_965261795.1. Lineage (GTDB taxonomy): Bacteria > Chloroflexota > Dehalococcoidia > Lucifugimonadales > UBA3495 > CBDCFV01. Next base: position 964,888 of record OZ253476.1, read on the forward strand.
CAGCGAAACCCAATGGCGGGCACTGATGGAGATCAAGGCCCGCTACTCACATCTTAACGGAGAGGAATATCTGCTTGTACACCGCAAAGAATTGTGGGATGAAGTACAAAATGTCATAGCAAATGTCGATGCCCACGCCTGCCGGACCAAGGTCTCGAAGGAAAAGACCATGCAAGGCAAAACACTGTTTTCTCCGACAGACATGAACAAAGCGTTCAAAGTGGGACTTCAATCACGCGGATGGAGCGAGCGACGAAGTAATTTTTGGGTGACGGACGACGAGAGACTTCTACGCGGTATCTACAGTTTGCCGGAAAGCGAACAGCGATTGGCGATAGAGAAATCAGGCCGTGACCCGATCATGTCCTACAATCAGACGGACTTCGTGAAAGAACGTGTTGCCGTCGAAATACAATTCGGCAAATATGCTTTTGTCGCGCATGACCTGTTCGTGAAGCATCTTAGCTTCTACGTCTCGGACATCATTGATGTAGGAGTCGAGATACTTCCAATGAAAGAACTGGAACGAGAAATGTCATCCGGCGTTCCCTATTACGAACGGGATTTACTGAACGTGCTGCGCCAAGGGCGTGGTGTTCCGGCAGTCCCTTTGGTGATCATTGGGGTGGCTCCATAAACGGGTCGTTCAGACAGGATTGTGGACCAACCACACCGGAAGCATAATAAATAATCACAAGAAAAAGTTAAACGGGCTGGTCACAAAGGCCAGCCCGTTTTTATGAGAACACAAACCTACGACAGCTCTCTAATCAGGCATTATCGCTACGGAGCGGATTTCGCCGAACTCCTTGTCCAACTTCTCCCAGGAATTCCCCCCATCGTTGCTCAAGTAAACATAACCGTACAGGCTGGCCGCGGCGATCACGTTGGGAACTGCCGCGTGGGTGCCAAACCAGTAGACCACCGAGTTGGGGGCGACGGGCAGCTCCGCAAGCTGCCAAGTCTGGCCGCCGTCCTTGGTGTGCTGGATCGTCCCGGTGATGCCGGGAATGGAATCGCCGTTGCCCACGAACATGGTGTTCGGGTCGTCAGCCTTCAGCAACACTCCCCGGCAGTAAGAACGGGCGTCGTTCTCATTGAACTTGGGGAAGTAGTGGTAGTCCCAACTCTCCCCTTCGTCCGTGCTGGTGGCGATGCCAAATGGGCTGGTGCAGTAGATTGATGTCGTGGGCCCGGCGCTGAGGGCCATTCCGTGGATATCGCCGTGGAACGGGTCGGGGCCGAGGTCGGGAAGGTGGACCCAATTGTCTCCGCCGTCCAGGCTCTTGTACACTCCGTCAACCTCGATGCCCGCCCATACGGTGCGGCTGTCGCGGGGGTCAACTATCATGTTGGTGGTCCGCGGCGTGCCGATGGGGCAAGGGATATTCAACCCCAGGTCCAACTGGTCCCAAGTCCTTCCGCCGTCGCGGGACCGGAAAGCGTCCGGCCTGGTGCCGGCGAATATAACGTCGGGGTCCGATGGGTCGACGGTCACCGACCAGATTTGCAGGCTCTCCATGGGCGATTCCAGCCTTTCCCATGTGGCCGCATTGTCCTCGCTGCGGAATATGCCCAGGTCGGTCCCGGCCAGGATGCGGTGCGGGTTATCAGGGTAAACGCTCAAGGCCCTGACGTTGCACTCGGACGGTATGGGGTCGCGGATGCGGTCCCAAGTCTTTCCGCCGTTACTGGTGTGCGAAAGTCCACCGCCAACGGTTCCTACGCAAAGGGTGTACCCTGCTGACATGAGCTTATCCTCCTTCTCGTTATGATGATGATTCGTGTCGGAGTATGCACGTATAATAGTCCGATTCGTAAGGAAAAGCTACGTGGGAGGTCTGGACTACAGCGGTTGCCGGTTGCTGAACCCGGTGTTGGTTTCGTGCCAGAAACCGATCTGATCCTCGCCCCGGATCCAGCAAAGGAGGACCTCGCGGCCTTCACGGTAAGAAGGGAAGTCCACCAGCCACTGAGAGAGGTCGCGCACTACGATGCCGCGTTGGGCGACCTCCCTGAGTTGGACCTGTAGTTGCTGAGTCAAGCGGTCAACGGTGTGCTGCAAGTCCACCGCTTCCTGTTCCTTGCTGGAAGCGCCGTTGCCCCGCCTGACGCGCAACAGGACCAGCAGTTCCTCCTGCCGGTTGGCCAACTCTTCCCGAACAGGCATCATGCCTTCCATGGTTTCCCGAAGCCAAGGCAGCATAGCGTTGGCTTCTTCCAAGGTAAAATGGCGTCTTTCCATAGCAGGTACAACTTTAACCCAACTCCGCCAATGCCGCCACCGCCAGTCCCGCCCCTCAAACGTCATTCCCGCGAAGGCGGGAATCCACCGTACCGTCGCAGCTGAATAGAGACCACTTGAACCGGGACCCTACCTACGGTGGCGGGCGTCCATCACATTTTGCGGACCTCACAATCTCTGCCTGACCATCCCCGCTCACTGACATCCGCTCCTTCCCAAATCCCGTGTCGCTGCTTTATCATGGTTCCAGCCCCACATAGTGCCGTCGCAGGAATGGCTCCAAATCAGGTCTGCCGACTGGGGCCAAGCAACACGGAATGACACATAAAGACACGGAAGTGACCCAGATTTGACCCAAAATGGCACAAAAATGACCCAGCATCAGCCCCGCCGCCGAAGCTAAATGATACACAATGGCGCAATATGGCACAGATTTTGGAAATTTCAGTATCGCCGGGACGAGCTGTCCTAACCAGAGGTTTCACTTTTTGACTGACGACAGGAACCTGTTTCACGATGGTGACATGGCTTTACTGCAAGACCGGAAAGGCCGGCGTCACCTGTTGACCTTGTCCAACGACCAAGTGTTTCACAGCCATCAGGGCCGGTTGCCCCACACTCAGTTGATCGGCAACACCGTGGGTGGCTGGTACCGCACGGACCGGGGTCATACCCTGCTGGCAGTGCGCCCGACCTTGGGCGATTTTGTGCGGCAGATGCCCCGAGGCCCCCAGATCGTGTACCCGAAAGACCTTGGCATAATCATCTCGCTGGCCGACATTTTCCCAGGGGCGACAGTCGTCGAAGGAGGATTGGGCTCGGGTGCCCTTACCGCCGCTTTGCTGCGTGCAGTGGGCGAAAATGGGCGAGTAGTCACCTATGAAATTGAAGAGTCGGTATTGCCGCGAGCCTTGGCAAACATCCGCAAGGTTGTCCCAGGCCCCTCGAATCACGAAGTTAAGGTTTGCGACGTTTACGAGGGAATCAGCGAGCGGAACGTGGAACGAGTGGTCCTGGACGTTCCGGAGCCTTGGCAAGCGGTTGCCACTATAGGAGACTGCTTGGTGATGGGCGGGATACTCGTAAGCTTTTTGCCTACTATTCTGCAAGTACACCGATTGGTAATGGGGTTGCAGCAAGACGGGAGATTCCAACTGATTGAGACCACTGAAACATTGCTCAGGCCTTGGCATGTCACCGACAGAAGTGTGCGCCCCGAACACCGGATGGTTGCCCACAGCGGCTTTTTGACCACCGCCGTCCGCTGCGAACCACGCGGTACGGGCTCTCGGTCGGACCCGGTTACCGAGGACAGCCCCGCAGAAGATACCACCCCGTGAGGTAAGAAAACATGGACGTAATGGAAAGGTCGCAGACAATAGAGTTCTTGGACCGGCATGTGAAAACGAACATGCTGATGAAGCATCTTCTCTCGGTGGAGGCGTCCATGAGGGGGTACGCCAGGAAGTTCGGGGAAGACGAGGAACGGTGGGCCATCGCCGGGTTGCTCCACGACTTTGACTGGGAGATTTGCCCCACCCCTGAAGACCACCCGGCTTTCGGCGCCGAAATCCTGCGGGAGCACGGCTACCCTGAAGACATCATCCGCTCGGTGCTGACACACGGCGACCATACGGGTATCCCCCGCGAAACCCTCATGGAGCATACTCTGTTCGCGGTGGACGAACTGTCCGGTTTCATACGCGCCGTGGCCTTGGTGCGGCCTTCCAAGAACCTGGGTGACGTAACGCCTCGCTCGGTGCGGCGTAAAATGCGCGACAAAGGGTTCGCCAAGGACGTCAACCGGGAGGATATTCAAAAAGGCGCCGACGAGTTGGGCATCGACTTGGACGAGCATATAGCCTTCATTGTCGAAAGCATGAAACCGGTAGCGCAGGACATAGACCTGATTGTAGGACCGTCGGCCGGCTAAGAAACTATCTCAAACCTCGGCGCATTACCCAACCCAAACCGCAGTGCATTACCCAACCCGACTAGGCACATTACCCAACCCGTCATTCCCGCGCAGGCGGGAATCCATCGGGTTCAGGGTCTGCCAAGCCCAGGAAATCATCGAACTCCAGTCCCACGTAGGGATAGTGGGCCTCGGCAACCCGCAGGTGTTGGTTGCTCAGCAGGGGCACGGGCGATAGTTCCGTTGTTGCGAATGCTTCCTCGGTCGCGTTGAACCCCCAAAGTGCCGGATGCCCTACCTCCTTGCCTTGCGCCAGCACCTTGAAGCCCCCTAGCCCGCCGGGGCGCGCCAAGTCCAGCATCCCGGAGTTGTTGGCGGCAAATTCCCGCTGCGTCAGACCCAACGATGACAAGCGCCGCCGGAATCGGGCCAACCCAAGCTTGGACAGAAAATCGCTTTGATTGGTGTACCCAATGGGTTCCAACCCTTGTCGTCTGCCCAGTTCGATGAGAGAGCTGAAGTCCACTTGGGCCGTCATATCCTGCCGACCAATCCGCTGCAACGGCGCGTCGGTCTGCGTATGCCGGTAAAAGGTGGTCAACGTGCCCCGAAACCGGTGTTCAGCTGAGTAAAGATCAGCAGCGGTGCGCCCGTAGTCCACTGTCAACACGAACCCGCGGCTGAGAGTTTGCGACGCCTCCTCCACCCAACGGTCAAGCACCAAATTGACCTCGGCCGTTTGCCCCTCCTGCAAACTGATGCCCAACGAGTCAAGCCTGTTGGCCAAGCGCGTCGTTGACGGTTCTCCAACCACTGTTGCCAAGCTGTCCCCGTCCACCGTTACATAGACTTCCTTCAACACACCGTCCTGGCCAATCACTTGGTGTACCGGGAAAGCGTCCAGCAACTCGTTGGACAGCACACATCCGTCAACAGGCTGGAACGGCAAACCTATGGAGACGACCCTGTGAACTCCAGCTTCCGACGCCCCTTCTTCCCAAGCTATGCCGCGGTCAACACAAACGTACCGGAGGCTATCTCGGAATCCGTTGGGCAGTTGTGACGCAAAGGCAATAATGTCCCTGCATAGGCGGCCACTACCTGCGCCCGGCTCTATTACATGGAAATTGGCCGGCCGTTCCAGCAACCTCCACATCTGGAACAGTTGCACCGCCAGAAGAGCGCCAAACGCAGGGTGGGCCAGCGGGCTGGTGTAATAGTCGCCTGACCCGCCGATGGGGTCTCGCTTGGAATAGTAGCCGCCATCGGGCCAATAAAGGGCTACGTCCATGAATTCCGCAAAGGTAATGGGACCTGTCTCTGCGATGCGGCGGCGTATTTCAGATTCAGCGGGCATGGTGAATTGTATCGTGCTTTAACACCGCGGGTCAGAGTACTGCAAAGTAAGACCGCCGATGTACTCTTGCGGCTCATGGACCAGAACCAGGACATCCTCAACGAACTGCGGAAAGTCCACGCTTAATTTGGAAGGCCTTGGCCGCAGCGCTGGATTGCATAGGTATAAACGTATTGACCAGCATCGCCGGTCAGGAGGCGGATTCTTCCACCATTTACCGTGGGGCTAATGCGGTCGATAAATATCCCCGCGGACATCTACATCGTATACCCGAATCCGACGGTCTTCTTCATTCACGTCATACAGTATCCGGTATGTCCCGACTCTCCAACGGCGACTACAAGAAAACTGCCCCTTCATGTGAACAATGTGAGATCCCTGGAGAGGCCGTGTCGCAAGTGCATTGAGAATCTCAGATTACCATTGCGCATTGAGGTCAGGATGCCTTCGTAAAAACCTTCGAACACGGTTTCCCATTCTACGTGGTATGCAACTGGCTCATAGGACATAGATCAGGAGTCAACCGCCACACTCTGCCGGGCCGCGAGAATATGCCTGAGTTTCCGACGAGAGGCCACTGTTTCTTCGGCCGTGGCTATCCAACCATTGACTGCCTCTGCTACTTCAACGATGTTTCCGGCTTTACAGCCCATGACGATGTCGTTGATTATACCCGCCGCAATTTCCCGCAACTCAGAGGTATGAAGCATCGTAACCAAAGCCGACAATTGTTCTTCTGAAGGGAGTTGCGCCAATTGGTCACGCCACTCACCTTCAAGCGTGTACACCTCTTGTTTGGTTCCCAATCCGCCAGCACTTTCGCGGGATTGCGGCATACGAGTCAAAAAGTCATGCCCCAGTTCGCATGGCAACGCCCAGCAAACCGTCACATCCTCAGTGATCCCTCGTTTCCCGGTGGAATTTCTGATGTTCCTCCCGTCAACAAAAGTTGTGCGTCACAAATATGGCGTGTTCGATCCCGTTGTAGGACCCGAGCGCGACTCCTAGACCAGTCAGGCCATAGCGCGGGTCAAGAATGTTCCGTCGATGTCCGGGACTAGCCATGAAATCAGCGGCGAAACGACGCGCCATCGTTTCTTGAGTTTCCCATTCATAGGATAGCCCAAGCGAACTGGTGTGGCCGTACAGCACGTGGATGTTTTCGGCTATTCCGATGCTCCTCGGATTGTAGCAGTCGTAACCGACTCTCCGGGCGCGTGCAGTCGGGTCCTCGCCGCGTAGATTGATATGGGAGTAATGGTTGTTCTGGGCCATATCCTGGCTGTGGGCCAAGGCTATCTCAGCCAGCCGTCATCCACTCGTAAGGCTGACCTGCCATTGGCGATGCGAAAGTCGTTGATGATCCGTAGGATATTCGTTTCCAAATAATCACGGTTGAAGCGTTCAACGGGTGTCGGTGTGGGCATAGGAGTGGGTGTTGGTGTTGGAGCAGGTGCGGCATTGCTGTCGGGGGTGGGAATCCTGACGGTTTTTCGCTCCGCCAGTATGGCTACAGCTTGCTCTTCGGTCAGTTTGCCCCTGTCCACGAGACGCATGATCTCAATAGGACTCAGCAAGTGGACCGGGGTTTCCGCAGGGACCAGTGTCGGAGTTGGAGACGGTGTCGCTGTTGGTGGGATAGGAACTACCGGAAGCCCCGGCTTTTTGGGAATGCGCTCCATCACTGGGACTGGCGTTGGCAATGGAAGAGGTTGCAATTTAGGCTTTGAAGTGGGCGTGCCGGGAAGTAACGTGGCGGCCGGACCAGTGCTAACAGTTGGCAGCGGAGTCGCCGTTACTACTACAATCCGAGGAGAAGGGCTAGGCGTCGGTTGAAGGGTGGGAACGTCTACTTCGACTTTTGGTAAAGTGACGGTCACTTCCGGAGCGCCTTTCCCCGTCGGCCAATAGCTGGAGCCGATCCAAAATGCCAGTCCAGCGACGGCGATAAACGATACGAGAATGACCCCTTTCATGGGACGCTTCCTTTCTCTGGCCGTATGGGACCTGGACGCATGGGGGCGGCTGGCAGTTTGACGCCTTCGCCCCCGCCCTTCGTTGCAATCCCAGCAGGTGCAGGTGGGCGGATGGTCATCGTACCAGTGAGGCCGCTTGTCCATAAGCCACCTACCTCACGTCAATACAAAACCGACAATGATCCCTACGGCCATCGCAAGTCCACTGGTCACAAAACCTATCACCCACGGGCGTTGTCTTCTCCGGACAGCCCGCCAGTGATTACCACCCTTTGGCCGAGTATGATGAGTACGCCACGACCAATCATGAAAATGGCTGTAGGACATGGTTTTGCATCTCCTACTGCCTTTCCGAGTTCTCTATAATCCGGCGCACCAGCCGATAAAAGGTCTTTATCTCCTCCTCGCTGAAATCTTGCAATAGCTGCTCGTGGACTTCCTGCACGATTGAGGTTAGCTCGGGCATCAGACCCAGCGCCATCGGGGTGCGTTCCAGGATCATCACCCGCCGGTTTGTTTCGCTGGGATGGCGGCTGAGAAAGCCGCGGTCGACAAGCCTCTTTCTAAAGAAGATGTCATGACCGGGCTTTTCCCTCAAACACCGGCAATTAACCCTCTGGCGTTATGTCCGGCAGGTCGTAGCTGGCGAGCAGGTCGTCCACTACTCCGGTGACATTGCCCCAGTCATAGTTCTGGAACGACCGTCCGTGAGTCACGAACGCGCCACCGGCGTAAAACATTTCGTACTGGGCTTGGCGGGAGCCGAACTCCGAGCCGACGGCGTCCCAAGCGAGCTTGAACAGCTTGACCTTGTCCTTGGGCTCGGCAACCGGGGAGCGTTGGGTCTGGTGGATGAAGGCGGCGGTCTCCGGGTTTTCAAAGTCCGCTACTGACGGCGGCATCATTATCATGCTGGCCCCGGCGAAGTCTCTTACCGTGTAGACCAACTGAGGGTAGAACTCCTGCGTCAGCACTTGGGTGGCGTACAGGAGCCTCCGGTCGGGGATGAAATAAGGCCCATATTGCTGGCCGTTGGCCTCCATGCCCTTGACCATGCCCTCGATCATCCCGGTTTTGGCGGCCAAGTAGCCCAGCTTCCCGGAGACCTCCGGGATGGATACGATGCCGTTGGTTTCGGCGATTTTCCTGGCGAGGCCCAACAGAAACCGCGTCTTGACCATCAAGCGGACTTGGGCTTGGTAGTTCTGGAACATGTGGGCCGGGGTTTCCTGGAATTGGGCGCGGCAGGTGTAGGTGTCCCGGTGGACGAAAACCCGGTCCCAAGGCACCTTCACCTCGTCGAACAGAATTACAGCGTCGTTCTCGTCCAAGTGGGAAGACAGTGGGTTGTCGAACTGTGACACTGCGGCGGCCTCGTAGGACTTCCTTGGCAGGATTTTGAGGCCCTTGGTCGCCAGCGGCACCGCCGCGGCGAAAGCGTACATCTCCTCGCCGGGCTTCAAAGGTTGGCCGGTGGTCACCAGAAGCTCGTCGGCGATGACGGCGCTGGTGCCCAGCATCTTGGCGCCCTTGATGGTAATGCCTTGGCTGTCTTCGTCGCAGATAGCCGCCACAAGGAACTCGTCCTCCTGTTGGGACACGTCCTTGCTGTGATCGGCGCGGGGATTGGCAATTACGTAGGTCACGAACAGGTCATGGTCTCTGACGTAAGTAAAGTAGTCCCACAGGGCCTTGGCCCGCTCCTTGCCGTGGCGTTCAAATATGTCGATACCCATCGCCATGCCGCTCAAACAGGAGGCGACATGGTCGGGGGAGCGGCCCATGAAACCGAAGGTCAATTCGGCCCAAGCAGTGATGGCTTCCCGCCGTTTTACCAGTTCATCATAAGAGGCGGGTAGTTGCCAACTGCGGTTGACGTGCACGCCGCCGGTGGGAGACTCGAACGTCATCAGGTCCCGGTTTTCCGGCGCGGCTTGATAGTCGTACAGCCCGGCCACGGTACGCAAGGCGTTGCGAAACGCCGGGTGGTCTACGGCGTTCTCAATCAGCTTGCCGTCCAAGTATATGGACCGCCCGTCGTTCGCCGCCTTGATGTAGTCGGAGCCGGTGCGAGTCATCAGCGTCCCTGCTGGACGAAGTCGGCCATACGCTCGCCGATCATCATGGTGGTGACGTTGGTGTTGGCGCGGACGCAGTTGGGCATGACCGAGGCGTCGGCGATACGGAGGTTTTCCAGCCCGTGGACCTTGCCATACTGGTCGACGACGGCCATGGGATCTGATGCAGGCCCCATTTTGCAGGTGCAGGAGATATGCTGCCCGGTGGTGACCTCCCTCAAGAGGAATTCGTCCAAGGTATCGTCGGACTCCAGTTCAGCGTCGGTCGGCTCGATCCGCTCCTCTATGACGTCCTTGAAGCGTTCGTGCTGGCCCAGCCTTACGCACAACCTGACCGCATCCCGCAGCCTGCGCCGGTCGAACTCCTCCTGGAGGTAACGGTAGTCTAAGAAGGGCTGGACGTTGGGGTCCGGCGAGGTCAGGCGCAGTTCACCGGAGCCGACCGCCAAGTTCAGAATGGCCAGGACTCGCATTCCCAGAGGCTCCATCCTTCCGCCGCCGCGGTTCACCCGTTCAGTGGCGAAGGACTGCATCAGGAATTGCAAATCGTTGCGCAGGTGTGATCCTTCGGCGGTGGTTCTCAGCGCCATCTGTACCCTTGGGGCATAGCCGTCCATCGGCACTTCCGGCTTGGTCTTCCAAGTAACGTAGATCATGGGATGGTCCCTGAGGTTTTGCCCGACCCCCGGCAGTTCGTGCACCACGGGAATCCCCTGGCTCTGCAATTGTTCGGCCGGGCCTACTCCGGAGAGCATCAGAGTATGGGGAGAACCGATGGCCCCGGAACTGAGGATAATCTGCTCGCCCTCAGCGATGAACTTCTCGCCGCCGCTTTCCACCTCGACCCCAGTGGCTCGCTTGCCGTCGAAGATGATGCGCTGGACGGTGCAATTGGGCCTGATGGTCAGGTTCAACCGGTGGCGGCCCATGTCGAGGTATCCCAAGGCGGTGCTCCAGCGAATTCCGTTGGGGTTGTTCACCGGGCACGGCCCAACGCCTGACGCGTCGGGGGCGTTGTGGTCCGGGCTGTCGGGAAAACCTACGGCCCTGCAGGCGTCGTAAAAGGCCTGCTGCTCCACCAGCATTTCTTGGGGCTTGAACCTGTGAAGAACGATGGGCCCTTCGGAGTTGTGGAAGTCGCCGCTGAAGTCCGGGTCGGCTTCGACGGCGCGGAAGTACTGGATGCAGTTCTGGAACTTCCACTCATCGTTGCCCATCTCGGCCCAGGAGTCGTAGTCCTCCGGGACACCTCGAAGGAACACTTGGCCGTTGATGGCGCTGGACCCGCCGGTTACCTTGCCCCTTGGGACCAGCATCGGCTCGGATGTCTCGGTCGCCTTACCTTCGAACTGCCAGTTGTGGTCGCTGACCATAATGTCGGTGGCCGTTGCGTAACCGTACTTGACTTCGTCGGGAAGTTGCTCGAAATCCGGGTAGTCGGGGCCGGCCTCAATAAGCAGCACCGAGTTGTTGGGGTCCTCGCTCAACCTGGTAGCCATAATGGAACCCGCCGAGCCGGCTCCGAGGACGATGTAGTCGTATTTCATGGGGTGACTCTCCCGTTTCAATTGCGTGAAACCGATGATATACGCACCGGATTCCAGGGTCAACACGCTCCCTTTTTGCGACCAGCTATTGTCTGAATCAGGATTACCAGGATGAAAGGATTGTCCAGATGATTTGGTCCCATCTTGAAAATCCTATAATCCGGTAAATCCTGATTCAGACAATTACATCCCCGGTGCGGGCGGATAACCCAGGGTGTAAGATTGGCCCGGCGTAAAGGGGCTATTGGTACGCCGACGTCATTTGGCTCCCGGTCGCCGGACTCTCGAGTAGAAAGGAACGTTTCTTGGCGCTAGCCGTAGCCTTCTCTTTTTTGGCGGCCTTTGGTTTCTCCTGCGGTTACGTGCTTATTCGCGTAGGAACGCAAAGGGTTTCACCGCCGACTGCGACCTTCTTTGGGGTGTTTACCGGGGCCGTATTGATCACCGGGCTGGCTTTCCTGCTCAACTTCGAGGACGTCAAGTCTTTAAGGCCAATCAACTTCGCTTGGTTCGCCGTCATGGGCGCTCTGGCTTACCCCGCGGCCCGGGTTTCCATCAACACGGCCATAAGCTGGGTGGGCGCATCTCGCGCCGCTCCTTGGGCATCGTTGCAACCGTTGTTTGCGCTGGCATTGGGTATGGCGTTCCTGGGGGAGAGGCCAAACCTGTTGGTGGGCTTGGGCACTCCCGTGATCGTCTGCGGGTTGGTGCTGGTAGTCGTGGCAGGCGGGGCCAATAACCCCCAAGCAAACAGGACTGCCGTAAGAAGGCTGGGATACTTGGTCGCGGCGGGCGGCGCTCTATGCTTTGCCAGCCGGGACGTTATCAGTCGGCATGTGGTCGGCAACTTGTTCGACCCCTTGGTGACAGCGGGCATGGCCCTGTCCCTTGGCTGCATCATGCTGTTTATGCTTACCGCTTCCGACGTCGTAAACAGCGTTCGCAAGTTACCGCCAAAGTACGTGGCAATCTGCGGCGTGGCAGGAATAAGCCAAGGGTTGGCCGTGGCTTCCCTGTTCCAAGCATTGAGCCTCGCCCCCGTCACCGTAGTAAGCCCTATCAACGCCAGCGGGCCGTTGATAACTTTGTTGTTGGTCCACCTGTTCTTGCAGCGGGTGGAGGTGGTTACGCCTCGGTTGATCATTGGCACCGTTCTCAGTGTAATGGGAGTCATTATCGTTGTTGTAGGCGCTGTCGCGTATTGATCGTGGACAGGCAATAACCTGGAATGACCATACAACTGCGCAGCTATAGCGAATCCACGGATTTCCTGAAGCCGTGCCCGGGAGGCGTGATTCCGTGGCTTTAGCGGTGGTCTTCACCTTGCTGGCGGCCTTTGGGTTCTCCTGCGGTTATGTATTTATTCGCATAGGGACGCAGCGGGTCTCACCGCTGACGGCGACGTTCTTTGCCGTGTTTACCGGCGCCGTTCTGGTTACCGGGATGGTCTTGTTGTTCAAATTCAAGGACGTGACGTCCCTCCAGCCGACCGATTTCATCTGGTTCGCCGTCATGGGCGCCTTGGGGTACCCGGGGGCTTTGCTTTTTATCAACACCGCCACAAGCTGGGTGGGGGCCTCACGCGCCGCGCCCTGGGCTTCACTGCAACCGTTGTTCGCACTGGCTTTGGGCATGACATTCCTGGGGGAGAGGCCAAACCTTTTGGTAAGCTTGGGGACCCCGATGATCGTGTGCGGGTTGGTGCTTGTCGTCCTGGCGGGGGTAGTCAACAACCCAGGGGGAGGGCCGGTTACGGTGAGAAAGCTGGGTTACTTGGTGGCGGCCGGCGGCGCTCTATGCCATGCCAGCCGCGACGTTGTCAGCCGGCACGTGGTCGGAAACCTGTCCGATCCCTTGGTGACAGCCGCCTTGGCCCTGTGCATCGGCTGCGTGATGTTATTCATGCTTACGGCTGCCGACGCAGTAAACACCGTTCGGCGGGTACCGGCAAAGTACTTGGCGATCTGCGGATTGGCCGGGATAAGCCAGGGATTGGGGGTAGCCTCCCTGTTTCAAGCGTTGAGCCGCGCCCCGGTGACCGTGGTTAGTCCAATCAACGCCAGCGGGCCGTTGATCACTCTGTTGCTGGTGCACCTGTTTTTGCAGCGGGTGGAGTCGATAACGCCGCGGCTGGTCTTGGGAACATTCCTGAGCGTGGCGGGAGTCATCGTGGTTATCCTGGGAGCGGTGACTGAATAGAACGCCTACGTACCGATGCGCACTGGATCGGCGGCGTCGCACACCGACCGGATGATTGACAGGGCCGTTAGTTTGCCGGTACGAGGATTCTCGCTGGGGATGTTCTCGATGTGGATGGACAGAAACCCGAACTCCCCCTCAACCTCGATGTCATGGCAGTTCCTCTGGAGCCCGGGCACTGCCATAACCCGCAGTTGAGTAAGGTCGGGGCCGATTCCCGCCAAACTCACCGCCGCCGAAACGTTGAGGTTGGCCGGAAATCCCCGGCACGCTTCGCGGGCCGAGCCGTAAAACAACTCTGTTTCACAGTCCAACCCTTTCAACGAGATGCCCCTCTCCGCCAAGTAGGGCGCGCCCTCCAGCGCTTCCGGGGGTTTTCTCGATACCATGGTCACCCGGTCCACCCGCCCCGCGCAGGCTGATTTGATGCCGTCGAGACCGGCGATAGCGCCGGAGGGAGCCAGAAGCCGGCATCCGCTGTTTCTGGACTTCTGGATTATTTCGGGATGCTCCAAGAGAGCGCCGGTGCTGATTACCATCAAGTCCTTACCGGCATCGAACACTTCCAAGGCCAAGTCCGGGAAAACGTGGCCGCCCGCAGTTTCCACGACCAAGTCCGAGCAGGCGATCAATTCGCCTCGGCCCAAGTATGGAGGAGGACTGCCCAATGTGAACAGGAAAGAGCGGGCCGTGCCTTCCGTCCGGCTGGTCACGCCGGCAACGCTGACGTTCATCCTGCCCGAATCCGCCGCTTGTAGTAGAGCGCGGCCTATCGCGCCGCAGCCTACAATGCCTATGGAAGTACCTTTGGACGAGGGCATCGCACTATCTCCTTGGAGCTAAGTAATTGTCTGAATCAGGATTTACCGGATTACGGAATTTTCAGGATATTCCCAATTCTGATTCAGACAATTGCCGCCGGTAAAGACTTTGCACAGGCCCTGCCCCTACCGAACGGGGTGGGCTATGACGATGTGCGTCAACTTCCTCGCGGCGGTCTGGTCAGTCTCAACAGTGAAGTACGCTCCACCCCCTTGCCCGCGGGTCACCGCCCGTCCGTAGGGAAGCTCCATCAACCGTATCATCTTGGTGAACCATACTTCGGGGTCCGCCCAACCGGGGTCCAGGGTCAGGAACAGGACGCCGGCGTGCCGCCAGAGCCTCTCCGCTGTATCTTCGGCCTTGGGGTCTGCGACGGAAAGGCGGAGGTCAACCCAGTGCAGGTCGCCGGAAGAGCCAAACAGCCGGATGGTTGACGCCAGCGCTGGGTTGTCGCCCGGCCCCGCACCCGCGACGTACTCCCGACCGTGCGGGTCAACCTCCGGGTCCACGAAGGTGAACCCCAGGTCCTCATAGACGGCCTGGAGTTCCTGCAAGGAGATATCGAAGGTCGGGACCGGCGTGGGTGAACTCGCCGGCGTGGGGCTGGACGCAGGCTCCGGTGGCAGCACCTTGACACTGCCGGCTTGAAAGAAAGGGCCGAGGCAAACTTGGTTGTCCCGGAACGGAGGAACCCCGGGATAATATCCGCCGCCGATTCCGAGCAGGTCGCCGACGCGGGCGATGGTCTTCCCGCCACCGTTACGGACTTCCACGTGGTCGCCTTCGACGTGGGGCCTGAACCCCGGCGGCCAGATGACCAAAGCCTCGCCCACCCGCAGGCATTCTTCGTCAAGCGCCAGCTCACCTTCGAGGAGCGAGGCCATGGTTGACGTGGAGCCCTTCGCGTGTCCGTTCACGGGAAAGTATACGGGGCCGGGCACGACGTGGCTCCCCGCTTCTTCCGGGCCTACCGCTGTCGCGTCGTCGCCAATCAACAGGAAAGGCCCTGAACACTCCGTGCCGAGCCGTTCCTGCCAAGGTTGCTCTACCGCCTGCCGCCACTCGGCCTTCTTCTGCTCCCGTTCGACCACCATCCACCTTGGCCATTCCCCTCGGTCTATGCGGTAGAAGGTGTCGCGGTACTTCTCGCCGGGAAAGGACCCGGTGAACCTTGCGTCGTCGCCGGGCCGCATCACCAATTCGCCGGCGGCGTCCTTGACGTGGAGACCCCCGGCATCCATGCCGAGCGAGTATCCGCCGGGCCAGACCAGGAGCATAGTGTAGTCCCGTGCGTTGTAATTGCTGGCGTCAAGACGCAGGCAACCGTCCCGCACCATCACCGTTCCGAAGATGTACCCGTTCCCATGTTCGTCGGTCGCCAGCGGTTCGGTATGGGTCAACAGTTTCACCTGGCGGTCCGGTTCCACCTCCAAACCTCTGGGTGTCCTGGTCTCCATGGAGCAAGCGGCGAGCGCCACAGCGAACATGATAGCCGTGACTGCGAGCCTGAGTGTCATGCACCCTTCCTGTCCCTGAAATGTGCTATGACGTGATGAGGACATGAATCAGATGGCGACACGATGCAGAGCGCGGCCTATCGCGCCGCAGCCTACAATGCCTATGGAAGTACCTTTGGACGAGGGCATTACATTATCTCCGTACGTTCGCAGGCTTGAGCCTAGCGGGCATTTTAAGTAAGACTCCTGGCAACGTCAAAGCTGCCATGGCCTGTGGCGACCGCTGTTGGTTACGGGAGTCGTTGTTTGATTGATGGGGTGACGCTCCTTAGCACACAGGGCAACCACAAGGGTTGCCCCTACGTGATTATGCCATGTTTTTCCATCAGCCAATGGACCCACGGGCGGGAGATTTCCCGGGCGAGGGGAGGATGACATTGAGCAGCGCTTCGGGGTCGGGTGCGGTGTTTTTCCGCCGGCAAGCCAGCAGGTAGTTGTTGGCCGCACCCAATGGGAGGAGCCGGTAACCGGCGTCTATTACCCGGCGGATGAAGGGCTGGATGTCCGGCAAAGGCTTGTGGTCGGACTGGGCGACGAACCAGCGTTGGCAAAGGTCCCGACTGAGGAGGTCCAGCCGGTAGGCGGCCAGTTCGCGGGCCAATTTCCGTTGAAGGGCGCGGACGCGGGCACGGAGGGCGTTTATTTCACTTCTCATGATGCTCAACTCCCTGGATGATCTATTTGCCGGATGGTGAGACCTGGAATTTCAGCGTTGCGGACATTTACGGACATTTCAGGACATCCGGGGAGGGGGCATCAGAGTTGGAAAGGGCTTCGATACCCCGGTTGGGTGCGGACAGTTTTTCCCCAGAGGTCTTGTTAGTCATCAATCATCGTGTTGCCTCAGTGGCTTTATTGGACTTGTCCACGTCCGACGGCACGTCGAGCAGGACAATTAACATGGTAGAGAGGTGTTTTACGAGCTGGCAAGGGGGAAGTGTCAGTGGGGGAGATATAAATGAGTTGAAACGGGAAGCATCGGAAAGGCGAGCTAATGCGTTGGGTGCTATCTCGATTGTACAAGGTAGGAACGTGGACAGGGGTACCTACCAGCCAATTTACAATCTTTTCCAAAATATCGTGGACCTACAAGTACACATATGGGACTCCCTTCTAACAACCCTCAACTCACTTGACCCAAATGATTCGGAATCTTTCGACCCAAGTGACTTGGATTCTGTAAAGATTTATTTGATACATTGTGGAGGCTGAGAGAACAAGCCCTAAGTACTCTGCCGACCCTAACCCGGCAACGGCGGCAGGCTGAACGTAGAAGCCAAGCTCGCGCTGCGTGGGGTTGCGTGGGTATCATCGCCCTTGCCGCCTTGCCGCCTTGCCGCCTTGCCGCCTTGCCGCCTTGCCGCCTTGCCGCCTTGCCGCCTTGCCGCCTTGCCGCCTTGCCGCCTTGCCGCCTTGATTGGTGGACTGGTGGCATATTGCCTTTAAGCAGTGTCTTGCCGTATGAACCCCTCCTACGACTAGATGGACTAGAGCCAGGACAATTGCTCCGTCCCAGGGCCTGGGCTGCTTGGCCACCCTTTTGGGGGGCGCTCCCGCGGCGCAGGGGTAGGCCCGGACCACCGTGCTGTCGATGATGAGGTATTCCATATCCGGGTCGTCGGCCAAATGCTGATGCAGGAGTTCCCAGATACCCCGGTCGCTCCAGCGGGCGAATCGTTTGTAGACGCTGTTCCAGTTCCCGTACTCGGCTGGAAGAAGCCGCCATTGGGCGCCGGAGCGGTCGATCCACAGAGCCTGCCCCCGGCTACGACCGGGGGACGGCTTCTATAAAACGTCGGCATTCTTCTTCCTGACCGACGTACAGTTCGGTGCGGCTACGCAAGAACTGGAGAATCTTGGTCCATTTATCTGGAGAGAGTTCAAGTCTTGACATATTTCCATTATAACCAAATGTCAACACAGCCTAGTGATTAATTCCACCTAAGTGGCTTCCCAAGGAAACCTCCTTCCTCGAAAGAGCCCACCCATTCAACGAAAGCCAGAACGACTTGGTCAGGGAAATTGGATTTGTACCCCGGACCCCTTTTGCAAATGTCAACACTATGGAACTGTGGTATTTTCGGCCCGCTGCCGCCCCAGTAAATGAAATCTTCACCTATAAGCACCCTGTCGGTCTGTGTGTCGTTGGCAATATTTCTTGGATTGGGCGTTCCGTCATCAAGGCAGTGGTGGGAATCTTGCTGGAGCCACCGGTCAGCTTCTGGGTCCTTGTGGTAAATATTGTCGCCGAATGCCTGCTTACGGCTTCCACGCAAGTTCGGCCGTTTCGCACGAAACCGCGAGTCTAACCAATACTGGTCGAACGGCATCGTTTCGCTGACACGCATCGCGTAAACGATGTGTCCTGTCCTGTTCCTGTAAGCCGACCCTGTTCCGATTATCCAATCACCCACTTGAGCCACCCGACGTATGACCGGCTTGCAGGTTGCTAAGGTACAAAAGCCGTGAAAGGGGTTCGGGGCGAACCCGTAGTCTCTGTCGACCACGTAAGAGTGTAGTTTAGGCAAAAGGCCTCCAGTTAGCGGCAGGCATATCGCTCAATTCGCCTGTAATCTGTTTGAGTGCCGTCCGCCTTGTTCGACTCATCCGAGGTACCTTCAATGGCGTCGACGATTTTTTCGCCGTTCCATCCCACGAGGGCGTCCCAATAGTCTTCGAGCGCTTCGGGGAGGTCGCAATCGCGGTCTCCCCGAGCCCAAACCCCAACGATGCGCTTGCCTAGCTGCTGAGCGTATTCGATTTCCCAGTTTACCCAATCGCTGTTCCTAGTTTTCTCCGAGATGTAAACGACTAGGCAACCCGCTTGGCGTATGCGCGGCGCGAGAATCTGCCACTTAATATAGTCTTCATTGTGCGCGTTGTTCGGGTTGTCGGCGGTAATTGAATAGTCTCGCCAGGTCATGCCGTGCTCTCGCACAAGACGCTTCAGTTCTCGAAGGCCGTCATCATCTTCGTGCTTGTGGCTGATAAACACGTTTTTGATCGGTTCTGCCATAACTCTCACTCCTGGCTCATTAGGCTTCCAGCATGGGGCACTTAAAACTGCCACCCTTCGTTGGGAGGTCTGTTCCAGTTTCGCCCGAACGGAAGCCGGCTGTTGTTGGGGTCCGGTTGTTTTCTTCTCCTCAAGAAGGCGTTGTGGATATAAGACTGGACATAACTCGCCTCACTACGTCCACGCCAATTCACTATTTTCGCAAACGGAGAATCCCCCGAACAGTTGTCCGCAAGGCGAGGTGGGATCAAACGAGGATTGTATGTGGGCGACCCAAAATTCGGGTGGGTTGGTAGCAAGATTCCAATCAAACCGCACCTCGGGTTCATTTCTGTATCCCTGAGAGCAGCGCCAATCTCCCAATCGACAAACTTACGCTGCCAAGTGCGGGGCCCTACCAGGACTACCGCCACAGTTGCTTCTGATATGAACTCTTCTCGAATGTGGCGGAGAGTATCAGCCGTTGGATAATTCGTATCAACGATTTCTCCAACGTAGATCGACTTGTCAATTATCCGGTTCCCCATCATTTGGACGAAACGAGCTTTCCATTCCTCGTCCAGGTCGTGATGATAAGAGATGAACACTTTGTGTCGCTTAGTTCGGGACATCCCCTGTATCCGGTAGCATTTCTAGATCGGTAAGGTCTTCCACGCCGGCGATTTGTGCCAGCAGTCGGTTGTAATTGCGCAAATCTCTTTGGAGCGCCTCCAGGTCTTTTCGGAACTCGGCACGTTTCCCCAGGTCGCCGAGAGCTCCTGTCAAGGATTGAGGATGCCACTTTGTGGTAAAGGGACGGACTACTTGGTTCATGATGGGGATAGCGACTTTGCTGAAGGATATCGCTCTTCTGCCCCTACGTCGCAGAATCTCTCTGGTAACTGGGAAGAGGGCATAAATGCTTTTGAGCGCCGTCGACTCGTCACCTCCTTCTGTTGGAAGCGGCTGCGTGACGACTCTCAGCAGCATTTCAACATATAGCTCCCAAGCAGCGTCTTGGTCGCTTTGGTCGAAGGAGATTTCGACATTGGCCCAAGCAGGGCCCAGTCGCACCTTCTCCAACTGAAAATTACTTAGCAACGCCCCAAGATGCACTTAACCCACTCCTTTGTTGTATGTCTCTCGTTAATATCTGGGACAACCATGTATCATTTTACCAGATGATCTCCCGGCACTCGTCCGATTGCGTTCACTGCTCTTATTAGTAGGGCGACGGGACCGTGATACCCGTCGCCTTTCGTTCCCTATCCATTCTTGGTCTTGTTTTGGGTCGGGTTCTTCCCGCCATGATTGTCCCGGTACGTCTTGAGCCGGTTGGCTTCCCAGCGTTCTGCCGATCCCCGAGCCATGGGCCGTGTCTCCGTTTGTAGTCGTCCGGACTTGCCGTCAGACTTGTGTTCTCCAGCTCTCCGACCGGGGTCGTTGGTGGTCCCGACGTAGTTGATCTTTCCGTTCCGGCCACGTAGGGTGTAACCCCGGACGCCGTTTCCCGACGGCCTTCCGCCGCCTCTGGACCCTCTGGCCATTTCAGGCCTCCTTAAAAAATAAGATATTAATTCCTTATGAGGAATTCGACTTATTATTCCACATCAGGATATACTTTACAAGTTAGGAATCCAGTTGGCGGAGGACAATATGCCTAGCGGCGCATTCGATGTCGAATCCTTCTACTCGGCGCTGGATTCTCATAGGCTGGCGAAGGGGTTGACCTGGAAGGAGGTGTCTGCGCAATCCGGGGTGAGTCAGCCAACCCTTAGTCGCCTTTCTCAGGGAAAGCGTCCCGACGTAGATGGGCTGGCATTACTCTTGGCTTGGTCCGGGCTGGACGCTACTTTTTTCATGCCCGGCGCCTCCTCGCCCGAGCCTCTGGCCCAGATTACTGCCAACCTGCGTGCTGACCGCAATCTCACCCCCGAGAATGCTGCGGCCCTTGAACAGATCATACGGGTTGCTTACCAGCAGTTCAGGAATGAGTGATGGTCGAGTTTCGGCGCGGCTTCAAGGCCAGGGCCAATGACATAGCTCTTGGCCTTCGCAAACAAG
The DNA here is from genome assembly GCA_965261795.1 of Dehalococcoidia bacterium. Taxonomy (GTDB): domain Bacteria; phylum Chloroflexota; class Dehalococcoidia; order Lucifugimonadales; family UBA3495; genus CBDCFV01. Next base: position 985,603 of record OZ253476.1, read on the forward strand.
CAAGGCTATCCAAGATTGCGCCCCTGGACCCCCGGGATATTTTCCAACGCCTATCAATTCAGATTGTCCCTCTGAGTGAATTTCGGAGCACCTGCCCCTTCGAAACCGAGGCGCTGTTTTCTCTTTCAGGGGGGTTCTCGGCCATGCTGCTCCCGGTTGGGCAGGGTAAACGTATCGTCATTCACAATGATTCCCACAGCCCGAGACGACAGGTCAGCAACCTGGCTCACGAACTAGCTCATGTTCTTCTGGTGCACCCAACAGAGGTTGTCTGTATGGGAGACTTGGCCCGGAGGGCCGACTCTCTGGTTGAGGCGGAAGCTGCTTATCTTGGTGGTTGCATTCTGGTCCCGAATGAGGCTGCCTATCGTCTTGCTGTTTCCGGGGTTGATAACCCTGAAGCTGCCGACAGGTACGGTGTCAGCGAAGACATGATCACCTACCGGCTAAGAATGAGCGGCGCGCTAAAGCGTGTTCGACGTTATGCGTGACTAGGCAATCCGAGCCGACGACGCCCGACCGCTCTACTCCACGCTTTTTGCAAAGCCGTCCGAATTTTGCCAGCAGGCCGAATTGTGAAACACAGCCCAATTTTTGTACAAAGCCGGGGGAAGGGTCTGATAGCGTTCCGTTTCAGGTGGTCTGTCCAGCGGCGGCGGTGGGGTGGATTCCCGCCTTCGCGGGAATGACGGATGGGATGCGGGAATGACGGATGGGATGCGGGAATGACGGATGGGATGCGGGAATGACGGATGGGATGCGGGAATGATGGTTGGGTCAGGAGTTAGGCCAGTTAAATTGCGACTCTGCGGCGGCGCGGGAGTTCTTGACTATTAGGTGCAATAGTCTGGTATAATGTGCTCAGGTGTAAGTTCGGGTGTACCGTTGGTGGTACCTAGTCATGTTGCCTCTCGCATCGGATGACCTAGACTGAGCCAAAAAATATAGGGAGGTCATCCAGATGGCCATTTCGGACAAAAATCTCACTTGTGTAGAATGCGGCTCATCCTTTGTCTTCACGGTAGGGGAGCAGGAGTTCTTTTCATCCCGGGGGTACACCAACGAGCCCAAGCGGTGCCCCGATTGCCGGTCGGCCCGCAAGAATGTGCAGCGCGGCGGTTACGGGGGCGGACCCCGTGAGATGCACCCGGTAGTGTGCGCGCAGTGCGGCACCGACACCACAGTGCCCTTCGTACCGCGAGGCGATAGGCCCGTCTACTGCAGCGATTGCTTCAGCGCGATGCGCCGGTAGTCCCACCAGGCAATGATCCTTGAGAAGAGCCGCCTCAACGGCGGCTCTTCTTCTGTTTAGCCTTGGCCTTCGCCGAGGGCAGGGCAACGGCGCTCAGACGATGTCATACTGCGTCCGATATCCTCTGGGCCAACTCCTCCCGAGCCGCCAACGGCGCCGGACCACCTTGGGGTGGCAGCCCAGAGTGGCTCATTGCTTTTCACCGCCAGCACATACGGTAGGCCTTATTCCTCCAGCCACTCCTCCCCCCACAGCCAGCGTTCATTGCCGTACACCGTATCCCCTGCCACCCAGTCGAAGGGCACGCCGGCATCCTTCGTAAGCCTTTAGGATGGTGTTAAGCACAGCCGTCTACACTGGTCCTAGCTCGGATGATGTTGACGGAATCGAATGCGGTCCCGTGGAGGATTCTTACGAGAAAGAAGACACTCTTCCCTGGTCATGACACCAGGCTCTATCCCGGTCATGACACCAGGCTCTATCCCGGTTATGACACCCGGCTCTATCCCGGTTATGACACCCGGCTCTATCCCGACAAAAAAGGCCCCAGTAGCCTCCGGAGCCTTTCTCTTGCCCACGGCCACGGCGGCCGGCTACTGTGAGCTATCCCGTTCCTCAGGGAGCATCGGTGTGTCTGGCCGTGGTGTGACTCGCTTGATTATCTCCTCACCGACATTGGCCTCCGCGACCTTCAAGTCGTATGTCTTCTGCAGGTTCATCCAAAGTTCCGCTGTCGTGCCTAAATAACGAGACAGGCGCAGGGCCATTTCTGCGGTGATACTCTCATCGCACTGGAGAATCGCCTTGACTTGGCATTTTGGCGCCGCCAACGCATTCGCTAATTCACTGACGCTCATGTCCAGTTTCACCAGTTCATCTACAAGTATCTCACCAGGATGAACGGGGGGCATGCCGTTCTTGAAGCGTCTGTTGCTCTCGGACATCTCTACCCATTCAGCCGTGGTAATCCACGATTTCAACGTCATAAGGCCCATCGTCCCCCCAACGAAAGCAGATTCTCCACTGTTGGTTGACCCTTATACTGTATTGAGCGGCCCTACCGCCCGAAAGCGATCCCAGCCGGTTGCTTGGTATCGCTCGCAATTCTTCCAGTGAAGCTGCCCTGTCCAGCAAACCTAGTCGATGGGCCGCTTGCCTCGCTATTCCCTGAAATCGTCTGGTCTCTCCGCTCAGGAACAGCCGCTGTGTTGCCCGGTCCCGGAAGCCCTGGATCATTTGCCAAGCGAGGTCATCACAGCATTTCTGGCGATCGCACCCCTACGGCACCAGCATGGCCCTCGTAATATCCGGCTGGCGCTGGTCCCACTCGGCTTGGGGGAAGGCCTCGTTTACGTCGGCCAAGGGGAACTTGTGAGAAACGATGCGCTCGAAAGGCAGGCGGTCCTTGTTGCGCACCAGGAAGTTGAGCAGGCGGGGCAGCAACTCGGCGCGGTACATCAGAGACCCCAAGATGTTCTTGCCCTGCAGCAGTTTGGACGGGTCGATGGACACCTCGCGCCCTCGGACGATGTCGCCAATCTCGACGAAGGTCCCGCCGTTGCTGAGCATGTCGATTCCCTCGGCAAGCAACTCGGCTCTGCCCACCAACTCCATCACCACGTCGGCGCCCCGGCCGTCGGTCAGCTCCCTCACCCGGCGGAGACGGGTCTCCGGGGTGTTGAACTCTTCGATGTTTATGGTGTGGTCCGCGCCGAACGCTTCGGCCAGTTCCAAGCGGTTCTCCAACCGGTCCAACACAATCACGCGGTCAGCTCCCATCTCCTTGGCCATGGCGGTGGCATGGACGCCCAAGCCGCCTGCCCCTTGGATCACCACGTAGTCGCCTTCACCGGCGCCAGCCCGCATCAAGCCGGTAGTGACGGTGCCCATGGCGCAATTCACAGGCCCCAGAATATCGTCATCCAGCTCGTCCGGCACCCGGAAGAAGGGATGGCGCGGTGGCAGGTACAGGTAATCGGCGTAGGTCGAAACGAAGTACGGCCAGACCCCGGCCGCCGGGTAGTTCCGGCTCATGCACCAGTTGGTGTTGCCCTTCAGGCATTGGTGGCAGTGGTAACAGGGGAACACGGCGGCGTAGACCACCCGGTCGCCCTCTTCGATGGTCCCTCCTGCCGAATCGGTGGTCACGCCTTCGCCCAGCGTGTGCACCACTCCCGTCCCTTCGTGGCCCATGGCCCGTCCGCTGGGAGGCAGGGGCACGTTCACCTGATCTCCGCGCCAAGTGTGCAGGTCCGACCCGCAGATACCGGCCTGCGTCATGCGCAGCAACACCGCTCCCGGCGCAGGTTCGGGGACATCGTATTCTTCGATTACGAAGGGTTTGCCGTACTCTTTACAGATGACAACGCGGCCTTTCATAACTACCTCCTGTTGGATATTCTGCAGGGCATTCTAATGCAGAGGCCGGAGAAATTGTAATATTGTAATATAGTAACCTAGAGTTCCGCTGTTCGGAATTGGCAACGAGATTTGCGATGACTGACGTTCGTAACCGGTCCTTCAACTCCGGACATGACCCGAGGGCCGTCCGGATAGCAGAGTCCCTGCGCAAGGCGATAGACGCCGAGTGCGTCATCCTATTCGGCTCCCGGGCCAGGGGGGGCTGGACGGAACATTCCGACCTGGACTTGATGATTATCAATCCGGCCTTGCCTGACCAAGCCGCCGCCGCCAGTGCCGAGGCCAGCGCCTTCCGTCTGATGAAGCAGAATTACGAGGATTTTCCCGGCGCCGATTTCGTGTATATGACCTCCGAAGAGTACGCCCGGAAAAGCATCCATACCATCAACAGCGTAGCCAGAATGGCGTTCCGCGAGGGAATCAAAATGCCCCGCAACCCGGAGAATTACAGCGAGCCTTATAACGAGGGGGAAGGCGACTATAGCGAGGAGTACACCGAAAGAAATCTGCGCATCTCCCACGCCAACACGCATTACGACAGTATGCACGTCCTTATGGACATTGGCCGTCAAAATCTGAATACGGCCTACCACGCTCACCAGTCTCTGGAACACGGGATGAAGGCGCTCATATCGGTGCTGGGCTACGAATACCCGCACACTCACCAGCTTGACCTGCTGGCCGATGAGATAAACTTAAGAGACTCACAGCGCGAATGGCGCTTCGCCAGCGACTTCAACACACTGAATAACTATGCCGGCGGCTCCCGCTACGGGCCGCTGCTCACACCCATAGCCGACTACCGGCAGATGGCCAACTCGGTCACTGAAGACCTGGACCGGGTTTACCGGAGCATCGAAGAACTTACCGGAGAGAACCCGTGGAACATTCCCCCGGAAGGCAGCGCCGATACGGTTGCTCCCAAGCAACGATAGCTGAACGGTTGTTATTCTGCAATTCGCAATCCATTTATTCTCTCCTGCAATGCGCTCCGGCGATGGTCGCGTTCAGTTGCAACTGCCGCCTTTGTCCTGTCGGCTCACCACGACAAAAGTGTCCCGGTCATCATCAAGTTTGGCTGTGAACGACGCCGTTCCTTTGTCGTAAGTGTTGGCATTGCTTTCAACTATCTCTCCGGGCATCTCCACAGTCCAGTGAAGTCGGAATTTTATTATTGCATCCGTTGCCATACCTTCAGCGAACGGATTATCTTCCAGTTCTTCTTCAGTAACGGAGAAAGAATTGCGCATTGTTGCGCGATATTCCCACTTGTCTCCAATGTCAGTTTTTGTTACTTCAACCAATAATCCTTCACCTCCAATTTCCCCTTCAGACAAACTTTCTTGAGACAAATTCTTGCAACTGAGTGAGAATGCTTCATTTGCCTCGTCTATGTCTACGCTGCAATCTCCGTCAAGTTCGTCGAGTTCATCTGGGTTAAGTTCTTCGGCCACTGCTATGGCAATCTGACCAGACGCATCCATTTGAATGTCGTGCTTTATATCGGCTTCGTCCATAACTTCGGTGTCTATCCTGATGGTCACAGCCCCGCACGCCAGGACTAAAACCATAATTGCCATAGACACCAACCGAGATAATTTAGGCATCGAACTTGTTCCTGTCGCTGAATTAGCACCCTAACCCAGAAGGCCCATCCCGGAACGGAGTACCCGCGCAAGGATGCGTACCTGAATACTACGATCGTTGCGCCCTGATGAGGGTGCAGGTGGAACACCATGTATTATAAGGCGCCGGGCCTCGATACCTGCTGTTAGTCGTTCACTCCGTCTCGGTTCAATACTGTCCTGAACGTCAGAGACAAGCGCCGCTTGCGCACTCTACGGCCATTTTCTAACAATTCGCTTTTACGTGGCGCAATGCCGTGTTGCCATACGGAACGGGACGGACCTGTAAGCAAAACACAGGAACCCTTCCTCAATAAGGCTGGGGTCTTGTCTTCCCAATCCTTGGAGAAATCCATCTCCCAATCGTCCAGTAACGAAACCATGCATACTGTCGGGCCAAAACCGGGGTGGTCAATGTGAGTTGGTATTCCCTGACCTGGCAGGTATTCGTTGACGATGACTTGTTCAGGCACCCGTTCGAAGAGTCCGGTTTCGTCATACAATTTCTGGGCCACCCGCGCCAGCCAGTCCGGCAAGGTTCCTAGATGCATATCAGGCGTGATAGCACGGGCCTTATAGTCGTATCGCCAACCGTAGTGCTGGACACGGCGGCTTAGGTCGTGACGCCACTCTCCATCGGCGGCGTCAATCCTTTGCACGCAGTACGCCTGCTCCTTAGGAGCCAGAAAACCCTCAATAAACTTGAGCCTTGGTACAGTGGCTGCTTCTTGTAAGCCTGAACTCTCGCTGATGTCATGATTGAGATGGCGTGGCGTTACCAAGCTCGATCATGAGTAACCAGAACCCATCCCAAAGAAAGATAACTGGTCAGACATTGCACAACTCCCAAGTACTCTAGTACCGTTTCCAGATAGATTTGTTGATACGGTAAAGTTGCCTCTAACTCTGGATTCCCGGTTGCGCGGGTGGGAATGATTAACAGGTGAAACAGATATGCGATATAAGGCATATTCAAGTGGAAACGGTACTAGTCTTGGTTTAACCCTTACTAATGCCCATTTGTTCCAATTGGTCCCACAACGATTGCTTAGCAGCCGCCAACAAAGCAGGCCTATTGCCACTATAGGCATCTACGGCCATCAATTGACACCTAGAATCAGGTAATCTAGCAATATGTGCTATTACTCTTGCAAACTCATGAATATTTTGTGGGGTGTTTGCCTGAATTAGTACATAACCGAAAGTGACTAAGTAGTCTGTCCCATATTGATGATTCTTGGTAATCTTGGGCAACAACAAATCGACATCGTTACAGTAGTTCATTGTTGGATAGTTGATTATAATTTTCGCCAGCTTAATTCTTGCCATTTCGGCAACATCTATCATGGCCTGACAGTGATCAAGACCATACAGATCTAGGCGGTCAAATGCGATGCCATTCTCGGCGGCCCAATCCAGAACGTCCAAGAAAACAGGCCTGTGCCAGAACCTATATCTACGTGCGCTTGCCGTTTACTGGGTACAGGGTGTCCTCTTAGACGACTCATATAGCGATTGTACCGGTGGTGTGGTTCATTGTCTCCCCTTCCCGCGACATACCAATCCGCATACTGGAGTACTTCTGGCAGCCCGTCATTTGACGATATTTCGAAACTAGGCTGACCCGGATTAGAGGATTGGATACCATTTTCTGCCATTATTTCGCGTATTATTCGGACATAATGATCTTTGATGAGGATAAGTCCTCTACGCGATACATTTGCCATAACGACATTTAGAGTCAGACTTGTTGGTGCAGATTTAACGGCTGGGATATTGTAACATTCGTGAGTAGAATTGTAATAACGTTACGATTCACACAAATCGATGTAAAAACAGAATCGTTTTCAATCTTGAGGGTGCTATGCCAGCCAAAACAGGACAACAATATATAGATGGACTCAAACAGAGACCTGCCGAAGTCTGGATACGCGGTGAGCGAGTGAAGGATGTTACGGCTCACCCCGGCCTGAAGGGTGGTGTGCGGTCGGTGGCTGCGCTGTACGACCTGCAGCACGCCCCCGGTATAAAAGATGAGATGACCTTCCTGTCGCCGTCGTCCGGGGAGCCGGTGGGACTGTCGTTCATCATTCCCAAAACCCGCGAAGAACTGGAGCGCCGGCGAAGCATGATGTCCAACTGGGCTTGGGAAGGTTGCGGGATGATGGCCCGGACGCCCGACTTCCTCAATGTCGCCATCAGCGGTTGGGCCGGGGCCGCCGCCTACTTCTCCCGGAACCGGGAAGGATTCGATAAGAACGTCGTCAACTACCACGAGTACATCCGGGAGAACGACGTTACGCTCACCCACACCTTGGTAAACCTGCAACGCCGCCGGAGCGCCGAAGTCGTGGACAACATCGACGACCAAGTCGCTCTCACGGTGGTCAAGGAGACCGACGCCGGCATCATCGTCAAGGGCAGCCGCATCCTGGCGACCTTGGGGCCCATATCCGATGAGATAGCCGTATACCCCACCCGTACCCATCTGATTGGCAAGGACGCTTGGCGTCAAGCCTTCTCCTTCGCCATCCCCAACGACACGCCGGGGGTCAAGTTCCTCTGCCGGGAAAGTTACGACCTTGGCCGCTCTTCGTTTGATCATCCCCTTGGCTCCCGTTTCGAAGAGATGGACGCAGTGGTGTTTTTCGACGACGTGCTGGTCCCGTGGGAACGGGTCTTTCTGTTGGGCGACGTGGAAATGTGCAACAACTACTCGTTGGCTACCCAGTCCACCACACATTCGGGTTACCAGGTTGCCAACCGCTGCGCGGTCAAAACGGAGTTCATCCTGGGCTTGGCGACCCTTATGGTGGACACCTTGGGGTCGGGAGGCATCCCCCACGTGCAGGAGCGGGTAGCGGAGATAATCGTCTACTTGGAAACCCTGAAAGCCTGTCTTCGGGCCTCGGAGGCCGACGCCCAGCCCAACCAGTGGGGCGTTATGTGCCCCGCGGGCGGTCCCATAAGCGCCGCCCGCGCCCTTTATCCCACCACTATCTACCCAAGGCTGGCGGAAATCGTGCAACTGCTGGGCTCCAGCAGCCTGATGGCCCTCCCGTCCGAGGGAGACTTCAAGGCAGCCATCGGCCCCGATGTAGAAAAGTACCTTGCCACCGACAGCGCAACGGGTTGGCAGCGGGCGCGGCTTTTCCATTTGGCTTGGGACGTGGCCTGCAGCGGCTTCGGAGGCCGCCAAGTGCTGTACGAACGTTTCTTCGGAGGCGACCCTGTCCGCAACGCGATGATGACCTACCAGTCTTACAATAAGGACGCAGCAGTGCAACGGGTGCTGGATTTTTTGGATAAGGAAGGGTAGGACAGGGTCAGGGCTATCGCACGTGAAAATTGGCGAATTGGGAAAGCATATTTGCCAGGAAGCCATTGTCCCAACCGGCCCGTTTCAGCTTGCCCCGCATGGACCCCTTGCTGGGTTCCAGCTTGGTCAGATTCAACGCCAGTTTTCGCAGTAAGGCCAGATTCTCGGCGCAATGTCCCTTTCGGTTCCGGGCTTGGTCCTCGTTGAATACTACATCCAGGGACCAGTGCAGCCGGTTCTCAATGCCCCAATGACTGCGTACGATGTCATTGAACCGCTCTGGAGGGAAGGCCTGGCTCAGCAGATAGTAGCGGCTTTCCACACTGGTTTGACCCTCCCGATACCGGCTGGCGGTGACCTTGCCCACCGCTTGCAACCCCGGTCAGTGATGGCGCTCTTGCAGCCAACCCACATCACCGCTGATGTACGCCCGGCGGGTCTCGACTCGGCCATGTCCCTTGTTCACCTGGCTGGCCTGGGCCAGGGGAGTAGCAGCATCATCCAGGAACAGGCGCACGTCTTCATTCAGGGTTCCCTGGTTGCCCTTGAGGGCCAGCACATAGTCCGCCGATTGCTCCACCACCTGCTGGGCCACCTGACGTTGGCAGTGCATGGCATCGGCAGTGACCACCGTGCCAGCCACCGACAACAGTTCCAGCAGCTTGGGAACGGCGGTTATCTCGTTGGATTTCCCGTCCACCGCCAGTTGGCCGAGGGACAGCCGCTGCTCGGTGGCCCAGGCGCTCACCAGATGCAGCGGCGAATTCCCTTCCGCCCGCTCGTAAGAACGGCGCGGGGTCTTACCGTCCAGCGCCACCACGCCTGGGCTGGCTTGGGCAAATTGCTCCATGAAGCCCACAAACCAGGTGTGGAATGCCGCTGGGTTCAGCAGCCGAAAGACTCGAGAGAAGGTGTCGTGGCTGGGAATCCCATTGCTAAGCTTCAGGAAAGATCCCAGGAACTCTCGCTTGGCCTGGCCAAACAGGGCCATGTCGGTGCAAGTCTCTCCACCACATAGCAAGGTGCATAGGGTGATGACCATGATGTCGTGCAGCGAGTGCTGTTGCCCGTTGCCCCGGCGCGGGTCGGTGAGCCCATCAAACAATTCAGCCATTTCCCCCATCACCTCTGCCTCCACCCAATTCACTTCTTGCTAACACCCGACCGCGTTACCCATACCTATTCTAACTCTACCTAGTTTCCTCGTGCGATAGCCCTGAGGGCAGGATCAACGGGGCGCAGTCGCACTTAACGACTTTGGACCATTTACACACCCTCTTGGATGAGGCAAAAACTTCTTAAAGTTCAGACTTTGCCTAACCCGGTAAGCCCTTGGGGAAGGGGGCTTTTTCTGAATATGAGACCGTACTGCTATGCTTCAGGAAACCAGTCATCGGATTTGTTCGTATAGTGATATTATGTATTTATGTAACTCGCAACACGGCAGGTGAACCAGACTATCGAGGGGAGTAAGAAACTATGCAAAGAGTGAGCAAAACTTTCGCCATGGCCGTAACCGCTCTCTCGGTTGCGGTGATATTCGTAATAGCGTTCGCTTGGGTGGGACCAGGGCTGGACGGGGCCGCAAAGCCGGCTTCCGCTGCGCTGTTTGACGAACAATTGGTGCAGACCATCTATGAAGAGGCCAGCCCGGGGGTGGTGGACATCAACGTCGACCGCCAAATGGAGGACGCGTATGGCCGCTTGGGCTTCGGGTCCGGGTTCCTCATCGATAGTGAGGGCCATATAGCCACCAACTTTCACGTCGTCCAGAACGCAGACCGGATAAGAATCTCTTTCCAGGACGGCTCCACCGCGCTGGCGGAGGTCCTGGGAACCAACCCCGCCAACGACCTGGCTCTTGTGAAGGTCGACAGCGAGGCGGTCAAGAACATCACCCCGTTGACATTGGGTGACTCCGGCGAGGCCCGGCCCGGCCAGTTGGCTATCGCGATAGGAAGCCCGTTTGGCTTGGGTGGTTCGATCACCGTGGGAGTCGTCAGCGGGCTGGACCGCACGCTGACCAGCGACCTTTACCGGCCGATTTCCGGCGTAATTCAGACCGACGCGTTAATTAACCCCGGAAATTCGGGTGGGCCGCTGCTCAACCGGTCGGGAGAAGTAATTGGCATTAACACTGCCATACAGTCCCACTTCGGACGTATGGGCATTCAAAGTCCCAATCAAGGCAGCATCGGTTTCGCTGTGCCGGCCAGCACCTTGGACAGACTGCGCACAAGGCTGATGGAGAAGCAGGAAATCCGGCCTCCGTGGTTGGGAATAAGCGCGGCCACTTTGCAACCCTTGTTGGTAGAGGCCTTGGAACTGCCTAAAGACAGAGGAATCTACGTTACCCAGGTTATGACCGGAAGCCCTGCCGCTGAAGCGGAGCTGGTCCCGTCAGGAATGGACCAATACGGCCTTCCCACGGGCGGCGGCGACATCATCACCGGCATAAACGGGGCGCCCGTCACCACGGTGGCAAGCCTTATAACCCAATTGAACTTGCATCTCCCAGGGGACGAGGTGACGCTGCAAGTGTTCCGGGACGGAGAGCAAATCGACGTAACATTGGACTTGGGGGAGTGGCCCGAGGAAACGGAGTCCTCCGCACCGCGGATGGTACCGGGTCCCAACGAGTGGAACGTGCCCAAAGAGTTATTGCCACCCGGCTTCCCGTCCCCAGAACGGTAGACTCACCCCGAAAATTATGCGGCTCCAGCCCGTTAAAGGCTGGAGCCGCGGTTTCCAAGTCGCTGTTCGAGCCTAAAGGGGCAGGGACACAGCCTGCCCCATTTGCGCGCTGCGGGTGACCGCCTCGGTCCACTCCATGTAGTGCACTCCAACATCGAAGGGAGTCCGGGTTATCTGTTCCTGCCCCCGTATCGCATTGGCGAACTCTTCCTCAACCCGCCAATAGGCTTGGCCCTCTTGAGGGTTGGCCACCTCCGACAGCGCGGCGTCTCCCCGGCGCCCCGCGTAGACGTTCAGCCGGTGGTCCAGCCGGATAGTGCCCTCGCTGCCATACAGCCAGACCTCGTTGCCGGTGGAAAGACCGGTTACGGTGCTGAACCGCATGTGGGCTTGGGCGCCGTTGGCAAGTTCGCAAAGAATATCCGCATGGTCGGGGATGGAAATGGCGTTCAGGTTGCCGTCGTCGTCCCGCCGGGACGATACGTTAACCTTGGTCATGGCCATTACCTTGGTAGCCCTGCCCACCCACCGGATCATCGCTTCGTACCATATGCCCATGTTCAGTATGTTGTACCCGCTCAGGTCCCGGTTGTGGCGCCAGTGCATGGGACCGGCAGCATCGATGAAGTTGGGGCCCAATGAGTGCAACTCCACCGCCAGCAATTCGCCCAGGTAGCCGTCGGCGATCATTTGTTGCAGCAGGTTGTCCACCCTGAAAGTCAATGGCGAGGGGACTATCTGGGCCACAAGGTCGGGACGGAGCCGGGAGGCCTCCAGCATCTCATGGGCTTCCTGCGCATTGGTGGCCATTCGGGCTTCGCAGAGCACGTGCTTGCCCTTCTCCAATGCAGCTACGGTCAGGGCGCGGTGCATGTAGGGCCAAGTGCCTATGCAGACCGCGTTTATGCTTTCGTCCTCCAATAGCTCGCGCCAGTCGTCGTAGACCTGCGGGATGTTGAACTGGTCCGCCACTCGTCTGCCCGACTCCCGGCTGCGGTTAGCCACGGCGACGATTTCCAGACCCTCTACACTCTGGAACCCGGGTATGTGCCGGTCGCGGGTGTTCAGGCCCGCTCCAATAAGACCGACCCGAATCTCTTCATTAGGCATGGTGTTGCTCCTAAAGTGTTATGCGGCGAAGTCACGCCATTATAGGTTGACGAGTCAACCATCGTCCAGACGCCCCTGTATCCACAGCATGGTCCATCAATTGCACTGAATACATTCCCGCGCCCGTTGGGTGAGTGGGAAAGAAAAACCTGATGTTCAACAGTGCCAGTGAGGCAATTTCTTGCACTTGTCCAGTTATTTGTGTAGTGGTGTACGGTTGTCTTTATGCAATTAATCGTTGACAGATATGCATTAAACACTTAGTATGTACACGTTTTAATAAGTGTATATTATGTAATAAAACCACTATCTACAATTCATAACCATTTGAACACAAGTTTTAACCTGTAGCGTCAATGTTTTACTTTTTGAAATTATGGACAATGTACCGTCATAGCAGAAATGCTTCTTGCTGTATTTCTACTTGCGCATGTCAAGTTCGCTTGGGGCAGGGCAGGTCCCCTCCTGGCTGATATATCACTTTCGCCGGCCTGCTTTGAATCAACGATTGAATAGGATTTAGCAAAAACATCAAAGGACAGTTATGTTAAAAACTAATCTCAATGTACCAATCAAACTCATCGGTCTATTGGTTGCACTGGCGTTGTTCTCCATGCTCGCAGCCTGTGGGACTTCGTCGGCTCCACAGGTCCAGCCCACTCCCACGCCAATAGATATGGAAAGCATTCGCTCGGTAGTGCGTGAAGCCGTGGCTGAGGCGAATAAGTCGGATCCAACATCCGAAGAAATCAACGGCGCAGTAGAAAAGGCGGTGTCGAATGCCATGCCCGCAGGGATTCGCGCCGAAGACATCTCTCCGATCGTCGAAGCCGCGGTGGCGGACGCTATGTCCACCCGCCCCACCAAGGAAGAAATTGGTCCGATGATGGAGAAGGCCGTTACGGAAGCCGTGGGACAGGCCCAGGAACCTGGAGAACTGGTGGTTTACTCCGGTCGCAGCACATCGCTGGTTGACCCCATTATCTAGCAGTTCGCAGAGGTTACGGGCATCGACGTAAAAGTGAAGTACGGCACAACGTCGCAGTTAGCCGCCACGCTGCTGGAGGAAGGCGGCAACAGCCCCGCCGACGTCTTTTTCGCTCAGGACCCGGGCGGGTTGGGCGCCGTGGAAGAAATGCTGGCTGTGTTGCCCGACTCCATCCTGGACCAAGTCCCGGACTGGGCCCACTCTCCGCAGGGCCGATGGGTAGGAATATCGGGACGCGCCCGTACCGTGGTCTACAACACAGACCGGCTGACTGAAGCCGACCTGCCGGATGATATGCTTGGATTTACCGACCCCAAGTGGAAGGGCCGCATCGGCTGGGCGCCTACTAACGCGTCATTCCAGACCATGGTCACTGCCATGCGGGCCGTATGGGGCGAGAACAAGACACGGATGTGGCTGCAGGGCATCCAAGCCAACGAGCCTGCCATCTATCCCAAGAACACTCCGCAAGTTGCTGCTGCCGCTGCGGGTGAAATCGACGTTGGCTTCGTGAACCATTACTACCTCTTCCGCTTTCTGGCGGAGGAAGGCGAGGATTTCGCCGCGAGAAACTACCACCCCAAGGCCGGTGGCCCGGGTTCCATAATCATGGTGGCCGGTGCAGGGATTCTTACAACCGCCGAAAACCGGACCAACGCGGAGAGATTCTTGAACTTCATGCTATCTACGCTGGGCCAGCAATACTTTGCGTCCCAGACCTTCGAGTACCCCTTGGTGGATGATGTAAAGACACAAAGAGTGCTGGTGGCGATTTCCGAAATCAACGCCCCACAGATTCCTTTGTCCGGCTTGGCCGATCTGGCCGGCACGCAGAATTTGCTGCGGGAGACCGGCGTCCTCCCCTGATCTTTCCGTTCCGTACGCTCTCCAGCCCGGCACCGTGGCATTGTCCCCGGTGCCGGGCTATTTATTGCCGCTCTCTCTGGAACACTTGTCATGCCGGGGTCTAAACTACCGAGTTGTCTCTAGTAGTCCGATGACTTTCTCATTGGTGCCCCTGTAAAGCGTATGACGCCCCACTCTTGGGTAGAATAGCAAGGCAATCGCGTTTTAACTATCAGTGCACCAGACAGGCCAAATCTGCCGCAAAACCTTCCGTCATTCCCGCGAAGGCAGGAATCCACACTGTCTCCCATAGGCAAATTTACCCTATCCAACGACTATGGATTCCCGGTTCCACGGAAATGACGCCTGCCCCCGTGAAGACGGGGGATTAAATGGGCCGCCAAACTTTATAACGCGATTGCGCGCGGCAGAATAGTCCTGCACGCGCCAGGAATAAGTATTGAGATAAACTCCTGCCAACGTTGCCGTCCGCCGATGTTCGGCCTACAATTGCCCCGGCCAACCCCTGATGCGCAGGTATCAGGTCCAAAATAGTGTCGTTTCTTCGTCTATTGGAATCCATTGTCCACTCCCGTCCGTATCGAGTGGAAGAGGATAGCATGTTGCCGGCGTTGGCCGACAGCCAATACGTGCTGATGCTTCCCAGGGAGCGTCTTGGACGCCAACTGGACCGTGGAGACATCGTGGTACTCCGTCATCCCGGGGGGACTGGTGATGTGTACATCAAGCGTATCGTTGGACTGCCAAATGAGACTATCCTGATGAAGGAAGGGCAGCTTTTGCTGAATGGGAGGCCGTTGCAGGAGAATTATACCACCTCCCCCGCCGTGGAAAAGCGGATAGGGCCGCAAGAGTGGTCAGTCGGTTACGACGAATATTTCGTAATGGGAGACAACCGCAGACAAAGCCGCGACAGCAGGGTTTTTGGGCCGGTAAACAATCGGTTGATTATGGGTCGAGTCTGGTTCAGGTATTGGCCTCCAAGCGCGTGGGGACTACTGGGGCCAAGGTAACCATCGCCTTTGCACAAGGATGTAAATCTCCGTATAACACTTGCGCGATGTAGATGTGCGAGTGTCTATGCAACCTCTTGGGTATTGATAGAACGCAAACATGGTGACTAAGTGGGTCTCGATAAGTAGGTCCAGGACCGCCTACGTCAGAAACGTTATCGGCCGCAGTCCTGTAGTGCGAAATTGGGTATTGGTGCTGGCATGGAGAGTCGCCCGGGGAATGTACCGCGTCGAGGCCACCCACCTTGCGGCTGGGGTAGCGTACTATACCCTGATGTCTCTATTCCCTTTAATTCTGGGGTTGCTGGCGATACTGGGTATCGTTCTTACACCGGAGGAGACCCAGCAGGAGTTCCTGGATTTCGTTACCATTAACCTGCCCGGCTCCCGGGTGTTCGCGGAAGAGAACGTGTCAGGGTTGGTGGACCTCCGCGGAGCATTGGGAATTGGGGCTTTCCTCGGCATCCTATGGACTGCGATAGTCAGCTTCGGAGCAGTGGCCAGAGCCGTTAACCGCGCTTGGGGTATAAGGGAAAACCCGCCTTTCTATACCGCCAGACCTCTTCACGCCTTGATGGCCTTGATCGTGGGCACGTTATTCCTGGTATCCACCGCGATAAGCTCCGCCATTGAGTTGCTGACCGGCTCCACTCGTGAATTTGGAGTCCCGCTGCAAGAATTATTTCAAGTGTCTGGAATGGGTTACGTAGCGTTGCATTTTGTGCCGTTATCCATAAGTTTTCTGATTTTCCTGATCATCTACCGGTTTACGCCCCATTGCAAAACCTTCTGGCGTTACGTGTGGCCCGGGGCTTTGATAGCTGCGGTGATGTTCGAAATTGCCAAAGTCCTGTTTCTCTGGTACCTCGAGAACGTCGTAGACTATACCCTGATATACGGGTCCGTCGCTTCGATAATAGTCCTGATGCTGTGGGTTTTCGTGTCGGCGATGATACTGATGCTGGGGGCGCACATTGGCTCGGAGTACACCAAGTTACAACTGGGACTGGAGGGGGGAGCCTTGATACCGGGAAGCTTTTACGACGACGGACATGACGAAGTGGGTGCTACCATCGACTCGCCTACTGGAACTCCGCCGCCCTGAATAGGTATGAGAGTAACCTAGAGGTTGCTCCCCGGCCCGTCACAGCTTCCAGAAATTCCCTACTTGGCAGATCATATCGACCTTGTGGATTGACTCCGCCGGCCACCCAACCATGTTGATCCAGTCCTCAAAGTGGGACTGCTCCACCGCTTCACATTCGGTGACCAGTTTGCCGTTTTCGATGTCGCCGTAGACTTTCAGGATGGTAGTGCGCCGGTCGGGCCTCCATTTGCTGACGCCGTTCAGTTTCTCGCGGAAGGTTTCCTCGGAAATACCGGGCACACTGTGAATCGCTATGAATCGGGCCATATCGTTTGTTCACCTCTTGGAAGGTGTCAATAAGTACCTTCTCATCAAGGAGAAGGTCAGGATGGTGGGAAACGCCTGTCGTCACTCCGGCCTCTCCCGCAGGGGAGAGAGGGATTTGTACACACACTGTTAGTCCGCCGGGGGCACGAACGGATACGGGATCTCCGGGCCGTCCTTCAGGGGCAGCACCACGGTGGCTGAGCCGGGCATACTTTCGATGCTGTCATGGGTCTTCATACCTATATCCAGCTCAACGAAGCCCATGTCCCCCTTTTCGTACTTGCTGGTTACGACGCCCCACATGATCAACACATCGCCGGGCACCAGCATCGCCCGGTGCTCGAACCGGGCCTTCCAAGGCCAACCCTTGGGCAATGTCCAGTCCTTCAGGTATTGCGGCACTACGCTCTGTTTCCATGAACCGTGCACCAGGATGCTGGGGTTCTTGTCGTGGTTCAGGCCGAAGTCCAGATCGTAATGGATGCGGTGGAAATTCTCTATGGCCGCGCTCCACCGGAAAAGGTGTGTGGGCGTGGGACGGTAGATGTACTTGGGCAGTTCCATGCCTTCGTACACGTCTTCATAATAGGTCTGCTCCTTGTTGCGCAGTTCCTCTGCGGAGGGCCGCTCGTTATGCGACCAGATCTCGTCGGGGGACATGTTGAGCAGTTCTTCCAATGGAACGGTCATAATTACTACTCCTCAACGGGAATGCTGGCGGCCCTCACTCTGGCCATCTCTCTGGGAGAGGGTGTTATGGGTACCCTTATCCGGGATGGAATAGGGCTACCGGCGGATGGTGGACGCCCGAGTGATGCACAGCAGGTCGCCTTTCTGGTTCTTGTAAGTGGTCTCGGTCGTGATAATCAGGAATGGCTTGCCGTCGCGCCCGACCCGTTCCCGGATGTCCGAGTACCTGTTCTGGAAATAGACCTTGTCGCCAATGGACGGGTATTGATAAATCTCCAGCTCGTTTCCGGCGTTCAGCACCCGCACCAAGTCTGTTGGCACGCTGGGCAATGCCCCCGGACGCTCCACGCGGCCAATGCCGTCCGACATGGGGTCCTCTTCAAAGGCCTTGGTTATCGGGTCTTCCTGGTCGGGCCGGATCCGGCTGGCCATGTAGCTGACCATGATCGGCGGAGTGATGATGCCGCCGTACTGGGTGCTCTCGGCGAAGTCGTGGTCCCAGTACCTGGGGTCGGGGTCCATCACCGCCTGAGTGAACCTTCTCAGGTACTCCTCGTCCACAACCCCCCAAGCTTCGACCACCTCACCCTCTACTCCTATCATAGCTTTAACTTCGGGAGTAAGCGCGGATTGGGTCTGTTGCGTCATATTCCTATCCTCAGGGAGAAGTTGCCACAAGCCTACCCTACGGTATTTACCCTAGTCAACATGCGGCGGTCTACGCAGTTTGCTATCCGGATGCTCGCGGTTAAAGGCGACGTTGGATTCCTTGTGATTTCGATGGGGCTGGGTTAATATTGGCCCGGATCGCACCGGGTGATTTTTCCGAGTGGAGGGACGATATGCGCCAGAACAGGGTCAAGAAGGTAATGCGGGAAGGCCAGTTGGCCATTGGCACTTACGTGGCCTTGGGAGACCCCCAGGTAGTGGAGATAATCGGCTTGGCCGGGTTTGACGCCGCCTTCATCGACATGGAGCATACCACCTTCGACCTGACCTTGGTGGAAGAGATGATTCGCGCCGCCGACTTGGCGGGCGTTACCTCCATCGTCCGTATACCCGGCAATGACTCCAGCCTTATCCTGCGTCTGCTGGACGCTGGCGCCGAGGGCATAATCGTCCCCCACGTGGAGGGACTGGAAGGAGCCAAAGAGGCGGTAAACGCGGTACGTTACCCGCCCTTGGGACAACGGGGCGCGGCGGGCGGCACCCGGGCCGCCCGTTTCGGCACTATCTCCTGGCCCGAGCACACCCTCCAATCGAACGAAGAGGTACTGCTTTCCGTAATGGTGGAGGACGCGAAGGGCATCGACGACGTAGAGAAAATAGCCGCCCTGGACGGGATAGACTTGGTGGCGGTGGGCCCCAACGACTTTTCCGAGTATTTGGGCATCCGGGATCCCAGCGACCCCCGGCTCAGGACCAGGCTCAAAGAGATTGCCGATCAAGTCCGTAAGATCGGCAAAGCGAAACTGGCCGTGTCAATGAACCATCCATCATTGCCCTTGAACGCGCAGGAACTGGTTGACTTGGGGGTGGGATACTCCCACGTTGCGCCCGCACCGCCGGAAATACTCTACCGGGCCATGAAGCAAACGGTGGGCAACATTCACCGGTCCCTGGGCCGGACGTAATTCCCGGCGCCTGGCCCGCATTTGTGACGCCGGCTTCCATTGTCTACCCCTGTCTACCCCGGGTGCATTGTATATCTGTAGTGACAAGGGGGATTTGCAACGATACTCAGCAAGCCCAAAACCGCGGTCCTGATCATTGCTGTCCTTCTACTGACGGCGGCGATTCTCCTGGCCTGCGGGCCGGCGTCCCAAGCTGAACCCCAGACAGAACCCGTCTCCCAAGCAATCGCCAAAGATGGTGAACCTGAACCCACCCTTGAGCCCACGCCGGAACCGCTCAAGTATCCCAACCTGGACGCTAATCTTCAAGAAATCGTGGCGCGCTTTGAGGCTGAGGATCTATCCGAGAGCGCCGCCGCCGCCCAAGCTCATACATATCACGGCTCCTCCGTCCTGGTAACGGTTGATCTCTCGGCCAACATTGACGCCGTGGACGCTTGGATGGAAGGCAGGGACATTTCCTCACGCCATACGAATGCGACTCACATCCCTCCTAACATTGATGCATTCGTAAAGGTATCCCTGCTGGGCGCCCTCTCTCAGCAGGAGGGTATCATCCAAGTCAAGGAGAGCGTCCCTCCTTGGGCGGATTCACCATCAGACCAGGACCCAAGTGGCGCTTCAGGCGCTCGAGGAGATTCCGGAGGTACGGGCGCTGAAGGCCCCTCCGGCGATGCCGCGGGACCGCGACTGCCCATCTGGTTGAAAGGCCACCCCTATCACAATCTGGATAGCGAACTCACCGGCTTGGTGGATCTCTACGAACGGGGGGAATTGACCGAGGCTGAAGCAGCGGCGCGAACCGATGGCCATCGAGGTTCCTCGGTGGCTGTGGTGGTGGACCTCGTTAGCGGCGACCCGGCCAACACCGACGCCGTCGCCGCTTGGCTTGCAAGCCGTGGTGCTTCGGTCGAAAATATACTTAAGGAAGAGGGCGCCATCGGAGCCTACGTGCCGGTGTCTATGCTGGGGGCCCTTTCCAGGCAGCCCGGCATTATCAGGATATCTGCCCCAAGACCTCCCAATCTGCCAAGCGAGAAAGACTCCGGGTCGCGGCCCGCGCCGCAGTCCGATGTTCAGGCGCAGGCGTCCATGCCCACGCCCACGCCTCTGCCAAGGGTAGTCAGCCAAGGGGACGCGGCGCACCGCGCCCCCGCTTGGCGCACCGCCGCCTATGGCTATGATGGCGCCGGTGTCAAGGTGGGGATAATTGACGCCAGCTTCGACGGTTTCAGCAAGCTTATGGGAGGCGATTTGCCCTTGGCCGCCAGGGTGGAAGCCCAGTGCTATACCTCCCGCATGGATACCTTGGCTTCCACGGTTATCGCCGACTGCGGAGACAATGTTACTGGAGTCAGCCATCACGGCACTGCGGTAGCCCAAGCCGTAATGGATATGGCCCCGGAGGTATCCCTCTACATTTCCAACTCAGCGCTGTACGCCGGCGATGACCCCGCCAGGACGCGACTGAAACAGGACGTTGACTGGATGATTGCGCAAGGGGTGAACGTAATCAACTACTCAATAGGCTGGGGGCTTACTGAAGGTCTCGGCGACGGTGCGCCTCAAGAGATTAACGCCGTTCTGGACACCATCGACACCGCAGTTTCCAGCGGCATCATCTGGGTAAACTCCGCCGGCAACGAGCACTAGCGCAGATGGCACGGCCCATTCACGGACACCAACTCCCCGCGAGATACTTACCACGACTACGCATTGAATGACGACCGCAATTACATAAATAATGTCCGGGTAGACAAGCCGGTAATTGTAGAAATGCGCTGGGATGACAGTTGGAAAAACGCTGACTGCGACGTAGACTTGTACCTGTTCAGAGACGGCCGGAGCTCGCCGGTGAAAATCAGCATTGATTCACAGTTTGGAAGAGCCGATGACAAGCCCTACGAAGAAATTAAATACTCCCCCACGGTGGCCGGGAACTACTACTTGCGAATAAGGAAATTCAGGTGCCTCAATGCCTCGGACCTCAGTTGGCTGCAATTATATGTTTCGGGACCTTATCATCTGGAGCATTTTTCAACCGGATACAGCATTGAATTCCCGGCGGAAAGCAAGAATCCCGGCACGCTGGCGGTGGGGGCCGCCAAGTGGTCTACTCCTAGCGCCATCCAGTCCTACAGCAGTCGAGGTCCCACCACTGATGGGCGGAAAAAGCCTGAAATCGTGGGCGCCGATTGCGGAAAGGCGAAATTCTACTCGGAAGGTCCTCCCGGCTGCTGGTTCCCCGGGACCAGCCAAGCCGCGCCCCACGTGGCCGGCATGGCCGCCCTGGTTAAGGACAGGTTCCCCGACTACTCCCCGGAACAAATAGCCATCTATTTGAAGGAAAACGCGGAGCAGCGCGTACCCCCTGCGCCTGACAACACTGACCCCAACAATATATGGGGCCATGGCTTCGGGCTGCTTCCCGACCCGGCGGACACTGCCAGCCTCTCCCCGGTCCCGTCACAAATAACCAAAGACCAGCCCCCTGTTACCTTCACCCTGTCCACTAACGTGCCTGCATCTACGGGGGTGCGGGTCGCTGTCAACTATCCCGATGATACGGGCAACCTGGCCGTCAGCAGCCTGGGCGCCGTCGTTTGCCCAGGTTCGAGTGATTACCGCTTGGCGGTATTAAGCGGCAGCACCGTATCCGTAAAGGGATGCACGGCCGGGACCGCCCAGGTGCGCATATACAAAGGCCGTTCCGCACAACAGGATACGTTACTGCAAGTTTATACAATACAGGTTGTGGCCCCCATAGCACCTCCCACGAATCTGAGGCTCAGCCTGGTTCCCGGCCACAACGACAGACTGCGGGCGAACTACGCCCAGAGCGGCCCTCCTCACAATTACCAATTCGAACTGTCTCGCAGGAACTACGGCACCGGAATTTATTCTCCTGAAATCACCATCGTTGATACGGATGGAATATCGCCCGTAACATTCGAAGGACTGAATAGAGGCTACTGGTACAAGGCCAGAGGCAGAAATTGCAGTGACAACACCCATACTGTCTGCGGCACATGGAGTAGCTATACGCTGCCGGTCGAGTTGTCTGACCCTGGCATCACGATATCGGGGCTTGTTTCGTCGATGGTGTCGGGTGAGAACGACCAGTTCTGGGTAGCGCTGTCCGACGCGACTCTGGGTCAACAGTACACCGTTACGGTGAGCAGAGACGACGATGGACTGGGGTTTAACGCCTCATGTTTGCAGACCGAATCGCGGAGTTTCACTCCTACAATTTCCAGCTACAACCGCAACTTCACCCTCTACGCCTGTGACACGCCAGGCGGCACGGTAACGGCGCAACTTAGGAAGGATGGGGCGTCTGGCAGCTTTATCGACACCGCCACCTCTTCGGTTACGGTGACAGCGTCCACCAACCAACCCCCGGCGAACCCCAACGCCCCCACAGCCATCGCAGACAGTGACAAGACCGTCTCCATCGGAGCGGAAGTCCGCCTCCATGGTTCGGGATACCCGGTGAACGAAGATAACGACGTAACCTACAACTGGACCCAGGTGGATGGGACCACGGTATCCCTCCGAGCCTCCGACGGTACCTCGTACATCGCCGGACCTGCCTCGAATGTCGCCAAGTTCACCGCGCCTTCGGCTGCGGCCACGCTGGTGTTCCGGCTTACGGTCACCGACACCAGCAACAACCTCAGCACCTCGGATGACGTGACGGTGACGGTGCAGTAACCTGGATGCGCCGACGGGCCGGCATCGGTTCCCGCCGGCGCCAACGGAACGTATGCGGCAAATAGTGCAAGACGTTCATGAAGCCATCGGACGCGCCTGAGTCGAGACGCCAACCGTTGCGGTGTCTCGCCCTTTGCCTGGGTCTTCTGTTGGCTATACCGGCGCTTGCAGCGTGCAACGGAGACACGGTGGTGACCGCCCCGGAGCCGACAGCGGCCGCCACCGCGGAGACTCCCGAAACGACTCGTTACCTTTCAACTGCGACTCTTACCCCGTCTCCCTTTACGGCTACCCCCGTCAATCCAACGGCAATGGTCCAGCCAACCAATGTATCCCCCACAGCAACGGTTCAACCCACCGACGTACCCGCCACGGCGACTGTGCAACCTACCAGTGCGCCTCCCACGGCAACAGTCCAACCAACCAGCGTATCCCCCACGGCAACGGCTCTCAATACACTCACTGCTCCCCCGGCAACCCCTGTTACCAGGGAGGCGCCGACGGAGCAACCCACTCCCGCCATCGACGCCCCGGTTGTAACCGTAGGAGACACATCCTTCGTGGTGGAACTGGCCGTCACCCCCGCCGAACGCAATCTTGGGCTTTCCGGGCATCCGCCTTTGGCAGACAACGAGGGGATGTTGTTCGTCTTCGAGAACGAGGCCAAGTGGACCTTCTGGATGAAGGAGATGCTGTTTCCGTTGGACATGCTTTGGATTGACGCCGGATGCACAGTGGTCGACATCACCGAAAACGCCCTTAAGCCGGAGCCGGGACAAGCTTTGCAAGACCTGCCGCGATACTTTCCAAATACGTTGGCGCAGTACGTGTTGGAGGTCAATAGCGGAACAGCCGAACAGACCGGCATCAGCGCGGGGGACCAGATTACCTTCGCGGGCAGTCTGGACGGGCGTTTTGGTTGCTGATAACCTGTCTCCGGTATGTGCCCTCAATCACTACACCCCGATTGCAGTCGGGAGACTACACTACTTAACTGGGAACGGTATTCATGGACATCCTGGTATCCGGTTCTTTAGCATACGACCGTATCATGGAATTTCCAGGCAAGTTCGCTGATCACTTGGTGGCGGACAAGCTGGACGAGATCAACCTCAGCTTCACCGTGGCCGGCCTCACCGAAAACCTGGGGGGCACGGCCGGCAACATCGCCTACGCCCTGTCTCTCCTGGGGGAGAAACCGACTATCCTCGGTACGGTGGGGCAGGACTATCACCGTTACTTTGAATGGCTGGAGCAGTGCGGCATCTCCGCCACAGCCATCCGCGTCATCCCTGATGTGTTCACCGCGTCCGCTTTTATCACAACCGACGCAACGAACAACCAGATAACGGCCTTCAACCCGGGTGCGATGATGTTCCCTTCCGAGGGAGACTTCAGCGGCTTGGACCCGGCTCAAAGTATCGCCATCATTGCGCCCGGCAACCTGCAGGACATGTCCGACTACGCCGAACGTTACCGGGACATGGGAATATTTTCCATATTCGACCCTGGGCAATCACTGCCCGCTTGGAACGGCCCGGATTTGGCCCAAGCCATCGGGTGCTGCAACATGCTGGTGTCCAATGACTATGAGCTGGCCCTGATTGCTCAATCCACCGGGCTGGCGGTCCGCGACTTGCTTGAAAAAGTTGACACCGTCGTCACCACCAAGGGAGAGCAAGGGTGCGAAATCGTCACCCGTGCCGTCTCGGTTACGGTGCCGCCGGTCCCCACCGATAATGTCGTGGACCCGACCGGAGCGGGAGACGCTTTTCGGGGCGGGTTGATCAAGGGAATGATTAGCGGTGAGTCGATGCAACGCTGTGTGGAGATGGGCACGGTATGCGCTCACTACGCCATACAGCAACTCGGCACACAGCATTACACCTTTACGATAGACGAGTTCACCGGCACTCTGAACCGCCACTTTGGGGCCTGACCCGGTTAGCTGGAATGGGACGGCGGGGGAACGTGCGGAGCTTCGCCGTCCATCCGGATTAACGGCACTGAGCCTATCCTGCCCGCTTCCAGCCAGGGAATGTCCAAGTATTCAGGCCCGCGTGTCTGCTCGTGGTTGGGCAGCCTCCTTGCCGTCGTGACCAAGCTTCGCAGCCAGTACGTCGTTTCGGCGTGCCACCAATTGTGCATCGACCATCCTTCCGGCGACTCGTAGCGGGCCTGCTCGGAACTGATCAACCCGCCAAAGCTCATGTGGACTCCGTCCCAATCTTCCGCCGCCGCTCCCCAGTCCGGCACAAGCAGGCCGTCTTCCTTATACTCGGCTGGGTATCGGACACACAGTTCATGCCACGACTCCGCGCCGTGGACTTCGTAGACTTTAACGCCCTGCTGTATTCCAAGTTCCCAACACTCTAACGGGAAGGCGCAATGGTAGTCCCCCGCCGCCTCGTCATAGGCCATAAATTCAGATGATATATTGCCGAAAAGCGTAGAGGTGGCCTGGTTTCCAAGGGGCTTCTGCGCTTACCTTTCCCAATTGCTTGGAGGAGAAGCCGGTCTGCGCCAGTTGGAAATGTCCGGAGGCGCCCCGCCGGGGGACAGCCAACTGTCGTAATTCAGGCCAAGCGGCTTGTATATCCAACACTGGCGCTCCAGGTCGGGCGGCTGGAACCACCATGACGATGCGGGATGCTCCAGGATAGACCGAGCCAGGTCTCCCAGCCGCCCTCCGCGTTCTAGCGCCTCGGCCACCGCTTGGGCATGGCCGTCGGTCCATGGGGAAATCGAGTCCACGGCCATAGCAGCCAATCGGAGGCAGTTCTCCGGTGCGGCCGCAGCCTCGGGCGTCAACCCTGACGCCTCCACGCCAAGCATGAACACGCATCCCAATGGCGCGTTAAGTATTGCCTCAACCCGTTTCTCAAGCTCATTCATGGGGGCGTTCACCTCGTTAAGTTTATTTGAAGAAGCGGCAGGGCCGGAATTTTCAGCTCCCATGAGATTTTCGGACATTCCCGGACATTTTCGGACATTGTTGTTTCACTTGTCTGAATCAGGATTTACCGGATGCTGGGATTTTCAGGATGTTGCCGAATCATCCTGCTAATCCTTATAGCCCTGAAAACCCTATGATTACGCCCTTGACCTGATTCCAGGGCAACCACAAGGGTTGCCCCTACGGGATAACGCGGCTGGAGTGTAGCGGCGGACATTTGGGCACATCTGACGGACAACTAAAAGACCCTGCCTTGGTCCCAGGTCCGGCGGGACGTTGTGCTGCGCAAGTACTCAAATACTATGGTAGGGGGTTGCTTTCGGAGATGGGAAGGGGCAAATGTCAGTTGTTGGTGTTGGCTCAAGGGCCTTGCTGCGCCGCCCTTTCCAAATTCAGGGCCAGCAGCCGTTCCAGTATCTCCGGTCGGCAAAATCGTCGGGCCAGCCGTAGGCGTCAAAGACCGCCTTGTCCAACTGCTTGTGGGCCAGTTTCAGCCATGTGGGGCGGGCGTTGTAGAGGTTGGTCAGGGTGCGCTTCTTCAGTTCGGACTCTGCGGCGCCCTCCGGGTTGAGCCAGCCTTCTCTAGTCTATTGCCCTACGGAGAGTAAAGCCTCTTGTTGGTGTCTGATAGATTCAAGATTCTGATAGATTTGGATTTGTGCGTCCCTCATAGCTTGAGCTTCCGCCAAGAGGTTCTCGCGATAGGCAGGAGTGGGATAAGGAAGCATGAATACATCCCCAAATATCTCTGGGCGGATTTCAGGCTGGCTAGCAGAGATCGCGAGATAATAAATCTGCTTACGGACCGCTTCAGACGAAAGGACAGACCACCATAAAAGAGATTCTTCCGGGGAGTCTGGTCGAATCCCTATGAACCCCGTTGTAACCAAAGTGCCATCAAAGGACTCGGGAATGATCACCGTTGTTCCGCGAGAACTGTTGTTTTTAGCGAATACCACGTCATCGGTATGGACTAAGAGACGCCCACGTGTCGGTAGGTCTTCAATAGCATCCTGTTTCCAATTGACTATAGCGCCATATCTTGTTACGTCTCCAATTTCAAAATACTTAAACACTTCACCTTCAAGTTCCTGCACTTGAGCGGAAGACAATTCTTTAATCATTGAGATGTTTTTCCCGCTCATGATTTGAATTTTCCCTTCACTCTCTGCTTTCTTGAGCCGCTCTCTTAGTTGGACAAGTTCTGGAGCATAGAAAAAAGCATCGAGCCTATCGTGAAGCTGGTCGGGTTCGATTGTGAAAATTTGCAGCGGGCACCCTAACGGTTCATCTGAGTCCTCATTGTGTATGATGCGAGGCTCTAGGTTCTCACCGTTCACCCACTGATCGTAGAAGGAAGCAACGATACCTGAGTTGTCACGGTGCGGGGTATCGTTCTTGTGGTCGTCGTGGCCGACATTGTTGGTAATTGCCATGAAAATGGCACCCTGCTTTTCTCCCGGCATTTTTTTGCGCAGATGGAGAATGGATGTTTTGATGTTGGCCTGAGCTTTGAAGAAAGCATTGAATGGAAGGGAGATCACCTGCCGGATAATGAAATGTTCCCGCAGAAATTCTCTATGCCTTTTGGCGGAAGGCCCATTTAAGATAGTGTCGTCAATCACAGTCAGGAGGTCGCCGCCTTGCTCCAGCAAGTCTAGATAGCGTTCAACAAACAAGATACTTGATTTTTCTGTGCTGGATAATTTGCCTTTTTTTGTGGTTGCCACTTTGTACTGCTGGAGGATTTCCTTCTCTGCTGTATCACTGGCACGGTAGGACATTGAGAAAGGGGGATTGGTCAGGACTATATTGAACTGGAGCCCTTCATCGACAACCGTTTTCTTGAATTCTTTTAATCCGTCCGTCTTCTCGTCGCTGATGCCCGGCTCTATGTTGACTTGCTTATCTAGCGCTTCGGCATGATAGATTCGGCTTCCACCATCCCCATGAAGGTACATATTGAGTCGGGCTACCCGCGACAAGTCCTCATTCGCTTCGATTCCGTACAGCCGTTGGTCCTGAACAGTGTGCTTCAAGTTGTCCTTTTCGTAAGAACTAAGTGCCGAATAACTTTCAATCTTCTGCGTTAAAATGGCCATGGCTTCAATCAAGAAGCCTCCCGTACCGCAACATCCGTCCAGTACGAAAGGTACCTGGCCACCGGCAACGTTGAGACCGCTGGTCATGGCCATGTACCTAACAATCGGCCTGGGCGTAAAATACTGCCCCAATTCCTTGCCTCGGATTGTGGCATTAAGAAACGTCTCGAACATCCTGCCGTTAAGGTCTTCATCAATGCCGTGGAGGTCATATTGCTCCAACATTCTGACGACTTCTTTGATAGTCGAGGGTGCCAGCCGCAAGGGTTCTCCGGGAGCGAATATGGGCTTTTTTAGGCCCTTCTTGATTTGCTCCTCAATGTCTTCCCGTAATTCTTTGAAGAGGATTGTGTCAAAAGGGTTGGGTGTGGTTGCCTCCAAGGATTCAAGCCAATGGACCGAGAAAACGAAGTCGGCCTTTTTAACTAGTTCTCCTTTGTCGATTTTTTGATGAATTCGCCGGTCCTCCCTCATCTTGACGAACACGATTTTCACGAATTCATAAAAGGCCCATGTAGGTCCTTGCTTTTCCTTCTTCCATATAACATCGTGGCATCGATTGAACGTCTTGGTCAGAGCAGTAAGTTCAGGCCGGGAGAAAGCGAAGTCAGTCCCTTCCACGGGAACGTCGTTAAAAATTCCGTAAGATATATTCGATACCAGTGATGCAAATGCGGTATTTCCTTCAACTAGCTCATCGAAAGCCAGATAGAAAACGGGTGTGTTACTGTCCCAAGGGTACACTGCGAGAGTGTGGCCGTTACACAAAACACCGTATTTGACCGGGTTCACCCCAGTTGGGAAAGTTCTGTTGACGGTGGCAGCATAGCCGACTGGCTGGTAGACCCATGACTCCATGGATTCGGCTGGATGCTTCGCGTCGATCACTACTACTGGCTTATTCCCTGAATCCATCAGGACGTAATCGGGCCGATAGTTTTCCGTAGCACTTCCCCGAGGGATCGGCAATGTTTGAATTGCTTCTTTTGTCCGAACGCGGCTGTCAGGATAGCCAAGGTGAACCAGCAACCGGTTGACTAGAAAAGTCTCGACTGAGGCTTCGTTATTGAGATCACTGAGACTGCAGAACATGTTCGTGATCTGAGTTACCAATTTGGAATTCCTCCTGGCTCCGTTTGTCAGGTAGCCGATGGTGGCATTGCCATGCGACGGTCACGGCAGTTGCAACTAAGTGCAAGGTTCGAACCATGGAAAAGGGAGACGCTACCTTTCCTTCAGTTATCCAGAAAAGCTCTCCAAGACCCACTCGATGGATTCATCATCTTCGCACTTGCACGACTGTCCTAGAGGGTCGTCGCATCGGCAGTCTACAACGTACACAGCATGGGTGAACGTCCCGTCTTGATTTTCTGTGGTGATAGGAATCTCACCAGAACCATCAGGGTCAAGATGTTCCATAACCCATGATCGCTTTGCTCGTTCTGGCATACCGTAGTTGTTGGGTGCTAAGTTGGAACTCACCTGCATTGTTCGAATACCGCTCCAGTCATCCGCGGTCAAGTGCCTGGGTATCACGCTGTCGTATGTCGATTCACTTCTCTTTGCATCCTTGCGTTGTTCTCGTAATTGTCTGCGCCATTCCGCACGGTTCATGATATATCCTCCTTCCCGTTCCTAGGTTCCCGCCTTCGCGGGAATGACGGTTGGGTCAAGGAATTAAACCAACTACATTGCAACACTACCTGAATACTGCCCTCTATTCTGCCATTGGGTTGACTGCTATGATAGATTTCTGGCTAATTGCACGCAAGCGGGGTTTTCCGGCAGGAATAAGAGACTATCTCAAAACCAATCAGTCTCGCTGATTTCCCCACGTCGCTGACAGAGGTCTATAGATTCCCGCCTGCGCGGGAATGACGGGTTGGGTGCGGGAATGACGGGTTGGGTGCTGCGACAAGTTTTGAGATAGTTTCTAAGGGTAGGATTCCCCCCAAAGGAGCTTTGTGATGGGTTGGCTTGACGGCCAGGTTGCTCTTATCACCGGGGGCGGGTCTGGGATTGGACGCGCGATCGTGGAGCGGTACATAGAAGAGGGCGCGCGGGTAGGGGTGATGGACCGCTTTCCGGACCGGATAGAGCAATTGCGAGAGGACTTCGGCGAGTCCTTGGTGGGAATACCCGGCGACGTGACCCGATTGGACGACAACAAGGCAGCGGTAGCGGAGACGGTGCGTTCATTCGGACGGCTGGACATATTCGCCGGCAACGCGGGGATTTTCGACAGCAACCACACCATTGACGACATACCGGAGGAACTGCTGAGCGACTCCTTCGACGAGTTGTTCGGAGTCAACGTCAAGGGCCTGCTCTTAGGGACCAAGGCCGCACTCCCCGAACTCAGGAAAACCTTGGGCTGTATTGTGTTCACCGCCTCGGTGGTCGGCATCAATTCCGGCGGAGGCGGGTCCATATATACTGCATCCAAGCACGCCGTAATGGGACTTATCAGGCAACTGGCGATGGAACTGGCGCCGGATGTCAGGGTCAACGGCGTGGCCCCCGGAGGGGTGATGACGGACCTGCGGGGGTTGGAAGCCGCGGGACTGGCAGACCACTCCCACTTCGCAGACCCGGGCACCGAAGAGAGGATGCGGACCAACAACCCGCAGCAGAGGGCGTTGCAGCCCCGGGACATAGCCAACGCCTTCCTATTCCTGGCGTCCCGCGAAAACGCAGCGGGCATAACAGGATCGGTGGTCCCCGTTGACGCCGGATCGCTGTTGCGCTGGCAGCGTCCCGGTCGGTAGCCCGGGGTTATCGTTTCAACGGGTGTGATTAAAAGCAGTTGGGCGAGACTGTCTGAATCAGGATTTTCAGGATTGAAGGATTAGCAGGATTAAAGGCGTCCATCTTGAGAATCCTGAGATATTCCAACCAGTTATAATCATACCCTGTTTCAACTTCCGGCTAATCGGTCAAAGGCGCTGTTTGATAAGATAGAGAGCGACCTTCTCTTCCGGAATACCACCGCAGAGCAACAGGAGGAGTGATATGGCGACGGACGTTAAGGGATTGGTTGACGCGGACCGGGGGCTGGTGAGCCGCCGCATTTTTTTCGAACAGGGAATATACGAGCAGGAACTGGAAAACATTTTCGCCCGTTGCTGGCTTTTCTTATGTCATGAGAGCCAAGTGCCCAGCTCCGGTGATTTTCTTACCACCTATATGGGGGAAGACCCGGTGCTGGTGTGGCGCGACAGCCGGGGAGAGGTCAACGCCTTTCTGAACCAGTGCAGGCACCGGGGCAACCGGCTATGCCGGGCCGATCTGGGCAACGCATCGGCGTTCACCTGCGCCTACCACGGTTGGGCCTACGGAAACGACGGGAAACTGCTGGCGGTGCCCAGCATGGACGACGCCTACTTCGGCGAACTGGAGACAGGCCGGTGGGGGTTGACGCCGGTGGCCCAACTCGACAGTTACAAGGGGCTGTACTTCGCCACTTTCGATCCCTCGGCCCCGCCGCTACTGGACTACTTGGGTTCGATGACATGGTACTTGGACGCCTTCTTCGACCGGCGGGAGGGAGGAATCGAGGTGATGGGCGGCGTCCACAGGTGGGTGGTGCCCTGCAACTGGAAGTTCCCGGCGGAGAACTTCGGCGGGGACGCCTACCACGTTGGTTGGACGCACCTTTCGGCCGTCCGGACGGGGTTCAGCGCCGGGGTTACGGGCAACCCGACCGCGGGCGGGTCGATGATTTCTCCGGGGAACGGTCACTGTATAATCTCGGTGGACCCCAATGACACCCCGGACCCGCCGATACCGGAAATATTGGCCTACGAGAAACAGATACGCCCGGAAGTGGACCGGCGGCTGGGTCCCCGCTACGGACAGGTGAACCCGATAGTGGGCACCGTGTTCCCCAACTTCTCATTCTTGCGGGGAACATCGCGGGCGATGAGGGTATGGCATCCCCGGGGGCCGGGCAAAATAGAGGTCTGGTCATGGGGATTCGTTGACAAGGCTGCGCCGCCGGAAGTCAAGGAGAAGTTGCGATTGTCGGTAATCCAGGGTTTCAGCCCTTCGGGCACTTTCGAACAGGATGACATGGACAACTGGCAGGAGTGCACCCAGACCTGCCGGGGCTTGATGTCGCGCCAGTTGGACCTGAACATGCAGATGGGCTTGGGCCACGAGAAGTTTGACGAATCGCTGCAGGCCACGGTGAGCGATTACCGCTACAGCGAGTCGAACCACCGGAGCTTTTACCGCCGCTGGGACGAGCTGATGTCGGGACGGGGGTTATAGTGGCAGCATTCCGTTTCAGGTGGTCTGCCCGGCGGAGACGGTAGGGTGGATTCCCGCCTTCGCGGGAATGACGGTTGGGTGCGGGAATGGTGGGTGGGCTCACAAGCGGGCCATCGACGAGACGGTGGATTCCCGCCTTCGCGGGAATGACGATTGGGTGCGGGAATGACGATTGGGCGCGGGAATGACGGTTGGGCGCGGGAATGGTGGTTGAGTGCGGGAATGACGATTGGGCGCGGGAATGACGGTTGGGCGCGGGAATGACGGTTGGGCGCGGGAATGACGGTTGGGCGCGGGAATGATGGTTGGGCTCACAAGCGGGCCATCGACGAGACGGTGGATTCCCGCCTTCGCGGGAATGACGGTTGGGCGCGGGAATGGTGGGTGAGTGCGGGAATGATGGTTGGGCCCACAAGCGGGCCATCGACGAGACGATGGATTCCCGCCTTCGCGGGAATGACGGTTGGGCGCGGGAACGACGGTTGGGCGCGGGAATGATGGTTGGGCCCACAAGCGGGCCATCGACGAGACGATGGATTCCCGCCTTCGCGGGAATGACGGTTGGGTGTGGGAATGGTGGGTGGGTGTGGGAATGACGGTTGGGTGCGGGAACGACGGTTGGGCCCGGGAATGATGGTTGGGCCCACAAGCGGGCCATCGACGAGACGATGGATTCCCGCCTTCGCGGGAATGACGGTTGGGCGCGGGAATGACGGTTGGGCGCGGGAACGACGGTTGGGTGTGGGAATGACGGTTGAGTGCGGGAATGACGGTTGAGTGCGGGAATGATGGTTGGGCCCGGGAATGATGGTTGGGCCCACAAGCGGGCCATCGACGAGACGATGGATTCCCGCCTTCGCGGGAATGACGGTTGGGCGCGGGAATGACGGTTGGGTGTGGGAATGGTGGGTGGGTCAGGGAGTTAAGCCACCTACATCGCGACGTTACGGTGTGAAACAGTTGCAACGTTATCGGATGAACCAGGAGGAGTGATATGGCCACCGACGTTAAGGGTTTGGTGGACGCCGACCGGGGGTTGGTAAGCCGGCGCATTTTCATTGACGAGGACATCTACCAGCAGGAATTGGAGAATATCTTCGCCAAGTGCTGGTTGTTCCTTTGCCACGAAAGCCAGGTGCCCAATTGCGGCGATTTCCTTACCACCTACATGGGGGAAGACCCGGTGCTGGTGTGGCGGGACAGCCAAGGCAAGGTAAACGCTTTTCTGAACCAGTGCAGGCACCGGGGCAACCGGCTATGCCGGGCCGACCTGGGCAACGCATCGGCCTTCACCTGCGCCTACCACGGGTGGGCTTACGGCAACGACGGGAAACTGATAGCGGTGCCGAACCTTAACGATGCCTACTTCGGCGAACTGGAGACAAACCGGTGGGGGTTGATGCCAGTGGCACAACTGGACAACTACAAGGGGATGTACTTCGCCACCTTCGATCGTACGGCGCCGCCGCTGTTGGACTACCTGGGGTCCATGACGTGGTACTTGGATGCCTTATTCGACCGTCGGGAGGGCGGCATTGAGGTGATGGGCGGGGTCCACAGGACGGTGGTGCCCTGCAACTGGAAGTTTCCGGCGGAGAACTTCGCCGGGGACGCTTACCACGTGGCTTGGACGCACGCTTCGGCCATCAAGACCGGGTTCAGCGTTGGGGCAGGGGCCCAGCACGCCGCCGGCGGGGGCATGATTTCCCCGTGCAATGGACACGGCATTATGGCGGTCAGCCCCGAGGTCGCCCCCGACCCGCCGGTCCCTGAAATTGTGGCTTACGAGGAAGCGATACGCCCGGAGGTGGTCCGGCGTCTGGGCCCCCGCTACGGGATGGTGAACCCATTAGCGGGCACCGTATTCCCCAACTTCTCCTTCATCCGCAGCACTTCCCGCACCATCCGTGTGTGGCATCCCCGAGGGCCGGATAGCATAGAGATATGGGCTTGGGGATATGTTGACAAGGAGGCCCCGCCGGAAGTCAAGGACAAGGTCCGGTTGTCGGTCATCCATGGTTTCAGCCCCTCGGGCAATTTCGAGCAGGACGACATGGACAACTGGCAGGAATGCACCCAGACCTGCCGGGGGGTGGTGTCGCGCCGGTTGGACCTGAACATGCAGATGGGGTTGGGTCACGACCGGTACAACGAATCGTTGCAGGCTACGGTGAGCGATGCCCACTGGAGCGATTCCAACCACCGGAGCTTTTACCGCCGGTGGGACGAGTTGATGTCCGGCCGGAGGGGTAGTGGTAGGATTCCGTTATAGATGGTCTGCCTGGCGGCGGTAGGGTGGATTTCCGCCTTCGCGGGAATGACGGTTAGGTGGGGGAATGACGGTGGGCGCGGGGGTGACGGTTGGTGCAGGACATGACGGTTGGGCCCACAAGCGGCCATCGACGAGACGGTGGATTCCCGCCTTCGCGGGAATGACGGTTGGGTGCGGGACATGACGGTTGGGTGCGGGACATGACGGTGGGCGCGGGGGTGACGGTTGGTGCAGGACATGACGGTTGGGCCCACAAGCGGCCATCGACGAGACGGTGGATTCCCGCCTTCGCGGGAATGACGGTTGAGTGCGGGAATGACGGTTGGGTGCGGGAATGACGGTTAAATCAGGGGGTTAAACCACCTAAATTGCAACGTTACCGGGTGGACCAGGAGGAGTGAGATGGTAGCCGAAGTCGTCAAGCTGGTGGACGCCCGCTCGGGGATGTTGAGCCCGAGCATCTACAATGACAAAGACATTTATCAGCAGGAGCTGGAGAACGTTTTTGCCCGCTGCTGGGGCTTCCTGTGCCACGAGAGCCAGATTCCCGGGCCGGGTGACTTTTTCACCACCTACATCGGAGAGGACCCGGTGCTGGTGTGGCGTGACTCGAAGGGCGAGGTAAACGCCTTCCTGAACGTGTGCCGCCACCGGGGCAACCGGCTGTGCCGGGCCGGTTTCGGCAATGCCGCTTCTTTCAACTGCGCCTACCACGGCTGGTCCTATGGCAACGACGGACGGTTGCTGGCGGTCCCCAGACAGCAGGACGGCTACTACGGCGAGTTGGACCTGTCGAAGTGGGGCCTGATGCCGGTGGCCCAACTGGACAATCACAAGGGGCTGTACTTCGCCACCTTCGACCCCCAAGCTCCCTCCCTGCAGGAGTACCTGGGGGAGATGGCTTGGTACCTGAATGCTTTCTTCGACCGGCGGGAGGGCGGCGTCGAAGTGGTGGGCGGCGTATTGAAATGGGAGATTCCCTGCAACTGGAAGCTGCCTGCGGAGAACTTCGGCGGGGATGCCTACCACGCTTTCTGGAGCCACCAATCGGCAATCCGGACCGGCTTCGCCAATGACCGCCCGTTGCGGGGAGCCTCTGCGCCCGGGACCCTGATCTCCGCGGGCAAGGGCCACGGCATCATCGCAGCCGCGGCCGGCCAAGTCACCGACCCGGCCATTGCGGACCTGCTGGCTTACGAGGAGGAGATACTGCCCGAGGTGGAAAGCCGGTTGGGTGAAAGGCGGAAGCTGGTGAAGCCCACCGTGGGCACTGTTTTCCCGAACTTTTCGATGCTCATCTCTTCCTCCCGCACCTTCCGGGTGTGGCATCCCCGGGGGCCGGGTAAGACCGAGGTGTGGTCCTGGATATATGTGGACAAGGCGGCGCCTCCCGAAATCAAGGAGTTACTCCGGGTTACGGCGTTGCGGACTTTCGGACCCGCCGGGACCTTCGAACAGGACGATATGGACAACTGGGAGCAGTGTTCCCGGAGCGGACACGGAGTGGTGTCCCGGCGCTATCCGCTTAACGTGCAGATGGGCTTGGGGCACGAAAGCTACCAGGACGGCTTGGGGGCCTGGGCCAGCGACTCCCGCTACAGCGAAATCAACCACCGGAATTTCTACAGCCATTGGGCCAAGGTCATGGACGCCAAGAGCTGGGACGACATCCAGTAGAATACTCAACCCCGTTAAAGAGGCAACAACTCATGGACGACCAGTTAATCCGGCAAGTGGAGCAGTTCCTGTACAGAGAGGCAAGGCTGCTGGACGATAGGCAGTTGCACCAGTGGCTGGAATTGCTCACCGACGACATCAAGTACTGGATGCCCATCCGGTCGAACCGCTACCCGGCCAACAGCAAGGCCATCTCCATCATGGACGGGTCGAGGTACGAAGAGGACGACCTGTCCAAAGAGGACGAGCTGGCCTTGATGGACGAGAACAAGGACTCGCTGCAACGCCGGGTGGACCGCTTGGACACCGGCATGGCGTGGGCCGAAGACCCTCCCTCCCGCACCCGGCATTTCGTGTCAAACGTGGAGGTGCAGCCGGGGGACAGGGAGGGAGAATTGAAGGTCTATTCCAACTTCATCATGTACCGCACCCGCGCCGAGACAGAGCAGGACTTTTACGTGGGCCGCAGAGAAGACGTGTTGAGGAGGATGGGCGGCGATTTCAAGATAGCCTACCGGAAGGTCACCCTGGACCAGAACGTTCTGCTGGCGAAGAACGTAAGCAACTTTTTTTAGACTCAGACCCCGGCCTTGCCGCCGGAGCCTGAGTCTGATACAGCCGGAAAAGCCGTGGACGACGGTGTCTCCGAAAATACCGGCGCTTTGATTTGTTTCAGCCGACCCCGGACCCAGTCGGCCGGCGAGTGGTGGAAGCTCTTCTGTCCAACGGAAGGGAGGTTGGCTTTTTGGCCAACAAAAACAGCACACCGCTCATCATTCCCAAACTTCCGATGATCAGGAACGCAACGGTGTAGCTTCCGGTCGCGTCGAACAGGAACGCCGCGAAGAGCGGGGCGGCCAACATGAACGCGTACATGGGGGCGCTGGATATGCCGGTGATGGTGGCAAAGGCGTTTTTGCCGAAGTAGTCGCCGCGTATCGCGGTGGTCAGCGGATTTCGCCCACCGAATCCTGCTCCGAATATTACGGCAAAGAGCACAGCCATGGGGAAACTATTGATAAACACCGACGTGAGAAAGCCGGCTGCTTGAATAAATCCGAATATGGAAATTCCCACGTGTTTGGGCATCCTATCTCCCACGTAGCCGCCGATCAATTGAAAAATTGCGGCAACTCCCATGACCATGGAAAACACGTAAGCCGCCGCCTGCAGGGAAAGGCCTTGGTCGGTCAACATGGGCACCAGGTGCACCGTCAATGTGGCAAATAGTATCGTGGAAAACGCTTGGCCGAAGGTAATTAGCCAGAACGCCCGGGTCCGCATAGCTTGGCGTGCGGTGAATTCCAATTGGTCTGAGACCACCGCCCTTGAGGCGGGTCTAAGCGGGTCTCGGACCGGACGAGACGGCGGGTCTCCATCGGGGAGCAGGCCATAGTTTTCCGGACGTTCCCGGATCAACCGGGACATGGGCCACGCCAAGCACAAAAACACCACCCCAATCCATTGGGCGGTGACGCTCCAGCCATAGTTGCCCGGGGTTACCGCCCACGCCAGAATCGGCACCAGCACCAGTCCGCCCAACGGCGAACCCTCCCCGGCTATCGCCATGGCCATACCGCGCTTCCTTACGAACCAGCGGTTCACTACTGCCATGCAGGGCGACCATGTACCCGCCGCCGTGCCCAGCATGATCATGCCGTAGGACAGGTAAAATATGAAAATGCTATCGGTACGGCTGAACAGGATGAAGCCCAACCCGGTGATCACCAAGCCGATGAGGACCATCCGGCGGGGACCCAGCCGGTCGATCAAATACCCCACCAACGGCCCGATAATGCTGCCCTCGAGCTGGGCCATGGAAAATGCGCCGGTCAATTGGGCCCGGCTCCACCCGAACTCCAACTCCAGGGCCTTGATCCACACGCCGACACCGCTCCAGACTGGGCCGCTCGACAAGGCGTTAATGAGCATGGCCACGCTGACTATCTTCCACCCATAGAACAAGGTTTTCACCCGCCGGTGAGCTTCGGGGGCGGTGGCGATAGTGATGAGCAGGAAGCCCGAGGACAGAATCAGCAGAGCGGCGGTCGTCAAGACGCAGACACCAATATTCCCAGTCTCGACTCAAGCTCACGACGCCAATCCGGGTTGGCCGAAGCGGCGTTGGCAAAAGCTCAAGCGGGACATCTTAAGGACAGATACCGGACCTGCCGCAACCAAGTCGTTTACGAGCGTTCGGCTGCTTGGGGCCGGAGATTGCTGGTCCAGGAGAGCCAAGCGGTGGACCGAGGCCAGCATACCAGATTCCGAGCGAACGGCGGAGACTGCCGCGCCCTTTAACGATGTGTTTTATGGGCTGCCGGGCACCCTCAAAGCCCGGAAGTACATGTCCGGATGGACGTTCCGGCAAGGGTAAGTCCTGCTCATCTCTTTGAAGGTGATAGCTTGTGCAGGCCCATTGTAACGGCTTGACTTCGTTTTTATCCCCAGCCATAATCGCCGAGACTCGTCAATCCCGCATTGCCCAAGGGCGAGCCTCGCAGTCCGTTCGGATGGAGGTCGGCGCCCTAAGCTCAATGGTCATCTGGCGCCAGGTTGGAAATCACCAAAGACTACATTCGGGGAGCTAAGCCATGGCTGATTACAGGATCATTTCGTCTGATAACCACGTGATGGAACCTCCGGACCTATGGGTGAGCCGGATAGATGAAAAATTCCGGGACCGGGCCCCTCGCACCAGGCTGGAGGACGACGGTGAATGGTGGTACTGCGACGGTTTGAAAATTACTACCGGGTTCGGATTCGGTGGATCCCAGACCGGAAGAAGGTTTGAATCGCCGGAAGAGTTGACCAGCGGCGATGTGTTTGCAAACGTCCGGCCTGGGGGTTACATCCCTGAAGAGCAGATCAAGGACATGGACTTGGACGGTATTGATGTTAGCATTCTCTATCCCACTCTTGGCCTTCAGTTGTTCAAGGTACCGGATAGTGAGCTTCTGACTGCCGTTTTTAAGACTTACAACGATTGGCTGGCCGAGTTCTGCCAAGCCGCGCCAAAGCGTCTCGCCGGGATCGCCATGATCAACGTGGATGACGTAGAGGTTGCGGTGGCCGAGTTGGAACGGTGCCACAAACTGGGATTCATAGGAGGCATGATCACGGTTTACCCGCCGGAAGGCCGCAGGTATGACTCGACGGTCTATGAACCCTTTTGGGCGGCTGCTCAAGACTTGGGGATGCCTTTGGGTCTTCATGCCGCGACTAACCGGTTTGGATCGGGGGAGGGCGACCGCACCAGTACTAACCGGTTCTCAGTAACGGTGAACTTCGATCACTACGTCCGGATGTCGCTTACCGACTTGATTTTCTGCGGGGTGTTCGAGCGTTACCCGCGGCTGCAAATTGGGGCGGTTGAGCACGAAGTGTCATGGGCTGCCCATTTTCTGGACCGCATGGACTACAACTACACCCAACGGGCCAGAGGGGTGAGCGGCTACCGGTTTAAAGACAATATGCTTCCCAGCGACTTCTTTCGCCGGAACGTTTTCCTGGGGTTCCAGGAAGACGGATTGGGGATTCAGCTTCGGGAGATTATCGGCGTCGATACTCTGCAATGGGGCTCCGACTACCCCCATCAAGAATCCACCTTTCCAAGAAGCCGGGAAATCCTTGAAGAGATCCTGGCTGAATGCACGCTGGAGGAACGGGCCAAGATAGCCGGTGGGAACGCGGCCAGGGTTTACAACTTAAACTAGGCTAAAGCCAAGGTGGGATGCACAGAAGCGTGGGATAAATTTGTAAAGGAATGGGGCTAGTCGGTCTTAGATGCAGAGAGGGGTTGGTAATGGGTGGGAGAGAGATAGACCGGCTTCTCCAACAATGGGAGATCAATGCCAGGGACCTCCATAGGCGGATGATTCTGGCGCCCACACCAAGGGAGCGGGAACGCTGGAGTTGCAGGAAGGTGACATCATGCGTCTTTGCTTCTCGGATGTTCAACACTTACCCGTAGGCTGGCAATCCCATTTCTCTGCCAGGTTCCGGCTCGAAATTCCGGCCTGCTTCTCAAGTTGCCTATCACATTCGACGATGGCCTCATGAGTGAGGCGTCCCAGCGGCGAACTTCTTTGCGGCCATCGCTGTACGACACTTCAAGCCACGCTTCCTTAGTGCGTAACAAAGCGTCCAGGAAGTCTTGGGAGTTCTGCGGGTCCAGAGTGATCGGAAGGGTGGATCCCTGCCCTTCCCTGCGTGATCGCCTCGCTGAGGAAGCGTTGGTTTCCCGGGAATACACCGGCAGTGGACTCTCTTCGAGTTCGTCGTCCAGGGCACCGACGCGCCGTAACAGAAATTGCTCGACCAACTCCGGTTCGGGCTTGAATCCGCAAATGCGCTCAACAGTCTCCGAGATTAAGTCAACCAGGATTTCGTCGGGAGTTTCGACGATTTGTTTCCAGGCTTGGACTATGGTTTTACTGGTAACCTCTGCTCGTTGCTGCGACTGCACCAAATCCTCGGCGTCACTGACCGCCCGGCCGCTGATCACCTTTTCTTGGGAAAGGTACTCCATGAACCGCTGTTCAACGATCTCTGGTTCTTGTGATTCAAGGTCAATGGTCAAGAAGCGTCTCTGTTTCCAATTGCCCGGTTGCAAGGGCAGATAAAGCCACCAAGTCCGCCCATTGGTTAACGTGGCCAGCTTTACCCCTTCCTGAAAGCAATACTCCAGTAACTGTTGCTGGTGGTTTTCCAGATTTTCGCTGGGCCGTTTGACCTCTATGAACACAGCGTTGGCTGAACCTGGCCTGAGCGCAAAATCGACACGACGGGTCCCAACCGTATATTCAGGTACAACCTGCGAAAGGTCGAACGGGTTCCACCCGCAAAGGCTGAGCAGCCGGAGAACCACACTCTGTTTGGTGGCAGATTCATCCAAGTTCGTTAGGAATACGGTATTTTTGATTTGCTCAACCGCTCGGGCTATCGTATCTACCATGCTCTTTTTCCTTCTGGGGCAACGAAAAGACGGACCCTCGTTCGTTGCTGGTTGCGCCGATTATACTTCAACCTTGGCCGATTATCAGGGCCTTTTCATTTTCCGGGTTGGGTTAAATAGGTCCCGTCATTCCCGCGAAAGCGGGAATCCATATCACAGCGGCCTATGGCAACTTTCCCGTGGCAAGACTATATAGATTCCCGCCTGCGCGGGAATGACGAGAGGCGGGAATGACGAGAGAATGAAAAGGCCCTGGGCCGATTATACTTCAACCTGGGCCGATTATACTTCAATCTTGTATGAGGAGTGCACTGATAG
Source organism: Dehalococcoidia bacterium (assembly GCA_965261795.1). GTDB lineage: Bacteria > Chloroflexota > Dehalococcoidia > Lucifugimonadales > UBA3495 > CBDCFV01. Next base: position 1,026,898 of record OZ253476.1, read on the forward strand.
CTACAATCCGGGTGGCCGTAGAAGTCTTTGAGAGTTAGGGATATCTGGTCCTGGTGGACTCCGGCAGCCCGCGCCGGGGCGAGAAGGCCAGGTACTATTCGGCGGTGTGCCTGGAAACGGGCGGGATGGCGCCTCTGTTCCTAGCCAAGGACATAGCGGCATGACTACCAGCGGCCTGATCGTCATGGCCTTCGGGTTAGCCATGATGGCTTACGGCATATCGCCCTGGGTCAGTTACCGCGCGAAAGCCCTTGCGACTCGAGAGGTAAACAAGGCTTGGTTTTTCGCTGTGCTTGCTCTGGGCGTCTTCGGCGCCATGAACGCGAATCTGATGATTACTGCTCTCCTGGTGGAGATATCGACTGATCTGGATATATCGGTTGCGGTCGCCGGGCAGTTGGCGACCGCAACATTTGCGGCCTGGGGCACCTCGGTTGTTGCGTTGGGCCCATTGTCCGATTCCTTCGGTCGTCGCCCCATTGCCCTTGCCGGGTTGTTGCTGATTGCCGGATCACTATTCGGGTCTGCGTTCGCCCCCAATATCGAGGTGTTCCTGGTGCTCCGGGTGTTGACCGGCCTGGGAGCGGGAACGTTGCCTCCCAGCTTGGTGGGTGCGATTTCCGAAGTCATATCCCCGGAAAGGCGGGCTCGGGCGGTCGGCGCGCTACTGGCCGTTGGCATGCTGGCATCGGTGATCAGTGTGCCAGCCGTCGCCGTGCTGGCTGACTGGGGCGGATGGCGATTTACTTTCATCGCCTCGAGTTTGCTGAGTGCGTTGGGCCTTGTTGCCAACTGGTTGTTATTCCCGAGAGACAGCAGGGAGCGGGTTCGCGACATCGTCATTTTCTCCAGGTATTGGTCCCTTATCGTCCTGGGTTTCTTCCAGGTGGCCCTGACGGTCAGTCTCGCCCACCGCATAGTCTTTTGGGCTCTGGTCAGCTTCTTCGCCGCCTATATGATCAATACATACGACGTGAGCCTGCGGTTCGTGGCTCTGCCGCTGGCAATAATGGCAACCGGCCAGGTGATAGGAAGTTACGCAGGCGGAGTTGTGGCGGGGAGCAGGTACCGCGCTGTCCTCATTACCGCCACCTGCGCCGTTGGAGGCGCCTGTGGGTTCCTGTTCTTCGCTGTCGAACTCCAACTCTGGGTGGCTGTGGCCGTGGCAACGCTGGGAACAGGCTTGCTGAGCGTTAATTTCCCTGCACTGGTCGCCGCCAGTACCGAGCATTCGGGAGAATCCAAGGCCACTGGGGTCGGCATGATGGGCCTGAGCAACCAGTTAGGAGGTGTATTGGGCGCCGCGATTGCCGGTGGGCTTCTGGCAAGTACGGGCTACGAGGGGATCGCCTACATGTGCCTCGCCGCAGCCATCGTAAGTGTCCTGATGGCGGGTCTGTTTGCCAAGCAGTTGCGCATGGGCAGCGGCTGAAATACGAGAAATGTACATCCCACCTCGGCTTTAGTTTAGGTCTTGGCAGACCGCAAACCCATTCGGAAACAGTTGCGTCCGATACACTGTTGTTCTCCTTCTTGTAGTTGTAACTTGATCTGCCTGGTCGGGCGCAAGTAAAGAAGTAGACAGGGTCCGGTGAACCGTCTATCCTCCATTGTTTGAGTCTGTAAGGTTCCATAATCATCCCTCAGGAATGGTCCGGTGCGCCCGGCTCTTGTTCAACAACCGCTCCCGCCGAGTTTGCCGCAACCGCAGCGGTCACGTGCAATTGCCGTCCGATGGCTCCCAGGGCGGCGTCCATCAGGTCCAGCCGCGAGCGGTGCTGAACGTCCAGCACCCGGTCCACCTGCGGCATGTGCCACGCCAGGCGGCGGGCTAACTCCGCCTTGCCGATGCCCTGTTCTCTCATCCCTTGGTACAGCATTACCTTCACGGAGGTCAACGTCGGCAGTACGGCGTAGGTCTCGCCTAGTGACGGCGCGGGAATGTCCTTGCGGTCGTGGATGCGAGCCGCTATCGCTTCTTCCAGCGCGTGGACGGCGCGGGCGATGGCTTCCTCGCGGTCGTCTCCGAAGGTAGTCAACTCCGGGAAGTCGGTGGAGGTCGCCAGTACGGTCCCGTCATCGTCTTCGAGCGTTATCGGATATGCAAGCATCAGTCCAATCCCAGGTCTTTCTTGATCTTGGCTACGAGCCCCCGTCCCAATTCCTTGCCGCCTCCGTGCATCGGCAGTTGGCTGGTGCGGTCTCCGAGCCGGACGGTGAGATGCCCGGCGCCTCCCTTGTGAGTGTGGAATGTGCAGCCCTGCCGTCTCAGCCAGCGTCGAAGCTCTCGTGCGTTCATCCTACCATATCATGCGCAACATTTGCGTTGTTGTCAACATCTGTGTTGTCCTTGCGCGATGGTAGACAAATTGCATCCTGTGCGATTCCCTAGCTGTAATCGGAGTGAACGGGCCTGCCTGCCACATCGGAGCAAGCAATACGATTCCGAGGCTCCTTCCACGGTCATGGGGCAGCCGTAGCTACGAAATGGAGCAAATGGAACATGGCCGCCTCTTACGTCAACAGTCGCTAGTAGTACGGCTGGAGTTGCGGGGGGGGCTGACAAGGGTATGTAAAATTGAGATTATAGCTACGAACCGGCCCCACCGCCCCTGGATTCCGGCGTAGGCCGGAATGACGGAATGGGTCCGCCTGGATTCCGGCCTACGCCGGAATGACGGAATGGGTCCCGCCTGGATTCCGGCCTACGCCGGAATGACGGAATGGGTCCGCCTGGATTCCGGCCTACGCCGGAATGACGGAATGGGCCCGCTTGGATTCCGGCCTACGCCGGAATGACGGAATGGGCCCGCTTGGATTCCGGCCTACGCCGGAATGACGGAATGGGGCCCGCCTGGATTCCGGCCTACGCCGGAATGACGGAATGGGTCCGCCTGGATTCCGGCCTACGCCGGAATGACGGAATGGGTCCGCCTGGATTCCGGCCTACGCCGGAATGACGGAATGGGTCCGCCTGGATTCCGGCCTACGCCGGAATGACGGAATGGGTCCGCCTGGATTCCGGCCTACGCCGGAATGACGGAATGGGCCCGCCTGGATTCCGGCCTACGCCGGAATGACGGAATGGGGCCCGCCTGGATTCCGGCCTACGCCGGAATGACGGAATGGGTCCGCCTGGATTCCGGCCTACGCCGGAATGACGGAATGGGTCCGCCTGGATTCCGGCCTACGCCGGAATGACGGAATGGGTCCGCCTGGATTCCGGCCTACGCCGGAATGACGGAATGGGCCCGCTTGGATTCCGGCCTACGCCGGAATGACGGAATGGGCCCGCTTGGATTCCGGCCTACGCCGGAATGACGGAATGGGCCCGCTTGGATTCCGGCCTACGCCGGAATGACGGAATGGGGCCCGCTTGGATTCCGGCCTGCGCCGGAATGACGGAATGGGCCCGCCTGGATTTCGGCCTACGCCGGAATGACGGAATGGGCCCGATACGGAATGGGCCCGATAGTGAGCATTTGGGAGCGGTTTTGTATTTGAGCAAGCCTACCCTACTATGCGGTCTCACGTTCAACTGCGTAAAGTCCCAAATGAAATACATACCCTTATCAGCGAGGGGGGGGAGGCGGAGCGTTCCGGACAGCCTGCTCCAAGCGAAGAGTGACAGCTTCGGTGAAGACCCTCATGCGACATGTAGCCTTGTATGATTCTGCCGCGGCTCTGACCAAACTTTACGCCGGTCTCAACAGACTGTTTATGGCAGGGGAGTCTGATGGGCTGGAGGCCGTGATACAATCAATTCAACGGCAAGGCAACGGTCATCTCGACGGAATGACAGCCCCTGGAGGTGTATCACGGTCTCTTCACATCCCCCGGAAAATTTCCGCAGAGAAGACGAGAGCGACGACAGGGAGTTCTACACGATGGCGCGGCTGGTGGTGCATATAGACGACCACGCCATAGCCGCGGTGGGGCAGGTATTCAGGGAGTTCATTCCTCCCAACTCGGTGGTCCTCGACCTGATGAGCAGCTGGCGTTCGCACTGGCCGTCCGGCCATCCAAAGCAGCGGATGGCGGGACTGGGCCTTAACGCTGTGGAGATGCAGGACAACCCAGACTTGGACGAATACGTAGTCCACGATGTGAACCGCGAGCCGGAGCTTCCCTTCGAAGACGAGACGTTCGACGCTGTGGTCATCACCGTTTCGGCCCAATACCTGACCCGGCCCGTAAGCACTTTTCAGGAAGTCAACCGCATCCTGAAGCCGGGCGGCGTTTTCATAGTGACCTTTTCCAACCGGATGTTCCCCACCAAGGCGGTGCTGCTCTGGCGCATGTCCAGTGACGAAGGCCGCATGGATATCGTCTCCTCCTATATTAGGGACGCCGGCAATTTTGAGAGAGTCCGCAACGGATTCGTCAATCCGGACACCAGCCCTCCGGGAGACCCCCTTTACCTTGTGATGAGCTACAAAACGGATCCTCCGCAGGACGAGTAACAGCGGTAGAAATGGCACAAGCTTTTCGGCTGGCGCTGGCTCAAATCAATTCCACCGTGGGCGACATCTCCGGCAACGCGTCCAAGATAATCGAATACTTAGAGCGTGCAAGGGATGAGTTACAGGCCGACTTGGTGGCCTTCCCGGAACTGGCCATAACCGGCTATCCCCCCGAAGACCTCCTCTTCAAGTCATCGTTCCTGCGGGAAAACGTCGCCGCAATGGAACGGGTCGTCGCGGCGTCCCGGGGTATCGCCGTGGTTGTCGGCTACGCACAAATTGGCGAGGGCATCGCCAACGCCGCCGCGTTGGGCTACGACGGGAAGCTGATAGATTCATATCAGAAAATCTATTTGCCCAACTACGGCGTGTTCGACGAGGACAGGTACTTCGAGCCGGGCACGACGTGCCCGGTATACGTTATTAATGGCGCCTTGGTGGGGTTGGGCATCTGCGAGGACATCTGGTACCCCGAAGGTCCCATAGTGACCCAGCGGCAGGCCGGGGCGCAGTTGGTGGTGAATATCAACGCCTCCCCCTTTCATGCCGGCAAAGGCGTTGAAAGGGAAGATATGATTGCATCCCGCGCCAAAGATAATGGGCTTTTTGTGGCCTACCTGAATTGCGTAGGAGGACAGGATGAGCTTGTTTTCGACGGCGCGAGCATAGTCCACAACAGCCGCGGGGACTTGCTCGTCAGGGGGCCTGCCTTCCAGGAAGGGTTGATAGCGGTGGACCTGGACTTGGACGAAGCCGGTCCTTCAACCGGCCCGGACGGGAACGCCCGCCATGAGCAGCCTGCGCCCGCCCGAGCAGCAGGTGTTTCAAGAGTCGTGCCCGTGACCGCTTCCAAGCCGAAGACCCGTCATCCCCTTACTGCGCCGCCATTGGTCGACCGCATGGACACGGTGGAAGAGGTATACCAGGCCTTGGTAATGGGCACCCGCGACTACTTGATAAAGTCAGGATTCTCCAAGGCAACCATAGGCGTTTCCGGGGGAATCGACTCCGCCCTTACCGCAGCCGTGGCCGTCGATGCCCTCGGCGCGGAAAATGTGGTGGGAATTTCCATGCCTTCCCGGCATTCTTCAGAGGGCAGCATCACTGACTCGAAAGAGTTGGCCGACCGGCTGGGCATGGCGCTTTGGATAGTGCCCATAGAGCCCGCTCACTTGGCTTTTACCGAGATGCTTGAGTCGCACTTTCGGGATACGGCGTCCAACGTAGCCGAGGAGAACGTACAGGCGCGGATACGGGGGAACATCCTGATGACCGTATCCAACAAGTTCGGCTGGATTGTGCTGACCACCGGCAACAAGAGCGAAATGGCCATGGGGTACGCAACGTTGTACGGAGACATGGCCGGGGGCTTTGCCGTCCTGAAGGACGTTCCCAAGACACTGGTCTACGAGCTGTGCGAATGGCGCAACCGGAACGGGGAGCCGCGCCCGGTCATCCCCCAAGCCATCATCGACAAGCCTCCCAGCGCCGAGTTGAAGGATGACCAGCTTGACCAGGATACGTTGCCGCTCTACGAGGTGTTGGACCCGGTGGTCAAGGCATACGTGGAGGAAGAGTACAGCTACCAGGACATGGTGGACATGGGATTCGACCCCCAAGTGGTGCGGCAGGTCATCCAGTTTGTAGACCGCAATGAGTACAAGCGCCGCCAAGCCCCGCCGGGGGTCAAGATAACCCCCAAGGCCTTCGGCAAAGACCGCCGCCTGCCCATCGTAAACCGCTACCGGCAAGGGTAGACGGGCGTAACGCCAGGGCGTCCGGACAGCGTCTTGCCAGGGTTATGACTGTTGGAGGACCTCCACCGGCGGCAATGTTGTAATATCCAGCGCCTCTTCCCGTGCGGCTATGTCCGGGTCGCGGGTGGCGAGGCGCCTCATGCGCCGCGCCAATCCTTGGGCGTCGCTCGTGACGTCGCTTACAATGTTTGGGGGTGGGACGTTGCGGATGTGATCCAACTCGGACAGCAATCCCTTGCAATCATTGATGTGGAACTGCAAGTCCTCCCGCTCCAACCGATGCTCGTAAAAATTGGAGTGCATGGCTTCTGCGGATGAGAAAAGAGAACTCAGGCGGCCATTGTCATATTCCAATTGGAGTATACCGATGGCATCCCGCAACAAGAGATGGTAGTGATGGTTCCAACCCCGCTTGGCGCAGATAGACTTGATGGCATGGGCAACCGCCCCCCAAGCCTTCTCGGATGCTTGCATCAGGTCTTCTGAAACGTCCAATTCTTCCTGGGCTTTCCGGATGAGGTATTCACTCATTTCCCAGTAGCGGTTGGACAGTTCTGAGGGTGTAGCCATTACTTACCTCGGTGACGGAGGGTTTAGGAGTATTGAAGATAAGGGTAGGGCTATCGGGAGGCCTCCACCGGCGGCGATGTCGTAATATCCAGCGCCTGTTCCCGTGCGGCTATGTCCGGGTCGCGGGTGGCGAGCCGCCTCATGCGCCCTTCCATTCCCTGAATGATGCTCGTAGGGCTGAACTGTGTAATGACGCGAATGTCGTCCAACTCGGCCAGTAACTCTCGGCAATCGTTAATGTGGTCCTGCAAGTCCAGCGGCACCAACCGGTGTTCATAAAAGTTGGTGTGCATGGATTCAGCGGATGCGAACAGGGGGACCAAGCGGGGATTATCATACTCCCACCGAAGGACGCCGATGGCATCCCGGAACAAGAGATGGTAGTGATGGTTCCAACCCCGCTTGGCGCAGATAGACTTGATGGCATGGGCCACCGCTCCCCAAGCCTTCTCGGAAGCTTGCATTAAGTCTTCTGAAACGTCCAATTCTTCCTGGGCTTTCCGGATGAGGTATTCACTCATTTCCCAGTAGCGGTTGGACAGTTCTGAGGGTGTACCCATTATTTACCTCGGTGAAGGGCGGTCATGGTGAAGCAACCCGCACGGCCATTGTATACTCGGTCTTAATATACAGTAATGATAGTTGTTGACAGCAGAAGCACGGTTGATAGAAGAATAATTGGTTGGCAAGGCCGCTAGCTTGGCCCGTGTGACCTTCGGTTCACGCTGACCGCTCTTGTGTTTATCTTGTACTTGGATGAGTCCGGTACCCATCGAGAGGCTAGCTAACACAAAGTAGCTGGCCTTGCTGTTTTTGAGCGGGAAATTCATTTTACTGGCGCGAAGGCTTCAACATGAATGCGATGGCTGGAGTCAGGTAAAAAATTACCTGGGCCGCCTGTTCGTACCACGGTTCCGGGGCCACTATAGCCATAAGCAATTATACCTTAACAGGGCGCTCTGCCGGCGGGGTGACCTCAGATGGGTAGACGTCTGTCCTAAAGGGTGGCATTTCGACACCTTTATTGAAGGAATGTTGTCGTTCTGACAGGCGGCAACAGTTACCCTCGTTCAGCCCAACTCGGCCATAACCTTCCCCATGTCCCCGGTGCGGTAACCTCCCAGGGCGTCTACTTCCTGACGGAAGTCAGCGTTTTGGAGGAGGGCCAACAATGGTTGCAGCAGGTCGCTTTCGTAGTGGACACGGGGGATGACAAGGTCGTAGCGCTCATCGAGTAGGGGTACAAACTCCAGCCCCAAGGCCGTTGCCGCGCTCAGGATGCCCAACCCCGTTGAAGTGGAGCCGCTCTTGACTGCCGCCGCAACCGCCAAGTGGCTGTATTCCTCCCGCTCGTAGCCCGTAACCCGCTCCGAGGGGATGCCCAGTTCCTTCAACTTGTAGTCCAGCAACACGCGAGTGCCGGAGCCGCGCTGCCGGTTCACGAAACTGACTTCCGGGCGAGCAAGGTCCTCCAGAGCATGAATGGACAAGGGATTTCCGGGAGGGACCATCATTCCCTGTATCCGGCTCACCAAGTTCACCAGCACCACGGGTACATCCGGCAGGTAACGGCGGATGAAAGAGACGTTGTACTCACTGGTAGACTCGTCCAGCAGATGGCTTCCCGCCAAGTGGGCCTCCCCGCGCCGCAAAGCAATCAGGCCGCCGAGGCTTCCGATATGGGACGATGAGAGAGTCAAGCCCGGGTTGGTGCGCCGCAGGGCGTTGTTCATCAAGTCCAGGGTGAGGTCGTGGCTGCCGATGACGACGATGGTGTTCTCCACCTCCTCCAAGGGCCGCAGAAGTTGAACGTCGGCCTCGGTCCCGGCGTCCAGCCCCTCCGAAAACCTTGGGATGAGCAACAGCCCGTCGGCTTTGACCAACGACATGATGACCCCGGCGCCCCGTTGCAGCGGTGTCGCCACCATCTTCCCGCCTACCCTGCCGAGCTTAACCCGCAGGTACTCGTCTTCGCCCAACGGCGACAATACCTTGCGGGTGATGCTTGCGGAGACCGTCGGGCGCGCTTGCGGCGGCATTCCCAACCAGCGGTCGATCAGTGGCTTGACGAACAACTCAGCCGTCAGGACTGCCGACACTGGGTAGCCGGGCAGGCCGATTACCGGCTTGCCGTCCACCAGTCCCAGAACTACCGGGTGCCCCGGACGCACAGCCACGCCGTGCACCAGTAGTTGTCCCAGTTCTTCAACGACTGCGGCGGTGTAGTCCTCCGACCCGGCGGAAGACCCTGCGTTGACTATCACCAGGTCGTAACCGGCAATTGCGCCTTTGACTGTGTCGCGGATGAGGGCGAAATCGTCGCGGACGGGAGGGAAACGTTCGGCGTGGCCTCCCCAGTCCTGCACCATACCGGCCAGCATCAGGGTATTGAACTCTACGATGTCGCCGGGCTTGAGCGGAGATGAACCCGGCGGCACCAGTTCGTTGCCGGTGGGAATGATTGCTACTTTGGGTTGCCGCCGCACCGGGACCTCGGTAATGCCCGCAGCGGCACAAGCCCCAAGGTCCACCGGCCTCAGACGATGGTTCTCCGGCAAGACCATTTCGGTGGCTACAAGGTCTTCGCCCAAGGTGCGGACATGCTGCCAGGGCGCTACCGGGCTCATAACCTGCACGGTCGACTCGTCAACTTGGTGCACGTGTTCGATCATCACTACCGCGTTGTAACCGGGCGGGATCGGGTCGCCGGTGTCGACCCAGACCACTTGGGAGCCGACGACGAGGCTCACCGCCGCAGTCTCGCTGGCTCCGGTCGTATCGGCGGCCCTCACCGCTATTCCGTCCATCGCGGCGGCGTCGTAGTGAGGGGATGACGCAGCGGCGTTGATTGGGGCAGCGGTTATCCTGCCTTGGGCTTGATGCACCGGCACGAGTTGGGCCGGCAGCGGGGACAAACCCTCAACCTCCTCCAAAGCGCCAAAGAACCTCTGAAGGGCTTCGTCCAAGGGGATGTCGCTGAGGAAGTAGCGGCGCCTGCCCCGGTGTTGAGGAGCGTTGTCGTTGTGCTGAGTCATGGGCTGTATAACCGGACGGCGACGTCCTCGCCGGCGTACAGGCCGCCCCGGTCCAAGGGCACCTGCACCAATCCGTCGGAACGTATCAACGTGTATATCAGGTTGGACTTTCCGAAGACCGGCTCGGCGATCTGGCAGTCGCCATCGGTCTTTAATCTGACCGGAACGTAGTCCTCCCTTCCTGTAGTAGAAGCGATGTCTTGAGCCAAACGGGCGGTGATGGTGGGTTGGGCCGGCGGATGGGCGCAACCGGCGAGGTAGTACAGGGCTGGCCGGACCAGCAGGTTGAATACGACCATGGCGGACACCGGGTTCCCCGGCAGGCCGATAGCGGGCTTGTCGCCCACCATTCCCACAATGGTCGGCTTGCCCGGGCGGACTGCCAGCCCGTGCACCAGCACGCCGGGCGGCCCCAGACCATTGATGATGTCAGCGGTGAGGTCGCGGGAACTGACTGAGCTTCCCGCGGAAAAGACCAGCACGTCCGCTGCCTCCAAGCCCCGTTGCGCCGCCTTCATTTGTTCGGCGTAATCATCGCGGGCTATGCCCAGAGGTATTGGAACGCCGCCTGCCTGCCGCACCAGACTCGATATGGTGTAGGTGTTCACGTCCCGTATCTGGCCCGGCTTGGGCACGGCGTCGGGGGGTACGACTTCATCCCCCATAGACAGGATGGCTACCGCGGGCTTTCGGGCAACGGATATGCGGGTGATTCCCATGGCGGTCAGCCCGCCCAGGTCTTGCGCCCTCAGCCAGTGTCCCGACGGCAGGACCGGTTCCCCCTGCTTGATGTCCTCGCCCGGATTAACTACATTCTCGCCGGGAGCCACCGGGCGGACCACCTCTATCGTCTCGGCGTCCACCATCTGGGTGTTTTCCATCATCACCACGGCGTCTGCGCCGTCGGCCAACATCCCGCCGGTGTATGCTACGGCTGCTTCACCCACGGTTACAGCAAACCCGGCAGCCTGTCCCATGGGGACCTCTCCCGTCACGGTAAAGTAGGCCGGCAACCCCTCGGACGCGCCGAAAGTGTCTGCGGCCCGGAGTGAATATCCGTCCATAGCGGAGCGAGGAAAGGCGGGCAGATGCTCGGTTGCGTATAACGGCTCTGCGGTGACCCGGCCCAAGGCTTCCTCGACGGAGGCTTCTTCGCAGCCGAGCGGCAGCGCGTGCGGGAGCCGGTCCAGCAGGACTTGGAGGGCTTGCGCCGGGGGCAGAACGTTAAAGAATTCCGGCATTACGAATTATGGCGTCCATTGAGGACATGCGCAGAATTGATAAACTCGTTCCTGATTATACGCGGTTCACACATTGGCCTCACTATTGGCTAATCGGGCCCGCTAATAAATTGGACTGTCGTATGGATAAGGCATCGGCAAAAACGAAAAGCGATAACGCGACAACCGTTTTTGTTGACAATCCAGATATGGGAGTAGAGAATTAGGCGTTGCATTTCCGGGCAGGGTTTTACCGGCTATTCTGTGTTGTAGTTGGATTAGCCGGCAATTCCTTCGTATAAGTTAAGTCAAATGGCGTCCCGGACCAGGTTACGACTCAAAATTTTCATCCTGGAATTCGGGTGACTGGAGAAAATTGGTAGACAACGCGTTGTCGCCCCATGGCGGGGTGCTGATCGAACGGGTTGCGTCGCCCGAAGAGGCCAGGCTGCTGTGTGCGGGGTTGCCCAAGCTGGCCGTCCGCGAGCAAGTGGCCAGAGAATGCGTTAATTTCGCTTACGGCTTTTTCTCCCCTTTGAAGGGTTTCATGGGGCTGGCGGACGTGGATTCGGTAGTGCGGCACATGACGCTGGCCAACGGCTACGTCTGGAGCATCCCCATGGTGCTGGATGTCTCGGAAGAGGAATTGTCATCCTTGGGTGTCAGAGAGGGCGCATCGGTCCTGCTGACTCACCAGGACCAACCACTGGCGGTGCTGGAGGTTGAGGAAATCTTCTCTTACGACAAGGAGTTCCTGGCGCAACACGTTTACGGCACCACCGACGAAGCCCATCCGGGCGTGCTGCGCACCTATTCCTTTCAGGACCGATTCGTCGCCGGCCCCATCACTTTGGTCAATCCTCCCGTGATAAACCCGCCCTACGACAGGTTCTGGCGGACTCCCCGTCAGTTGCGGGAACGTTTTGCTGAACTGGGCTGGACCAAGGTTGTCGCGCACCAGACCCGCAACGTGCCCCACTCCGGACACGAGTGGATGATGAAGGGCGCTTACTTGGCGGCAGAAGCGCAGGGAATCCTCGTCAGCGCAGTTATCGGCGAAAAGAAACCGGGCGATTACATCGACGAGGCCATAGTCCTGGGCCACGACAAGTTGAGGGAAAGCGGGTTCATACGGCCCGACGTACACCAGACCTCCACGTTGATGTGGGACATGAGGTACGCGGGGCCCAGAGAGGCGGTGTTCCACGCGTTGGTGCGGAAGAACATGGGCTGCACCCACCACATGTTCGGGCGTGACCACGCCGGGGTTGGGAACTACTACGGCACCTACGCCGCCCACGAGATTTTCGACCAGTTGCCCGACTTGGGCATCAAGTCGGTGTTGACGCTGGAATGGTGGTACTGCCCGGTGTGCGAAAGCGTGGCTTACGAGGGGCTTTGCGGCCACCGGGAACACAAGCAGGACCTCTCCGGAACCTTCATCAGAAGCATTATCCAGGGGGGAACGGAGCCGGCTTCAGTAAGCCTGCGAGCGGAAGTCCTGGAGGTGGTGCGGGAATGCGCCGATACCTATGGGTTCGGCTCGCCGTTCGTGACCGAGGCTTACTTGGAAAACCGTACGCCAGTCATGTCCCTGCCGGCGTTGAATTAGGTCTGTAGCGGCAGTCAGGAAACAAATCTGAGTAACTGCCTCCGCCGGACAAAAAGCGGGGGCTTTTTCTCAATCTAAACCTGTTAACAAAGATAACCAATACATAGGGAGAATTGGAGGAAACATGCCAACCTACGTAGACCCCAACACTTGCAACGCTTGCGCCGGTGAACACCAAGGGCCGCTGTGCGTGTACATTTGCCCCAACGACCTGATGGTGCTGGACGTTGATCCCAATAAGGGCCGTAACCGGGAGCCGGAGATGTGCTCCGAGTGCTACGCCTGCGTCAAGCTCTGCCCTCAGGAAGCAATCCACGTCAGAGGATATGCAGACTTCGTGCCGTTGGGCGCCACCGTGCAGCCCCACAGGATCGAAGACGGCTTGACTTGGGATATACATTTCCGGGACGGCCGGGAGTTCAGCTTTACCTACCCGTCCCGCACCAGGCAGGCCGGGACGGTCAACCCATACGAGAACTTCACCGAGCAAAGGGACGCTGACCTGCGAAACCAGAGCTTGGCCGGAGAGTCTTTGTGGCTGGGTGTACCCGATTTGCCCAGCGTAAAATGACGACTTTCTAAGACGACTGGTCCACATCAGCAAACAGGAGAGCTAAACATGGCGACACCATCCACGGAAATCGTTGAGAGCGACATTCTGATAATTGGCGGCGGCATGTCCGGTTGCGGCGCCGCTTTCGAAGCCAACTACTGGGGGCGAAACCTGCGTGTGGTCTTGGTTGAAAAGGCAGTAATCGAACGCAGCGGCGCCACCGGCGAAGGCCTTTCCGCCATCAACTGCTACATGGGGCAGCGGTACGGCTGGAACACCCCTACAGATTTCGTTAACTACGTAGTCAACGACATGATGGGCTTGGCCCGCGAGGACCTGGTATACGACGTAGGCCGCCACGTCGACTCATCGGTGCACCTTCTCGAGGAATGGGGGCTGCCCATCTGGAAGAAGGAAAACGGTGAGTACGAACGAATCGGGCGGTGGCAGATACCCATCCACGGCGAGTCTATCAAACCCATCACTGCTGAACCGGCCCGGACCGCGTTGGGGCCGGAGAATCTGTACGAGCGGGTTGCGGTGACCCACCTGCTGACCGACGCCAACGACCCGGAGAAGATAGCCGGGGCTCTTGGCTTCTCCGTCAGAGAGAACAAGTTCTACGTTTTCAAGTCCAAGACGGTAATAATTACCACCGGCGGCGCGTCCAACGTCTTCCGCCCCAAGTCGATTAACGAGGGCACCGGGCGTACTTGGTATTCGGTCTTCTCCACCGGTTCCGCTTACGGGTTGATGATTCCCATCGGTACCGAAATGACGCAGATGGAGCACCGTTTCGTTCCCACGCGGTTCAAGGATGGCTACGGTCCGGTGGGTATGTGGTTCCAGTATTTCCACGCCCAAGTGTTGAATGCCTTGGGCGAAGACTACACCGTTACCCGTGAAGATGAATTGAGGAAGTACGAGCCTTACGGTTCCGCAGTGCCCACGCCTACGCCCTTGCGTAACCACCAGATGTTCCTGGACATTCAAGCCGGTCTGGGGCCCATGTACATGCGCACCGACCAAGCAATGCAGAGGCTGGCTGCCGGCGATCCAGCCAAGATGGACGAGGTGCGGAACGAGGCGTGGGAAGATTTCCTGGATATGACCATTTCCCAAGCTTTGACTTGGGCGGCGTTGGACATCGCTCCTGAGGAGACGCCGTCGGAGGTTGTGTTAGCCGAGCCATACATCATGGGCTCACACTCCGGGGAGGCCGGGGCTTGGGTAAGCGGTCCCGAAGACCTGTCGCCGCCGGAGTACTTCTGGGGCTACAACAAGATGACTACCATCCGCGGGCTGTTCGCCGCCGGCGACGGCGTAGGCGCAGCCCCACACAAGTTCTCGTCCGGCTCCTTTACCGAGGGGCGTTTGGCCGCGAAAGCCGCAGTCAACTACGTGACCGATCACCAAGCAGTCCCTACGTTGGACGACTCCCACGTGAAGAGCATCCAGGAGGCCATTCTGGCTCCCATGGAGACCTTCGACCGGTACAAGGGAGTGTCCACGGCAGAAGAGGTTAACCCACACTACATCACGCCCAGGCAAGGGTTGGTGCGGTTGCAAAAGATAATGGACGAGTATGCCGGCGGCGCTTCCATGGCGTACACCACAAACGAGTCCACACTGGTGCGCGGTATCCACTTGATAGGGTTGCTGCGCGAGGACCTGGCCCACTTGGCCGCCCGGGACCGTCACGAGCTGATGCGGTGCTGGGAGTTGGTCCATCGGACTTGGGTGGGTGAAGCCCACATGCGTCACCTGCTGCACCGCAAGGAGACCCGTTGGCCCGGCTACTACTACAGGGCCGACTATCCCAAACTCGACGATGAAAACTGGCGGGTGTTCGTCAACTCGAAGTACAACGCCGCCAACAATGAGTGGGACGTGTTCACCAAGCCCTACCTGAAAATCGTTACTTAACTCAGGTTGGACAGGGATCCTTGGCGAGGCTGTTGCGAACGGGCTGCTACCCATAATGGGTTGGAGCTGACCCAAGCAAATTAACAATCGAATAGCACCCCCTGGGCGCCAATACGGTTTAAAAGGGAAGGCGGTGTGAGTCCGCCGCGGTTGCGCCACTGTATGCGGGGAGCCGGCCGGCAACGAAGTCACTGTCCCGAGTCGTTGGGATGGGAAGGCGTTCGGCCAGGCGTTGATCCGCGAGCCAGGAGACCTGCCCAGGGATAGTAGACTTCTACTCTGCGCTTAACAGAGGCGGATCCGTTGCGGCTCCTGCCACCGGCCGGTGGGCAACTGCGGCGTGCTGATACATCAAAAACCCCGGCAGAGTAAAAGCCGGGGTTTTTTGTTGCCACCATCCAAAGGGGAGCCATGCAGCACTCAGAGCCTATCTCAAAACTAATCAGTCTCGTGAGATTTCCCCACGTTGCTGGCTGAGGCCTATAGATTCCCGCCTGCGCGGGAATGACGGGGTGGCAGCGGGAATGACGGGTTGGCAGCGGGAATGACGCGTGCCTGCGCGGGAATGACGCGTGCCTGCGCGGGAATGACGCGTGCCTGCGCGGGAATGACGTGTTGGGTGCGCGGGAATGACGCGTGCCTGCGCGGGAATGACGTGTGCCTGCGCGGGAATGACGTGTGCCTGCGCGGGAATGACGTGTTGGGTGCTGCGACAAGTTTTGAGATAGTTTCTGTTTTGAGATAGTTTCTTAATACAGGAGGGTCAACATAGCCATGAAAGAGTCCACATTCAGAGGTGAGATTGTCGACGAGGGCGGCGCAAGGTTCGAAGTGTTTACCCTGCCTGCCAGGGAAGACGTACTGCTGAATCTCCTCAATGATTGCTTTGTAGAGTGGGAACACATCCGGATTGGCCCGGTAATACCGGGAGCGTTATGGGAAATTCGTCCTCCCTGTAAACCCAATATCACATTGTGCAACGGTTATGCTACAGTGGATTTTCAGGACTGGCAGTTCCACCTGTGTATCGGCGAGCCCAAGGATGTCAGGCCTGAGATCGCGGCTCTTAGGCGGACCGGGTTGGTCGAGTTATACCGGCGGCTGAACTGGTGGGGACAGCCCGTCAGGTGCGGGCTGCGTCTCTTGAACGGCGCAGGAGACCAACAAATATCCTTTATGTTGCCAAGCCCTTTCATAACCGATGACCTCGCAATCATGAAGGAGCCGGATTGGGGACGCTTGGCGTTATGGGACCTGTTGTGCCGGAAATACTTGGGACTGGAGCATGATCCAAGCGCTCCGACGTCCCGATATGGCTAAAGGAGGGCATCTTTTGACAAACGATTTGCGCCGGGCCGGTCTGCCAAGCAACCTATTTGAGATTCCGATTATAGGTAAGGGAGAGGAGGGGTGGTCAAGCGCACGGTCCCTGTTTCAAGATGACGATGATCGATTGCGTGATCTGGTCATGGGCTATGGACGGGACCGGTGGGGTACGGATAATTGCCATGTCGCCGGGTCGGCTTTCCTCATTGCCTACCTGACGCGGCTGATTTGGCCGGTGGCCGCCCAGTACGTGATGGAGCGCAGAGTCCCCGATGTGCGCTTGGCGAACCTGGCCTTCCATTGGCGCGAACAACGCATCGACGGAACAGCCTTGGCCACCTCGAGTTTTGCTACTTTAGCAGGAGCCTCCGACGCCACTCACTCCGATGCCTTGGCAGTGGCCGACGAGACTGAGCTTTATGCCCAATTGAAGGAGTGGCTGTTCGAGGAGAACCTCAACATTGTGGTCCCCTCCCTGCGCCGTGCGGCTAAGGCCAGCCTCAAGGTCTCCTGGAACGCCGTGGCCGCCTCTTTCAGCCAAGCTTTCCACAATCTTTACGAAGCATCGAACGACCCCGGTACAGTCGTCAACGATGCCGCCATTTTCTTCGAAGACCCGGCCACACCGATATACCGCCAAGTGAGCATGGAGGTGGTCATCCACCAAGGGAACCGGGGGTTCTTCTCCCGGCGTGCGGGGTGCTGCCTTTGGTGGCGTGCTGACCGGTCCCACGAATACTGCTCCAACTGCATACTGTTAACCGGCGATCAACAAGACCGGATGTTCCGACGGATATTGGAAGCCCGCCAGTAAACGGGGCCTGGGTAGCTGGGCGTGAATTTCCGGGTACAGGGGGTCGCCGCTTAGAGACTATCTCAAAGCCAATCAGTCTCGCTGATTTCCCCACGTCGCTGACCGAGGCCTATAGATTCCCGCCTGCGCGGGAATGACGGGGTGGCAGCGGGAATGACGGGTTGGGTGCTGCGACAAGTTTTGAGATAGTTTCCTAGAGGTATAGTGATGTTATACTGACATCACTATTTATGATTTTGATATATGCCGCATATGATTTGCGGCCTGCTCCACTCTCGTTAGTCGGCGACAACCCACGTAGAACTGTGCCGCTGCTGGCCATGAAGGACATAGCGGCATGACCGTTACCGGCCTGCTCGTCCTTGCCATCGGCATTGCTTTGGTGGCTTACGCCATCCTGCCTTGGGTCAGTTACCGTGCGAAAGCTCTTGGTTCCCAAGCGGTAAGGCAGGGCGTAAATTACAAATGGTGGGTGTTCGGCACCATTGCCATCGGCACATTCCTCTCGGTGGTCGATCATGGCAGCGTGCTGGTCGCGCTGCCGGAGATTGAATCCCACTTCAACAGCGACCTACCCACGGTCCAGTGGCTGGTGGTTGGCTACGCCCTGGCTATCAGCGTGTTGCTGCTGCCGATGGGACGCTTGGGCGACATCCTGGGGCGCAAGCAGGTATACGTTTCCGGGTTCATCATCTTCGTGGTCGCGGCGGCGTTGGCCGGCGCATCTCCCAACCTGGAAGTACTCATAGCCTCCAAAGTGCTTCAAGGCGTGGGATCGGCGATGATCCAAGGCAACGGCATGGCCACCATCGTTTCCGTTTTCCCCGGCACCGAGCGGGGCAAGGGCTTGGGATACCACTTAAGCGTGGTTGCTTCCGGCGCCATTGCCGGGCCTGCGCTGGGCGGGTTCCTGGTCAGCGGCCTTGGCTGGCGCTGGGTGTTCTTCGTTAACGTTCCGGTGGGTGTCCTGGCCATAGTCGCAACCGTGCTCATCCTTGCCAACGACCGGGCGGCCGCTGCCGCCGAGGGCGGCCAACGGCCCGCGTTCGACTGGTGGGGCGCGATCCTGTCCGGGTTTGCGTTGCTGCTGTTCCTCCTGGTTGTTGGCAACGGGGAAAGGGTGGGCTGGTCTTCCGGGTGGATTACTTCCGGAGCAATGCTTGCCGCCATTTGTTTGGTGGCTTTCATCTGGTGGGAATTGCGGACGGCGTCGCCGATGCTCGACCTGCGGCTGTTTCGCCGGAAGCTGGTGACGATTGGCGCAGCAAGCGGGTGGCTGTCTTTTGTGGGAACGTCTTCTACCCGTTTCCTGATGCCGTTTTACCTTCAACGGGTGTTGGAGTTGGAACCGAAAGACGTAGGACTGCTGATGATTCCGCCGGCGTTGACCATGGTGGTCGTCGGCCCGGTGAGCGGCCGATTGTCTGACAAATTCGGTTGGCGTTGGCTGACCACTGGCGGGTTGGCGGTATCGGCTTTTTCCTGGTTCGCTTTCGCCGCCGGCTTGGGCATGGACTCCAGCTTGGTATTCGTCGTGGGAATTTTGATGATGCAAATGGTCGGCACGGGCTTGTTCAACTCGCCCAACAACAGCTCGATGCTCAGCGTAGTGGAGCGGTCCAGCTACGGCGTGGTTTCCTCCTTGACCCAGCTCATCAGGAATTCCGCCAACGTGACCAGCATCGCCGTAGCCACCACAGTCGTGGTGGTGACGATGGGGTCATTGGGGGTAGATCCCAGCTTGGACGCGGTTTCTCCACGGGTGGCAGACGCCTTCTTGTCCGGGTTGCACCGGTCGTTCCTGCTCATGGGCGGTATCCTGCTGGTGGGGATGCTGATATCGGTGCTGAGAGACAACCGGGCCCCGGAACGGGCTGCGCCGCCCCGGCAGGCCCCACGCGCCGAGCCGGTGGCAGAGGCCTCGGACGATTAGTAGAAACTGGCTTGAGCACCCGAGGTTGGCACACCGGTGCAAGTCCAGGGCAATCGCGTTTTAACTATCAGTGCACCAGACAGGCCAAATCTGCCGCAGAACCTTCCGTCATTCCCGTGGAAACGGGAATCCATAGTCGTTGGAAAGGGTAAATTTGCCTATTGGAGACAGTGTAGATTCCCGCCCCCGCCTTCGCGAGGGTGACGTTCCTTCGCGGGAATGACGCCTGCCCTCGTGAAGACGGGGGATTAAATGGGCCGCAAAACTTTATAACGCGATTGCCCTGGGTGCAAGTCCGCTTGACACCCCTAATACCAGATGTCAGACTAACTTTGGTGTCTGGAGACCGACCCAAGCGGTGGGTACGGAAATTCCGCGCCGACCCACAGATTCTGCACACAGGAGAAAAACGTGCCTGACTTCAAGATTGAAATCCGGGAAAACGGTCCCATGCGTGTTTATGGCCCCTTCGAGTTGGTAGACCAGCAGGGCGAGACCTATACTCAGCCGGAAGGGCAGTGGGTTACGTTGTGCCGCTGCGGCCAGTCTGAGAACAAGCCGTATTGCGACGGCACCCACCGGACCTGCGAATTTGAGGCAGAGAGCAAAGCCCACTAACCTGCGGTAGATTGGCGAATCGTCAGGAGGCCCGGCAACGCCGGGCCTTTTTTATTTGACGGGCCGTTGGCGCCGGCAGGAATCGAAGACAGCCTGCCGGTGCGTCCAACTTGCTATGATACGGTGATGACCAACTCATCCCAGGAACTGATTCCGGTTCCGTGGTCCGTGACGGTGAGACGGAAGACCAGGGTCCCGGTGGTTGAAGGCGCGGTGAACCTGGCGGAGTTGCCGGCAAGTCCTGAGCTATACGGGATGCCTGTTGAATATGTCAAGTTTACTGTTGTCGTACCCTGTTGGGTCCAGCTGTAGGAGGCATCGTCGTCATCGTTGACGGGGGACCCGGTGCCGATGAGTGAGACGGTCGCTCCGGTGCTAACGGTCTGGTCACGGCCCGCGTTGACCGACGGCCCGCCTGCCGGGATCGTCGGACCACCTGCTGTCGGTGTTGTTGGGGCGGTGGTCACCGTCACGGGATAGGTCTGGGTGGCGGTGCCTGCGGTGTTAGTGGCGGTAACCGTGATAGTTGCGGTGCCCGCTGCCACGCCGGTTATCGTCATGGTCGAACTCGAAGCGGGTATCGACGCGGTGGCTATCGAAATATCTGATGATGACGCCGTATAACGGTCCACGACACCGGTAAATTGACCGGATATGTCATCAACTCTTGTACTGTCTCCTACATTGAGAGTCCGACTCACGGTGATGCCTGCCCTTACGGGTGGACCGGTCAAGTTTCCTGTCTGGAACCGGATGGTAAAGTTGCCTGTTCGTGCAGGGCGGTAAGTGGTCGCCTCCGCCGTGTATGTCCCGGCTGCCAACGTCCGAGTAACGCGGGAGTTTCTGTTGATACCGTAGACGTAACTATTGCTGATGTCATCATTGCTGGCCTCAACCGGGGAATTTGTCACTGCGCCTCGCAACAGGTACAAATAGGCGTCCTGAGTTGACTCCAATGTGATGGTTACAGCGGTGCTTTGACTTAAAGTAAAGCTGTAGAAACGACCATATCTGCCGGCCCGATTAGTGGACGAACATCCACTGGTCCATGTCCCGGAGGTAATGGTCCCTGTGCTGGGCATGGCGCCCAAGGACTCCAGGCACGGCGGTCCGGTTATGGCTTCATAAGAGTTTACCGCAAGGCCGGTGTAGGGGTCTTGGATTTCAACTTTGCCGGTGCCCGTGCCGCACATCGACATGTAAATGGTGGAACTGTTGGATTGGCCGGAAAGGCTCTCGAATGATCCTGGAGCAGATACACAAGTTTGGTTGTAGGTGTTACTTGCGGCGATTTTGACCAATAAGGGGTCGGTTTGATCAGGGTTGGCTATGATTGTTGCGTGAGTAAGGTCGCCGCCGGTGTTGAGGGTATCACTGTTAAGGTATCACTGTTATTGAAGATGGAAGTATCTGGATCAGGCGACAGGTTGGCGGTTAGCAGGGCGATCTTGATGCCTTCTTGGTGATTAACGCGGTCGCCGATAGAGGGGTGGTAGGAACCGTTTTGTAAGGGGATAGCCTGTACTGGATGGATTTCCAGCAGTTCCGAACTTTCTTCAGATAAAGTGGTAACCCGGCACATCTTGAGATATACCAGGGTCGACTTCAGAAGTTGATCATTGGGGTGGGGGAGGGCATAGTTCTGTTGGTCGGCGTAAACGTATGTGTAGGTACTGGAGTTTGAACAAGTAATGTTCGAGGACTCGCTTATCATCAAAGGGTACTTGGCCCATAGATGCAGGTCCCCAGTGTTGAGAGGTTCGTATGCTGTTAACGTTGCCGAGTAACTATATGGGGGCCCCTTTATTGATTGCAGGTTAGCCCTGACAACCTGCAATTGAAGTTCAGTGCCCGACGGGAACCGTGAGATTCTCTGGGGAGCGAAGGGCTTGCCTTTCAGTTCTAGACGGTAGATTGGTAGGCACCGGTTCGTTGAATTCTCTCGGTCCGTCAAGTTACCATGAGCGCAGGAAACGGCAGCAGAGCCTGGTAGAGTTCCGCCGCCGTTAATAACGTCAAACTTTTGGTTGGCGGTGAAGTGCGTTCTTTCGACAGCATTTTCGATTCGGTAGCCCGCAAGTTGTCGTACGGCTGTATAGTAGATAGAATCCGCTATTCCTTTGCAGGCGTTGCGCACAATGAGGATTGTGGAATCTTGGTCACAGGCGTCTTCCATATCCCAGAGGAACTGCTTGTTCGCTGCGTAGCGGTTGCGTTCGTTCCAGACTCGACCAGTGGCTTGGTCAATCAGGGCCAAGTTGCGCCATGAGAGGTCATGCCTGAGGCAGGGGTGCTGGAACGTGTCGTGCCGTCCCACATCGGGGCCTGAGCAATTATCGGTGCTCCAGTCCATCCAGTCATACTGGTCACTCTGTTTCAGGCTTTGGTACATCGTGCTCCAGCTGTCGTATGACATGTCGAACACGATGCCGTTCAGCGAATCTTTGTTTGTGGTCAGTTCCGCCGTGGTGGGTAAAGCCGTTCCTTGGGACGAGTAGCTGGCGACGGCGGTCGATGCCGTTGCCACTACAGCTATTGCTACAAGCAACGCCATCAGGGTGACGTGGAGTAACATTCCTGGTTTAAGTTGCATTCTGTACCTCGGCAGTTATTGCGGCGACAGTTAGGGCTTGGTTAGGAAAGGTGCTATTCCCGGTTGCTCAAGGATTTCCAAAATGGCCCAATCCAGCAGGGGTTGGGCTCGCGCCGGGTCTTCTTCCACCAGCCTCCGCACCGCTGCCAGCCACGCGGCGTCCTGGGCCTCGTACAGCCCTTGGTTTTCGGCGCACTGGTCTGCGGGTTCCGCCACCTTTTCCATGAGTTCCTTTTCTTCCGGAGTTAGGCTGTCTATCCGAGCATTTGCTGCGTCGAAGTCCCCGAAATCACTCCCTGCTGTTTGCCAAGTGAAGAGCAGCTTGGGAGCTACGTCGCTATAGGACCTATCGGCCAGGCACTGGATGACTTTCTGGTGAGCAGTTGCAACGTCTGTGTTGCTGGACACGGCAGGTTGTATTTCAGTCCATAATTGACCCAATCCTTGCTGGCTCCCGCGTAAGGTTGCGGCGGCTTGGTTCACACACTCCCGTGCTGCGCCAAGATTCGATATTGTATAGCAGGGAAAGAATAACCTAGTGTGGTAGCCTTTCCAGCTCGCCAGATAGTTTTCGGCGCAGGCTCGCTCTTCTTGGGTGGTGCCGGTCCCTCCGCACTGGGAGATTACAGCGTTCAACGCGGCGTCATTGCACCAGTGAGAATGACTGAATTCTTGAGAATCGTAGGCAAATATGCTGAGGTTTCGGCAGCCTGCCAGCCCTTGGGGATGGGGGGAGATGGGGATGGATGTGGGGCGAGGAGTGGGGGTGGGGTCGGGGAAATTGGGATGAGGGGTGGCGTTGGGTGTGCCACCGATTCCCGTTACCGGTATTGCCCCGTCCAGCGTAAGGAAGTGCAGAGTTCCTGGCTGTTGTGTCACGAAGAAGATCGACGATGAGGCAATGAGCTTGAGTTTCTCCGGTTCCTCCGGTGCTTGGTCCATCAGGCGTTTTACTTCTGCCCGCCAAGCGGCGCTCTGCGCCGCGTAGTAACCGGACGGACCGGCGCATTCGTCCGCAGGCCGGGCCAGTTTCGTCAGGATAACCCGTTCATCGGCGGTATATCCTGTTAGCTTGGCCCCGTAATCCTCTGGGCTTTGGAAGTTCTGCCAGAAGAAAAGAAATTCAGGTTTCACTTCGGCATGTCCCTGTCCCGCTAAACATGTGAGGACTTTCTTGTGGGCCGTCGCGACTGCTTGGTCTTGCGCAACCGTTTGTTGCATTTCCGACCAAAATGCCCAGAGGCTCGGCAATTCCTGTTTGTGATAGCCTCGGAAGACATTCTCGATCAACATTTGATAACAAATCAGGTGGTATTCAACGTTTTCCGGTCCCTTGTAGTAAAAATTGCCGGTGTACAGGTTACCGCCGGCGGGGTGGCAAGCTGTGCCGCGAGGGACGGGCGTGGGTCCGCTCTTGGTGGGTGCAGGTGGATATGTGGACGTGGGCGTGGGCTCACGGGTGGCGGGTTCCGGAGTATCGGTAGACTCCGGAGTGTCCGTGGGTGTGGTTTCGGTTGACTGGGGAGCCGGCTGTGAAGCGGGTTGCTCACCGGGTGCGGACTGGGCCGCCGGTCCGCAGGCCAGTAGAATCGCGGCCGTCAGCAGGATGATGACAATGGTCAGGGGCGGTCCAGGAATTTTTCTGAGAAGGTGTTTCATAGGACGTCTCCTGTAGGTCCCCCGTGTTTCAGATTACATGGGTCTGCCAGGATTGTTTGGAGAGACGATGCGGGCACAATTTATGTCCTGCCGTCCGTTGCCGGGAGTACTCTAGGCTCTGTTGACATTTGCGAAATCAGGCAGTCCAGTAACCCCATAACGTCATTCCCGCGAAAGCGGGAATCCAGAAGCACTATCAGCCAGTCACGTTCTCTCCGATTAGAAGTCTATGGATTCCCGCCTGCGCGGGAATGACGGGGAAATGTCAACAGAACCTAGTCATTACCGTGATACGTTACCTCCGCGGTCATAGGGAGAAAATGCCGGTGCATGATAATCCGCGCGGGATAATATTCGAGCTATCCTATGTTGTCAATAGAACACGATGGATATCCGGCGTAAGGCCTGTTGATATGGAAAGCTATTTGTAGATCACAGGCGTCAGATGAGAAGGCCTCCGTCGGCGCTTGCGCCATGGTGGACTTGGGATGAGCGGGTGCGGCGGCTGAATCAGCGGCCGCGGTGAATCGGCTTAATTGCCCGTACCGACGCCAACCGCTCCTCGGCCAAGCGGTCGGCCATGCGAGCAGTGGACATCTCCCTTTCCTTGGACTCCTTGGCGATCCGCCCCATGATTTCGTAGATGCGTTCCGTCTTTTCCCTGGCCAGTTCCGGGTTGTAGTCCGCTCCGATTTCCGTTGAAGCGTTAATGACGCCGCCGGCGTTGATGAGGTAGTCCGGCGCGTACAGGACTCCTCTCCGGTGCAGTTCTTCCCCGTCGTCCTCGGTCAACAACTGGTTGTTGGCGCCGCCGGCCACTACCCGCGCCTTGATGCGTGGAATTGTGTCCTTGTTGATGACGCCGCCCAAGGCGCAAGGGGAGAATATGTCGCACTCCACGTCGTAAATCTCGTCGGGCTTAACCACCTTGAGGCCCATGCCCTTGGCGGCGTTCAAGGCGTCTCCGTTGACGTCGGTCACGATGATTTCCGAGTCCTCTTTCATCAAGTGATGGGCCGTATGGGTTGAGACTTTTCCAAACCCCTGCATGGCGATCTTTTTGCCGCGTAGGGAGTCGGTGCCCCAGACCTCTTTAGCGCACGCTTTCATCCCCATGTAAACGCCCAACCCGGTCATAATCGAGGTGTCGCCGCTGCCGCCCAAGTACGTTGGCAGCCCCACCACGTAGTCCGTCTCCTGGTGAATGTGCTCCATGTCCCGCCCGGTGCTGCCCACGTCGGTTGTGGTCAGGTACCGGCCCCCCAACGTGTTCAGGAACCTTCCGTAGGCCCGCAGCAGCGCCTCGGTCTTCTGGGTGCGGGAGTCGGCGATGATCACCGCTTTGCCGCCGCCAAGGGGCAGTTCGGCCGCGGCCGACTTGTATGTCATCGCTTGGGACAAGCGCAGGGCATCGGTCACGGCTTCCTTTTCCGAGGCGTAAGGCCAGATACGCAGCCCGCCGCAGGCCGGCCCCAGGGTTGTGTCGTGGATGGCCACTATGCCCTTGAGGCCCGATCCCAGGTCGGAAAACATCACCAGTTGCTCATGGCCGTACCGGGTCATGTGTTCAAAGATTTCCATACTTTCCCACCTCCTCCGTTCTCCGGAGCAAGCTCGCGGAGGCTGCGCAAACGACGGGTCCGGCGCCGTCACCCCGGTCATTGGGCTAACGGTTTTCGTTTCCCCTTACCATTATAGATGATAAGTATTATGAATTGCTACCATTGGGCGAATTCCCGGTCTCGTTTAGACTGAGCGTGGTTTTAGATGTTAGAATCCTCGTCAACGGCCCTGAGGGCCAGTCTGGAGGAACGATGCCACGACAGTACAACCAGCCGCCGGAAATGGCTATTGACGCCAGCAAGAGCTACAGCGCGACCATTCGCACCAATCATGGCGACATAACCTTGGACCTGCTTCCGTCCGCAGCCCCCAAGACAGTGAACAACTTCGTGTTCCTGGCGCGGGAGGGCTATTACGACGGGGTTATTTTCCACCGGGTTATTCCGAACTTTATGATACAGGGCGGAGACCCGACTGGAACGGGCACGTCGGGTCCGGGCTACCAGTTTGAGGACGAATTCGACCCGGCGTTCGGTTTTGACACGCCGGGAATCCTGGCGATGGCCAACGCCGGGCCGAACACCAACGGCAGCCAGTTCTTTATTACAACCGCCCCAACCCCGCACTTGAACGGACGCCACACCATCTTCGGGCGCGTGACAGAAGGTCAAGCCGTGGCAGACGCTATCTCAGGCGTCCCCAAGGGGCGGAACGACAAGCCCAACGACCCGGTCGAAATCATGGGCATAGACATTACCGAGGGCTAAGAGATTATCTCAAAACCAGTCAGTCTCGCTGATTTCCCCACGTCGCTGACCGAGACCTATAGATTCCCGCCTGCGCGGGAATGACGGTGAGATAGTTTCTAAGCCCTAGCCTCGAGACGCGGCCAGCGTCTGCGCTTGGGGAGCGGCCGTCGGCTTGGTCAGTTGGGGCCGTTTCGCCATCAGGAACAGGAAGCCGCCCAAGTAGTTGAGTCCCGCCAGTATCAGGAAAGCATTGGTGTAGCTGCCCTGTACGTCCCGCAGGTAGCCGGCAAAGGGAGACGACATCAGTAGCAGGATGTTCATCGGCACCGACGAAATTCCCAGAATCTTGCCGAAAGAGGCCCGTCCGAAGTACTCGCCCCGGATGGCTATCGTCAAGGGGTTCCTTCCGCCAAACCCAATGCCGAACAGGACTGCGAACATATAGAAGGTCGGCAGGCTGTTGGCGAAGGTCAACACGACCACCGCGGTGGCTTGGATGGTCGTGAAGATAAACAGGGCGATGCGCTTGGGAATCAGGTCTCCGGTGTACCCGCCAATCAACTGGGAGCCCATGGCCACTCCCGTGTAGGCTGCCACCAGCCACGCTGTCGTTTGCAGGTTGAACCCCTTGTCCTGCATCAGCAGGCCCAAGTGGGACATGATAGCCAGAATGATCATTGACGTGAAGCCGTGGCCGAAGGAAATCAGCCAGAATGACGCAGTTCTGATCGCCTGAGCCGCGGTGAAATCGACGTTGGTGGTATCGGCCCTGCGGGTGGAAGCAGCCCGTTGGGCCGTGGCCTGTTGGGCTGTGGCCTGTTGCGGAGCCGGCTGCTCCCGTCCCGTCGGCGGAGGGTCGCCATCGGGGAGAAGGCCATAGTCCTGCGGGCGGTTGCGGATCAGCCTGGAGACGGGCAGCGCAACCGCGAGAGTAAAGATCCCCAACAAGGTAGCGGTCATCGACCAACCCAACCGGTCGTGGTCCGGACTGACGGCCCAGGCTATGGCCGGCACCAACAACAAAGCCCCGGCCCTGCTGCCCATGTTAGCCCACGCCACGGCGACCGATCTCCGTCGAGCGAACCAGTGGTTCAACATAGTCATCATGGGCATCCAACTGCCCAACCCCTGTCCCAACGACATCACGATGTAGGCGAAGTAAAACATCCACAGATTTTGGGTCATCCCGAAAAACACGAATCCCACGCCCGTGATGGTCAGGCCGATCAGCACCATCGTTCGGGTCCCAACCCGGTCCGCCAAGTAACCCTCAGCCGGCCCCATGATCCCGCCTTCCACCCTGGTCAGGGTCAGCGCCAAGCCCAACTCGGTGCGGGTCCAGCCGAACTGCCGTTCCAGCACCACCGCCCATACGGCCATGGCGTGGAATATCGGGACGGTTGCGATAACCATCACGAAGCCGCTGATGGCCACCAAGTACCAGCCGTAGAAGATCCCCCCGCGGGTCTTCTTGGCGATCTCCGGGACGACCGCCACTAACATAAGCAGGAACCCGAATGACAGGAATATGAGGCCGGTGACGGTCATGCCGCTAGTCCCTCTACTCCCGGTTTCGCCAAACCAATGGCTGCTAGTCCAGTGTTGCTGTTATTCAAACGCTTCATCGCTGACTATGATAACAAAGAGCACACAACATCACGTACATTAAGGTGTAACAAAAGTGTTTCGCTTTCACCATGACAGTCAGGGTCTGTTTGGCCGCTCCAAGTCTATCCACCAACGGTAAACCGTGTTTCTTGGCAGCCCGAAACCGGCGGAAACCTGGGAAACGGCGTCTTTGGGAGCCGCGCCCAAGGTCCGCAATTCAACCAGCCGGTCCCGGGCGGCGGCCAATAGCGGAGCGGCGGGGTCGATGTGATCGGAGGGTTCCAAGTTGCCTTGAACGACCAGAACGAACTCCCCTCTGGGCGACGGAAAGTAAGCGATTGCTTCGTTGACCGTGCCGCGGAACACTTCTTCATGCAGCTTGGTAAGTTCCCGGCAGACCGAAATCCGCCGGTCGCCCAATACCTCGGCCATATCCGCCAGCGTGGCCAAGACCCGGTGGGGCGCTTCGAATATGACCAGTGTGTGAGGTGAGTAGACTTGGTCATGCAGCCGGGCCAACCTTTCCCGGCGTTTCCGCGGCAGGAACCCCAAAAACAGGAAGTCGTTGCCTGGAAGACCGGACACAGCAATGGCGGTGGTCACGGCCGACGCTCCGGGCACCGATTCCACGGCGGCGCCTTCTTCCGCGGCCCTGGCAACCAGTTCCGTTCCCGGGTCGCTTATGCCGGGCATACCCGCATCGGTCACCAGCGCCACGTTGCCGGAGGCCAAGGTCTCCAATAACTTTGGCAGCCGTTCCCGCCGGTTGTTCTCGTTGTAGCTGATCATGGGCGTCTTGATTCCCAAGTGGCTCAGCAGCCGGCGCGTCACCCGGGTGTCTTCGGCGGCGATCAAGTCCACCTGTCCCAGGATTCTTGCGGCCCTGGGGGTAAGGTCTTCCAGATTGCCGATAGGTGTGCCGACCACAAATAACGTTCCCATTTGAGCATAGTATAGCTTGAAACGGAGACGGCGTCGGACTGGGCCATGGGTGACGCCGGCGAGTCAAGGGTCGTGCTATACTCCCGAAAAATACCGCCGCCCATTACGGGCAGTGTCGAGGAAAACGCCATGACAACACCGGCCTCATCATCAAACAATAGCTCCACCGACCGGCTTTCCCGGTCCGTAACCATCGAAGCGGACGCCCGCATGTTGGACCGTATGAAAAAAGAGTCCAATGTGCGGGGATTCACCATCCGGTGCGACGAACGAGAGCCCAACGGCAATAACTCGGCCCCTTCTCCGCTGGCGTACTTCGCTTCGTCGATTCTCTTTTGAGAGATGACTCAACTGGAGCGGTACGCCCAGATGATGAAAGTATCGGTATCAAAGGTGCAGGCGCACATCGCGTTAAGCGTCGGCGTCGAAGGGTCTGTGTTGGCGCAAACGATACAAGCCCGGGCCGACAAAATTGAGATCAGTTACGAGATCGAGGCCGACGAATCCCCCGCCCGCATTGCCGGACTGGTCCGCAATGCCCGCAACGGCTGTTACGTTCGCCAGACCATAGGCCGGCCCGAACTCTTCCACGACACAATAACCTTGAACGGGCAGCCCTTGGACTTGGCGGCATATCCGCCTCCCACCAATTGATGGTTCGACAATCCCGCCACCGGCGGTCTGCAAGGAATTTTGCAATCGGCCCGTGGTAAAGGTAAACAGCGGGCTCTGTCTCGTTGGCGCCGGTCTACTTGGGGTCGCTTTGCTTGGTGGTAACCATGCAAAGCGCGGGAGACCCCAACTCGAATGGGTCCCATTCCCAGTGATGGGACCGCTCGATGTCGCCAAATGCCGAGCTGTAGGCTTCATGGCCTCCAAAGCCGGCCTGTTCCAGCAAAGCAGCCAACTCCCGGTAGGTGTACAACCTTACGGAAAGCTTTTTTCTTTCGACTTTGCCGTCCTCGATAAAAGTCCATTGCGATTCGGCGCGGCCTGTGGCGTGGTCATACGACCGGTCTTCCAAGGCGATCAGGCCCTCCGGTGTCTGCCACCAGTCCTTGTCACGGGCCTCCATTTCGGCAACGTAGGTCTCGATGACCGGCGTGTCGAGCAGGAACCGGCCTCCCGGCTTTAATGCCCGGGAGACCGCCCTCAGGAACTCAGCGTTGCCGTCGTCGTCGAAATATCCGAAGCTGTTCCATACGCAAAGCGCCGCATCGAACTCCGCTTCCCATGGCAGGCGCCGCATGTCTCCGTGCTCCCAAGCAACCCGCAGACCCCCGTTGACGCCTGTCCGAGGCGCTCCGGGGTCCCATTGCAAGCGATCGGCTGCCGCCTTCTCCGCCATTCCGAGCAGTTCGCGGCTGAAATCCACGCCGGTAACGTTGTAGCCCATAGCAGCTAACTGCACCGACCAGCGCCCGGCTCCGCAGGGAACATCCAGGACTTTGGCCCCGTGGGTCAACTCCAGGACATGTTCGACGAAGTTTGATTCGAGCATGACATCCGGCGGCGCGCAGAAGTCCCGCACAAAGTCCAGCGCCGTCCCGGTGAAGAAGTCCTGCCACCAATCGGGATTGCCGGTGAAGAAACTTTGCATCCATTCGGGTGTAGAGGTCAAAGCGGCCGCCTTGGAACGTGGTGGGAAGTATAAAATTCAGGACGAGGAAACCGTAACCCAAAGTGGAATTGGTCTGGGAATCCAGTATTCCATCGGGTTTTACGATACGCCAAACACGGACGGCTATCAAGGAAAGGAGAGGAACGATTGCAAAGTTGAGGTGCATTCAACGCATGAACATATACTGGATTTGCAATCGTCCCACTGTGTACTCCGTTGCTGTTTCGCACACCGGTTAACTGCGTGCTATCATGGCGACTCCGGCGTTGCCGCTGGATGTATGCCGCCGCTATTACGACCCGTTGCCACACTAACTCTCCAGTCCCGCTGGATTCCCAGCATCAGGAGCAATTATGACCAGCCTTACCGGAGCGCACCTGTTCATCCGTTGCCTTAAGCAGGAAGGCATTCAGAAAATATTCACCATCGTGGGGGATACGATCCTTCCCTTGGTCGACGCGGCTGCCGACGAGGGGATCGAGTTCATAGATACCCGCCACGAGGGTGCGGCCATGCACATGGCCGACGGCTACGCAAGGATTACCGGCCAGCCGGCGGTGGGGATGTTTACCGGCGGCCCCGGCTTTTCCAACGCCATTTCCGGCCTGCCGGCGATTTACACCTCTGAAAGCCCGGTCATTTTCGTTGCGGGGTGCGGCGAACTGCCGGAAAAGGGAATGGTGACTTTCCAGGAAATCGACCAGACCGCGATGGCGGCCCCGGTCACCAAGGGCTCGTGGCTAATCCACGACCGCCGCCGGATACCCGAATTCGTGGCGACGGCGTTCCGGACGGCGATGTCGGGCCGACCGGGCCCAGTGCATTTGACCCTGCCAATAGACTTGCAGGAGCAGGAGATTTCGGAGGATGAACTGCCCAAGTACCTGCCGCAAGAATACCGCAGCATGGGCCGCTCCCCGGCTGACCTGTCCTTGGTAGAAGAAGCCTCGGCGCTGCTGCGGCAAGCGCGCCGCCCTGTCATAATTGCGGGCAACCCGGCCCGCTACTCGGTCACCGCCGAGCAGTTGGAGGCGTTGGCCGAGATCACCGGCATTCCGGTGTTCACCGTGGAGCAGGCCAGGGGACTGTTGGACGACGAGCATCCCCTGTGCTTTGGATACGCGGACGGCGGGTTAAATGCTGCAGCACGGCGTTTCCGCGAGGCCGACGTGGTGTTGTTATTGGGAAAGCGGCTGGACCATCGCTATCGCTACGGCGGCGTCTTTGGAGCTGACGCAAAGATCATCCAAGCGGACCCTTCTCCCGCTGAGATCGGGCGCAATAGAGGAGTTTCCATCGGGCTGCTGGGCGACTTGGGGGCCATAGTAGACCAATTGACCAGTGCGGCGGCCAAGGGAAGCAAGACAGATATATCCGCGTGGGTGGACCAACTGCGCCAGGACCGCAAGACTTGGATAGAGGAACTGGAGAGCAAGGCCACGGGCGAGAGTCCAATGCACCCCGTGGACGTATTTACGAAAATCCAGCATCTTATCGACCGGGACAGCTTTATAGTAATGGACGGCGGCGATTACGTGCAGTGGGGCCGCTCTTATCTGAAAGCCCGTATGCCGGGCCGGTTTGTCCGCTTGGGGCCGTTGAGCCACTTGGGCGGCGGCATACCCTACGGAATGGCCGCCAAATTGGCCTACCCGAACAGCAAGGTGTTTGTATTCACCGGCGACGGGGCTTTCGGGTTCTATCCCATGGAGTACGACACCTGTATCCGGCATAACCTGCCCATCACCACGGTCATGGGGAACGACGCGACCTGGGGCATCGACAAGACCTTCCAACTAGCCTACTTCAATCGTGCCGTGGGCACCGACCTGCGATTCATACGGTACGACAAGATGGTGGAGGCCATTGGAGGATACGCCGAATACGTGGAGAGTCCCGATGAAGTGGCGCCGGCGGTGGAACGGGCCGTTAACTCGGGCCGCCCATCCTTGGTGAACGTGGTGGTGCGCTCCGGCGCAAGTCCCTTCGCGGAGGCGGTTATTGCGCGGCGTCAGAGGAGCTAGACTCTTAAATGGCACGCTTGGTCTCCTCGCCCGGCGAGGCTGTCATCCAGTGTTCGGGCCAGTGGACCATGTCCCTCAATATAATAGAAGAATCCGTAGCCATGCAACGTAATTCGTCAACATATACCCTTGGGAAGGACATATTACAGCGAACATCAAAAGCTACGTATCGTTCTATTGACAAATAATGGGGCGGCGTTTATCGTAGTCCTGAGACTGGGTACTCCAGCCGCAAGCACGCTATCGGGAGGAGTTAGATATGCTCAAGATTGGCCACGAAATCGTAAGGCCGGGTTACAAATACGGCGATGCGCCGATGACCATTCCTGTGCCCGAGGAGTTGGAAACCGTCCCCGGGATTCCCATTAACGAGCGGGAAGTTGACTGGTATGCCAGGGAGTATCCCCTGGAGTCCATTAACTACACCGAGCGCGCATCCCGCGACTGGGCGAACAACCTTCGCGACGAACACGCCGAAATGCGTGAGATCCGCAAGGAGCACGACAAGCTCAACCGCGGCCTGATCATCGCCGGACGGATGACCGCAGAAATGGAGCCGACGGCCGAACCCACCGGCGAGGACGTCACGGAGTTGATCAAGAACAAGGCCCGCCAGTTGGGTTACTTGGAAGTGGGTATCGCTTCTTACGACTACCGCTACGAGTACCAGAGCAAGAAGGGCTTCACCAGCCTTCCTCATGCCATCTGCTTGGCCTACGAGCAGGACTATGAGCCCACCCAGACGATCCCCAGCATCGACGCTGAGATCGTGCACTCCAGCACTTACCGGACGCAGGCCGCAGCCGGGTTGGAGTTGGGCAACTTCATCCGCTCGTTGGGATACAAGGCCCACGTAATCCACTCTTCCGACGCCACCGGGCCGGTCATCCCCATGTTCGTGGAAGCCGGATTGGGCCAGTTGGGCGCCTGCGGTTACCTGTTGACCCCGCACGCCGGCAACCGCAACCGGTTGATGATGGTCACCACCGATGCCAACATCACCCATGACAAGCCCGTTGACTATGGCATCCATGCTTTCTGCCAGGTATGCCAGGTATGCGTGAACCGTTGCCCGGGCCGCGCCCTGATGCGCGACAAGATCTGGTGGCGCGGGTTGGAAAAGAACAAGTTGTACTTCAAGCGTTGCCGCCCCGTAATGGCCCGCTACCTGGGCTGCGGCATCTGCATGAAGGTGTGCCCCATCCAGAAGTACGGCATGAAGAACGTGATGGAGCACTACGCCGAGACCGGACAGGTGCTGGGCAAGGGCTCCCACGACCTGGAAGGCTATACCATCGAGGGCAAGGGCTACTTCGGCCCCGGTGAACTGCCGGTATTCGACCGCGGCTTCTTCGACATGCCCCAGGGCAGCATCGAGGACCATGCGTTTGAGACCTTCAAGAAGCAGGCCGTAGCCGCCGGCGGTGCGATCACCGATGAGATGATCGACGGACTGAAATCCGAGGTCAACCGCGCCATGGGCCAGTCCTACGACGCCGTCGGCATGATCGACGACGATCTGGACATCGACGCAGACTACATCTAAAGTCGATTGTCAGGAATGCGCCGGGCACAGGGTCCGGCGTTGGCCTAGACACTCGTGCACCCGGACCCGTTGCAAACGGGTCCGGGCTTTTTTGTGGTCTCGTGCCCGGAATCACCCCACAATACCTGGCTCGGAGATTAATATTTTGTTTGTCAGGGATTAGTATTCGTTTAATTGATATATATTTCCCATGAACATAGGGTTGACAAATAAGTAGGAAATCGGTA
Organism: Dehalococcoidia bacterium; assembly: GCA_965261795.1. Taxonomy (GTDB): domain Bacteria; phylum Chloroflexota; class Dehalococcoidia; order Lucifugimonadales; family UBA3495; genus CBDCFV01. The sequence continues at coordinate 1,061,257 of OZ253476.1, forward strand.
TTGTACAGGCATTCTTGCGTATCAGCCTACTGAATAGACGTACAATTAGGGAGGAGAATTCATGCTAAAGATAGGCCACGAGGTTGTGCGACCTGGGAGGCATCGGGGTGATGAACCTGTAACTATCCCGGTACCAGAGGAACTAGAGACAGTCCCGGGGATCCCGCTGAACCAGCGCGAGGTTGACTGGTACGCCAGAGAGTATCCTCTGGAGACCATGAACATCACAGAGAGGGCCTCCCGCGACTGGGCAAATGCTATTCGTGACACCCACATCGAGATGCGAGAGATCCGGAAAGAGCATGACAAGCTGAACCGGCCCTTGGTCATGGCTGCCCGTCTCACTGGCGACCAGGATCCCACCGTCGAGCCAACCGGCGAAGACGTTTCCCAAGATATCAAGGACAAGGCCAAGGACCTGGGATTCCTGGAAGTAGGCATCACCTACTACGATTACCGCTATACCTATCAGAGCAAGAAAGACTACGTGAAGTTTCCTCACGTCATTTGTTTGGCGTACGAGCAGGACTTCGAGCCGACCCAGACGATCCCCAGCATCGATGCTGAGATCGTGCACTCCAGCACCTACCGGACGGAAGGCGCTGCGGCTTTGGAGTTGGCGGCGTACATCAACTCCATCGGCTACCATGCTCAGATCCAGAGCCCCACAGACAACACCGGCCCCTACATTCCCATGTTCGTAGAAGCCGGATTGGGCCAGTTGGGCGCCTGTGGCTACCTGCTGACTCCGTCAGAGGGTTCCCGCTGCCGCTTGATCATGATCACCACCGACGCCAATGTGAACTACGACAAGCCCGTGGACTACGGCATCCACGCTTTCTGCCAGGTATGCCAGGTCTGCGTGAACCGCTGCCCGGGCCGCGCCCTGATGCGCGACAAGATCTGGTGGCGCGGGTTGGAAAAGAACAAGTTGTACTTCAAGCGCTGCCGCCCCGTAATGGCCCGCTACCTGGGCTGCGGCATCTGCATGAAGGTGTGCCCCATCCAGAAATACGGCTTGAAGAATGTGATGGAGCACTACGCCGACACCGGACAGGTGCTGGGCAAGGGCACCCATGACCTGGAAGGGTACACCATCGAGGGCAAAGGCTACTTCGGCCCCGGTGAACTGCCAGTATTTGACCGCGGCTTCTTCGACATGCCCCAGGGCGACACCGAAGGGTGGGCATTCGATAACTTCAAGAAGCAGGCCGCAGCCGCCGGCGGCGTCATCACCGATGAGTTGATGGAGAGCTTCAGGCAAGAGGTTGCCCGTGGTCTGAGCCAGAGCCGGGACGACCTCGGCATGATGGAAGAGGAAGACTACATCTAGTAGCGGTCCTCAACCACAGACTCCTTCGGGAACCAAAAGGCCTCGGTCCGATGATTTGGACCGAGGCCTTAATTTGTGCTTTGAACCTTGACCGGTTGCCAAAGGGTTGTCAGAAGGAAGTCTCTACAACCGGAATTCCTCGTAGGTGGGGATACCGGCAGAACGAGGTTGAGACGTCAACAAACTCTCCGCCAATCGGGACAGTTCACCCTGGTACTTCCCGAGGTCAGAGTCTTTGCCGCCCAAGTCGAACACCACGTGCTCGCTGCTGAGGGTGCGGGCCAACCGGTTCCTGCTTTGGCCCAAGCGCCCGCTGGGGTCCACCAAGTAGAGCAGCCATTCGTCCTTGCTCTGTTGAAGCTGTTGCGCTTGGGTAATGTCATTCCGTATCTTCTCGCTGCCCAAGGCGTCGTCGGTGCATAGCACGATCAACTTGTCGTAGTCCCTCAGCCAACGCTCCACTTCCTCTTGGTCCGAGGTGCTGTGTCGTTCGACCAACGCACTGCCTCGAAAATCCTCAGAGAACACCCAGCACCGGACGCCTTGAGACTGCAAGTCGGCCTGGAGAGCTTGGGCGGTGGCGGCGTCCTGGCTGGCGCAAGAGATAAAAAAGTCCCCCGACAACGGCGGGGTCTCTAAAAGAATCCTCTGAAACTCCAGGATGGAGTCCGGGTTTCCGGCGTTGCGCAAGAAAATGTCGTCAATCCGGCCCCCGGAACGGTATAAAGTATCCAAGCCCACGCTGCTGGGCGCATCGTGGCGGACTTGGTCCAACCCCTCCGTCTTGCTCAGGTCACAATTCTGGAACACCGTGTAGCCAACGATGCTGCCCGCAAACTTGGTGGCAGACAGGCTCACGTCGTTGAAGGTGGCCTCGTAGAAATCGGTGTTTTCCAGGATTGCTCCGTCTAAAGTCGAGCGGGTCAACGCCGCCCGATGTAATATGGCCCCGGTCAAGTCCGCGTCGGTAAAGTTAGCGCCGGTCAGGTTTGTTCTGGAGAGGTTGGTCCCCCGCAGGTTGGCGCCCGACAGGTTGGCATCCGAGAGGACCGCTCGGTCCATGTCCGAGTCGGACAGGTCCGCCCTCTGTAAGTTGGCCCCCCGCAGGTTCGCCCCGTTAATCAACGACCGGCTCAGGTTCGCTTGTCTCAAGTCAGCCCGGTACAGGTGACAGGGATTCAACCGGCACCCTGACAGGTTGGCACGGGGAAGAGTAGCGCCCATCAGGTCGGAGTCACGCAAGTCGGAGCCTCGAAGGTCCGCTTGCGCCAAGCGGGCGAAGCTCAGGTAAGCCGCATGTAAATCGAAGTTCTCACCTTGGTGCTCTTCCCGCCAACGCGCAACGGCATCGCGGCCCTGTTTGACTATTTGTACTTGCTCCATATTGGCCATTATGGTCGCTCCCAACGGTAAACAAGTCGGACACCTATTCTCATAGGCCCGCTACATTAAGGCGTAGGTACTGAGCTCCGGGGAAAGTAAAGGAATTTTAGCACACGGCCCAAGCGGGCGCTAACGTCCAAGCATGGCCCAGGAGGTTGCGGTTATTGAGCTTATTTGATGCGGCGTTAACGGGTGGTGTTGATGATGGCGCGGCGGTGGGTGCCCTCGCCTATCTTTCGGTCCCCTTCGAAGGCTGCAACTTTGAAGGTCAGCCGGTTCCGGTCCACCTCGATTAACTCGGAGTATGCGGTGATGGTTGCGCCGATGTCCGCCGGCGCCAAGTGGCGGATGTTTACTTCAAACCCAACGGAGGTCTGACCTTCCTCAAGGTGGTCGTGGACCGCTTGGATGGCTGACCGTTCCATCAGGCTGATCATGGAAGGCGTGCTGAACTTGTCGACATGCCCGGCGACGTTGTGCTCGCAAACGAGAGTCTGCCGCTCGCCCTTCAATCCCGGAACAATCTTTGACTCTGCCATTTGGCGCTGCCTCCGTATTCGCAATATTCAGTGGGCGTCCTATGATACCAGATGCTTTGAATAAGGTGACTAACAGCGCAATCAAGCTTGTACCATTGAAATGGGAAACCTCGGCTTGAACCACATCATATATTGAGATATGATTCTCCACGATGAGGTGTGTGGTATGTCGAGCAAACGCGATTTTCTTTCCATTGACAGCCTCAGCCCCAAGGAGACGTTGGACCTTCTCCGCCGGGCTTCCGAGATGAAATCGGACCCGACGCCGAAGCCGCTGGATGGTAAAAGCGTCGCTCTTATCTTCGAAAAGCCATCGTTGCGTACGCGGGCCAGTTTTGAGGTGGGCATCCAGCAGTTGGGAGGGACTTGCGTCTATTTAGGCCAGCAAGAGGTTGGCTTGGGCAGCAGGGAGCCCGCGTCGGACGTGGCGAGAGTACTGTCGGGCTATGTAGACTGCATTGTCGCCCGGGTGTTCTCCCATGAAAGCCTTAAAGAACTAGCCGCTTATTCCAGCGTTCCGGTGGTCAATGCACTGTCCGATTGGGAGCATCCCTGCCAGACAATGGCCGACCTGTTGACCATCCAGGAACACAAAGGCCCCTTGGCGGGGCTACGATTGGCCTTCATTGGTGATGGCAACAATGTGTCACGGAGCCTTTGCATAGGGTTGCCCCGATTGGGCATGAACTTCACGATAGCGGGGCCACGGGGTTACCATCTGGACGAAGAGTCCCTCTCCAAGGCCCGGCAACTGGCCGCCGCCGGCGAGGCAGTGCAGGTGGAACAGTTCACGGACCCTGCCGACGCGGTAAGCGGTGCCGACGTGGTGTACACCGACGCATGGACCAGCATGGGCCAGGAAGCGGAGTCAGAGGTCCGCCGACGGGCGTTCCAAGGCTACACGGTCGATCCCGCCCTGCTTGCGCAAGCCAACCCAGGCGCTCTTTTTATGCACGATATGCCGGTGCACTACGGCGAGGAGATACCTCAGGGCATGTTGGAACATGAACAATCAGTCGCCTACAGCCAAGCCCACAATCGGCTGCCCGCTCAGAAGGCGGTTTTGGAATTCATACTGACCGGCGGCTGATTGCCGGTGCGGCAGCGCTATCGTCCACAAGCCAAGCCGCGGGAAGGTGCTCATTGTTAAGACCCATTCCAGAGTCTCAAGGCCGTCTCCGTTCATCCAATGTCCCCCAAACAGCGGGTGGACCTTTGGAAAGCCCGCAGACGGACGACGACGGGTTTGGCCATCCCGCCTACGACACTAACTCACCCTTGCCCGTCGTTGCCATCGTAGGGCGGCCCAACGTAGGTAAATCGTCCTTGTTTAACCGGATTCTGGGCCGCCGCCAAGCCATCGTGACCGACATCGCCGGGACCACGCGGGACCGGTTGATGTGCGAGGTCTGGTGGGACGATTACCGCTTCATTCTCATCGACACCGGAGGTCTGGAAACAAAGCCTGAGGGCCACATCAACGAGAGGGTGCAGGAACAAGCGGAAATGGCCGTGTCTGATGCCGACGTGGTTGTGTTTATGACCGACGTGACGGACGGGTTGACGCCCACGGACCATTTGGTAGTCGATCGGCTAAGGCGCACCTTCAAGCCTGTTATCCTGACGGTAAACAAGGTGGATAACGAGTCCCGCGAGCTCAGCGCTGCTGAATTCTACCAATTGGGGTTCGACGACCCGCTGCTGATCAGCGCCTACCACAACCTGGGCGTATACCAGTTGATGGAACGGATCTGCACCCTCTTGCCGTACCCGGAAGAGCCGACAGAAGAGGAAGCGGAGGACCCGGCCGCAGGCGCATTAAACCTGGCGATCGTTGGCAGAACCAATGTGGGCAAATCCATGATGCTGAACAGCATCCTGGGCGAAGAGCGTTCCATCGTCTCACCTGAAGCGGGCACCACCCGGGACGCGCTGGATACCGCGTTCAGTTACGATGGCAACGATGTTGTTCTGGTGGACACTGCCGGCATCAGGCGGCGAGGCCAGGTACAACGGGGGATAGAGCAGTACAGCGTAATCAGGGCCGTCAACGCGGTGAGTCGAAGCGATATTACGTTGCTGGTCACCGACGCGACGGAGATGGCGACCGCTCAGGACGCCCATATCGCCGGGTTAGCTTGGGATATGTGCCGCGGGTTGGTGGTAGTGGTGAACAAGTGGGACTTGGCCCGGGACGGAGACCGTTACGCCCAGCACAGGGCCGAAGCCAGGGTCAAGACCCGCCTTCATTTCATGCCTTACGTCCCGGTCTGTTTTACGTCGGCGTTGCACGGCCAGGGTATAAACGTGCTGATGCGGACCGTGCTGGAACTGCGGCAGGAGCGGTCCCGCTTCGTTCCGGCCAGAGAACTGCAATACATGCTGGCGAATGCCTTGTCGAGTCACACACCGCCGCCGGTGAAAAGGCGTCCACGGGAGAGGCTGTTTATCAGCCGGGTTAGACAAGTTGGCGTAAACCCTCCTACTTTTCTCTTCACGGTCAACAGTCCTGATCTAGTACACTTCTCTTACCAACGGTACTTGGAAAATCGTATCCGGGACACCTTCGGATTCGACAGGACTCATTTAAGGTTGGTGTTCAAGAGACAATGATGCGCCGGTCAGCCAGCACATGGGCGCTGGTGACGCTGCCTTTGCTTGTGGCTGCTTTTGTGGCGGCGTTGTTTACTATGTCGGCCCAACACGGGTTGGCTCAATACGCGGTAGTCCTCAGCTTGTCTTATCTGCTGGGGGCGATGCCTTGGGGATACTTGCTGCTGCAATGGCGACGCGGGGTCGACATTCGGGAATACGGCAGCGGCAGGACCGGTATGTCCAATGTCCTGCGCACCGGCGGAGGCAAAGTGGCCGCCCTGGTGTTGATGTTGGACGTGAGCAAGGGTGTTCTGGCGGTCATCTTAGCCCGGGAAGTCATTGGTCACCGTGAGGCGGAAGTAGCCGCGGGGCTGTTGGCCTTGGCGGGGCACAACTGGCCAGTGTTTCTCGGATTTCGTGGCGGCCGGGGCATTGCCACCGGGGCAGGAGCGTTATCACTCCTTTCACCCATTACGGCTGCTATCGCCTTCGCCGTTTTTGCGGCGACTACTCTGGTCAGCCGTTACGTTTCGCTGGGTTCCATCGTGGGGGTCATCGCAGCCTGTATCAGCCTGGTGGCATTGTACCTGCTGGGTGGTCAGACGTTCAGCATCTACTACATTCTCTACGGGGTCTTGGGCGGCGCCATCATCATCTGGCAGCACCGGGACAATATCCAACGAATCCGCGAAGGCACCGAACACCGCTTGGGAACTCCGGCGACAAAGGCTAATTGACGGCCCGATGTATAAGGGTACTCCTTGCAGAGCATGCCGCTTGCCGCCGATGAATGAGTAGCCCGTTATTGGAGCCAAGAGTGGCCGTCGTCGGCGCCACTACCTGGGGGACGGCGCTGGCCATCATCCTGGCAAGGAAAAGTCTGCCGGTAAGCTTGCTGGCGCGGACTGGCCCGGAGGCTCAACGACTCCAGGCTGACAGGCGAAACATCCGCTTCCTGCCAAATACCCCTTTCCCCGACTCTCTGACCGTGACCGCCGACCCGGCCGAGGCGTTGCCGTCTGCCGACTTGGTGATAATCGCGGCCCCATCCCACAGTGTGCGGGACAACATACGATCGGTGCGGGAAAGCTTGACGCCCGGCGTTGTGATCGTCAGCGCGGCCAAAGGTTTGGAATTGCCGGGGGGCAAGCGGATGAGCCAGGTTATGGAGGAGGAACTCTCAGTTGATTTCCATGCCGGGATTTGCGCCATATCGGGGCCAAATTTCGCCGACGAGATCGTTCAAGGGAAGTTCGCTTCCACCGTCGTTGCCGGCCGAGACAGCCAACTGGTAAACCGGGCCCAGGAAATCCTTATGACGGGGGCATTCCGTGTGTACACCAGTGACGATCTGACGGGGGTAGAACTTGGGGGCGCGCTGAAAAACATCATCGCTTTGGGCGCGGGCATCGCCGACGGCCTGGAAATGGGCGACAACGGCAAGGCCGCGTTCATTACCAGGGGCTTGGCCGAAATCGCCCGTCTTGGAGTTGCTGCCGGGGCCCAAGCGTTGACGTTCGCGGGCTTGGCCGGCTTGGGAGACGTGATAGCGACCTGCGCCAGCCGGTTGAGCCGCAACCGTTACGTTGGGGAGCAGCTTGCCATGGGCCGTTCCTGGCCGGAAATCCGAGAAGCGATGAACAATGTTGCCGAGGGAGTGAACACCACCGATGCGGCTTTGGCCATGGCGCGCGAGTTGGGCGTGGAGATGCCCATCACCGAAGCGACGTACCGGGTGTTGTTCGAGGACCTGTCGCCCCACGATGCCGTCAATCAGCTGATGGAACGCCCGCCTCGCTCCGAGTGGTGAGTCCAACGTTGGGCCGGCGCTAACCGTAACTGCTCCGACGGGCGGATTGCCTAGCGCAATCCCCCCGGTTCCAGGCCAGGCGCGTTGCGCAACAGCCATTGAGCCAGCACCCGGCGGTGGCAGGGCCGGTCGCCCCGCTCGAAGCATAGCAGGGTGAAGTCGCCCAAAGTATCGAGGTTTTCCAGCCACTCCTGAAACTGGGCCGACTCCCCGCGCCGGTTTTCCAGCCCTTCGATGTAAGCTGTGGAGAGCGCATCGAAGTCGATGTCGCCATTGCGGTAGGCAACCAGTAGCTGCCGGTCCGGGTACAGGAACGGCAAAGTTTCCCACTGGGTACGACGGCCCCGCGGGTGGCTTCTGGACACTCTGTACAGCATCCCGCGCCAGTCGTCTTGGTCATAGAAGCTGGCGGTGTAAAGCATTACGGTTAATCTCGCATCTTTCTTGGGCTTATATTCATCACGCCGCGTTGCGGCTGGCTTGAGCCTGAAACATTCCAGGAAAGGCTTGGCGGAGCATGAGCAACATGACCCCTATCGCGATAACCAGCACGTAAGTAATCAGCCGGTCAAGCACCACCAAAGCCGCTGCGGAGCTAGCCGAAACGCTGGACAATCGCACCAGCAGCCCGGCCACACCGGCTTCCACGGCTCCCAGGCCGCCCGGAGTGGGCGTCAAACTCAACAATGAATTGGCCAACGCCAGGAACATGGCCAGCGGAAAGCCGATGCCCAAGTGAAGGGCTTCGGACACCAAGTAAAGCCGACCTATTTCCGTAAACCATCCCAACAACCCCCAAAGGGTGATCGGCCATACTTGTTTGGAGCTTCCAGCCACGCCTTCGTGGAGTTGTTGGTATCGTGTGGCGAACCAACCGGGCAAAATGCGTGAAGCTCGTTCTCTGGTCCACATGATGATCAAAAATAGCGCAAGCAAAACGGCGGCCAACGCGACCGATACCCCGAATACCGTCCAGATTATCAGGCTTCCGCCACCGGCCAAGGAAAGCGCCGACGCCAGGACCAGGAACACCACCAGGACGGTGTCCAGCAACCGCTCGGCCAGTAGAGTTCCAATGATCCGGGAAAAGGGCGTACTCTGCTCGTTGCTGTACAGGTACGCCCGGTAGGCATCGCCCAACCTGAATCCGGCTACCGAGTTGCCGAACCAGCCCATCAACACCAGTTGGCTGCAATAGGCGACTCCCGGTATTCTGGAGCCTTCGGTTTGGACGTTTTGCAGCAGCACGCGCCACCGGGCGCCTCTCACCACGAAGGTGAAGTAGTGGATTGCCGTGGCCGCGGCCAAATACCAAGGATTGGCGGCTTTGGCTTGGGCCCACGCCCGGGCTAAGTCCACGTCGAAACGAGTGACCAGCGCCGCCAGCAGGGCGCCCGCCAAGCATAAAGACAGCAGGGTTGGGATGGAGAATATACGCCGCTTCAGGTGGACCGGCTCTCCCGGAGAACTACCGGATGGCGGCATTAGCGGCGCAGTGGGACACCCCAGGGGCGGTTGCCCACCCCTAGCGCAACTCTCTTGGCAGAGTGAAGCTTACATCTTCCTCGACGCCGGACAGCATCGTCACCTTCCCCGGCTCCAGTGCCGAAATGACGCTTTCCACCAGGACCTCGGGGGTTGAAGCGCCGGAAGTTATCCCCACCTTGGACACGCCATCCAACCAGGACGGCTCGATCTCCTCGGGTCCATTGATCAGGTAGGATGGCACACCTTTGGAGGCCGCCACTTCACGGAGGCGGTTGCAGTTGGAACTGTTCACCGCTCCAATCACCAGCACCAAGTCCACCATCACCGCCATCTCGGTCACCGCGAACTGGCGGTTGGTCGTAGCGTAGCAGATGTCGTTGCGCACTACTGCGCTTGGAAAACGTTGTTTGATGGCGTCTATGCTCTGTGCGGTGTCGCCTACCGAGAGGGTAGTTTGTGTAAGCACCGCCACTTCATCATCCGGCGCCCAATCAGGGAGTAGAGAGTCGGCGCTGTCATCGACCAGAGTCATATCAACCTGGCCCATGGTGCCCCGCACCTCTTGATGCCCCCGGTGGCCCACCAGCAATACCTTCTTGCCCTCGCGGTGGTACTTCTTGGCTTCGTTGTGTACTCGTGTCACCAACGGGCAGACCGCGTCGATAACCCGGAGGCTGCGTTCTTCGGCCTGCTTGAAGTCATCCGGCGGAGAGCCGTGGGCGGAGAACACCACCAGGGATCCGACAGGGACCTGGTCCAGGGTATCAACCGTGATAGCTCCTTTTCGTTCCAAGTCGGCGACGACGTGAGGATTATGGACGATCTGGTGTTTCACGTAGACCGGAGGGCCGTACCGCTCCAAGCAAATATCTACAACCTCTATAGCGCGCACCACCCCGGCGCAAAACCCGCGCGGTGAGCTGAGAAACACTTCCAAGACGCTTCCTCCCGGATGTCGTAATCCCTTAAAGGGGCGGATACACCCGCCTCACGGCCCGGCCCATTACTTCTTGATCAAATCCATATACTTGTACCCGGAGCCTGTGTTGAGCAGGACTATCGTGTCGTCTTTGTTCAGGAATCCATCCTGGACCAGCCGCTTCAAACCCACTAGGGTGGCCGCGCCTTCGGGGCAGGCGATGATGCCTTCGGTGGTAGCCAATTCGTACATGGCTTGGACCATGTCTTCGTCTTCCACCGCCAAGGCCGTGCCGCCGGATTCCCGCAGGGCCTGTAAGATAAGGTAGTCGGCGAAGGGCCCGGGGACGCGGAGGCCGTCGGCGATGGTCGTGGCGTTCTGCCAAGCTTCTGCCCTTTCCTCTCCGGCATGAAATGCTCTGACTATAGGCTGGCAACCAACGGGTTGGACGGCGATAAACTTGGGGGGTGTTCCTTCTACCCATCCCAACTCAAGCAACTCTTGGAACCCCTTGTGCATTCCGATGATGCCGGTGCCGCCGCCGGTTGGGTAGATAATGGCGTCGGGAAACCGCCAGCCCAGTTGCATTACGATTTCCAGCCCCATGGTCTTCTTGCCTTCGGCCCGGTAAGGCTCCTTGAGGGTGGACAGGTCGAACAGGCCCTGCTCTTCGGCCACAGCCACTGCCTGGCGTCCCGCGTCGCCGATCAAGCCGTCCACCAAGTTCAGTTCCGACCCGGCCAGCAGGCATTCCTTCATGTTCGCGTCGGGTGCGTCCTGAGGCATAAAGACCTTCACGTCGAGACCGGCCCGGGCGCAGTAGGCAGCGGCGGCCCCGGCGGCGTTGCCGGCCGAGGGCATGGTGAAACCCTTGGCCCCCAGTTCCAGGGCCTTGGAGATGGCCGCTGATATGCCGCGGGCCTTGAACGTTCCGGTCGGGTTCAACCCTTCCTCTTTGACGTACAGGTGGTCCAAGCCCAGGTTCCTGCCCAGGGTAGACACTTCCAGGAGGGGAGTCCCGCCCTCACCGAGAGTGACTATGTTTTCCGGGTGTTCCACGGGAAGCAATTCTTCGAACTGCCACATGTTGGCCGGGCGTCCGATTATAGCGTCCCTGGATACTTCGCTCCGCAGCCTCGGCAGGTCGTAGCGGGCGAACAGGACCATGCCGCAGCATGGGCTTACCTTGGCAAGTTCGTTGTGGTCGTAGGTCTTACCGCATTGGGTGCATTCCAGGTGGTCGATATAGCTTGGCATTCTCGGCGGCTCCCTTGACGATATAAGTCCAGTCCAACTACGGAATCCAGTGCACCGTTATCATACCGCAAGCAGGCCGGAAGTGGTACAAAAGCAGGCTCTCATAAGAAGGTGGCGGTGATTGCGCCGCCCCCGCCCCCGCCCCCGCTCATCCTAAGGGCCCCATCGGCGCTTGCGTTGACGGAGGCCTGCTCATCTGACGGCTGTGGTCTGTTACTGTGAGTTGCCAGGGCAACCACAAGGGTTGCCCCTACCAGTCCAGCGGTCCAAGCCACCTGAAACGGAACGGCAATGGGGGGGGTCTGCCATGTCTTGCCGTCAGCCAATGACCCCCCGGTCGGGATGTTTCCCTGGCGAGGGGAGGACGGCGTTGAGCAGCGCTTCCGGGTTGGGGGCGGTGTCCTTGCGAAGACAATCGTGCAGGTAGTTGTTGGCCGCAGCCAATGGGAGCAGCCGGTAACCGGCGTCTATTACCCAGCGGATGAAGGGCTGGATTTCGGGCAAGGGCTTGTGGTCGGACTGGGCGACGAACCAACGGTGGCAAAGGTCCTGGCATAGGAGGTCCAGCCGGTAGGCGGCCAGTTCGCGGGCGAATCGCCGTTGAAGGGCGCGGACGCGGGCCCAGAGGGCGTTTATTTCACTTCTCACGATGCAGACTCCTAATGTGGTCTATTTGCCGGAGGGAGAGGCCGGGAATTTCTGAAATTCTGAAATTCGGACATTCCCGGACATTTCAGGACATCAATCACCATGTTGCCTCAGTGGCTTTAGTGGACTTGTCTACGCCCGATGGGACGTTGATCAGGACAAGCAACATGGTAAAGAGGTGTTCTACGAACTGGCAAGGGGGAAGTGTCAGTGTGGGGAGGAATGACCCCCGCCAGTTGGTGTGGGCAGGCTATTCCTCCGCGGGCAAGCCAGCTCCCGCGACATTGCACATGCCCTGCCAAGATGCCGCAGAGACCCAAGGTATACGTTGAACCGGTGTTGACGGACCGGCAGAACGAAAAACAAGGAGGACCTGCGGGAGACACTCTATGAAACACTTCTTCGGAACAATTACCCGATTGCCCTCGATCATCACCGTCCTTCTATTGACGGCCTCGGCTTTGCTGGCCTGCGGGCCAGCGGCCCAGTCGGCGCCAGAGCAGCAGCCCGGTTCCCAGCCGGGCCAACAGGATGGCGAGGGGACTCCCACGCCCGCGGAAGAGGACCAGGCTCCACTGGAACAACAGGGACCATAATAAGGGACTCCCACGCCCGCGGAAGAGGACGGGCCCAAGTATCCCAAACTGGATGCCACTTTCCAAAAACTGGTGCAACAGTTCGAGGACGGGGAGCTGTCCGAGACCCAGGCTGCCGCCCAAGCTCCCGACCATTTCGATTCCAACGTTATGGTAACGGTTGACCTCTCGGCCAGCCTCGAGGCCATAGCGGCCTGGTTGGATAGTCAGGAGCTTGACTATCCCCATCGCCGTGCGGACCCTAATTACACCCCTCTGCATATCAATGCCTGGGTGCCGGTGTCCTTGCTGGGCGCCCTGTCCCAGCAGGACGGCGTCATAATAGTTTCGTCAACGTTCAAGTACTATTACTATAATAACCCCGACGGTTCTAAGGGGCAGAGGCCCCCCATCCCTGCCCCCAAGCCCACGCCCAAGTATCCGGCTATAGACGGCTACCTTCAACAAGACGTGGTGAAGTTCGAGGAAGGGCAAGGAGCAACAGGCCAGGCGGGGGGCCAAGCCGGGGATGATGTTGAGGATTCCGTCGTGACGGTGGAAGTGTACTTGACAGCCAACACCGAGGCCGTTGCCGCATGGCTGAGGAACAATGGGGGTTCGCCCTATCAGGTGGACGAGTTTGAAGGGGCATACCTCCAGGGCTACATCGAAGCCGACATGCCATTGTCCCTAGTGGTGGCCTTGTCCCGGCAGGCTGGAGTTGACTACATCAAAGCCGTCCCGCCCAAACCGGTATCGATGGACCGATAGTGGAGGTGGGGCAAGATTGCCATGGTGGATGCCGCACCCCCAATTCCCAACCCTTGCCGGTTTCAGTTCCAAAGCTGGAGTAGGAGTAACATTGATGCGTTTCTTTGCAAAAGTTGCCAGCCGCCCGCGGCTGCCCCTTGTATTCCTGTTCATAGACCTGATGATAGGCTTGGGCTTGTCGCATGCGCTATGGCCGGGCAACAGCGCAACAATTCACGCTACACCCGTCGGCAGTAAATTGGCGCAGGCCCCCCCTACCCCAACCCCCACGCCGGTGGTCAGTCAGGGAGTCGCAGCGCACGGTGCAGCAGCTTGGGACACCGCCGGATACAGAGGCAGCGACGTTAAGGTCGGGATAATTGACAGCGGCTTCGACGGCCCGATGGAGACCGAATCAAGCTCCTGCCCGTAGCAGCAATGGCCTCCTTTTATGGTAAACCAGCGCGCCTGAAATGCAGAGGAATCCATAGGAGGCATCCTATGAAACACTTTTTCGGAAAAATTGCTCTATCACCCCTGATGATTGCCGTCCTACTCTTGGCCGCGGCGGCCTTCATTGCCTGCGGCCCGGCGGCGGGCGAAGGAGAGAAAGAAGGAGACCCGGCAGCCACTGCTACAGCTGCCCCGACCGAGACGCCCAAGTCTGAAGAGGAGCCCACCAAGACCCCGATACCCCTGCCCACTGAGAAACCGTCCGAGACGCCCAAGCCCACGCCGACGAGGCACCCGGACGACCCGCCCAGCCCGACGGCTACCCCCGTTCCGACTTATCCGCCCACAACAACGCCGGACCCGGGGCTAGTAAACCCCGTCATCAGGCGTGTGCCGCACCCTGACGGAGTACAGGGTTGCCGGTCTATAAACATATTTGCGGCAGAGCGGGTACACCTTGATTACCTCGACTGGTGCGGTGACGCTCTGGAAGCAGATGTGAAGGCACAGTGCAGCAGCCAAGAGGGACCCGAGGCACAACTACGATGCGCTAGGGAGCACCTGTCCAACACCCAGTGGCCCGTCTCAAGGTTAATGTTGCCCTGCTCCGCTATAACAAATGCGGATGCTGGGTCAGCGTGTGTTGAAGAGGCGTTTGTCGATTGGGCAATCAAGCAGCACCAAGTCTGGGAGGTGTGGCCTCAAATCCTGAACAAGGTGGACAGCGACGGCGAGGTCAAGGTGCGGAAGCAGGAAATCGCCAAGTGCATGCTGGAGCGCGGCTACGACGAGTTCGACGTCGCGGCGGCGCTGCCGTGGCAGATTGGCGAGAAGCCCGATGAGGAGAAGCCCGTCAAGCGGTACGCGACCACCGCGGAGGAGCGGGCGGCCATGCGCGCCAGATACGCGGACCTGAATGAATGCGCCTTGAAGAGCGGCATCTACGACGTGCAGGAGGCGCTGTGGTTCGCCGAGGTCCGGCGTCTCGAACAGCAAGACCCCTCCAGCTTTGAGGCGCTTCTGGACTTTGGCTTGAAGGAAGCCCTGGAACGGGAAGGGCCGGCCTCTTTCCTGACCTTCAAGTAGGTGTTGCCATGAAGCGAATTACCATAACGACCGTAGCATTGCTGCTATTAATGATGATAACTACGATTGCAACAGCCCGCGACGTTGAGGCGGTAATCCAGAACCCCACCATTCCTACAGACAGGTTCGATGCCCTTAACGCAATCTTGCAGGAACCCTACTTCGTTTGGAAACGCAGTGACCCTAATATCGGCTACAGCAAGCATCGGAACCTAGTGTGGTGTAACTGAAGTTAGTAGTAATAGTGTTCGCAATGAGGTATTCTTTCGATCACCGACTCAGGAGAGGGATGATCATGGCGATCGGAAGGCCAATGCCGCCGCTGATATTGGACGACACCGAAAGGGAAACGCTGGAACGGTGGGTTCGTCGCCCCAAGACGGCCCAGAGCCTGGCGCTGCGGGCCAGAATGATTCTGGCCTGCGCCGAAGGCCGCAGCAACATCGCAGTGGCTGCCGACTTGGAGGTGTCCGACGAAACGGTGGGGAAGTGGCGTTCCCGGTTCTTGGAACGGCGATTGGACGGCCTGTCGGACGAGCCCCGCAGCGGCCGACCGCGAGCGGTTACTGATGAAGACGTGGAACGGGTGATTACGCTGACGCTGGAGTCCACACCCAAGGACGCCACGCACTGGAGCACCCGGTCCATGGCCCAGCGTTCCGGTCTGAGCCACACCACGGTCAGCCGCATCTGGCGCGCCTTCGCACTGCAACCTCACCGCACCGAAACCTTCAAGCTGTCGGCGGACCCCTTCTTCATCGAAAAGGTGCGGGACATTGTGGGCCTCTACCTTGATCCACCGGACCGGGCGTTGGTCTTGTGCGTGGACGAGAAGTCCCAGATTCAGGCCTTGGACCGCACCAGGCCGCTGTTGCCCCTGCGCCCGGGCCAGGTGGAGCGGCGCACCCATGATTACGTGCGCCACGGCACCACGTCCCTCTTCGCCGCTTTGGACGCCAGGACCGGCAAGGTGATTGGCCAGTGCCACCGCCGCCACCGGGCCGTGGAGTTCCGCAAGTTCCTCGATGCCATCGAGTCCGAGGTGCCCGCCGGGTTGGACGTGCACCTGATTGCGGACAACTACGCCACCCACAAGACGGCGCTGATCCGGAACTGGTTCGCCAAACGGCCCCGCTTCCATATCCACTTCACGCCCACCAGCGCCTCCTGGCTGAACCTGGTGGAACGCTGGTTTGGGCTGCTCACCGAAAAGCAGTTGCGCCGTGGAGTGCATCAGAGCAGCGGTGAACTGGAGGCTGCCATCTACCGTTACCTGGACGTCACCAACGAAGACCCCAAGCCCTTTGTCTGGACCAAGACCGCTGACCAAATCCTGGCCAGCGTGGCCCGCTTTTGCCGACGCACTTTAGATACAGGACACTAGAAACCGGGCCGGAAAGTCCTGGTTGGGTAGGGGGATTTGGGCAATAAAGCCGACGTGAGCAGGATCACGGAGCACAGTTGTCCGAGCCGGACCGCGCAGAAATTGGCCGCAGCATGGGCGACAACAAAGGGGACAATATTGAGGACGACGCTGCGGCCTGTTGCGCCGCCACCGGTACGGCCCGACCACCCGAGTTTCCCGGCCACCAGGGTCAGGTTGGCTACCGTGGCAGCCAGATACAGCTGGAACCTGGTCTTGACCCTGCCGAAATAGCGGGACTGGCGAAGGCCCAACTGGACCAGTCGGGCCAACCGGTGCTCCACCACCACTCGGCGCACTCGATATTCGTCATAGTGAGTGCTTTGCTGCAACGCTCGGGCCTGCTGCAGCAGGGCTTCCTGGGGATGGACCAGCACCCGCCGCCCCCTGCTCCCCTTGGCTGCGATGCACTGGGACCGCAGTGGACATGTCCGGCATTCGGCCCCGTCGAACTGGAAGGCCTGCAAGCGGTGGACCCGCCCCCTGCGGTCCGTCCGCTTTCCCGCCGGACAGGTGCAACTGCCCGCGGCCAGGTCGATGACAAAGTCATCCTTGGGAAAGTGCTTCCGGCCGGGCCGTCCCGGCACTCTGGCCACCAACCGGCGTCCCGCATCGGCGAAGGCCTGCCTGGTATCGCCATCCCCATAGGCGGCGTCGCCCATGGCTTCCTCCACCGGCACACCGGTGTTGGCCTCGCTCTGCTCCACCAATTCCAGCGATCCCAGGTTGTCCGGAGCGTTGCCGGGCAATACGTCCACGGCGGTGATCAACTGGGAGCCGGTATCCACGACGATGGCCGCCTTGTGTCCGTCGAACCGTCTACTGCTGCTCTTGTGGCCGTGGCGCATCTCCGGGTCATGCACCGACATCATGCGGTCCCGGCTCACCCCGTCCTTGAGACTTGTTCCGCCTTCGGTCCGCTCCACGTCCCCCGTTCGGGGCCGGGGGCAGGCTCTGGAGCAGCAACTGTCCCAGCAGTTCCGCCGCCGCCACAATCCGCTGGCGCTCATCACTGTCCTCCGGCAACTCCCCCTGCGCCTGCCGCGACAACTCCAACAACCGGTCGGCGTCAGCTACTATCAAGGACAGCAGCGCCGCCCCCGCCCGCTTGTCGCTCCAGTCGATGGCGGCTTCGCCCTTCACGCTGGAGGCAAAGTACCGTCCGTATCCCCGGTCCTTGGCCCATTCTCTATCGGTGGACTTCTCCACTGCAGCCAGCGCCCGCAACAGCTTGACTATCCCGTCCGCCAACAGATTGTAGGTATCCTTGACCGCGCCCCGGCCCAGAATGTTGGTCGTGTCCAGCGCCACCTTCATGCCAGGCTTTTGCAGATACCCCGACTCCCGGGCCAGCCGCAGACTGGACTCGAATACCTCCCTCACCTTGCCGTGCAATATCAGCTGGGCGCGAAACACCTGCAGCGTGCTCTTGGCGAAGGGACGGTCTTCCACCTCAATCCCCAGAGCTACTTTCCACCGGAGGTCAAAGTCGGCTCTGGCCTTGGCCTCGGCGTCGCTCACCTTGTCGTGGGACTGGAGCAGGAGCGCCGTCGCCAGCAGGCTGGGCGGCACGCTGTCCCGTCCGTTGTCAGGGCAGTAGAACTCGGCGAACTCGGCGTCTCGGAACAGCCGGCCCCGCAGTGATGCCAACAGTCCGTAGTAGGTGTCCCGCCCCACGTGGTCCAGATACAACCGGTCCGCTTCCCAGAGGCCCCTCTGGTCCGACCGCTCTCCCATCATGCTCAAGCCCTCGCTATTTCTTGATGGCTCAAGTATAGCTGACCACCCGGCTGAAGCCAGTTTCCGGCCACGTTTCTAGCGTCCAACGCCTGGATGGACTGGAGCGAGGACGGGTGCTCGGTGCCAGACCTGGCAGCCAGATTTGCCCTGTACCGGACGAAATTCTACTATGGGTGCTTGCGGCATGATTTCATGTGGCGCACGATGGCCGTGCTGGACCAAGCTACCGGGCGGGTGTGGAACGAGCGGAACCGTTTCGTAGCGGACCAGATGTTCCTCACCGACCACCAGATTTATTGCGCTTTTGATAACCTCGATAACCCAAATCTTGCCACAAATATGGCTTGCCTGGCAGCGGCTAAGACATATCATCTGGGCGTCAGAACAGGGGCTGGATTCAGGAAAGACCTCACCGACACGGAGCGCAACTCCGTCACCTTTGGCCACGACGACTACGAGAGCGGACTGGTGCCGGCCCCCGCTGCCAACTGCGGTCTGCGCTCTAACCGCTGCCTGCCGATAAACTATCTGGAGTACGAGGGCAAGCCCCTTGTTCCAAAGGGTCTGGCATCTATCCCCCAAGGCGTTGTGCTGGAGATGCAACTTGTCAGGGCTAACCAGTACGCGGTGGAAGGGCCACCAACTCAACGGCTCTACTTGCCCGCAGAACCAGACGGCTGGCGCAAGACGGGAGAAATCAGGTTCAGTGCCGGCGCTCCCTTCATGGTTGGCAAAACGGCAGACTTGGACTGTGCGGACCGGGCGGCTGGTGCATCCGTCTACATCAACAGCGGCGTGTATCCGGTACCTGCCACTGGTGGCATTTCACCTCCTCCGGATACCCAGCTTAAGCCAACACCAGTGTTCGTGAAGGCGTGTCTGGCTACAACCGGCGAGCAAGAAGCCGCACCCCAATTGGAGATGTACCCGGTTGAAGCAAGGCGCGAATTGGGCATAACTGGCTTCGTCAACGGGCGGGTGGTGGGCTGTTGGGAGGCCGTGTGCGGCATTATCAAGACATAAACGCTATTGTACCGGCAGCCCGAATGACACCAGACCCCAGCCGCCTCACAATCGCTGCCGCCGGGACATGGTACGGGCCGGTGGGCGTGCTGGAGACCCTGGATGATACCGATAGGGTCAAGGTTATCGCTAACCCCGATGACCCAACACCCCTGGCCGAGATAGCGCCCGGCACGACCACCGTCAACTTCTGCCCGGCTGAGACGAATGACCCTATGAATGTGTCGAACGGCACACAGATGAAGGTAGCGATGTGCGGACCCGGCACGGGTATCGTCGAACTGCGTCACCCTGACGAGGGCTACTTGCTGAACCGCTACGTCCTGCGGATGGGTGCACCGCCGCCGCCCCCCAGCACCTGCGACGAGGTGCCGCTGACCCACGGCAACCAGACCGTCCGCCACGTGGCATGGTCCACGCAGGACTGTTATTCGGTCTACCGCCCCAACAGCTACATCGACTACTACTCCATCACCCCGGCCGTCAGCGGGACCGTGACCATACGGCTGGAATCAACCGAGAACACCTACCTGTTGCTCTACGAGGGAAGCCTTACGACCGGCGCACCCTGGCAGGAAAATGACGACCACGGGACGGGCGCCAACTCGCAAATCACCGTGAACATGACGGCCGGGACCAAGTACATCATCGGAGCTACAACCAACGTCAGCAACATAACGGGCAGCTACACTCTCAGTCTGACCATGCCCACCGTTCCGCAACCCACCACGCCCAGTACGACGGCAGGCGGCCCGGAGGTGCCGCCAGGCGGGCCGTCGGTCAACGCGGGCAGTGACCAGACCGTTAGCACCGGAGCGACCGTCTCACTCATCGGCACCGGGTCCCCCGTCAACGATGACGACGATGCCTCCTACAGCTGGACCCAACAGGGTACGACAACAGTAAATTTGACATATTCAACAGGCATCCCGTATAGCTCGGGACTTGCCGGCAACTCCGCCAGATTCACGGCGCCTTCAACCGCCGGGACACTGGTTTTCCGGCTTACCGTAACGGACCACGGGACCGGGATCTGTTCCTGGGATGAGTTGGTCATCACGGTATCATAGCAAGTTGGACGCACCGGCAGGAACCGAAGACACCCTGCCGGTTCCAACGGTCCATAAGGGTGTCAGAGGGCCTGCAACTCAGTCTCAGCAAGAGTGGCCCACGTATCGAGGGAGCACTTGGTTGGCAAAATACCCCCTCGGTCAGGCTGCTAAACGGCGAGGGCTGGCCTGATCGCACGGGGTCTGCGGATTGTAGCGAACAGCGCGGCGCTGATGGCGTAGAGCAATGCAAAGGTTACCGCCACAACCTTGTAACTGCCGGTAACGTCGAACACCCACCCGGCGTAAACCGGGAAGAGCAGCATCCCCAGGCTATAGAAAACGCTCATAATGCCCAGCAGCGTCGCGAAGCTCTGGCGTCCGAAAAAGCTCCCCAAGGCAATCCAGCCAAGGGGGGAGCAAGCATCCAGGGTAGCCAGTCCCACAATGAAGAGATAAGGCACCCAACTCCCTTCAAAAATGGCCAACACCAGCATCGAAACGCCGCCGGACATCATACCCCCGAACAATATAGGTTGGACCGGGAACCGGCCGGCCAACGCGCCCGACAAGAGCCTGCCTGGGATAGACAAAGAGAAAAGCAGGGCTGTCAGGCCGGCGGCCGACGTTTCATCCATGCCCTTCCAGACCATCATCGGTATCAAGTGCACCACGACGGAACTGTTGACCCCAATCCGCAGGGCGCTCGCCGCGAGAAGAGTCCAATAAGTCCGGGTCCGCACCGCCTCCCGCACGGAAAAGTCGTGGTCCGCCGAGAGCGGCTCCGGCCTATCGTCCCGAACGGCAGACCGTTGCCGGTCCTCTGAACCCTCCAATACGATTCCGGCGCTTTCCGGCGACCTGCGGACCAGCATCCCCAAGGGAATGACGATCAAGCAAATGAACCCACCAGCGATGAGGACTACATCACGCCAGCCCACGCGTTGTACGCCGAAGGCCAGCAGGGGTGTGAGGAGCGCTCCTCCCAATGTATAAGAAGTGAGCATGGTAGCCAGCGCAATGGCCTTCCGGCGCAAGAACCACCGGTTGACCGCCGTCATCAGGCTGGGGTCCAAGCAGGTGGAAATACCAACGGAAACTATGCCCACGTAGACAATGAGGAAGGAGAAGTACCCGTTCACGAAAGACAGGACCATAAATCCGATGCCAGCCAACAACCCGCCCACGAGTATGAGGGGCCGGGACCCCAAGCGGTCGATCAGCCAGCCAACAAAAGGGCCGCCGACCCCGCCCTCAGCCGTGGCCAAGGAGAATATCAGGGAGGTTGAGGCGCGGCTGAGGTTGAACTCCCGCTGAATGGGAAGGAAGAAGACGGTAAAGCCGCGGTAGAAGATGCCGCCGGTAAACAGGGCCAGCAGGCAACATGCGGCCAGCACCCACCACCCGTAATACACTCCGGCGCTTGTGACGCCCCGTATCCGGTGGTTGACCCCCGGCAGGACAGCAAGTGACACGAGGAAAAAACCGGAGGCCAGAATCAGCAGGCCGGTCAGGGCCATAACTTGGCTTGTCCTTGGACCAAGCGATGTGGAAGATAATCGAAGATGAAAGAGGGCAACAACCCGTTACTTTGGAATAATACCGCACACTTCGGCGACCAGTTCGTAGGAGCGGACACGTTCGGCAAATCCGTGGCAGATGGTGACTATGCTCAGATCGTTGGTTTCATATAATTCGGCCAGACCGTCCAACCGTTCCTTCACCTGCTCCGGCGTCCCATCGACGCACAGCCTGCGGTACTGTTCCGTGTACGCCCATTCATTGGCTGCGTATTGGTAGGCCAAAGCATCTTCAACCGAGGGAATCCCTTGGGCCCGTCCGGTTATGGACTTCAACCGGGCCAGGTTGCGGCTGGAAGCCAAGCGAAAGGCCTCCTCCTCGGTGTCGGCGCAAAGGACTTGAACGCCTATGTTTACCTTTGGTTCGGAAAGGTATTTCGATGGATGGAAGTTCTTGCGGTAGCCTTCTACGATGGTGGGCCCCTCCTCTACGCCGAGGCCGAAGAAATGGGCATAAGCAAAGGGAAGGCCCAAGTGGGCGGCCATGTAGGCGCTTTCATACCTGGAGCCAAGCAGCCAGACATCGGGCATACCGGTGGGGACCGGCCCAGCCTGGATTCCGGCGAAAATGTGCGACTGGTCCAGTTCGCCCGACAGGTGGCCGATCAGGTCTACCACCTGTTGAGGAAACTGCCGGATGTCGTTGGGGTGCTTCGGATAGGATAAGGCCGCGGCGGTAATCTGGTCACTTCCTGGAGCGCGCCCGATGCCGACGTCGATACGCCCGGGATAGAGCGCTTCCAACATACGGAAGTTCTCCGCGACCTTGAAGGAGCTGTAATGGGAAAGCATCACCCCTCCGCTTCCCACCCGTATGGTCTTAGTCCGGGCAGCTACGTGGCCGATCAGGATTTCCGGGCTGGTGCCGGCGAAGTTCGGGATGCTGTGATGTTCCGCCAGCCAGTACCGTTGATATCCCAGCTTTTCGACCGCTGCCGCCAGTTCAATAGTGTCTCTCAAGGCATCGCCGGCCGTGTCCCCTTCCCGCACCGGGGACTGGTCGACGACGCTCAGCACAAGTTTCTGATCCAATACTCAACCTCAATTGGGCTTGCTCAAATCAACTGTCGGAATCCTGCCCCAATGTAGCGCTAACTCATGTTCAGGGTGCGGGGTGGGGGATTACGGTCGCATTGTGCCGGGTTGCGAGGGCATGGCGCGGGTCGTCGACGTTGGCGCAGATGACGACGGGTGTCACGGGCCGGCGGGTTGCCTGGGCTATTAGGCCGGCACGGTTTGCGGCGCGGGTGATGTCGTCGTCGCCTGCTGTGATGGATACTTCGGCGGCTACGTAAATTGGGGTAGTGTCTCCGCGTGGTGTGCCGACGAATATCAGGTCTGTGTCCCACACCTCGTAGCTTTGTTCCTCTGTGATAAGACCCTGGTCTACGGCCTCTTGGATCAGGTTGTCGAACTCGTTGCTCCAGTCGGGCCTTGAGGACCTGAGAATGGCAATGTTGCGAAGATGCAGGTGTTGGCCTGCTATGGAACGCAAATTTCTTTCGACCTTGAGTTGGTAGTTGTAACCAAGGGCGTTGTCGACCCTGCCCGTTAACATGTTAACGGCGTTGTCGATTCTGCCCGTTAACGTGTTAACGGCGTTGTCGATTCTGCCCGTTAACATGTTAACGGCGTTGTCGATTCTGCCCGTTAAGTTGTCGACCCTGCCCGTTAAGTTGTCGACCCTGCCCGTTAAGTTGTCGACCCTGCCCGTTAATGTGTTGAGGTCTGTCTTGACTTGGGACATACTCTGGGTGAGGACGTCTACCTTCTGGTCCAAGGTGTTGACGCGCTGGGTGAGGACGTCTACCTTCTGGTCCAAGGTGTCGACGCGCTGGGTGAGGACGTGGAACCTGGCCGGCAGTTGTAGCAGTTCTTCGGTCAGAATGTGACGTCGGATTGCATTCCGCCACTGAGGATTCTCTTCAAGGGCGCGGAGGAAATCATCTTGGCTGTTGATGGTGGTCATGGGTGCAATTATACCCTATAGGTTGAGTGGTATGCCGCCAGGCAGTTGGTGGTTTATGTCTAACAAGTTGACAACTCCTTCCCCCGGACACATGGGTAATGTATAATTTTACCGGATCCACACCTGTGCTTCCGAAGACGTTATGCCTGAGAAATACCAGGACGAAATAGAGGAAATTCTGCGGAAGGCTGGAGAAATCCCGCCAGCGAACCCCAGCCAGGTTCGGGAAGATGACCGCGGCGCCAGCGCCGTTGGCGCTTCCAGACCGGACCCGCAGCCGGCCAGCAGGTACAGAAGCCGGTGGCTGCGATTGTCTCCGGGCAAGCTGCTGTTGGCCGGGCTGGTAATCTTCATCATTGGCGCGTTAACGTGGGAGCCGGGGATATGGATCGGATTGGCGGTCCTGGTGGTGGCTTACCTGCTTTTCTTCATCAAACCCCGCTCCATTTCCATTGAGAAGCGATGGCGGGGGCAGGTTATCGAGGACTATCAGTCACCTTGGGCCCGGCTCAAGGGCTGGTTGAAGAAATAGCCCCCGTCCGCTAACGGTCAGCCAGCCGTTGCTACGCCCGCTTGGTAGTGCTCCGCCAAGGCGATTATCAAGCTCCCCATGTGTACGTGTTCAGGCTCAACGTCAACCCTGATGTTCCTCTCCCGCAGTTTGCGGCTGCACACGGGGCCCACGGAAGCGATGGTAACGGAATCGTTGCCCAAGCTTTCCCTCAGCGACTCTCCCCGGTCCGATTGGTCGGCAATCGCCAGTAAATTGTCCACCTGCGGTTGGCTGGTAAAAGCCACGGCGTCTATCTTCCCGGCGGCCAGGTCGTCGATCATCCGCACCACCGGGGCCGTGTCCTCGGGTATCCCCCAGCTATACAGCCTTACTTCCCGCGCGTTGGCGCCCTTGTCGCGCAGGCTCCGCGTGAGAACATTGTTGGGCCCGCCGTATGCCTGCACCGCCACCTCTTTCCCCTCCAGGTCGGTATTCCCGATGGCGTCCACCAATTCCTGGGAGGTATAAGGCTCGGGGGGCATGAGGTCGATGTGGATGTGGTTCTGCCTCAGGACGCGGGCGGGCTTTGGGCTGCGGGCGTATACGGTGCGGGTGTTGAGATGTTCAAGGAACTGTTGCTTCAAGCCCATAGCATCAGCCGACTCTATGAGGGCGCGAGTGCCTACCCCGGTTAGAAGGACCACAATGTCGATGCGGTCGGCGCAGACGTCCCGAACGAGGCGCTGCACCTCCGGGTCGTCCTTCAGGTAGACTTCTTGAAGCACCGGGGCCGAGTAGGCCACGCCGCCGTGACGCTCCACCAATGCGGCCATCTCCGACTGCATCCGGGCTTCTACAAAGGCGACGACTCTACCGCTTAATGATTCCGCCACACAAGCCCCCTAGACCATGCACTCACCTTCGCCACGCTCCAGCTTGTAGATGTTGGTGCGCTCCCAGTCGAAGTACAAGTCGGAACCTGCTTCCGCGGTCTCGGCGGTCTCTTGCGCTTTGGCGGCTACGGCCGTCAATTCGGCTACACCCACCCGGTCGAGGAAGTCGTTGAAGGGTTCTTGTTCCTGACGGTTCTCCTTGTAGTAGGAGGCAATCTGTTCGACTACTTTGGGCACCACCTTGGCGGGCACCTTGATCTTGGGTATGCGGGAGCCGATACGGGAGTCCTCCACCCGGTTGTCGCCGTAGTTCCCGCCGAGGAATAACTCGTAGGCGGGAATCTGGCTGCCGTCCGGGCCCTTGACCGCAGCTCCATGAAACCCGATGTTGGCGATGTGATGCAGGCCGCAGCCGTTAGGGCAACCGCTCATCTTGATGCGTATCTTCTTAACGCCCTCGTCCTGCAACAGCCCGTTCCAGCCGCCCATTTCCTCTTTGATGGCCTTGGCCAGACCCATCGACGATGTAATACCCAGCTTACAACTGTCCGTTCCGGGACAGGAAACCACGTCGGTGATGGTATTTGCGTCCGGTTCAGCCAAGTCGATGGCGCCAAGTGCCTCCCAAAGGTCATGCAGATGTCTTTCAGGCACCCATCGGAGGGTTAAATTCTGTTCTTGCGTGGTACAGGCGCGGCCGCCGGTGAAGCGTTCCACTATGTCGGCCAAGTCTTTGAATTGAGTGTGGCTGATGTCGCCCCGGGTCAGTTTCACGTAGACCAGGTAATACCCATTCTGCTTTTGGGATACCACGTTGGTCTCTCTCCAGCGGCTGTATTCGCCCCCGCCGTTGGTATGGCCGCCACCAGCGCCGTTGGTTGGCAGATTCGACGCCGACGACGCATCCGGAGCGGGCGGAGTTTCTCGTTGGATCTCGTCCACTTGCATCAGCGGCTTGGGGTCGATGGGGCCGATCTTGTCCAACTCGGCGTCCACCAACTCCCGGAACGCATCCAGCCCGATCCTGTCGACCAAGACCTTGATACGGGCCATCATGCGGTTCTTGCGCAACATATCAGCGTTGTTGAAAACCGTCCAAATGGCAAGGGCCACGCGCAAGTAGTCCTCTTCCGGTACGAACTCGTAGAGGGCCTTGGCCAACCTGGGCATAATGGACGTGCCGCCGCCCACGAACACTTTGAATCCCCTTTTGACCGAGCCGTTTTCGCGCCGGACCTGGGCCACGTAGGTCAGGTCCTGGATGGCGGCTGATACGCTGTCGTGGGAATCGCACCCGGTGAAGGCCGTCTTGAATTTCCGAGGGAAGTTCTGGGTAATGGGATGCCTGACGCCGAATCGGACGTAGGCGGCCAAGTAGGGAGTTGGATCGAACACTTCATCGGCGCAGACGCCGGCGGTAGGAGACCCAACCACGTTACGGACCGTGTTGCCGCAGGCCTCCCTGGTGGTGAGACCCACCTCTCCCAACAGGCGCAGCACTTCGGGACAATCGGGCAGCGGAATGTGATGTATCTGGATGTTTTCCCGAGTGGTCACATGCCCTTTTTGCAGAGGGGCGTACCATTCGGTTATGTTGCCGAACATGCGCAGGGCTTGGCCCGTCAATATCCCGCCGGGGAGTTTTACGCGAATCATCTGAACGTCGGCCTGCCGCTGACCGTAAACCCCTTGGCGGAGCCGGTAGGGCGTGAACTCGGCGTTGTCCAACTCTCCATCCTGGAACTTGCGTGACTCCTCCTCCAGCCGC
The DNA here is from genome assembly GCA_965261795.1 of Dehalococcoidia bacterium. Classification (GTDB taxonomy): domain Bacteria; phylum Chloroflexota; class Dehalococcoidia; order Lucifugimonadales; family UBA3495; genus CBDCFV01. Next base: position 1,088,031 of record OZ253476.1, read on the forward strand.
TCCACCTCATCTTCCAGGAACGGAATTATGCCTGGCGAGGCATTGGCCAGTTGCATACTCCGTTCATGGATCTCCGATTGATCGACAGCCTGGATATTTGAAGTCTGACTGGTCAACGAGGCCTCCTGACGTTGGGCAAAATAAAAGCCCACCAAGCGGCGTGCTTCTTGGTGGGCGCAAGTCTTGTTTAGGAATGTCGTTTTATACGAACATCTAACGCGCCCTATGTGGGCGGACAGGTGCACCAGTGACGGACGGCAAACGACATGAATTTCATCAACGAAAGTCTAGCGCGAGGGTCAACAATTGTCAACATGAAGTGAACATAACAAGGCTTGGTAATTTACCTGCCTTGACCCCGGTCCAAGTAGTCCTGAGCGGAGCCCAATCCTTCCAAGGCCAGACCGTATCCCAGCAGGTCGTGCAATTCCTGCTTCAACTTGTGGGTCAGCAGAACCCGCGAGTAGCGCAACACCAAGCGGGATTGCAGGGCCAGTTGCCGGGCCAGTTCCCACGCCCGGGGCAACAAGTCCTCCTGGGGCAGCACTTCGGCGACCAACCCCAACTCCTGCGCTTGCGCCGCATCCAGCATCTGTCCGGTCAACAGAAAATATCTTCCACGGTTTATGCCCAGCAGCAGCGGGTAGATTATGTGCATACCGTCGCCGGGGATGAGGCCGCTCATAAAGTGGCCGGAGTCCTGAAACGTGGTATGGGGAGCGGACAGCACTATGTCGCTCAGCAGCGGCAGCTCCGAGTGGCGTAAAGCAGGCCCGTTGACGGCCGCGATGATGGGCACTTCGATATTGAGCAGGTTGCCCAGCAAGTGTTTGCCCTCCCAATAAGTGCCATCCCATTGCTCGGGAGTGCGCCGCGGGACTGTGGCGTTGCTGCCGGCGGGTCCGGTGAACCCGTCCCCTGCCCCGGTCATGATGATCACCTTCGTTTCCGGGTCTGTACCAACTGTGTGGAACACCTCGGGTAACTCCGAATGTGGACCTGCTCCCCATTGCAACGTGCCGCCGTCGCTGTGCAGCGTCATCTGCAAGATATCGTCGTGCCTCTCCAGCTTTACGAATTGGAATCGGTTGGCGTATTCCTCCAGTCGTGCCATTCGTGTCTTCTCCTTTGCCGCGGTGAGGCGGCGAAAAATCGCCTACCCGCGGCGCCGTGCTCGTATCATCATAATCTAACCGTACCCATGAAGAATTACCACCAAGCCCACGGACATTACCGGACATTTCGCTTGTCTGAATCAGGATTTACCGGATGTTGGGATTTTCAGGATGTGGCCGAATCATCATGCTAGGTTCTGTTGACATTTCCCCGTCATTCCCGCGCAGGCGGGAATCCATAGACTTCTAATCGGAGAGAACGTGACTGGCTGATAGTGCTTCTGGATTCCCGCTTTCGCGGGAATGACGTTATGGGGTTACTGGACTGCCTGATTTCGCAAATGTCAACAGAGCCTTAGTCCTATATAGTCCTGAGAATCCTATCATTACGGTCTTGTCTTGGACGGGCATGGGCACAGTTGTCCTTACCCGGTGCGGGCGGGACGCCCGCGCTCCCATCCCATCCCATCCCAATGAGCTGTACGAGACAGGTACTATGTTAGCAAGGTGTTTCACGAGTTGGAAAGGGGCGAATGTCAGTAGTCGTTCCGGTCCAGGATTGGTTTGAATTGGATGATTGGCGTGGCCTTTGGCGGAAGGCTGACCTGAAGGCCCAGGGCTGCGACGATTGTGACAATGAAAAAGCCTTGGCCGGCGATAGCCGGAGTGTTGCTGAGGCTGAGGCCATTTGATAACATATAAGGGGTAGGGGAGGGATCGCATAGTGGTCTAGTGCGGGCGCCTGCTAAGCGCTTAGCCTGTGAAAACGGGCTCATGGGTTCGAATCCCATTCCCTCCGCCACACATCTCTCTCTCCGGCCTCAATTGCTACCCATTTCCACTGTCTTGAGATAGTCTCTTACTGACCAAGGGCCATACGCCTCCGCTTGGAGTGCTTCGGGGAGCCCTGGTTCCGGTCCACTTCCGAGCACCCGATTGGCCCGGCAGGAAGGGTGGGCGTTAACAAAGAGTAGACGGTTTGATATGGTCATGGCGCCGCACCTCGACTACGACGACCCCAAATACGCCGCCGGCGCGGCGGAAATACTGCGGCGGCATGACAACGCCGAGGCAGAGGCCAACATCACCAGCGCGGTGCGTGATTTTCTGATACTCACCGGGTTGGCCAAAAGCGACGAAATCAACGAGGAAAACCCGCCGTCGGACACTTCCCGCAGCGCCGTGGACCTGACCGCGCTGGACACCTTCGTTGAGATGAAGCGGAGGGTTGGCACCACCGGCGGGCTGGACCCGAACCCGATATACGTCCAACAGCTGGACGATTACTTGGCCCAGTCCCGGACGGCGGGAAAGGGCCTGCGCACCGGCATACTCACCGACGGAAAGCACTGGCTGTTGCGATGGCCCGGAGCAGGTCCGGTCAAGACCGTTAAGCCCTACGCCTTCACGCTCCAGGACGCCCAAGGCTGGTTGCTGCTATACGAGTGGCTGCGCGACGAGTCCCTTGTATCACTGGAAGGGATTGCAGCGGACCGGGCCAACATCGAAAAACACCTCGGCCCCAACAGCCCGCTGTACGAGCGGGACATCGCCGCGCTGCGGGGGCTTTTCGACGATACATCCCACCATGAGACCATCAAGGTCAAACGGCAACTGTGGTTCGACCTGCTGCGGGCTGCCTTGGGTGAGGTCGCCAGGTCCACCGAGGAACTGGACGACCTGTTCGTCCGGCACACCTACCTGAGTATGGTCATCGGCATGGTGGTGCAGGCGTCCTTTGGAATCGACATCCGGCAGGTGGCGGCAAGCGACCCCGCCGACCTGCTGCATGGCCGCGGTTTCAGGAACGCCACCGGACTCCAAGGAATCGTGGAGTCGGACTTCTTCGCATGGCCCACTGAAGTCGGCGGGCTGCCGTCCATCCGAGCGCTGGCCCGGCGCATCGCCAAGTTCGACTGGCGGGACGCCCCGCCGGACATCGGAGCGGCGCTATACGAGACGGTCATCCCGCCGGAGGAGCGGCGCACCTTGGGCGAGTACTACACGCCGGACTGGTTGGCCCGTGTGATGGTGCGGGAACTGGTGACCGAACCGCTGGCCCAGCGGGTGCTGGACCCGGCCTGCGGCTCCGGCACCTTTGTGGCCGAGGCCGTGACCCACTTCATTGAGGCTGCCAAGGGCAGCGGCCAACACCCCAAGCAGACTCTGGACCGGTTGCTGGAGTCGGTGGCCGGCATCGACGTGCACCCGGTGGCGGTCCACTTGGCCCGCGCTGCGTGGGCGCTGGCGGCGCGGCCTGCCATAGACGCGGTGATGCGGACCGGATTCGACGCCCAGGTCTCGGTCCCTATCTACTTGGGCGACGCGCTGCAACTGCGGATGCAGACGGGAGAGATGTTCGCCGGAGACGTGGTAACCATCCAGATAGACCGGCAACGGGAAGACGACCGTCCGGCAGCCGTTGCCGCGCCAGTGGAGGCCCTGGAACTGGTCTTTCCCATGAGCTTGGTAGAGCGGGCCAACGACTTCGACTCGCTGATGGGCGACATCGCCTCGTACATCGAAAACGGAGAGGACCCCAACCTGGCCTTGGATGACAACTACATCAACGACCCGGCGGAGCGGGCAACCCTGGCAGGAACGATCGCCACACTGGAAATGCTCCACTCCGAGGGGCGGGACCACATCTGGGCCTACTACACCCGAAACCTGGTGCGCCCGGTCGCCCTGGCCCGGCGCAAGGTTGACGTAATCATCGGCAACCCGCCTTGGATAAACTACAACCAGACCGCCAGCATCCTGCGGGCCGAACTGGAGCGGCAGAGCAAGGAGCGGTACGGAATCTGGCAGGGCGGACGGTACGCCACCCACCAGGACGTGGCCGGGCTGTTCTTCACCCGCAGCATGGACCTGTACTTGAAGGACGGCGGTGTCATAGGGATGGTGATGCCCCACAGCGCCCTTCAGACAGGCCAATACGCCAAGTGGCGCACCGGCAGGTGGCGGGTTCTCCCGGGAGGAACGACGCTGGCGGCCGACTTCAGCGTGAAAACGGCTTGGGACTTGGAGCGGTTGGATCCCAACAATTTCTTCCCGGTCCCGGCCTCGGTGATATTCGCTCAACGGGCGGGCGTGGTCAGTCCCGCCGTCCCCTTGTCCGGTCACGTAGAACGCTGGCGCGGCAAGGCTGGGGCGAAGGATGTGTACCGGGAGAGTGTTGGGATAACGGATACGTCGGTAGGTGGGGAGTCCGTTTACGATGGGCATACGCGAAATGGCGCAACATTATTCCCACGTGGTTTATTCATCGTAACCCAAACCGAAAATCCCGCCATCATCCAAGCCGGCCAGACCGTCACAGTAAACCCTCAGCGTGGTTCTCAAAGCAAAGAACCGTGGCGCAGTCTCGATCTGACAGCCATTAACGGTCAGACCATCGAGTCGCGACATGTATTTGATGTTCATTTGGGAGAAACATTGGTCCCTTACTCAACCCTTGATCCTCTAAAAGCAATCCTCCCAATGAAACAGGCTGACTTCGAAATACCTGTCGATGCCAACGGGGTTGGTGGCATCAGACTGGGTAGATTAGGAACGCGGATGCGAGGCCGCTGGCGTACTATCAGCGGTCTTTGGGATATGCACAAACAACCCGTCAATAAACTAAACCTGTTCGAGCAGTTAGACTATCTTCATAAACTGTCAGCACAATTGGAATGGAAACGGAATCCAGACTTTCGGCCCATTAGGGTTATTTACAACCAATCGGGCACCCCTACGGCGGCGCTTCTTGACGACGATGATGCTGTGGTTGACTACACACTGTACTGGATTACCTGTAAAGACATGCAGGAAGCCAACTACCTGCTGGCCATCATCAATAGCCAAGCCCTCTACGACGCAGTAACCCCGCTGATGGCCAAGGGACAATTCGGCGCCCGCCACCTGCAAAAGCACCTGTGGAAGCTGCCCATCCCGGAGTTCGACCCCGGCAACAGGCGGCACGTTGCCATCGCCAAGGCCGGTGAAGCGGCGGCCCAAGGCGCGGCCCTGCAACTGGAGCAGCTACGGGAGCAACGGGACAAGGTTACGGTGAAGGTGGCGCGGCGGGAGTTGCGGAGGTGGCTGCGGGAGTCGAAGGAAGGGAAGGCGGTGGAGCGGGTGGTGGGGAGGCTGCTGCAGGAAGGGTGACTAGAGCATCCTGAGTTGCGGTGCATACGGCTCCATGATACCGAATCCAACGATGGGGCGGTATTTCACGAGGCTGTTGTCATAGGTATGAAATTCATCCACGGTTAACCCAACAGTTGAAAGCCACTGTGCGGTAGCCAAGTGAATCGCGTCCGGAGGTTTGATATTCCAACCCATGGTAATTGCATGGCGTATCAGGCTTCTAGCCATTTTACCTACGGCGTCATGGTACTCGACAAGTTCTACTGCCCCCGGCCCAGTCCATAGGCTGTCTATTTTTTGTTCAGTAGCTTCATCTAACGCCATTTGCTTTTGTTCGGACGCAGAGAACGCCACTTCCACCGAAGAAAGCGTTGAAGTGTATAGTTTGATCGAGCCGCGGGTACCCTCTTCCAACAAGGCGTCCAGGACTGGCATACGGCCTGCGATCTCGTTTACATACGAGAGAAAAACACAAGCATCCCAGTAGATGGCCCGTGGCGTATCAGGCATCTCTCAGGCGCCGCACAGCTTCTTCCGGGAGCAAGTCGCCTTCTTGCCACGGAACCGCGCCTCTGGCCAGCCGGTATGACCCGGGCGCGGTGTCCTCCGATACCTCAACCTTCACAATTTGTCGTATGGCTATCGGCCGCCCTGTTGCCACTTCCCTTGAGACCCGCCCGCTCACCCTGGCCCGCCGATCCCAAGCTTCACGCATAAGTTCTTCCTGACCTTGGGCCAGATAGCAGGAAACAGCCTTATCGAAGATGGATTCGTACAAGTTGAACCGTAGTCCTCCTCGATTGCTCAGCGTTTGCACTCTGCCGGTAACGGCTCCAATGGCGGACATGGTGGCGGGTTGACTCAAGACCTTTCCATTGCCGTAAATCGTGTATTCGGCGTCCGGCGTCTCAAACCGCACGTACTCAACGGATGCCGCCAGGTTTTTGACTGCGTTGACGGCTCGCGTTATCTGCGAACCATAGCGCGGCTCTTCCTGATGCTCCAGCGCTTTTCCGATTTCCCCATACTGGTCAACGATTTTTTCAACTGTGCTCAAATCGTCCGCTTCACCGCGAACAGTGGCCACAGCGCTGCCCGGCTGCAAATCTTCAACTATCCAGGTTACTTTTGCTCTGGAAGTCAAGGCTGAGACAAGCCGGTGGAAAACACTGATGCCTTTTTCCAGACGCGCAATGTCAATTTGCCCACCCAATTCAAAAGTAAGCGTAGATTTGGCCATTTCCCGCCCCCAACGAGCCGACAGAGTACTCGCGGAAATGTCCCCAACGAAGCTCAAGAAGCCCGTCCGCAGCCTGTTATACCAGAATTCATGCCATACCGCCAACACTAGCGCTTGGCGAGAAACTGCCCATCCCGGAGTTCGACCCCGGCAACCGGCGGCACGTTGCCATTGCCAAGGTGGGCGAGGCGGCGGCCCATGGCGCGGCGCTTCAATTGGAGCAATTACGGGAGCAACGGGACAGTGTTACGGTGACGGTGGCGCGGCGGGAGTTGCGGAGGTGGCTGCGGGAGGGGAAGGCGGTGGAGCGGGTGGTGGGGAGGTTGTTGGAGGAAGGGTGACGAAGGCAAGGGACTAGCCTGTGGTGAATGGCTTAAGGGTTACTGCGTGGCTTGCCACCAGGCGGCTTCCCGGAATCTTCCAGTTTGGGCGGAATGGTGTGAGGGCTACGAGGCTGACGGACAATAGTGACTTTGCCCTTCACTTGTAGTGATCCTTTCCCTTTTATTTTGAGCACCTTGCCGCCCGGAGGCTTCCTCGAATCAGATAGCTTCGGAGGAATGGTCTTAGGGCTTCGTGATTCACGGATTATAATGGGTCTATTGTTAGGTGGCATAATTTGTTTGACCTTCATTTGCTACAGAGCTAGGGTGAACGTTCCTTAGTATAACATCGTAGACTGAAGTCCTGCCCCATCCCATTGGGCCTCTCACTTCTCGCCATCTTAGTAACCTTTGTTTTGGTCTCTTGGCATTTTTCAGTTCAATATCATCTGGTATTTTGCCGAAGACTCGGGAATTAAAGAAATAGGTGCTGATGGCAACCGATTCGATATCCCTCCCAACAATGAATTCGTAGGTTTGGTACTCTGACTCTCCCGGTTCTACAACAAGTTCCTCTTCATCCCAAGGACGTCGGAAATCATCTAGTGTGGGCCATTGAAGATAAGCTTCCTCTTCGTTTACGAATACTTCAGCGTACAGGTGCTCCACATCTTCATTTGACACAGGCGCCACTTGCTGTAACGTAAATGAGCCGTCCCGAAATTCCACATGAACTCTCGAGCTATTGTGCAGAGTAACAGTGACAGAAATATGTACATAATCCTCGCCGATTAGTCTGTGCGAAAGTCTATGTTCGATGGTGACGTGAGGCTCTCTTGCCCTGAATATGTGCAAATTACGCCAAGCCAAGTAGCCGCCTGCCAAGATGGCTGCAACGGTTACGATCGATTGGATACCTCCTGACAAATCTCGGAAGGTTCTCGTGATGGGTGTTTCAACTACTTGAATCGAATCTTCGCTAGGATTCTGATCCCGGTCAGGCTCTTGAGCGGATGCAAGTTGCGGATATATAAAGGCAACAATGGCAAAGGAAACCAACAGGGTTGCTATCAATGCACGTCTGCTCTTCACATCGTGAACCTCTCTCAATTGTAAACCGGAGTCAATGATACAATGAATTGAGCTTGATGCGTAGGCACGAGATGGAGGTGATATGTCGGAAAAGAACCCAGGCGATAAAGATGCGGCGAACGAGACTCCCCGTAGAGTAATGGGGGTTCGGATAGATAATGCGGCGCTTCCAAGGGTGGCGCCTCCCAAGGCCAAGTCTGAGAATCCCGGTAAACCTCCCGGTGGCAAGGCCGGGAAAAGTTCTGAACAAACCAATGATGCTAATTCAGGCGATAAAGGCAACTAAAGTCTATTCATCAGTCGATGCCAAAGGGCATCCACGACTGCTTGGCGGTCCCGGTTGACTACGAGCATCAGGAGTAGCGGACGTGGCTGCGGGAGTCAGATAAAGGGAAGGCGGTGGAGCGGGCTGTGGGGAGGTTGCTGGGGGATGGATGATGAGGTTGGCATTGTCGGTTCTGTCCCTTGCAACCATCCTCTTATATCCAGTATTTAGGGCGATCGGTTGAGACCTTCCTCCAGTGCAGTTCTTGTCTCCCCGTGGATTAAGCCTGGTACCATTGGACAGGAAAACATGGCCCGAAGTGCCTAGCTGTAGCTAACTGGCAACAGATAACCAAACGGTTATACTATTGCGATATATAATGATCTACCCGTTCGCTTCGGTTACCCACTGATAACGCAGTTTCAGATTGGGCAGGCGGTTGTAGCCAATCCTTCCCTCCTTCTGCAATCTTCCGACCACTATGAAAGGAGCAATGCCGACGGTCTGGGCGAACGCAGTTATGGCGCCGGATGTGAAGAGGCTAGCGTCGCGGAATTCTTCCCACGCATCGGGAGCGATAAGCAAGTCCCGGGCAAACCGGTCCGCATCGGCTTCCGCCTCCGCCATGTCCGGATCCGGGTCAAGTCCGTCGATAACTATGCGGCGTTGGGTTTTATGTCTGAGTAGATGGCAGGCTTCATGGAAGAAAGTGAACCAGAAGATGTCGGCCCACTTGCCCCTGATGTTCATCTGAATCATGGCCTTCCCATCAGTGAGCCATCGTGCAACCCCATTGGCGCCGCTTTTCGGAAGTTCCTGGACCACGCAGAACGCCACGCCGGCTTGGGCGCATAAAGATTGTATTTCCGGGAGGAATTCTGCGGGTGAAAGTCCGGTCATTCCCCTGATTCTGACCAGCGCATCCATGAAGGCTTGCCCGTTGTAATCAGCCGTGGTTATTCCTCCCGCGACTATTTCTCCCCGTCGGAGCCAAGCGGCGAGGGCGCCGGGAGAAAAGTTCTGCTGCGCCGCTTCAGTGATTCGAAACCCTACGGCTGCTTGGTATGCTTTGGGCTCGGGGGTCGCCACGCCAAGGAAGTTCAGTAATGCTTCCAAATTGCCTACTTTATCTCCCCCGGCATCCATCCAACCTCGCCTAACCATTTCCCTGATAGGATATTCCTTCAAGTAGGTCAAGTTGGCCGAGAGGGCTTCCCGTTCACGATTTCTTGCCAGGACCATGCGATAGTCGCTCTCGAGGCCGGTCCAGAATTGAGCGTCTATACCAAGAACCTTCTCCAACCCGATGGCGGTGTCCGGGGTGATCGCCTTCTTTCCCTTGATAATCTCATTTACCGCCTGCGGTGGCCTGCCGAGTCTTGCCGCCAATTCCTTTTGCGTCATTCCCCGCGCTTCCAGTTCTTCCTCCAATATGTCCCCTGGAGGAATTGGCAAGTCTGACAACGCACCCAGTTTTTTAATCGTCATAATGGTTGCTGACCTCCTCTATTACAACTGACTTCTCCGTGTCGCCGGTCGTGACTATAAGTCGCCACCTGCCTGCGAGATATATAGACAGCACCCCCTCCTTGGGTCCTTTAAGGGGGTGTAGACGCATAGCCCGAATTTTGCAAGCTTCGTGAAAGTCTATTATCCTGAGAAGTTCGTTGATGCGGGTGATGTACTTTCGACCAACTTCCGGCCCCCATTGTCGAATTGCTCTGGCAGACTCTTCGTAATTGCGCCGGAGCTGATTTGTCCGGAAATACACTTCCATCAATCACCCTTTGGGTGAATACGATTATACCCGTAAACATTGAATAAAGAACCTTACGATTCCCCGCCATTGCCAAAGCCAGCGAAGTGGTTACGTGAGCGTAACGTCAAGGTGACGGCCAGGCGGCGGGAGTTGCGGAGGTGGCTGCGGGAGTCGAAGGAAGGGAAGGCGGTGGAATCCGAGGCAGGGCAGCTATTAGAATAGGATGAAGCTCCCATCCATTATCTATGTGGGCAAGAGGATATTGTGGGCCAGAATTTCGGCACAACCTCCGGGTTAGACCGGGTACTTGAGTGGCATCAATTGTCCCAGAGAGTTGTCGGCGGGTTGGTCAAGTTGCTCGAACAGCACAAATTGACCCTGGAAGCCGCCGGCGGATTGGACCGGATGCTGGAGCAGCATAAATTGGCCTTGGAAGCCGCCGGAGAATTGAGTCAGACGATTACCGTCGAGGCCGGGAAACGAGGCGGCCAACCCTGTATTCGCGGTTTGCGAATCACTGTCTACGACATCCTGGAATGCTTGGCGTCAGGCATGACCGAGGACGAGATACTGTCGGATTTCCCTGACCTTACGCCAGAAGACATCCGCGCATGTTTGGCGTTTGCGGCTGACTTGGATGGGCGGCTCATGTCGCTGCCTGCCCAATGAAGTTGTTATTTGACCAGAACTTATCTCCCCGGTTGACGAGGATGTTGCAGGATATTTACCCGGAATCACTTCATGTCAGGAACGTCGGACTAGGTGACGCTGGCGCGGTCGGAGTAGCGGACATGGCTTCGAGCGGTGGAGCCGTTGTTGTGTTACCGATCGATTGGCGAGAGCGCAATCCATACGCTGGTTGCGGCGTCGCCTGCCCGTCCGCGTTTCATTGGTGGTGCGGCGCGACTCCGGCCTCTAATTGACGGGCCGGAGTGGAGGCCGACGCGGCCCGCCTTTCCAGGGCCCGTGTCTGGGCGGCAGTTCGGGCTGATTCACGCTGCAGGCGGACACGGGTGGCCTGCAACTCCCGGCGGGCCCGATTGACCGTTTTGACCTCCTTGGTTATTGCCACTGCCGCCAAGGCCGGTCCCAGGACAAGGCCTACCGCCGAGACAGTTCCCACGGCGAAACGGACCCCGGTGGAAGCAGCAAGGGAGCCTCCGGTCCCTCCCACCGCGGCGAATCTTGGCAGGAATGACAGCACCCTTACCGCTAATGGCTGGACGACGTTCAATATGGGACCCGACAGGGTTCTCCAGATCGTCCCCGCGAGGAAGCTGCTCCCATGCCGCCCGATGATACTGAACCGGGTGTGCGGAGAGCCTTGGGCCACGGTATGGCGGCGGCGTTGGAGGAACCGCCGCCACTTGGGAACGGGCCGAGGGATGTCTTCCTGTTGTGGCGGTGGTTGAAGTACTTCCGGTAGTGCAGGTTCCGGCAGTCCCAAGAGGAGGCAAAGTTCCACCTGCCGGCCATGGTGGTAGGCCATCTCTTCCAGATGCCGGGACTCGACCTGTTCCAGTTCTTCCTTGAGGCGGTTCAACCGGCTGTGGGCCCTGAGCTTGGCGGCTACTTGCGCCAAGGTAGAGCCGCCGGCTATGGCCAAGGGTATTAACAGAAGCGGCAGGGGCATTGAGGCCTCTCCGGAGAATGCCAGTGTATTGGGGATTTTCGGCAGTGGCTGCGGTATTGTCAACTACCGGCAGCGGTCAGGCTATTCAGATTTCCGGTCTCCGGCTTATTTTACGTGTCCTTACGACCTGGCGCCATTCTAAACGGAAACCACGGTTAACGGGCTACAAATGACTTGGAGATGTTCGAGTTTACCCTGACGGTGTATTCCATGCCCGGCTCAAAATCGGAACCCAAGGGTACATCGGTTTCCCTCACCGGAGACCAGCCCGCAGTACAGGTGACAAGCGGGTCGACTACTTCATGACGGGTGACTGCTACGTCTATATCGGCTGATTCCTTCCGTCGGATTTGGTAGCCGTTGAACTGGGAGCAGATACTGCCTTTTGGCATACCTGATACGACCCTCAGGTGGTACTGGGGCGGCGCGCTTTCCAATATCACTATCTCGGCGCTTTCTATGGATGATTCGGCGATAAGAGTGTCCCGAAGGTTGGATTCCGGCAGGGTGAAGGTAGTGGTTTCCCACCCGTTGACTATCACCCGGTAGGTCTGCCCGGGGTCAAGAGATGTTCCGATGGGCAATACGGTGTCAAATTCCACCATCTGCTCATGGCAGGGAATCGCCCAAGCAGTGGGAGGAGGCTGCATCAGCGTAACCTGGACAATAATGTCGTAGCCGTCCAGTCTCAATTCCTGGGTGCCGGGGCGGGCGCAGCCTTCCAAGGTTGACTGATAGTAAGCGACCCACAACAGGTGTTCGATCTGGTTGGGTATCAGGTTAGCCCAAGCTACCGGGGCCGGGGCCTCTATCCACGTCCTCCAATCCGAACCGGCGCCATCGTCGCCTCCAACCATTTCGGGTGGAGGTTCAACCAGCACCAGGAGCATATCCACCTTGTCTGGGTTGCCTCTGGTGACTACTTCGTACGCTGTGTCGTTGGTGAAGGCAAGGCGGCCGTCGGACTCAATGATTCTCGCGCTGATTGAATACGTGCTTCGGGAGTCGATGTCTTCGCGGTTATATCCGACCTTGAACTTGATGGGGACTTGACCAGGACCTGAGATGGTCTGGCGGGCGATGAGTGGAGCGGGTGCGTCGGCATAAGACACGTCCCGTAGCTCTACTACGAGGGTCGCACCCGGAGTCAGGGCCAACCGCTCCAGGTAAGTGACGGAGCCGCTTACCGATGCGTTGGGATTCCGCCCCGATGGCGCTTCCAGCGTTGCGTTGGTTGGCCCGGCGCCACCCCGGCAGGCGATGACCTGCCAGCAGGACGGTAAAGACGCCCATAGCGGAAAGCAGCGCGGTTTTGACTTTGGGCATTATCGGGGGACCTCGATGAATAGGATAGGATTGGTCTGCATCCAAGGACAGCATACATACTTATATACGTATACGCGGCTTGACGTGGATTAGTTCCCGGACTCGGCTACCCTTCCGAATCCAGTCCCCAGGACACTATTCGTTCCGGGACCAGCTTGATTACCGGGTTGTCGTCTATATCCATGTGCCGGTATTGCTGGTACTTGGCCCGCAGCAATGGGATGGACGCTGAGCGTTCGGCGCCTTCCTCCAACAATTCGGCCGTGCCGGTAATGAGCATATACCACAGGGATGACCAGTCCTCTTCGTAGTGGTCAACCACCAAGCTTGCCCAAGGATTTTCAAGGATGTTCCGGACCCGCCTCAGCTTGGTCAATGCGGCCCGCTTGGGCTTCCGGTCCAATACCGAATAAATGGACCGGCCGTCGCTGGCGAAACACACAGGGATGACATGGGGACTTGCTTGAGCGTTGGACGTGGCCAAGTGGCCGATGCGGGCCGACTGCAAAATACGTAGTTGTTGTTCCGTTAAATGGGGCAACGGCTAAATATCCGAAGTAAACCCCAGGGGGTCATCCATGAAATCTATGTTTTCCAACTCGACACGGGCAGCTTCTTCCAAGGCCGCGTCGCCTTCTTTCACGCAGTTCACCAGCACCTTTTTCGCGAGCGGGCCGCCTATCTTGCCCAGCGCGCTGATGCCCGCCAACTGTACTTGGTAATCGTCGTCTTCCAGCAAGGCTATCAGGTGCGGCACCGCTTCATCTTCCGCGAGTTCAGCGCAGGCGTGGGCTGTCTCATAACGGATGCCCGGTTCCAGGCTTTGTAGCTCCTTTATCAACAAGGGCAGCCAACTGGCGTCGCCGGTGCGCCCCATCGCGAAGATGGAACTGGACTTCAGTTGCAGGTCGTCACTCTTGTAAGACTTGTCCACCAGGTCCCGTATCCGCTCGGTATTGAAAGGCGCGACCGCTTCCAAGCTCCGCCGCACCACTTCGACGGGTTGGTCCGGGTCGTCCAGCACCTTCATCAGACTGTTCAGGATAGCGTCTCCGTCTTTGGCCAGGATTTTGCCCTCCTGGACCAATACAGGAAACTTGCCCAAAGCCACAGCGGCGGCGGCCCTCACTCGGGGGCTGTTGCTGGAATGCAGCACATTGATGAGGCCGTTAATTACCGAGCGGTCTTCGTGTTCCCACAGTCCCTCCATGGCGTTCTCCAGGACTGTTTCATCATGTTCCTTCAAACACAACTTGAATACCGCGGAGAAGTCAAGCTCTGGGTTGTCCTCCGTCAGTTCAACCATGGTGGAGATGGTCCAACGCTTGCGTTCCACCGGAATGGTAAACCAAGTGCGGACGAACTGCCCCAGTTCTTCGGGCATGAGGTCGGAGACCTCAATGAAGTCACTCTGTGAGAGGTCGGTGGAATCGCCGGTCAAACTCTCGAGAAACTGTTCCAACGACATAGCGCACTCACCACCAATACACGCCAACTTAATGGATGGTCCGGATGTCCGATGCCCCCGCTTGATACGCCCGCTTCTCCGGCTGGATGCAGCGCATGGACTTGCTTAATGAGCAAACACCGGACTAATCAAGTATAGCACGCAGATACTGAGCAACCATGAAAGCAAACGTGTTGTTTGTTGCGTAAACCCGTACCGGACGTATCAGCCGAGCCGGAGTTACCGTCAACGGGTAGCGTTCCGTTTGGGGGGCTGTTCAACAGCGACGGTACGGTGGATTCCCGCCTTCGCGGGAATGACAGTTGGGTCCAAGAATTAAACCGCGTAAATTGGAACCATACGAGGCCAACGCAGGCTATTGATGGTGGAGGGCAACTGTTCAACCAGGTCAGATGCCAGGACTCCGGTGTTTCCGTACTTCTGGACCACCGTTTCCGCGGCGAGACCGTGAAGATAAACGCCGCAACAGGCTGCGTCGAAGGGTGAAAGACCTTGGGCCATCAGCCCGGCGATTACGCCCGTCAGCACATCGCCGGTACCCCCCGACGCGAGGCCGGGATTGGCGAACGGGGAGATTCGCGCCATGCCTCCAGGTTCGGCAACCACGGTCAATGCGCCCTTGAGGGCCACCGACACGCTCCAGTGACTAGCCCAACGGCGGGCGCAATCGACACGGTCTTTCTGCACTTCGGCGATGGTAGTCCCGGTCAACGTAGCCATCTCTCCGGGATGGGGCGTCAGCACCACCGGGCCGGTAAACCGTTTCCACCAATCGGGTATCCGAGCCAGGTTGTTCAGACCGTCCGCGTCGATCACCATCGGCGGTGAAGGCTCGGAGTGAGTGAACAACAAATTCTCCAGAAAAGCCGTGGCGCCAGCGGACAGACCCATGCCGCATCCTGCCAGGAGCGAGTCGTACCGCTCGAATACACTGTGGACTATCTTGGCCCCATCGGGGTGCATCCGTCCTTCTTCGTCGTCGGGAAGCGGAAGGTGGATGACCTCGGTAAGCTTGCCGGCGGCTATGGGGTGGATGCTTTGTGGAGCGGCCAGCGTTGCCAGGCCCGCTCCGGCGCGAACCGCCCCTTGTGCGGCCAGACAGGCCGCCCCCACGTAGTTGCGGGAGCCCGCAATCACTAGGGCATGACCGAAGGACCCCTTGTGGGAGTTGGCAGGCCGGTGGGGCAGGCGGTCCTTGACCCACTCGTCCGTCAACATCTCCAAGTCTATGCTTCGCTCCAACTCCAGCCCCGGCGGCAGCCCGATGTCGGCTACCTCCAAGCGCCCCGCAAATGCGGCGCCGGGGAACGTGAGCAGCCCAACTTTGGGGCGGCCCAACGTCACCGTCACGTCGGCTGTTATCCCCGCAGGGTCAACCTCGCCGGTGTCCGGGTTCAGGCCCGTGGGCAGGTCCATGGCTAAAATAGGCGGGCCGGACGCGGCGGTTGGACGCAACCGGGATACTACGTCCTTTACCGGTCCTGTCAGCGGGCGGGAACGCCCGGTGCCCAGGACTGCGTCGATAATCAGGTCACACCTCGCCACTGTCCTGTCCAAGGCCCGGAGGTCGGCGTCGCCGGAAGCGCCGTTTATGGTGACATCGTACTCGATGGCCAAGTCCATTTTCGGGTCCGCGTCCGGGCGGCGGGTGACCACGTAAGCAACCACATCTGCGCCCCAACGGCGCAGATGCCGGGCTGTGACCAAGCCGTCGGCGCCGTTGTTGCCCGGGCCGACCAGCACCAGCACCCGCTTGCCAGCGGCGCCGCCCATAAGTTTGCGGGCTGCTTCCGCCACTCTCAAGCCGGCATTCTCCATCAAGGTGTCGGTGCTGACTCCCTGGCGTTCAGAGGCCTGCTCCAGCGCCGTCATTTGGGCCGCGGTAACGACTTTCACGCGGGCTCCTCGCGCTCCGCGACTACGAATGCGACAGCATAGTCGCGGGAGTGGGACAAGCTGAGGGAGATTTCCCTAACCGACAGTCTTGTGGCCCGGTGTTTTGCCCTGCCGTGCAGCATCACCGAGGGAGCGCCGCTTTCGCTCCGGACAACCTCGATGTCCCTCCAACCGACGCCTCGGACGCCGGTGCCCAAGGCTTTCATGGTAGCCTCTTTAGCGGCAAACCGGGCCGCCAGGTTTGCGGGCCTCCCGCGGCAGTATGCTATCTCGCCCGCCGTAAAGACCCGCGCCAGGAACCGTTGCCCGTACCGGTCCAGGACGCTCCGCACCCGCTCAATCTCGATAATGTCAACGCCGGTACTTAGCATGTTGTTTCGGTTGGGTTTGGGCTGAGGGTTGAGTGGGATCGACGGGGCTTGAGGAAATTGGAATCCCAAAACATGTCCTGCCCAACGTGTTTTACCCCGTGAAGGCTTTGGATTCCCGCCTGCGCGAGAATGACGAGTTGGGTATTATCAAATCAATGACTATTGCAAGAATGCCCCGACGCCAAGGAAGAACGTGAGGGCAAAATTCCTGGAAGGCAGGCTTAATCAACCCCGTTATGCTTGGACAGGCTCAGGTTGCCCAGGATTTTTGAGACCGAGTAGCTCCTGTTGAGCACGTAAAAGTGGATACCGGGAACGCCGCTGGCCCACAACTCTTCCGCTTGCCGTGTGGCGTGTTCCACACCCAACTCGCGCACCGCGTCATCGTCGTCGGCGTACTGGTCCAATTGATGGTCCAACCCGCCGGGAATCTTTGCGCCGCACAGGCCGGTGAACCGGCGAATCTGCGCGGTGTTTAGAATGGGCAACATTCCCGGAATGATTGGAATGTTGATTCCCGCCTTCCCGGCGCGGTCCATAAAGTCGAAGAAGTCGCTGTTGTCGTAAAAGAGCTGGGTAATCAGGAAATCAGCGCCCTTGTCCACCTTCTGCTTGGTGTACTCCAAGTCGGAATGCAAATCCACGGACTCGGCATGGCCTTCGGGATAGCAGGCAGCGGCGAGGCCGAACTCGAAATTGCGTTGGATATGCTCGATCAGCTCCGTCGCATGTTCAAAACCACCTTCAGCCGGGATGAAGTTGGACTCACCCCTGGGAGGGTCGCCCCGTAACGCTATGACGTTGCCGATCCCCGCGGCGTCCAGGCGCTCCAGCACGCGATGGACCTCTTCTTTGGTCTGGCCGACGCAAGTCAAATGGGCCATTACCTCCATGTCGCCAAAGTCCTTGGCTTCAATGGTAATGCGCTCGGTGAATGCCCTGGTAGACCCTCCCGCGCCGTAGGTAACCGATATGAAGTCCGGACTGAAACGCTGTAGCCTCTGGATGGCCCCGAAGACGCCGGGTATGCCTTCTTCAGCCCTTGGGGGGAAGAACTCGCAGGAAATAGTGCGTGTCTCTTTGAGGATGTTGATTATCTTCATGGAAATTTCTCAGGTTGGAGGAATCGCCCTAAGGAGGGCTTGGGACTGTTCCCTGATCCCGTTCATCCGAACCCCACCACGACAGGGAAGCCACTGCATCATAGCATCGCAGCCCATGCCTGTCGAACCGAGCGACAGGCGGGGCCTAGAATTCCGGCTGCCTCTTTTCCTTGAAGGCCTGTATCCCTTGAGCGGGATGGTCCGACGTCGCAACGTATTGGACAAACGCCATGGTCTCCAATGATATGCCGTCGTCAAGAGACAGGCCGTCGCCACGGCGGGTTACGGACTTTATCCAGCCCAACCCCGGGCGGCTCTTGGCCCGCAAGGGGGCGACCAATTCCTCAAGCTCCCGGTCGAGGTCGTCAGCGGGAACGGCGCGCAACACCAAGCCCCACGCGGCGGCCTCGGCTCCTGACAGCCAACGGCCGGTGGTCAACAATTCCATCGCCTTCTGCGGACCTATCTTGCGAGGCAACCGCTGGGTAGAGCCGCCGCCAGGCATCAGGCCGAAGTTGGCGTGCTGGTCGCCGATGCGGGCATCCTCGGACGCCAAGGCCATGTCGCACGCCAGCATCAATTCCAGCCCGCCGGCCAAAGCGTAGCCGTGGACAACGGCGATGACCGGAATGGGCAATTTCTCCAAGCCGAACAAGCAGGCGTTAAAATGTTCCAAGTATTTGGTCAAGAGGTCCGGTTTTTGGAAAGCCGTCTCAAAGAAGGTGAGGTCGGCGCCGGAGCAGAAAGCCCGGCCCTCGCCCCTGAGCACCAAGGCCTTCATATCTTCGTCCCCGGCCACAGCCGCCGTGGCGTCTGACAACTCGTTAAGCAGGTCCCAGTTGACCGCGTTCAGGGCGTTGGGCCGGTTCAGCCGGATAGTTGCCACACCCTTTTCTTTTTCAAGCCTGATGTTGGTATACTCCACTGGACCTCTCCAAAGGTGCGTTGACGTTCTGCGGGTAAATATATCAGAAGCGTAAGGGATGGGCACCCCGCATCCGTCCTCCCACACAAAACGGTCCTTCTCCATCCGGCCAGTACCCCGCCAGTTCTTGTCCAAAACTCACTTGAAGGTAAAAGTCCAACCCAGGGCTTCGGCGAATAAGATTGCCGGGTTCCGGGACGGCATATTGCTGGTGCGGGTGACTGCGCCGCCGGAAAAGGGGCGGGCCAACGCGGCTGTAATTGCGCTGCTGGCCGACGCTTTGGGGGTCGCCAAGACCAGTGTTCATATAACCAGGGGACATAACTCCCGTGAGAAACTGGTGGCGGTGGACGGCCTGGAGGCCGCAGAGGTTGAGCGGATTCTGACGTTCTTTTAACCAATTCCTGGAACCCGTTGGCACCCCTGATGGGATGGGCTGGACCGTTTCCAGTGGCGGGTTAAGGCGGCTTTGCAGCGTGGGCGCTGTCCGATAAGAGGTCTTTGGGAGTCCGTTTCAGGAAGCGGGGCGATGGATGATCGACGTTATTTCTTAATGACAGTGTTACCTCTTTAGAGGGAGTCCTATACGATTGTAGTCCCGACCAGACCTGCATTTGATGATCAACTCGCCTGGCGGAATAGGAGAAGTAGCGGTGAGGTTGACCAGGTCTGCTCAAGCTCACCGTCGGGAACTACAGTCGTCGTTCCCGATCAAGTTCCGTCGGTTCCGGCCTTAGCAGGAGGGTTGTCTTGAGTGATATATTTGTTCATTCCTAAACTTTGGGGTGCACTGAGGGGGCCTTCTGGATGACACCGCGGACGTCGACCGGTTCTGCCGGGCCAGGACTTGTTTGCACGAGGTATTGGGTAACGGTGGATCCCACTGACCTAGTCCCAACAATGCTCACGCCGGATTTCCTGCGCTATAATGAGATTGTTCCGGTTCACTGGAACCTGGAGAAGCCAGTTTTTGTCTCGCCCGAGTTCACCGAGATGGTCTTCGACAGCGGATTTACGGTGCAGGTCGAGGATGGTGAGGTGGAGTTTGCTGTTGCAGTTGATGATTGGCCTGGTTCCGAGGTGGGTATCTGTAACCAAGTTGTCCGCTATTTTCTGAGGGTCCTCCCGGGGCTGGACCTGGCTGGGTTTTCCGTTGGCATTGGGGGCTACGCTCTCATCCCGGACGGTTGTCCTGGAATAGTGAATATAGGCACGTCCTTGGAGGGACAGTTGCCAGTTGTCAGTTCCAGTTCCAGGTTCTTTTTCCCAGACAGGAGAGTGACCTTCGAGGTTAGTGAGGTCAGCCGCGGTGGCTCCGAGTACATCAACTGCTTGGATTTCCGGTTGCTGAGTTCCTGCTCCGTGGATTTGTTCCCTGATGAGTCGCTGTCCAACATCCTGGTTGATTCTCTGGAGGAGTGGGAGGAGCTTTTTGAAGAGTTTGTTCAACTCGCGACTGGCTTTTACTCGCGGCATATCGAAGCTGGATGAAGGCAGGTTCGTTCGTGTCCTTGAAATACGCTCCCGTTGTTCCTGATGCCGCCCGCGGCAGCCATCGTGCTGGAGGGCGACCTTCCTGGCTGGTCCGGGTGTCCCAGTCCTTGTCCGTTGCCGATCCTGACTCGCCTAGATCGTTCCGGGTCGGCATGCGACGTGTTCGGTATGCCAGGAGTTTTCGTGTCCGTCGCCATCGAGCTGTCAAGCGGGCTCTGTCCGGTGACTCCTTGCCGCTGTCTCAGGACCTGGAGGAGCAGTTCTCGGATATTCCGGTTGCGGCAGACGAGTTCGGGATACCTGAGCCCTCGGCTTCCCTGGCCGAGGAGGCCCGCCGTATCCTTTGGTATCTGCGACCTTGGATCTCTGGGAGGTGCTTGGTATACCTCATGCCCGACGGCGCGGTGGCGGTTGATGTCCGGGGGAGGCGTCCCGATGGGGTCTTTATCAGCATCAGGGAGGACGGTACTGCCCGGTGCTCCGGTGAAATCGGAGGCAAGGTGTGGCGGAAGCCATATGCATCGTCTCGGGACGTTCCCGATGATGATCTCTTCAGGCTCCGCTCAGGGGCCGAGGCGAAATGATTCCCTTGGTTATCATTCCGCCGGTTAATGATGAGGAGTTGTTAGCTCGGGCTGTGGTCAGCCGGACGGAGGCGAAAATTTGTCGTCGTGGGGAGGTTCCCGCGTCCGTTTTCTCCTTTCCCGGCAACTTCAAGATCTCGGTGGACCGGGTCTACAGGATGACCTCTAGCGAGGCTGTGCGGCATGGCGAGATCATTGCTTCCCTGAGGGGTACCAATCGGTCGTTTTGTGGATGGGCTTTGCTCAGGATGCCGGATGTGTTGGATGAGGGGTGTGGCTGCCGGGCGTCGCCGGGCTTCGACAACATCTGGCATGCCGATATCCTGATGCCGGTGGATGCGGCTCGTGATCGTGACATTCACGAGGAACGGGCTTCTCGCCTTGCACGTCGCTCTTCTTGGAGAGATCGTTCAGATGCTTGATCTCGTTTCAGATGGACTTTCACCTATTCCGTTAATCAAGCGGAGTTTGCCCTGTGCAGCACCTTAACTTTAGCTGGTTGCTTGAAGGCTCCCTGGCCGGCGCCCAAGGCCCTGTCAACCGCCGCGATTTGATGTTCCTGAAGTTGCGTGACATTGCCGCCGTCATACGGATGGAAGAGGACACCATTTCCGCAGAAGCGCTGGAACTGGCGGACCTGTACGAGCCGGTCCCGGACTTTACTGCTCCGCAGATCGACCAGATAGACCGGATGTGCCAGTTCATCGACCAGCAGATCGAGTCCTGGGAACACCCGGTGGTGGTCACCTGCAAAGCCGGACTGGGGCGGACCGGAACCGTTCTGGCCTGCTACTTGGTGTATGTTGGCTATACTGCGGAAAACGCGATCGACTTCGTCAGGTCGCAACGCCCCGGGTCGATAGAGAACCGTGAACAGGAAGAGGCTGTGAGCCGGTATTACGACCATGTGAAGGCCCAGGAACAAGAGCGGCAGGAAAGTAGGGCCAGGCGTTTACTGGAAGGCCTTTAAGGAGACTTAGTATGGCCGATGCGTTGGCGCCGTTAGAGATTCCTCAACAGGTCTTGAGCGAGGTTTATCAAGAAGCTCGCAGGGCCTTCCCGGCCGAGTGCTGCGGCTGGCTTGCCGGCCCACAAGACCGGCCCATGGTTACCTTGGTGCGCAGTTGCGACAATGCCCAGGCTTTGGGCACACACCCAACCCAAGCGGCCCGGGGAGCCGAGACTGCCTACGTGATCACCGGCGACGACTTACTGTCTCTGAACCGTAGCCTTGACAGCGACACTCCTGCCAAAGTGATTTTTCACTCCCACCCCAATGGCCGCGCCTACTTCTCCCCCACTGACAGGGAAGTAGCCACCAGCCCTTGGGGGGATGGGCCGGCGTATCCGGTGCAACAGTTGGTTGTGGGCATCGATGGTAGCCGCGTTGTGGCGGCGGCGCTGTTTGCTTGGTCTGACGAGGAAGAGGGTTTCGTGCAAATCGCAAGTTACGTCGGGGAAGACATCTAACCTGATCCCCTAACGCCGGTCCCCGGCGCTGCTATCGGGCAGATCGACAGCGGATGCCGGATTGGGTGTGTCTGACGTTTGCCCTATGGACGTCACCACCAACGCGGCCGCGATGTAGGTCGAAGCCATCAACGCCAAGATCACCCTGACCGCCGCACTCACTATGCGGCCCCGCCACAAGATCAGACTCAACGCGGTCAACAGCAGAGCGAATGCTACAGCGCCGGCGATGAGGTGCGCTTCCTGGGCTTGGTTTATCAGGATGCCGTCACGGTACAGCAGGTCGGCGTAGCACAAAATCGACACGTTGAACACGCAACTACCCACCAGCCCGCTGATTCCCAGGTCGGCGGCGCCCATGCGGGCGGCGGCAATGGTGGCCGACGCCTCCGGCATCGTGGTCACCAAGGAAACCGCCAGGATGCCCAGCGTGCTGGAGGCAACCCCCGTAAGGTCCGCAATCCGGTCCGCGCTCCACGCCAGGAAGACCCCGGCAATGATCACGCCCACCGACACCAGCACGAATATCGTCCAAGCCCGCCTTAAAGATACGTTCGGTTCTTCATCATCGTCCGCTGCCTCCTCTTGAGGCCTGGTGACGTAAACAACCCACATGCCGCCGATGTAGACCAACAGCAGCACCAACGAACTCAACCCCGTTTGCCACGCGGCGGCGTTTATCTTGACTACACCAAAGACGACGGCCGCTCCCGTCATTACGGCGGCCAGCAGGGCCAAGTAGCTCTGCTCCGGGGCCACGCGTTCCAGAAAAGCCTTTCCGCCAAACGCCAACGCCACTGCGGCGAAAGTGAACATGTTGAGCATGTTGGCGCCCAGGATGTTGCCGATGGCCAAGCCCGGGTTTGGCGGGTCGAGCCTTACCGCAGCAAAGTTGGTGGACAACTCTGGCAACGAAGTGACCAGCGCCACCAGGATGCTGCCGATGAACACTCGTCCCAACCCGGTCAACGAAGCCAGGGCGTCGCCGTATTTGGCCAGTTGGGCGCCCAGGTAAATGACCGACGCTGCGCTGGCCAGGAAAACTATGATGGCGATTGTCAGGTCACCACTCATGTGGCGGCGTGTCCTTACATATCCGGGATTCAGTCATTCGAAGCAAAGGCTGTACCCTTCGCCTGTTGCTGAGCTCTGTTGACATTTGCGAAATCAGGCAGTCCAGTAACCCCATAACGTCATTCCCGCGAAAGCGGGAATCCAGAAGCACTATCAGCCAGTCACGTTCTCTCCGATTAGAAGTCTATGGATTCCCGCCTGCGCGGGAATGACGGGGAAATGTCAACAGAACCTAGTGGGTAGTCTCAAGTTGTCAGGCTGCTTTGCAATGGTTGCGGCAACGAATGGTAGCCAAGGAGAACGAATGGGAGCCAAGGAGGAGGTAATCGAGTCCGCGCGATGCAAACATCGTTGCGACAAGTCCCGGAGGGGAGTTGCGGCCCGAGGCACCAGCAGCCCAAGTATCCAATGGTCCACTCGCGGGGCAGGAGCCAACGGGCGGCGGCTACCGGCCGGACTCCAGCGCCTCAATTATGTGCGACCCCATGTCCGTGGTGCCGACCGCTTGGCCGCCCGGCGCGGCTATGTCCCGGGTGCGGTAGCCGTCGGCCAGGGTTTGGTCCACCATCAGTTCAAGCGCGGACGCTTCCTCGGTCAGACCCAGGGAATAGCGCAGCATCATGGCTACGCTGAGGATCGAGGCGATAGGGTTGGCGATGTTCTGGCCGGCGATGTCCGGGGCTGTGCCGTGGATAGGCTCGTAGAAACCGCGGATTCGCTTGCCCGATACCGGGACCTCCGCCAAGCTGGCCGACGGCAACAGTCCCATGGACGCGGCCAGCACCGACGCCTCATCGGTCAAAATGTCGCCGAAGGTGTTCTCGGCCACTATGACGTCGAACCGCCCGGGATTTCGAATTAACTCCATGGCGCAGGTGTCCACCAGGATGTGCTCCAACTCCACGTCGGGGTACTCGGCGGACAACCGGGTAGCTGTCTGGCGCCACAGCCTGGAGCACTCCAGCACATTGGCTTTGTCCACCGAAGCCAGCTTTCCCTGCCGACCCTGGGCCAACTGGAACCCCACCCTCAGAATGCGTTCCACCTCGGCTTCGCTGTACCGCATAGTGTCGACGGCCGTCAAGCCCTGGGGCGTCTCGCTCCGCCCCTTGGGCAGGGCGTAATACAGCCCGCCGGTCAACTCTCTCACAACTACCAGGTCCACACCTTCGAGCACCGAAGGCTTCAACGCGCTGGAGTCGGACAGCCACGGATATGCCTTTACCGGGCGAATGTTGGCGAATACCCCAAGGTGGGCGCGTAGCTGGAGCAGAGCGTCTTCCGGGCGCATGGAAGCGTCGGGATTGTCCCACTTCGGCCCCCCAACCCCGCCGAACAAAACGGCGTCGGCCCCGGCTGCGGCGTCGCGCACCGAGGGCAAGAGAGGCGTTCCATGCTTGTCGATGGAAATCCCGCCCACATCGCCGTATTCCAGCCTGAAGTTGTGCCCGAATACTCTCCCCACCGCTTCCAGGGCGTTGACTCCCTGGGCCGTGACCTCCGTGCCTATACCGTCCCCCGGCAACACCGAGATGTCGAAATCCACCGGCTTCCTCCTGACCCTTTCGCAGGACCCGTGCGCCAAGCGCTCAAGGCCCGTTTCGCGCCCCAGTATACAAGCAATGCCAACCGCCTTCAAACAGTGGTTTCAGCCATGGTTTTACCCTTGACACCTCTATGGGGTTGTGATACTTTTCGCTAGGTTTTCGGCAGGGGCTCGCTTGAGTAGTTACCGAATCCGGCATCGGACCCCAGTGGTTGTTTTGACGCATGTTTGACGATCCCAAAACACTAACCGCAGCAAACTGGCAAGATATCCATATATGGCTTCAATTTTTCTGGATTTATTTTCCCCTTGTCGTCACCTTTGCCGTTACCATCTTGACTGCCCATGCCATCATTCCTTCTTTGATCAACACCGGACACGCGCCGGAGAGCCTTACCCGCCTTCGGACTCCTCTGACCGGCTTCGCATTGGTGGTTTTGATCGCGGCAGTGGTCTTGATGGTCCTGGTAATTAGAAGCACCTTGAACGTTGAAAATATATGGGACCGGTTCCTGATTTAACGGGACTGCTCTCGGACTTTTTGTTGTTTGATGGGATTGTGAGAGTTTTGCAGCTTTTTCCGGCCACCAGGGTGTACACAGCCCAAGGCGGCATACCATGGAATGGAACGGCGTTATAGTAGATGCGACTTGACGCTAAAATGTTGACCCTGGGCTTGGTTGGCCTGACGGTTACTGTGGTCGTGGGGTTCGTGCTGGTTGTTCTCCTGATTTCATGGTTCTCCAACCCGCCATTTGGATTGGGCAACGCTCCGCCACAACCAGTCGCCTTTCCTCACACGGTCCATGCCGGTCCGGTCGAAGAAGGCAACATGGGCATACAGTGTGAGTTCTGCCATCGCAACGTCACCAAAGGAGAGGATGCGACGGTCCCCTCGGTTGAGCAATGCCTGTTCTGTCACAACACGGTCGAGGGGCAGACAACCACCGCGATGGCGGAGATATCAAAGTTCCGGCCGGAACCAGCCGCTGATGGGACAGTGCCGCCCGTCATGCCCATCAACTGGGAACGGGTGCACCGGATGCCGGACCATGTCAGGTTCGTCCACGAGGCCCACATAAGGTTCTTCACTGATCCCAGCCCTGAATTGGTCAAGACCGGGATTAACGGTGAGCGCATCAACGGGGCGCTCTCGGTGCAGGAAACCTGTTCCATCTGCCACGGCGACGTGGCGAGCATGAAGGTAGTGAAACCCAAGCAGGCGCAGTCGTTGAAAATGGGTACGTGCTTGGACTGTCACCGCGAAAACAACGTAGCAACCGATTGCACGATATGCCACAAGTGATTTTGGACAAGGACGCTCTCTAGTCATGAAGTTAAGCCGGCGGAACTTTCTAGCCTGGGCCGGGCTCTCTGCGGTAGGCGCTGTCGCCTGCGAAGGGTTTGGCATCCGGGAAGGCGAGTTCAGCCTTCAAAGCCCGGCCGCGCTTCCGGAGGACTTGGTAAGAGGGAAAGACAACTGGTACGCCACACTGTGCCGCACCTGTCCCTCCTGCGAAGGAATAGTCGTCCGCGTTATGGAAGGCAGGGCGAAGAAAGTCCAGGGCAACCCCTCATACCCGACCAACATGGGGAAGCACAGCGCGCGCTGTGAAGCGGGATTGCAGGCCCTATACCACCCCGACCGGGTTTCGGGGCCGATGCGCCGCAGCAGCTTCCGCGGCTCCGGGCAGTTTGAGCCGATAGATTGGGAAACCGGTTTGAATGAGTTCAGGTCCCAATTGCAAGCGCGGTCCGAGAATATGCTGGCCATAACCGGGCCTGTTCGCGGACACTTGGCGATGGTGGTTAACAAGTTCGCCCAAGCGATGGGGGGCCGCCACTTGGCATTCGAGCCCATGGACAGTGTCACTTACCGGATGGCCCTGAAGAACGTTTTCGACCAGGAAACGCTCCCGGACTTTGATATTGGCAACGCCAATTTCCTGCTGTCCTTCGGCAGCGACCTCCTGTCAACCTGGATTGCACCCAACCGTTGGAGCCTTGGGTACGGGGAATTCCGGAACGGCGAAAACAGAGACAAGAGGGGCACCTTCTACCACGTTGATCCGCGGTTCTCCATGACCGCCGCCAATGCCGACCAATGGGTGCCCATAACACCCGGATGGGAAGGCTACCTGGCCCTCAGCTTGGCATACGTGATTATTTCCGAAGGTCTGCAAGCTCCCGGCGTGGACGTTGGACGGTTGACCGGCGGGCGCGGCGCGGCGGCGTTGGAAGGCTTCCGACCCGAAGATGTTGCCGGGCGCATCGGTCTGCCCGAAGACCTGCACGGACAGGGCCCGGTTGAGGTCATTCAGGGCTTGGCACGGAAGTTCGCGGCAGAGGAAAACAGGCCCAGTATCGCTATTGGCGGTGGGTCCGCCGGCGCTCATACCAACGGTCTGTTCAACTTGGAAGCCATCTATGCCCTCAACTACTTGGTGGGCAGCGTCGGCGCCAAAGGCGGGATCAGGTTCAACCCGGAAAGTCCCCTTCCCGACGTCCCCGCTTCGTCCGCAAGCGCGTCTCTAGCCGATTGGGCTACTGCCGCCAGTGATTTGCGCAGCGGCCAGACCCGCCTGCTCATGTTGCACAATGCCGATCCGGTCCATGGCCTGCCTGGGGCGATGGACTTCCGCGGCGCAATGGACCAGGACGACCTGTTCATTGTCAGCTTCTCTCCCTTCCTGGACGATAGCAGCGCGATGGCGGACTTGGTCCTGCCTGACCGTGTCTACTTGGAAGACTGGGGCAGCGATTTGCCGGAACCGGGGCCCGGGTTCCAGACCGTGGGTATACAGCAGCCGGTGGTGAACCCATTAAGCGATCTGGACCCTCGCAGTTTCGCCGACGTGCTGTTGGCCATTGCATCTGAAATGGGCAGGGGAGACGATTTGCCTTGGGACCGGTTTGAGACCCTGCTAAAGGACAGCTCCCGTCAGTTGTTCGAGATGGACCGAGGGTCTATCCAAGCGGCGACAGCCAACGAGTTCTGGAACAAAATGCTGGCGCAGGGCGGCTGGTGGGACGAAAACGCCACCGGACCCTCCTCGACCAACCCTCCCGACGGTTTGATCAGCAATATCGCGGCAAAAGCGAAGGAGCCGCGATTCCCGGGGCTGGGAACTTCCGGGAACGTCTTCTACCTGACGCCCTTCTCTCATCACACTCTCATGGAAGGGCAGACTGCTCACCTGCCGTGGCTGCAAGCCACGCCCGACCCGATCAGCACCGTGACCTGGCAGACTTGGGTCGAGATGAGCGATTATGACGGGGCGCGTCTTGGCCTGCGGGAAGGGGACGTTGTCCGGATAAGTTCCGCCGTTCGAGGCTCGATAGAGGCGCCGGTTTACCTCACTCCCGCGGCGCCGCCCGGCGTGGTCAGCGTGCCCTTTGGCCAAGGGAGGGAGGTTGGGTCGGATATTGCGACCGGACGCCCCGAAGGGGAGAGTTCAAACCTGATGGCGATCATCGAGCCCAGCCAGGTTGATGACACCGGCGCACTGGCTTGGGCCAACACGACGGTGGCGGTGTCGCCCACCGGACGCAGTGTTAAAGTTTCAAAGTTTGAAGGCGCATACCGGGCCGTGGAAGTGGGAACAAGCGCCGCCGAAGAAATTATCAAGACAATAACCCCCGGAGAGACGAGTTACTAGGTTACATTGAAAACGTTGGACACCAGGGAAGGTGGACATGGTAAGTAACAGGTTTGATCACAAATGGGGCATGGTTGTGGACTTGGACCGCTGCACGGGCTGCCAAGCGTGTGTGGTGTCATGCCAGTCCGAGAACAACATTCCCATCAACAGCAAGGACCTTTTCCTGCAACGGCGGGCGTATGAGTGGATAAGGATAGAGCGATACTGGGAAGGGGAATTTCCCAATGT
Organism: Dehalococcoidia bacterium; assembly: GCA_965261795.1. GTDB lineage: Bacteria > Chloroflexota > Dehalococcoidia > Lucifugimonadales > UBA3495 > CBDCFV01. The sequence continues at coordinate 1,116,739 of OZ253476.1, forward strand.
TAAGGCGCGGTTCATCCCGATCATGTGCCAGCATTGCGAAAATGCCCCCTGCGAGCCGGTTTGCCCGGTGTTCGCTACGTACCACAATGACGAGGGGATGAACGTTCAGATATACAACAGGTGCATTGGCACCCGTTACTGTGCCAACAACTGCCCCTACCAAGTGAGGTTCTTCAATTACTGGGAGCCGGTATGGCCGGAGCGGCTGCGCAACCAGTTGAACCCCGACGTAACCGTTCGCAGCCGCGGCATCATGGAACGGTGTTCCTTCTGCGTGCAGCGCATACGGCGAGCCGAGTTGACCGTGGAGAGGCAGGAGAGGGCGACGCTTGATTACGAGACCATGAAGAAGCGCAATTTCCTCCCGGCTTGCGTCCAAGCCTGCCCGACCAACGCTTTGAACTTCGCCGACCAAGGGGATACTACGGGCCCGGTGCACGAGTATTTCAAGGACCTGAACGAACACGAGGAAGTAGGGGAACGCAAGACAAGGGGTTACCGTTTGCTGGAAGAGATGGGCACCAAGCCCAACGTGATCTACCTCAAGAAGGTGGACCAATACCCGTTGAACAGTGGTGGGGGACATGGCTGACGGACACCACGCCGAAGGACATTATCCGGGCATGTGGGTCTTCCCGCAGGCCTCGGAGACCACGCAGGACGTGGCCGCGAAGACCAACGCCATGCCGAAACCCTTGGTGTACGGGTTGGTTGTCTCCGGGATTTTGCTTGTTCTGGGTATTGTAGGGTTCGTAATTCGGGCAGCCACCAGCGGATTCGACGATCATGCGCCGTGGGGCTACTACGCGGCCATTTTCTCCTTTGTATTCATGGTTACCAGCACCGCGCCATTGGCGGCGGTGGCGTTCCGGATAACCAAGAGCCATTGGCGGCGGCCCCTGACCCGGGTTTCCGAGCTTTTCGGGTTGTTGGGCGTCTTCAACGTCCTGATGTTTATTCCGTTGATGATGGTGCTGCCGCCAATCAAGAATCCCGATGCTGGGTCCCACGAGTTGGAACTACGGCGTACCCTTTGGTTTGAAGTGCCAATCGGAGCTCCCCACTGGTGGGATATGCTGGGCATTATCGGCCTGGCATTGGCGGGCTTGGTGATTCTGTGGGTTTCGATGACGCCCGATCTAGCTGAGGCTCGTCTGACTGCCACCGGGTTCCGGCGCTCCGTCTACCGGCTGCTATCGGGGCATTGGCACGGCACCAAGCGGCAATGGAATTACCAGAAGGCGTGGTTGGCGATGTTGGGCGCCTTCTATTTCATGCTGCTGATTTTCATGCACTTCACCATCAGTACCGATTACGCCATGAGCATGATCGCAGGTTGGAAGGACTCCATTTTCCCGGTGGTGTACAGCTTGACCGGCTTCCAATCCTCCTTGGGCTTGATACTGGTCATACTTTTCATCCTGCGCAGATGGGGCGGCTACCATACTTACATAGGTATTTCCCCCTTCTGGTCGGCCAGCAAGCTTCTGCTGGCGTTCAGCCTGCTGTGGTGCTATCACATGTTCGCTTTCGGCATCACCTACTGGTATGGCAGGCTGGAAGTGGAACAGAACATCCTCCAGTACCTGTTGTTCGATTCCTACGGAGGCATGTTTGCCGCCAATTTCCTGTTCAGCTTCGTGATGCCGTTCCTTATATTGCTGTGGAATCCGGTGCGGCGGAGCGACTGGGGGCCGGCCTTGGCCGGTATAGTAGTGTTGGCCGGAGCCTTCGTGTTCAACCTGCGCATCTTCGTCGCGTCTTTCAACGCCGGTCACGTATACGCCCATTTCCTGGAGGACGTGCCGCCGCCGGTGTTCCCCGCTTTGTGGGATGTGTTCATTGTGCTGGGAGGCTTGGGACTGGTGGCCTTCTTCTACCTGTTGGCAACTCGATTGTTCCCCTTGATGTGCGTATGGGAAATCAAGGAAGGGACCATGTACCAGAAGATGGGGAACTTCATGCGCGGCAGGTACTTGGTGCTGGCCAAACCCGAATAGTGATCAGTGATGAGCGGCTAGTGGGCAGTCGACACTGGCCACGGGCCACCAACCGTCGATTACTCGTTAAGGGAGCTTAAATGCAGGAAGGCAGGGTCCTACCCGCAAGGCAGATCAACCGGGATCTCCTGCGGTCGATTCTTGAATCGCCGCGGTGGTTCTGGCTATCCGTGGCCATCTTGGCGGTCATCACCTTCAGTGCTTGGGGCGTCGCCGGGTTGATGATCAATAAGGGTCTTGGGCTTACCGGGTTGAATCGGCCGGTGATGTGGGGCTTCTTCCTGGTGAACTTCGTTTTCTGGATCGGTATCAGCCATGCCGGCGTAATGCTTTCCGCGATTCTCCGGCTGTCAAAGGCGGAATGGCGCAGACCGGCCACCCGTGCTGCCGAAGTGCTGACTGTTTTCTCGTTGATGACCGCGGTGCTGATGCCGTTGATTCATACGGGAAGGCCCTGGCGCACAGTGTACTGGATTTATACGCTGCCTTTCATTCCTTTCGATTTCGCCCGCGGCGTGTGGCCCAATATAAGGTCTCCCTTGGTATGGGACCCCAGCGCTATCTACACCTATCTGACCTCCAGCGTTTTGTTCGTTCTGGTGGCGTTACTGCCTGACATGGCGGTGCTGCGTGACCGCACCACTGGCATCCCCCATCGCATATACGCCGTTCTGTCTATGGGTTGGCAAGGGCAGCCACGGCAGTGGAAGTTGCAAATTATTGCCGGTGTTCTGCTGTCAGCTCTTATCCTTCCGGTATTCGTCTCAGTCCATAGCATAGTGTCCTGGGACTTCGGCATGACTGTCGCGGTCAAGTCTTGGCACTCCACTATATTCGCGCCTTACTTCGTGGTTGGCGCCGTTCACTCCGGTGTTTCAGCGGTTGCCTTTGTTATGATCATCCTGCGGTGGATTTATGGATGGCAGGACTATATTCGCCACGAGCACATTGACGCGCTGGGGCGGCTACTGATCGTGGTAGCTACAGGATGGTTCTACTTCTTCGTCATGGAAATCCTTTTCGGCTTCTATGGCAGAGAAGCCGATGAACTTGCGGTCCGGAACCTGCAATTCACGGAGTACCCGTGGAACGTGTGGTTCATTATCTTCGTGGGAGTCGTTTATTTCCTTCCCGTCGCCCTGTGGCTCAACAAGCGGATGCGCCGCAATCTCTGGATAATGTCCATCGCCTGTATATCGGTGAACATAGGAATGTGGCTGGAGAGGTACATTATCATCGTGCCGGGGTTGACTAAAAAGCAGGTCTTCACGTTCGATTGGGGCACCTATACGCCCAGTGCGGTTGAGGCGATGATCGTCGTCGGCACCTTCGCTCAAGTTGCGATGTTGATGGTGCTCTTTGCCAGAGTGCTCCCTCTGATACCTTTGTATGATATTAAAGAGGGTGACATTCTGAAAACCGAGATCCAAGTGGGGCGGCGCACCGTGCCGGCCACCTTCCGGGAAGACTAAGGAGTTGTCAGTGGTCAGTGAACGTTGACCACAGGCAACCGGCTGTCGGGCACTGGCTAAAGGAGGCCAAATTCTATGGCGATACGTCCGATATTAGGACTATTCGAAGACGCCAATTACGCTGCGGAAGCGGGCGATGCTTTACAGCGGGCGGATATTTCGCAGGACGACTATGATTTCCTGACCGATGCGCCGTATCCGGAAGGGGCGTTTGGAGAGCGGGAAGAGCGGCACCGTTTGTACTGGTTCCCGTTGTTGGGCGCCTTGGTCGGGCTCACCGTGGGCATCATGCTTACCTCGATGACACAGATGGCCTACCCCCTCACCCAGGGCGGAAAGCCCATCCTGTCGCTTCCTCCAATGGCCGTAATAACCTATGAAAGCACCATGCTCACGGCTATCGCCTTTACCATCATCGGCATCATCTTCGAGTCGCGGTTGCCCAAGCCAAAAATGGGGCTGTACGACACAAGGATTACCGAGGGATATATTGGTGTGCTGGTAAACGTCGAGGAAGACCAGCATAACCAGGTGCAAACCATATTGACGCAAGCGGGCGCCGCCGACGTAGTCAGGAATAATTAGGGAACTTCCTCAGCATGAAAACAGGCATTTCCGGTGCGAAAAAATATCTGGCAGCCCCCGCCACCCTGCCATGCGGCCAGCAGCGGCTAGCGGCAGTGCCGGTAGGGGCGTCCCTTGTGGGCGCCCTCTTCGCCGTGTTATTGGCCGTTGGCATGATCGGTTGCGGACAAGGGACCTATCCCTTGGACATCTTCTACGAGATGCACTACAGCCAGTCTTACAAGTCTGGTGAGCCGCCCCGGTTGGCAGGCGTAGAAAATGCCGTCCCAGTGGACTGGATTCCGGCACCGAAATCTACTGCGATCAACACCGGCGAGCACCTGTACACGGTCAACTGCTCTTTGTGCCACGGCGCGTCAGGCAAGGGCGACGGACCGGTGTTGAATTTGATGATGGAGCAGTACGGGTACGAGCCGGCCGTCACCCCGGACCTGACATCTCAAGTGGTAACGGCCATGGGATTTCAGGGTATTCAGGGAATGATGGTCAGCGGTATTACGGTTATGCCCAGCTTCAGCAAGTTGTTGACGACCAAGGAAATAGAGATGATCGCCGATTACGTGATGACATTGGAGTAACGGTTGTGCCCGGCCCCCCCGGAACCCGCCGGATGGCCCTGCTAGCCGCATGGCAGGAGATACTCTCTTCAGAAGATTTTAATCCCGCAGCCGAATAGCCTCAACACATCAGGCCCCGGCTCCGCCGGATGGCCCCCGCCGGATGGCATGGACATGCGTTTCCCTCTATCGGTTGTTGTTCCCACCGCCATGCGGCTAGCAGGGGCAGTTCTCTTGACTATGCTCTTCGTAACCCTTGCCATGCGGCCAGCAGGAGCATTGCAGACCGCTCCGGCTCATGCTCAGCAACCGGTATCCACGTCGTCTCCGCCGGACCCCGCCGGATGGCAGGGAGAGGTCCTTCAATACGATGAGAAGGAGGCCCAGAGGATAGACCGGATGCTCATGTGCCCGGTTTGCCCCGCCGAGACTATAGACCAAGCGCAGGTGGAGTATTCCAAGCAGATGCGCCGGGTAGTACGAGAGATGCTGGCGCAAGGCCGCTCTCAAGACGAGATATTGGACTTCTTCGCCGAGCGTTATGGCCCCCAAGTGCTGGCTGCTCCGCCCAAGTCCGGCTTGAACCTCCTGGCTTGGATTGTCCCCGTTGTAGCCGTTGTTGCAGTGATCGCAGGAGGGCTGCTGGTAATCAGATCAATGGCCAAACGCCGTAGCTGGCCGCCCTGCCATGCGGCCAGCTACGGCAGGGACGCGGCAACCGGAGAGGAACTACCACCTGCCATGCGGCCAGCAGGGGAAGAGGGCTTGGAAGAGTACTTGGCGATAGTCGACCAGGAGACGAGCAGCTAATGGAATGTAAAGAAGGTAAAGAGTAAGTTATGGCCGAGCTGGGAGCGGCTTCGCTGTGGATTGCCTTGGCATTGGCGTCTTACTCTGCCGTCGGCTCTTTCCTGGGCAAGGCACGGGGCGCTCCGGAGTTAGTGGTCAGCGCAAGGCGGGCGGTATATCTGGTTGCCTTGGCGCTGCTGGTGGCGACCATGAGTCTGATGGCGCTGTTCGTCAGCCGGGACTTCGAAGTGGCTTACGTCGCGCTCCACAGCGACCTGGCGATGGAACCCCACTTAACGTGGGTCGCGTTCTACGCCGGCAACGAGGGCTCGCTGTTGTACATTGCCATGGCGTTGGGGACGATGGCTGCGTTGGCGGTATGGAGGGCGCCGCACAACGTTCGGGACACGCTGCCCTACACCACCGGCGTATTGATGCTGGTAATGACATTTTTCCTCGCCGTAATGGGTTTCATGGCCAACCCCTTCGACAAGCTGCCCTTCATTCCGCCGGACGGTGAAGGCATAAACCCACTGCTCACCCACTTCGGCATGTTCATCCACCCCCCGGCGTTGATGGCCGGGCTGATCGCGACCAGCATTCCGTTCGCCTTTGCCATGGGGTCGTTGATTGGAGGCAAATCGAAAGACGAATGGGTGGACGCGGGCCGAGTTTGGGGCATAGTCTCCTGGGTGTTGCTGGCCTGCGGTCTGCTATTGGGTTCCTGGTGGGCCTATACGATCCTTGGGTGGGGCGGGTTCTGGTTCTGGGACCCGGTGGAGAACGCGGCCCTGATGCCGTGGCTTGGACTGACGGCTTTCATTCACTCGATCATGGTGCAAAAGCGGCGGGGCATGTTCCGGATGTGGAACATCGTTCTCATCAACGTTGCGTTCGGCTTGGCCCTCTACGGCATGTTCGTCAACCGTGGCGGTCCGGTACCGTCGGTCCACTCCTTCGGCGCTTCCACGCTGGGTTGGGTGTTCCTGCTGTTCCTTGTCGTGGGCGTGCTGGTGCCATTCGCAGTGTTTTTCTGGCGATACCCCCTGCTTAAAAGCGCAAGGAACCTGGACTCCATGCTGTCGAGAGAGGCGGCGTTTCTGGCCAACAACCTGCTCCTTCTGGGCATCGCCTTTGTTACGCTGTGGGGCACCGTCTATCCACTCATTCCGCGGTTGACCACCGGCGAAGAGATAACCATTGCCCGGCCATTTTACGACCAAGTAAACGGGCCGCTGTTCCTCGCCTTGTTGTTCCTGATGGGGGTCGGCCCGCTATTGCCGTGGCGCAGGGCCAATGCCGCCGCGTTGGTGCGGGCGCTGTTGATACCGGCAGCCGCAGGCTTGACGCTGGCGGCGGTATTGCTGGCCTTGGGGATCAGGCAGCCCTACGCCCTGATCGGGTTCGGGTTGGGAGGGTTGGTGGCCACGGGGATTCTTGCCGAATGGTTCCGGGGCGCCCGCTCACGCCACCGTTCCGCCGGGGAAGTCTATCCGGTCGCCTTTGTCAAGCTGATACTGGCTAACCGGCCGCGGTACGGCGGATACATTGTCCACTTGGCAGTTGTGATGGTGGCCTTGGGGGTCATAGGAACGTCTTTCTTCAATGAACAAAAGGACGTGGTCCTGGCGCCTGGTGAAACCGCAGTGGTGAACGATTACGAACTCAGGTACTTGGGCACGGTTGAGGAATTCAAGGGGAACCGCACCGAATATCTGTCCACGGTGGAAGTACGCCGGGATGGGGAGTTGCAGCACACGTTGTACCCGAAACGCGACTTCTATCCTGCGTTCAACATGGCCTCAACCAGGGCATCCATCCGGTCTACGCCCGTGGAGGACCTGTTTGTAGCGCCCAGCGAGAATATGGCGGATGGCAGCGTTGGATTTCGCATTTTGGTTAACCCCTTGATCTGGTGGATGTGGGTAGCCGGCCCGGTGCTTATTTTGGGTACAATTGTGGCCTTGTGGCCACAGCCCGCCCGGGGACCGGTCCGGGCCGCGGTTGCAATGCCCGTACGTCCATCTGCCGGGCAGGTGGACAGCTACAGCGAGGCATGAGAGGGGCGTCGTCCCCGGAGATTAGCTGACCGCATGATCCTTCTGGTGGCAGCCGCGCTGGTGGTGTTAAGCATTGGCGTACTTCTGTACCCTTTCCTGAGAGACCGTTTCCAACCGGAAGCCAATGAAAGCCAACAAGGCCCGGTCCCGGTTATAGACGAAGTTGAGAATGTCCTCGACGCCATCCGCACACTCCAATTGGAGTTCCAACTGGGCAACGTGCCGGAGAAACAGTACCGGGAAGAGTTGCAGGCTTACCGGATGCAGGCCGCGGCCAAGCTCAGGGACCAAATGGAATCGCAAACGCAAGACGTCAACCTCGAATTGGAGCAAGAGGTCCTGATGGCCCGGTTGGGTGTTCGCGGGGATGGCGCGGACCGGATGTGTCCCGCGTGTGGAGCACCTCTTCAGGGCGACGCCGGAACATGCGCCGCCTGCGGGGCCGGACCGTCCGCCGCGGAGGCGAATTCGCCAATCGGCGGCGATTGATGACGGCCTTGAAGCACTGGATAACGATGGTTGCCGTTGCGCTTTTGGGAAGCGTTCTTGCTGCTGGACTGCCTGCAGCCTATGCTCAATCGCCGGCGAACGTTGTAACGGTCACTGGGCAGCTAGTCAACGGCACCCTTGGAGCGCCTGCTCCAGCCGAAGTGCTGGTTCTGGCGCTGGTTACGGACAGCGAAGGCGGGTTGATAGCCGCCTTGGACGCGGTGAGCGATGACGAGGGGAGATTCATCGTCGATGGTTTACCTGGGGTCGACAATGGCCAGTACATATTCAGCGCCGACTACCGCGGCGCACTGTACAGGACAGTACGGGGCGCAGGAGACTTGGATGGAGAACTGCGGCTTACGATGTACGAGCCTACAGAGGACGTGTCGGTGATTGAGGTCACAAAGCACGTGCAAGTGATAGCCGAGGTGGACAAGACACAGCGAACGGTTGCGGTGGTCGAGTTCGTGCGGCTGGCCAACCGGAGTGACCGCACCCTGACGCCGAATCTGAACAATCCTGCCCAGATGAGCTTTCTCCGGTTTTCCCTGCCGCCACAGTCCTACGACCTGAACGTGCAGTCCGACTTGCAGGGAAGGGACATTATCCCGGTTGGCACCGGGTTTGCCGTAACGTCGCCGGTCACTCCGGGCGAGCACAGCATAGAGTTTTCCTACTTTTTCACTTACGAAGGCAGCACAGTTGCCTACCGGCAGGGCTTGCACCAAGGCGCGGACATCTACCAAGCGCTGGTGCCGGAGGACCTGACCTCCGTCCTGGTGAAGCCATTGGAGTTGACAACCCCGATAAGTATTCAAGACACCAAGTACCAAGTGTGGGAAGCGCAGGGAATCGGTCCGGGGCAGGGGCTGATGATGGAAGTTACCGGCCTGCCGCAACCGGGATTGTTGGGGCGCGTAGGAAGGTCGTTGACCACCTCTGAGACGTGGCAGGTGATTTTGCCTGGCCTCCTGGGTGCGTCGTTGTCCTCGCTGTTGCTTCTTGGATTACTAAGAGTCCGTTGGAGCCGTGGCCCCACGTTAGAAGGCAATTCATCGCTGCCTGAAGTGACCCCATTCGACAGGGCCTCCCTCATCCGGGAAATCGCCGACTTGGACGACCAATTTGAAAAAGGCGGCCATTCGGAGGGTGAGTACCGTAGCAAACGCCAGCGCCTCAAGGCCCAGGTACTGGAAAGCCGGACGCAACCTCCGGAGCGTCAAGGGGACGGGACCCCGTGAGCAAGCGGGGTTGGATTCTGCTTGCATCGGCCGTCCCGCTGCTGGCCCTGTTTGGTCTGCTTGGGTGGGCGTCTGCCCGGAGCGGCGGGAGTTCGGGCAGCTTCGGTGTCAATGCGGAGTTCGGGCAGGTGAAGGTTGCGCCTGAGCTGGCGACGGAGTTTTCGTTAGAATTGCACGACGGCGGAGTGATGGCCTTGTCGGAACTTCGCGGAAAGGTGGTGATGGTGGACTTCTGGTCGTCCTGGTGCCCGCCCTGCCGCCATGAAGCCCCCGTGTTGGCCGACGTGTACCGGGAATACCGAGACCGTCCGGTGGAGTTCGTTGGAGTGGCCATCTGGGACCTGCCGTTGGGTGTGCAGGAACATCTTGCGAAATACGAAGTCCCTTACCCCAACGGCATCGACGAGGAAGGGGCGATTGCCATCGATTACGGAGTAAGGGGTCTACCGGAGAAATTCTTCATCGATCAGCAGGGTTTCATCGTGAAGAAGTTCGTTGGGCCAATGAGCGCGTCCGGCCTGCGCGAAGCATTGGATGACTTATTGAAGGTTGGGCTTCCTGCCAAATAAGGAATTGTCTCAAGAATTGGTCTGACTCGCCCAATTTGCGTTTTGACAAGACCATCACGAACGGTTGTGAATATAACCCGTTTGCCCTGAGCGAATATAACGGCCGGATTGCGGACACTCATCGCCAACCCCTACAATACAGGGTAGGACTATACCCATGACGACCATCAACAGCCAGGAAGATTTCCTGCGAGCCCTTACCGACAACCCGCAATGGAAAGCGGCTGTACGCGCCCAGATATTGGGCGAGGAGTTGCTGCAACTGCCCGTCCGGTTCGATGCCCTCATGGAGCGAATGACGTTGTTCATCGCCGAGATGACCGCGTTCGTGGCCGACCAGAAACAGTTCAACGCCGACATGACTTTGTTCGTGGCTAACCAAGAACAATTCAACGCCGACCAGAGGCAGTTCAACGCCGGCATGACTTTGTTCGTGGCTAACCAAGAACAGTTCAACGCCGACATGACTTTGTTCGTGGACAACCAAGAACAGTTTAATGCAAGGACCGATGCCCACTTCGTTCGCATCGACCGCCGCTTTGACACCATAAGCAACGACATAGCCCAAGTCAAAGGCGGGCATGCCCGTGCAGTAGTTGTTGACAATGCCGCCGTCATCGCCTTGGATATGGGCTTCCAATACACCCGGACACTATCCCGCTTGGAACTGGCGTTGATGGCGCAAAGGGCTAGGGGTGGCGATATTCCTTCTAACGAGCTGGAGAGCTTCCGCAACGCCGACCTCATAATCGAGGCGAAAGATGGGGCGGAAATCCACTACATCACAGTGGAAGCATCCTTCACCACGGACTACCGTGACACTGTCCGGGCTCAACGAAATGCAAGGTTCCTGACAAGATTTACCGGTTACCCCGCCCACGCCGCCATCGCCAGCGTAAGGAATGACCACGCCGTAGAAGCCCAGATCGCTTCCGGCGCCATACACTGGCACCGCATTGCACAGCGGGACCTTGATCCTCAGTAACGGAAACATTTTGACACCGGACCAGTCATGGGGTTCTCATGCCTGGTTTGTCAGGGTGGTTCGTAGTTTTCGCACATAGAACTACGCCTACAGAAAAACGTTCTAATACGCCTTGCGGTTGGCGTTGAGCCAACTCAATCAGCTATCCCCGCCTGTGGATTTGGATGCTTTGGCGGTTGGATAGTTTCTTCCAAAGGGAGCCTGCCAGCTAGTTATGATAGATCCCAACCAAACCAGGGCAAAGGAATCAGGAAGATGACGCAATCTCCCCAAATGGTGGTGGCCATGGACTGGGGTGGAACATGGACTCGCGTCGGAGTCGTGGACCGGCAGGGAGCTATCCTATGGCAGTCCAGAGTGGGCAACGCCGTCAGCCGGAACAAAGATGAACTACTGGGGACGGCTGAGGGGTTGTTGAGAGAAGCCATAGGGTGGTGCGGGCCGAATCCCCCGCTAGGTGTGGGCTTGGCTATTGCCGGTCCCGTGGATGGAGAGACCGGGACCCTGTACCAGCCCCCCAACCTACCGATGCTGGACGGCGTCTCTTTGAAGACCCTGTGGGAAACCAACCTGGGTTATCCCGTATGGGTGGGGAACGATGCCGACCTCGCCGCGTTGGGCCACTTCGATTACGGCGCTGGACAGGACGCGAGAGAGGTGGGGGAACCGGCCCGCACACTGGTCTACGTTACCGTCAGCACCGGCATCGGCGGTGGAGTGATAGACCGTGGGCGGGTGTTCCTTGGCAGAAACGGTCTGGCCGCCGAAGTCGGTCACATGAGAATCGACATACGGGATGATGCCCCCAAGTGCCAGTGCGGCAACCGGGGCTGCTTGGAAGCATTGGCGTCGGGCACAGCAGTAGCCCGGATTGCACGGGAAGGAGTAGCCCAGGACGATGAGCGGTCTTCCACTTTGTCGAGGCTTGCGCCCGATTCCATTACCTCGGAATTGGTGTTCCAAGCCGCGGGCAACGGCGACGCCTTGGCCCTCGGCATCGTGGACCGGGTCGTCTACGCCCTGGGCGTGGGCCTCACCAACGTTCTGCACCTTTACAACCCGGACCTGGTGGTCCTGGGCGGGGGTGTGACGGTCGGACTGAACGAGTTGGGGTTAATTCCGCTCATCAATGACCAGATGCTGGACGGGGCCATGAGCGGGCTGCATAAAGAGTTCAGGCTGGTTGCCAGCCGCTTGGAAGACACCGCCGGGATGCTGGGGGCCGCCGGATTGGTCTGGAGCGCGGTGGACGCGGCGGCGTAAGGCCCGTTTCGCGGCGTTACACGATGTAGCGTCCGCCCACTACGTTCAGCCGGTCTCCGGTGATGTAAGCCGACTCGTCCGAAGCGAAGAACAGGCAGGCATTGGCGATGTCCTCCACCGTCGCCTGCCGGTGCATCGGAATCTCCTTCAGGTGGTCGTCCGATCCCCGGTTGCGGCCCTGAAACTCCGGGTACCACTCCGGCGACCGGCGTTCCGTGTCCGTCGAACCGGGGTTCACCATGTTAGCGCGGACGTTGTAGGGAGCGACCTCGGCGGCAATGGCGCGAATCAGCCCCAGCAGACCAGTCTTGGCAGTGGTGACCAACGCGGTGCCGGGGCGGCCGGTGATGGCGGCCTGCCCGCCCAAGGCGATGATGCTTCCAGACCTGCGCTCTATCATGCCGGGCAACACCGCCCGGCACAGGTAGAAGGCGGAGTCCAGGTTGACTCCCAATACCTGGCGCCACTCCTCATCAGTGATTGCGAGAATAGGCCGGTGGGGCCTAATTGCGACGTTGTTGACCAGCACGTCGATCTTGCCCAATGCTTGGATTCCTTCCTCGACCATTTCGGACACCCGGCTCGAGTCGGAAACATCGCCCATTACAATGTGAGTCTGAGCGCCCAGTTCGCGGCATTGGGCCGCGACTTCCTCCAGTTCCTGTCGGCTGGACTTGGTGTTCAGCACCAGGTTGGCCCCTTCCCGGGCGAAGGTCAACGCCACTTCACTGCCAATATTGCGGCTGGCGCCGGTTATAAACGCAGTTTTGTTCTCTAATCTCACCGGTCTCCCCCTTGCTTGCTGTCGCCGTGGTAATCGAGCCTAGCATACCAAGGCCGGTGGAGCAATGCGGGCATGGGGTACGCCGGGTGCAGGGCGGCTTGACCATCGGTTTTCGTGGTGCAAGAATTGGCTTTAAGCCAGTCCCAAAATTAGCTTCAGGGAGTATCAGCCATGAAATGGTGCAGATTCGGGTCGGGAAACAACGTGATGTACGGCATAATCGAGGGAGAAGACGTGATAGAGGTCGAGGGCAGTCCCTTCGACGCTTACACCAGGACGTCCAATACCCACTCCCTGGCTTCGGTCCAGTTGGAAGTCCCGGTGATACCGCCTACCTTCTACGCTGCGGGAATCAATTATCCAGAGCATGTAACCTGGGCTGCCAGGATGCGCGGGGAGGAACCCAACATCCCGGAGAAGGCCGACGTGGGCTACCGCGCGGTCAACGCCCTGGTCCCCCACGAACACCCCATCATAGTGCCCAAGGATGCAACGGAGCTGTTGCAGTACGAGGGCGAATTGGTGGTGGTTATCGGCAAGAAGTGCAAGAACGTGAGCCAGGAGGAAGCCCTGGACTACGTGTTTGGCTACACCATCGGCAACGACGTGAGCGAGCGCACTTGGCAGCGGGGGGACCGCACCATGTGGCGGGCCAAAAACACCGACACCTTCAAGCCTATGGGGCCTTGGATTGTCACTGATTTGAATCCCGACGACCTGCACGTAAAGATCACCGTCAGCGACCGGGTAGTCGGAGAGTATGACATCAAGACCGCCATTTTCGGCGTACGGGAATACATCAGCGAAATGAGCCGTTACCTGACGCTGGTCCCTGGGGACGTATTGTGGATGGGCACCGACGGCGCCACCGAAAACATGGTGGACGGTGACGTTTGCGAGATAGAGATCAACGACATCGGGGTGCTGCGAAACAAGGTCCAGTGGGAGAAGTAACTACTACGCCTCCCCGATGCCGCTATGCCCTGTTTCCGCTGCCCAGGCTTGCAGCCCGCGGCGGAAGGCAAGGGCGCCCATAGGCATTATGACGGACTGCATGGCCTCCAGAATCTCCTGGGGACTTGCGCCTTCCTGCAACGCAACGCGCACGTGGGCTTGGATTTGCTCCACGTCGGCCCGCAGGGCCGCTTCGACAACGACTTGCAGCAGTTCCTTGGTCTTGCGGTCCAAAAGGCGTTCGCCGGTGTAGGTGGCTTGGATGAACTCGTTGTATTTCTTGGCCCACTCCAAGTCAGCCTCCGCCATGATGCGGTGCATTTCCAGAGTGTAGCCCCTGCTTTGTTGCCCGGCTTCCAGGAAGGACTGGGCTTCATCGGTTGACATGCGTGCTGCTCCTTTCGTGGTTGCTCGTTATTCCTGCCTGCCCGTCATTCTCGCAAAGGCGGGAATCACGGCTACAGGTCGTAATGGCGCCGCGCTGCGGCTTGCTTGGGGTTGTCCTGCTGGAACAGGTCTGGGTGAGTGTTCCGGGCCAAGGCAAGGTAATAGGTAAAGAGTTGTAAGGGCACAACGTACACCAAGGGACTCCAGAACTCGCTCACCACGGGCAGGGTGAAGGTCTCCGCAGCCAGTTCCGACAACTGTGTGTCTTCCTGCTGCACCAAGGCCCACACCGGCGCTCCCACCTCGTTAGATGCGCGGGCAACGTTCAACGCCCGCTCGTAACCGGGCCCAGGCGGCGCCACCAGGGTGACCAAGCAGGAGTCGTCCACGGAACAGAAGGGGCCGTGGAGCAACTGCTCGATTTGCAGGCCCTCGCTGTCAACGGCGCTGGTCTCCTTCATCTTCAGGGCCACCTCGTAGGAGTTGGCCGTGTTCGGCCCCCAACTGGCGCATATAAAGCGCCCCTGGCCCTGGAATTTCTCTACCGCATGTTGAATAGCATCGGTTTGAGACAATACCTGCTCTATCTTTGCGGGAACCGACTCAAGGTCAACTCGTAGAGACGGCAGGTCGTCGTCATTGCCGGTTGCCGCGCCAACGGCGGTTGCCAAGCGGGCCAGCACGGCCAAGGCCGCCGTATAGCTGATGGTGAACGCCGCTGAGCGTTCCTGTGCGACGGTATGTATCGCCGCGTCCGCTATCTGAAGTCTCGGTCCCGGATCAGTGGAGCTAATGGCAACGGTATAGGCCCCTTTGGCCTTAGCCATCTCCAACGCTAAGAATGAGTAAGTCTTGGTTCCCCGGTGGCTGATGATGATCACTGCGTCGTCAGGGCTTAACGGGGGCGGGTATCCGCAGAACTCGAAGGAATGCCAGACGTGCACGTCCAAGGAGCCGTAGGCCAATTGCCTGAACCAGTGGTGAGCTATCAGGGCGGCGTGCCACGACGTGCCAATGCCGACGATATGCAGTCTCCGCTTCCCGGCTATGACCGACGCCACTTCCTCAACGTCCCCGGTGTGCTCCCGCAACATGGCTTGGATTGCGCCCGGTTGGCCCGTAATGGCATCGTACATGAAGTACGGATGCCCCTCTCTTATCTCCTGCTGTTGGGTCATGCCTTTAACCTCGCCGACCTCCGTGGGTCGAATTTTGGTGGTATGGTCCTGTCACCCATCCAGTCATTGCAGACAAAAATGGGCGAGAATTGAGACTGTGGAAAATGAGGACTGGCGGAGGGAGTGGGATTCGAACCCACGATACAGTCACCCATATAGCGGTTTTCAAGACCGCCGCCTTCGTCCGCTCGGCCATCCCTCCGTGTAATCTATTATATCCAAAATATCTACCAAAAATGGAATATCTACTTGAAAGCCAAGCGTCTTTCGTTGAGGCTGACGTAGCGTTGGCCGTTGCCCAGGACGACATGGTCCAGCAACTCTATACCCAGCAAATTACCGGCGGCAATCAGGTCTTTCGTTATTGCCACGTCCTCCGCGCTGGGGGTTGGATCGCCGGAGGGATGGTTGTGCACCACGATGATGGATGGGGCATTGTCTCGGACCGCCGGACGGAACACCTCCGAAGGGCGCACCACCGAGCTGTTCACGTTGCCGACGTAGATTTCCTGAACACTTAACACCTCGTTGCGGGTGTTGAGCAACAGCACTTTCAGGTGTTCCTGGTCCAGGGTGGACATGTCGCTCAATAGGATATTGGCCACGTCCGAGGGGGAGTTGATGACTGGGCGCTCTTCCGGCGCCATGGTGATGAACCGGCGGCCCAACTCCAATGCCGCCAGCAGATGGCAGGCCTTGGCTTCGCTGAGTCCGCGGGCGGCGCAAAGCTCCGCGAAGGTAGCCCGGCCCAAGCCGGCCAATCCGCCGAAATCAGACAGCAGCCGGGAGGACAGGGCCAGGACATTCTCCCCCTTCAACCCGGTGCGGAGCAGAATGGCGATCAACTCGGTGTTGCTGAGGGGCTTGGAGCCGAACTCGCGCAACCGCTCCCGGGGGCGCTCCCCTTGGGGCAGGTCACGGATCATCGGCTGGTAGTGAGAGTGGCCGTTGCTGGTCATAAGACTTCTTAACCCTTCTTAAGCTGGGCGAATCATACGCCACCGAAGGGTTAATCTAAAGAAGCAACTGTCAGTGGGCAGAGCATATGCAAGATCTTTTCCTGTACCGAAACCCAGCCCCAATCCCTCGTCTCCACGAGGGCAGGTGTCATCCCCGCGCAGGCGGGGATCAGGAGTTATTCACTGATGATGACGTTCCTTTACCCTTGCGCATGTGGATTCCCGCCTGCGCGGGAATGACGGGGAAAGGTTAATAGACCTTAGAACTTGGAGTAGGCCCCCTCTTCCTTAGTGATGAACTCCAGCAGAACGGTCTGGCCGTTGCGGTTGACCTCCAGCGCACGCCTGATGGACGGCACGATTTCCTGGGGGTCGGATATTTTTTCGCTGTAAGCGCCGAGAGCTTGGGCGACTTCGGAGAACTGGCCGCCTACACCCTTGATGTTGTACCTTTCCACCGCCACAGGGAACCGGCTGTCGGGGTAGATGGCCATGATGGAGTTGTTCAGCACGATGGTGATGATGGGAATCTCGGCGCGGACGGCGGTCTCGATGTCCAGCCCCACCGAACCGAAGGCGAAGTCGCCCATGATGTTGATAACCTGCTTTTCCGGCGCGGCCATTTTTGCGCCCATCGCCAAGCCGAGGCTGTAGCCCAACTGGGTGGACTTGCCCCAGCCAATAAAGGAACGGGGCTGCCGTGCTTCCCAGAAGGGCACCATGTACTCCCTGGCGCTGCCCGACTCGTGGGTGACGATTACGTTGTCCAGGTCAACGGTGTTCATCAGGTCCCACACCACCCGGTAGGGGTTGATGGGCGTCTCGTTGGAGGTGAGCCGGGGCATCCACTGGTCCAGCCACTCCTGCTTGGTGGAGCGGATGCCGTCCAGCAATGCTTGGTTTGTTGGGCGGCCGTCCGAGTTGGTCTGACGCTTCAACTCGTCCAGTAGTTGGGTGAGGACAAGCTTGGAATCGCCAAGCAGCGGGTACTGGCACTTGTACTCCTTGTTGATGTCGCCGTCGTCGTTGGTGGAGTGGACCATCGTTTTGCCTGGCGGGATGGAGACGCCGAAGCTGGTCTTGGTGAAGCTGCAACCGATGCCGAAGACCAGGTCGGCCCCGCCCAAGTAGTGGTGGACGCCCAGGGTGGTGCTGGGGCCGGCGGCGCCCACCGAAAGGGGGTGGTTTTCCGGGAAGGCGCTCTTGCCCGCCAGAGTGGTCATCACCGGGGCCTGCAGGAACTCGGCAACCCGCACCAGTTCATCGGTTGCCTCGCTGTACAGGACGCCCTGGCCGGCGTGGATGATGGGGTTGGACGCGGCCAGCAACGCTTGAGCGGCGCGGCGAAGAGCGTCCGGGTCGGGCGCGGTGCGCATCAACATCGGCGGCTCGTAGTCCAGGTCCGGCTCCTCCACCTCCTCCATCGCCACGTCCCGGGGGATCTCCAGCAGCACCGGGCCGGGGCGTCCCGTCCTAAGCTGCTGGAAAGCGCGGCGCATTACGTCGGGCACTTGGTCGGCGGAGGATATCTGCGCGGACCACTTCACGATGGACTCGTAACTCCGCAAGGGGCTGAATGTGGGATGGACGCCGAGGCGGTCCCGGGAGTCCGACGCGGGCAACAGCAGCATGGGCACCGAGTCGGCGTAGGCTTGGGCGACGCCGCCGAAAGCATTCTCTGCCCCTGGCCCGGCCTGCATCGAGAAGATGCCGGTCTTTTTGCCGTTGGTTATCCGGGCGAAACCGTCGGCCATGTGCACCCCGGTCCCTTCCTGCCGGAATACGATGGGCCGGATGCCGGCGATGGCGGCGGCCTCGATGAGAGGATGCGACGGGATGCAGGCCATCCAGTCCACGCCCTCTTTCTTCAGAATATTGGCAATTGCGGTAACGCCGTTCATGGTTGTCCTCTCTTTGAAGCTTGTAGATTCCCGCCTGCGCGGGAATGACGGGTTGGGTAGGGCACAAATTTTAAGATGGTTGCTTAACTCCGTTAACAGGCCACCGATACCTCTGACGGTACTCGGCGACTAACTCGTCCCGTTGATTGCGGGCCGATACGCGGAGAGCAAGGGTCTCGTCCGGGCCATCAGTAGACCTGTCCTCCACCGTAGTGACGCTGGTTATCACGTCTCCAGGGGACACCAACGGGCCGTGGAACTGTACATCTGTCACCTTGGCAACGGCGCCGACGTGGGCTGCCGGACCGTTGTCGCCGGCTCCGTCCCTGACCGCAGCCAACCCCGGCAGGTTGACTGGAGCGTAGACAAACACCATCGCCGGAGGGGCGATCATCCCCGGCAGCCCCATCTCCCTGGCTCCGGCTTGGCTGGTGTAGGCCAGGTTTTCGTAGCGGGCGGCCCGGCTGTAGCCGATAATCTTCTCCGCCGTTACTTCGTACAGGTAAGGCGCAGACTCTTCGCCTGCTTCTATTTCATCCCAAGGATGTGACAACCCCGGCAAGCCCTCTTTGCAGGTATGGCCCGGTCCGCTTGGTTTCGGGCAAGTGTAGGTTGGGGCTGATATGGTGTCAACTTGCGGGGTGGGATGGGGCGCCCGTCAAGTTTTACGCACGCAACCGGAAACCCTGATTAACTGGTTGGGTTTTTTAGATAGCCTCCCATTTGCTCTTGTTTTCACCGAAGAGTGCGGGGAGACTGCGAAGGGAGGCGATACTGGATTTTTTAGTTCCTCTGCCATTTACGGACATTTCGCCTCATTGGAGAAGCCCTGGACTTGTTTCCAAGCCGAGAGGCGTTATGTTGGGCAGGTATTATGATAAGCAAGGGTCACCGGGGTTGGAAAAGGGCGGGTGTCGTCCCAATACAACCTCCCACGAGGAGAGGGTTAATGTAGGTACGACTCCGGTCACGAAACCATTTCCGATGCAGCGCATTTCCCCTTCACCTCAGCCCCTTCCCACAAGGGAGGCAGAGAATGAAAAGGCCATGTTGGCAGGAGGATACAATGGAAGAACCGGGGATTATCATTGGTCCGACTTGGAGCGGGAAATCACCCAGTTACCGGAGCATGATTCAGAAAGTACCAATCCACGATTGGGCACCAGGTTTTTCAATGACTGCATCGTCGGCGCTTTGCAGTAAATCAGTTGCAGGTCAGGGTCGCTTGTTTGATCAATAATGTCGTTGAAGATCAGCAACGTTTCGTCAAAAAACGACACACCGATCCGCAAAATGCCTGCGGTATCAAGCGTTATTACCCCATCATCAGAAGCTGATTGCATTGCTTGGGCCATAATACGTGCCATCGGCCGGGTTATAAGAACCGATTTATCCGATTGGTCGGACAATTTAACCGTTGACATCACTCTCACCACATACTTTAGACTGATAATGTGACAACAGCCACAGTACCTAGAAGACAGTCCGTTGGGCTGACATTTTCTTTGTTAATCATCAAGCCATTTACAATATTCAAGTAACCCATTCCGGAGATAAGAACGAAGTTACCACGCAGGGTTTTCACCACCTGCATAATGTGGTCCAATCCCAGACCTCGCTCCGGCTCCCCAGTACCTGTGACATTGAGTTCAGTAGCGTGAGCGATGGTCTCTGCATCACTTAGTATATGTGCAAAATCCGGATTTTTCCGCAAAGATGCGGGGATGCCTATTCCGCTGTCCGCAACACCAACCGCGTATATAATTCCACTGGGCGCAATCGCGGCGTATTCCAACACGACATAGCACCCTGCGGCTGACTGAGAATGTTGAACGGCATTCAAAGCTAATTCGTAGAAAATGCCCGACATCTCGTTCCACACATTGGAAGGGCCGATAACACGTGTTAACTCGATGCCGTTCGCGAGACGTTCGATATCATCGATGCTGCCGAACCGTGTGATAGGCAATACTACTGTGACAACGCCAAGTGCGTCATCAATCATACTCGATGCGTCACTAATCTCGCACGGTAAATAATCGCTAGCTAAGGATGAGACCAACCGAGACAGCTTACGAGCCACCATAAGATGCAGAGCGCGATTGGATGAATCAAATAAATCATTCATAATGTCATAGTGCCTGCTTCATTTTAAATCTGGCACGAACAACGCCGCAAAGCTCAACGTTCCATGGATAGGACTCAACTCTTTTGCTATCTCTTTGAGTAACCCATTTCCCGATAGTAGAGCACCAGGACCGGAAGTGATAAACAGACAACCCCCATGAGCAGCGGTCACCGCTTTGACATGAGACAATCCAATCCCACGTTCATCTTGTCCACTACCGTAGTAATGCTGGTTATCACGTCTCCCGGCGACACCAACGGGCCGTGGAACTGTACATCTGTCACCTTGGCAACGGCGCCGACGTCATGGGCTGCCGGACCGTTGTCGCCGGCTCCGTCCCTGGCCGCGGCCAGCCCCGGCAGGTTGACTGGAGCGTAGACAAACACCATCACCGGAGGGGCGATCATCCCCGGCAGCCCCATCTCCCTGGCTCCGGCTTGGCTGGTGTAGGCCAGGTTTTCGTAGCGGGCGGCCCGGCTGTAGCCGATAATCTTCTCCGCTGTTACCTCGTACAGGTAAGGCGCAGACTCTTCGCCCGCTCCTATTTCATCCCAAGGATGTGACAACCCCGGCAAGCCCTCTTTGCAGGTATGGCCCGGTCCGCTTGGTTTCGGGCAAGTGTAGGTTGGGGCTGATATGGTGTCAACTTGCGGCAAACGCCGGGGTTGTGATTAAAAGTAGTTGGATATCAGTGATGGTACACCCTGCGTTCGGTGTAATTGTCTGAATCAGGATTTACCGGATTTCAGGATTCTCAAGATGGACGCCTTTAATCCTGCTAATCCTGATTCAGACAGTTGCTCCCAACCGGTTTTAGTCACACCAGAGAACGGCAGGGTTGGCAATTATGAAGCAAAGGCCCACTTCTCTGAAATTATCCGGCAAGTGCGCGAAGGCGAGACGGTCACCGTGACCTACGGCGGCATGCCGGTTGCGGAAATACGCCCGATAGCGGAGCCGGTCGATTTGACCGTAACATTCGAATCATGGTGGGAAGAATTGGTGCGGAAGGGGATAATAGTACCCTCAAACCTACCGCCTCAGCCACGGCGGCCGGGGGGACATATTCCCGGCGCGTTGGAGCGGTTCCTCACTGACTGCGGATGATTCTTACCTTGCTTGGACGCGATGTGGGATTTGGGGAGGGGTGATAGAATTAGACGGGAAGTCATGGGGGCAGTTTATGGCCAATCCGCAACATATCAAATGGCTGCTTGAGGGGGTGGAGGCTTGGAACCAGCGGCGCAACAGCGAGATGTTCACGCCCGACTTGGCGGGCGTCGATATTTACGGGGAGTTTCGTAAGGCTCGTAAGTTGGACCGGAACGGAAGAATTCCCCTGGCCGGTGTGGATTTCGGAGATTCCTTCGATTACACGTCTGACCCCAATTGGTTTCACGATGAGATAGTCAATCCACCCGACTACACTATTATTGGTTATGGCCGCGTCAAATATAGCACCGATTTGCCTGACGATGAAGAATATCCCGATTCAAATGCTAAGCTTATCGGGGTCAATCTGGTTCTCGCCGACCTGATGGGCGCGAATTTGAGCGGAGCCGACTTGACGGGCTCGAACCTTGCTTATGCCGACTGTAAGAATGCCAACCTCAGTGACGCCAATTTCAGTAACGCTAACCTAAGTGAATGCAAATTCATTAACTCAGACCTTAGTAGTGCCGATCTAACAAAATCTATCCTCCGTGGAGCTGACCTTACCGGTGCCAATCTCGCTTGGGTAAACCTGACTGATGCACACTTAGTAGGTGTCGACTTGAGTAGCGCCAATCTGACCGGCTCTGAACCTTGGAAGGCGGTCTTATACTCCGATAAAAGCGTACCTCAAAAGCGATACCCTGACACGTAAATGTACGTCGACAGCATTCCGGGGTTTCTGAGGGTGGTTCAGGGTCTCAGGGACGATCATACTGAAGAATTGATGTGCTTTCGCGGGGAATCCAAGTGTGGCTGGGAATTGCGCCCTTCCGTCATGCGAGATAGTTTTATCAAGTTCGAAAGCGAGATGCTAACCGAGCTTATCTCACGGCGACCCGACGAGTTCAGTGAAATCAATTCTGCCCTTGGCCAATGGGTGCTGGCGCAGCATCATGGGCTCAGGACTCGTTTCCTGGATGTCACTAAGAACCCATTAGTTGCCCTTTTCCACGCATGTGAAGGCAATTCCGGTGAGCCAGGCCGGCTACACATTTTTGCCGCGCCGCGGTTAATAATCAAACCCTTCAATAGCGATACCGTAAGCATAATTGCCAACTTTGCCAAACTGTCCCGACACCAACAGGAACTTGTATTGGGTAAGCGTGAATGTTCGTGCCACAGTCCGGGAATTAGTTTTCACCCATCCGAACACATAATGGCCAAGCGCATCCTCTACCAGCTTATCAGTATTGAAAAGCCTTATTTCGATGAACAAATTAAACTGACAGACCTGTATCGTGTTTTCGTTGTTGAGCCGCAGCAGTCTTCCGAGCGCATACGGGCACAGTCCAGCGCATTCTTGGTGTCAGCCTTTCACGAGCGGTTCGAGCGCGAAGAGATTGAGCAGTTGTATGAACGTATACCGCTTTATGCTCACTACCAACTAACCGTACCGGGTGAATCCAAGACCGGTATCATCACGGACTTACGCTTGCTGAGCATCACGCGCGAAACCCTCTTTCCAGGACTTGACGCCGCCGCGGAAGCCGTCACGGACTCCTATCGCTCACAACTAGACGAATAGGCTAACTCACCTGCCAAAGTCGTTTTTTGTGCCTGGTTGGAGAACACCAGGAGCAACTAAAGCCCTTCCACCAACAACAGAGCGCCCAACCATGACACCAGCCCCTTTCCAACCCCGGCAACGATGCCTTACCATAATGCTTACCCGCCCCAGTGCCCCTGCCGTGCGGGGGGCCGGACCACCGCCCGCGACTGACGCAGCATGGGTATAAATGGCACAGAGCGACACAATTCGCGGAAAAATCTACCCTGAAAGCGTGCCAAACCGGCCTGAAACTGCACAAATACCCAAAAATCCCACCCCGTTTCCAAAGCTGAATGACACAGAAAGACACAAAACGACACAGAAATCTGAAAAATCCGCCGCGTGTCCACCCGCGGCCCCTGCGCACTCTGCGGTGGGAACAACGATCTCTCGAAAATCTGACGCCTATCCTCCATAACCCCCCCCATATCCCTGACAAGGGTATGTATTTCATTTGGGACTTTACGCAGTTGAACGTGAGACCGCATAGTAGGGTAGGCTTGCTCAAATACAAAACCGCTCCCATCCGTCATTCCGGCGCAGGCCGGAATCCAGGGGGGCCCATTCCGTCATTCCGGCGTAGGCCGGAATTCAGGCGGGCCCACTCCGTCATTCTGGCGTAGGCCGGAATCCAGGCGGGCCCACTCCGTCATTCTGGCGTAGGCCGGAATTCAGGCGGGCCCACTCCGTCATTCTGGCGTAGGCCGGAATTCAGGCGGGCCCACTCCGTCATTCCGGCGTAGGCCGGAATCCAGGGGGGCCCATTCCGTCATTCCGGCGTAGGCCGGAATCCAGGGGGGGCCCATTCCGTCATTCCGGCGTAGGCCGGAATCCAGGGGGGGGCCATTCCGTCATTCCGGCGTAGGCCGGAATCCAGGGGGGCCCATTCCGTCATTCCGGCGTAGGCCGGAATCCAGGGGGGCCCATTCCGTCATTCCGGCGTAGGCCGGAATCCAGGCGGGCCCATTCCGTCATTCCGGCGCAGGCCGGAATCCAGGCGGGCCCATTCCGTCATTCCGGCGTAGGCCGGAATCCAGGCGGACCCATTCCGTCATTCCGGCGCAGGCCGGAATCCAGGCGGGCCCATTCCGTCATTCCGGCGTAGGCCGGAATCCAGGGGCGGTGGGGCCGGTTCGTAGCTATAATCTCAATTTTACATACCCCCGTCAGCCCCCATATCCTTGCAACCCCCGCGGCCCGCGTTGGCCCCCGGAAGGCATGGGCAGGCCAAAAGCCGAAACCCTCCCCAATCCGCAATACTCCCGTAACTCTTTACGGGGTAAGGTTGGCGCGGTAGAACTCGGAGACCCAGGGCATCATCAGTAATTGATGGAATTCGTCTTTGGCTGATATAATAAGAACAGTAGATCGCACACAACGCTTTCGATTTTTACTTATTTGGCATCGTATCGTCGCTCCCCGCCATTGGCTCTCCCACTGGATTCCCTACGACACTGGCATGAGGAGGTAACGTGTTAAAAAGATTTGGAATTGGAAAAGGGCGCAACAACAGCACCGTACGAAAACGGCCAAAAATATATGTAAGACGGAATGGGTCGCGGTATGTCAAGGCAAATGAGTTACTCCGGAGTGAGGGAGCACGCCGGACAATTGAGAAGATGAGGCGGATTGGTTTCGGCCCCAAACCTGCCGCTGATATCGGGGCAACTACCGAGCAGCAGTAGGGACTGGTTCAATTGGCCTTAGGATTATTATTGCTCCCGGCTATCGGAGGTTACTGGTTCTTAACTCACTTCAATTACACCCGCTTCCAGGCGGTGCGGGACTCGGGTTACCATGTATTGTTCAGGTCCGCCCTCTGGGGCGGACTTTTGTTTTGCCTCGCTCGCGTTTTGACCCTCGTTCTCGACTCCCAATACCCAGGAACTAGCGCGCTTTGGGGACACCATTTCCCCAACCCTTATTCCTTGGAAGTGGTGTTGAGCATATTCTTGGGGTTTCTATTGCCACTGATAATGAATTGGTTCTATAGCGCCGAGCGGGGATCAAAAAAGGCGGCAAGGGATAACGGCGACCATATAGAACTACTTTTATCAGAGTCCATTGAAAGGGGATTGTGGGTCGAGATTTCCCTGCGCAACAGGAAATCCTACGTCGGCTTCGCCCTGGAAAGCGGTGTCGGGATCAGTGGCGAAACCGACATCGCTCTCATCCCGATGGCGAGCGGATACCGTGATAAGGCCACGCTGGACCTGCAAATCTCTATGGACTACGTACCGATTATCTTGAAGTACGCCTACGATCCCGAAGAGGGCTTACAAGAAGAAGACTTCCGCATCGTGATTCCTATCTCCGAGGTCGTGTCCGTCCGCCTTTTCAACGACGTGGTCTATGAATACTTCCGAAGGACATAGAGCAATTTGTAAGGGAGAAAGCCAATACTCCCTTTTCCCACCATATCGCTACAATCGCCATAGCCCGCGTTGGGTCCCGGACGGGGCGGGCGGGCCGTCCTTCGACAGGCTCAGGACGAGCGGATAGAGTCAATTCTTTCAACTTTGCAATCGTCCTGCGTAATACTTCCGTAACTCTTTACGGGGTAAGGTTGGCGCGGTAGAAACAGGATACCCAGGAAATCCGGACAAGTCTTAAATTTTGCCTAAACGGGTATCCGAATCTCATTGACACCGGAATCTCAAGGGTGCTACAAATGACGAAATTCGCCGCATTTGGCATCTTGAAGAAGGAGGCCCGGCCTATGGTTATTTTTGACCCGTCGGTGATACCCAGGCTCTTATAAATGTTTCCTTGTTCCTTACCTGATTGGAAGGGATACCCGGCGGACCATCCCGTACAGCAGGACCAAAACCACCGGCCGGGTCAACAAGGTACAACGGCAAAGGTTCCCCAATCCCAAGCAACGATCAATAACACAGGAGTTACAGGTAAATGAAAACCAGAATCGCAACCTCACTAGGGATTGCCTTGGTGCTGGTCTTCGGCATCGTCGCAGTGTTTGCGGCGTTGGGTCCGCAAGAGGCCCAAGCGCAAACTCCGAATGACGCCTCGGACGTCAAGGTCGAGGCCACCCCGAATACCCCCAATTCGGTAGCCAAGTGGACCGTCCAGTTCATGAACGGGACGGCCGGCACTACCGCCGGCGCTTTGGATGGCGGCACGGGAAAGGACACCATCGCGATTGAGTTCGAAGACGATGTCCAGTTCCCGGAGGCCATCAGCCCGAACGACGTGACGATAACCACCGACATGGTCTGGGATAGCAACAAGGCAGAGACCCGGACGGTGGTGGCCAACCCCTTGGGCGTGGACATAATCAAAGTGTCCCAGTTCTCCGGTTCCGCTCAAAAGACGGACAGGCCGCCGGACGAGACCTTGGTGACGCTGGAAATTCCCGACATGGAACCCGCTGACGATCAGCCTGGGTCCCAGGGTATTGCCCCAGGCGCATCGGTCACGGTCGTATTCCGGCAGACCGCCGGGATAAAGAACCCCACCGAGTCCAAAGCGGACGAGGTAAGCACGGCGACCATCCTTGGCGCGGTTGACGCAAACGGGGACTTCGATCCCTCCATGCTGAAATCGCTCTCCGGTTACAATGTGCAGGTAACCACCAGCAACAGCGGCTACTTTGTGGGGGCCGCAGCCGCCGACCGGGCGGTGATCGCCCGCCGCATAGTGCTGAGCGACCAGGACGGCCCCCGGGGCAGCACCATCACCGTGGTGGGCTTGGGCTTCCGCAACTCCCTCACCGCCACCATCTGGAACGACAAGGACCAGAACGGTATCAGGGACAGCGGAGAAATCGACCTGGGCAACGCCCTGATAACCGGGTCGGACGATTTCACCACGACCATAACCGTCAACAATCCGCCCTTCAACTACGACCTGAACACCAACGGGATCAACGCTGTTGACGGTCGGAACCGCACCATAATTCCGGGGCGGGAGTACATACTGCCGATCTCGGGGAACCCCATGAAACCGGCTAAGGAAAGCATACCCAGGTACCTTCTGGAGTCCTCCGTCAGGGTAACTCCCGGGACCGCTGCAATCGGAGACCGGGTGCAAGTGACGGCGCGGGACTTCGTCGCGGGCGGCACGATTAGCACCTCTACTGCCCTGATCAGCATTGGCGGTGTGCCGGTTACCGACTTTGAGTCGACCAGCGTGAGTTCAACGGGCGACGCAACCTTCGAAATGACGATTCCCAACACAGTCGCCTCCGGCACGCAGAACCTGGTGGTCAGCGACGGCTCTCAGGCTGCTACTGTTACCACCCACAACCTAGTCAACACTGGCGGCGCGCGCTTCAACATGGTCATATCCGGGGCGCAGCTGAGCGTGACCCCCAGCGCAGACTTGGTGCCTAACCAGACGGTTACCCTCTCCGGTCGGGGCTTCTCCACCGGCGGCGCCGCCCTAATCAACGTTGCTGCCAGTGACGCCACCATCAGCGGAGACAACACCGACCTTGGGGCGCGCAGCAATAAGTTTAACGAAGGCGACGCCATCGAAGTCGACAATGCGGGCAACTGGTCGTCCTCCTTCGTCATACCTATCACCGACGTTACCACCACCCCTGGCGACCAGGAATTGAGCATCACCGACTCCGTTGGACGCAGCGGCGCGGTGGCCCTGAACATAGCCGAGCGGGAGCTGACGCTGACGCCTGCGTCCGGCAGGGTCGGCACCCGGGTGAACCTTGAAGGGTACGGTTTCCCGGCCGACAACCCCGGTGAAGGCGGCGACCGCACCGTTACCGTGGAGATTCAGTACTCGGTAACCGGAGATACCAGGACCGTAGTGACCCTGACTCCCGACGGGTCGGGCAACATCCGCGGCTGGTTCACCGTACCCCTGAATGCCGGAATACCCTCCACCAACGCTGTGCGGGCGATCTTTGATATCCCAGGGTCCAACGTAAACGTCACTACCAGCGCGGTCCACCAAGTGCCGCGGGCTGGCATAACCCTGGGCCAGGAGAGCGGTCCTGCGGGCACTGTTGTGACCATCACTGGTGGCGGATTCAAGCGCTTCACCACTGTCAGTGAGATCAACTTCGGCACCTTGGACGTGCGGTCTGGCTTCGGCCTCTCCACCGACGGCACGGGCAGCTTCGAGACCAGCTTCCTGGTGCCCGGCGCCAACACCGGAGCCCAAGCAGTCTCGGTGAAAGTCGGCGAGACCACTGCCAGCGCGACCTTTACGGTATCGGCTGACGCATTCGTGCCCGCGCCGGCCCCGGCGGCTGCGCCGATGCCTCCGGCAGACGCCTTAGCGGCGCTGGTCGACAACGAGAACAACCTGGTCCGGGTGTGGCAGTTCGACGCCTCGATGCAGAACGAAGCACCGGACTTCGGCTGGTCCCTCTATGACCCGCGGCCTCTGTTCGCCGATGCCAATACCATCGAGATGGTGGAGGGCGGCGAGTTCTACTGGATCAACGTCCAGAACGAGCAGACGGCGATGTTGGGCGGCAAGCAGCGCACCCTCTACGCCGGCTGGAACCCGGTAACCTGGTAGACAACGGACCAATTCAAGGCGGAAAAAGGCGGGGCCGCCGTGGAGCGGCCCCGCAGCAATGCGGCAGCGCACCCGTTCTGTCATTCCGGTCTTGAACCGGAATCCCGGTAGCCCAAACCAACGCGGTAGTGTGATGAGGAGGAGATGATGACGAAGACCAAGGCGCTGGCGCTGGCGGTCATGGCAGTCCTGTTAATGGCGTTCCCCGCAGTGGTAATGGGCCAGTCGCCGCCCCGTCCGGTGGTCTACGCCGGTACGGTGACCCTGGACGGGTCCTTGGTTCGAGCAGGCACCCAGATAGTTGCCATCATAGATGGTCAACCAGCAGCCTCCGAATTCACCAAACCCGGCGGCGGCTATGCACTAAAGATTCCGCAGCCGCCCCAGGCTAACTTTACAGGCAAAGAAATCACGTTCAGGGTAGGCTTGCATGAGGCCCAGACCAAGGCAGTCTGGCAGCCCGGTGGCGGCGGCGAGTTGAACATAGTGGCCATCTCCGCTCCACCGACGCCGGTCCCCACGTCCACGCCGGTAGCCACGCCCACGCCGCTCCCTCCGACACCGACGCCGGTGGTCATCGAAGGTCCCCAAGGCGAACAGGGACCTAAGGGAGATATAGGCGGCCAAGGCCCCCAAGGTGAACCGGGACCCAAGGGCGAACCGGGAGCCTCAGGGCAGCCGGGAGCGCGGGGCGAGGACGGACGGGACGGAGCCCCGGGAGCCCCAGGGGCCAACGGACAGGATGGGGCCCAAGGCCCAGCCGGGCCGATGGGACCCCAAGGCCCCGAAGGAAAGTCGGCCAACAACATCCTGTTGTACCCGGCCCTGCTGATTTCGATAATCGCGGTGCTGGCCGCCGGAGGCGCGATCCTCATGGCGAGCGGACGGCGGTAGGAAACGATTCCCGGGGGGCGGTAGGAAACGATTCCCGGATTTGAATTCCCGGGCTTGGATTCCCGCCCTCGAATTCCCGCCCTCGAATTCCCGCCCTCGAATTCCCGCCCTCTTATCGTCATTCCCGCGAAGGCGGGAATCCGGGGGAAGCGAGGTTGGACCCTGCCGGAAGACATGGATTCCCGTCGCCACGGGAATGACGACCAGGAAACAACGAAAGACTTGGCCTACTAATCGAATAATACATGGGACCGCACCCGGCAAACGGGTTGGCGGGGCCCATGAAAGAGATAAGGAGGACCCCGTGACAAAATTCAAAATCTTGACTTGGCTGGCGGTCGTGGCGTTGCTGCTGGCTTTGCCGGTGGCGGTCCTGGCCCAAGGCGAGGGCCAGCCGTCGCGCCCCGCGGTGTTTGCGGGCACGGCAATGGTGGACGACGAGGCAGTGGCCGACGGCACCATGGTGGTGGCGATGATCGGCGACGAAAAGGTCGCCTCGGCCATGACCATGGACGGCACGTATACTTTGGTCATTGCCCAGCCCCCGAATATGGACTACTCCGGCAAGGACGTTATGTTCATGATCGGGAAGCTGGGAGCGCCGGAAACGGCGATGTGGAAGTCTGACGGCGGCGGCGAATTGGACCTGACCGCCGATATGACGATGCCAGGCCGGCGCGGCCCGGCCATGGTGAACATGAGCTCGCTGGGCGTCAACACGATATTGGTCGACGACAGTGGCATGACCCTTTACTCCTTCTCCCAGGACACCCAAGGCGAAGGCGGCACGGCGGCGGCCAGTTCCTGCACCAGCGAGCAGTGCTTGGCGGCTTGGCCGTTGGTGAACACCGACGGCGACGGCGTTGCGGGCACCGGTGTTGACCAGAGCCTGCTGGGCATGGCGGAGCACGCCAACGGCGCAGTCCAGATTACCTACAACGGCTGGCCCCTGTACCGGTTCGCGGGCGACATGGCGGCCGGCGACTCCAACGGGCAGGGCTTGGGCAGCGCTTGGTGGGTTGTATCCCCCCAGGGCATGGCTGTCCAAGGGTCCGGCATGATGGGCATGGAAGGCAAGGCCGGCCAGGACGGCCAAAATGGTAAAGACGGCGCTGACGGCAAGGCCGGAATCGACGGCAAGGCCGGCGCCAACGGCAAGGCCGGCGCCAATGGTAAGGACGGCGCCAACGGCAAAGACGGCGTTGACGGCAAGGCCGGCGCCGCCGGCGAGATGGGCCCTGCCGGTTCCGCTGGCGCGGACGGCGCCGCTGGCGCGGACGGCGCAAGGGGTTCTGCCGGAGCGGCCGGCGGCGGCGGATCCTTGGCGGTAGTAGCCCTGATCATCGCCATAGTTGCGGTGGTTATAGGCGGCGCGGGAATCATGATGGGCCGCCGGGGCGCTGCATAACGGTCAAGTAAGCCAAGGCGCAAAGGCGCCAAGACCCAACAGCTTCAAGGATTTTTGAAAGGGGCGCTCCCTCAGGGGAGCGTTCCTTTTTTATGATGGGGTTAGTCCGTATGTTAAGATCGGCCCGTGAGATCGGCCCGTGAGGTTGTGGAGAGACCTGCAAGAGGCCATGTACACGGTTGTACTGGCGGCGTTGAAGTGCTGAAGGAACCCACAAGACGCTCTCTTGGGGAACTCGTTAGAGGTACGGCAGGAGGCAGATATGGTTGAAGATAAACGCGAATCGCCATTGGCCGAAGAACTTGCTTACTGGAAAGCGAACTGGCCCGAATTCGCCAAACTGCATCCCGGAAAGCACCTGCTCATCAAAGGGAGCGAGGTGATGGGGGTGTTTGACAATCACCGTGACGCTGCGATTGTAGCAGTCAAACGGTTCGGGGTTGGGCCGGTCCTAGTCCGGTCGGTAGATGAACCTGACGGAGGGCCGCTTATCGAGATTCCTGTGTTAGGGTCCGGAGTGGGACCCCTTGACTAGCTATACAGGGAGAGTAGGCGCAGTAGGAAGTCGTGAATACGGTGCTTAGGGTACGGGTCAGGCTGACGACTTTGCATTCTAGTGGGGTAGCCGTCGAAGGCGTCGCTTTAATAGATACCGGAG
This sequence comes from Dehalococcoidia bacterium, assembly GCA_965261795.1. Classification (GTDB taxonomy): domain Bacteria; phylum Chloroflexota; class Dehalococcoidia; order Lucifugimonadales; family UBA3495; genus CBDCFV01. The sequence continues at coordinate 1,148,272 of OZ253476.1, forward strand.
CAAGTCATACAGCACCCGCGCTCCACTCTTGACTGCATCCCCCGCAAAGAACACGAAGTTACTGGCGGGTTAGGTACATGGCCGTGTATCATAATAGTACAAATGTACTTATAACATGGAATGCTTGACATAATTACATAATATTAAAAATAGCGATGACATGAACTACCCGATGATGTACCATAGCCGCGTTATTGACAGTGGCATCCAAAGCCCCACAGCACTTGGAGGTATACCATGGAGCAACGAGTACAACGGTCCGTGTTCTGGTATGAGATGCCCGGTCACTTGCGCATCAAACTGGAGCCTGGTGAAGTCAGGATAAGCCCCATGGGGCATGATGCAATTATTGAAAAGAAGCTAAACAGCAAAACACTCAAAGCGCTAGTTCCAACCCATACCTTGGGCGAAAACTATGGCTGGGTTCCCGCCGATTATGCTGGTAAGAACGGTGAGAACGCCATTCTTTACCTGCCAACCAGCAACGAAGGGAGGCCAACTTGGGTAATCCCCGAAAGTGAACTTGAATCCATGCTAATGGAATAATCCAAGGAAAGTTGACTTCGCCGCGGCGCCGGAAGGTGGCTACCATTGCTTTTGTCAGATAGAGAACTTCGGTTAGCGATACAAAGCGGCGACCTCCTGATCGACCCGCCGCCCCCTTACGACAGCGAACGATGGCAGGCCGCATCAATTGACCTCCAATTGGACTCGACGATATGGGTTCAGAGAGATAACACCAGTAATAACGTTACGATCGCTAACGTAGAGGACTTAGACATCGACCAATACCTCATCAAATATACAGATGAGGTTAACATCGCAGCCACCGGTGGCTTTATCCTCGTACCCGGCGCCTTTGTAATAGGCCGGACTCTGCAGACGGTCGGCCTAAGCAATTTTCTATCCGGCAGAGTCGAGGGTAGAAGCCGCCTGGCCCGATTGGGAATCGGAATCCACGTTACCGCACCGAAAATAGACCCCGGTTACAAGAATCAGATCACGCTTGAGATATTCCACGTGGGAAAAACCAAAGTCCTGATCCCAGTCCACATGACGATATGTACCCTGCTCGTCGAGCGATTGGGTTACCCTGCTGGGCAGAGGTACCAAGGCATATTCCAAGGACCAAGCGTAGAACACCAGTCGGGTGATACCTAACAGCGGGGCCGTTTTGGCAATTCGGCAATGTTACCCGGAGGAAGGCCCATTTCCTGCAGCGCCCTTGCGTGATGGAGGCATCATCGCCTTGATAGGAGTTGACACGCTGGCCAACGGCAGGCTGGTTTTTGACGGGCAAGCCGGGGAGTTTACGCTGTTCCTGGAGGATAGGTAAGGCGGGGCTGCCGCGCGAAAAGTCAGGCCGCGCGGGCTTGAGGGGCCAAGGCTACCACGCGCATGTCGTCCGGTAGATTGGATGCCGTCACCGACAAGGCGCGCTGGGGCTGGACTTCGCTCAATCCCATGCGCCGCAGAAATACGTCCAGACCCTGTAACTCGACATCCACTCCGGAGATGCTGTGGTGCATGGGTATGACGATCTTCGGGGCGATGTCCTGCATCGTTTGGAACACTTGGTCCACGTTCATGGTGCAACCCCCGCCGGTGGGCGCCAGGAGCACGTCGACCGGAGACAGGTCGTCGATTTGCGCGGGAGTTGGCGGCACGGCGATGTCGCCCAAGTGACAGATGCTGACCCCGTCCAACTCGACCGTAAAGGCCACGTTGCGGCGCTCCCGCTCCACGCCCGGCGGCAACGGCATCATCACCCCGCGCACCGATATGCTGCGGTACTCGTACTCGCCGGCGGCTTTGAACACGCGGGGCTCGCCGTTGACCTCTTCCCAGTTGCAATGGTTGGGGTGGCTGTTGCTGACGGTGACCACCATGGCTGGGCGCGGGTCGGGCCTCAAGCCCAATGACCGGGGGAAGGGGTCGGTCACCACGACAGTGTCGTCGGACCTGAGACGAAAGCAGGAGTGGCCCAACCAGAGTATTTCCATTAACGCATTCCTCGTCCACACGCGCCGTAACCCAGTCTTGAGGCCCGGGTATCTTAAGTGATGATAGTAGTATAATTATTGCGGGAATCTCCGGTCAATCTTTGGCGATTTCATAGACGCCCTGAATGGGTGCGGCTTGTTCAGTGAATCATAATGCCGGTCAGTAACGAAGAAGCAGCCCAACTGTTCGAGAACATGGCGGTCCTCCTGGAATTGCAAGGGGACTCCATATTCAAGATACGCGCCTACCAGCGGGCGGCGCGCACCATTGAGAACCTGTCCTTCTCGCTGGCGCAAGCTGTGGACGACGAGGTGGACCTGAAGGCCATTCCGGGCGTCGGCAAGGCCATCAGCGACAAGGTGCGGGAACTGCACCGGACGGGTACGGTTGCCGCCTACGAAAAGCTGCGGGCTGAGGTGCCGGACGGTGTCCTGGACTTGATGGCCATCCCCGGCGTCGGCCCCAAGACGGCGGCGCTGGTCTCCAGGGAACTGGGCGTCACCAACGTCGCGGAGTTGGAGGCGGCCATCCGGGACGGCCGCTTCGCATCCCTGCCGCGGATGGGTAAGAAAGCCGCAGAAGCGTTGCTGCGCCACATCCAGTCACAGGCCAACCGGGACAAGCGGACTCCCATAGGCCAAGCTTTGGCGCTGGCCGAGGAGATTGGGGCCGCGCTGCAAGAGAGGTGCGGCGGGATCGCGCATCTGGTGGCGGCGGGCAGCCTGCGCCGGTGGGAAGAGACCATCGGCGACGTGGACCTGATATGCGTATCGGACAACCCGGAGAGCATTGGCTCGGCGCTGACCTCGTTGCCGCAGGTGCGGGAGACGCTGGTGCACGGCCCCAGCAAGACCAGCGTGGTGGTTGACCCGGGCATACAGGTGGACCTGCGGGCCGGCGAGTCAGACGCCTTGGGTGCGATGCTCCAGTACTTCACCGGCAGCCAGCAGCACAATCTGCGCCTGCGGGACTACGCCAACCATCTGGGGTTCTCGCTGAACGAGTACGGCATCACCGACCTGAAGACGGGGATAGTGGAGAGGTTCGCCACCGAGGACGAATTTTACGGCAGGCTCGGCCTTCCATACATCCCGCCGGAACTGCGGCTGGGTCTTTGGGAGTTGGAGGCGGCGCGGGAAGGACGGCTGCCCCGCTTGGTGGAAGCGGGCGACCTGAGGGGCGACCTGCATCTCCACAGCGACTGGAGCGACGGCGAGGACCCGATAGAAGTAATGGTCCAAGCGGCGGTTGACCAAGGCTACGAGTACATGGCTCTGACGGACCACTCATCCGGGTTGGGCATCGCCAACGGCCTTTCCAATGAACGGATTTGCCAGCAGATAGACCTGCTGAAGTCGCTGCAAGACCGGTACCCCATCACAATCCTTTGCGGCTCCGAGGTCGACATCCGGGCAGACGGAAGCCTGGACTACCCCGACGAAATACTGGAACGGCTGGACGTGGTGGTGGCCTCGGTCCACTCGGCCATGGGGCAGGACAGCAACACCATGACCAAGCGTATCATCAAGGTGATGCAGCATCCGTCGGTAACGATCATCGGCCACTTGTCCACCCGGCTGCTGGGCCACCGCGACCCGGTGCAGTTCGACTTGGAAGAGGTTTTGCAAGCCGCCCGGGAGACCGGCACAGCCTTGGAGATAAACGCCGCGCCGGAACGCTTGGACTTGAAGGACACCCATGCCTACCGGGCGCGGGAGATTGGCGTTCCGCTGGTGATCAACACCGATTCCCACCACCGCTCCAACATGGCAAACCGGCGCTTCGGCGTGTCGGTTGCCCGGCGGGCGTGGTGCGAGTCGCGGCATATAGTCAATACATGGCCGCGAGAGCAGTTTCTCCGGTTCCTTAACACGCCCAAATCTCACCGCACAGCGGTGTTGGACGAGACCTTGCTCACGATGGACCGGCCATGACCGGAGCGCACGAAGTCACCCAAGCAGTGGCTGTCGCCGAGGATGGACAGTTGGAGCAGGTGCCGGAAGCGTTGCTGCACCTCAGAGCGGCGGTGCGGGCGGGCGTCCCATGGCACCAAGCCCTGCTTCAAGCGGTTGGCCTCTGGACCGCTCCCGAAGAGGTCTACGAAGACCGCACCTACCTCTACCTGATCCAAGGAGAGGCTTTCGACTGGCTGGTCCTGGCGGAACGGCTCTGTGTCGAATTGGACGGGTACATACCCGCCGAAGACCGGGAGTTGCTGCTGTTTCAAGGCAAGCTGCCCGTGGAAGTGACGCCGGAGAACTTTAAGGAACTGCTGGGGGCAAACAAGTACAGCAGCTACTTGAACTACTGCTACGGCATAGTTGTCGAGGAGGCGTTGCAACTGGCGGTAGAAGAGGAAGTCCGCAAGAGACACCGGGCGCGGGGGTATTCGGACAGCGAGGACTTTGTGGAGGAGGCGTTCACCCTCCTGTACGGCGACACCAGAACGGCCCTGCTGGACCAGTTCCGCAAGAAGGAACTCCTGCACCGCCGCCGCCGCCTGACCCTTGCCAACGTGAAGCAATTCACCTACTGGCTGTTCAAGCTCCGCGTCAACATGTGGGACCCGGCGCGGGTTGCCAGCGACACCCGCAAGGGCCTGCGACGCCTGAGGTCGCTGGAGCCTGAGCGGGCCGATTTTTGACCCGACCCCTGGATATTGACCCGATCCCTGGATATTGAAGAGAGGAAAGCTTTTGCAGGCATACGACGCAGAAGGTCAGTTGTCGCCCCGCAGGTATCAGCCGGGCGAGGTGGTCACAGGTGAAGTGGTAAGGGTCGACGAGGACGGCATCGTCGTCGGTGTGGGGTTGAAAACGGAAGGCATCATACCCCTCCACGAGATGAGGCTTCTGGGCCAGGAAGAGCAGACTCGGTTACAGCCCGGCGACCCGATTGACGTGACCATTCTCGGTGGACGTGGCCCCGGCGAGATGCCCATGCTTTCATTCGACCAAGCTCGATTGGAGCAGAGTTGGGCTGAATTGCAGGAAAAGCTGAGCGATGGAACGACGGTAACGGCGCGGATAGTAGAGCAAAACCGCGGCGGGTTGGTGGCGGACTGTCTGGGAATCCGCGGGTTTATACCGTTCTCACACTTAGCGCCCACACCCGGCGTAGACAGGGATGAGGGGCTGGCAGCCCGAATCCGTCAAGAGTCGGAGTTTAACGTCCTGGAAATAGAACGGGACCAAGGCCGGCTGGTACTGACCGAGCGGGCCATCTGGCAAAAGCTCCAGTCCCAAGCCCAGGAGAGGTTCATCGACCAGTTGGAAGAAGGCTCCTTGGTAGATGGCAAAGTAACGTCCATCCGCGACTTTGGCGCGTTCGTCAACATCGGAGAAGTGGAGGGTCTTATTCCCATCTCCGAACTGTCCTGGCGCATGGTCAAGACCCCGGACGAAGTCGTTTCCGTCGGGCAGCCGGTACAGGTGCAGGTGTTGCGGGTGGACCGGAGCAACCGCCGCATCAGTTTGAGCCTGAAACGCACCCAGCCGGAGCCTTGGGAAACGGTGGGCGAGCGGTACAAGGTGGGCCAGATCACGGGAGGCACGGTGACCAACCTGATGCCGTTTGGGGCTTTCGTAAAGCTGGAAGACGGCATCGAAGGGCTGGTGCACATTTCCGAGTTGTCCCAGCGCCGGGTCAATAACCCCAAAGAATGCGTCTACCAAGGGCAGAACATCCAAGTCTTGATTTTGAGCATCGACACCCAGACGCGCCGGATTGGCCTCAGCTATAAGCAGGCCTTCGGGCTTTAATGACCGGCACTACTAAGTGACTATCTCAAGACTTGGCGCACTACCCAACCCGTCATTCTCGCGCAGGCGGGAATCCATAGGCTTCGACCAAGAGCTATGGGATGTCATCGGGGACAGTTGATTTTGAGATAGTTTATAAGGACAGAACCTAGTTATGGCAATTGATTCGTCTCACGATATGCCCAGGGCCTATAACGCCGCCGATGTGGAGCGGCGCATTTATGAGACTTGGCTGGCCGAGGGCTACTTTGCCGCAGACCGAGACCCAGGAGGGAAAACTCCCTTTACTATCATCATGCCGCCGCCCAACGTGACCGGCGAGTTGCACTTGGGCCACGCCTTGGAGAAGGCGCTGGAAGACGCTTTGGTACGGTGGCGGCGCATGTCCGGAGTGCCTACCTTGTGGCTTCCCGGCACCGACCACGCCGGCATCGCTACCCAGTGGGTCGTGGAGCAGCAGTTGGCGGCCCAAGGCCAAAGCCGTCACGACCTGGGCCGGGAAAAGTTCCTGGAGTTGGTCTGGCAGCACGTTGAAAGGTCCGGCGGCATTATCCACGAGCAAAGCCGGCGCTTGGGTATATCCGCCGATTGGGGCCGCCACAAATTCACCCTTGACCCGGGCCCGGCCAAAGCGGTCCGCACAACTTTCGTCAACCTGTACAACAAGGGCCTCATCTACCGCCACGAACGTATCATCAACTGGTGTCCCCGGTGCGCCACCGCCCTCTCCGACTTGGAGGTGGACTACCAAGAGCAACCGGGACGCCTGTATTATATTCGCTACCCGCTGGAGGACCCTTCTTCCGTTCCTGATGGAACACCAAAACATATCACAGTAGCCACCACGAGGCCCGAGACTATACTGGGCGACACCGGGGTGGCCGTCCACGGAGACGACCCTCGTTACCGGGACCTGGTAGGCAAATGGGTCTCCCTGCCCCTGACTGACCGCATCATTCCCATAGTTGCCGACGGGGCCATTACGCCGGAGTTCGGCACCGGCGCGCTGAAAGTCACGCCCGGCCACGACATGCTGGACTTTGAAATAGGCGAGCGTCACCAACTGGAAATCGTCACCGTCGTCGGCTTCGATGGCAACTTGACCGAGGCCGCCGGCAAGTACGCTGGCAAAGAGCGGTTCCAAGCGCGCGATGAAGTAGCGGCCGAGTTGGAAAGCTTGGGGTTGTTGGAAAAGACCGAAGAGTACCAGCACTCGGTGGGACGCTGCCAGCGATGCAGTTCGGTGGTCGAGCCGCTGGTAACCCAGCAGTGGTTCGTCAACGTGGGGTCCCATGATCAGCCCGGCTCTATCGCCGGTAAGGCCCACGCCGCGGTGGTGGAAGGGCGCATCAAGATGGTGCCGGAGCGCTTCACCCGAGTGTACCTCAACTGGCTGGAGAACATCCGCGACTGGTGCATCAGCCGCCAGCTATGGTGGGGACACCGTATTCCTGTGTGGTACTGCGACGACTGCGGCCACCAGACCGCCGCCGTGGAAGACCCGGACGAGTGCGGCAGTTGCCGGTCGCAGAATCTACAGCAAGACAACGACGTGCTGGACACTTGGTTCAGTTCCGGGCTGTGGCCCCACTCCACGCTGGGTTGGCCCGACGACTCCGACGACTTCAAGTATTTCTACCCCACCTCGGTCCTGGAAACGGGTTACGACATCCTGTTTTTCTGGGTCGCCAGAATGATCATGTTGGGGATAGAAAACACCGGCGAAGTTCCCTTCAGAACAGTGTTTCTCCACGGCATGGTCCGGGACGCTTCCGGGGCCAAGATGAGCAAGACCCGCGGCAACACCATGGACCCCTTGGAGTTGGCGGACCGATACGGCACCGACGCGCTGCGTTTCGCCCTGACCACCGGCACAGCCCCCGGTGGCGACATCCGCTTGGGAGAGTCCCGGCTGGAGTCGGCCCGGAATTTCGCCAATAAAGTGTGGAACGCTGCGCGGTTCGTCATCACGGGCCTTCGGGGAGCGGATAATCTGGACGGCTGGTTCGAGGGAAGGGTCTCCTCCCATCGTGAGGACCTGTGGATTACTGGCCGCTTGGACCGAACAACCAACGAAGTCAATCGCTCATTGGAGAGTTTCGAACTTGGCGAGGCCCAACAGAAGCTCTACGACTTTATCTGGAACGACTTCTGCGACTGGTACATTGAAATGGCCAAGATACGGCTGCGTTCGGGCTCCGAGCCGTCGCCGCTGCCCACGCTGGCCCACGTCCTGGAGCGCACCCTGCGCCTGCTCCACCCGTTCATGCCCTTCATTACCGAGGAAATATGGCAGAACCTCCTGGAGCAACTACCGCAGGAAGGAGACCTGCCCGCCTCGATCATGGTGGCCCCTTATCCCCAAGCCGACGCGGCTCCTCAGGACACCCAGGCCGAAGAGGAGATATCCTTGGTGATGCAGGCGATTCGGGCGGTGCGCAACACCCGGGCCCAACTGCGGATTCCCGCCAACGAGCAATTGGAGGCAATCGTGGAGGCCAACGGCTTCCAAAAGGCCATAGAAGAGGAAGCCGAGGTAATCCGCTCGCTGTCCCGGATAAACCCGCTCAGGGTTACCTCCGGCGGCGCTGAAACGGGTGATCAGCCCAAGGGAATTACCTTGGTCGTTAATCCCTTGGTGGTACGGCTGCCTCTCGAAGGGGTTGTGGACTTGGAGGAAGAGACCCAACGGCTGCGCAAAGAGTTGGACGACTGCCAAAAGAACCTGACCAGGGTTTCGGCCCTGGTCTCCAACCCGGCTTTCCGCGCCAAAGCAAAGCCGGAAGTAGTTGAAAACGAAGAGGAACGCCTCAAGTCCTTGGAGGAACGCCGGCAGCGTCTGAATGAAATTCTGGCGCAGTTGGAAGGATAGTCTAAGGATAGTCTAAGGATAGTCTAGCGATAGTTTGGGGAGAGTCTTTGACTTCAAAGCTGGGAATAATCGGCTACCCCATCGGCCATTCGATCTCGCCCGTGTTCCAGCAGGCCGCGTTGGACCACTACGGGATCGATGGCGCATACCAAGCCTATCAGGTCGCCCCGGACTCCTTGGAGCAGTTCTTCCAAGGTCTGCGCCAGCCGGATTTCCTGGGCATCAACGTTACCGTGCCCCACAAAGAGGCGGTGATTCCCTACTTGGATGAAGTCGACGATTGGGCCACAGCCGCCGGCGCGGTGAACACCGTGGTGAACCGGGATGGGCGTTTGTCCGGCCACAACACCGACGGGTCCGGTTTCCTGAGAGCGTTGAAGGAGGGCGCCGGCTTCTATCCTGAAGGTAGCCGCGCCTTGGTGTTGGGCGCGGGAGGAGCGGCCCGGGGGGTAATCCTCGCCCTTGTCCGGGACGGGGTCTCCAGCCTCACCGTGGCCAACCGGACGTTGGAACGAGCCCAAAGGCTGGCGGACTTGGCCCAAGCTGATGGAACTTCCAGCCGGGCCATACCCCTCTCCGGCCACGAACTCACCGAAGCCGCTGCCGCTGCCGACCTGATCGTAAACTGTACTACCATAGGTATGTCCCACGGCCCCGACGAGACTGGTTCGCCCTTATCAACCGACCAAATCCCGGCCACGGCCTTGGTAAACGACCTCGTGTATAATCCCTTGGAGACGCCCCTGCTGCAGGAAGCGCAACGCGCCGGCGCCAAGGTATTGGGCGGCATCCACATGCTGGTGTACCAAGGAGCGGCATCCTTCGAGATGTGGACCGGCCGGGACGCCCCGGTAAACGTTATGCTGGAAGCGGCCACCAGGGCCATGGCGGCCAGAGGATAAGAGGAATAAATGGTCCGTTTTTTTACAGCCGGAGAGTCCCACGGCCAAGGACTTGTAATAATCGTAGAGGGCGTTCCAGCGGCCTTGCCCATTGACGAGGACTACATCGGGTCCCAGTTGGCCCGGCGGCAGCGCGGTTACGGGCGCGGGGGTCGGATGCTCATCGAACAGGACTGGGCCCACGTCATGTCAGGCGTGAGGCACGGTTTGACCTTGGGCAGTCCCATCGGGATGACCGTGGAGAACAAGGACTGGGTCAACTGGGAGACCGCCATGGCCGTCGAGGACGTGGGGGACACCAGTCATGACGAACGCTCCCGCCGGGTGACTCGAATCCGCCCCGGCCACGCCGATCTGCCGGGAACCATGAAGTACGGATTCGACGATGTCCGCAACGTTCTGGAACGGGCCAGCGCCCGGGAAACCGCCGCCAGGGTAGCGGCGGGAGCCGTCGCCATCCGTCTCCTTGAGGAGTTTGGCATCCTGCTCCATAGCCACGTGGTCTCCATCGGGGGCGTTTGGGCCGACGTTCCCGGCAGCATCGACTGGGAAGCGGTAGAAGAGTCGCCGGTGCGTTGCGCCGACCCCGATGCCGCAACAAGAATGATGGCCGAAATAGACGCCGCCAAGGAAGCCGGGGACACCGTGGGTGGAACGGTGGAGGTCATAGCGGAGAACGTCCCGATAGGGCTGGGCTCCCACGTGCATTGGGACCGGAAAATCGACGGGCTCATTACGCAAGCGTTGATGTCCATCAACGCCGTCAAGGCCGTTTCCATTGGCCCCGGTTGGGAGATAGTCGACCGGCGCGGCTCGCAAGTCCACGACGTCATCATGCCGGTGACCGACCCGGACAACCCTTGGCAGCGGGAGACCAACCGGGCCGGCGGCACCGAGGGTGGCATGACCGACGGTATGCCCTTGGTGGCCCGGTTCGCCATCAAACCCATAGCCACCATCACCAACCCGCTGCCGTCGGTGGACCTGGACACCGGCGAGATGGTGCAGGCCCACTACGAGCGTTCCGACGTGTGCCAAGTGCCGCCGGCAGGGGTCATAGGCGAGTCCATGGTGGCGCTGGTGTTGGCCGACGCTTTTATGGAAAAGTTCGGCGGCGACTCCATCCCGGAAACCCGCCGCAACTACCACAGCTACCTTAAGACCATCGGCCCGCGTAAGCGCTACGAGTAGGGTCTTAGCCTTATTCCCGGTGGTCAGCAGGGCACTCATAACAAAAAGAGTTTCTCTATGCAACGCGTCAAGTATCCCCTGTCCACCGCCTTGGTCCTTATCGCTCTTCCGGTCGCGCTAATTGCCTGCGCTTCCAGCAATAACCCTGCACCGGTTCCCGATGCCACGCCGGAGTTTGAAGCAACTACACAGACTAAGACTGAGGCAACCCTGGCGGCGGTACCGGTTGCCACCCGGGTGCCGAGACTGACACTCATACCTACGCCTGATCCCACGGAAACGGCGGCAACTTCTGTTGCAACAGACCGGGAAGCATTGTCGGCGCTCTACAATGCCGCCGGCGGCCCGGACTGGAGCCGCACCGATAACTGGCTAACCGACGAGCCGCTGAATGAATGGTATGGGGTTACTACTGGCGAAGATGGCCGGGTTACCGAGCTAAATCTCCCCAACGACAATATGACCGGTGTAATTCCTCCGGACCTGGGCCGCATGTCCAACCTTACAGTCTTGGAACTCGGCTGGAATAAGTTGACCGGGAATATCCCGCCAGAGTTGTCCCACCTGCCTAACCTGACTCACTTGTCTCTCAGCCCGAACCAACTGACCGGCCCAATCCCGACTGAACTGGGCCGTCTGTCCAACCTTATCCGCCTGCACCTCAGCGACAATCAGCTGACGGGGGACATTCCGCCGGAACTGGGTCATCTGTCTAACCTCGTCCGCCTGCATCTCAGGGCTAATCAGCTGACAGGGGACATCCCGTCGGAACTGGGCCATATGTCTAACCTGGCTGACCTGGAACTCGGCAACAATCGGCTGACTGGGCCTATCCCACCGGAACTGGGCCGTCTGTCCAACCTCCGTGAGCTCTATGTCAATGACAATCAACTCACCGGGGAACTGCCCGAAAGCCTTGCTACCGGTACGCAGTTGTCCCATTTGATCACCTCTAACAACCGAGGGCTTTGCGCGCCGGAATCCTTGGAAGAATGGTTTTCTAGCCTTAACTCAGTAGGGGACCTATGCGCCAAAAGGAATAAGCCACATCCTCAGTCCCAGCCGGTTGTTTGGCAGAACAAGCCATGCGCCGCGCCCGACTTAAAAGCCGACCGGGAGGCCCTGGTTGCTTTCTATCATGCCACCGGAGGTCCCAACTGGCGTAAAAATGACCACTGGTTGACTGACCGGCCTTTGGAAGAATGGTACGGAGTATGGGCTACGATTCCGTGCGGCGTCGTAGCGTTGACGCTTAGAGGTCCTCTGGCCGGTGACGAACCGAACGGAAACAACCTTTCGGGTCCAATACCGCCGGAAATAGGGAACCTTTCCAACTTGGAAAGGCTGGATCTCTACGAGGACAAACTGACCGGCCCAATCCCGCCGGAACTGGGCAACCTTTCCAGATTGGAACGTCTGAGTCTCGCGGGTACTGGCTTGACCGGTTCAATCCCGCCGGAGTTGGGCAACCTCGCCGTGCTGAGGTCTCTGGTTCTCCGCAGAAATGACCTGACCGGGCCTATTCCGCCGGAGTTGGGCAACCTCGCCGTGCTGAGGTCTCTGGTTCTCCGCAGAAATGACCTGACCGGGCCTATTCCGCCGGAGTTGGGCAACCTCTCCCATTTGTATGAAGTGGACCTTGAACAGAACCCCGGACTTTGTGTTCCGCCCAGCCTCCATGACTCGCTTCCGTACTCTCGCAGTAGCCCGCCACTCTGCGCGGAGGGGAGCAGTTCATCTTCTCCTACTAAATGAAACATCACATCTGTAACGCTGTAACAGTGGTGATGAATTTCCGTTGTGCCCTGGCTGCCCCGGCTACTCCTCCAACGTCCGTATATAGTTGATCACGTGCCATATCTCGTCGTCGGTCAGGACGCCGCCCAACGAGGCCATGCCGGTGCCGGGGATGCCCTCCTCTATAAACCCGAACAGGTCACCGTCAGGATGGAGAGGCACGTGCACCACCAAGTCCGCCGGCGGCGGCTCCAGCCCCACTCCGGCCGGCCCGTCTCCCCTGCCAGCCTCACCGTGGCATGACTGGCAATGCAGCCCATAGGTCGCCTTCCCTGCCTGCAGCGACTCGGGATTGGGTGGGAAAGGGTTGACCATGTCGGACCGCTGGTCCGTCTGGACCAGTGGGGAATTGACCAGCAAAAATATTCCCACGCACAGCCCCAGGATTCCCGGGACCATCACCCCGGCCCCCGATCGGGTGAACCAGCCGCCCAAAGGCAGGGCCGCCACCATGAACAGCACCCCCAGGACTGCCAGCCCGCCTCCCAGCAGCGCGTTCGCTGTATCGGGCGATGGGGATATCGCAGTGCTATCGGCAATAGTTCCGGGGGTAACCTCGAACCGGAAGGCGGTACGCGCGTCAAATGCGTCCGGCCGGGTCACCAGCAACTCCGCTTGCCAAGCTCCGGCGATGCTGAGTTGCGCCCCCTCCAACAGGTAAGACCCGTCTCCCACAGCAGCGGCGGAGGCCGTTTCTTCTCCAATATCGGCATCAAGATAGCGCATCCGAAGCCTCACGTCGGAAGCGTCGGCAATGGAGTTGCCAAGCCGGTCTTCCAAAGTGATGATGAGGTCGTTGGCCCCTACCCTTGCCGGTTCGACCCGTAGGGACATGGTTGTACCTTCGTCGGTATCCCGGAAAGTTGGCGGCGGCGGCACGCCAATTCCCTGCCGTGAAGCGACCTGACGCGCCGGCTCCAAGCTGGTCAGCACCGCCACTGAACCCAATACCAGCACAGCCAGGACTACCTCGGCGTTAACAAACCCCTTCAGCCAAACTACCCGTTCCTCCCTGGCCCGTATCGCGGGCCGCACCCAGACCAGGTTCAGTGCGCCGAAGATCAACAGGGCAATCACCAATACCACTTTCGCCAGCAGCGCGAACCCGTAGGGAGTTCCCAATGCCGGCAGTACGGTTACTTGGGCCCAGCTATTGAAGAACCCCGTGACCACCAGCACGGCCACGCTGAGCACCGCCACTACCGAGAACCTGGGAACCATGCTCGAAAAACAGTCCCGTCGTTCCCGCGCCGATAGGGACTGGAGCACCAGCGGTATGCCCAAGCAGAAGTGGAATAAAGCGCCCACCCAGACAGCAGCCGCCAACAGGTGCAGGTAGTCGGAGAGAAGCGCGGCGGAGCGAATGCCCGTGGTGGCCGCGCCGTGGCTGGTCAGGCTCAGCGTCCAGAGTATGCCCCCGCCCAGTCCCATGGCTATCAACCGGGACATCAACTCCCAGCGGGGAGTTGCCGGTAGGGGCGCCCCTTGTGGGCGCCCACAAGGGGCGCCCCTACGCCATTGCCCGGCGGCCAGGACCAGCGCGAATACCAGCGCCAACCCAGCCCGCCACCGCCAGACCCCGCCCCATTCGGTCTCCAACAGTATCGACCATAGCGGGCCGCCCAAGGTCTCCAACATGGATACGTCATGGATGATTGCCGCTTGCAACAGCAATTGGGCCGCCGACGCCGCTAAGAACACTACGGTAGCCAGCCAGATGAGCTTCAAAGAGCGGGACGCCAAGGCAACGCCAACGGCGCGCGTTTGGGCGCCTGCCCGCTGGTGAAGCAAGACCGGCCTGGACACCAGAAGCTCGAAAACCAAGCCTCCCACCATCGCCAGCACGCTGACCAGCGTCACCCAGCGAATCACCGGCTCCGCAGGTGACTGAAGCAACGCCTCTTCCGGTTCCGGCAACGGCTCCCCGGATATGGGCTGCCCCACGGAAAAGACGAAGGCTCCCCGGACGCGGTGTCCATCGACGGTGGACACGTTTTTCCAAGCCACGGTGTACGTGCCATCGGGAATGGCTTCCAACCCCACCGACATCGCCGTGGCGTCGTTGGGGTCCACGAAGGAACTTCCGTCGTCCACCCTGGAACCCAAGGAGTCCAGGACTCGAATCTCGCTGAGCTTTGGCTCGATGGGCTCGGTGAACCAGATGACCACCTGATCGGGCGCCGCATCCAGTACCGAGTTTGGCGCGGGAGCAGCGCGGGCCAGGTTGGCGTGGGCCAGGGCTGCCTGTGGGAGCCACAGGAGCGCAAGGAAGACCCCGATGACTGCCAAAACGGCGGCCGTGGCAACCCTCCGGCTTGGTCTCAGTAAACTCGGCGTCCTCAGCGCGTCCTCTGCGTTTAACAGACCCAATGAGCTAACGCTTCCTGATGACCAATATCAGGCTGCCGGCCCCTGACACCAAGCCAACCGCGCCCAGGATGATTCCGAGTACGGCGAGTATGCCTGTGGCGGAGTTGCCGTTGGCGGCGGCCGCTTCCTGCGCCGACAGCGCGGCGTCCTGGGCTTGCTGTGCAGTGTCTATGGCCCCTCTAACCGCCCCTTCCAACTCGCGAGCGCCGATCATCGGCTCGGGAAAGTGCAGGTCACTGGCAGGCAGCACGTCGCTGAATCCTCCTCCTCCGCCCTGCGAGATGAATGTCTCGTCGACCTCGTTGCCCTCGATGGTCCCGAAGACCCGTATCTCGTACACGCCTTGGGCTGTGGGTATGAGGTCGGCGGCGTAATCGCCCGGCTTTTCGAAAACGGCCCGAAGGTCCATCACCCTGGAAGCCTTGGTTGGCACATGGGTGACTTCCACTTGCAGGGTCTGTTCCAGTCCCTCCACCGGGACCCGGCCAGCGTCATACGTATCTTCTGCGGCATCAGCCATTGGGGAAGGACCGCTGACCACGGTTTGAGGGGATTGCGTCTCGTTGACCCATACCAGCGTGGCGCCCGGCTGTACCGTCACTTCAGCCGGCATATACATCGACTCGTGTATCTTTATATTGACTACGCCCGACATCTCCGCATCGCGGCTCACCGTGATAGCCCCGGTTACGTCGTGGTCCATGTGGTTGTGATAGGGGATGGTCAGTCCCTCTATCATATCGGGTACTTCATAACTGAAGCTCTCGCCATGGTCCAACCCGGACGACCCGAAAACCGCCCCGTGCCCTTCCAAATCGATCATGGCCTTCTTCTGGCCGTTTTGTGTTCCGCCGTCATGGCCTTTCATCGCCATTCCGGTGTGGCCCGGCGTTGTCATTTCTTGCCCATCGTCCGCAGCCTTGGTGACCCGGACTTCCACCCAGTTGGGCAAGCCCTCATAGGCCGGTTCCACTACGAACCCCACCACCAGCTTATAGTCTCCCACTTGGCTGTCGTCGTGGGCCAACGCCGCGCTTGTGGCGAGGCCCAGCGCCAACACCAGGAACGCTGCCGCCCAAATTTTGTTGCATATTCTCGAAACCATCAGATGCTCCTCTTCAATGTTGATAGTCGTATGCGCATCACCGGACAATGCCGGTCATACGAAAGACACCGGGACGAAGCCCGCTGCCGTGTAATGAAAACGGGGAAGAAAAGGAGCTAGGACCGGGGAGGTTTCTTGGGCGGCGCGACGAACGCCGAGGAAAGGATAGCGTCACCCCTGCCAGTGTCGAACAGGTGTGGCGCATCATCAGGACCGGGGAAGAGGGGCGATTGTTGTATCAAGCGGGAGGTCAGGTCCATTGTCCCTTGGCCGAGACTCTCGTCAGATGTCAGGTATACGATTCCTTGGGCGGGTCCTCTTTCCGGAGGGTCACCGCTTTTCATCGACTGACCGGACGGTAGATGGTAGTGGACGTGACGGCCTTCGAAGGAGTGGGTATGGTCCGGCAGAACGTTTCCGAGGTAAACGTGGACGTGGTCCGGGCGTCTCTCGGCAAAGTGATGGTCGAGTTGGGGGCCAATGAAAGGCAGGAACAACAAAACCACCAAGGAGACGGCTGCCACTTGGGCGGCCATCCTCTTGAGAGTGTTTCCGACCGGGTGCGCGCCAATCATAGGTGGTGAATGCCCTCGCAGCCAAGGGGCTTAATGCGAGTGTTGGGCCAACTCAATCAGCACGCCTCTCGCCGCCGAGGGATGCAAGAAACCGATGTCTCCTCCCGTGAGGCCTGTCCTGGGGACCTTGTCGATGAGGTTGATGCCCAACTGGTCCAGGGTCTTCAGCTTCTCCTCTATGCCCTCAACCTCGAAACAGACGTGGTGCAACCCCTCGCCTCTCCGGCTGATATGAACTGAGATCATGCTGTCCGGGCCGGTGCCCTGCAATAATTCCAGATTAGTGTCGCCCACCGGCACGAAGCAGCCTCGAACGCCAATGTCTTCCCGTTCGATGATCGGACCGGCCTTGAGGCCGAACAGGCCGCCGTAGAAGTCTATACTGGCTTCCAGGTCGCTTACGGCTATGCCTATATGGTGCACCAGCCCGGTGGGCGCCGGGGGAGTCCCAAGAATGGTCATAGAACACCTCTGTCGAGTTCAGTAGCCCTTATTTTACCATGTTGGTCTCCAACCGTAGCGGCAGGGTCCCGATACCTCAGTCTGGTAATTCTTCCAGAAATTCCTGCAGTACCCGCAGTACCCGTCCCGCTCCGTCGAGGGCGTGTCCGGCGCAATGTCCGGCCCGTAGACCGTCTTGCATCCGAGGTCACGCAGCCAGGATAGAAGGCCTGCCCCACGTCGGCTTCGGTAGAGGTGATCATGGGCTGGCGTCCCGTGGCGCCCCCGCCATCGGGTTCTCCTGATCGAACATCCATTGTGCAGGGTTGTCGATAATGTATTGGCGGATGCGGCCTAAAGATTCTTCATCCCGCACAATATGTTCGTAGTAATTCCGTTGCCATAATCGTCCGTTGAACGGCGACCAGCTATGGGTTTTTACACCCCGTGTATATTCGTCGTCAAAGACTTATACGCCCCGATCACGTTTCCCAGGATGACGCGACCTCCCGTAGGGGCAACCCTTGTGGTTGCCCCCGGCGTAGGGATTCCGGCGGCACCGGGGCCTTGGGCACCCGCTAAGGGCATCCCTACAGAATTGTCCTGCGCCTCTACGATGATGATTCCGTGAATGTGGTTGGGCATAACAACAAAGGCGTCCATTTCGATGCTGGGGAAACGCTGCGGCAGCGATTCCCACACCCGGCAAGCCATTCGTCCCGCGTCATTCAAGCACGTCTCGTCGCTGACCACGTCTCCGAAACAACATGTCATGCCCTGAGTGACAATGGTGACGAAATAGGTGCCTGCCCAAGAGTAGTCATACCCCTTCAGGCGGATGGACCGGCGGCGGTGGATGCCCGGGTTATAGTTCATGCTGCTGCCGTACCAGGGCGACCACAAGGGTCGCCCCTACGGTTGTCCTTGAGCTTCTATGAAGCCATTACCCATCGGCGTAGTAAGAAACTCTACAGAACCCTTAACGGTGCAAAGGCACCTCTCCAGGATGTGTGGAAGAGGGCGAAATCTAATCATAGGTAGTTCTATATTCCCAACCGATGCGTCAACTTTTAAGGAGGGCCTAATCTCTGTATCCGCATTGTTGAATAGGAGCAAGACTTTGCCTGGTTCGATCCTCCCAATGACAAATGATCCTTCAAATGGCTGTCTTGCATTCGAATCATCAAGTTCATGGTGGTTAATTCCAGACTCCAACGGCCTGATTCCTTTAGAGGCTATCACGGCAAGAATCAAGTGTCTGTGCTTTTCTATGCTACTGAGTTTGTCGAGAACTTTGAGATTCGAAACACCGAATGGAAGGTTGATCCCCTCAGTAAACGGCTGCAAATAGCGAATCATCGCTTGGTGTCTTTGGCTGACGCCTTTAGCATTCTGGCCTTTTCTTGTTGCCAGCGCTGCTGGTCTATTGCGATGGGGAATTCGTTGTGGCGCCCATGAGTTTGCCCATTGGTTAGCACCGACTGCCAGATGAGATGGTCAAGAGCGGAGCGCATGTTGTACAGGATTTCTCCAGTGATCACCGACCATTCAACAGGTATCGTAGGGGTTGGTCCCCGATATACCCAGACCTGCTCGTCGGCGTCGTCACGCACTTCTCTGACGATACCCTGCTGGACATCATTGCAGAGCCTGTGCGCCTCATCCGTTATCTTCTTAATCTGCTCTTCCGCCCGGCGAAGCTTCGCGTGAATTCCAACTAAGTTGGTCATGAAACTTGCTCCTGAGCATACGCTATATCCCGGCTTCCCACTGTCCATCCTTGTAGACATCCCCCAGAACCAGCTTCGGTGACAGCGAATTACGCTAGGGAGCCAGGATACGGGACGCCAATACGTTCAAACGTATGCACTTATCCAAGCCTAGCACAAATGTTTCAAAGCAATCAACAAGATTGTCCGTAGATGCCATTACTCTCAATGACTCGAACTGTGTCTTGTTGATTGGGCCAATTCCCGTAACGTTCTGTTCATGCTGTCGTAGTTGCGGTTGCAGTGCTCACACTGAGCCGTATGTATTGGGCCTTGAAAATGATTTATGCCTGAGGGCGGCAACCCCTCAGGCGGTGTCGGTGCCCTTGTGGTCGGGTTGGACTCTATTTTAGCGTCGTCTAGCCGTGGTCATGTATCCTCTCCATCCGTCACATGGGTATCGAAGAATGTGAGTGCCGTCTCGCCTTCAGGAGCGGCGGACCTCTACGAGCTCATCCTCAACCGGCACCGGGTGTCCAACTTCGTCATCACCAGCAACCGGGCCGCGGAAGAGTGGCTCAGCTTCTTCGACGATCCCATCTTGGGCAACAGCGCCCTGGACCGTATGGCCAACGCCAGCTACCAGATCGTCATCAAGGGATCCAACTACCGGGAAAGGCTGTCTCCGCACCGGAAGTTGATGGGCGACAAGAAGGTGATTGACCAGCCCACCGTAACCTGATACAAACCCTATCCAGTCACGCTCAGGGTGGACTAATGACTGTGGCGATGACTGGCCTAAAGACTCTGGCGTTTCATAGCCCAGGTCGTTCATAGGTGGGTGCCGTACAAGCTGTCGATACCCGGCTCATGTGGCGTTTGTGCACTTTTGCACACACCATATAGAAACTCGATCAATCTCCAAGCGTGGAGCCAGGATAGATGAAACGCTCCGTCGGTTACAGTTTGGCTTGGGCTTCGATGAATTATCGAGTCAGATTACGAGTCCCAAAAATTCCAACTTGGGTCTGTAATAAAGAGTTGAGGAGGGGGCTTGAGTTCGAGTCCAGTTAGGTAGGCAGGAGGGACGGGCCGGGGACTTGGAGACGAGTTGGTCGAGTCAGCTGCCCGTGCATGTCATCATCGCTGTGAAACGCCGCTGCATCTCCTCCGGCGTAACCTCCTCGAGAAAATGGCCGACATTCCAGCGATGGCCGGAAGGGTCACGCAACCAGCCCGACCGCTCGCCGTAGAACTGGTCCTCCGGTTCGTTCTCGATCTCGGCGCCAGCCTCGGCCGCGCGACGAATCACCGCGTCGGCATCGTCGACTTGCAGGTGCATCGTGACCGAGGTGCCGCCCAACGTCAGCGGTCCCAGTATGCCGTATTCAGGGAACTCTTCAGCCAGCATGAGCGTCGTACCGCCGAAATCGAGTACGGCGTGCCCAATGCGCCCGTTGGGGTCCGTCAGTCGAAACTTCTCAGTCGCCCCGAAAACCGACGTATAAAACTCGATCGCCCTGGCGGCGTCATTGATCTGCAGATATGGGAACAGGTGATGGGTCTTCATTGCGGCAGCGCACTTCTTTCTATTGAAATTTATCTTGCGGACGCCGTTGCAACATCCGATGACCACATTCTTGGTGGGTGGCGGGTCAGTCTAGCAACGGTAGAGGGGTGCGTCAATCGGAGTGTCGGTGAGAGCAGGGCCTTTTCAAAGTCGTGGCCAAGTGGAAAGTAGATGAAGTGAGGTGAGTAATGGGAGAGGAATAGTTATTGGTGGACGAGGTGAACGTTCTTGATTTTGTCCTCTCAGGTGGCCCAATCCTGACCACCAAAACAAACTGCAAATTGTCTCCTCACGCCTGCCTGATACCCCTCTTCAACCGGCCCAGCAGGTTCCGTCCTTCATCCAGGAACTATGGGGGACCGATCTCTACCAGGTCCAAGCCGTGTCGGAACAGGGCATGTGCAAAGTCGCAGGAGCCAATCCAACATTTCATCCCGCCCCGCGGAAATGAAAATAAGCCATTTTCATTTTCATATACGGCCTGAAGAAGGCGGGAAGGAGCGCGGGCGGGACGCCCGCGCCAAGTGGGAGCGACTTGGCACAGACCCTTCCCTCACTGACACTTCCCACTTGCCAGCTCGTAAAACACCTCTCTACTATATTACTTGTCCTGCTCAACGTCCCATTGGACGTGGACAAATCCAATAAAGCCACTGAGGCAACTTGATGATTGATGACGAAAAAGACCTCTAGGAACAAGCTGTCCGGACCCGACCGGGATCTCGAAGCCCCTTCCAACTCCCTTGCCCTCTTCCAATGTCCGCAAATGTCCGCAAATGTCCGCGATTCTGAAATTTCCGGCCTCTCCATCCGGCAAATAACCATCCGGGGAGTTGAGCATCATGCGAAGTGAAATAAAGGCCATCCGCGCTCGCGTCCGCGCCCTTCAACGGAAATTGGCCCGCGAACTGGCCGCCTACCGGCTGGACCTCCTGAGTCAGGACCTTTGCCATCGTTGGTTCGTTGCCCAGTCCGACCACAAGCCTTTGCCCGACATCCAGTCCTTCATCCACCGGGTGATAGACGCCGGCTACCGGCTCCTCCCGTTGGGCGCGGCCAACAACTATCTGCTGAATTGCCAGCGTAAAAACACCGCACCCGACCCCGACGCGCTGCTCAACGCCATCCTCCCCTCGCCCAGGAAATATCCCGCCCGTAGGTCTTTTGGTTAACTGAAAGACTTGGCCTGCCCCAAGTAACTATCTCAAAGCTCGGCGCACTACCCGACTCGTCATTACCACGAAGAGCCTGCCCTCGCGGATGCGGGGGAACGTCACCCCTTCCCATAGCGAAACCCAGCGCCAGACTCGCAATTGCTATGAAAATAGGAGGTTTTCAAATTCGCATATAGCTATGGCTCGAAGAAGACTGGAAGGAACGCGGTTGTCCCGCCCGCACCCAGGTGGGGCGAATTTGCACATACCTGCGTGACGGAAACGCTGGACTTGACGCCACCATTGATGGCACTGAACATCCGTGAGTGAGAGCTGGAGGTCATTGACGACACCTTGGGCATTATGCTGAAGTACCACGACAACATTCATGCGGTGCGCGGCGAACCGGTGAGCGCACTGCTGAAACGCTCGCGCAACCGCGGGCCCCGCGGTGGAAGGAGACGCAACTGATGGTCATTCCCGAGAAACCTCTAAACGTAGCCGTCATTGGCGCCGGCATCCTGGGCGCCGCCATCGCTTGGCGTCTGGCACAGCGCGGCGTCCACGTCGCGCTCATCGACAAGGGCGAGCCTGGGCACGGCGCGTCGAGCCACAGCTTTGCTTGGATCAATGCCGGGGCGAAAGAACCCATCGGCTATCACGACCTGAACCGCCGCTCCCTGGAGATGTGGCCCCGTTTCGCCGTCGGCATCGGCGATCACGGAGACCCGGACAGCGTCGGCCTCCGTTGGGGCGGCAAGGTTTCCTGGGTATCCGACCCGGTGGCAGCCGAAGGATTGGTGGCCCGGGTGCGGCAACTCCAGTCCTGGGGCTACCCCACCCGTCTGATCGACGCCGGCGAACTGAAGCGGCTGGAACCGGCGCTGGCTGTTGGCCCGGTGGCCGCCGCCGAGCACAGTCCCAACGAAGGCCAGGTGGAGCCGCAAATGGTGATCGATGCCTGCCTGCGTCGCCTTCGGGAAATGGGTTGTGAGATTTATGCCGACACGGAAGTTTATGGATTCGAGCAGCATGGTGATGGCCGGGTCCACGGCTTGGTAACCGCTTCGGGCTCCAAGGATGTGGATGCAGTGGTCATCGCCGCGGGCACCGCAACCACCCGCTTGGCGGCCCTCGCCGGAGTCAACGTGCCCCAAGCGGAAAGTCCCGGTGTGGTGATTCGGACGGACCCGCTGCCGCCCTTGCTAAACAACGTGCCGGTGGTGTACGCGCCGCCCTTGGGCGATGGTCGCCGGGAGATTCATTTGCGACAGTGCGCCGACGGCCGCCTGATGATCGGGGAAGGAGACCAGGAGAGTCTGGCCGAAGACGACACCCAGGCCCACGCCGACGACCTGCTGGCCCGGGCCTGCCGCTATCTGCCGGGACTAGCCGGTGCGCAGGCCGTTCCGGTGCCGGTCGGCTGGCGTCCCATGCCCTTGGACGGCTATCCGGTGATGGGGTTTGCGTCCGAGGCGCCCAACCTGTACGTGGCCCTCACCCACAGCGGCGTTACCCTGGTTCCGGCTTTGAGCCAGTTGGCCGCCCTAGAAATCTGCGACGGGACGACGGCAGACGCAGTGCTGGGTCCCTATCGCCCGCAACGGTTCGCCGGTCTGACGCCCGAGGAAGTGGCGGCGGCCACTCACCCCCGCGCCGCCAAAATGCACTGACCCGTAAAGCAGCCCGCTCTCACCATATTGCGTCATCCGGGAGCCAACGGGTCAGCGGTGGAAACAGTGACTCGCGGCAAATGCAGGCTGACTCGTTAGCAGACGCACGCACTAGGGGGTGAAACGTTATCCTGCCCGCCGGTGGGCGTGGAACGCACTCTGGCCTGGGTATCGAAGCTTCGTGCGATCCTGGTGCGCTATGACAAGAAGGCATCCAACTACATCAGCCTGATCCGATTGCCGTGCGCCTTGCCTTGATACCGCCATTGACAGTATGAATACCACAGCCCCACCTGTGGCCACGACTTCGACAAGCTGCAACCCATGAGTTCCACCGGCGCCGACTGCCCCCGCTGCGAGCAGCCCCCAAGCGGGCCATCTCCGTCTTTGCCGCCGTTTCCAAGGGCGACTCGGCCCCTCCGAATTTGCTCCCCTGCCCCCGGTGGGCGGCGGTGGAGGGTGCGGCTGCGGCCACCAGGCTAACCCCCAGAGGGGTGACCATCCGTTCCACCCTAACGGACGTGTCGAACCACGAACCACACTCCGGCGGTTAATCACCGCTGGAGGACAAACACGCTCGCTATCTCCACTCCGCCGTCGAATAGAATGGTAACAGCGCCACCGCGACCCGTCCCGGTTAGTCCGCCCTCGCCACACGCCTCAGGAAGGCGCTCAACAGGTCCACGCTCGCGACCAGCAGCAGGTACCAGATGATGAGCAGCGTCACGTCGGTGTAGTGGAACCAGCTCAGGCGCAGCGTGAACTCCCGCCCCAGCCCGCCGGCGCTGACAAACCCCACCACCACCGTCGTCCTGATTATCACCTCCCAGCGGTACAGCAGGTAGGTGATGAACTGGGGTATGGCCTGGGGCAGGATGGCGTACAACAGCACCTGCATGTTTCCTGCGCCGCTGGCCCGCAGCGCCCGCGCCGGAGCCGGGTCCAGGTTCTCCACCACCTCGGCTGTCAGCCGCCCAACTATCCCATAGTTGTGCAGTCCCAGCGCGACCGCTCCCGGCAGGATGCCCGGCGACAGGAAGAACACGATGATCATCGCCAGCACCAGCTCCGGCACGCCCCGGGAGAAGGTGTAGGACCCACGGGTCAGGTGGTAGGCTGCCCGTCCGATGTTTGACGGCCTGCCTCCCAGCGTTCCGTCGCTCACGTTCCGCGCGGCCATCAGGAGCGTCGCGAATGCCCCCACTCCGGCAATCACGATGGCCAACAGGCTCATCGCCAGGGTTTCCGCCGCCAGCTTTCCCGTCTCCAGCCAGCGGCTTCCTTGGGCAAAGGCAGGGATGCCATCCGAGTTCAGGCCCAGCAGCGACTCCAGGAACCGCACCGCGTTCGCCCACGTCCCCGACGCGAACAAGCCGGAGAAACCCTGGGCGTCCCCGAATATGATGAACCCCCAGGATGCAACCGCCAGCAGGACGAACCCATAAAGAGAAGCCCGGGGGAAGGTCATCCTGCGCCGCGCCCGATCCACTGCCCGCACCGCCGGTTCCCGCGTCACGACACCATGCTCCGCCGGACCAGGGTGCTCCATGCGTCCACCACCACGATGATCCCCACCAGGAACAGCAGCAGCGTCCACACCTGGCTGAACAGCAGGTCGTGCATGGAGAGCTGGATCTGGTACCCCAACCCCTGGATCCCGACAAAGCTCAGAATGGCGGCGGAGCGGATGCCGCACTCGAAGCGGTAGAAGGTGTAGCTCAGCATATCGGGCAAGGCCATCTGGAAGTGTCCGTAGAGCAGCGTTCCCAATGGTGGCGCCCCCGACGCCCGCAGCGCCCGCAACGGCGGTTGGGGAACGTCCTGCAGCAACTCGGCATAAATCCGACCCAGGATGCCGCCATAGGGAAGGGCCAGCGCCAGGATTCCCGCCATGGGGGACAGCCCCATCGCGGCCACCAGCAGCACGGCCCACACCAACTCATGCACCGACCGCAGTCCCGCCAGGACGATCCGGGAGGATACCATTAAAGGACGCTGCCAGCGCGATGACTCCCGGGTGACCGTCCCGGAAGCGATCACTCCGAGGGGCAGCCCGATAGCCACCGCCAAGGTGATTCCCGCCACCGCGTAGGCGAGGGTGTACCAGCTGGCCTTGACCGCGATGGCCAGGAATTCAAGCGTAAGGTCGGGGGGAAACAGCGCGAGAAGGAACCTCAGCGCGGATTGGCCGCCGCCGGTGTGAACAATATCCGAGCCCCAGTCGATGTTGGTCAGGCTCCAGACCAGCGCTGCCAACAGAGCCAGGGTCAGCAACCGCCGGCTTTCCAACAGCGACGGGAGAGACTTCAGCGGAAGGCCCCCGGAGGAGGCATTCTGGTCCCGAGAGCCGGACCGGCGGCCGCCTGAGCCGGCTGCGCCTCCCGTTCCTGCTGGTACCCGAAGGGGGCTTCCAGGTGGTATAGGTCGTCCAGCGTGGGCCCGGTGACCGCTTCCGCGGGCAGGTCGAAGGCCATCTGCCCCTCCCTCAGGCCGATAACCCGGGTGCAGAACCGCCGGATTAACTCGGGAGAGTGCAGGCTGATGATCAACGCCCGTCCCGTGCCGTCGGTCAAATCCGTCAGCAGCCTCAGCATATCCCCGGCCCGCGCCGGGTCCAAGGACGCAACGGGCTCGTCGGCCAAGACAACACGAGGGGACTGGACCATCAACCGGGCGATGGCTGCCCGCTGCTGCTCCCCGCCGGAGAGGTGCGATGTCCGCTCCCAAATCTTGTCCGCAATGCCCATGCGCTCCAGCGCGGCCTCGGCCATCTGCCGGTCCTGGGGCCACACCAGCGACGCTGCAGAGCGCAGCAGGCCCCACTGCCCCAACCGTCCCGCCAGAACGTTGTGTATAACTGGAAGGTGGGGCACCAGGTCGTACTGCTGGTGGACCATCCCCACCAGACGCGACAGCTCCCGGCCAGGTTTCACCCGTGCCAACGTCTTCCCGTCAATGGCCAGGCTGCCGGTGTCCGGTTGCAGGATTCCCGCGAGCAGGTACAGCAGCGTCGTCTTGCCGCTGCCGCTGGGACCGGCCACCGCCACCCGCTCTCCCTGCATCACGGAAAGGTTCAGTGAGGCCAGGGCGGGGATTTGGGAGTAGCACTTGCTGATGCCTGAGGCCTTTACCAGTGGTTGTTCCGCACCGGCTGTCGTCATTTGATGATTTCCAATTCCCGGGCCACGTCCTCAATGGCCTGGTAGTTATCGTTGCTGGTCGGGATGAACCCCTTGGTGCTGAAAAGATCCAGGATTTCCCCGTGCTCCTCCGGGTTAAGGTCCAGCAGGGCCTGCCGGATTTTGTCCGTGAAACCTTCCCCGTAA
Organism: Dehalococcoidia bacterium; assembly: GCA_965261795.1. GTDB lineage: Bacteria > Chloroflexota > Dehalococcoidia > Lucifugimonadales > UBA3495 > CBDCFV01. Next base: position 1,174,722 of record OZ253476.1, read on the forward strand.
ACTTCGTCCAGATTGCCCTGGGCCGTCCAGTTGTAGTCGTAGTAGGCGGGAGTGGTGTAGATCTCCTTCACCCTGCCTGTGTCCACCTTGTTCTCCCGTACCGCCCGGTCCCAGACGTCCTCATTCAGCGCACCAATGTCGAAGGCCCCGCTTTCCACCAGTTGCCAGGTGGTGTCGTGGGAGCCGGAAAAGTTGGGTTGTTGCCGGAAGTTGGTTGCCGCGTCAATCCCCGCCTGATTCAGAAAATACCTGGGCATCAGGTGGCCGGATGTGGAGTTGGGGCTGCCGAAGGTGATGGTCAGGTCTCCCGCCTGCGCCTCCAGGTCATCCAGCGATTCCAGGGCCAGGTCGGTCCGGGCCACGAACTTGGAGTGGAAGACCGCGTCGTTTTCCCGCTGGGCGATGGCCGCAGCCCCGGGTTTCTGCAGACGAGCTTGCACTCCGGTCAATCCTCCAAAGAAGGCCAGATGCAACTGGTCCTGAGAGAAGGCGGTCACCACTGCGGCGTAGTCCACGCTGGGAACAAACTCCACCGGCACATCCAACTCGGTGGATAGGTACTTGGAAAAGGACTCGTAACGGCGGGCCAGCCGGGCCGTGTTCTGGTCGGGGACTCCTCCCACCTTCAGTGTTGAGGGGTTATCTCCAGATGACTCCGAACAGGCGGCGATACCCGCCAAAAGCAGGATGGCGAGAACGATTAAAAGCAAGACCTGGGACAGGGAACATCGAGTTTTCAATCAAAGACCCCTTGAATGTGCCAGACAGTCGATCGCGTGAAAACGGGACGACAGGTTACTCCGACGGAATACCTGGAACGTGACTGCCGAGGGTCTTTAGGAGAGGGCCGCTAAACTTGGAGTGCTAGCGGCGAGTTAGCCCTGGGGACCGCCCGTCAGTACAGGCCCCGTGGTCCCGGACTCAAGTGAAGCCGGTAGACAGAAGACGGAAGAAACGGCGGAAATCCGTGGGGGAAAAGCTGCTTGGTAACACGGAGGAAGTCTAATCCGGCGAAAAATGGATGTCAACCTGAAGTGTGGTTCATGAGTTGCCCTCGACTATAGGGGGTCGTTGAACCCATGACTTGGTGCCCGAGGGCGCGATGTTCAGGTAGAGGCCGTCGCTATGCCTGCCGGGTGTGCTGAGGGCCTTTGCTGAGAGTGCGTTGAGCTTGCCCATCGTTCCTCCCTTCACCACGCCTTTCCCCACACGTCGTGTGGGATTTAGATGGATTCTAAGGGAGCTTGTCGGACTAGTTAAGAGGGTAGTATCAATAACTCAGCTACGGCAACGGTGCTTGTGAGACCGTACTGGACTTCCGTGGACTAGGAAGTGGCGGAGAGAGTGGGATTCGAACCCACGATCCACACAAGGCAGATACCGGTTTTCGAGACCGGCGCTTTCGTCCGCTCAGCCATCTCTCCAGTAGCTAAATTCGAGGCGTTTTTCGGACCCTCATGCCGATTTGTCAATCATTTGTAACTCCACCACCCGTCAAAGCCCCTTGATGCGTGATGATCGTATAATCCATGTTACCGCAAGGCCTTGCCGCAAGCAATCGGGTGTGTGGACGGTCATTTGAATCAACCGGCGAAATAGAACAAGATGACCTCTATCGCCTCGTCCTTGGCTGTCTGGAACAGACGGTGCTCTGGGCCGATGTTGAGGATTTCCATGATGGGGCGTCCCCTCTTTTTAGACTCGTGCAGCACCACCACGCCTACCGTCTGACCCGCTTACAACTCTGGGCTGCCAATCTCAATCTTGCCACCGGGCTTACCGTCGTTCTGATGTGCAGCACCTCTTGCATTGTCGCACCTCCTTTTGCAGTATCATCAACCTCTCACTTTGACTTCGTTTGCGACATCCGTGCCCCCGTTACTGATAAGACCACCTTTCCCTACGAGTAGCCAAGTCGATTGTGCACTGTCAAATTCCCTCGAAAACTGAGGTGGACCCGGTCAGTTGGACAGGATCGAGGTGGAATTAAGCGAGAGTCCCGCTACTCCTGCCAATGATACCAGCGTCTGGTCTATTGGAGATTTCCTGGCTTGGACCGCCCCTTCTTCTCCAACATCGGTCACCTGGTGGAACACCTCTGCCGGGGTCCGGTAGCCCAGGGCCTGATGAGGTTTCTGGTCGTTGTAGAACCGGAAGTAGGCGCCCAGTTCCCTCCTGGCTTCACTGGCGTTGGCGTGGGCTTTCAGGTACACCTCCTCGTACTTCACAGTGCGCCACAGCCGCTCCACGAAGATGTTGTCGGCGTAGTGCCCTTTCCCGTCCATGCTGATCTTGACCGCATGGTCCTGAAGGATCCGGATGAACTCCCCGCCTTGGTCGGTGTTAAACACCTCCGGCCTGCCGCGGCCCAGCGCCTCAGTAAGGGCCTCGGCGCAAAAGCCGGCTTCCAGAGTGTTGGACAACCGTCAGCCCACCACGTACCGGCTGTGCCAGTCTATCACCGCCACCAGGTAGAGGAATCCCCGGGCCATGGGCAGGTAGGTGATGTCGGCCGCCCACACCTGGTTGGGCCGGGTGATCCTGGGGTTCCTCAACAGGTAAGGATAGACCCAACGCTCCGGCGCCGGCCGGCTGGTGCCAGGTCGCCGATAGATGGCCCGCAGCCCCATGATACGCATCAGCCGTTGCACCCTCTTCCGGCTTACCTGTATTCCCCGCCTCTCCAGCCAGGCCTTCATCCGCCTGGATCCGTAGAAAGGGGTCTCCAGGTACTGCCGGTCGATCTCACCCATCAGGGACAGGTCCTCTTCGGAGACCGCCCTGGGACGGTAGTAGAGGCTGGAACGGCTCACCCCCAGCAGGGCGCACTGCCGCACTATCGGCAACTTCGGGTGTTCCCGCTCCACCATCTCCCGCCGCCGACCCGGGCTCATGGACCGGACCTCTCCCCCAAGAAATCCCGCTCCACCTTCAGCTGGCCAATCTCCTGGTACAGGCGGGCGATCAGGGCGTCGTCGCTCTTGCCCTTCTGTTCCTTACCGTTGCCGAAGACCCCGGAGGCGCCTTCCACAAGGGTTTTCTTCCAAGCTTGTATCTGGCCGGGGTGGACTTCGTACCGGGCGGCCAGTTGGGCCACCGTCTCCTCGCCCTTCACCGCTTCCAGGGCCACCTTGGCCTTGAAGGCCGGACTGTGCTTTCTCCATCCTTGGGACATTTCCCACTCCTCCTTGGCAGCAACTGCTGCCCTCAGTTTAGGAGCAGGACTCTCGCTTAGTTACCTGTCCAGTTTCCTGGGTCCACCTCTTCCAACAGGGTATGTGCAAAGTCGATTGACATAATCAGGCGTTTCCTCGCGGATAGGAACAATTGGCGCCCATGCGATGGAGGAAAACCGGCATGGGATGATATTCCGGCGGAGTTTGGCATCAATTATCCCGGCGCCCGTTTTACCCCCAACGGGTTGGGAATTCTCCTTGCCAGCCGTCCGTAAACCGTATATAGTTGCCCCCAAGTCCCTTATAGATGCACAGATATACGGAAGCCGCAGATTAACGGCTCCGTTTTCTTCCCAAGACACTTGGAGTTTTTATGTTGACCCAGCAGGAACTTGTAGGCCGCCTAAGAGAATGGGAAGTCCGCGTAACGCCCCAACGGTTGGCGATCGCTGATGCGGTGCTGAACTCCACCGACCATCCAACGGTGCAACAGATATTTGAGCGGGTGCGGGACCATTTCCCGTCCATGACACTGGCCACCATCTACTCCACCCTCGGCGTCCTGCAGCGCAGCGGCTTGGTCCAGGAACTGCCCTTCCAGAAGATGTCCAGGTACGAAGCCAATACAGAGCCTCACGTCAACTTGGTCTGTATGCAATGCGAGACCGTGGTGGACACCGATACGGGACATGGCGAGGTGCTTCGGCTGAAAAACCGGATATCCAAGCAGTCCAACTTCCAAGTGGCTTGGCAGCGGGTGGATTTCTATGGTTGCTGCCCCAAGTGCGCTTCATCCAAGCTAGAGGCCCAGCCCGTCAAGTAACATTGGCGGCCTTGTGTCACGGGCAGGGGACGCGGCAATGATTACCGGAGTCATCGGCATAACCCTCTGGACGGATAACCTGGACACCATGTTCCACTTCTACAACGATGTCATGGGCCTGCCGCTCCATGCCAGGCACGACGACTTCATAGCCTTTGAATTTGGCGGCTTCCGGGAATTCCGGTTCAACTTGGGGCTGCACGGTGATGTGCAGGGAATGTCCCGCGACCCGTACCGGATTATGGCCAACTTCGGTGTGGATGACATTCACGAGTATTACCGGCGGATGACCGGGGAAGGCGTGGAGTTTGTTCGCCCGCCGGAGCAGGAACACTGGGGTGGTTGGGTAGCCACGTTCAAGGACCCCGACGGCAACGTCCTTCAGCTCCTGCAACTCCCGTAACCTCCGCCTTCTGAACACCCTACACAATCAACATGGCGTCTCCGAACGAGTAGAACCGGTATTCTTCTCGTATCGCCTCCCGGTAGGCTTGGAGCACCGGTTCCCGCCCAGCGAAGGCAGACACCAGCATCAGCAGCGTGGACCTTGGCAGGTGGAAATTGGTCACCATGGCATCCACCATGCGAAAGCGGTGCCCAGGAAGAATGAACAACTCCGCTTGGTCCCGTACCTCGGCAAGCTCCCCCTGACCGCTTTCCTCCATCCGCAAGGCTGCCTGCTCCAGCACCCGCACTGACGTAGTGCCCACGGCAACGATGCGCCGCCCTTCCTGCCGCGCCCGGTTAATCAACCCGGCCGCTTCCCCTAGTATCTCATAGTACTCTGTGTGTATGTGATGCTGGGTAGGGTCTTCTCCTTGCACGGGCCGGAAAGTGTCCAGTCCGATGTGGAGGGTCACAAATGCTTGCTCCACTCCCATCCGCTGCACTCGCTCCAACAACGAGTTGGTGAAGTGAAGCCCCGCCGTCGGCGCGGCCACGCTGCCAGGATCTGTGGCGTATACCGTTTGGTAACGTTCCGGGTCCGGGGCCTTTTCGTGGATGTAAGGGGGCAAGGGCGCCTCTCCCAGTTGGTCGATCCCCTGCTCCGAGGACAGTCGCACCACCTTGACCCCTTGAAGGCCCGACTCCAGCACTTCTACTTCCAGCGCAACATCGCTGCCTGGCCCGTCAATCAAAACGCGAACGCCGGGCTGCAAACGCCTTCCGGGACGCCCCAGGGCCTCCCAAACGCCTGGACTTTGGCGGCGTAGCAACAACAGTTCCACTCGTCCGCCGGTGCCTGCGCGCCGCCCACGGAGCCGCGCCGGGATGACCCGGCTCCGGTTGAACACCATAAGGTCGCCGGCCCGCAGGCGCTCCGGGATATTGGAGAAACGGAGGTGCTCGATCCGGCCCGTGGCCCGGTCCAGCGTCATCAACCGAGAAGAGTCACGAGGCTCTACCGGGGTTTGAGCGATGAGGTGAGGCGGTAGATTGTAGTCGAAGTCGCTGGTGTGCATAAGGAGCGCGGGCGTCTTGCCCGTCCTGGCGAGGCCTGGCTTACTCGCCGTGGATACTGATGCGGGCCGCCGCCAGCGTGTTGACCAGAAGCGACGCGATGGTCATAGGTCCGACGCCGCCCGGCACCGGCGTAATGGCCTCCGCCTTTTCCGACACCGCCTCGAAGTCCACGTCCCCCACTAGGCGATATCCTCGCCTGCGGGTCGCGTCTTCCACGCGGTTGATGCCAACGTCGATGACCACCGCTCCGTTCTTGACCATGTCGGCGGTAATTGCCTTCGGTTGCCCGATAGCGGCCACCAGGATGTCGGCCCTGCGGGTATGGGCCGCCAGGTCGGTGGTCCTGGTGTGGCAAACGGTGACGGTGGCGTTTGCCCCCGATTGACGTTGCATCAACAGCGCCGCCAAGGGCTTGCCCACTATCTCGCTGCGTCCGCAAACCACCACGTCCCGGCCTGCGGGATCGTACCCGTTCCTTAGCAGCAGTTGCTGGATTCCAGCCGGCGTGCCGGGCACGAAGGCAGCGCGCCCCTGCAACAGTTGCCCGGCGTTGAAAGGGTGGATGCCGTCCACATCTTTCCGCGGGTCCAAGGCTTCAATCACTGCGTACTGGTCAATCTGGTCCGGCAGCGGAAGCTGGACGAGGATGCCGTGGAATCGAGAATCCTGGTTCAGCCTGTCAACCAACTCCAGCAGTTCGTCCTGGGAAGTTGAAGCGGGCAAGGCGAAGGTCTCGCTGAACATGCCGACCTCGTCGCAGGCCCGGCGCTTGTTCCTGATGTACACGGCTGAAGCAGTACCGTCGCCCACCAATACGGCGGCCAACCCCGGCGTCACTTGATGGTTCTCCCCCATTTCAACCACGCCCGCCGCCACTTCGCCGCGGACTTCCTTGGCTAACGCCTGTCCGTCCAGTATCTTCGCCATTGCTTGAATCCCTGTTCCTTCCTTAAAGGGTTATCGGGATAATTCGGCGATATCCTGAAAATCCCAACATCCGGTAAATCCTGATTCAGACAAGTGTCCCGTCGATTCTAGCACGACATCGCGGCCCCGCTACTCTGCTACGCTAATGTTTCCCTGCCGGGTCTACGACGGCTCAAGTTAAAGCCAAGGACTGCCAAGGTTGTAAGTAACAAGGCTAAAGCCAGCAGCAGGAAGATGGTCCCAAGGGTAATAGCCGCCAACCCGCACCATGCCAAGCACACCAAAGCAAGGCCCAACAACGCAAACCTTCTGGCCCAGGAGCCGGGACTCCCGAACCAGACTTCCAGCAGCCCAATAGCGGTCAACACCACCGGCATTAGGAAAAGTATCGCTACCAATAGTCCGCTGGATTCGAAGAAGTGTTCTGGGTGAGAATACCTCACCAACACCTCACCGCTGCCGCTCACCGTAATGGACGTGGTTCCTCCCTCGTAGGAACCAAGCCAACTCCAAAGCCAAAAAAACCCAAACCAAGCAAGGCCTTGGGCGATGATAAGCCCCAATAATCGGCGGAAACTCAAACCCATGTCCCTCACTCGGGTTAGGCCCTTCCCCAAATTATACAGTTATAATAAGGCTACACCAGTGCGCAACGTGACCGGTAGGAGTTGGAATGCGTATAATCTCGTTGCTTCCCAGCGCCACCGAAATGGTCTATGCCTTGGGGCTTGGCGACCAACTGGTAGGCGTGTCCCACACCTGTGACTACCCGGATGATGCCAACAGCAAGCCGGTGGTCAGCCGGAGCATCCGGCAAATCCGGCATATGAGCAGCCTTGAAATCGACTCCATCATCCAGCAGGCCCGGGCCAGCAATAACCCTCTCTACTGGATCGACGATGAACTGCTCCGGCAACTGCGCCCGGACGTGATCATAACCCAGGAGATATGCGAGGTTTGCGCCATTTCCAGCGGGTCGGTCTACGAGACCGCCGCCAAGGCTTTGGACTACCAGCCGGAGTTTGTCACCGTAAGACCAGCCGGCTTGGATGACATCTTCAACAACATCAAGAACATCGGAAAGGTGGCCAACGTGCCGGACCGTTCCTCCGCCTTGGTGGAAGAACTGAAGCATCGGGTGAACAGGGTGACGAACATCCTGCCCGCCGCATCCCAGCGCCCCAGGGTGTTCTGCATCGATTGGCTGGACCCTCTCCGCAATACCGGCCAGTGGGTGCCGGAACTGGTGGAACTCGCTGGCGGTGAAGAGGGCTTGGCGCTCAAGTGGGGCAAGTCCAGGGAGATAGCTTGGCAAGAGGTCCTGGACTATCAACCGGACTACATAATGATGATGCCCTGCGCCTTCGAGCCGGAACGGGTGGCCGACGAATCGGTTGCTTGGCTGGCGGAACAACCGGGATACGACACCGTGCCCGCGGTGGAGAAGGGACAGGTGTTCCTGTTCGATGGCCGTGTCCCCAGCCGCCACGGCCCAAGGGTGATTGACGTGCTAGAGGGCTTGGCCGAGGCGATGCACCCCGACCTGCTCGCAGGCCTGGCTCCGCCCGGGCTCTTTTGGAGAGCGGACCTGTAGTAAACTTGGCTTCCCACTGGAAAATTATCTCGAAGCTCGTCGCAGTACCCACCCTGTCATTCCCGCGCAGGCGGGAATCCAGCAGTACCCACCCTGTCATTCCCGCGCAGGCGGGAATCCATAGGTTTCAGTCAGCGACGAAGGGTTGATAGCAGAATCAGTCGGTTCTGGGACAGTTTCTAAGGAGCAATCATGCCTAATCCCCGCTCAGACTACTCGAACATCTTCGACCGCGCCCCGCTCAAACTGCCCGGCGGCGCCCGTGTGGCGGTGTGGCCCATCATCAACGTGGAGGAATGGGACATCAACGAGCCTATGGCCCGCACGGTCCTGCCCGTACCCCAAGGCCGCAGCGTGATACCCGACGTTCCCAACTACGCTTGGTACGACTACGGGATGCGTGCCGGGTACTGGCGCATGAAGCGGGTATTGGACCGGCACGGCATTCGCGCCACCGTCAGCCTCAACGCCTCGGTGTGCGAGACCTACCCTTACTTGGTGCAGGAAAGCCTCAAGTCCGGCTGGGAAATGCTGGCCCACGGCTACGTCCAACGAGTTCTCAACGTTGAAGATGACGAACGGGCCGTCATCCGCCGCACCATCGACACCATCAGGAACTTCACCGGCGTCGCCCCTCGCGGCTGGATGGGGCCTGGCTTGGCCGAGACTTTTGACACCCCTGACATCCTGGTCGAAGAGGGCATCGAATACGTTTGCGACTGGTGCAACGACGACCAGCCATACCGTATGAAGGTGAAAAGCGGCGCCCTGACGTCCATCCCCTACACCCTCGAGCTGAACGACATCCCCATCTACTTGGTGCAACACCACCGTGCCCCGGAGATATTCGAGCGGGCCAAGGACCAGTTCGACACCCTGTACGAAGAGGGCGCCGAAAGCGCCCGCGTCATGGCCGTCTCCACCCACCCCTACATCACCGGCGTCCCCTATCGCATCAAGTACTACAACCAGATATGGGAGTATATCCGCCAGTTCCAGGGCGTCGTGTTTATGACCGGCAGCGAGATTCTGGACTGGTATAACGGGGCGGTGGGGTAGGCTTTGTCATGTCGTGAATCTACGCCATTGCCGGGCGGTCAAACTGATACATCACCCATCTTTGGGTTAAGTTGACAACTAATTCCAGGGTTGCTAACCTTATTGACATAGTAACCCCTTGGTGGGCGAACGAGAGTCCAGGAGCGTATTAGCGCTACCTGCGCTACCTGCGCTACCTGCGCTACCTGCGCTACCTGCGCTACCTGCGCTACCTGCGCTACCTGCGCTACCTGCGCTACCTGCGGGTTGCAATCCCCATCGGTAGGCTCCTCACATATCCGAGGGCAACCAGCCTGCCGATGAAAGCATATCAGAAGGGGCTGGACTATATTGGGCCAGCCCCTTGTTTTTTGCATTTTAGATTTAGGGCTGGCGATGACCGGACAGTCTGATATTTACCGGATTCATGTTTTCGTGGACTACTGGAACTTTCAGCTTGGCATCGGGGGAATTGAGTACAAAGTCAATTGGCGCATCCTGGGCGAATGGTTGGTTAGAAAAGCTTCTGAAAGAGCGGACATACCTCCCAACAGCTACATACTCAATGGGATGAACGTCTATACTTCCTATGACCCGTCGTCCGGGAACCGGAGCCACTACAACTGGGTAAAGAATTTCCTGGAAAAATTGCCTGGAGTTACAGCACACTGCCTTGAAAGGCAGACGCGATGGGCGCCCCAATGCCATTCGTGCAAATATTTGGTTGAGCGTTGCCCAGGGTGCGGCGGAAGCATGGCAGGTACAACAGAAAAAGGCGTGGACATTTTACTGGCGACCGATTTAATTCGTATGGCTTGGGAAGACGCCTACGATATCGCGGTGTTGGTAACTAGCGACAGTGACCTGGTTCCATGTGTTGAATACTTGGGTCAGACGCCGAAAAGAGTCATACAAGCGAGGTTTGCCCCCAACGGCGCCGCTATCGCAGGAGTGTGCGAGGCATCGTTTGACCTTACGTACTCGAAACAGGAGCTTCTGCGGACCTAGTTAACGCCCCCCTGAAGCTACTACCCCAATCAAAACCCTCGTGCTTTTGGGAAGGCACTGTGCCCAGTCCACGGCCTGATTACTCCAAGGTATTAACGCGGTTCAGGGACCACGTCGAAGCCCTGAAAGGCGTGTCCCGGAAGGAATATGTGTCAGTCGGGTGGATTGCCCGTCGGCTGATTGCCCAGGTTCTCAGAGGGAGATAGTAAACCATGACTAACAACGACCAAGTGGGCGCCCACGCCTCCCAAGCCCGCGAGTTCCTCGGCAAGGCCCAGGACTACCTGGCCACCGGAGACCTTCATCAGGCGTCGGAGAAGGGCTGGGGCGCAGCAGCGCACATGGCCAAGGCCGTCGCTCTGACTCAAGGCTGGCCTTACGAGAGGCACAGCCAGTTCCACCAAGTGATGAATCGAGTGACGAACCTGACTGGCAATGACCGGCTCCGGCCGCTCCACGGCCGCGCCGACGTGCTGCACGTCAACTTTTACGAGCTCAAGGATGGGCTGGACCAGGAGACCATCAGGAAAGACCTGAGTGACATTGCTGAGCTGCTGGAAATCCTGGAGCCGCTCACCGGACGGCGAAAATCTCCGGAGGAGGACGAACGGGCCGTCATCCGCCGCACCATCGACACCATCAGGAATTTCACCGGCGTCGCCCCTCGCGGCTGAATGGGACCGAGCCTTGTGAAGCCGCCCGCTGACAAGGGTATGTATTTCATTTGGGACTTTACGCAGTTGAACGTGAGACCGCATAGTAGGGTAGGCTTGCTCAAATACAAAACCGCTCCCAAATGCTCACTATCGGGCCCATTCCGTATCGGGCCCATCCCGTCATTCCGGCGCAGGCCGGAATCCAAGCGGGCCCATTCCGTCATTCCGGCGTAGGCCGGAATCCAGGGGGGCCCATCCCGTCATTCCGGCGCAGGCCGGAATCCAAGCGGGCCCATTCCGTCATTCCGGCGTAGGCCGGAATCCAGGGGGGCCCATTCCGTCATTCCGGCGTAGGCCGGAATCCAGGGGCGGTGGGGCCGGTTCGTAGCTATAATCTCAATTTTACATACCCTTGTCAGCCCCGGACATCCCGGTCGAAGAGGGATCGAGTACGCTTGCGATTGGTGCAACTACATCGCGCTGGCCGCATGGTCACGTAGGGGTTATACACTTGTGGCTGGTTGGGTTGCATTCGCGGTTCATTAAAATGGCCGGCCATTTACAACGGTAGGAACCAGACATTTGTTTACTGGGTCGGCCACAAGCCCGAATACTTCCAACGCCGTGGCCCCTATCAGGAAAACGCCTGGGTCACCAAATACGACAGCGCACGGCATATCCCTATCCAGCAATTGCAGATAGGCTGGCCCAACCCACCGCGCAATCTGTGACCCATCGGCAAGCTTGAAGTCAATCGTCCAGGACTGCTCTACATGAATATCCTCTAGGAACTCGCGGGGGAACATGGAGTAGGTGGCGCCGGTATCTACCAGAGCGTCGACGTAGACGAATTCTCTGTTGTCTATGTTTCCCACGCCAATTGGCGCCGTAAACGTGCTCATTCTTAGTCCTTTGCCGTAATAGGCCTCTTGAGCGGTCTGGCTGCCTCTGCCATTGCCATCGCATCGTATGATACAACTCCGGTATGAAAGCTGGCAGGGTTTTCATGTCGGCATTAGAATACCCCCGTGTATTGGAGCATCTAGCATACGTCCCCAAGGAACTAACGATATGACTTACCAAACAAACATCATCCAGACCATCGCCGGTATCGGCGAGCCGGGCTACGCCGGCGACGGCGGTCCCGCGACTCAAGCGTTGCTGCGGGAGCCGTTTATGTGCGCCTTTGACCGGCAGGGGAACCTTTACGTGGCCGAGGCGCCCAACCACTGCGTGCGGCGCATCGACAAGGACACCGGCGTCATCACCACCGTCGCCGGCACCGGGGAGCCGGGTTACTCCGGCGACGGCGGCCCCGCAACCCAAGCTACCTTCAACGATCCCTACTCGCTGGAGATTGACGGCAACGGGGATATTTACATTGTCGACCGTCTGAACGCCGTCGTCAGGAAGGTTGACGCATCCACCGGCGTTATTACCACGGCGGCTGGCACCGGGGAGCCGGGTTACAGCGGCGACGGCGGGCCGGGCAACCAAGCCCAACTGCGGGAACCCAACGACTGCTTCCTCGACGGACGCGGCGGTCTGCTGATTGCGGACATCCAGGACCAGCGCATCAGGCGGCTGGACTTGGCATCGGGCATCATCACGACCTTTGCGGGCAACGGTGAGAAGGTGCGCGGCGGTGACGGCGGTCCCGCTATAGACGCCAGCATTCTGGGCGCCCGCGCCGTGTGTATGGACAGCAAAGGGAACACCTACATCGCCGAGCGGGAAGGCAACGGGGTGCGAAAGGTGGACGCCAACGGCGTCATGTCCACCTTGGCCGGCGACGGTGAGCGGGGCTATACCGGCGACGGCGGGCCCGCGCTGGCCGCGACATGGGGCGCGCCCAAGGCCATCCGCTGCGACCGGCACGACAACATCGTCGTGGTGGACACCGAGAACCACGCCATCCGCCGCATCGATGCCTCCACTGGCATAGTGACCACCATTGCCGGAGGTCACTTGGGTGGCGAAGGGGAAGGCGGCAGCGCCACTGACGCGGGGATGGACCGCCCCCACGGCTGCTGCCTCGACCAAGAAGGCAACTTGTACATCGCCGACAGCAACAACCACCGCGTGAGGGTCGTCGGGGCGTAGGCCGGCTTAGAAACTATCTCAAAACTTGTCGCAGCACCCAACCCGTCATTCCCGCATCCAGCCCGTCATTCCCGCATCCAGCCCGTCATTCCCGCATCCAGCCCGTCATTCCCGCATCCAGCCCGTCATTCCCGCGCAGGCGGGAATCTATGGGCCTCGGCCAGTGCCGTGGGGAAATCAGCAAGACTGATTGGGTTTGAGATAGTCTCTTAGCAGTCCCAACCCTCGAACATCTTCAACTGGTGAGTCTGCACGTTTGGAGAGAAGTGTTTACTGAGCATTCGGCCTGCCTCCTGGTACGATGAACCCACCTTGGGGCCATACCATTGCTGGGGCGGTTCGAGCATGTGCTCGAAGGTGAGAGTACAGACTTTTTGTCCCGGACCAACCATAAATGGGACATCATGCGCCCTGATCTCCAGGACGGGTTGCACGCCTCCTAACCTGCCGTCTTCACCAAACCCGAAACCGGGGTCGAAAAAGCCCGCGTAGTGGGTGCGGAGCTCTCCGGTCGAGGTCTCATAAGCCGTCATCTCTGCAGCAAATTCAGGAGGGATGCTCACGCTTTCGGTGGAAGACAATAGATAAAATTCTTCCGGCTCCAATATGAGGCGGCGGTCCCTGTCAGGGAAAACCGGTTCCCAGAAATCCCTGGGGTGGTAGTAGTTGACCCGCGAAAGATCGAGGAGCGTGCTGTTTTTTCTGGCCCGATAACCTATGGCGTGGGGTGTATCGGGCAAATTGATGCTCAGGCCAATCGAGTTGTCCTCGTTTATCCGCGGCCATTGCTCATGTTGCCCGGCTTCGGGGAATATTATGGGGCTGTGCTCGTGCACACGCAGTAATTCCCCTGATTCACATCCGGAGTCTCCTTTGAACAGGCGAATTTGATTCAATGACAACCTGGTCTGGACCTTAACGGTGAAGGACCGGGAAAAGACCTCAAGGTACATGCGTCCTTGGTAACCGTTGGCAATGTCGTCAAAACGGTCGCTGTAGTCAGTTATGACCCGCGTGAAGATATCCAGCCTTCCCGTGGAACTCTTGGGATTTGTTCTGGCGCGGATGCCTTGGGGTAAATTGAGGCCCTCAAGAAGGGGTATCAGGTAAGGGCGGTTTTTTTCCAGAATGGCCCCGTCCCGGATGTCAATCTCACCGATGGTAAGCTCAGGCAACTTCGTTTCGACAGCTGAGGCATAGGGTAGAAAACTGCACTGCAGGATGTATGCCTTTTCGCCCAACCTGAGGTCCAGGCTTGCCGGTTGGTAATGCTGCTCCGGAATCCTGTAGTCGCTGTTGATGATGTCCTCTTGCACCGCGGCTCTCAGCCATTTGGCGGGCAGAATACCGTCTTTCGGTATTTCGTTGATGGTGTCAAACATAGTCCACTTAGTCCCCGTTTTCGACCGATTGCCTGCCTATGCCCCGGCGGTATCCCTGAGCCGTTGCCGGTAGTCCTCGGGAATCTGCCTCAACCGCTGGCGGAAGTTGGAGTTGGCCCGGTCTTCGACCCGGTGCGCCGCTTCCAGCATCAACTCCACGCCGCCGATGTAGTCGTCCACATGGATGAACTCCGCCGCGATTCCTCCGTCGGGGGCGCCGTTGTGGTAGTTCCCCAGCGGGAAGGCGATGCCGGTGGTGCGGTAGCCGTACAGCGCGAACGCGCTGGCCTCGCAAACGCCGCCGCTCATCAACTGGCGCTGTGCCTTGAACCCGCCTTCGCGCTGTAGAAGGGTCTCTCTGGCCCGCACCAGCACCGACTCGGCATCGACGTCGAAAGTGTACCCCGCGTCGCCAACCCGTATCACCGGCCCTGCTCCCTGCTCGGCCCCCGGCAGTGTACGGCTGGACTCGGCCGACACTACCAGTGTCTCCGCTGGCAGGGTCCCCGCCTCCGCCAGCAGCCGGGCCCCTATAAGGCCCACTTCCTCGGCGCGGGTGAAGACGCCATAAACGTCCCCTTCGGCAGGGTGGTCCTCCAAGGCAACCAACGTGGCCAGGATGCTGCCGCAACCCGCCAGGTCGTCGGCGGCGCGCATCCGCAGGAAGTCCCCGTTAATCTGAAAGTCCGGCAGGTCGAACACAACCGGAAGAGGTAGTTCCAATTCTCGTGACTCTTCCAGTTCGATCAACACCCGGCGGTCGTTCTCGTCCCCATGACGCCCTGCCGTCTGCGCGCGCAGCCGCTCCCCATCCCGCAGCACGACGCTCAGAAGAACTCCGGCATCAAAGCTGGACGGAGGCACTCCCCCCAACGCAACTCCAACCAAGCAATCGCCTTGCACATCCACCGCTTCGAACCCGGGGTGGTCCATGTGGGCCATCAGCGCCAGAGGCGAAACATCAGGCCGTTGTCCGGGTATTCGAACGATAATATTCCCAAACTCATCGATCCGGAAGGGAAGCTGCGCTTCAGACAGGATGGCCGTAATTACGGAGGCTACGCCGTCCTCATAAAAGGCGACCGCCGGTTGTCCGCCCAAGCGGGCTAGAAAATCAAGGGCTTGGTCTTTCTGCACGGTCAGTACCCCTCTATCCAAGTGCGGATTCTCAGCAACAAATACAGCCGGTTGCCGTTGTTACCGGCTGTTTTGGGATTATAGCAGGGGCATGTGCAAAGTCCTTTCCTATAGCAAAGTCCTTTTCCACCGCAAAAGTTGCACCCCCGCCAGCGCGGGAACGATGGTGAACTGGCGAATTAGACCCCGCGGACTTTGCACATGCCTTGGGGAATAGCACCGTCTGTGGCCCAGTCAGCGGCCCGATGCTATACTGCCATCACCCGGCGGTTGAGGCCCAATGCGGTATCGGCGCGGGTTGGAAGTCATCGGACCAAGGCATTTTAAGGAGTAATGGAGTGCTAGAGCAGTTTCGAGTCGACCGGGAAGAAGCGACGTTTGTGAATGGCGACGACCTCATGGGGACCGTCGCGGGTATATTTGAGAAGCTGGGGGTGCCGGCGGACGACGCCCGGTTGGGCGCTGACGTGTTGGTCCAAGCTGATCTTAGGGGAGTGGACACCCACGGCGTTTCCAACATGTTGCGCAGCTACGTGACCGGGTACCAGAGCGGGCAGATAAATCCCCGGCCCGATTGGAAAGTTGTGCGCGAGTCGCCGAGCACCGCCACCATCGACTCTGACAGGGGCCTGGGCACCATCATTACTCCCAAGGCTATGAACATTGCCATCGAAAAAGCCAAGGCGGTTGGCTTGGGTATGGTCACTATCGGCAACGGCCGCCACTTGGGAATGGCCTCCTATCACGCCATGATGGCTCTTGAACACGACATGATCGGCGTGTGTATGACCAGTTGCCCGCCATCGGTGCTTCCGACCTTTGGCGCGGAGCCCCGGCTGGGCACCAACCCCATCGCTGTGGCGGTCCCGGCCAAGAACGAGCCGCCTTTCGTGTTCGACGCCGCCACCAGCACGGTGGCCGCCAACAAGATCGGCATCGCCCGCCGGTTGGGCGCGAAGCTGGAAGCCGGCTGGCTGGCCGACGAAGAGGGCACCCCCATCATGGAGGAGATAGACCCTCCCGATTCTTACATGCTGTTGCCGCTGGGCAGCACCAGGGAATTGGGTTCCCACAAGGGCTACGGCCTGTCCTGCGTGGTGGATATCCTGGCCGGTGTCCTGACCGGCATGGGCTACGGGGCCGTGCCCGGCAGGCCGAACTTCGGCCATTACGTGGCGGCCTACAGCATCGACGCTTTCACCGATGCCGACGAGTTCAAGCAGACCATGGACGAATGGCTGCAAATGATGAAGAACACCAAGCCCGCCCCAGGCCAGGAAAGAGTATTGGTGGCTGGCCATCCCGAGGCGGAGGTGGAGGAAATCCGCCGCGTAGAGGGCATCCCCTTCCACCACGAAGTGGTCCAGTACATCAGGGATACCTGCAGCGAGCTTTCCGTGGTGTGCCTTATTTAACTTCCGTTGACATTTCCCTGTCATTCCCGCGAAGGAATCCCCGCCTCCGCGAGGACAGGCGTCACCCCAGCGAAGGCGCTGATAGGGGTATGTATTTCATTTGGGACTTTACGCAGTTGAACGTGAGACCGCATAGTAGGGTAGGCTTGCTCAAATACAAAACCGCTCCCAAATGCTCACTATCGGGCCCATTCCGTCATTCCGGCGCAGGCCGGAATCCAGGCGGGCCCATTCCGTCATTCCGGCGTAGGCCGGAATCCAGGCGGGTTCACTCCGTCATTCCGGCGTAGGCCGGAATCCAGGCGGGTTCACTCCGTCATTCCGGCGTAGGCCGGAATCCAGGCGGGCCCATTCCGTCATTCCGGCGTAGGCCGGAATCCAGGGGGGCCCATTCCGTCATTCCGGCGTAGGCCGGAATCCAGGGGGGCCCATTCCGTCATTCCGGCGTAGGCCGGAATCCAGGGGTGGTGGGGCCGGTTCGTAGCTATAATCTCAATTTTACATACCCTTGTCAGCCCCTCCGCGAGGACAGGCGTCACCCCCGCGAAGGCGGGGGCGGGAATCCAGAGGCTCTTGGTACAGTGGCCCGTCAGGACTGGAAACTGTATTGGACCGTGGTGCCGAGGAACTCAGGACTCCGGTGTTAATGACTCTGACAACTGATCAAGTCCATGACGGAATAGTTCAGGAGGAGGCTCACTTCAAAGGAGAAGAACAGAAGTGCGCCCACGACTATCGGAAAGGTCTTTTCCATTTCATCGTGTCTCTCAAAAGCCGTCCAAACGAGTTGTCATAAGCCCAGCCCGGTCATCGGGGCCAGCAGGTCCAGCAACTCCGCCACGCTGTCGATGTCCCTCCGGATAATCTCGCCGTTCAGGTTCCGCTTGCGTTCGTAGAAGTTGATATGGAGAACATTGGCGGCGCCGCGCAAGTCGAGTATGTGGTCGTTGCCAGTGCTCACCGCCAACTCGTTCAGAAGACGGTTGAAATCGCTGTGCCTTGCATACTCCCAGCCTTGGACGGCGGCGACGGCCTTCAGCATGTGGGACGCGGCGCCCCAGCCTTTTTCAGATGCTTGGTGCAGGTCATCCGCGGCAAGGTAGCCCCGGCTCTTTTCCAGGAAGTCACGGGACTGGGCTGCGTAGTCGGTTGCTTCTTCAAGGTTGGGCGTGGTCATGGTTGGCCTTCTCCATCTCGGTTGCTCATCGTTCCGGATGGGCTGTAACTATAACAACATATCCTGGATGCAGGGCCTTTTCATTTTCCGGGTTGGGTTAAATAGGTCCCGTCATTCCCGCGAAAGCGGGAATCCATATCACAGCGGCCTATGGCAACTTTCCCGTGGCAAGACTATATGGATTCCCGCCTGCGCGGGAATGACGAGAGGCGGGAATGACGAGAGAATGAAAAGGCCAAGCCCTTGTTAGCCGCCATGTTGTGAGAAGTATATTCCTTCCAGTGTGGTTCTACCCTTGGGTCTTTAGCAAATTCACAATCTAGCTTATGAAACTTGCCACGAGGGCCAGCCACAACCCGATTACGTAATATCTCACTTAATTTAGCCACGTATACCCCCTCGTTTTTCCTGAGCTCTCTTATCTACGAAGTGGCATATAGGGCAACCTGTAGGCTGACAGCAGCACTAAGCCCTTTGGAGAGCGAGGCCTTGTTGACGGAGATGCCCAGCGCTCCTAAACTCCCGATTACCGATAGTGTCCTGACGTTAGCTTCAACTTGATGGGGTAGATATGACCCAGCAGAGAATCGGCATGGTGATAACGGCCGCCGACGGCAACGCCGCCCTGAGAGCGGTGGAGGACCTGGAGAATCGCGGCATTGGCGCGGCTTGGATGACCAGCGGCAGCACCGGCGGGGGAGACAGCCTCAGCGTTTTCGCAGCCGCCGGACCCCGTACCCAGAGCATCATGTTCGGCACAGCCATAACCCAGACCTTTCCCCGCCATCCCATAGCCGTTGCTCAGCAGGTCTTGACCCTGGCCCACCTGGCTCCCAGACGGTTCCGGCTGGGGTTGGGCACCAGCGGTCAGGGAGGCGTGGAGCAGACCCTTGGCATCAACTTCCGAGCGCCCTTGGCCCACCTCAGGGAGTATGTACGCATCCTGAAGGCGTTACTGCAAGAGGGCTCGGTGGACTACTCCGGGCGCTATTACCAAGCCCACACCAGTATCCCTGCGCCGGTGGACGTGCCGGTGATGGCCGCCGCCCTGGGGGAGGGCGCGTTCGAGATGTGCGGAGCCGAAGCCGACGGCGCGATTAGCTGGGTGTGTCCCGGCGCTTACCTGCGGGATGTGGCCTTGCCGGCCATGCAGCGTGGGGCCGAGCAGGCCGGTCGCCCCACACCTCCCTTGGTGGCCCATGTGCCGGTGTGCGTTCACGACGACCTCGATGAGGCCAGAGGAGCCGTCGCACAACAGTTCAGAGGTTTTGCTACGGCGCCCTTCTACCGTAACATGTTCAACAACGCTGGGTTTCCTGAAGTAACCGAGGGCGTGTGGAGCCCCGGAATGGTGGACGCCGTGGCGGTGTGTGGGAACGAGGAGCAAGTAACGGAAGGGCTGCGCGGACTGCTGGATATAGGCGCGGCGGAACTCATGGCCTCTCCGGTGCCCGCCGGACCCGACCGGGAGGAGTCTCTGGATCGCACTATGGGGCTTCTGGCCCGGATGTCCCAGTCAATGGCAGGATAGAATGGAGAGCAGGGACATCCCAAGGAACTCCAGCCGAATGGGACGGTCCTCCTTATCCGTTCAGTTTAGATCATCCCACAAAACCCGCATTTCAGTTAGCTCAGGTTTCGGGGTGCAGATCACATCCCTGAAGCTGTATGGTAGCAAGGGATCATACCAATTCATTACTGGCTTGTAGGTGAATGAATTGGGGAATCAGAAGCGCGGGACTCGAGCGGCGGTGTTTGGCGGCGCTGCGGGCCTCATTCCCGCTATTTCGCTGGCCTTCTACTGGTTCCTGTTACAGGAACCCGATGTCGCCGAACAGCGTGCGGGCTATGTAGCCTTGGCCCTGCTCTTCCTCTCGCCGTACGTGCTCGCGCTCATTGCCTCCAGGGTGCGAGACCCTGGTGTACGCGGTGGACTGCTTTTGGGCGTGGGTCTTCTGTCGTTGGTCGTAAGTTTCTCAACCTTCTCGTCGCTCTTTCTCGTTTTTCTGCCCGCGACGTTCGGTATTTGGTTCGCCGCGGTCAGAAGTCTCACCGTAGCGGAGCGCCTGCTGGTGACTGCGGCGCCGGCCACTGTCGCAGGGCTGTTGATCGCTGCGATTGCAGGCTTCGGCTTCTTTGCCCTGTTCTGGATGCAGGACGAGGACCCGGAGGTTCGTTGTTGGGTGCTGACTCGAGGCGATGATGGACACTCCAGGTGGGAGTCCAGACCCAATGTCGGAGGCCAAGGGAGTATTAGCGTCGGACCATTAAGCGGTGGCGAGCGGTCAAAATGCACCAGCAGCATGATTACTAAATCCGCAGCCGGGGTAAGTATAGGTGCGGTCGCAATAGCCCTCCTGGGCATGACGATAGTGTTGAGGTGGTCAGGCCGACTAGGGCGCTAGCAACTCTCCATAGGTGTCGGGGCGGCGGTCTCGATAGAACTGCCAAGTGGTGCGGACCTGGTGTATTTCATCCAGGTCCAAGTCCGCGACAACTACTTCATCCCGGTCACGGGACCCTTGCGCCACGATTTGACCTCTGGGGTCGCAAAAGTAGCTCTTGCCGTAGAACTCCCCGATCTCCCAAGGCTGTTCCCAGCCCACGCGGTTGATGGCGCCGAGAAAGTACCCGTTGGCCACCGCATGAGCGGGCTGCTCCAACTCCCAAAGGTACTCGGAGAGTCCCGCCACGGTAGCGGAAGGGTTGAACACCAACTCCGCGCCGTTGAGTCCCAGCGCCCTCGCGCCTTCGGGGAAGTGGCGGTCGTAACAAATGTACACCCCCACTTTGCCGGCGCTGGTGTCGAAAACGGGATAACCGGTGTTGCCGGGCTTGAAATAGAACTTCTCCCAGAAACCCGGTTCCAAATGGGGTATGTGGGTCTTGCGGTACTTGCCCAAGTAAGCGCCGTCCCGTTCCAGCACCGCCGCCGTGTTATAGTAAACCCCGGCCATTTCCTCCTCATAGACGGGCACAATCAGCGCCATGCCGTGCTTTTTGGCCAGTTCCTGCATTAATCGGACTGTCGGGCCCTCCGGCACCTTTTCCACCATGGCATACCATCGGGCATCCTGTTCCGCCGGAAAGTATGGGCCGTAGAACAGCTCTTGGAGACACAGGACCTGCACCTGTTGGGCCGCCGCTTGCTCAATCAGCGAGACATGCTTGTCGATCATGTATTTCTTTAGCCGGGCCAAGTCCTGGGGCGCTTGGTCGCCGACACTGGCCTGAATCAGCCCGGCGCGAACGGTCCTCGTCATGCAACCTCCTGCTGGGAAGCCTAGGGTGCGGAGCCCAATCTACTACTCAATCAATCTTGGAATGACAGTCCTTCTCCGCAGGAATCAAGCATCGGAGTTAATGCGAATTACGGGAGGTATCAAATGCTTATCCAAGAAGGGAAAAGCCGACTCAATGCGGTGGTCGGGCTTTTGTCGGAGTTTCCCTGGATCGATGATCTGAGCATTTGCCCGAGTCCAAACAGCATTTTTGAGTTTCAATACGTCCTTTTTGTGCGCTGCGATCCGCGCTGCCTTGGATCTAGGTCTGTCCTCTGAACGCTTGAATGAAACAAAACCCTCGAACAACCTCACGTTGCGTTGTCTCTGACAGCCGTCCAGTGCCCGCAACAAATAACCAGCGGCAATAAGTGTTGTGGCCCCGGCATTCACATACCAATCTCGGTATTTGCCATCTTGGCTATCGCATGACCGACGAGTAGGGTTGTTATTTTGTTGAAATGCCACTGAGAGTGGAGCTTCGAGTAGCAAGTTCAGGTCTTCTGGACCAGCCTCCTGGACTTCCCGAGTCACCAATTTTACGAGGTCGCCAAATGTGACCACGCTGGGTTTCCCCGTGCCATTCCAAACACCACAGGAGGGGGCCGTACTAGAAAAGCCGATATCGACGATCAGCCACTGACCCGAGCCCTTATTAATGTCAGTGGTGCATCCCGCGATTATTTTAGATGCCATCGCCTCTGTTCCTTTGTCATTCCAAGATTGAGTACTAAACTAAAGCCAAGGTGGGATGTACATATCGCTAGACAGCACTGTCGGTGGTGACCCAGTTGGGGCCCCAAGGGTGATATGAGGAGCCGTGGAGTCCTTTCGGGTGTATTCAAGATCCCGAAATGCACATCCCACCTTGGCATTGGTTTAGTCCGGAGCAAAGGCATCGATAATCTCTCGGATATTAGGGGTCAAGGGACAGAGCACCGGATAAGAAGCGCCGGCGTCCAAGTACTCTTGGACCCGGTTACGGCACATCTCCGGCGTGCCCGCAACACTGAGCAAGTCTACGATGTCATCGTCCACCAGCGACATGGCCGCTTCGATTCCGCCTTCATTGGGAGGCCATCCTCCCATCGCGTCGTGGACGCTTTGAATGACCCTCTCGGACACCCCGCTGGCTTTGCCTATGTGGGGCTGTTGGCCCAAGTACATGGTCACGGCATGTCGGGCGGCATCGCGTGCGGCCTCGGCATCGCCGGACATGGCCACCGCTAACATTTGGGGCATGTCGATCTCTTTCATTGACCGGCCGGCCCGCATCGCCCCGGTCTCGACCCGTTGCAAAGACTGCCGCAGGTAGCCGACCGAAGTAAAGAAGTTGTGAAAGACGCCGTCGCCGATCTCTCCGGCCAGCTCCAGCATCCTGGGTCCGGTGGCGCCAATGTAGATGGGCACGTCTTTGGCTTCTCGTGCGGCCCCTTCTCCTAAGTCAAGCCGCAGGTCCTGTACTTTCACCACTTCGCCGTCGTAGGTGACCGTCTCCATTGCGAGCAGCCGCCTGACCACCGTAACGTACTCCCGCATAGCGGATAAGTGCTTGCGGCGGCGGATCCCTTGGTTCCGCGCCAAGGGGTCCCAGTAAGCTCCGATCCCCATCATGACCCTGCCGCCCGACAGCTCGTGCAGCGTCGCCAAGGTCATCGCCATCAGGCCGGCGGTTCGGGTCCAGTTGTTGACCACCCCGGTAGCCAGCCGGATACTGCTGGTCGCTTGGGAAAAAGCCGCCAGCGGAGTCATGGCATCGCGGACCAGCCGGGTCTCGCAGACCCAGGCCGATTCGAACCCTCTCTGCTCGGCGTACCGGACCAACTCTATCTGTTCCTGGAGGGACGGGCGGTCCAAGAAGATCAGCCCAACTCTTTGCATGTCGGCTCCTTTGGCTGCGCTGGTCTCATCCACCTATAACGCGCCGCGCTTGAGGAAACGGCCGCCCGCCGAAATGCCGGTGTACTCTCCGTCCTCCACCAGCACGCGCCCGTTGGCAATTACGACCTCAGGCACGCCTTTCACTGCCATGCCCTCGTAAAGGTTGTAGTCTATGTTCATGTGGTGGGTCTGAGCGCTGATTACGGACTCGGCATCCGGGTCAAACACTACTATGTCGGCGTCGCTTCCCACGGCGATGGTGCCCTTGCGAGGGAAAAGTCCGAACAGCTTGGCCGGATTCGTCGAGAATATCTCCACCAGCCGGTTCAAGTCCATCAGTCCGGTGGCCACGCCGTTGGTATAAAGGAGGCTCAAGCGGTTTTCGATTCCGGGTCCGCCGTTGGGAATCTTGGAAAAGTCGTTTACACCCAGGGTCTTCTGGTCACTGAACCGGAAAGCGCAATGGTCTGTGGACACCACTTGAAGGTCGTTGCGGCGCAGCCCTTTCCAAAGCTCCTCTTGGTGCCATTTGTCTCGTAAAGGCGGCGTGAGCACGTATTTGGCCCCCTCGAAACCTTCCTGGTCGTACATACTGTTGTCCAGGGTCAGATAGTGGGGGCAAGTTTCAGCGTAAACGTAATTTTGCCGGGCGCGGGCTGCCTGCACCTCTTGCAGCGCCTCGGTGCAGCTCAGGTGGACGAAATACACCGGCGCGCCGGCGACCTCGGCCATGCGGATCGCCCGGTGGGTGGCTTCGGCCTCGGTTATCGGAGGGCGGGTGCTGGCGTGAAACTTGGGCGCGGTGTTGCCTTGGGCCAAGGCCTCCTGCACCAGCACGTCGATCATGTGTCCGTGCTCCGCGTGCAAGCAAATCAACGCTCCGTTGTCCGCCGCCCGGACCATGGCTTTGAAGATCGTGTCGTCGTCCACCATCACGGCGCCGCGGTAAGCCATAAACATCTTGAAGCTGGTGACGCCCTGTCTGACCATCTCGTCCATCTCGGGCAAGCGGGTGTCTGGCAGGTCTTGGATGATCATGTGGAAGCCGTAGTCGACCGCAGCCCGGCCTCCGGCTTTCTGATGCCATATCTCCAATGCTTCCGTCAAGGCTTGGCCCCGCTGTTGCACCACAAAGTCCACAATGCTGGTGGTGCCGCCGACCGCCGCCGCTATGGTGCCGGTGCTGAAGTCGTCGGAAGAGACGGTGCCGCCGAAAGGAAAGTCCAAGTGCGTATGAGGATCGATGCCGCCGGGAATAACGTACTTGCCAGTGGCATCTATGGTCTTTGCATCGTCCGCGGACAGGTCGGTCCCTATGGTGCGGATTTTCCCGCCGTCCACCAGGATGTCGGCCACGTAGTTGTCCACTGCGGTGAAGATGTGCCCGTTCTTGATCAAGACGCTCATTACGCCCTCCATGCGGCTGACTGAGGAAACATAATTCTAGTCATTGAGGGGCGTTTAAGCCAGTGCAGCGAGGGGCGTTTAAGCCAGTGCGACCGCATTTTAATTCGTAACTCTACAATTGCCGGGTTTTCTGGTGCTACAGCCGCAGGTCCACCGATATGGAAGCTCCGGCCGTGCACCAAGGTCGAATCGGACCAGGACCTGATGTGGACGGCTGCACCAGACCATGCCTGGGTCTTGTCATGATAAACGCCGGTTGACCTTTCTGGCTGTCATGTGCGACCGTAGTACAAAAGCGGAAAGATACCATTTACGGGATATATTCTCTTCATGGAGGAACCGATGCCAACCTTTGCCGCCGATGACGGCGTGAATATTTACTACCAAGTCGCGGGACGAGGTCTGCCGCTCATCTTCGCGCACGAATTTGCAGGAGACATCACGAGTTGGGAGCCGCAGGTCAATTACTTTGCCCGACGCTACCGGGTGATCACCTATTGCCACCGGGGCTATCCGCCTTCCGACGTGCCCGAGGAACCTGGCGCATATTCGCAGGAACGGCTGGTCGCCGATATGCGGGAGTTGTTAACGCACTTGGAAGTCGAGCGGGCGTACATTGCCGGGCTGTCGATGGGGGCGTCCACCGCGCTCCGCTTCGCCATTGCTCACCCGGATATGTGCCGGGCGCTGATCGTGGCATCCACAGGCACAGGCTCCACCGACCAGGAGCGTCACTTGGAGGCTTGGAGGCAAAACGTCCAGCGATTGCAGTCAGAGGGCATTGGCGGGTTAGCCGACGAGTACGCCAGCGGGCCGACGCGAATACAGTTCCAGCGTAAGGACCCGGTTGGATGGGAGAAGTTCCGGGCCGGCCTGGCGGCGCACTCGGCCATGGGGTCGGCGCTGATGACGCAGGGAGTACAGTTGAAGCGCCCGACTGTGTTCCAACTGGAGGAGAATATGCGGAGGCTGACTATGCCGACGCTGCTGATGGTGGGTGACGAGGACGAGCCCTGCATCGAGCCTATGCTGTTCATGAAACAGTGCATTCCCGGCAGCGGGTTGGCGATGTTCCCGCTGAGCGGTCATGCCATCAACCTGGAGGAGCCCGCATTGTTCAACAGCACAGTGCTGGACTTTTTGACTGCGGTGGAAGCGGCGGCCTGGGCCGCCAGTGACTGAAGGACGAGGTCGCCATTGCCGTCCCTTGATACTCCTGCCTTACGCCCGGAACAATCAAGGGCCGGTTTGCAAACCGGCCCCTGATTCCTGATCACGCTTCATACACCCGGCATCATCTTCACGCGCTGGTGAAAATCTCGTTGGCAACGTCCATCGCACCCCGGGCGAACGGTATCCCGGCGTATAGCGTCATGTGGCCGAACACCTCAATGATCTGGTCCTGCGTAAACCCGATGTTCAGCGCGCCACGAATGTGGCTCCGCAAGGGCCCCTCGCGGCCCAGCGCCGCCAGGCACGTCATAGTGCAGAGGCAACGGCTGGGGAGATCAAGCCCCGGCCGGGTCCAGGTCGCTCCCCAGTAGTATTCTCCGGTAGTACGACCCAGTTCCCTCTCAGCTTCCGTCGGTGGGGCCGGCCGCGCCGTGGAGGTGATTCCCATGTAGCTGCGCCGGAACTCGTCGCCCCGCTGGAACAGGCTGTCGGGATCTTCGCTGGCATCGTGGATGCGGGCCGGCGTGAAGTCTATCCCGCGCTCCTCAAAAACCTCTTTGCACAGCGTCAGCGCCTGGATGCCCGCCGGCGCTCCACCGTACCAAGTGTCGTGAATGATCAACTCCACCATCTGGTCCGGCGTCAATCCTACGTTCAGCGCGTTGCCCAAGTGCCGCTTCAGCTGTACTTCGCGGTTCATGACTATAAGGCACGACAGCGTGATCATCTCCCGCTGCACCGGCGTCAGCGCCGTCCGCTTCCAAATGGTGCCGAACAGCGCCTCGCCAAGTATCCTTTCCAAGTCAGGCGCAATGTCCCACGCCCCCGGCGACGACCCGCCGCTGATTTGCCCGCCGCCAAACATCCTCCGCGTTTCCTGTCCGCGCTCGTAGCGGTCGTCCAGTTCACTCATAGCGTGCCTCCATAGCGTGTGTGCCCGGATTCCAAACGCCGACAGTGTACGGCGGCATCCCTGCGGGCGCAACCATTCCACCCGGGCCGGCAGGGCAATCGCATTTTAACTGTCAGTGCACCAGATAGGCCAAATCTGCCGCAAAACCTTCCGTCATTCCCGCGAAGGAACGTCACCCCCGCGAAGGAACGTCACCCCCGCGAAGGAACGTCACCCCCGCGAAGGAACGTCACCCCCGCGAAGGCGGGGGCGGGAATCCACACTGTCTCCCATAGGCAAATTTACCCTTTCCAACGACTATGGATTCCCGTTTCCACGGGAATGACGCCTGCCCTCGTGAAGACGGGGGATTAAATGGGCCGCCAAGCTTTATAACGCGATTGCCCTGCCCGGGCCAGCAGGGCTTTCCCAAAGTTGCTGGTAGGTCACCTTCTTTGAAATGATGGTCTATCCTGACGCACCGATCGCAATCAGATGCTTGCCCCGCGTAGTCCAGCCAACCAAATTACGCTTATTCCGCTATTGCCGTTCCGTAGGCGCTAACCCATTCGGTAAAAGCGGCGTAGCAGTTCTCGCCGGGCTCGCAGTCGGGACAGGTGCTATGGAAGTTCAGTTCCACCCGCGCCAGGTTATCCCGCCAGGCCCGCCAGATGCGGTTGCCGGCTGAAATGGCGAACAGGCCCACGCCCACGGGAACCAGCACCGGGCCGGCCGCAAGCAAGGCGGGGCCGGCCCCCAAGGATATGGCTACCGTGGTTCCGGCCGCTACCACGCCGCCGGCTACCCCGGCCGTCGCCATGTCCTTGCCGGTGTCCTTGAAGGCTTCCTCGCGGGTTTTCTTGCCCCGGGAGACGTTAATCCCGTTTTCCACCAAGCTTACCGGCAATTCTAATACAGCGGTCCATAAGGCGCCCCGGCCAGCGCGTTTGGCTGCCGCGGCGCCCACTATCCCGGCGGTGTGGGCCGCGTTGGCGGTGCGGGCGCCGACGACTTCCAGTCTGGTCATGTTGCGGGAGCCCCGCGCGGTATTGGCCTTGGCCGATTCCCATATAATGTTGGCAGGGTTGTGGGCTTGGCTGGGAGCGTTGGCCACGGAGCGGATATGGCTGGCCTGCTTGCCGTTGGTAAACTGCCTTACCGGGCCCTCGCCCAGGTTCCGGACTGGCCCCGGGACGCTGGAGCGGTAGAATTCATGGGCGGCGGCTGGGCCGCGGACTCCCCTCCCTCTCCCCAACCCGGCAATTCGAAACTTGTTCTGCATGGGCCCGCTCAGGCGCGACAGGAAAGGGGCCGGCTTTACTTGCTGCCCTTTGGCCAGTGCCGCCAGCAGGGCTGCCGGGCCCCGGTTGTTTTCAATGCCGTCGGATCTCCGGCGGTCGTCCCTGACATAGAAAAAGTCTTGGAGCAACTCTTCGCCTTCAAGGACAAGGTGCCCGCAAAAGAGGCAAACCGATTCCTGTTTTGCCTGCTCAGGTTTCAGTTGGTCAGCAAAAACCTGGTAGCAGGATTTGGGTGGTTCATCCGCCGGCCCATCGCTTTCGGGATATTCCAAGTGAAAATGGCGGTAATCGCGCCGGGTGACCTTCTTGGGAAGCTGCTCCGGCAAATCGGAAATACATGAGGAACCTGGCAGTATCTGTTGATCGCAAACAAAGCAGTTGGTGTGCTGACCGGCCGTAACTTGCCACATTGGCGTCTCCTATGTAAGAACCTATCTCAAGACTTGTCGCAGCACCCAGACTGTCATTCCCGCACCCTACCCGTCATTCCCGCGCCCAACCCGTCATTCCCGCGCAGGCGGGAATCTATAGGCCTCGGTCAGCGACGTTGGGAAATCAGCGAGAATGATTGGTTTTGAGATAGTCTCCAAGTGGTGGGATTCTGCCCGGTGGAGAATTAACCCTGGGGCGCTTCCTCTTCTTCGACCGTTAGACGCCGCAACTCCTCTTTGGCCCGCCTTATATCCGCCACCTTGGATGCCACCACGTCGAAGAAGTTCTGGCGCGACTTGATGCCTTCGGTTATCAGGTAGTCGGCGGCCTCGGATCGGCTTCCAACCACCCCGGCCTCAATCAGGTCGTCCATACGGTCCAAGCTATCCTTGTCCACGCGCACCATAACCACGTTGTCCCGGGTCTGGCGGTCGGTGGGAATCCTGTTGCGGACGGTTTCCCGGACGTTTTCCACGCCGGCGGCTGCCGCGTCGCGAACGCCCCGGCCCACTTCCGTCAGCCCTTTGCCCATCGCTTCCACTCCCCGGACTACCCGTTCTCCGGACCCGGAAGAATTATCTTGTGCCATAACGCCACCTCCTGAGTTGACTTGGTAAGAATACAATGCGGTAAGTAGTTAAACACCGTAATATGTACGTGTAATTACATTATTACAAACTTACACGACTGTCAAGTAATTATGACAGGGAATTGAAGATCAAGTCAGAATTGCCCCTCACCCTGCCGCTGGGCTGTCGGAGCGGCTCCGGATGATGAAGAGCACCCAGCCCGGTCAGCGGAGTGGATTACCGCTTATGAGTAATGACCATAGTCATGACTATGGTAAAATATGCTACCAGCATCCTAAACAAAGGACAGCAACATGGCAATCGAAAGTAGCAATCCCAACGCCCCGCGGACTATCAAGGCGTCGGAGTTCAAGGCCAAGTGCCTGAAGCTGATGGACGAGGTCGCGGAAACCGGAGAAGAGATCGTCATCACCAAGAACGGCCGCCCTACGGCGAGGCTGGTGGCCTACCGGGAAAAACCCAAAAGTCTCTTCGCAGACGACTCTCAGAGGTATCCCTTCATCAAAGAGGTGAGCGAAGCCCTTGATCGAGGCGAAGGCGCCGAGGTCGTATGGGAGGCTGCACAAAGCCTGATAGACGGCCAACCATACTCCTGATCGATACCCATGTTCTGATATGGCTGCGGAGTCTCGACCGCAGGCTGGGAGCAAACGCGAGGCAAGTTATCGATGCAGCCTGGGAATCCGACGAGATCTGCGTGTCCGCCTTCAGCTTTTGGGAGTTGGCTATGCTGTCGGCAAAAGGGCGCGCTCATCTGTCCGAGGATGTATTGCTCTGGCGTCGGGAACTTCTT
This sequence comes from Dehalococcoidia bacterium, assembly GCA_965261795.1. Lineage (GTDB taxonomy): Bacteria > Chloroflexota > Dehalococcoidia > Lucifugimonadales > UBA3495 > CBDCFV01. The sequence continues at coordinate 1,204,372 of OZ253476.1, forward strand.
GGCCAGGGCCTGATTGAAATCCCTGTCGATGGCGAAATTGGAATCCGTGCCAACGGCCTGGTGAATTTCCATGCCGACCCGGCTGACCGCATCATTGTCGCCACTGCCCTGCGGGGTCATCGTCTGATAACGTCTGACGAAAGAATCCTCGCTTGGAGCGGCAACCTGGACCGGCTGGACGCGAGGGAGTGATGGCGACGGCACGGACCGCTAACAGTAAGGTTCAAATACCCAAGAAGATCGAGCACCGCAACGGCCCTTTCGACCGGGTTCTGTACCGTAGCCGCGATCTCGTGTAGTGGACTATCAACTGGCTGAAGCGATTCCCTAGAATCGCCACCCGTTACGACAAACTGGACGTGAACTACCTCGCAATGTCGCACAGAGGATCGGTCACGCCCTGGCTGTAGTTCGCAAACACGCCGTAGTTGTCATAAGCCCAACCCGGTCAGCGTGGCCAGCAGGTCCAGCAACTCCGCCACGCTGTCAAGGTCCCTCTCGATCATCCCGGCGTCCAAGTGCCGCTTGCGCTTGTAGTAGTTGCTGTGGAGTTCGTTGGGGATGCCACGCAAGAGGCGTATCCGGTCATTGCCAGTGAGAAAGTAGGCGGCGTTGAGCACTTGGCTGAAGTCGCTGTGCCTCTCATACTCCCAGCTATGGGCTACGGCGACGGCCTTGACCATGTGGGACGCTGCCCCCCAGCCCTTTTCAGAGGCTTGGTGCAAGTCGCCCGAGGCCAAGTACTCCCGGCTCTTTCCCAGGAACTCGCGGGCTTGGGCGGCGTAGTCGGCTATTTCTTCAAGGTTGGGTGCAGTCGTGGTTGGCCTTCTTCGCTTGGGATGCCGGCAATAGGGCCAAAATGAGGGAATCTCAGATACGAAAGAGGGGCTAGTGGTGCCGAGGGACAGACTCGAACTGTCGACACCGGCATTTTCAGTGCCGTGCTCTACCACCTGAGCTACCTCGGCAGGTAGGAATTAAATAGTAGAGGCAACCCGTTCAGGCTGTCAAGTTAAGGTCACAGCCCGTAAAGGGTCTCTTGGTTGTCCGTCCAAGGGGTCTACAATGGCCGCAGCTACACGCAGAGCCACGTTATCCCGTAGGGGCAACTGCCCAGGCAGGAGGTAGAATGGCGCCAGAGGCGCAGAGCCACGTTATCCCGTAGGGGCAACCCTTGTGGTTGCCCTGGACGTTTATTACCACTCCTCACCCCTTGCACCCCCCCCCGCTGACAAGGGTATGTATTTCATTTGGGACTTTACGCAGTTGAACGTGAGACCGCATAGTAGGGTAGGCTTGCTCAAATACAAAACCGCTCCCAAATGCTCACTATCGGGCCCATTCCGTATCGGGCCCATTCCGTCATTCCGGCGCAGGCCGGAATCCAAGCGGGCCCATTCCGTCATTCCGGCGCAGGCCGGAATCCAGGGGGGCCCATTCCGTCATTCCGGCGTAGGCCGGAATCCAGGGGGGCCCATTCCGTCATTCCGGCGTAGGCCGGAATCCAGGGGGGCCCATTCCGTCATTCCGGCGTAGGCCGGAATCCAAGCGGGCCCATTCCGTCATTCCGGCGCAGGCCGGAATCCAGGGGGGCCCATTCCGTCATTCCGGCGTAGGCCGGAATCCAGGCGGGCCCATTCCGTCATTCCGGCGTAGGCCGGAATCCAGGCGGGTCCATTCCGTCATTCCGGCGCAGGCCGGAATCCAGGGGGGCCCATTCCGTCATTCCGGCGTAGGCCGGAATCCAGGGGGGCCCATTCCGTCATTCCGGCGTAGGCCGGAATCCAGGCGGGCCCATTCCGTCATTCCGGCGTAGGCCGGAATTCAGGCGGGCCCATTCCGTCATTCCGGCGTAGGCCGGAATCCAGGGGCGGTGGGGCCGGTTCGTAGCTATAATCTCAATTTTACATACCCCTGTCAGCCCCCCCTCGCCCATGCCATAAAGCCGGATTCATACCGCCCCTGTCTCCTCACGCCAGACTTGGACCCCGCCGAGCCATCACCCAAATCAAACGGACCTCAGTCCAGACCCACTGACACCTGCCCCTTCCCAACACGCACCACACCCTCTACCATGGATACATCCCCTTGGACAAAACCCCAAAACGGCAGTAGTAGAAGCAGGACTGATTCCACCCCTTGCAACACTTGTCCGTGGCGGGACTTGCCCGATGCCGGGGTTCTCAGCATGGCCGCGGCCCATCCCGTAAATCCTTTAATCCTGATTCTGACAACGACACACAATGACACAAAAAAGGACAAAAGCTGGTACAAAATTGGTCGTTATCCGGGATAAATGACACGGAAAACCGGACGCCGGACCCCGCCGCCAAAGCTGAATGACACACTATGATACAGAATGACACATATTTTTGAATTTCGGCCTCGGACCTCTCTCTTGGCGCTCCCCAACCTTGGCGCTCCCCAACCGTCACCCGCGCGAAGGCGGGGGCGGGAATCCACCTTGCCGTCGCCGCTGGACAGACGGCCTGAAACGGAACGTTACCGTCGCAGCCCATAGCCTTACAATTGATAACCAAGCGACGGTCAGCGTATAATACTCGCTAACGAGCGGTGATATTCCCCGTGGAGGCACACAAATGGTCGACGTGTTGACAGGAACTCAGACAGTAAAAATCGGTCACGCCCAGATGCTCAAAGGGGGCGTCATAATGGACGTGGTCTCCCCGGAGCAGGCCAGGATAGCTGAAGAGGCCGGCGCGGTCGCCGTAATGGCGTTGGAACGCGTTCCCGCAGACATCCGCGCTGACGGCGGGGTTGCCCGCATGACCGACCCCAGTATTATCACCAAGATAATGGACACGGTGAGCATACCGGTCATGGCCAAGTGCCGTATCGGCCACTTCGTCGAAGCCCAGATATTGCAGGCCCTGGGGGTCGACTACGTAGACGAGTCTGAAGTATTGACGCCGGCCGACGAGGTCCACCACGTTTGGAAGCACGACTTCACCGTGCCCTTCGTTTGCGGCTGCCGGGACTTGGGCGAGGCCCTGCGGCGGATATCCGAAGGCGCGACGATGATTCGCACCAAGGGAGAAGCCGGGACCGGCGATGTGGTGGAGGCTGTTCGCCACATGCGGGCAGTCCAGGACGAGATCCGGAAACTCCGGAATATGCCCGACGACGAGTTGGTGGTGGAAGCCCGCAACTTGGGCGTGAGCTTGGAGTTGCTGACCCAGACCCGCGAGATGGGCCGTCTCCCCGTGGTGAACTTTGCCGCAGGCGGCGTAGCCACTCCCGCCGACGCCGCCCTTATGATGCAGCTTGGCGCTGACGGTGTATTTGTCGGCTCTGGCATCTTCAAGTCTGGCGACCCCGCCAGCCGGGGATATGCAATCGTGCAGTCCGTGACTCACTACAACGACCCGAAGATCCTCGCCGATGTCTCTAAAGACTTGGGCGAGCCCATGGTTGGAATCGGCATCCGCACCATCCCTGAAGAGGATCTGTTGGCGCCCCGGAGCATCTAAAACACTTGCCGGTGGAGAAATGCCTGTGCGTTTCTCCACCGTGTCCCGCCACGTCGGGCCTTTGAGTGACGAAAGCGGCCACTGAAGATATGATCGGTGGGTTCTTGGGAAGAGTCTCGCCGCATACCCCGTGGAGAATAAGAGAGCGAGCAGAAAGTCGAGTTGAATGTCGGTGTTCTAGCGATACAAGGAGACTTTGCCGAGCATATCGCCGTACTGAAGCGGCTGGGAGTGCAGGGACGGGAAATAAGGCTGCCCCATCAATTGGCGGACATAGACGGGTTGATCATCCCAGGGGGTGAAAGCACCACCTTGAGTCGCCTGATGAACATTTATGATCTCCGGGAGCCAATCACCCGAATGGCCAACGAAGGCAAGGCCATTTGGGGCACTTGTGCCGGGATGATCATGATGGCCAAGGAGATCACCGAGGAAGACCCTGTTCCTTTGGGTCTTATGGACATCGGTGTGCTTCGCAACGCTTTCGGACGCCAGGTAGACAGCTTCGAGCAGGACCTCACCATCAACCAACTCGACCAAGCCCCCTTCCACGGAGTGTTTATACGCGCTCCGGCTATCATACGGGTTGGACAAGAAGTTGACATAATGGCCTCTCTGCCCGACGGACAACCCGTGGCCGTATGTCAAGACAAATTGATGGCCACGGCCTTTCACCCTGAATTGACCGGCGACAACCGGCTTCACCGGTACTTTCTAGACCTGATCCCCAAGGAGCCTTCCACCGCGGCGTGATGATGCGAACTCTCCGCATCAGCGATGCAGCTCGTTGCATTCTAATGAACGTGTCCAAGGGGCCCAATCTTGTGTGCCCCAAGGAGAGCATTTGCAGCGGCGAAGCGCCCGCCAGACCATCCTTGTGGAAAGACGCCCTGATTCGCCGCCACAACCGGATCTCGCTGGTCTCGTGGCAGGGGTCATGCCTCAGTAGCCTGGGTTCAGCCAGGAACCGCAACGGGCGTCGTGTTTGGGAAGTCGACCACCTGTATGTCCCCGCCTGGACTGACGGCGCCGACAGCGACCAGCGCCCCGAACCGTGGGACTCCGCTTTCCTTGACCTGTTGGAAGCATTGGTGCGTGAGGCCGGGACTCGCTTGGGCGAACGCATAGTTGTACGGCTGCCCACCAACAGTCCGGTTGTTTTCCAAGCCCGAAGGTCCGGTTTCTTTCCCTGCTATGAAGAATCACTGATTGAAGGCCCGGCAGAGAGCCAAGGAAGGGTTGAGACCGCAGTCCCTCATGGGCTGTCGGATCGCTTGCCCAGTGATGACCATGGCCTGTTCCAATTGTTCTGCGCCGCTACTCCCCATAAAGTCCGTGACAAGTTGGGACTTACCTTCGACCAGTGGCAGGATGCCCAGGAACCTTTTACTGAGAATCAGCGGGAATGGGTGTTGAGGCACAACGACCGCATCATGGGTTGGTTGTGCCTCAGGCCCTTTCAAGGGGTCCGAGACTGCCAAGTGATGACTCACCCGGACTTCCCTGGATCACTCCCTCTTATGTTGGACTGGGCTTTGTCTCGGAGAGGCGCCCAGCAATGGCTTGTCCCGGATTACCAGGAGCATGTCAGAGACCGCTTGCTCCGCTACGGATTACGCGAAACTTCCCGGTACACCCTGCTGGTCAAGAGAATAGCCGCACCCGTGAGGATGCACGTTATGGCGGCAGTGGAGGCATAGGTTGACATTAGTGGCGAGTTTGGCCCAGCAAGAATTGGACCTGCTACTGGATGTTTTGCCCGCCGTGGTGGCGGAAACCCTGCGTTCCCACGGTGAATTGGAAGACCTTCTGGAAGTGATTCTGGACCTTGGACGCGTCCCGGAGGCCCGGTTCCCGTCCGGCGACGTCGTCCTGGCTGACCAGGAGGTTACTTGGGCGGACTTGGAGAGCGTGGTCGCCCGGCTGGGTGATTTCGGCGGCGACAACCGCGCCGGCATAGAACGCACCCTCCACCGTTTTTCCGCTATCCGGAACCGCAAGGGCCAGATAATCGGCATAACATGCCGAATGGGCCGGGCGGTCTTCGGCACCATCAAGATAATCGAGGACTTGGCCTTTTCCAACAAGAACATCCTCCTGCTCGGCCGGCCCGGCGTCGGCAAGACCACCATGCTGCGGGAGATGGCCCGGGTGCTGTCGGTGGAAGCCAAGAAAAGGGTCGTCATCGTAGACACCTCCAATGAGATTGCCGGAGACGGCGATGTGCCCCATCCGGCCATCGGCCGCGCCCGGCGGATGCAGGTGCCGACACCGGCCCACCAGCACTCCGTTATGATCGAGGCCGTGGAGAACCACATGCCCGAAGTGGTTATCATCGACGAAATGGGCACCGAACAGGAAGCGTCGGCAGCCCGCACCATTGCGGAGCGTGGGGTGCAACTTGTTGCCACCGCTCACGGCAACACCCTCGACAACCTGGTGATGAATCCCACCCTGTCCGACCTTGTTGGCGGAGTGCAGACGGTTACGCTGGGAGACCAGGAGGCCCGGTATCGGGGCACCCAGAAGACCGTCCTGGAGCGGAAGGCGCCGCCCACCTTTGACGTGGTAGTGGAGATACAGGACTGGGACAGGCTGGCAGTGCACGAAAACGCTGCCCATGTTGTGGACCAGTGGCTGCGGGGTTTCACGGTAGCCCCGGAAGTACGGTGGCTGGACGACGAGGGGCAGATCAACCGCACCACCGAGACCACTCAACAGAGGGACGGAACGCCCGCGCCTTGGGGAGCTGAATATTCCGATAAGCCGCCGCGGAACGCGCCCGTCGCTCCATCTCCGTCCGGCGACGCCTTCCCGGACAAGGTCATAAGGGTGTTCCTGTTCGGTGTCGGCCGGGATAAACTGGAGGCTGCCGCCGCCGAAATGGGCGTTCCGGTGCAGGCCTTGAATGAACTCCGGCGCGCCGACGTGGTCCTGACCACCAAGACCCACTACCGGCGCGGTTCCCAGTTGGTCCGCACCGCCGAGTCCACGGGCACACCGGTCTACGTGCTTCGGAAGAACACCATGCCCCAGGTCCACGACTTCCTGCGGGCCATCGCCAAGGAGTCGGGACAGGAAGGCAAAGCCCCCCCGCCATCGGACGAGAACTACAAAGAGGTCTTGGAACAGGCAATGCAGGAAGCGGAGGAAGCAGCCCAGCGCGTTCTCAGCGGAGAGTCGTCCATCAAGCTGGCCCCTCAACGGTCCTACGTGCGACGCCTCCAACATATGCTGGGCCAGCGTTACAACGTGGCCTCCACCAGCCGCGGCCGGGAGCCGAGCAGGGCCGTAATGTTCTACAAGCCCTGATAATTGTGTAGTGGCAGCCTTGATCGTCTTCGAGGGCGGCGACGGATTGGGTAAGAGCACCCAATCTCGCTACTTGCTGCGGCGGTTGCGGCGCGAGGGTTATCCGGCTGTTTCAACCCGGGAACCGGGCGGCACCCCCAGCGGCAACGCAGTTCGCCGCTGGCTGAAGAGCTATAAAGACCTCACTCCCTTGAGTGAATTGCTCCTATTTGAGGCCGCCCGGTCTCAACTCGTCACCACGGTCATCCTTCCCAGCCTGCAGGCCGGGACGACCGTGGTCTGCGACCGGCATACTGCTTCCACCGTGGCCTACCAAGGGTACGGCAGAGGATTGGACTTGGAAGTCATCCGGCAATTGAATCAAATGGCGGTTGGCAACTTGGCCCCTGATCTCACGATACTTCTGGACTTGCCGGTAGAGTTGGCGTTGAAGCGAAGGGAAGCCAGAGGCGGCGATGTGTTCGATACCGCTCCGGTGGAGTTCCATCGGCGTGTGCGAGAAGGATACTTGGCCCAAGCGGCGGAGGCCCCACAGCAGTGGCTGGTGTTGGATGCGACACAGCCACCCAGGACACTGGCCCAAGAGGTGTGGACAAAAGTACAGCCCCTCCTGTAACAGAGGGGCTGTGTTTCTAAGCCTGTGTTGGAACGCTTTTGCCAGGACCAATTCCTGACCGGGCGTTCTATTATAGCGGCGGGCTAGTCGTCGGCTGGCACCGCTATGGCGTTGGCCAGTTTCTCGTCGATGACCACTCGCATCTCCCGGACCCGCTTCAGGTCTGGGTAAATATTGCCTTCAGCGACCTTGTCAAAAATTCTCTCGCCGTCCGCAAAAACTTCCATGATCCCTTGTCCCCTGGGCGAGATGGTTACGGCAACATCCGGGCCGTAGTGCCGGAAAAACTCGTTCGCCATCCACGTGGCGGTAGCGAGGTGTTGTCAACTAACGCAGTAAGTGATCTCTATCTGGATTTTCCCTTCCATTGATGAAACTCCTTGAACCTAAAATTGAGTCAGGCTTAGTGTACCAGAATTTCACGAGGTGTAAAGTTGATCAACGCCGTAAACTGCTCATCCCGTGGAAACAAATCGTTGTTGAAATGCCGCTCCGTCTTTCATAATACTGGTTGTTGCAGGCTGCACCCCCCAAGCTACTTTACGCGTTACGATTGAACACCGACCGCAGGCTGACGATTATGAAGATACATCTGGTCGACGGCACCTACGAGCTTTTCAGGGCCTACTTCGCTCAACCTCCCGCCACTGCTCCGGATGGCCGCCCGGTGGGCGCAGTCCGCGGCTTGGTACAGACAATGCTGGTGTTGCTCCGGGAGGACGGGGTATCCCACGTTGCTTGCGCCTTCGACCACGTAGTCGAGTCTTTTCGCAACCGGCTTTTCGCCGGGTACAAGACCGGCGACGGGGTGCCTGAGGACCTGATGGACCAGTTCACCTTGGCGGAACAAGCCATGACTGCGCTTGGAATCGTCGTCTGGCCCATGGTGGAGTTCGAGGCCGACGACGCCATCGCTACCGCAGCGCACATCTGGGCAGACTCTCCCGAAGTGGACCAGGTTGTCATTTGCTCGCCGGACAAGGATCTGACGCAAATGGTGCAGGGCAGCAGAGTTGTCACCCTGGACCGCAGAAGAAAGACCATCCTCGACGAAGCCGGAGTCCTGGGAAAATTCGGCGTGTACCCCGAGTCCATCCCGGACTACCTCGCTTTAGTGGGGGATTCCGCCGACGGCATCCCTGGCATCCCCCGGTGGGGTGCGAAAACCGCGGCACAGGTATTGGTCCACTACCGGTACATCGAAAGCATTCCCACCGACTCATCCCAATGGGAAGTCCGTCCGAGAGGAGCGCCTGCCGCGGCGGCAAGCCTGTCTGAGCGCTTGGACGACGCAAAGTTGTACAAACTTCTGGCGACACTGCGGCTGGATGTCCCGCTGCCCGAAACCTTGGAAGACCTTGAATGGCAAGGCGCGCCCAAGGAAAAGTACCAAGCCTTTTGCCATGAACTGGGGTTCGGCGGCTTGGCCGACGCTCCGGTGAGGTGGGCCGACGACACCTGAGGGTCCCATTCTCTAAGGATAGGATGATGACCCCGGTGCAATCAAGCTAAAGACAAGCATCCCTCACAGCTTGGGACATGGCAGCCAGCCTTGGGTAGTTGGACATGTCGTCCCGGAACCCGTTGGTAATAAAGGCCATTGCAACACCCGAATCGTGGTCGGCCCATCCAACCGACGTTCCGGCGCCGCCGTGGCCAAAGGTACGAACGGCCTCCGTCGCCGATGTCCCCATACGCGGGTCTCCCAAAGACAGTCCCAGCGAACGTCGGGTGTAGCGTTCGTTGGTTACGTCCATCCCTTCCACCTGTAGCTTCGTCGCCTCCGCCACGGTGTCCGGGGCAAAGATGCGGACGCCTTCCAACGCGCCGCCGCCTTGCATCATGGCGAAGAACTTTGCCAGGTCCCGCGCCGTGGCAATGCCGCCGCCTGCCGGCTGCACCGCCAAGTGGACCTCCGGGATATTGTAGGTGGAAACTTGGGACGGCCGGTCGCAGTCTTCCATCGCATGAATCCTGGAAACCCTGCTCTCCAAGTCCGCCGGCAGGCCGACGAAGGTATCGTTCATTTCCAGCGGGCCGGTGATTTCCTCGCGAAGGAACTGGGAGAAAGGCCGTCCGTCTATGCGTTGGACCACTTCCGCCAATACCCATCCGTAATTGCGGGGATGGTAAGCCAGGACTTTGCCGGGAGCATAGTCGGGCCTGATTTTTTCAAGTACCTCTACCACCCTCTCCCAATTACCCCACTTGTCCCAAGTCAACTCGGCCGGAGTCTCGGGAAAGCCTCCCCGATGGGTCAGCACGTGCCCGATGGTGACCTCTTCCTTGCCGTTTTGAGCGAAGCCCGGCCAATAGTCGGCCACCCGGTCGTCCCAATCGAGCTTGCCCCGCTCCCACAATAGGTAGACGCAAGCCGCCGTCAAAGGCTTGGTGGACGAGTACAAAACGAACATGGTGTCGCTTGTCACGGGGTGGCCTGCATCGGTATTGGCCATGCCCCCGAACAGGTCCAGCACCGGTTTGCCGTGGCGGTACACTGCCAACGACGCCCCCGGGTGCAGTCCTTGTTGGATTTGCTCATGGAACAACGCTTCCACGCACCCCAAGGCCTGTTGGTCCATTTGAACAGTGTCCGCTGCAACTACCATGAAACTATCTCCGTTCTTTAGCGTGGATACCCGTGAAAGCGGGTATGACGGTTGGGGGTGCGGCTACGGTGAGAATATTCCTGTTTGTTAGCATCGGTTTCGGTTTGTAAGCGTGAGTGTCCGCGAAAATCATTGGGAGTGGTCAACCGGTAATGCGCCCGGATGCCATCAGCCACATCCGGGCAATCTCGGGTCCTATGAACTTGAAGGTCTGCCGCAGGGTCTTTTGAAGCGTCGCCAAGTCGTCGCCCGGTAAATTGTAGTACCAATGGCAGAAAGAGCCGTGCTCTCGTTGGAGATCTTGAATGACGCGGGCGTTGGAGATGCAAGCCTCAATTTTCTTCCGGTTGCGGATGATGGCGGGGTCCAATACTATTTCATCGATGTCGTCCGGGCCCAAGTCCGCAACCTTGCCAATTTGCCAACCCCGGAACGCGCGCCTGAACGCGTCGCGGCGTTGCAGCACCATCCGCCAAGTAAGCCCGGCTTGGAAGACCTGTAGGCTCATAACCTCGAACAACAGGTCGTCATCGTCAATCCGTTTGCCCCATATCTCGGTCGAGTACCAAGCCGACAACGGGTCTGTTTCCGGGTGGGCAGTCAAACGTTTGGTCTCCTATTGCTGGGACAATACTCGACTGAAGGGGCGAACGAGGGTGCAGGTGAGCGGACAGCCGGTTGGCCGTCCGCTACAGGAAATTCAACTGCTCGAACTTGCCTCCCACAACGGGGACGGGGTCCAAGCCTAGCCAGCCATCCACAATGGAACTGTAGGCTCCGCGGAAGTCGTAGTTGAAGTGCAGGTCGCCTTCCAGCAGGTCTTCATTTTTCAACGACGGGTATTCGCCGTACATCCCGCCCTTGACCGGGTCGCCAATCATGAAAGCTACGCCGCCGGAACCGTGATCGGTACCGGAACCGTTGTCCTTGACCCTTCTGCCAAACTCGGTAAACACCAACATCAATACGTTGTCTGCTACGCCGTGTTCCTGGAGGTCGGCTTGGAAGTCTGCGATGCCCCGGGACAATTCCCCTACCAACCTCGGATGGGTAGGGCCTTCATTGGCGTGGGTGTCATAGTTGCCGTGCTGAGTGTAAAGGATGCGGGTGCCCAAGTCGGCAAACATTACTTGTGCGATGCCCTTCAGGTTCTGGGCGATGGGATTGTCGGCGTACTCCACGGAGGAATGGTACTTGCCGGGCGCCGTCTTAAGCACATCGGCCCCTTTCAGGGCGTCGAGGCCCGTGCGTCCCATGTAGTCCATCACCGCGCCCGTGCCGGTCACCGGGGCGTACATGCGGGCGAAAACGTCCAGCGCCTCGGAGCGGTGCTGCTGGTCGGCGATTCCGGTAAGCACACCGTAGGTCTCCAGCACAGCCACCGACGCAACGGGAACACCGGTCAACGCGAGCGCCCGTGGGAGCCCCCGGCCAAAGTTCACGCCGGTCAGTACGTTCTCGGCATGGGGGTCCAAGTCGCGGATAACGCGGCCCAGCCAGCCCTCGTGGGCGATCTTGTCCGGCTCGCATGTGTGCCAGATATCCATTGAGCGGAAGTGAGACCGGTTGGGCCTGGGATAGCCTATCCCGTTGATGACCGCAACCTTGCCTTGGTCGTACAATTCTTTAATCTCTGTGATCGCCGGGTTAAAGCCGAAGTGATCGTCGATCGGGAGCACTTGGTCTTGAGGAATGCCGACGGTGGGCCGGTTGTCGTAGTACAGCGGATCACCGTAGGGTATCACGGTGTTCATGGCGTCATTGGCGCCCGTAAGTTGCACCACCACCAACACCGGGTCTTTCCTGGTCGTCGTCATTGTCTGCACTCCTTGCTTGCGCTGGTGATACTGTACCAGCGTGTCCCATCATCGTCAACGCGAGCCCGCCACGTCCGTATTACACCCGATAGCAAGCTACAAAATGTCCGCCTCCCCGGTCTTCCAGTGGTGGATGGGGACTGCTGTAACACACCTCGGCCGCAATGGGGCAGCGGTCGTGAAAGCGGCACCTCGGTTGGGGGTTAATCGGCGTCGCTACGTCGCCTAGTATGTTTACCGGCTCCCGGCGGAACCCCGGATTCGGCACGGGCACAGCCGAAAGCAGGGCCCTGGTGTAGGGGTGGAGCGGATTGGCAAGCAACTCCTCCGTTTCGGCAACTTCGACAATCTTGCCCAAGTACATCACGGCTATGCGGTGGCACATGTACCTGGCCACGGCCAGGTCATGGGTGATGTACAGGTAGGTCACTCCCAACCGCTCCGCCAAGTCCAGCATCAGCCGCATGATTCCGGTGCTGATGGAAACGTCCAGCATGGATGTGGGTTCGTCCGCCACCACGAACCCCGGCTCAACCACCAGCGCACGGGCTATGGCCACTCGTTGCCGCTGCCCCCCGGATAACTCGTGGGGGTAGCGGAACATCATGGTCTCGGGCGGGGTCAGCCCAACCAACTCCAGCAGGTTGGCAACCCGGTCCAACTGTTCCAGCGAGTTGCCGATTCCCTGCACCACCAATGGCTCGGCCACTGTGTCGAAGATGGTCCGGCGGGGGTTCATCGACTCGTAGGGGTCCTGGAAAATCATCTGGACCTTGCGCCGGAAAGCCTTCAACTGACCGCCCTTGGTCCCCCTTATGTCAGCGTCCCGGAAGGTGATGCTGCCTTGGGTGGGTTCCTGGAGCTTCACCAGCAGTTTGCCAATGGTCGTCTTGCCGCATCCCGATTCGCCCACCAAGCCAAACCGTTCGCCCTCTTGCAAGTCGAAAGACACGTCGTCCACAGCATGGATGAAAGCCCGCGGCCCGCGAAAGAGGCTTCTGGAGACGGGAAAGAGCTTGGTCAAGCCTTGGACTTGAACTAGAGGCTCGGACGAATTCAACGGGGTTTCCTGCAAAACGACGCCGTTTCTCCTATGCTATCCCAAGGGGTTCCAGCAGGCAGCCCAATGGCCGTCGCGGTCCACAACGGGCGGCTCCTCGCGCCGGCAGACCTCGGTGGCGTGTGGGCAGCGGGGATGGAACCGGCACCCTTGCGGCGGGTCTATAAGGTTGGGCAAGTCCCCGCCCAAGGTCACCAACTCATGCTTCTCTCCGTGGATGCTTGGAAACACCGACAACAGGGCGGCGGTGTAAGGGTGGATGGGGTTGCTGAACACCTTGGCTGTATCGCCCAACTCCACCAACCTGCCGGCGTACATCACACCGATGCGGTCGGATATCTCGGCGACGACGGCGATGTCGTGGGTGATGTAGACCATGCTCATGTCCAGTTCCCGCTGGATTTCCTTCAGTTGCCTCAAGATACGGTCCTGTACTATCACGTCCAGCGCCGTAGTCGGTTCATCAGCAACCATGACATCGGGCTGGCAGGCCAGGGCCATTGCTATCACGGCCCGCTGCCGCATACCGCCGCTGAATTCGTGAGGGTACCGGGCGGCTAACTGGGCGTCCAGCCCGACTAGACCGAACAAACGGGACACGGTATCCCGCGCCTCGGCGTTGGAAACGTTGGGGTAGTGCGTCTCGATGGCTTCCACTATCTGATCGCCGACGCGGTAGACCGGGTCCAACGCATTCATTGCGGCTTGGAACACCATGGAAATACGCCGCCACCGGTACCCCCTGATCTGGTCTTCATCCATTGCAAGCAGGTCGTTGCCGCCTAACAAAACCTGCCCCCCGGCCAAGCGGGCGTTATCGGGAAGTAGCCGCATCAAGGAAATTGCCACCGAGGTCTTGCCGCAGCCCGACTCTCCCACCAAGCCGATGACTTCGCCTTTCGCCAAGCTGAAGCTCACCCGGTCAACGGCTTTCACATCTCCCTGCCGGGTGGTGTAGTGCATGGAAAGGTCGACTACCTGCAAGACCGGTCCCGTCATCACTGGCGCCGCAGCCTTGGGTTGGCCACTTCATCCAAGGCCCGCCCCACCAAGTAAAAGGTGCTGCACAGCAACGTTATGGACGCCCCCGCCGGGATTATCAGCCACCAATAGGCGGTGCCTCCGGTCAGGTATCCGGCTGTGTTGGAAGTATGAATCATGATGCCCCAGCTCATCCGGATATTAAGGAGCCCCAGGAACGACAACACCGCTTCTGAGAAGATTGCGCCGGTAACGGTGAACATCATGTAGAGGAAAGAAAGGGGCAGGAGATTGGGAATGATATGCACGGCTATGATGTGAAACCGGCCCCCGCCCGCAACCCGGGCAGCCTCGATATAGGGCTTGACGCTGACGCTCAACGCCTGCGACTTCAGGACTATGGCGGCGCCGCCAAACCCTCCCAGGACCCCGATGATTGCACCCAAAATGAACAGGTTCAACTCAAACAGCGCACTCAAGACGATGAGCAGCGATATACCCGGAAGCGCGACTATCAAGTCCGCCAACCGCATGAAGAAAGTGTCCACTATACCCCGGTAGTAGGCTGCCACCGCCCCCACTGTGGTTGCTATGGACACCGTCACCACCGCCGCCACCAGTCCCAGGATGAATTCTGAAGACGTGCTGGACAGCAGTTGACTCAATATGTCCCGCCCCAAGGGGTCGGTCCCCAGCGGGTGTTTCCAGGATGGCGGGGCCGGTTGCTCTGTCGCATCATAAGCGTATCCCGTCACCGGGTCATAAGTGGTGGCATCCCAGATTGTGGCCATCAATATCGGGTGAGATATGGCCATCAGGGCGAAGATAACGATCACCGCCAGTCCCACCACGCCGATGCGGCTTTCCAGGAACACAGCCCACCCCTCGCGGAGCCCCCGCAAACCCAGCCTCAGCTTGGCGGCTCTGATCTGCCAAGGAGTCAAGGCCACTGCTGTTTCGGACGCCTGTCTCATAAGGCGTACGCCTGCATTTCTTCGCCCGGGACTCCTCCGTCACAAATCCCATTTCCCCACGTCAAATGGTTAGAGCAAGGACCGCTGCCCGGAATAATCCGCATGTAAGGCGAGCGAATCAATGGTACCTGATCCTGGGGTCCAAGTAGGCGTAAAGCACGTCGGCTATCAAGTGCGCCACCAGGGCGAATATGCCGATAAACACAAACGCGCCCATTACCAACGGCAGGTCTTCGGACCGGACCGCCTGCAAAAGGGTCATCCCCATGCCCGGCCAAGAGAAAATCCCCTCGATAATCACACTCCCATCAATGGCGAATGCCAAGCTGTAGACCAAGCTCGTTACCACGGGGAGCAGGGCGTTGCGCGCCGCGTGTTTGTCCCGAACAACCCTTTCGGGTAACCCTTTCGCCCGGGCCGCCATCACAAAGTCCTCTCGCATCACCTCCAGCATGCTGTTGCGGGTAAGCAGCATGGTGCCCGCAAAGGAGATTAGGGTAAGAGTGGCTATAGGCAACACCATGTGTTTCAGGATGTCCAGCGCCAAATGACCGATACCGGACATCGCCCAAGCGACCGGAACGACGGCTAACCCTATCACCATGGCCGACAGCAACCATTGCCGCGATTGCCTGCCGCCCGCCTTTCTGGATGCCAGCACGGCGAACAGGACAAACAGGGAAAATGCGCCGGCTGTAATCAGCATGTCGTTGAACACTTTGTTGGCCGCGACCGGCGCGTCTCTCCATAACAGCGGGTCCAGGAATTTGCCCAGCGGGAACCAACCCAATTGGAACGAGAAAATCCATATCATCATCAGGGCGAACCATGGCGTGAACATGGTGAAAAGTACGGCCCCGGATACAGTGGCCGTGTACTCAAAGAGCCCGCCCCGCTTCCATGCCATCAGCTTCCCCAGCGCGAACCCCACGTAAAAGGAGATAACAGTGGCGGTCAAGAACAGTACCGCGGTACGCGGTAACCGCTCCGTAATCACCTCAATGACGGTGCGGGGGTAATGCTGGAAGGACACGCCGAACTGGCCGGTAAACGAGTTCTTGATGTGCACCAAGTACTGCTCGCCCAAGGATTTGTCTAACCCGAAGGCAGCCTGCACTTGGGCGCGGACTTCCGGCGGCAGGTCGGGGTTCTGAGCAAAGACGGCCGTATAGTCTCCGGGCTGAGCCTGCACCAGGAAAAAGGCCACACTGACAATGAGGAACAGAGTCAGGATTATTTGTCCGGTGCGCCGGGCCAGGTAGTTGGCCATTTGCTACTTTATTACTACGGTCGAGGTGCTGCCGCTGGTCCCCTGTAGTCCACCCAGGTTTTTAGTGAATGGGAAGACCAACCTGTCTTCCCGGTAAGTCTCCAGGATTGGCGTAGTAAACAACACGACGTAGGGCAGGTCGTCGGCCAGGAATTCCTGCATCTTGAAGACTTGGTCGCGGGCGGCGTTCAGATCAGTCTCTACCAGCAACGCCTCGGCCAGAGCGTCGAATTCCTTGTTCGAGTAGCCCCCACGGTTGAGGCCGTCGCCCTCGAAGTGTCTCGAATGAAAGAAGGCCTCCAAGTAGTCCGGGAAGGTGGAAAGGCTCCAACCCAATATCCACATGTCAAAGCTTTCGGGGTCGCGGATCCGTTCCACGATAACATTGAAGTCCGTCAGCTTGGCCTTGGCCGGAATGCCCATGTCCTTGAGCCATCGCTCGATCCAGATGGCGAAGGTGGACCGTAGAGGGTCGTAACCGGCGCTGGGCGCCAGGATCTCCAACGCGGGCATCGGGTCACCGTTGGGCAGCTTCAGCCCTTCGCCTTCCACCTCCACGGTGCCGTTCTCGCTCACCTTGGGATCCTTCTCCCAAGTAAAACCTGCGCCCTTCATAATCTCCACTGCTTTGGCCGTGCGCTCGGCGCGGCTCAATCCCTTGCCCAGCAACGACACGTTCGGGTTGTACCAGAACCCGTTGCCCTCCGGCACCGTGGTGTACATGGGTATAGCCACGCCTTGCAGCACGGTGCCGGTTAGAAACTCCTTGTCTATCAGAACGGCCACGGCTTGCCTGAATGCCTTGTTGTCCAACGGAGGCTTGGTGAAATTGAAACCCAAGTACCTGAAGCCGCTGCTGGGATTTTCTATGTTAGACAGCCCGGACTGGCCCTCCAACTGTTGTTGGAGACCCCGCTGCAACCCTAATGGGTTAAGCATGAAGTCAATGTCGCCCTTCTTCAGTGCCAGGATGGCCGTCCCCTGGTTGCCGAATATGCTGTATATAGTGCTGTCAACGAACGGCCCATCCGTATACTCCAATGACGTCTCGCCGCTTGGGTCCCCGTAAGCCGTGAACTCGTACACACCGGGTTTGCTCTCCGAGTAGGCCCCGTTGGCGTATTGCGCAACCTCGGCCCCGCTGAAATAGTAGTCGGAGTTTTTCGTGTTTTCGGCGAACGCTCCCCGCTCCCATTTCTTGAACAGGTAGCCACCGGCGCTTGGCTCGCCGTCCGGCACATGGGCGTACAGGATTCTCTGTTGCTCGACGACGTTCGCTTCCTGCTTGGCCTGCTCTACGACCGGCTCCCAATAGGCTTTGGAAAAAATCGGCATGAACGACATTCCAAACTGCCAGCGTGCCAACCCTGGCTTTTCCTTGAAATAGACCTTCAACCTGTAGTCGTCCAGCGCCTCGGCATGGTCAAAGAATTTCGGATCAACGATTGACGACCAGTTGCCGGTCAACTCCAAGTCAAGCACCGTTTGGGCCGTGAACACGAAGTCTTGGGCGGTCACGTCATTCCCGTCGCTCCACTTCACGTCCTGCTTCAGGGGTACCTCGGTGGTCCACATGGTAGCGCCGTCAACGGTCTCTTCTTTCAGCGGCGTGGAGAAGGCCTCAGCAACCACCGGCACATAATCGAAGCGTTGGGCCGACAGCGAGTAAAGCGACGGCTTGCCGCCCAGGACGTAGGAATTCCAAATGGTCGTGTTGGGCCCTAAATACGACCAGTAGTTGGTGGTAGTCAGGTCTTCGAAGATGCCGAGTTGGTAGACCTTGGGGCCGCTGCTCTCCATTGCGACCGGAGTTGGTTCTTCCTGCTTCGCATCGGGTTTCTTTTCTACTATTACTTCCTTTTCGACTATTTTCTCAACGACCACCTCTTTGGTGACTTCAACCGGTACCTCTACCTCTTTGACGACTTCCTTTTCGACTATTTTCTCAACGACCACCTCTTTGGTGACTTCAACCGGTACCTCTATCTCTTTGACGACCTCCTTGGTGCATCCGATCAATAAGACCATCGCCAATATGATGGTGAACCCGGTTATTGCTTTGCTCATCCCCAACCCGAGGCCCATATTGTTCTCCTTGAGTCAACTGAAGGAATGATACGCATCGCCATTAGCCGTGACAAGACCTGCCATTGCACGTCACGGAGTATTCTGACTATACGCAGAAGCACCCGCGTCGGATTTTCGCGTGGACAACCTTGCCGCCCCGGGGTAACATGACTGCCTTATGAATGGCGTTTTGAAACAGCCGGTGATAAAGGGAGTTCGCTATTTTCTGGCCCATGCGCCGGGGTTGGTGCGCCACGGTTCCAAGCCATCCCGGGAGATTAGAAAGGCTCCGAGGCTGGTCGAGGACATCGCCGCCCACCTCCGCTCATACGATGAGGCGGCAGCCTACCCGCCCAACCGGGCTTTTCTGGGCGGCATCTACCCGGACCAATTGACTGAGATTGAACGCCCTTGGCATAGCGCCAACGGTGGTGGCAAGCGTTGGCTTCCCCACGGCGAAATCATGCCAGAGGAGGAGCTATACGGACTGTTGAAGCTATCCGACTCCTTCGATTTGGTCCACTTGGAAGAGGGCTTTGCCCAGCAGGCGCAAGAGGCTTTGGGCCGCCACCCACATCTGCGGGGAAGGGGCTTGGAAGGTCCGGGTCAAGGCCTGCCGGCGTTTGCCATAGCAGCGCGGGTAGCTGACAGTGCAGGCGCGCTCCCGCTGCACCTGCGAGACGGTCGGTTGGTTGGCTGTATCATCCAAGCCCATGAAGAAGACGCCTCATTGACTGCCGACGTCCTGTTGGAGAACCTGGCCTGTAAAGTCTCCGCAAGCATGGCTTTGCTCACTTTGTTGAGCGACTATCCGGCCGACGTTACCAACATCGAATACGTCATCAATGCCGGAGAGGAGGCGGTTGGGGAGCGTTACCAACGGGGCGGCGGCAACCTGGCAAAAGCCGTCGCCGAGTTTTGCGGTTTGGAAAACGCGACGGGCAGCGACGTGAAAGCCTTCTGTTGCGGCCCGGTGCACGCCATTGTCATGGCCGCCGCCTTGGTAAGCTCCGGCCTTTTCCAAAACGTGGCCGTGGTTGGTGGATGCTCCTTGGCCAAGCTTGGAATGAAGTTCGAAGGACACCTTCGCAACGACCTACCGGTGTTGGAAGACATTCTGGCATCGGTGGCCGTACTTATAGGAGAGGACGACGGCGTCAGCCCCATCATTCGCATGGACTCGGTAGGACGGCATAACGTCGGCGCTGGTTCCGGCCAGCAAGCCATATTTGAGAGGCTGGTCGCCGACCCTCTGGACCGCTTGGGCTTGGGGTTTCAGGACATCGACAAGTACGCTACCGAACTGCACAACCCGGAGGTAACCGAACCGGCGGGCAGCGGCAACGTGCCGAACCTGAACTACCGGCTGGTGGGGGCCTTGGCCGTCCGCAGGGGTGAGCTAACACGGGAAGAGTTGCCGGACTTCGTAGCCACCCACGGGATGCCAGGCTTTTCCCCTACCCAAGGGCACATTGCGTCGGCGGTCCCTTTCATGGGGCACGCCGTGGACCGGCTGACTGATGGACGGATGCAACGAGTGATGTTCTTAGCCAAGGGCAGCCTGTTCCTGGGTCGCATGACCCAGTTGGCCGACGGACTCTCCTTCGTGCTGGAGGCCAATCCGGCCAGGTCCGTGGCCCCACTCTCGAATCGATGACAGACGGTACCGCAGCGAGAGGCCAAGAGAAGTCCCCCACGGGAAGGACTAGGAATGACATGACGATACCCCTGCCACCGCCCGGCGCCAACGCCGCCGATGACCACATGGCAATAAGCCGAGGGTTTGTAGACCATGCGAGAAATGAGTTGCGCTTGGCTAACAACCTCCAAGCTTCGGAGAAGGTTTGGGACGCTGCCGCCCACGCCATCAAGGCGATAGCTATCGAGCGTGGATGGAGACATGAGAAGCACGGATATCTGTTCGATATCGTCAGCCATATTGCGAAGGAATGCGACCGCCCGGACTTTTCTGACAAGATGTCCATAGCGGGGTTTTACCACAAGAACTTTTACGAGAATGAATTCGGTGAGAACGATATCCGTAGGGCCATAAACACCATTGAACAGTTCGTAACCGAGTTGGATGATGTACGCTGTTCTCCACCGCGACCTTTTACGGTTACTACTAACGAGGACCGCCGCCATTTGCAAAATCTTCTAGGAAGAGCAGTAGATATAGGAGAAAGATCTGACGTTGGGTTTGCTCAACCCCCAACCCATGACTAGGGAGCAACCCTTGAGATGAGGCAAGAGCCTGAGAATCAAGTGCGCTGCAAAGTTAAAGTTGTCAGTCGAGAAGATAACCGGATGCAGGCAGAGTCTTTTAATTCTGCTGCGGGTTCCGTTTGCTGATGGAGTATAGGGGTATTAACAAACGAAACCGTTCTGCGGATGTGGAGGTGCATGGGCCGCCAAGATGGCGCCAGTGCTATACTAAGCCGCCATCAAGCAACTTCTTAACTTCCGGAGGTGCCAGTGGAACTTAAAGGTAAACGAGTCATAGCCTTGGGCGAGCGGGACGGCGTCCAGGGGGCAGCCATCGCCAACTGCGCCCGCAGTTCCGGCGCGGAGGTCGTGCTGGAGATGACCCACTGCTTTGTTTGAACCTCCGCCGGCGCCCTTGACCTGGAGGGTCAAGAAGAAATCAAGCGAGCGGTGGAGAAATTGGGGGCCGAAGGGATGCTGGTCCTCTTGGGTACACCGACTATAGAAAGCACCAAGCTGTATGCGGCGACGGTCAAGGACGGCGACCCTTCCTGGGCCGGAGCATTGGCGGGGGAACCACTGGGGCTGCTCTCGTACCACATCACCGAGCCGGAAATCAAAGCGCAGATAGACGCCGACACCTACGAGTCTGAGGTTGGCTTGGCCGACATCGCCTTGGACACTGAGGAAATCTCACAGGCCGTCAGAGAGGTCCGCGGAGATTAATACTCCATGCTGCTGAGGCGTCCAAACCCGTAGTGGTCGTCGAAGCGCCACGGCGTGGGCAGCGGCCCGGCGGTGGGGACGTAGTGGTCCCTGAGCCGACCGCTTATTTTTTGTGGATTCCCGATTACCCGCTCCACCGGCGGCACAGGGTCTATCCCCAACAAGTCGGCCCGGAAAAACCCGGTGGACACAATGGCGTCAGCCTCGGTTACCGGCTCCAGCATCGTTGGAACGTTTCCGGTGGGGTCGTCCTCACTGGTCAGGAAGACGGTCTTGATGCCTGAACGCTCGCAAGCTTGCAGTGTGCGAATCACCTCGATGAACTCGTTCCCGCCCGCGTCCCAAGTAATCAACGCCCCCTGCGCCCCCAGCATCCGCGCAATCTTAGCCGTTTGATTGGCCGTCATCTGCTTTTCGTGTTGCGTTGTCCATTCCGTGCGGGTGGCGATGACTCCAAGGAAATTGAAGTCCACCCCGTGGCGGCGGTACAGGTCCAGCAGCACAGGGTTGTTGGCCATGTTCCAGGAGGTAGCGAACGCGGTGCGGTACGGACCGGTGATCGCCCCGTCCAGGATTTCGTTGGGATGAAACAGCCAGGGAGGCGTCAATTGGGTTAGGCCATAGGTGGAAGTGCAGAAAGTGGCCGGAGAGCCAGACATCGCTTGGGGCGAATGCAAACACAGGATGTACACCACTCCCGGCAGTCCTGAGTCCACCTCACCAAGCTCGAACACCTCCGTCTCCGGCGGCTCCAGTCCTTCGGTGACTGCGGCCAGCATGTCCGATACGGTCAAGACCGCGTTATGGACAGCGTCATTTCTGGCGTCCACGCCCAGCGCCGGCTCCGGTTCCACCACGACACACACGTTGAGCAGCGAACTTTGGGGGATGACATCGGCCCACGGGCCCGCCATGTCCAAGTAAACGAAAAGAGGATCGCCGCCCGCCTCGTGCCAAGGAGTTTCGGATACCTCGACCACGCCCACGCCCGACAGTCGATGGGTGCGCCCTTCCCCAACGGTGGCTATGGAGCGGCCGCAGATGCCGGGGTAGACCACTCCCGGCCCTTCAACCTTTACTCGTGGCTCCACTACGTCCCGCACCGGCCAGATTCGGACCGACTCACCCGGCTTGGCCAACTCCAGGTCTGCCGTGGCAATGCGGGGGTCTTTCCTCACCTCCGCCAGAATCTGATCATGACCCACTTCCAGGACACCGTCATGCCACCGGGTCCGGGAACCCAGTACGACGTCGTGCACCGGAAAGGTGCCTATTTCAAGACGCATGGGCTGACTCCAACACTGGTGATGCATCACCCGGCTCGAAGAGAGTGGGGCCGCTCACTTGGGTTTGCAAGGCATTCAGAGCTGCCCGGACGATTTCCAGCCCGTAGGCAAAATCTTTCTCTTCGCCAAGGTCCGGGTCGCCGCAGACGTGTTCAATTCTAGCGCCGCGAATCACTCTGCTGGCCCCGGTGGTGAGGGCCAGGTCGTAGATCGCCGAGATCATCGCGACTGGCATCCCCAGCCGTTCGATCTCCTTGCTTATCGTCGCACCGCAACGATTGCAAGTCCCTCAGGTTGCTACGAGGATGCAGGCGTTTACTCCAGCTTCTTGAAGCTCTTGGGCCATTTGCGCGCCCAGCCGCTTGGACTTCTCAACAGGTGTGCTTACCCCTGGCAGCGTGATGATCCGAGGGTAAATTGGGCCGACCGTTCCCGCATATTCGAAGTGGCGCAGGTGGCTCAACGGGAGAATGTAGTTGGGGTTTTCGCTGGCGATCTGGTTGTAGTAGCCCCCGTGGAATGCCTCCCAGTCTTGGCCGGCCAGCGCGGGCAGCCCCTGGATGGGATAGACGTAATAGCGGTCCGGGTTGCCTGAGACCTGCCTGTCAGGGTTGCCTATGGGAATCAGGCCGCCGGTGGAAATCAAGGCGATTGAAGCCTGACTAAGGTCCGCTATCGGTTGAGCGGGCTGGACCTCCTCCGGTGCTTGGAAGGGAACTTCAGTCTCGAACCGCTGGCCGCGCAGCTTCCGGGCCAGCATATCAACAGCCCGTTTGTAGCCCGGCTCCTCCCGTGTAGCCGTCTTGCGCAAGCCGCGGCCCAAGTACCCTTCGACCTCAGCCGGGCCCAACTCGCCGCCGGCGGCCAGAGTCTTCCCGATCCGCAGCATAACAGGGAGGACTTGGTTCATGTCGATGGGGCTGGCGCTCGTGGGGACTATGACCGCCTCCCGGCGGTAGGTAAGCACCCCTGGGTTTTCGGGGTGCATCGCTGTAACTGCGGGTATTCCCAACTGCTGCGCCGCGGCGCACACCGCTCCACAGGCTATGCCGTACCTACCGGCGTCGAAGGCCGGGCCGGCGACAATCAAGTCAGGGCGGGATTCAGCCCACGCCGAAGTGACGTCGGCCAAGGCTTGCTCTCGTTGCTCGTTGAAGTAGTTGTCGCCGCAGATGATGGTTGCCTCTATCGCCCCATCCTCTCCGAGAAGCTGTTGAAAGAGGCGGGCCGGGCCAATCGGCCCCTTTCTCACCTCGACGGGAGTATTGGCCTTCTCCTCCCCTCCCACACCGCCGAAGAATTGGTTTACGAAGTAGACTACTCGCAGTTGTTCGGCCATGGCAGTCCTTCCTTGGAAATCATCTCAAAACTCGTCACAGTACCCCAACCGTCATTCCCGCGCAGGCGGGAATCCATAAGCTTCGGTCAACAATCATAGTATGTCATCGGTGACACTTGGTCCTGATATAGTTTCTTATTGATCAGCCGCGGCCGGAATGCCGAGGCGCAGCAAGTCAAGCGGCCGGCGGATTATTCCGGTACCAGTCCACCACCTCGGACCCGGTGGCCGCCCACACGCCGCCCTGCCGCATCATGTGGGACAAAGCATCGTCCAAGTATCCTATCCGGAAAGGCTGGCCCATCAGCCACGGGTGGATGTTAATCGCCAGCAGCCTTCCGTTTTCCGCTCCGTCCTGGTGCAGGATGTCAAATCCGTCTTTCAACATGTCCCGATAGCGTCCCACCGTCACCCGTCGTGCCCACAACGCCACCAGGTCGTCCAACTCCACCATCAGAGGCAGCGCGAACATGTCGCCTTGGCCGCTGATGATCCTGTATGGTTGCTCGTCGTTGGCCCAATCGCACACGTATTGGATGCCCGCAGCCGAAAGCAACTTGGGCGTCCGGGCCGACTCGCCGTACTCGGGGCCAAGCCAGCCGACCGGGGCGCTGCCGGTTGCGCGGGTGATGGCATCGACGGACGACTGGATGTAGTCCGTCTCTTCCTGCTCCGTCATCCGGCTGGTGATCATTTGGCTCACCGAAATACCGTGGCCTATTATTTCGCAGCCCCGGCCCAAGCAGTGCTCCACCAAGTAGGGGTAATGCTCGGCGGTGAGGGCATCCATGGCTATTGTGGCCTTGATGCCGTGCTTTTCCAACGTGTCCAAAATCCGGAAAATGCCGACCCGGTGTCCGTACTCCCGGTGGGACAACTGGGCATAGTCGGGCCAACCGCGCGCCCCAAGCCCGCCGCCCAAGCTGGTGCTGAAGCTGCCCTCGGGCGCTTGCCATTCCATGTGTTCCAAATTGACGACCACGGAAAGGGCAACCCGCGCCGGCTCCCCGGAACCCGAAGGTGTGGGCCAGCGCAATTTGCCGCGATTGATGATGGGGTCCCATTCGTGGTGTTCGTGGTCCATCCCGAACCGGCGTTCTGCTGGCATTACGGGAGACCTCCTTTGGTCAGTGGTTATGGTTAGTGACTAGTGGCTGGTGGCTGGTGGCCGGTGGCCGGTGGCCGGTGAAAAACCGGCCATCGCTTATTGGCCGCTGGCTACTGCCGCATCGTAGTAATTTTCCATATAGTACTCGGCGATGTCGTCCGCGGTGGTCTGCCATACGCCGTCGTGGGACATTATGTACCCCAGGACGTCGTCTAGGAACTTGATCCGGTGCGGTTGACCCACTAAGAACGGGTGCAACGCAATGCACATTACCCGCCCGCTTTCCGCGCCCTCTTTGTAAAGCTGGTCGAACTGGGCCTTGCAAATCTCCGCGAAGTAGTCCCCTTCGTAATGGTGCCTGAAGAGGGGCGAGTCGTTCAGTTCTATGGAGTAGGGAACGGATATAAGCTTCCCATCCTTTACTTTGATGGGAACGGGCTGGTCGTCGTGCATCCAATCGGTGTGATAAATGAGGCCCGCTTCGGCCATCAGGTCGGGAGTGCGTTCGGTGCCGGATATGGCTGGCCCCAGCATTCCTTTGAGTTGCTTGCCCGTCTCCCGCTTCAGCGTGTCGATGCAGTCGCGGTAAAACTCCCGCTCCTCTTCCTCGGTATAGGTGTTGAGGTACCGGGTGTTGTAGATGCCGTGGCTCATAAAGTCCCAATTTCGCTGCACCATGGCATCCCGGATTTCCGGGAAGTGCTCGAACACCGCTAGGTTGATTGACACGCAGCAACGGATGCTGTGCTTGTCCAGCACCTCCAGCATCCGCCAGAATCCCACGCGGTTGCCGTAGTCCCGGTAGGTGTACTGCTGCACGTCGGGGTAGGGAGTTCGAGGCCAAGGCTCCCGTATTCCGTCGAATACCGGTTCGTACTCGTAATGCTCCACGTTGGGAGCGATCCACAACGCCACCCTGGCGTCATTGGGCCACTTGATAGGCGGCCTTTCGATAATTGGGCTGTAAGCGACGCGTTCCGGTGGTAACGCCATGTCGAATCACCTCCTCGATTAATAGCGGAAGCGAGCAGCCTTAGCTCAGTACGCTCGCCAATTCGGTCACATTGCTGATTTCCGGAGAGGCCCGGTCAACGTCCTGCCATCGGGCCAAGACATCACTAATAGCGGACTTGGCCGCTTCGGCATTGCCGACCGCGGATTGGCTCCGGCCCAGCCAGAAGGTGTCGCGTACCGATGCCCGGCGGCTGAGCCGTTCATCCAGCATATCCTGGGCTTTGTCGAACTGCTCGGCCCGGAGGTAAGCCTCCAACATCGTGTCCTCAAACACCTCGCGCTGGGCGTGGCTGCCTCCGATTCTCTCCAGTTGCATCATCTGCGGTTCCAGCAAGCGCACCGATTCAGAGTAGTTCTCTTGGGCAAAGGCGGATATCCCTTGCACCAATGGCAGCGTAACCTCGGCGGCTAACGTGTTGCCCTGATCGGCCAACTTCCCAAGCCGGTCAACCAATTGGGCCATGGCTGCGTCGTCGCCGCAAGCTCCGAAAGCCAACGCGGCATGGGCGTCCCGGAAGGCCGGGCCGTTCCTGTCGGCGGCCGGCGCGGCTTGATCGCGGACCTCTTCCCAAGGCATCGGCGGAGGGGTCTTGCCGTATAACTGCAACCGCCACATCAACGATGCGCTGTCGGACAGTGAAGTGGGGCTCTTGGCGACCACCGACGGGCGGATGTCGGACTCATAAAGCCCAACGGCGTCTTGATAATGGCCCAAGGCCAACCGGAACAAAGCCAAGTGCCATGACAGGTGCACGTGGTACGGGGCACGCTTGTCGAAGCAGGTGATCCAGTTGCCCAGAAAATCGTCGCCCGACGATGCGTCTCCCTTCTCGAAGTAAACGTGGGTGACCGAGTGAGAGGCGACGGCGTTGGTGGGCCGCATATCCAAGGACCGCTGTGCCAGCTTGAGCGCCTCGTCCAACCGGCCGGTCTCGTGATGGGCGAAGGAGTATTGGCTGAGGAACGACCAGTCATCCATGCAGTGGGGCGCGATGCTCGCGCAGAGGTCGAACAGCTCGCCGGGGAATCTGGGCACTCCTGCGCCGCTGCAACCCAGCATGAACAGCCGTTGGGCCAACCGGGACATCAAGCCGTCGCGGGGGTACTCCTTCAGATGCTCGCGAATCAACGCCAGCGACTGGGGGCCTTTGCCATCGACCCACAGGCCGACGGCCTCGATCGCCTGCTTCTCCCGGTCCGAGACACCCGGCGCCAATTCGCGGGCGCGGTCGGAACTCGCCTTCGCCTGAGCGGCGTCTCCCCGGATCATCCAAACGTAAGCTTGGCAGCCGTGGGCCAAAGCAAACCCCTCATCTATATCCAGGGCCTGTTGCAGCTTCTCCTCCGGCGCGTAGTCCTGGGAAAGCATCCGGTCGACGCCCTCCTGCCAATGGTCCACGGCAACTTGGGAATGAGTACTCAAGGGAAGACCGAATCGGTCTTTTATTCTGACACCCTCATTCATCTCCTACCTCGCTCCGCCTTTAATCAGTAGCCCCGACGGATATCATAAATTTCTGCGTCAGCATAAATGGGAGTGTAAAGGGGGGCATTCTGCGTGTCAACGAACAGAACGGAACGTTTGGTCTTTGGGAATGATGTTTCCGTAAATGGGGTAGAATAAGCTGTAGTAACTTGGATATCGGTGTTTTCAAGAAGAAGAGGCGGGATGAGCACGTTTAACTGGCCGATGCAACTAAGGAACCTTGACGGCGGGCCTACGGTCCAAGTAAACGCCTTGGTGGATACCGGCGCCACGTATTCGGTGATACCCGCCAACCTGCTGAGAGAGTTGGGGGTGCCGGTAGCTCGACAGGCTCGGTTTGAATTGGGTGACGGGCGGATAGTCGACATGGATATCGGGGAGGCCCGCGCCACCATCAACGGCGGGAGTGTCGTTACTCAGGTCGTATTCGGTGAGGATAACACCACGCCGTTGTTGGGATCCTATACTCTCGAAGGGCTTCTGCTTGCCGTCGACCCTTACAATGAGAGACTTGTCCCGACCAATGGCCTTCTATAGTGGCGGAGTAGGCAAAGCTGGACCATGAGAGGCGAACTAATAGAACTATACCCATGTAGAGAGAAGCTGGAGACGCTGCTCTTGGCCGTTGGTCCTGTCAACCAGAGATTGGTCCCGACGCACGCTATCTTGTATTAGACCGGTTCGTAACGCCGCCAAGAGGAGTGAAACCCATGGCCTTCAAGATGGTTATCTGCCCGCCCAGCTACCAGGATGACTGGCCCGACAGGCTGAGGGAGGCCATACCCGACATAGACGTCCACCTGTGCCCGACCGTAGGCGAGGCGATGGAGGTTATCGGCGATGCCGACGCCGCCTTTGGGGACATAGTGCCGGAACTTCTGGAGCGGGCCAACAACCTGAAGTGGGTCGCCTGCCCGCAGGCCGGTCCCCGCGCCGGCTACTACCACGAAGGGTTGGTCAACCGTGACCTTGTAATGACCAACACCCGTGAAATCTACAACGACCACATAAGCGCCCACATCATGTCCCTGCTGCTGGGCTTTGCCAGGGGCCTGCAAGTTTACATCCCCCAGCAGGTGCAAGGCGTCTGGCGGCAGGGGTACGAGACCATCTACCTGCCGGAAGCAACCGTAGTCATCGTAGGCATTGGCGGCATCGGCGGGGAAACGGCACGGCTATGCGCCGAGTTCGGCATGAGGGTCGTCGCGGTCGACCCGCGGGCGCCCCAGCCTCCGCCGGGTGTGGCCGAGTTGCACCGTCCCGAAGCTCTGGACCAGGTTCTGCCCATGGGAGATTTCGTGGTAGTCACGGTGCCGGAGACGCCTCAAACGCAGGAGATGTTCCGGGCGCCGCAGTTCGCGGCGATGAAGAGCAGCGCGTTCTTCATTAACATCGGCCGCGGGGCCACGGTGGTGTTGGATGACTTGGTGGCCGCGTTGGAGTCGGGCGAAATCGCCGGGGCCGGGTTGGACGTGTATCAAATAGAGCCGCTGCCCGCCGGTCATCCCCTTTGGACAGCGCCCGGAGTATTGCTCACCCCACACGTAGCGGGCAACGGGCCTTATCTGCAGGAACGGCGCACCAAGCTGTTCATCGACAACTGCGTCCGGTTCAATGAAGGCCGCCCGCTGCGGAACGTAGTGGACAAGGCCAACTGGTTCTGACGGCGGCCCTCTCCAGGCCGGTAACCCGAAAAAGCATCGGGGCCCGGTATGCCGGACCCCGATAGCGACAGTTCTAAACTGGCCGGGGAAGCCTACTTGCCCTGTCTTATGAAGTCGCTGACGTGTTCCCCTATGGCCATAGTGGTTACGTTGGTGTTTGCCCGTACGCAGTCCGGCATTATCGAGGCGTCCGCAACACGGAGGCCGGTGACACCGTAAACCTTGCCATACTGGTCGACCACGGCCATGGGGTCAGACTCCGGCCCCATCTTGCAAGTGCAGGAGATGTGCTGCGAGGTGGTCACCTCCCGCCTCAACCAAGCGTCCAAGGCTTCGTCGGACGCCAGGTCTTCATCGGTGGGTTCGACCCGCTCCTGGATAATATCCCGGAACTCCTCCCGTTCTCCCAAGCTAATGCAGAGCTGGACCGCCTCCCGCAGGCGCGTGAGGTCAAAATCCTCCTCCAAGTAGTGGTATTCCAATATAGGCTGTTCCGAGGGGTCTGCGGAGGCAAGGCGAAGTTCGCCTGCGCCAACGGCCAAGTAAATTCCTCCCGTCATTCGGATGCCCACGGGCTGCATCCGATCGCCGCCGCGGTTGACTCGCTCCGTAGCGAAGGACTGCATGGTTATCTTCATGTCGTTTCGCAGGTCCGAGCCTTCGGCGGTATATCGAAGGGTCACCTGAGACCTGGGAGCCATCCCGTCAAGATCGAACCCTTCTTTGGTCCGCCAAGTCACCCAAACGTTGGGATGGTCCCGCATGTTTTGCCCTACTCCCGGACGGTCGGATACGACCGGGATGCCCAAGCTGTTAAGGTGGTCTCTGGGTCCCACTCCCGACAGCATCAATATCTGCGGTGAGCCGATGGCCCCGGCGCTCAGGATGATCTCCTCGCCTTCCACTATGAACGTTTCGTCGCCGCTCTCCAGTTCAACACCGGTGGCGCGGTTGCCGTCAAAGACGATGCGGTGCACCAAGCAGTTCGGCCGGATAGTCAGGTTCAACCGGTGCCTGCATTGGTCCAGGTAACCCAGGGCGGTGCTCATCCTGATGCCGTTAGGGTTGTTTAACGGGATTGGCCCGACTCCGGTGGTGTCGGGGTGGTTGTGGTCCGGGCAGTCGGGGTAGCCAGCGGCCAGGCAGGCGTTATAGAACGCCGTTTGTGCCGGCAGCCATGTATCCCGCTTGAACCGGTGCATCATTATAGGCCCGTCGTTGCCGTGGAAGTCCCCGCTGTAGTCCGGGTCCGTCTCGATCATTCGGAAATAGGGCAACAGGTTCTGGTAGGTCCACTCGTCGTTGCCCATGGCGGCCCAAGTATCATAGTCCTCGGGCACACCCCGCAGGAACACTTGGCCATTGATGGCGCTGGAGCCTCCGGTTACTTTGCCGCGGGGCACCATCATCGGCCCCGCAGTCTCGGTGGCCTTTCCGGTGAACTGCCAGTTGTGGTCGCTGGTCATCACGTCAGCTTCCGTGGAGTACCCGAACTTCACTTCCTCCGGAAGCCTCTCAAAATCCGGGTAGTCCGGGCCGGCCTCAAGTAGGAGCACCGACCGGTTGGGGTCTTCCGACAACCGCGTTGCCAGAATGGCCCCCGCCGACCCCGCTCCGATTATTACTACGTCGTACTTCATGGTTTCCCCTCCGAATTTGAAGCTTTATAGGGTATCCCCTGAATTCCCTCCAACCCTCATCCTGACCTTTTCCCCCAGCAGCGCCCAACCAGGGCCGTCCAACCAGCAGCGCCCAACCAGTAGCGCCCAACCAGGGCCGTCCAACCAGCGGCGCCCAACCAGTAGCGCCCAACCAGGGCCGTCCAACCAGCGGCGCCCAACCCGTCATTCCCGCGCAGGCGGGAATCCATAGGCTTTGGCCATCTACGGGTGGAGCAGGAACAGTTAGGTTTGAGATAGTTACTAAATAAGCACCGTGGGCGTGACAATACCCTCCATGTCCGCTTCGGTGACCGGGGCCTGAAGCGTCATGCTCAAGTCCCCCTCCATGTACCAGTAAATCTGTTTCAGGTGGTGGGTGCTGTGGCTCAGGATGATGTTGAGCAATTCCACCACCGTAACCTCGCCGCCGTAGTGGGCCGGCACAACCCGGTCATAAGCTTCAGTGTTGCCACTCTTGAGGAACTCTTTTATGTTCTTGAGCACTCCCTCACCGTAGTGAGCAATCTGCGCCCCGGTGACGACGCCCTTGACCCGCTCGTTCGATGCCGCCATGTCCTCGGAGCTCATGCTGCCGTGCTCGTGGCTGAGCCATGCTAACTCCGGGAAGGATATGATGTGGACGATTACGTCCCTCACGCTCCAGGGTCTCCACGGCACTTCGGCCATCAACTGTTCGTCGGTAAGCTGGTTCGCGGCACGGATGGCGCCGTTTATCACCTTGTCGTATTTCTCCGCCAGCCACGCCGTCTTGCCCGACAGGTCTACCTTCACGTTCAATTTCAGCGCGGGTATAAGCTTCTTCGGGTAATAGCCGATAATCACCTCGTCCTCGTCCACGATAGTCACCGGGACCGACTTGATGTTCCGGCTTCTCAGGTATTCCACTGCCGCCGTATCGGTTGCTAGGTCATGGTGCTCATACTGAACACCATTGGACGACAGAAACTCTTCCACCGTCCTGCAACTGAATCAACCAGGGTTGGTATAGACATGTACATCCATAGCTGCCTCCTCTTGACTCTGCGCAGGTTAGGGTAAATCGCCGGTTTGGTTAGTGTCAACAATACAAAAAAATCAGCCTCCCGGGCCAAGGGAGGCTGTGCGCTTGCATCCGGGTTAGACGGTGCTACAGGTTTATGGGAGGCTCTTCGTAGTCCTTGTCCTTGTTGTACACCTGTAGGCGGGCGCGTGCGGACTCCAGCACGAAGATCCTGTCCTGATCGTCCACATTGACGGCGGTTGGGCGCCGGAACCTCCATTCCGGCTCCATATTGGCCCGGCGCCGGGCCTTGACCATGTCCGGGTTGGCGGCGACGTAGGTCTGCGTCCACGGCGAGGGCTCCTGCGCGTCGCCGACGAGAGACGTAATGAAAGTCCCGTCCGGACCGTAGACCTGTACCTTGTGGGTGCTCCAGTCGGTGACGTAAACGTCGCCGTCCGAGTCCACGGCTACGCCGCACGGCCGCTCAATGGCGCCCACGCCGTTCTCGGCGGCCTCGAATTTCCTCAAGAACTGGCCGTTGGGACTGAACTTCTGCACCCGGCTGTTTTGCCAGTCGGCCACGTAAACGTCGCCGTTCCGGTCCACGCAGATGCCCCACGGCAGGTCGAACTGCCCGTCGGCGGTCCCGTGACCGCCCCACATGGTTAGGAACTTGCCGTCCTTGGTGAACAACTGCACCCGGTGGTTCATGCTGTCCACCACGTAAAGGTTGTCGTCCTTGTCGAAAGCTAGACCGGACGGGCCGTTAAGTTGGCCCTCGCCGTCGCCGGGTGTGCCCCATGACCCTTGGAAAGTCCCGTCGGTGTTAAAGCTGCTTATACGGTGGGTTAGCTCGTCTGAGACATATAGAAGCTCGTCCCGGTCCATGTCGAGGGAGCGCGGCCACACAAACTGGCCGTCGCCGTAGCCGAATCCGCCGAACTGGCCGAGAAAATCGTGGGTCAAGGAAACCCGGGTGATCCGCTGGCCCAATTCCTCTTGGCCGCGGCTGACGACGTAAACTATGCCATTTGGGCCGAGGACGAAGTCCTGCGGCGCCCAGAAACCTTGGCCGGAGCCCGCGTACATGCCGATACAGTAGTTGAAGTCATAAACGCGGCCGGCGGCAACGGTAGTCAGCATTGCTATCTCCTGTTACCGGACTTGTATTGCTTGGTCCTTCTGGTTGGCGCTGTTAAACGAGATCAAGCTGCTCGAACTGGCCGCCAACGACCGGCACCGGGTCCAGTCCCAGCCACTTGTCTACCATTGTGGAGTAGAAGCCGCGGAAGTCGTAGTTGGGGGCCAGGTCGCCCGATTGCAGGTCTTCCGGCTTAAGCGACGGGTAGGTGCTGTAGTGTCCGCCCTTCACCTGGTCGCCTATCACGAAGGCAACGCCGCCGGCGCCGTGATCGGTGCCGGTGCCGTTGTCCCTGACCCGGCGTCCGAACTCGGTGAATATCATCATTACCAGGTTGTCCCCGGCGTCGTGCTCCTTCAGGTCGTCAAAGAAGTCGCTGATGGCCCGCGAGGTGTCAATCCAGAGCTTGGTGTGCATCGGCGTCTGGTTGAAATGGGTGTCGAAGCTGCCGTGCTGGGTGTAGAAGAGCTGGGTGCCCAGGTCGGCCATGTGCACTTGGGCGATGCTCTTCAGGTTTTTGGCGATGGGGGTGTCGGCGTACTCGATGCTGGAGGAGTACCGCTCCGGCGCCACTCTCAAAATGTCGGCGCCCTTCAGCGCGTCCCGTCCGGTCTGACCCAAGTAGTCCATGACCGCGCCGGTGCCGATGGCCGGAGAGTACATGCGGGCAAACCTGTCCAGGATTTGCGCCCGCTGCTCGTCGCCGGAGATACCGGACACGTTGGAGAGCACCCCGTAGGACTCCAGGTTTGAGACGGAGGTAACCGGCACTCCCCGCAGGGCCAGCGCCCGGGGCAGCCCTTGCCCGAAGTTGATGCCCTTCAGGACGTTCTCGCCCTCCGGGTCCAAGTCGCGGATGACCTTGCCGGCCCAGCCTTCCGTCCCTAGTTTGTCTGGCTCGCAGGTATGCCAGATATCCATGGAGCGGAAGTGGGACCGCGGCGAGTTTTCGTAGCCGATGCCGTGGACGATGGCCATCTTGCCCTCGTCAAACAGCTTTTTCATCGGGGCCATTTGGGGGTTAAAGGCCAGTTCGTCGTCGATGGGGATAACCTTGTCTTCCGGGATACCGACCCGAGGACGGGCGTCCCGGTAGTTGGGGTCGGTGTAGGGAATCACGGTGTTAAGGTAGTCGTTGGCCCCGGTAAGCTGAAACACCACCAACACCGGGTCTTTCTTGGTCGTTGACATTTGCCTGCCTCCTTTTCTAATTTACCGCCGGGGCGCAGAGACCGCTGTGTTAGATTTTGGGTCTCATTCACAGGAAACTCTGCGATCTCTGCGATGAAAAGCCGGATGCCCCAGCTTGGGTTATGCGAATTGGAAGTCCCTGGAAGAGGCGATCAGCGCCAGCATCAGCCCAACCTTTTGCTCGGACTGCTTGGCGTTCTCCTCAGTGTCCCAGCGGAGTTCGCCGGTCTCCTCGGCTTGGGCCAGCAACTCTCCGCGGGTAATGTCGCTCACCTCGATGGGTCCGACCACGTCGAGGCACCCTTCCACCAACTCCGCCGGAGTCTGTGGGTTCCTGGCCTTGAGGCTGTCCACCATGGTGCGGACGCCCGGCAGCGACGTGTTGCCCAACAAGCCGGCGGCGAAGTTGATCCGCCGCACCAGCGAGCCGCCGTCAATCCACTCGGAGCCGGTGTGCCAACTTTCCACGCTGGGCGGATTGAGCAGTTCCTGTCCTTGGAAATCGCACTCGGAGGCCAAGGCCATGAACCCGGGCCTGTAGGTGTTGTAGTTTCCGGCCAGCCGGACGGTGCCGATCACTAATTCCGCCGGACTCTTCACCCTGGCAAACCTGGCGTTCTTGAAGAAGTCCGACAGGAAGAGTACCCGCAGCATCTCGAGGATGTCATAGTTCGAGTCGTTGTAAGCCTTGATAAGGGCGTCCACAGCCTCCGGGTCTCCCGGCGGGGTGATGTTCCAACTGGGCACTTGGGGCTCGTCGGCGACGAAGTAGTTGTACAGATGGCGCGCCAGGAACTTGGCTGTCGCCGGCTGCCGCACCACTATGTCGATGATGTCCTCTCCGTCCAACCGTCCGCGGTGGCCCAGGAATTCCTTCTCGCCGTCGTCGTGGTCTTCCGGCTTGTACTCAAAGCTCCAGTAGAACCGGCCCAGCGGGTTGCGGGGTATCTTGGGAGCGATGGTCCAGCCGGTGAACGCGCGGGACGCCTCTTTAATGTCGTCCTCGGAGTAGTTGCCCACGCCCATGGAGAACAACTCCAGCAGTTCCCGGCCCCAGTTCTCGTTGATTGCTCCGTTGTGGTTGCCGTTGTTGTCCAGCCAGTAGATCATGGCCGGGTTCTTCGCCAGTTCAACCAGCAGGTTGTCGAACTTGCCCAAGCCATGCTGCCGGAACATCTTGATCTGCTGGGTAATCTCCGGGGGATTGTCCACCTTGGAGTTGCCGGTGGCGAACAGTTGGTGCCAGAAGAGGGCCATTTTCTCCTCCAGCGGGCGTTGGGTGTTCACCATCCGGTACACCCATTCCGACTGATTGGCGGTCGGACTCAGCGCCCCTTCCAACGCGGGGAAGAAGCGGTAAAGCAGTTCGTCGTCAATCGGCGGCTGGTTTTCGGGGTGCAGTAACTCTTCGACAGTGACTTCGTATCCTTTAGCGGCGCGCGCCTCCAATTCTGCGTAGGGAGCACTGAAACCTGCCCGCCGCATCAAGTGGGCCATCAGGGAAATTTCGTCTTTGGTCGGCATCTTGGTCCCCTCCTCCATTAATGGTCAAGCCAATCGGCTAACGTTGTGGGCCTGATTGTGAGCTTCCTTAGCAAGATTAGCTGCGAAAACGGCTGTTTGGATATGCCAAAACGTCTTTGACGAAAAGACATAGAACGCCTCCGTCATCGTAAGTGCGGGAAACTACGGTGTCAAGATAATGGCCGGGTTCTACTGGGTTCCGTCAGATTATTGCTCACGCAACGGGGGGCATTGAGGAACAGGTTGAATATTTTAGACCGCCGGACATTTCCGGACGTTTTCGGACATGTCGCCTCCGGCGGCGGGGTTGAATTTGGTCCTCGACTTGAATCGCCAACCGCACTTTGGACGACTACCATTCAAGGACGAGAGAGTCCCGGGCTTGCTTAGGCAATCACCCGTCTCTGTCTTCCCTGAGGTACTCCAAGGAGCGGTTGAGTTTACCTCCCCACTGCTCTTCGAGCTTGTTTCTGATTTCCTTGGCCCTTTCAATCACATCATCCACCGGTCTGATATCGATCTCCACCCGCAGACCGTCCGGCAAGTCGACGGGTTCATCAAGAGCGATGGTTTGCTCTGTGATTTCGCCGCGAAGTTTCATGTCGCTACTCTCAGGCCGACCAAGAAGGTATGCACGCTATGCGAGTCCCAATTAGGGAAAGGTGAAAATGAGGAGAACTGGGATATATCCTGCATTCCCATGATTCCTGATTCTCGAACCCAAAGCCCTCGGCTACTAAATTCAAACCTGGCGAGTCTCAACAATCACAGGGCAACTGTGGACGCTATCCTGCAACAGGATACACTTCATCGGAGTCAACCAATTTAGCTAACTCTGCTGCTGTTCTGGCGTTGTGCTCAACATACCCATAGATTCCGGTATGAGACGGATCACAGGGATCATCCGTCGTAACAAACCGTAAGTCCAAATTTAATCGGCTTTTGCACGCTGCAATGACGGCCCCGACGTTGAGCACGGCGAATGAGGCACTGTTGGCGACAGTACGCCCTTTGGCTCTTAAAGACTGGATAACATTGTGGATCTGGACAGTCCGGTCTGAGGGATGGAAGTATTCCAACCAGTTTGTGGAGAGATAGCATTCATGTTTATCTTCTCTAAGTAGAAACGCTCCATCCATTGGGATTCCATTTTCGTCGGTATCCCGCTTACGACAGTATCGGGCAACGTTGTCATTAGGTGAAAGCTCCCGCTTGTCAACATGTCCAAACGGCATGTAAGCAATCCTGCTTCTACTAATTTTGCCATCACCTCCCAGGAATTACCAACCTCACCGCCGCCTTCAATCTCTATGAAATCGCCATTGGCTTCAGTAGCTGAGAACATAACCTGGTCCACACCCAAGAACCATAGGCTGGCCCTGCGATCATCAGAGAAACGCCAAACAGCGCAAAGCCATCCCTCTGGTGAACAAGTTAAGCTCACTCGGCCCTCAGATTTCACCAAGCCGAAAAAAAACAGGAAACCACTGGCGCTTTCATCGGTGACCGGTATATCCTCCTCTTCAAGGTCTTCATCCGAAGCGAAGTAGGCGATCCGCGCGGCTAAATCATCCTGACCCCAGACCCTAAGGATTTCGCAAACATCAACGATAGCACGGACATGGTTCATTTCATTAAACGGTAGAAGCCGTGGGATTACCGTTCCCGCATGGCTGTCCGGTAGCACCATCGAATACCGCCCAAAGCGCCCTCCTACATAACCCCTGTCACGGCTATGAGTGACAATCATTCCCTCTTCTTCAAAGCCTTCCTCCGCAGCCAAGCAGGCTACCCAATCAGCTAAATCATCCTCACCCGACTCTCGCAGAGCAAGAAAAACGTTACCGACCGCG
Organism: Dehalococcoidia bacterium; assembly: GCA_965261795.1. Lineage (GTDB taxonomy): Bacteria > Chloroflexota > Dehalococcoidia > Lucifugimonadales > UBA3495 > CBDCFV01. The sequence goes on from OZ253476.1 coordinate 1,241,770, forward strand.
CGAATACGGTCCGTTTCATCGGATGACAAAAGCCGCTGGTTTAACATCCTAGCATGGCTGGCCGACAAAGCCGTTTGCTTTGACCGCAGGTCACCCCTTAGCAACCCACCAGTGCAGTAAACTATGCTGGGATCATTGATACCTGTCTGCCTTCCCATTCCTCCCATGGTTTCCTGCCAGAAGGAAGTATTAACCAAGTCGGATAAATTTTGGCTACTCGACCTGAATGGATATGGCTTTAAATCCGCGGTGTTACTGCCTAGGTTCGTTTCCTGGTCTAACAGGAGAGTAGACGAGTTGAAGTGTCCAACTGCGACATTGAATAGTGTAACCACATGGATCTCCATTACCCGCAAATTACTTTTGAGGCTAGTAGGGCGACGTCTTTGAATTGATGGCGTGAAGGGTGTACATCCTGACTTGGAGCAACATTACCCAAGAGTTACCGGGCAATCCTGCCTATCTCTGCTACTCATCATTTCAAAGATTTCGGATTACTAGAGTTGCGGCAACACAGCTGCAATCAAGTGTGCTTGGCAATCACGCCAAGCACTTAACGTCGATGCCATTACATCCGGAGACCTGCTCCCTAACTGAAAGTGATAATTGCAATCAATCACAATCCGCGCGTTCTCTACTCTGAACACCAAGTTGCAAACCGCGAAATCAAGTTCTTTCGCTATCTGAACTGATGTAGGGGAAAAGTCGGAGAAATTCCCACCGGCACCTATTATTTTTTCCTGAATCCATGTCTCGGGGGTCCGTACAGCTACGTCCAATAACCAATTGATGCCTACGGCGTTATAGGCTACTAGCCTAGTAGCTTCGGCGTATCGTTGTACCAGTGGATGAACTTCATAAACCTCGCGTAGAGTGCCTTCAATAGACTCTTGGAAGACGCAACGATTACCTTGGGTTTGGATGGTCACACCATTTTGGTATTGGGTGAGTCCGAGCACCGGAGTGATGATGCCTCCAGTGGGCACCCAATCAGCCCGAACTATTCCAGCATCACTCAAAACTTCCGAAGTAATTGACTGTGGATCAATGGGCGATGGGGACACCAACACTACTGAGGCTTGACGTACAGTCAACGCAGGATATTCGATCATACTGTTATCTTCATTCAGCTCAGACCATGGTCATTAAGCCGGTGGGCTCAGCAACCTACCCTCTATTTGAGGAGATTCTTAATGACCAAGATGGCCATGGCAATTACACCGATACCTGTTCCGCACTACGCCAATCAATCACCAGGTTGATTTCGCAACTTCATGCATAGGCACCGAGAGCTCATTGCACATTTTCTTCTACGACACTTAGCCCCTAAATCAACCATATTCCAAATAAACAAGCTCTCAGTAGCAGTTCAGTAGCAGTAAGGAGTTACTGCTGCGCCAACTCATATCTTCAAATGAGCCTCAAAACCATACAGTCTACCCCGGACCATCCATCCCCCATCGGGACGATAAATATCCATAATGCGAGGTCAAGAGATGGTCATGTAACTACCACTTGTCAACAATTTTACTCTACCTAACGGACCATAAGATAGCAATAACCCTCACGGTCCATCATCGGATTAGCATCACCCACTCCTTAACTATTGGTCCAGTTAGCGAAGTTCGCGATTCTCTCCTTACATAACCAGCCCAGTCCCCTTCGGTCGCGCCTTGCCACTGTGCACCTACGGCTCGGCGCACCACTTGGCGTCCAGCAGATGGTGCCGGAACGCCGGCTGTTGCGAAAGCCGCAGACGTCATAAACAAAGCGGCGTGAGCCGTTAACGCTCGCGCCAAACTGGACCTTCCCAATGCCGGGATAGTGGGATAGGACAGGCAGTCGCCCGCCCCGCGCTACGGCTCCACCCGAATCGAGTCTCCCACTTTGAACGTTCCCCCGTTTATCACCGTTGCCAGCATACCTCGGCGGTGATTGATCTTTGCCAGCAGGCCCGGCTGAAGGGCGTCCATCTTGCCGCAGGGTTCGCACTCGCCGACGATCTCCATGGTGACTTGATCACCGACAAAGAACACCTGCCCCTCTTTGGTCTGGGACATGTCCATGCCGGTTATGGTGATGTTTTCCTTAACGTCGCCAGGGTTCAGGCCGAACTCGTCCAAGGTCTCCTTGTCGATGACCAGCACCTGCCGCATGTTGGTCTCGCTGCAACTGCGGTCACCTTCCAATCCCTTGCCCGCGAGGGCGATGGCCTCCTGTACCGGGTCCGACGGGGTGCCCTTTACGCGGGCGATGTGAATGTTGACGATGCTGCCTTGCTGCATGGCTATTCTCCTGCGTTGTTTGGCCCGTCCACTTGTGCTAACCTGTGGTTCGAGCCAAGTCCCTCCACCGCGACACGGCGGATGGACTGGTTGATGGAATTATAGCGATAGGACAGCGAGGCTGCCACCGGACGGTTATTATGGAACATCAATTCATCCAGACCGAGACCAGAGACGGCGTCCTCATCCTGACCATGCACGATCCGCCCACGCGCAACGCCATGGGGCCGGACATGGCCCAAGAGGTGCTGAGCACGCTGGAGGACTTCGAGAACGATCCTGAGCAGCGGGTGTTGCTGCTTACCGGCACCGAGCCGTCGTTCTGCTCCGGCGCCAACGTCCGGGGCTTCAACCAGCGCATACAGGAGCGGGAGGCCAAGGCGGAGTCCGGGGGAGCGACCGACGGTTTGCCTTGGGGTCGGATGGAGAGCCGGTTCGCCCGCCGGCAGTACTCGACGGAAGGCGGGGCCGCCCAAGTCCCCCTGCGCATCCACGAATTGCAGAAACCTTCCGTCGCCGCGGTGAACGGCCACGCAATGGGCGTGGGCATGGGCATTGCCTTGGGGTGCGACATACGCGTCGCCGCGGAGAAAGCCCAGTTCTCGGAAGCGTTCGTCCGCATGGGCCTGATCCCCGGCGACGGCAGTTGCTGGCAACTTCCCCGTCTCATCGGGTTGAGCAACACCCTGCTTTTGCAGTACACCGGAGACCGCATCGACGGCGCGGAGGCCTACCGGCTGGGGCTGGTGAGCAAAGTCTTCCCCGACGACCAGTTGATGCGCGAGGCCTTGGAACTGGCGACGCGGCTGGCGCAGGGGCCCACCCAGAGCCTGTCACTCATCAAGTACCTGGTGCACCAGAGCATGGACATGACGCTCCAGGAGAGCCTGCGGCTGGCCCACGTAGCCCAGGAACAAGCCCGCAGCACCGAGGACCACAAGGAGGCGGTGCAGGCCTTCCTGGAAAAGCGCCGCCCAAACTTCAAGGGAAGGTAGCAGTCCAGTGGCCGGTCGCCAGTGATTAGTGGCTATTGAATAGTGGTGACCGCGCGCTAATTACTGGCTACTGGCCCCTGACCACTGGTAACTACGAGGACAGCCTTATGCCGCCGATCACCACCGTAATCTTCGACATGTACGATACCCTGGTCCGCAACAACGGCAACCTGTGGGACATTACCTTTGCCAAGATTATCCAGGACCAAGGATTGTCCGTCACTACGGAACAACTGCTTCAAGAATGGCGGGTGGCGGACACCGACTTCCGGGACAACCGCATCCAGCCGGGCCGCCCGTTTGAGAGCTATTACGACGCTTGGGAAAGCAGCTTTACGGGCGCGTTTGCCGCGCTTGACCTTAAAGGAGACGCCAAGGCGGCGACCGACCAGGTCTTCACCGACCTGTCCAGGCGGGACCCCTTCCCGGAGACCATCGAAGCTATCCATCAACTCCAGTCCTCCTATCGCACGGCCGTGCTTTCCAATGCCGACGACGGCTACTTGTTCCCGGTGGTGGACCGGTTGGGCCTGAAATTTGAAAGGGTGCTGTCGTCCGAGGCGGTCCAGGTCTACAAACCGGAGCCGGGCGTCTTCCACGAAATGATCAAGGAGTTAGGGATAAGGCCGGAGGAAGCGGCCTACGTCGGCGACAAGCAGTTCGAGGACGTGCTGGGCTCCAGCCGAGTGGGGATGCATTCCGTGTGGATCAACCGCGACAACACGCCTGCGGACCCCCAACTTCCCACGCCGTCATTCCAAATCGCCAGCTTGCTGGAACTTCCGGGCCTGTTGACGGGATCGGAGAAAGGACAGGCATAAGGCTAAAGAAACTATCTCAAAACATGGTGTTGTACCCAACAAACACGGTGTAACAATCAACCCAACAAACACGGTGCAGCACCCAACCCGTCATTCCCGCGCAGGCGGGAATCCATAAGCTTACGCCATATTCGAGTGGAGGTTAGCAGGAACGGTTGCTTTAGAGACTATCTCTAAACGCCGTCCGCGAAAACGATGGCCCCTCGGGCGGTGGCGTGCCGCAATTCAATCAATTCCTGGTATTCCGGCGAGTGGTACCAAGCCTTCAGTTGCTCCATGATGGGAAACTCGAAGGCCGCCAACCCGTAGGGCATCCCATCGGGCAACCATTCACCGTCCACCTGCTCGGTGACCACTCCGCCATAGTACTTTCCGCCGTACTTTTCAAGGGTCTCCACCGCCCGCAACCGGTATTCCTGAAACCCCTCCGGGTCAATTACCTTGGTAATCTGGCTGAATGCGAAAGCAGCCATTTTTCACCCTCTCTCCCGTCGCTGACAAGGGTATGTATTTCATTTGGGACTTTACGCAGTTGAACGTGAGACCGCATAGTAGGGTAGGCTTGCTCAAATACAAAACCGCTCCCAAATGCTCACTATCGGGCCCATTCCGTATCGGGCCCATTCCGTCATTCCGGCGAAGGCCGGAATCCAGGCGGGCCCATTCCGTCATTCCGGCGTAGGCCGGAATCCAGGCGGGCCCACTCCGTCATTCCGGCGTAGGCCGGAATCCAGGCGGGCCCATTCCGTCATTCCGGCGAAGGCCGGAATCCAGGCGGGTCCATTCCGTCATTCCGGCGTAGGCCGGAATCCAGGCGGGCCCACTCCGTCATTCCGGCGTAGGCCGGAATCCAGGCGGGTCCATTCCGTCATTCCGGCGTAGGCCGGAATCCAGGCGGGCCCACTCCGTCATTCCGGCGTAGGCCGGAATCCAGGCGGGCCCACTCCGTCATTCCGGCGTAGGCCGGAATCCAAGCGGGTCCACTCCGTCATTCCGGCGTAGGCCGGAATCCAGGCGGGCCCACTCCGTCATTCCGGCGTAGGCCGGAATCCAGGGGCGGTGGGGCCGGTTCGTAGCTATAATTTCAATTTTACATACCCTTGTCAGCTCTCCCGTCGGGGCGGATGCAATTATCTGAAACAGGATTTTCACGACTATAAGAACTAACAGGATGATTCATCCATATCCTGAAAATCCCGGAATCCGGTAAATCCTGATTCAGACCAAAAACCCGATCATCGCGGCGGCAAGGCCGAGGAACAGCAAGAAGCCCAGCACATCCGTGAAGGTGGTCACGAACACCGCGGATGACACCGCAGGGTCCATCCCCAGTTGGCGTAACAGCAAGGGCACCCCTGCGCCGGCGGCCCCGGCCACTAGCATGTTCCCCACCATAGCCACTCCCAGCACCAACCCCAACGCTGCGTTCCCTTTCCAAGCCAGGGCCACACCGCCTACTATCACGCCCAGCACCAGCCCGTGCGCCGCGCCCAGCATCAACTCACGCCGCAGGATGCGGAGTCCCTGCCGCCGGGGAACGTCGCCCAAGGCCATGCCGCGCACTACCAGGGTTACCGTTTGGGTGCCGCCAATGCCGCCCTGCCCGGCCACCACCGGCAGGAAGACCGCCAAGGCCACCACCCTTTCGATGGTGGACTCGAACAGGCTCACTATCAGCGCCGCTAGGAAGGCCGTGCCTAAGTTTATCAACAGCCAAGGAAGGCGGCTGCGGAACGACCCGCGCAATGGCCCCAGCACCCGCTCCTGGCCGACGCTCGCTATGCGGAACATGTCCTCGGTCGCTTCCTCCTCCACCACGTCCACAATGTCCTCGGCCAGGATGACGCCGGTCAGTTTGCCTTCTCGGTCCACCACCGGCAGCCGGCTGAGGTTGTAGCGTTCCATCACCCTGGCGCACTCTTCCTGGTCGGTTTCGGCGTACACCGATTGGACCGGGCTGTCCATGATGTCCCGGATAGGGGATGTGGGGCGGGCCAGGGCCAGCCGAACAAGGCTGACGGAGCCTACAAGTTGGCGCTCACCGTTCACCACCAGCACCGAATCAATGCTTTCTGCGCTCGGCCCCAACAGCCGTAGTTGGTCCAATGCCTTGGACGGGTTGGTGCTTTCCAGTACCACGGGAAAGTCCGGCGTCATCAGCCCGCCCGCGGTGTCGTCGCGGTAGGCCAGCAGCGTCTCGACCTCCGCCGACGTCCTCATCTCCAGCAGGGCTTTCGCCCGCCGGTCTTCAGGCAGCAGATGGAGGATGTCGGCGGCTACGTCCGGGCTGGCAAGGTCGAGAACATGGGCAATTACGGAAACGGCGGTGTCTCCGATCAACTCGACCGTCTCTTCCGGCTCAAGGAACTCCAGGAGAGATGCCAAAGCGGCGGAGTCCATTCCCACCATGAGAGACTGCCGGAACGCCCTTGGCAGCCCTCGCAGCGCCTCCGCTCGGTCGGCCGGATGCAGTCCCACAAACCGGTCCCAAGCAGAGGCCCGGTCGCCGTTATCCAGCAGTTGCGTGATAGCGCCGACCGTCTCGTCGACGTTCTCTTCACGAGTACGCAACCGCTCACGGCGTGGCGGCTGCGCTGATGTGTCCGGGAATTGGTCCATAGAAGCGAGGGGGTCAGCCCTGATTTACCGACGGGGTTTCGTCCTTTTTAGGCAGCGGCAAAACCAGGAACACCACCGCCGCCGCCGCGAAAAGGGCGGCAATGAAGTAGACTGTTGCTTCGAAGCCCAACGTATCGTACAGGACGCCCGCAATAATGGAGGAGGTTGCCGCCATCAGGAAGCTGGCGAACGCCACCACTCCCAAGCCGGTGGAGGCCACCTCCCGCCCAACAACGTCGAATACGGTGGCGGTCAGAATGGGCTGGTCGGGATAGAGGAACAGTCCCAGCAACGCAATGGTGATTGTGAGCATAATGCCCGCGTCGAACCAGATCAGCGCCAATGCCACCACGCAGGACCATACCAGCCCAGGCGCCAGCACCTGCTTGCGTCCCCATCGGTCCGACAGATAGCCCGCCCCGGTCTTGGCCACCAGCCCGACAGCAATCAGCAGCCCGATGTGGAACCCGCGGGACCACTCATTCATATTTAGGTCGTTGTGCAGGTAAAGGGGCAGAATGGTGACCAGCGCCACCAAGGCCATGGCTCTCAACCCACGCACAAACGTCAATCCCCAAAGCACCGGGCTTTTCAGCAGTTGCTTGGTCACCTCCACGCGGTGTGCTATGTCCGCGCTGGACTCCTCCTCTGGCTTCACCTGCCCGATGTTGCGGAAAGCCCAAATCGCCATTGCGCCCAGAAAGAATGGAGCCACGGCGTAGATGCTCAGCAACTCGCGCCAAGTCAGGAAAAGCAACAACGCCCCGGTAGCCACCGGGCCCACCACGTCTCCTACGCTGCCGCCCACTCCATGAAAGGACAATGCCATGCCCCGCCGCTGGGCGAAATGATAGGAAAGGGACGCTGACGCGGGCAGGTGCCAGATGGAATGTGCTGCCGCCACGACCGCGATCCCAATCAACAGCAATACGTAGACCGGGGAAACACCCATGACCAGCGACCCCAAGGCCGACGCCCCGAGACAAAAGGCCAGCAGCATCCCCCAATACTTCCGCACTACGTCCACCATTACGCCGCCGGGCAGGGCCACTACGCCCGCCGCCAACTCCCGCGCGGAGAGCAGCCCGCCGACGCCGACCGCGCTCAGGCTGAACGCGGCTTGGATTTCGGGCAGCACCACCACGAAACTCTGGATGATCCAGTGAAACACGACGTGGCCGGTGGCCAACCCGGGAATGATGGTCCGCCCTCCCAGAGCCAGGTGGGACCGGTCAACTGTGGTTGCCGATTCGGAGCTTTGCATTTTGTACCGGCTTATCAGGTGGAGGGAAAGGGCAGGCCTCACGCTGAGGCCCGGTCAATTTACCTTTACATCCCCCTTGCTGTCACTATGGTATTGTTTTTTGGATTGACAAAACCAGTCTGCCTTCAGATTGACCTTCAAATCTGAGACTAGGCTGGTTTTGATGGTCCCCGACCGGAGGTGATAATGGTAACACTAACGTCGGTGTATGTTCAGAGATAGTGATTTCCGCTACCTTGTAGCATCTGTAATCATAGTCTTGATCCTAACAGCTTTAGCTGTTTCGTATGAAATAGGTTATATCACGGGTGACTCTTGGTTTGAAACAATTATTGCAGTTATTCGTTGGCAAGGAGCCATAGTTCCGGTAACCTTGATTTTTCTCGCCACATGAGAGGTATCTAAAGTGATTGCGGACCGTATCATCGCAAGAAACAGAGAAAGAATACGCCAGGAAGCTCGCGAGGAAGGACGCAAGCAAGGGCGTGAGGAAATGCGCAAGGAAATTCTACAGCAAATAGAGGGTTTGCCCGAAGATGTGCGGTGTAAAATACCCTTCTTGTCTGATTGGCCCGAAGGCAACGCGGAGAAAAATTGAAGCGGCTCAGATAGTTATTCCTTGGTGATCGTTGTTCTGGAACCTGAGGCCCCGGCCAACCGCCGAGGCCTTCTGCGTGGGAATAGCGATCGCCTTACCTCGCTGACGGACTGAAAGCATAGGCCGGGTCTGCGGCCCGCACCGTTGCTTCCGGGAGTCCAAGCTCCCGCCGCACCATGTTCGTTCCCTGCACCATTGCCACGCACTTGTGGAACGCAATGCGCCGGGAGATGCCCTCCCTGCCGAAACCGCAGTCGGAGGAAAGCACCAACCGCTCCGCAGGAACATAGCGAAGGGCTTTCCGCACCAACTCCGCAACTCGCTCCGGGGATTCCACGACGGTGTTGGTATGGTTGACGACCCCTATGGCAATCTTCTTGTCCGTCTCGAACTTTCCGAAAATATCCAAGTCCCGCCCGCCGGAGCTGGCGCACTCGAAGGTAATCACGTCGGCGTCGGTCTCCAGCAGGTGCGGCAGGGCCCGCTCGTATGAGGGAGCGTCCCAATACAGCCTCTGTTGGGCCGGGTTGCCCCAGCAGGTATGCAGCCATATCTCCGCATTCACACCCCGTATCTCGCGGTTGAAGGCCTCGGTGAAAAACCGGAAGTCCTCATCCGGGGTATCCGGGGTCAAGCTCAGGAAGTGATGCCTGGGTTCCTCCATCTGAATCAGCCGGCAGCCGGAGTCGGCCAAGTCACGTAACTCCCGGTTCATGATGTCGGCAAGGTCCAGCACCAACTCACGGTCCGACGGGTAGTGCTCGTTCCATACCATGCGGTGCAGCGACTGGGCGCTGATGGTGCCGAACTTCACCGGCTTATCGGTCATTTTCTGGGCCGTCTTCCACAACGCTGCGAACTCCAGCGGCCCCCCTGACAGCTTCTCCGTGACCACCGGCGGCTGGTAGGCTTCCGAGACTTCCCACAGAATGTGCCCCGGCCCGATTCCGAAGTCCCCGGACCAGCCGGGAGAAGTGTCGCGCCGCGCCGTAAACCCGCCCAACCGCTCCAGCACGTAAAAGAACCACGACTTGCCGCCCACTTCCAGGTCGAACCGTGAATCCCCGTCGGTCACTATGTCCAGCCCCGCCATCGCCTGGTCGGTGATGATGGTTGCTACGGCGTCCAAGTACTGCTCCCGGAACTGGGTGTCTCCCATAGCCGTCTTGAACGGCCGCCCCTTCAGGCCCTGGTTGTACCAATGGGGCTTTGGATAAGATCCGGTCATCGTGGTGGGCAAGACCATATCCTTGGTCACCGAAAACATCGTTAGCCCCCTCAACCGTCATTAGCGCCGGGCAATTCCGGCCACAAGATAATAACAAAGAATCCCCCAACAAACCCGGCTGACTGACGGCGCGCCCTCCGCCGAAACTCCGTCAACCCCCTGCTATACTTCCGGCATCAACCGCCCCCGCGTCTGCAAAAGTGGACCTGAAGGACGGCGGAACCCGCCGAAAGGTATAAATGCTCGACTTGAACGAACTGGACACTGACGATATCCCAGGCATAACACGAGAAAAGGGTAACGACCTAGCGCAAGCGGGGGCTGTATGTTTGGAGTTGCAACAGCACCGGCAACGCGTACATTTCACAGTCCGAGGTTACGTTACAAAGACCTTTGCCCTCGCGTGGCTTCCGACCACCGAGCAAGCCATACGAACTTGGAACGACCCTGATGAAGCGGCCGAAGATGGCGCGGCCGGCATCGCGGTACTGTTGGCGATTAGAGAAATCGGCTATCCCGTCATCCTCCGCTCCCGCAAGACCACGGGAATTGATTACTGGCTGGGCGATCGGAACATAACCAACATATCTCAGTCTGAACAAGCGGCGACAATGGCATTGCGCGAGGCTCTTCAGGATAATGACCTTGTCGTTAGAGGAAGGATGGAGGTATCCGGCATCCAACGCGGCAAAGACTCCATTGTGAGGGCGCGAGTAAAGCGCAAACTGAACCAGACCAACCGGTCAGATCACTGAGGATTGCCGACTTACGTGGTAGTGGTTGAATTTGGTAGACCGCTTGCCGAGGTTAGAGCAAAGTGAGCAGCGTTAAGAATTACCACAATCGAGCCATGGAATTCACCGACCACGCTATCCGGGAACGTGCCCGCGGCGAAGTTGCCGCTTCACTTGGATATTTTGAGCAGGCATTGGAGGCTGAACTGGCCGCCATCGCCGAACTAGAAGCCTCCGATGGACTGTTGTGGTCGTTACTGTACCGTAGCGTCGGTTCGCTGGCATTGGACTGCGGGAGGTTTCGCCAAGCCGAGCAGATAACGGCTACAGCTCTTGCCGGCAACCCAGATCCGGAGATTGCCGAAGAACTGCGGGACCTGCTGGAGAACATTTACTTCCACCGGCACCTTGAGCTTAAAGGTATCGCCTTCCAAGACTCCCAACTCCAATTCAGCCTGTCCGGCCCAGAAGTGGGCAATGGAATTGCTGAGTTAGGCGCGGTTTATGGACGTGTTAATAATTCAGCGCAACTGATTTACCGCACAGCCGAGCGGAAGCAAGGTCTGCCTTTTCGAGAGAGGGGAGGACCTCCCAAGGAAATACGGGACAATCATAGGTTGCTGCTTTCCCCGCCCAGAAATGGCAGCTTCGCGGTAATGTTGCAGTTTGGAAGTCCTGTTCAGCCTACTTTGCCCGGGATGTCTCCCACCGCTGTTATTGTGGATGAGTTTATGGACTTGATAGAACTGGTCAACAAATCTCGGGTTGACGAAATCCAAGCGCTCATTCCTGACCAAGCATATCTACGTAATTTCTATGGCCTAGCAAAGAAGATAGCCCCTGATGGCGAGCGATTTCGTCAAGTAGGCTTTACAGTAACACGCGGCGGAAGCGAACGATCCGTGGAACTGACCACTCCGGCGGCGGAGCTCCCGTCCCCTAATCTTATCGAGATGACGGATGCTCCTGCCGAGCCAGTGGAAATAAGGGGTATATTGCGCTTTGCCGATGCTAGGCGCGGGAATGATAACGCCATTCAAGTCACTGATGGAAATCTATCTAGGCGGATCATAGTACCACCAGGAATGATGAACGATATAGTCCGCCCTCTATGGGACCACAGAGTCGTTATCCAAGCCATGCGGAAAGGCAGCAGACTTACGTTGGAAGACATTTGGCCGGACGAGGAGGAAGAATAGTCTCCAACCGCGCCCACCTGGACAGCCGCATTGTCTGCGACCTGCTGTGCCTCGACGAAAGCATATACGAGGGAGTGCGCCGCCTTGCCGCCAAGTAGTGCGCCGAATCCTCTGTCCACGGCGGCAAGGCCCGCCCCAAGGGCGCCAAGCTGGTCATTTAAAATAGGAACGCATCAGGTCATTCACACCATGAATATCATACACTTCCTTGAGACGGACACTCTCTACATTGAGCTTTGCCCCTTCGACATGTGCAAGACGCGAGACCTGGACGAGAACACCCTCCTGGACCTCGACGGTGCTGGGCGCCTGTGCGCAACAACCATCTAACACGCCAGAGAGCGCATGGCGATTCCCGCCTTCACATACGAACAAGTCCCCGCAGCCAAGTAGTCCCGACGTCACCCCATCATTTTCGCTTTTGTGGGACTCCGCCCGACCATGTACGGTTGGCTGGACCACCTGAAACGAGACCACTCCCAACTGTTGTCCGGCCCGTTATCTATACTCCGGAACGAGTTCCTCGGACTTGCGGGCTACGGACGGGATTCGCCCCCCCCCCCCCCGGCTGACAAGGGTATGTATTTCATTTGGGACTTTACGCAGTTGAACGTGAGACCGCGTAGTAGGGTAGGCTTGCTCAAATACAAAACCGCTCCCAAATGCTCACTATCGGGCCCATTCCGTATCGGGCCCATTCCGTCATTCCGGCGTAGGCCGGAATCCAGGCGGGCCCATTCCGTCATTCCGGCGTAGGCCGGAATCCAGGGGGGCCCATTCCGTCATTCCGGCGTAGGCCGGAATCCAGGGGGGCCCATTCCGTCATTCCGGCGTAGGCCGGAATCCAGGGGCGGTGGGGCCGGTTCGTAGCTATAATCTCAATTTTACATACCCCTGTCAGCCCCCCCGGACGCTTCGGCGGACTGGCTGCGCTCCATGGCCAGCAGGGCCTCCTTGCGGTGCAGTCCCCAGCGGTAGCCGCCCAGACCGCCGTCTTTCCGGAGAGCTCGGTGGCACGGGATGATGGGGGCCACGGGATTGGTGGCGCAGGCGCGTCCTACGGCTCGGCTGGCCTTCGGCTGCTCCAGTGCCTCGGCCAACTGCTGATAGGTCCGGGTTTCGCCCACCGGTATCGCCTGCAACTGCCGCCACACCCGCCATTGGAACATAGTGGCCTGAACGTCCAGCGGCAGGTCTATGTCCGAGTTGCAGCCTTGCAAGTAGACCAGGGCCGCGCCGGTCCAGTCCCGCAACCCGGCGGACTCCGGTGAATCGACGTTCAAGGCGGTGGGCCGAATCTCCGCTGAGGGAAATTCCTGCTCCAGCTCGGCTACAAGGGCGTTGGTGTCGTCGCCTAACTTGACTGCGCAGACGCCGCGGTCTGTGCCTGCCACCAGCAATCCGCCCAAGGCCGACTCGGTGACAATGTATCGGATGAGCGCGCCCGCGCCGCCCTTCCGGTAGCTGGCGGGGGTCATGCCCAGTTGCTCCTTCGCGTTTTCGTAGAGGCGGCTGGATGAGCCATACCCGGCGTCGTACATGGCTTCGGACACGTTGGCGCCCTCCCGAAGGAGACCCTTGAACCGCTCCATTCGCTTGCCTCGGGCGTATTGCAGCGGTGTGAGACCGGTCTCACGCTTGAATTCCCGCTGCAAATGCTTGGGGGCTGCCCCCACCGCCTCGCTGATCTCCGCCAGTTGCAGCGGGGCCTCATTGGTCTCGACATGTTCGTTGATGTAGTTGCAGGCGAGAGTCACCAACTCCGCATCCGTGCCGGGACGGTCGGGCAGACAGCGGAGGCAGGCGCGATAGCCCGCGTTACGCGCCTCTTCCGGGGCGGAGAAGTAGCAGACCTGCTCCTGCCGGGGACGCCGGCTAGGGCAGGTAGGACGGCAGTAAACCCCGGTGGACCGGACGGCATAAACAAAACGCCCGTCAAGGCTCCGGTCGCGCGACATCACCGCAGTCCATAGTTGCTTAGGGTCCAGTCGAGTCTTTTCGGGTTGCGTAACGGTCATGTCGCCATCCTCCCGGAAGGGCTTTGTTTGGCAGTCGTCAGATTTCCTTGGCGACTCCAGATTAGCCGATGCCAACGGCCAGTTCTATCCGGTTTTCGCTCTGGAATTTGGAATTGGCTTGGTTAAGGCTTCCCACTGACACTTCCCCCTTCCCAACTCCGATAACCCTTCTTTACTATAGACCTGTAGCACTCTATTGCCCCGCCGGCCTGGTTGCCGTATCGGCCTCGGCGCCTCATAAGAAACGACACACAATGACACAAATAGGCACAATTCAAGGCCAAAACTGGCGCAAATGACGCAAAAACGGTCCAAATACCAACCAGCCAACCGCTGGCGCCGAAGCTGAATGTCACACAATGTTACAGAATGACACGGAACTTTGATTTTTCGTCCTTGCTCCCCCGCCGCCGACCTTCCCAAGACTGCTGATCGTTGGAGAAATCACTCAAATCGAGTAGACCGCCATTCAAGACTACACGCAGCGAGGTTGATACACTGGAGTTGGCGCGCATCCGGTGTCAGGGGGCTGACAGGGGTATGTATTTCATTTGGGACTTTACGCAGTTGAACGTGAGACCGCGTAGTAGGGTAGGCTTGCTCAAATACAAAACCGCTCCCAAATGCTCACTATCGGGCCCATTCCGTATCGGGCCCATTCCGTCATTCCGGCGCAGGCCGGAATCCAGGCGGGTCCATTCCGTCATTCCGGCGTAGGCCGGAATCCAGGGGCGGTGGGGCCGGTTCGTAGCTATAATCTCAATTTTACATACCCTTGTCAGGTGTCAGGGGGGCGGTGACAGTGACCTGCAATAACTGCGGAAGAGAGGTCGGAGAGGAAGATCATTTCTGCTCCTCCTGCGGCGTGAGCCTGGTCCCGGAAGAGCCTTCCGAACAGGGACCGCCGCCGGAAGATGAGGCGTCCGGTCCGCCCGGCGCAACGGACACCCCCGATGTCGCCGCCCAACTCCAAACCCTTCAATCCACCGTGGACGCAATGCGGGCCGATGTGGCCCGGAACTCCGAACGCCTGTTGCTGGTGGAGCGGGTGCTGTCGGTTGACCTCCGGGAAAACGTTACTGCATCAGGCCCCCCCGCCACAGCCGTAACTTCCCCTCCGGCCGCTTCACCTGCGTCCCTCCCGCCCCCTGAAGTAAGCGGTCAGCCGGCCTCCCAAGCCATGCCTCCTGCTCCACCACCGCCTGCCATCCCACCGGGAGATGGCGCGTCTTTTTTCGGAACATGGGACTTGCGGCCCCCCGATTGGGACTGGGAATGGCTGTTAGGCGGCAACTGGCTTGCGCGGATAGGTGTGGTGGCCTTGGTCATCGGCATTGGCTTCTTCCTCAAGCTGGCTTTCGACAACGCTTGGATCGGCGAGACCGGCCGGGTGGTGCTCGGCTTGGTCGGCGGGCTGGCCTTAATTGGTGCAGGCGAGTTCTGGCGCGGGAAGTACCCCATCTGGGCGCTGCCCCTCACCGGGGGCGGGCTGGCGATACTCTACCTTTCAATCTTCGCTGCTTTCTCCCTTTACGGCCTCATCCCCGCTGTGTGGGCCTTGGGGTTCTTCTTCCTGGTCACGCTGACCGCGGCCGGGTTGGCGCTGCGTTACGAGTCCTTGTCTATCGCCGTTCTGGGTATTCTGGGCGGCTTCATCACGCCTATCCTGCTCGGCGGCCAACTGCCGGACCAACGAGTATTGCTGGCCTACGTCCTGGTGCTGGACTTGGGAGTGCTGGCTCTGGCAACCTTCCGCAACTGGCGCTGGTTCACTCTGTTGGGACTGGTCGGATCATTGGTCCTCTACCAGTTCTGGCGGATGGAACTCGACCCCGGACTGCTTTTGGCCTCGGTGGGCATCACCGTTATTTTCCTTATTTTCGTAGGGGCAACAACCCTGTTTCATCTCCTGTGGCGCCGCGAGCCGAGGTCTTTCGACCACGCGCTGGTGTTGCTGAACGCCGCAGCGTACTTCGGCTTCAGCTATGACTTGCTGTTTGACGAGTTCCGCCTTTGGATGGGCGGGTTCACCCTGCTCCTGGGGTTGTTTTATATCCTGTTGGCTTACGGCATTTTCACGCGGCACCGGGAGCAAATGCACCACAGCCTGTTCGCCATCGGCATCGCCGCAGTGTTTGTCACCATTGCTGTGCCGGTCCAACTGGACGGCCCTTGGATCAGCGTTGCATGGGCCGTTGAAGGGGTGGTTCTGGTGTGGCTGTCCTTCCAGTTCGGTATGCCCCAACTGCGCTGGTTCGGACTTGGAGCTTTCGCAATCTTCACCTTCTGGCTATTGCTGATCGATACCCCTGACGCGCTGTCCGGGAGCGTCACACCGTTCCTGAACATCTACACCTTTGCCTATGCCGCCGCCATCGTTGCCAGCTTCCTGGCCGCATATTTCATTTACCGTGAGCGCGACGGCCTGCTCCAATGGGAGCGGGTCCTGTTTCCCGGTTTCCTGGTAGCCGGCAACGTGTTTCTCACTATCTCTGTCCCGGTGCAGGCCGACGGCGCGTGGGTCCCCATAGTGTGGGCGGTAGAAGCGTTGGTCATCATGGCCGCGTCATTCCGGTTGGGGCTGGTGGAGTTGCGGCTGATCAGCTTGGGGGTGTACGCCATAATCCTGGTCAGGCTCCTGACCTTCGAGACCTTTGGCTTGTCCGGGGGCTGCGACTTTTTCTGCATAGACCTGGCCGCTGACCGCCCGGTGCTGAGCTTGCGGTTCCTGGCCTTTGCCGTGGGCGTGGCGTCGTTGTACTTGGCAGCATTAGCCTTACGGCATTGGCGGGACGACTACTACGACGAACGGGAGCAGTATTTCATTCCCGTCCTTCTCGTTGCGGCCAACTTGCTGACATTGTGGGCTTTGAGCGCGGAGATTATTATTGCTACCGAGAGCGACTACTTCTCTGTGCCCCCGGAGATAGCCGGAGACGTCGCCAGCGTTTCCCTCAGTATCCTGTGGGCCGTCTACGCCGCCGTTCTCATCGTTGCCGGTATCCTGCGGCGTTCCCGATGGATTCGCATCGGTGGACTGGCCTTGTTATCAGTGCCTGTGCTGAAGTTGTTCCTGGTGGACAGCTTCGCGCTGGACCAGGAGTACCGTGTCGCCGCATACCTCGCGCTGGGGTTGGTCCTGGTTATCGGCGGGTTCCTCTATCAGCGGTTCAGCCGCACCATCCGGGAGTTCTTGCTTGAGTAATAAGCCCCGTTCCTACCGCCGACTGTTTGTGCTTTTGGGCATCGTCCTTGCAGCCTTGCTGTGGCTGCCATTGCTCGCTGTCGTCTCCGCGGACTTTTCGTTCAAAGAGTGGCGTTACTCCAAGCCCGTAACGTTCCCGTCGCTGCCCGGTGGAGAGGAATTGGTTGAGGTCGACCTGGACCGGGACGTGTTTCAAGGGGCGGCTCGGGCACAGGTGGACCTGCGCTTGGTGGAAGCCGGGGGACGTGAAGTCGCCTACCAGTTGGTGGTGGAACGGGGAGGCGCGCGGGAAGAGTCGCTACAAGGGAAGGTCAGGGACCTGGGCCACGTGCCGGGGCAACACTCCAGCTTCGTCGTCGACCTTGGCCGGGACGGACAGCTTCACAACAGGGTCAAAATCCTGACCGGTTCGAAGAATTTCCAACGTGTGGTGCGGGTGGATGGGAGCGCCGATGCCGAATCGTGGGCAGTGCTGCGGGAGGGGGTAAAAATCTTCGATTTCACCGTAAATGAACGGGGCTTCAACGCGCGGAACACGGAAGTAGATTACCCGGACAGCACGGCGCGTTACCTCCGGGTCCAAGTCATCAACAATGACGAAGGGCCGTTGCGTATTTCCGGGGCCAGGATTTCCTCGGTTGAGGAAAAACCGGCGGAAGCAGCCGTATATGACGCCGAAATCATGGGAATCACGGGGAGCGCTGAGGACAACACTACGGTGGTCGAGGTCGACCTGGGCAGCGCCAACGTCCCGACCAACCGCCTGGCTTTGCGCACGTCCTCGGTGAACTTTCACCGCGACGTGTCGCTGGAAGGAAGCGATGACCGGGAACTCTGGAGGACTGTTTCAGGTGGGCAGGCCATTTACTCTTACGACACTGCCAAGTTTACCGGCAAACAGGTGGGCCTGTCCTATCCTGAGGTGACTTACCGTTACTTGCGCGCAACCATACACAACGAGGACAATCCACCTTTGTCTATCGACGGGATAGAAGCCGAAGGACTTGCCCGACGGGTCTTGTTCCTGGCCCAGCCGGGAGAGACCTATTCCCTCTACTACGGCAACCCTGGTGCCGGTCCCGTCTCTTACGACTTGGCCAACCTCCTGCCGTACCTGGATGCCGAGTCTCCATTGGTCGGGAGCCTCGGAGCGCAAACCGATAATCCGCAGTTTACCGCACCCAATCCCCCATTCAGCGAGCGGTTCCCTTGGCTGATTACGGTGGGGGTGGCTGCTGCTGCCGCGGTCATGGCGCTCCTGTTGTTCGGGTTCTTGAAACAGGCGAAAAAGTCTTTGCCGCCGCCGGGCGCAAGCGATGGCTTGGAAGAGAGCCGGTCCGAGTAGCGCCGCGCGTTAGGCGGGGAGGAGTATGTTCACCATTATCACGCCTCTTTCACTGCTACCGCTTGGACTCCGCCGCTCCTGTGCAACAGCGGCGACAGCGCGGTGGCGCCGATGGACAGCCCCAGCATAAGGACAAACGCACCGTAGTAGCTTCCCCAGTGGTCGAAAATCAACGCCCCCGCCAACGCGCCCAGCCCGCCGAACATCTGATGCACCATCGAAATGGTCCCGCTAACCGTTCCAAGCCTCACCGGCCCGAATATCTCCCGGGAAAATATTACCGTCAACGGCGCGGTCATCAGGAAGGTGAACCCGTAGAGCAACGAAAACACCAGGATTATCGGGGTGTTCTGGACTGCGATAATGAGTGAGAAAATCCCGATCCGCATTACGAAGCAAAGCGCCAAGGGCCGCTGGGCGCCGAAAGCATCGGACAATAGCCCGGCGCAAAGCACCCCGATCAAGCCCATCAAGCCCATCAAAGCCAGGATGTTCCCCGCCAGTACCGCCCCGATGCCGGAGTCCTGGGCAAAGGCGACGATGTGGGTAACCATGAAGAAGTCCTGGAAGCCGCACACGGCGTAGAGGAACACCAGCAACCAGAACTGTCCCGACACGAGAATAGACGGCGGCCCCAAGGGAACTGCAACTTGAGCCGCATCAACTTGTGGCGTCCCACCTTCCGGTGCGTCAACTTGATCGGACTCAGCCTCGGTCCTCGGCCAGGACTTGAGAGCGGCAAGAATCAACGGGACAGCGATGATTAGATTGGTCGCGCCCAGCAGGCCGTAAGCGTTCCTCCACCCTATGTTGGTCAGGAAAGCCGCCAGCGTGCCGATGATTACTAACTGCCCGGTGGCGTTGCCCGACACCGCCACGCTGTTGGCAATTCCCCTCCGCCGCTCGAACCACCGGGTGATCATCACCCCCACGACAGGGTTGCCCGTCGCGGCGTGCCCTACGGCGAACAGCACGCCGTAGACCAGGAACACCTGCCACGGCTCGACCACCCGGCTCATCAACCCTACGCCGACCGCGACCGTCGTCGCCCCGAATGCCAGCACCCACCGCAGGCTGTACCTGTCCACCAGTCTTCCGGCCACCGGCAGGGCCAATGCCGACGTAAACATGAAGAAGGTCACGGCGAAGGAGAGGGTAGACCGGGTCCAGCCGAGGTCCTCGGTCATTGGCTTGAGCATCAACCCCAAAGCGTAACGCGAGCCGCCGCCAAAGAACAGGATGAAGAACCCGGCGGCGAGTATCACCCCATTGACTCTGAGTCGGGGCAAGGTCCTCTCCTTGATCTGCGGATGGTCGGGCTACCGTCGGCTCTAACGGGGAAGGCGGTCGCTGCACTCTACCACACCCACGGTAGTGTATGACGCGGCATTACCCAAGCTTGGGTCAAGCTCACGGCAGACCATCGCTTCCTCATTCCCACAATAAGGGATAAATGCAGCGGTGGCATGGCCCCATGATTTAAGGTACATTGGTGCCGTCACGATGGGACTATCCAAGGTATCTCCGTAGTCCCGAATCCCAGCGCCGGCCCGAGGGCCAAACTTAAAGGAGGAGACCATGCCAGAGACGATCAGGGATGAGTACATCAGGAAAAACCCGCGCTCGGCAGAACTATACCCCAGGTTCATGGAACTGTTCCCCTCAGGCGGCGCGGGCCACGATGGGTATGTGGCATCCCCGTTCCCCATAACCATCGCCAGAGGAGAAGGCCCAAGGAAGTGGGACGTGGACGGAAACGAGTACATCGACTACGGGCTGGGATCGGCGTCGCTGCTGTTGGGGCACGCCCATCCGGAGGTGGTCGAGGCTCTGACCCGCGCGGCGCCCATCGGGTCCCACTTCGGCGCGCCGGTGGAGTCCATGTTGGAGTGGGGCGAAAGAGTTTGCAACCTCATCCCCTGCGCCGACAAGGTGCGGTTTGTGGCATCGGGCGCAGAGGCCACCATGCTCTCCATGCGAGTCGCCCGGGCTTATACCGGCAAGGAAAAGATTATCCGGTGGGAGTCCCACTACCACGGTTGGCACGACTACGCCATGCCCGGCAACTTGCCCCCCTTCGACGCTCCCGCGTCCATCGGCATTCCCCAAGGAGCGGTGGACTCGGTCATGGTCCTGCCGCCGGATCTGAACGTTCTTGAAGAAACTCTGGCCAACAACAACGACATCGCCGGGGTAATAACCGAAGGGTCGGGCGCGTCTTACGGCACGGTGCCGCGGCAAGAAGGCTTCGTTGAAGGTGTAAGGGAACTGACCCGGAAATACGGCGTCGTAATGATCCTGGATGAGGTAATCACCGGCTTCCGCTGGAGTCCCGGCGGCCTGCAACAATGGCTCGGTATCGAGCCGGACCTTTGCACCTTGGCCAAGATCCTGACCGGCGGCCTTCCCGGCGGCGCGGTCGCCGGACGCGACGAAGTGATGCAAGTGATGGTCCAGACCGGTGACCGGCAGCACGACCGCTACGAGCGGGTGCTGCACGGCGGCACCTTCAACGCCAATCCTTACTGCGCCGCCACCGGCAACGCTGCTTTGAGGCTCGCCGCCACCGGCGAGATGCAAGCGCAAGCCGACCGGATGGCCGAGCGGCTGCGGGTGGGCCTGCGCCGGATCGTCGACCGCCACGAGATCCCAGCCGCGGTGTACGGCGAGTCCTCCACCTTCCACGTTTACTTCGGAGGCCGGTCGATAGAGGGCTTGGACGCCAACACCCTCAAGAACGTGCCCCCGGAAGTCCAGACTGCGTTCCGTCAAGCACTACAGGTGAGAGGCGTTGACCTGATGTCCCGCACCAGCGGCGTCCTCTCCGGCGTCCACACCGAGGCCGACATAGACGTCAGCCTGGAGGCCTTCGACGGTGCGATAAAGGCCTTGATCGACGAGGGGATAGTAAGCTAACGGGGCTGCTGAAATCCCTTAAACTACGGTCTGCTGATATGTCCCGCCGTTCGGGCCCATGCCTCGAACGGCGGGACAACGTTTCGCCTTTTGACCGGCCATTCACTTAGCTATATAATTAGCTAAGCGCACGTTCCTGAGGAGTCGACGTTGATTACGGTAAACGTCCATGAGGCGAAGACCAACTTGTCGCGATTGCTGGCGGATGTAGAGGCCGGCAGGGAAGTAATCATCGCCCGCAACGGCAAGCCGGTAGCCTGCTTGGTGAAATGCCAACAGCTCGGCAAGCGGCAATTCGGCGCCATGGCGGGTCGCATTACTGTGAACGACAGCTTCTTTGACCCGCTGCCAGAGGAAGAATTGGCTGCTTGGGAAGGCTAGCATTTGCAGCTTCTGCTGGATACTCACGCGCTTCTCTGGTGGTTTTCCGGCAGCGGACAGCTTTCGCCCAACGCCCGGAAGGCGATGGAGGATGAGGACAACGACATCCTGATAAGCGCGGCATCGGCATGGGAAATTACGACCAAGTATCGTATTGGCAAACTGGAGGAAGCAGAGGCCCTAGTTTTCGACATCGCCGGTGCAATAGCTAGCCAAGGCTTCGAGGAACTGCCCATCACTGTGGATGACGCCGCACGCGCTGGGTTACTGCCCAGTCACCATCGCGACCCCTTCGACCGGGTGCTCATTGCCCAAGCATTGTCCCGTAACCTGCCGCTGGTCTCCATCGAACCGGTCTTCGATAATTACGGCGTCCGGCGCCTGTGGTGATCCGGGTCAAGCGAAGCCGATTCGATTTTCTTCACCGCGCCGTTTGATGAACGCTTGGCCTACCGCTGCCGCACGTACTTGTCCACCGTCTGCGAGAAGTTGGTTGCCAAGTAAATGTCCCCGTGAACGTCCACCCAGCTGCCGTGGCCGTTGGGGGCGTCCCAGCGGGCTATAACCTGGCCCTGCTTGTCCATTAGAGAGACTCTGCCGGACAAGCCGGAAACGCCGCCCTCGCTGACGTAAATGACCCCGTCAGTGTCCATGGAGATGTCCTGGGGTCGGCGCAGGTCGGGCCAGATTGTGCGGAACTCGCCGTCGGCGGAGAAAACCTGGATTCGGTTGTTTTCCCGGTCGCAGACGTAAACCGTTTCGTCCCCGTCAATCAAAACGCTGTGGGGTAGATGGAAGTGACCGGCGTCCGTCTTGCCCGGCTCGCCCCAGGAATGGATGAGCCTGCCGTCGGCAGAGAAGCGATGCACCCGGCTGTTTCGGTACCCGTCGGTTACGTACAGGTCGCCCGACGGGGCGGGAACCATTTCCGTGGGGTAGTTGAAAGGCCCGGCGGCGCGAGGGACCAAGTCCGCCATGTTTTCGCAGCCCGTGTCCGAGTGGACGCCGCGGGTGCCAATGACCTGCAACGCCTTGCCGTCTAATGTAAACTTCAACACCACCGAGTCCGCCCTGTCGGTCAAGTAGATAACATCGTCGTAGATACAAAGACCATGAGGATCAGTAATGGCGCTGACGCCCCACGAATCTAGGTAGTTGCCGTCCCGGTCGAAGATCAGCACCGGTGGGTCCTTGCGTTGGAAAACGAACACCCGGTCCTGAGAATCAGTGGACACCGCACTGGTGTCGCCGAAGGTCATGCCAGAGGGCAGTTTGGCCCAGCTCTCTACATGTTCATAAGTGTAATTGCCGCTGCCTACTATCGCCATTTGCGCTCCACTCCACGATAAAGCTGACGTTGCCTATTGGGTAATTGAATGGGAATGCCCTACGGGGTAAGAATCACTTTCCCCCGGGTGCCTCGGTTGGACAAGTGTTGGTGTGCCGAGGCGACTTCCGCCATCGGCAGGACATGGTCCACCACCAGCCTGGCTTTGCCATCGGCCAGTAAGGGGAATATTTCCCCCATGGCCGCTTGGTGGTCAAGCGTCCCTTGGGGCGAACGTCCGATACTGAACCCGATGACGGTGCGGTTGGCGGAAAAAATGTCGGCGGCGGGCAGGTTGGCCGGTGTGCCGGAAGCGTTGCCATAGCTGATCAACCGCCCGTAGGGCGCGATGCAGCGGACGCTTTTCTCCAGCACCGGCCCGCCGACGCACTCAAGGACCAGTTCCACTCCTTGGCCGCCGCTTTCGCGGCCCACCGCCTCTTCGAAGTCCTGCTCGGTATAGTTGATGGTTACGTCGGCCCCCAACGAACGGCACAGGTCGAGCTTCTCCTGGGTGGAAGCGGTGGCGATGACTCTTGCGCCCCAAGCCTTGGCCAATTGGATCGCCACGGTGCCGACACCCGACGCTCCGGCTTGCACCAGCACCGTATGGCCCGGCTCCAGATGTCCGCGGGTCTTCAGTAGATGGTACGAGGTCAGAAATACTATGGGCATCCCGCCGGCCTGCACCGGGTCCACGGTTTCCGGATATGGGAACACGAAATTGGCGTTGACGGCCACGTACTCGGCTTGCCCTCCGGGGCCCATCGCCATCACCTGCTGCCCCACGGATATACCGGTTACCTCCGACCCCACCTCTTCTACGGTTCCGGCGGCCTCCACTCCCATGGCCGACGGAAGATCCGGGCCTGGGTAGTTGCCGGACCGCCGCATGACGTCGGCATAGTTCACCCCGGCGGAGTCCACCTTGATCAACACTTGGTGCGCCCGGGGCTTGGGGTCTTCAGCCTCCTCATAGCGCAAGACGTCTGGGCCGCCAAACTCGTGAATCCGTACAGCTTTCATCCGATACCTCCCGGCCGGGGCGTACGCCCTGGGCGCTGGTTATTATAGGCCGACCGCAGAGGGAGGCCAACCGATGATGCGTGCTAAGGAATCGCCTAGGTTGGGTAGACCTGCACCCCTGGCACCTCTCACAACACCGTGGGCGTTGTCGTACCCTTTGTACCGCCACAGGGTTCGGGCTCCTTGGGGGCGCGTCACTGCTATGCTCTCCAAGGCGGGTATCAAGGGTTTCGCATCATGTGCAGTGACTGTCACCTCCCCGTCCCATTCCGAGGTGATCCGGTAGAGGAATTACCCAATCGCCGCTTTGCCATGTAAATGACTTTGCCATCTACTTGAATTGTATGCGCACAGGTATTTCCCGGACTAAATAGCGATATGTCCCCATCTCGATCTCGTTTGCATTTAGCGCTTTGCTTCACTGCGTACTTGTACATACCTGTTCTCGGTTTTTTGACGCGTTGGTTCAGCGCCGTTAGCCTCGCCGAGGCACTAAATCCATATCCACAAATGGGAGGAAACATGAACCTGAGTCTCATTAGGACAATCGCGGTTTTGGCTCTTTTCACTGTAATAACCTCGGGGTTGTTTCTGTCGGTGTCAGTTGCCGTGGCTGAAGGTACGGACAGTGAGAACACGCCTATCGACATGGAGACGGACGACGACGGAAACGGGATCCCGGACGAATTCGAGGCCGAATACCGCGAGTTGTTGGCTGCGTTGGCGAGCATGAGTATTGACTCTATGAATTTGAAGGACATCTACGAAAGCGAGGTGTATAAGGCCCTGAGAGACTTCTACGAACGCTTGCCCATAGCGGCATTTACCAAGCAGGTCCTCGACCAGCACGCCTTGGCATTCCAGAAACTGGCCGCGGTCGATTCGCTGGAGAAGCAGCGAGAAGCGCTCGACGACATTCTGAAAGAGGAGAAGGAGTTACGCAATCAAGACCCGGTCTACGCCAGGGCCGTGAAGTACATTCGGGCAATAACGCTGCCGGATATGGAAGGTGGCTCCGGGTCTAACGCCGACGGCCTTTCGGATGTTGGGAGAGTCGCCGGCGAAGGCGGCATTCTGCCGAGCCAAGGTTCCGGAAGGCGTCACCACCCCGTTTCCACTACAGATTCGACTACAGAAGAGAACCTTGAAGACCGGATTAACCAAGTCGGAGACATCATCTTCAGGGACACACGGGGAGCTACGACCACGTCTACCGGCAGCTACACGGCCGAGTACATCATGGACTGGAGTCATGTAGGGGTGTTTGCTGGGAATAGCCTGGTATATGACGCTGATAATAGCGGGTGTCCCCCCAACTCAAACGCATCGTCCGGTGTGGCCAATAGGCCGATTAGCAGGTTCTACCGACAGGGGTACTACATCAAGTACTCTCAACTGGCCACTGCGTCGTGGCGGTCCAGCGAAGAAGACGCGCTGGAAGATGCCCAGGATGAATACAGCACCAGTTGCGAAACGCCCTTTTCCTTGAACGTCTTTCACCCGCAAAGGACCGACACGTTCCACTGCTCCAGCTTGGTGTGGCGGATTTACCGGGACAATGAGGACCACCCGGTGAACGTGGACAGCAACCATGCTAATTACCGCGCTTGGCTCGAGGAGGAGTACAATTGGTTGTTAGCGCGGTTCATTATTAATAGCGCGATTGCCCCCGACGAGATCGCGCTCGACCCGGACCTGAACCATTACTACTATGCATATATCGAAAACCTGGTGGATTAAGCCCTACACAATCTCGGAAAGTTGCTTCCAAATTTGCCGCAAAGCATACATTCCACTTTGGTCTGGATTGATCCGGCAGCGGGGGGTATTCCGAATGAAGTATGTTGGCAGGCTAGGTTCCGGCTTGGTCTTGATGATGGTGATGTCGATGATGACTGCCGCCTGCAGTGTCCAGTTGGCTGGACTCCCTGCGGACCAACCCTCCGAGCATGGCCCACTTGCGGGAGAACCACCTGGGCATGATGGGCCTACGGATGACCCCCCCGCGGGGGAGTTCCCCGAGAATCCGGGGTATTTGCGGGCGTCGCATCCGAGTTCCGGCATGCTGACCATATTTGATGCCGATACCTTTGAGGTGTACCGGAAGGTCAAGCTGCCGCCCTCTACCGACGATTTCTCCCACCGGCTGGAGATCGACCCGGCGGGGCGTGTGTGGATTGGCTACAGCCAGATAGGCATCGACCACATCCGGCCAAAAAGCGAACGGGTGCTGGTATTCTCCCCCAACGGCGATCTGTTGCACGAACTGGACTTGGGCTGCGCCCCCGTTGACACCGGCATCGCCTTTGCCAATGGGTACGCCTTCGTCGCATGCGCCGCCTCGGGGTTTTCCGGTCAGGTGTTTGTCATGGACTTGGATACCATGGAGGTGGTGAAGACCTTCGACAAAGTGCGCCCGCCGGATGAAGACGCTGATAAACAGAGTTTTTACATCAGTGTCGTTGGAGCGGCGGCCGAGTCGATCGTCATAGCCGGGTTTGGAACCCCCCCAAGGGATTACCCGAGATTGACCAATTCTGCCTCAGCCGTTACCAGGGTGGGCGTGATAGACCCTGAAACGCTGACCCTCAGGGGATACCTGACCGGGTTCGAACCCGGCATGCGGGTGCTGAGTGTGCTGGAGGTCGGCGGCAAAGCGTGGCTGTTCAACGAGATGAGTCACTTGGAAGAGCGTCCGGCCCGCACCGACGTTTACGTGATGGACCCGCAGACCCTGGAGATTGTGGACCGGTTCAACTTGGAGAACCCGTTTCCCAACTGGGCCGAATACGGAGAGGACGAGTCGATTTACATTTTCCATAAGGTTGCCATCGACAGATTGCGGGAGGCCGGTTACCGGGCAGGCATTACCCGGCTGGACTTGGCTTCCGGTGTGGAGGCCTTCGTTCCCACACCCACCCTGTCTCGACCTTACGGAATGGGGGTTTACCGGGACCGGCCCTGCCTAGCCCACAGGGGGGGTAAGCAAGCCGGCGGGCTGTGGTGCCTGAGCGCAGATGGGGATTTGGAACTCAAGGTACGCCAAAAGTATTCCATGGGGGTCGCGTTTCGGCCGTCCGGTGACCCAGATTGACGTTGTCCATCTGGATGGACAGGACCGGAGACGGACTTGGGCGCGGTAACCGCAACTCCGGGTTGGGCAGCTTTCCATCGGCGGCGGTTACGTGCCCCAAAATGCGGCGGCCGTCCGCCGCTACTCGCGCCCTTGACGTTCAAAAGGCCCTCGACTAAACTTGCGGCGTCTAAAATGAACCCAAACTACCTGTGGGCGCGGGTATCGCCCTGGCTGAGGAAAGTTAAAAATACATGTGCGGCGTTAGCGGAATTCTTTATAAGAACCGGGAGGGCTTGGCCCCCATTGGCGAGGACTTGGTCAAAATGCTGGAGACCATGACCCACCGGGGAAAGGACTCCAGCGGAATCACCGTGGTCGGTGAAGACGCCGGCGGCGACTTGGTCCTTCGCATTTGGACGGATGACGAGTTGAATGCCGCGGACACTCTGGCACGGGCCGAAGAGACGGTGATGCGCCGGGGCGGCGTGGTAGCGTCAAAAGGGACTTGGGGCCAGTTTTTGAGACTGGCTATTCGTTATGAAGGGGAGATTCCGCCCTTGGCCGAGGCTCTCTTGAATACCGAGGGAGTGGCTTTACACAGCATCGGCCACGTGTCTGAGGTTATTAAAGACGTGGGCACCCCGGTCACCATGGACCAGAAGCACGCCATCAGCGACATCAGGGGCACCCACGGCATCGGCCACGTAAGAATGGCTACGGAAAGCCGCGTCGATGTCAACCACGCCCATCCATTCTGGGCCTACCCCTTTGCTGATGTTACCGTGGTCCACAATGGACAGCTTACCAACTACCACAAGTTGAAGCGCATGTTCGAGGACCAGGGACACCACTTCCAGACGGGAAACGACTCGGAGCTTATCGCCGTTTACCTAGCCGACAAACTGGCCCACGGGGATTCCTTGAATGATACCCTGCGAGCGTCCTTGAAAGACTTGGACGGCACGTTCACCTACTTAGTGGCGACCAGGGACGGCTTGGGGTACGCCAAGGACCAATGGTCGGCCAAGCCGCTGGTTACGATAGAGACCGACGACGTCGTAGCCATCGCGTCGGAAGAGGTGGCGTTGCGGGAGATATTCGCCGGGGAAATAGACCGGCTGGAACCCCAGAACTACGAGGTCATGACTTGGTCACTCTAGACGCCAGCCAGATGCCGGTCCGCCAGTTGAACCGGGAACTGAAGAAACTGGCCGCCCAAGGCGCCGAAGTCACCATCCTGAATCCCCGTGCCGGACACAACATCGCTGTAGGTATCCTGAATGCCTGCAAGATCAACATCGAGGGCAGTGTCGGCTACTACTCCGCGAGTCTCATGGACGGCCCCGAGGTAACCATAGGCGGCAACGCCGGTTGGGGACTGGGCGACAACCTGATGGCCGGGAAGATTACCGTCACCAAAGACGCCGGGGCTTCTCTGGCATCCACGATGAGGGGCGGAGAGATTACCGTCAAAGGCAATGCCGGCGCCAGGGCAGGCATCTCCATGAAGGGCGGCACGCTGATAATAGGCGGCAACTCCGGATTCCTCACCGGGTTTATGATGCAGAAAGGCCGCATCGTCGTCTGTGGCGACGTTGGTGAGGCTGTCGGAGACTCCATGTACGAGGGCGTCATTTACGTAGGGGGGCAAATCGGCTCGCTGGGCAGCGACGCCCGGATTGAAGAAATCACCGAGTCGGAGTTGCTCGATCTCTGGGAGATGCTGGACAACCAAGGTGTTGAAAGCAGGCCCCGGTTCACAAAGATCGTCTCGGCGAAAAGGCTTTACCACTTCGATTCGCTGGAGCGTCTCGAAAAAACATTGATCTGAACGAGGGCATATCATGGTAATGGACAGCAGCCAAATATGGTCCCGTTCGATCATCGACGACATTCACGCCAAGGCTGAACTCGGGCGTTACCGGATCCGTGGCTTCAGCACTTTTCAGAAGGTTACCCACTTCGACGATCTGACCTTCCTCTCCACCGGCCTTACCCGCTTTCCCCTCGAGGGCTATAAAGAACGGTGCAACACCCGGACCGTCATTGGCGGGGCATACGCGGAGAACCCTCTAGTCCTTGACACGCCGATCTACATCACCGGTATGAGCTACGGGGCGCTGTCGGCCAACGCCAAGACGGCATTGGGCAAGGCCGCCGCCATGGTGGGCACCGCTAGCTGCACCGGCGACGGGGGGATGTTACAAAGCGAGCGGGACGCCTCGGAGAAGCTGATTTACCAAGTGCTGCCCAGCCGCTACGGTTTTAACCCCCACCACTTGGTCCAAGCCCAAGCCATCGAGATAGTTGTGGGACAGGGCGCAAAACCCGGCACCGGCGGGCTGCTGATGGGCGTAAAAGTGCTGGATGACGTGGCCGAGATGCGGGACCTTCCCAAGGGCATCGACCAGCGCAGCCCTGCCCGCCATCCCGACTGGCTGGGACCGGACGACCTGGCTATCAAGATCGAGCAATTGCGGGAGGCCACCGACTGGAGCGTCCCGGTTCACGTCAAGCTGGGAGCCTGCCGGGTGGACGACGACGTGAAGCTGGCCGCCAAGGCCGGGGCCGACGCTATAGTTATCGACAGCATGCTCGCCGGGACCGGCGCGTCGGCTGAAATACTTCTTGACCACAGCGGCATACCCACGGTGCCGGCTATCGTGATGGCGCGGGAAGCGTTGCGAGAGCTTGGCTTGTACGGCAAGGTAAGCTTGATTGCGTCGGGCGGCATCCGCAACGGGGCAGATGCTGCGAAAGCCTTGGCCTTGGGCGCGGATGCCGTAGCAATCGGCATCGGGGCCTTGATCGCCCTCAACTGCAACAAGGAGATCCCCGGCAGCAACTTCATGGAGGAAGTTGGTGTGCCCGCCGGCCAGTGCAGCCACTGCCAAACGGGCAAGTGCCCGGTTGGGATAACCACCCAGGACCCGGAGTTGATGAAACGCTTGGACCCGGACGAGGGAGCCGAACGAGTCGCCAACTTTATAAATTCCATGACAATGGAAATGGCCCTGCTCACCCGTTCCTTGGGTAAAGGAGACGTCCACAGTCTGGAACCGGAGGACCTGGCTGCCTTGACCATCGAAGCGTCGGCCATGGCCCGGGTGCCTTTGGTGGGCACCAACAAGATTTACTAAACGCCTTTATCGACAGCTTTCAAGGAGTTCCTGCATGACCGCCCGAGATGATGTCCAGCAGAGAATGCTGGATGACAACATCCAATACCTGCTGGCCCAGTTCGTGGACATCAACGGGTCTGCCAAGGTAAAGATGGTCCCCGCAGGCCACTTCGACGACATCGTCGACGTAGGGGCGGGATTCGCCGGTGCGGCGCTGCCCGGCTTGGGGCAGGGCCCCCACTCCCACGACATGCTGGCCAGGATTGACTTGGACTCCTACACGCCCGTCCCTTGGATGGAAGGCCTTGCCCGGTTCGCGTCGGACTTGTACGTGGATGACGAACCCTACATGTTCTGCCCCAGGCAACACCTGAAGAACACGTTAGCGCAAGCGCAACAGGCCGGGTATACCTTCAACGTGGGTATCGAACCGGAGCACTTCCTGGTCACTCGGCAAGAGGACGGCTCCATTTCAGTCTGGGACCCCAGCGATATTGACACTCTTGCCAAGCCCGCCTACGACTTCAAGGGACTGGCCAATGTGGTGGACTACCTCCAGGACATGATGGGCGCCATGAACCGGTTGGGGTGGGACACTTACCAGTCTGACCACGAGGACGCCAATGGCCAGTTCGAGATTAACTTTGTGTATTCCGATGCCCTCACCACCGCCGACCGGTACACCTTCTTCAAGATGATGACCAGCCAGTACGCCAAGAAGTACGGGGCAGTCGCCACTCACATGGCCAAGCCCTTCACCAACCAGACCGGCAGCGGCGGCCACATCCACTATCACTTGGCCGATGCATCCACCGGCGAAAACCTTTTCCTGGACGAGGAAGACCCCCGAGGCCTGGGCCTGTCAGAGATGGCGTACAATTTCATCGGCGGCATATTCGCCCACGCCCCGGCGTTGTGCTGCGTGATGTCCCCCACGGTCAACTGCTACAAGCGGCTGCAAGTGGGAGCCGGGATCACGTCTTCCATGTCGGGATTTCTCTGGACGCCGGCGTTCATATCCTACGGGGACAACAACCGCACCCAAATGGTCCGCACCGCCGGGCCCGGTCACTTGGAAGACCGCACCATATCGGCGGCCTGCAATCCTTACTTGGCTTTCGCCGCTTACCTGACGGCCGGGCTGGATGGGGTCCGCCGTAAGCTGGACCCGGGGGAACCGTTCCGGGCGAACCTTTACGACCTGGGGTTGGACGAAATTCGCCGCCGGGGCATCCGATTGCTGCCCCAGTCGCTGGCCGAAGCCTTGGACGAACTGCGCCGGGACGACATAGTCCGCGAGTCTCTAGGAGTGATTTACGACGAATTCGTAGACCTCAAGCAAGGAGAGTGGCGGGAGTACCACCGGCAAGTCACCCAGTGGGAAATCGACCGGTACTTGACGCTGTTTTAAGGACGGAGCACCGCGTAGTCTGTAAGAAATTGAAGGCCACGGACTTCAGGGTAATCGCGTTTTTATTCGTAAAGGAGACAATGACGGGTAGGGAAGGACTGAGGGAAGGACTGAGGGAATTGTTCAACCATGAGTTTGACCGCTGGGAAATCAAGCTGCTACCCGAGGCAATCGAGTCCGACGAAGTATGGATGATTGTCAAAAGAGGCTGGACTATATGGTGCCGGTTCGGCTCCGACGAGAACAGCGAGTACCTTGACTATTACGCATCGCATCGTATGACCAGCGGCCGGCACGTACGCCTATATCCCGATGGGAGGCGCGAGAGTCTTGAAACACTGTCAGAGTTCTTTAGCTACCCTAATGACGCTACCCCGGAGGAAATTGTCTATCGGAGTGATCACCAAGCTGGTTGAGTTGGTGGAAGTCGACACCGACTGGTTCTCGAACATATAGGCAACCCCAATATTAGAGGCTCTGATATGAAAGCATATGACCTGCTACTTC
Organism: Dehalococcoidia bacterium; assembly: GCA_965261795.1. Taxonomy (GTDB): domain Bacteria; phylum Chloroflexota; class Dehalococcoidia; order Lucifugimonadales; family UBA3495; genus CBDCFV01. Next base: position 1,273,847 of record OZ253476.1, read on the forward strand.
AATTGACCGAAGAAGGCAAGCTTGAATTGCCTACAGAGTTGGCTGATAAATTGCCTCGGAATGAGTTGCTGCGCATAGTAATAATGGTGCCCGGCGGATGCGAAGACCGGAAAGATGAAATGTGGCGCCGATTGGCGAGCGAGCATTTGTTCACCGAGTACAGCGAAGCCGACTCAATATATGACACAATCTAAGTGATCGAGTCGTACCAACCCAGTGATATTGTCCTGGCCGAGTTGCCTTTCACCAGCAGGGAGGAGCGAAGGAGACGCCTCAACTTGGTTCTGGCCGACACTGGAGACTTGGATATCGTAGTTGCTCGAATGACGAGTGCATTACCTAGAGACCAATTCGACGTAGAAGTGATTGACTGGCTCACTGCCGGTCTCCTTCTCCCATCAGTGACCAGGACGCATAAACTGGTGACGGTGGAGAAACGGACAGTAGAGCGGCGGTTGGGAATGTTGTCGGAGGCGGATTGGGCCCGTGTGCAAGAGTCGATAGAACGCCTTTTGATTCGTAGGTAATCCGTTGGGAATGATAAAGCTGCGGTTTTTACAATGGGGGCATCTAAATGGCTTTCCTCATTAACTGCCCCACCTGTGGCGAAAGGACCGTCCATGAATTCAGGTTCGGCGGCGCGGTAACAGCCCGGCCGGGGCCTGACGCGGGCGACGAAGCTTGGACCAGATACTTTTACTTCAGGCCCAACACTGCCGGTGTACAACAAGAATGGTGGAACCACCGGTACGGTTGCCGAAAGTGGTTCCTCGTTGACCGGGATACAACTACCAACCGGATAGAGCAGACCCATAAAGTATGAACATGAAGGTCTTACTCATCTCCGGTCAGAATAGCAGTAAGAGGCCGGACTCTGGCGACTAACGAACAATCCAGGTTAAGCTCTCGGCCAGGGGAAGTCATCGACCGGTCCGTGCCGGTCAGCTTTGAGTTTGACGGGCGAACGGTCAACGCCTACGAGGGGGACACCGTGGCGTCAGCCTTGAGCGCCGCCGGCGTCAGCGTATTCACCCGGGGATTCAAATACCACCGTCCGCGAGGACTTCTTTGCGTAGCTGGCCGGTGCCCCAACTGCCTGATCACGGTGGACGACGTTCCCAACGTCCGCGCCTGCACCGAGCAGGTGCGCCAGGGGATGAAAGTCTCCCATCAAAACGCTTGGCCGTCTCTCCAGCGTGACTTTCTCTCGATTCTTGACTACTTCCACTGGCTGATGCCGGTGGGCTTCTACTACAAGGCCTTGCACCGCCCCAAATGGCTCTGGCGGTTCTCCCAGAAGATGATTCGCCGTGTTGCTGGGCTGGGCAAAATAGACATCGACGCCAGACCCGACACCCACTACCACCATCAGAACCTGCACGCCGATGTGGCGGTCATTGGCGGCGGTCCTGCGGGAATGTCCGCTGCTCTGGCCGCTGGCGAGCAGGGAGCCAGTGTGGTACTGGTCGACGACCAGCCATCTTTGGGCGGGGGCTTGCGTTACGACCAGCGTCAATACTCCGACTTAGCCGGGTTTGGAAATGGGACCGGCGTCGAAATCGGACGGCAACTAGCCGAAAGAATCGCGGTGGCGGAAAACATAGAAGTGCTGTCAGGGGGGAATGCTTTCGGTCTGTACCAGGACCGGCTTCTGGCAATCCTTCAAGGAAATCGGCTCGTCAAGCTCCGGGCGGCCCAGGTTGTTATCGCCACCGGATCTTACGAAGTCCCCCTTATCTTCGAGCAAAACGACCTTCCCGGAGTGATGCTGGCGACCGGGGCCCAACGGCTGCTGTCGCTGTATGGTGTCCGCCCGGGAACGATTGCGGTGGTTGCCACCAGCGACGATCAAGGCTATTACGCTGCCAACGACCTGTTGGACGCTGGAGTGAGAGTTGCAGCGGTAGTCGACTTCAGGCCAAGCCATACGCCGGGCTTGGACATTGTCGACTCACTCAGGGTGAGCAACGTCGAACTTTTAACAGGCCACGCCGTAGTCAAGGCGGAAGGGAAGTTCCGGGTGAACGCGGCGGTAGTGTCGCCTCTGGTCAACGGAAGGCCATCCGGCGCCCAGCGTCGGCTGGCGTGCGACCTGCTTTGCATGAGCGGCGGGTTCCGTCCTGCCGACCCGCTTCTCCACCAAGCCGGCTGCCAATTCAGCTACGACGAAGCTCTCAAGGAGTCAGTACCGGACCAACTGGCGGTGGGCATTCACGTAGCGGGCGGGGTGACGGGCCACCGCGGCTTGGCTATTTCACTGTTGCAAGGCGCTCTTGCGGGGAATCAAGCCTCCGGGGCTTTGCGGGGCGCAGGAAACAGCAGCGAAGAAAAGCTGCAACGAGACTTGGCCCTAGCGGAAGAAGAAGGCCGGAACGCCGTCCACAACATCCCTCAATTGACCCCCATGGGCCGGGAGAGTTCCCAGTTCGTGTGCTTTTGCGAGGACGTAACTGCGAAAGATATAGTGGACGGTATTGGGGAAGGCTTCGAGGACATCCAGACCTTGAAGCGGTACAGCACTGTGACCATGGGCCCATGCCAAGGGAAAATGTGCCTCAAGGCCCTGGTCAGCATCACCTCTCAACATACCGGTGTAAGCGTTCAAGACACGGGCGTGACCACTGCGCGCCCGCCCCACCAACCAGTGCCCCTTGCGGCGTTGGCCGGCCCGTCCCACATGCCGCTGAAGCGGACTCCCATGGACCGGAAGCACCGGGAGTTGGGAGCGCCCATCGTGGAGTTGGGGGTATGGCAGCGACCCCACCGCTATGGTGACCCGCAGGAAGAGTGCCGGGCAGTGCGAGAGCGCGTAGGCATCATCGACGTAAGTACCTTGGGCAAGCTGGACGTGAAGGGCAAAGACGCCGGGGCTCTGTTGGACCGGGTCTATACCCACAGGTTCAGCGACCTCCGGATAGGCCGCATTCGCTACGGCCTGATGTGCTCCGACAACGGCGCGATCATGGACGACGGCACGGTGACGCGGCTGGCCGAGGACCACTACTTCATAACTACGACCACGGGCAACGTGGATGTTATGGAGGAGTGGCTCAAGTGGTGGTCCGCCGGTAGCGGCATGTGCGCACACGTGGTAAACGTGACCGCCGGTTACGGAGCGTTAAATGTTGCCGGACCGCAAGCCCGGGCGACGTTGAGCAAACTGACTGACCTTGACCTGTCAGGGCCGTCGTCGCGATACATGAGGTCATCACGGGCCACCGTAGCCGGAGTGCCGTCAATACTGCTGCGGATCGGATTTGTCGGCGAAACAGGTTGGGAGTTGCACTTCCCGGCAGAGTACGGTGAGTACATGTGGGACGCGCTGATGAACGCCGGAAGGGAGTTCGGCATCGCCCCTTTCGGCTTGGAAGCGCAGCGTATCCTCCGCTTGGAAAAGAAGCATATTATCGTGGGACAAGACACCGACGCCATGTCCAACCCCCTGGAAAGTGACATGGAGTGGGTGGTGCGGTTCGACAAAGAGGACTTCATCGGAAGGCCTGGGTTGAGTCGTATCGCCGAGCAGGGCCTGAGCAACAAGCTGGTAGGGTTTGTCATGCGCGACGGCAAGACACCAGAGGAAGGAGTGCCGGTAGTCACGGGCACCAAGCCCATCGGCCGGGTCACCAGCGCCCGTTTCAGCCCGTCCATGGGCAAGGGATTCGGGTTGGCTTGGGTGCCGGTTGAGTTGGCCCAGGACGGCGCGGAGATTCACATCATCATCGACGGCAGGCCCATGCCGGCGTCGGTGACAATGCAGCCCTTTTACGACCCCGACGGCGCACGGTTGAGGCAATAGGCGATGGCTGAATGGAGGCCTGTCAGGCTGTCGGCCATGCACCACCAGCATGTCAACATGGGAGCTGTCATGGAGGAGCGGGACGGCTGGCAGATGCCCGCGAGGTTTGGGACAGTGGAGGAGGAGTTGCGGCGCCTACGGTCCGACGCGGGCCTGTTGGACATCAGCCCAATGACCAAACTGAACATTCAGGGCGAACATGCCGCGGCTTTCATGAGCGCGGCGTGTTCCGACGGGCAGTTGCCGGAGCTTGGCGCGGTGTCTCAAGTGACGATCACCGCCGGTAACCAGTCCTTTCAAGTATCGCTTGCGCGCTTGGCCGACGACGACTTCCTGGTGTTGGCCGCACCCAACCAAGCCGGGCCTATGTCAGCCGCGATTGAAGCCGCGGCTGAGGGATGCGCCCATATTTTCGACCTCACGCCGGTGTTGGCCGGGGCCCAACTCACCGGGCCTGCCGCCGCCCGCGTCCTGACTGGCATAACGGAATTCAACTGTTCCCCGCGGGCTTTCCCGGATGGCAGTTGCGCCCAGACCCAGGCAGCCGAAATTCACGCCACGCTGGTGCGCGCCGACTTGGGCGACCTGCCCAGCTACCAACTGTTCTTCAGTCGCGACTTTGGCGAGTACATGTGGGAGACCCTGCTCGAAGCCGCCATGGTGTACGACGCCGCCCCTGTGGGGGTGGACGCGTTCTCCGCGCTCTCTGCGGTATAACTCTCCGGAGATTGACGTGTTTCAGCTATTCAAGAAAGACCGTATGTGGGACAAACGCCCGCTTCGGGACCACTACCAAGTGGTTATCATCGGGGGAGGCGTGCACGGGCTTTCCACCGCCTACTACTTGGCCAAACGCGGCATCACGTCGGTTGCCGTGCTGGATAAGGGATACCTTGGCGGCGGCGCAAGCGCCAGGACCACCGCCATCATCCGCTCCAACTACCTGACGCCCGAGGGTATCCCTTTCTTCGACGAGAGCGTCAAGTTGTATGAGAACCTCTCAAAGGAGTTGAACTTCAACCTTCTCTTCAACCAGATGGGGCGGTTGGACTTGGGACATACCGACTCCGCCGTTTACGGCCTCAGAATGCGCACGGAGTTCAACCGCATCATGGGCGTGGACAGCCGGATGGTCGGTCCAGCGGAGATAAAGAGACTCGTCCCCGCCATGGACCTGCGGCAGGGGAAACCCTTTCCGGTGCTGGGGGCCCTGTATCACCCCCCCTGCGGCGTCATACGTCACGACGCGGTTGTCTGGGGATTCGGCCGCGGCGCAAGCCGGAAGGGGGTCGAACTTCATCCTTTCACCGAAGTCACCGGCATCGACGTGACCAACGGCCACGTGAGGGGCGTAGAAACAAGCCGTGGTTTCGTCGGCGCAGACACGGTGTTGAGCGCTACGGCCGGTTGGAGTTCGATAATTGCCCGGATGGTGGGGATGGAGCTTCCTCTGAGCACCCACCCATTGCAGGCGATGGTCACCGAGCCACTCAAACCCTTCATCGACAGGACTATCTCGTCGGCCAATCTCCACGCCTACGTTTACCAGACCGACCGGGGAGAAGTGGTGATAGGCGGAGGGGTTGATCCCTATCCCACCTACAGCCAGCAATCGGCCCTGTTGCCCATGGAAGAACTGGCCAAGCATACCCTGGAGTTGTTCCCCTGTCTCAAAAACGTCAAAGTGCTGAGGCAATGGGCGGGGTTGTGCGACATTAGCCCAGACTACGCGCCAATCATGGGCCCCGTCGACGACATTGGCGGGTTCATCGTCAGTTGCGGCTGGGGAAGCTGGGGGTTCAAGGCTGCCCCCGCGGCGGGAAGTCGTATCGCCGAGTTGATATCCACGGGAGAGACGCCGGAACGTATCAAGCCCTTCGCCCTTTCCCGGTTCAGCGAGGGCCGCTTGGTCAATGAGCGGGCCGCCGCTCCTGCTGCGGCGGTGCACTAGCAGCGCGATGAAACTGGCGCTGATAATTCAACACGCGGCCCCGGAGACGCTGGCAGGGAATTTCACGGCGGTGTTGGAGTCCCACGGGTTCTCTCTGGAACCGGTTAACATCTTCGATGGCGGACCCGCCTACGATCAATTTTCCGCCCCTGACCTTCACGACGTTTCCCTGGTACTGGTGTTGGGCGGCCCAATGTCGGCCAACGACGACTACCCGGCTTTGCATCAAGAGCGGGCATACCTGCGGGCGGCCATTGCGGAGCAGAGGCCTGTGTTAGGCATTTGCCTTGGGGCACAGTTAATGGCTACCGCCTTGGGCGGCGCAGTGGAGCCTACGGGCGGGTTCCAGTTCGGGTTGCGGAAAATTTCAGTTACCGCCGAAGGTCACGCCGATCCCGTCTTCAGTAAGTTGACCGTCCCACTGGTCCCGACACTGCACGGCGACTGCTTCACCATCCCACCGGGCGCTGCAAAGCTGGCCGAAGGGTACATGCTGCTAAAGGATGGACGCTACCGTCGCATCAACATGGCCTTCCGCTACGGCAATTCCTACGCTTTCCAGTTTGAACCCCAACTGACACTGGAAGAGTTCAAGGTGTGGGACCGGGAGCTACGCGGGGACTATGAACTGATGGGAGACAACTTCGACGCGGCGGAGGAAGCTGAGAGAAACCTTAGCGAGTTCTCCCGCTTCGCTCCTACTCACGAAGCGCAAATGCGGGATATGTTGAACGCTTTCTTGAGCAATGCCGGGCTGGTCTAGTGGTCAAAAATCATTTAGAAACTATCCCAAAACATGGTGCAGTACCCACCCCGTCACTCCCGCCTAACCCGTCACTCCCGCGCAGGCGGGAATCCATAGACTTGAACCATCGACGAGTGAGATGCCAGTAGATCGAGCTGGTTTTGAGATAGTCATTTATTGCATTCAGTCGCATTTGGGTCGGAGATTCAGATAAGGGAGTGACTGCTTTCAAGTATTATGTTATTGAAATAATATTAAGAGGGCATACTTACTATGGCACAATTCCTTACTACAACAGGCGTTTCGTACCGGCTTGAAGAAATCATCAAGACCGCCACGGAGCGCCTTGTAATTATCAGTCCATTCCTCAAGGTCAACGACCGTCTCAAGGAACTTTTTGAGGATAGAGACCGCATGAAAATAGATGTCCGTGTAATTTACGGAAAAAACGAACTACAGCCGGAAGAAAATAACTGGCTCGAATCAATGACTTCGGTCAGAACAAGTTTTCACAAAAACCTTCACGCGAAATGCTATATGAACGAGAAGGAAGCGCTTCTGACCTCGATGAATCTGTATGAGTTCTCGCAGGTTAACAACAGCGAAATGGGGCTGCTCATATCTCGTGATGATGAACCGGAACTTTACGAGCAAATTCGTGAAGAATCTATGCGTATCTTAAGGGCAAGCGAAGAGATACGTGTGACGGTCGCAAAAGTCGAGGCCACCGAGGATGACAGGTGTCGGTCCGGTACGAAAGGGGCTAGAAGAAATTTCAAGCCGACCCTCGAAACGCCAAATTCTGGTGTCTGTATCCGGTGCGAAGATGACGTATCGGCCAACCCAACTCAGCCGTACTGCAAACGTTGCTATGCTTCCTGGAAGCGTTACGAGAACAAAGATTACGAGGAGAAATATTGCCACATCTGCGGAAAAGAGCATGTGGCAACTCTACTTAAACCATTGTGTTTGGTCTGTTACCGGAAGTACAAAGATGTCTTAAAGTTTGCAGGTGGGGCTTAACGGATCTCCTTATAAATGCTCAATTCCCCGGAAGTGAATGTGGTCCCGCCGGGCTGCGTGTCAATGCCGTCATTGCGTCCCCTTGCGGGAGCGGGCTGATGGAGTATATTTCGGCCCGCCAGCCGCCAATTACCCACCCCGGACTACCAAGGTTATGAGCAAGGCTATTTGCGCTGCTCCTATCCCCAGCATTGCCAAAAACACTCGGTCAATCCGGCTGTTCACTTGGTCAATCCGGCGATTGACTTCTTGCAGCCCAGCCCGCAAGTCTTGGACGGACACCGATAGCTCGTCCAATCTCCCTTCCAGTCTGCCCAACCGGGTATCATCGCTTGCTGTGGTCATTGGAATCCCCCGTAATGTATGCCCGTAATGCCTGATAATGCCCCAACAGGGACCGGTTTATGTTGGCATAAAGAGGTGTGCTGCCCTGCACTTGCCAACCCAGCAGGTTGATATGCTTACGACCATCTCAAAAATCGGCAGCCGGTATTGCGGCCAATTGTCGCAATACCAGCTTGATGGTGGTAGAGCCGGGTAAGCGTTATACGGCTGCTTTCTGAGGGGCTAGAACTTCGTCCCAAGGACCGGAGATTTGGCCGGTGGGAGTGTCGCCGTGGAGGAACAGATCTTCATGCCGGTGCCACTGCTCCCTGGGCAACTCGTAGTACACCTCAATCCCATTGCCGTCGGGATCACTGAAATAGATGCCCATCGATATCCCGTGGTCCCTTGGGGTCATCTCCACGCCCTTTTCCTGAAGGCGGACGTAGAACTCTTTCAAGTCCTCAAGGTTCTCCATTCTCCAAGCCATGTGGTTAAGCCCAACCTGCCCCTTCATCGGCAAAGCGGCATTATCGCCCACTTCCATCAGGGCAATCTCGTGGGACTCATCAAGGTTGGCTGCCATGAAAGCGGCGCGGCCAGGCACAAAGTCATAGGTGTGCAGGCCCAGAATATCCTCGTACCACTTGTGGGAAATCTCAGCGTTCCGAACGTAAATGTTTACGTGTCCCAGATGATTAGGTCTATAGCTCATTGTCATTCTCCCAACAATTCATCCGTGTTGATAGATGCCGTTAGTATACCATTTTGCTGAAAGACATCCGCTCCGCTGCAAACCAGGGCCTGTGCAAAGTCGAGGGAGCCAATCCACCAGTTCAATCCCCCATCCCACACGAAGGGAGGCGTCATTGCCATGAAAATAGGGATTTTCATGTCTCATGCGTGGGCTCGGCAAGGCCATCCGTCATTCCAGCGAAAGCAGGAATCCATACGCACCGAGGTAAAGGACGTTACCGTCAGCGAATGACTCTGGATTCCTGCCCACGCCAGGCGGGGGAGGGGTGACTTGGCACAGTCCCTCCCTCCCTCCCTCCCTCCCTCCTTCCACTGACACTTCCCCATTGCCAACTCGTAAAACACTTCTCTACCATATCTATTGTCCCGTTCAACATCCTGTTGGACGTGGACAAGTCCAATAAGGCCACTGAGGCAACATGATGATTGATGAGTAGAAAGCCCTCCAGCAACAAGCTGTCCGGACCCAACCGGGACCTCGAAGTCCCTTCCAACTCCCGTGCCCTCCCCGGACGTCCTGAAATGTCCGCAAATGTCCGCGATTCTGGAATTTCCGGCCTCTCCATCCGGCAAATAACCATCCGGGGAGTTTGGCATCATGCGAAGTGAAATAAACGCTCTCCGCGCTCGCGTCCGCGTCCTTCAACGGAAATTGGCCCGTGAACTGGCCGCCTACCGGCTTGACCTCCTCAGTCGGGACCTTTGCCACCGTTGGTTCGTCGCCCAGTCCGACCACAAGCCTTTGCCCGGAATCCAGCCCTTCATCAACCGGGTGATAGACGCCGGCTACCGGCTCCTCCCGTTGGGCGCGGCCAATAACTACCTGCAGGGTTGTCGTCGTAAAGACACCGTCCCCGACCCCGACGCGTTGCTCAACACCCTCCTCCCCTCGTCCAGGAAATATCCCGCCCGTGGGTCCCTTGGCTGACGGAAAAACGTGGCATGGTTCTGTAGGGGCAACCCTTGTGGTTGCCCTGGGTGCTATCTGCATGGACAATCAAAAGACCCCGGCTATTAACCCTCGGGGCATGTGCAAAGTCCGAATCAATTCAAAGTCCGTTCGTGGTGAGCTTGTCGAACCATGAACGGATGCCCCTTCGACAAGCTCAGGGCGAACGTAGGGATTAATTTGCTGACCGACTTTGCACGTGCCCTGCCTCTTCATTTGTAAACCCTTGACACTTGAAGCCAACCGGCATAGATTGCCATTGAATGGCGGTGAGCCGCCTTACTGTATCGGATACGATTTCAGCCATCCTAACTACGTAAGGATTGACACATGACTACTACAAGCGAAAGACAGGAAGCAGGTCCTAAGAAGTATCGGGTCATTGGAACCAGGCCCATCCGCCACGATGGCCTGGAAAAGGTAACGGGCGCGGCAAAATACGGCGCGGATACCCAAATATCCGGCATGGTGCACGGCAAAGTCCTGCGCAGCCCCTACGCCCACGCTCGCATCCGCTCCATAGACACCAGCAAGGCAGAGGCTTTACCCGGCGTGGTCGCCGTCGCGACGTCAAAGGACTTTCCGATTATCGAAGACCAAGTCATTGACTTCGCTGAAGCCCAAGGCTCCGCCCGGCTCATGGCGGAGCACGTCATGGCCGACGACAAGGCCCTGTTTAAGGGCCATGCGGTTGCAGCGGTCGCCGCGACCAGTCCCCACGTTGCCGAGCAGGCGCTGGACTTGATTGAAGTGGACTACGAGGTTCTGCCAACGGTGCTGACGCTCCACGACGCGCTCAAGGAGGACGCACCCATCCTGCACGACGACCTGACCACCATGTTCCGGGTGGAGCGGTTCGGCCGGGGCCAGGACACCGGCGTGAAAGGAAACGTAGCAGGCCACATCCAGCACAAGCTGGGAGACATTGAGAAGGGGTTTGCCGAGGCCGACGTGATTGTGGAGCGGGAGTTCGAGACGCAAACCGTCCACCAAGGCTACATTGAGCCCCACGCCTCCACGGCGGTATGGGCGCCCAACGATCGGATTACTATCTGGACCTGCACTCAAGGCGCTTTCGCCATCCGCGCTTCAACCGCCGCCATCATGGGTCTTCCAGAGTCGTCGGTGAAAGTAATACCCACGGAGATCGGTGGCGGATTCGGCGCCAAGATCACCACCTACTTGGAACCGGTAGCCGCCGTGTTGTCCAAGAAGTCCGGGCGCCCGGTTAAGATGGTTATGAACCGCAAGGAGGTCTTCGAAGGGACCGGCCCCACATCCGCCACCCACATGCGCTGCAAAATAGGCGCAACCAAGGCTGGGAAAATAACCGCCGCCCAGTTGTACCTTGCTTACGAGGCCGGCGCTTTCCCCGGCTCCCCCGTGGGCGGAGGGACGATGTGCGCCACCGGACCTTACAACATCGAGAACCTGCTGGTGGACGGCTACGACATCGTTTGCAACAAGCAGAAGGTTCAAGCTTATCGGGCCCCCGGTCAGCCACAAGGTTGCTTCTCGGTGGAGCCAGTGATTGACGAGCTTGCCGAGAAACTGGGCATCGACCCGATGGATTTCCGGTTGATGAACGCCAGCAAAGTGGGCGACCGGATGCCCACCGGTGTCCCCCACGCCGTTCTGGGTACCCGGGAAATGGAAGAAGAGATGAAGGCCCATCCCCACTACAGCGAACCGCTGACCGGCCCTAACCAAGGGCGGGGAGTGGCGGTGGGGTTCCGCTGGCAGGGAGGCCAAGCCTCTTCAGCAACCATCAACGTTAACAGCAACGGCACCATCAACCTGATAACCGGCTCGGTGGACATCGGCGGCACCCGCACTGCGGTCGCCATGCAGGCCGCTGAGGTTCTGGGACTGAGGGCCGAGGACGTGTCACCTACCGTGGTCGACACCGACGCCATCGGCTACACCGCCACCACTGGCGGCAGCCGAACGGCCTTCGACACTGGCTTGGCCGCTATGAACGCCGCCGAGGAAGTCAAGCGGCAAATGGCTGCCCGGGCGGCGTTGATCTGGGAGGTGCAGGAAGAGGACGTAGAGTTCCACGATGGCACGTTCATTTGCACTAGGAATACAGAGGACCGTTTCACCTTCAAGGAGTTGGCGGAGCGGCTGATGCGCACCGGCGGCCCCATCACCTGTTCGGCGGCGTCCAACACCGGTGGCGTTGGCCCTATTATCGCCGGCAATATTATCGACGTGGAGGTTGATCCGGAGACGGGCAAGGTCGACGTGCTCCGGTGCACTGCCTTCATGGACGCTGGGAAAGCAGTACATCCCAGCTACGTAGAGGGACAAATGCAGGGAGGGACCGTGCAAGGCATCGGCTGGGCCCTGAATGAGGAGTACTTCTACGCCGCCGACGGCACCATGAACAATTCCAGCTTCCTGGACTACCGGATGCCCACGAGCCTGGATTTGCCCATGATTGAGACCGTCATAACCGAGGTGCCCAACCCCCGCCATCCTTATGGACTGCGGGGCGTCGGTGAAGCGCCGATAATCCCGCCATTGGCCGCTTTGGCCAACGCTATCTACGACGCCATAGGCGTCCGCATGACCAAGCTGCCCATGACTCCGGGCGCTATCCTGGAGGCCTTGGAGGCCAAGAAGAACGAGGGCTAGGTCTCCTTCGAAAAACACAGGGAAACCCGACAGGCCTGTGGACACACGGGCCTGTTTAGGTTGATGGACCACCCCAAGATTCCTTGGGAGCCAACTGCTAGGGGGTGGTGCATTTGCGGGAAGACCACATAACTTGGTCATCAACATTGACTGCCGGTTGAAGCTGGGGCGTATGGTTCGAACATGCTGCGGCCGTCAGTATCTGAAGCTTGTGGTGATTGGTCAAGAGGTTTGTGATGCCAAGCCAACAGTACTCGGTAAACCAGTACCCTATCGAAACCCTGGTCACTTGGATCAAGTCCGGTGAAATCGCCATCCCCGATATACAGCGTCCTTTCGTCTGGAACGCAGCCAAGGTACGCGATTTCATCGATTCACTTTATCAAGGCTACCCCGTCGGGTATCTCATCACTTGGCGTAACCCCGACGTTCGGCTGAAAGACGGCACGAAGTCAACCGGTAAGCGTATCTTAATTGACGGTCAACAGCGGGTGACGGCTCTTCTGGCCGCTGTGCTTGGTGAAGAAGTAGTAAACAGGGACTACAAGCGGGGCCGGATTACCATAGCCTTCCATCCTGGCCGGAAGGATGGCGAGCAACGCTTTGAGGTGGCCAACGCCGCCATACGCAGGGACCGGGGATGGATTCCTGATATCGCGGCCATCCTTACACCCGAAACGAAAATCCTCCAGTTATTAGACGAATATTGCGGAGCGAACCCGGAAGTAAGCAAAGACGAAATCTATGACCGGCTGGAGCGTCTTCGGGGTATACGCAATAACTCTCTTGGTCTCATAGATCTGAACGCCGATTTGGACGTGGAGACTGTCGCGGAGATTTTCGTTCGCATCAACTCCCAAGGAGTCTCGCTGAACGCAGCCGACTTCGCCATGTCCAAGATGGCCGCCAGTGAACAGTATGACGGGCATCAGCTGCGCAAGTGCATCGACTATTTCTGCCACCTAGCCGTTGCGCCGGAGGCCTACAATGACTTAGCCAGAGACAATGATTTTGCAGACACCAGCTATTTCCGCGCAATGGAGTGGCTGAAGCATGAAAAGGAAGACATCTACGATCCTTCGTACACCGATATGCTCCGAGTGGCGTTTACCTCTGAATTTCAACGTGGCCGTTTGGAGGACTTGGTTGCTCTGCTCTCAGGCCGCAACTTCGAAACCCGCACTTTTGAAGAATCCATCGCAGAGGAATCTTTCCAGAAGCTCAAGAAAGGCGTCCTACGTTACATGAACGAGAACAATTTCAAACGTTTCATCATGATATTACGCTCAGGCGGGTTTATCGATTCTTCAATGATCAGATCTCAGAACACTGTTAATTTCGCTTATATTTTGTATCTGACACTGCGAGCACAGCATGTTTCTCAACAGGAAATAGAGAGGTTAGTGCGCCGGTGGTTTGTGATGTCTGTCCTGACAGGTAGGTACACCGGCTCGCCGGAAACCGCTTTTGGCGCCGATATTCGTGACATCGGCACTCAGGGTGCCCGTCCGTTGCTCAACACGATAGAACGGGCGGAGCTTTCTGAGGCGTTCTGGGATGTGGGGCTTCCGCAACAAATGGACACTCCAGTGGCCAGCAGCCCTTATTTCAACGTCTTTCTGGCGAGTCAAGTAAAAGAGAACGACAAAGGCTTCCTCTCCCGTGATATTAGCGTGCAAAACCTCCTTGAAGGTCAGCCGCACGTTCACCACGTATTTCCGAGCAGCTACTTGAAGCGGCACGGCTTCCAACGTGGACGCTACAATCAAATTGCCAATTATGTGATTATGCAGAGCGAAATTAACATCGCCATAAGCAACAGACCGCCGTCAACGTACTTTTCAGCATTGCTGGAACAGTGTGAGACCGGCGTAACTCGCTACGGCGGCATAACCAGCGCCGGGGAGTTGAGAGACAACCTCGCGGCTCACTGCATTCCCGAAGGAATGGATGTGGTAAATAGCGAAGGCTACGATTCGTTTTTGCAGGAACGTAGAAGCTTGATGGCTACCAAAATACGGGATTACTATCGAACGCTGTAGGTTGCAAGTAGACAGGCGACAATACTCGCCCCTGTGTTGGTATGGTCTTTCGTTTCTTAATGTGGGCGGTAAATCAAATGGGGCAACCATAGAGGTTGCCCCTGCCTCGCAAGCCCGGATTATGGCGAGTTTTAGGCTTTCCCCTACCGGCTGCCTTGGGCTGAGAACCCAAGGGCCTGCCGGATTGGTTTACAAAAGAGTTCCGGAGTGTGTACCAGTCGCTACGCGGAGGTGGCCCAGCCACTGCCCGAAACGTCAATTATGACACCGTCCGGCCCGGCGAACTTGACCTCGGCGTTGGCATAGTTCGCTTGTCCCCCGAATAGACCGCCGGTGCCGGGGTCTGCCATCTTGGTCAGCCTCCTGCCCCCAGCCTTTTCCATCTTTTCGACCTGCTCCGGGAGGTTCTCGACGTAGAATCCGAAGTGGTGGATGCCGCTGAAGTTCGACCCGTGAGCGCCCACATCCGCATCCTCGTCGGTCTTGTACTTCAAGATGGCCATGTTGAACTCCCCGTCGCTGAGGAACACGTTGCCTTTGTCATCCGCTCGGATTATCTTCAAGTCCAGGGCCTCTTGGTAAAACTTAGCCGACGCCGCGGGGTCGCTGGTGGTCAGGGCTATGTGCTTGATCTTCGCCATAATGTCTCCTCCATTCGGTCCGATTTTGATGTCGCCTGTTACCGGTACATGGGCTTGAAGAAACTGTGCAGGTAGTTCCTTTGGTGGGCCCACGAATGAGCCCGCTTTATAACCGCCGTTGGTATTGGATCGGCTCGCTTATGAGTAATGCGCATGGTCTCGTATTTGCTGAGCTCAGGAGGGGCCTCGGCGGTGAAGATCACCTCGCACTCCTGTGCCTCCAAGTAAAGCTTCAGGTTGGAGTAACCCTTGGGGCGGGTGTTGGGAGTCTGGTAAATGTAAAGCTCGGTACTGCCAAACAACTCCTCCACGTGGTCTGTGCCGGTGCCCCGGCCGCCGCCTTCCCGCAACTGGCGCCTATGGATTCCGTGATTCCTCAAGCTCATGCTACATCCTCGTAACCGCCGTTCTTGTCCTTGAACAGTCCTCCGATGCTTTTTTCATGGGTACATCGCCCAGCCGACCCGGTCGGTTTTCGCACGGAAGAAGTGCCCCTCGGTAGAGGTGACGTACAGGGTAGTCCTGTCGGGGCCGCCGAAGCAACAGTTGGTGGGCATTCGCGCCGGCACTCGATGGGTCTCCAGGACCCTGCCTGTGGGAGAGAAGACGTAAATCATCGGGCCCGGACCGCCGTCGGGCCAGCCCGCAGTGGCAATGATGTTGCCGTCCACGTCGAAGCACATGCCGTCGATGCCGCGGTGGACGGCGGTCCGGTCTTTGCCAAAGGTGTGCAAGGTATTGTAGGGACCCAGGCTTCCGTCATCGTTGATGGGGTAGGCCCGCAGTTCCCGGTCCAAGCCTATGTCGGCGCTGTTGCTCTCCGCCACGTACAACGTGGAGTCATCCTGGGACACCAGGATGCCGTTGGGCATGGTGGTATCGAATGTGACCCGCGCCACAGTGTAGCTGCCGTCGGGTTGGGGGTCTGCCCGGAGCACCGACCGGTTGTCCAGTTCCTCAACCTCGGCGGGGTCTATGTTGCCCGCGTTCCACGGATTGGTGAACCAGATACGGCCTTGGTGGTCAATCGCCAAGTCATTTGGGGTATTGAGCTTCCGTCCGTCAACCCGGTCGACTACCGCGGTAGCCGACCCGTCGGGCTCAAACCGCACGATGGAGCGGCCTCCGGAGCAGCAGCCGTACAGCCGGCCTTGGGTGTCGTGGGCCAGACCGTTGGTACGGTTCGTGCCTCCCCGCCATTCAGAGATGTCCCCGCTGCCTGGGTCGTAACGCATGATGTGGCTTGTGGGTATGTGGGTGAAGTAGACCGCCTCCCCATCCCATATCGGGCCTTCGGTTACGCCACCGTAAGGCCGTTCTATCAATTCGAAACGCCATTCCATAGCATAACTCCTTGGGCATGGGTAGAGGTCCATCGGGAACTGTAGACGTGAGCCGATTTTAGCAGAAGTCGCCAACAAGGAACAAATCGACTTGAGGGTGATACAATGCCGCCTGAAGTGGCGCTGTGACCTGCGCCTTGGCGTTTGCAAGGACCCAGCCCTTACCATGCTTTGAAGTGTATCCTCTACGACCCGTACCCACGCTAGTCTGAACAGTTACAAACGGAGTGCGCATAATGGAGAAAATTAGAAGCAACCACGTCGACATCGCCCCGTCCGGCCCGACTTTCAGCAGAAGTATTCGCGTTGGCAATCTGCTGTTCATCGCCGGTTGCACCGCCCGCGGCACCGATGCGCAAGGAGCGCCTTTGATGGACCAGTTGCGGGTCACACTTGATAGGATAGTCCGCATCGTTGCCGCAGAGGGCGGATCGCCCGGAGACATTGTCAAGATAACTACTTTCGTCACCAGCGTCCCGGATTGGGTGGCGCACAACGACGAAAGCCAAGCCATGTTTACGGAGTTCTTCCAGGGCGAGTACCCCACCAACACCTTGGTGGAAATCGGCGCGTTGGTGGAGCCGGGACTCGATGTAGAGATCGAGGCCATTGCCGAGTTGGGGTAACCTGGCCCTTCCTGGAAGAAGACGTGGATGGGTTGGGAGCGTCGGAGCCGGAATACGATAGTGAGAGGCGGGCGTATGGTTACTTTGATCAAGGGTTCGAAGTTAATCGACGGCAAAGGCGGGGTGATTGACAACGCTGCGGCGCTGTTTGATGGCGACCGGATTGTCGCCGTCGGCCGCCAAGCGGATATGACCATCGGGCCGGACGTAACCGTCATCGACGCCGGAGACAAGACCATCATGCCCGGCCTCATAGACGCCCACGTCCACCTCAGCCATAACGGCGGACCCTTGGCGGCGAGGGAGTCGCTTCACGCCACGGACCACGAGATGATGATCCAGTGCGTGAAGAACGCGCAACTCGCAATCCGAGCCGGGCTGACCACTGTACGCGATCTGGGCGGGAAGGACTTCATCACTGTGGCGGTGCGGGACGCAATCGCCGGTGGCGTGATCCCGGGGCCGCGAGTGGTGTCGTGTGCTCATGCCATCACCACGACCGGCGGGCATTACCACGCCCACTCCGCCGAAGTGGATAACGCCGACGAGATCAGGAAGGCCGTCCGCTTTATCGTTAAGGGCGGAGCGGACTGCATCAAGGTATTCGGCTCGGGCGGCACCACCACGCCGGGGAGCAACCCAATGGCGGCCCAGTACAACGTCGACGAGTTTCGCACGGCAGCCGAAGAGGCCCACCGCATGGGTAAGCACGTAACAGCCCACGTCCACCCCACGGTGGCCATACAGGCAGCCATAGAAGGTGGATTGGACTGCTTGGAGCACTGCAACTGGCTCAGCTCCAGTGGTATCAGCTTGGACCAGGCGGTTTTAGAGGATATTATCAAAAGGGACGTGTACGTAAGCTTGGGCATGCCCGCCACTTGGTACCGGGTCCCCGTAGACCAAATCAAGGACATCATGGTCCCGGACCGACAAGCCCAGTTGCAACCCCGATACCAGACCATCCGGCAGATGTACGCCGCCGGCGCGAAAGTGGTGGCCAGCAGTGATGCAGGGACCACTTCCACCCGCATCGACGAGTTGGGACTACTTCTGGAATTCCTGGTCAACGGGCTGGAAATTCCGGCGATGCAGGTGATTACGTCGGCCACCGGCTTGGCCGCCGAGGCGGTTGGCTTGGGAACGCAAACCGGAACTTTGGAAGCAGGCAAGAAAGCCGACCTGATTACCGTCGACGGAGACCCGTTGCAAGACATCACCGCCCTGCAACGGGTCGACTTGGTCATTAAGGACGGGGCGATAGCTGCACAAGCCGGGCAGGCCGTTCTTTGACAACTGGCCCATTGAGAGAGCCGTAGAGGGGTGCCGGGTTGATGTTTAGTCGTTGGCCCTGAGAATTACCGCGACACTGTTGGCATTGGCCAAGGCAGCCCGGTCCTCATCGATGTGAGCGCCGATGACTGCCGGCATTACCGGTTGCCCGATGACCAACTCCAGTATGCCGGCCCGGTGAGCCGCCCGGGTTATGTCGATATTGCCAATCGTTATGGAGATTTCAGCGGCCACGTGCAAGTCGGCGCCGTCGGTCCTGCGCCGTCAAGCGAATATGAGGTCTGACCGCCCAAGTTCATGGTTTTGTTCTTCGGTGATGATGCCGTTGTCCTCGGCGTCCTCGACCCGTTCGGTGAATTCGTAGTCAAGACCGGCCCTCGGCCCTTTCAGTACTCTCGTCCTGCGGATGCGGAGGTATTCTCCCGCGAGGCTGCCGATGCTGTTTTCGACTTGGAGTTCGTAGTCTGAGCCGCACAGGTTGTCCAGTATGCCTTTTACTCCGGCCATGTCGGTCTTGAGCACTGACACGTCTGCTTCCAGCCGGTCCAGCCGTTGGTTGACCAGATGGAAGTTCTGGTTGGTGGCTTCGACGAATGCCGCGAATCGTTCGGGCAACTCCAACAACTCTTTGCTTAGGAGTATGCTACGAATCGTTTCAGCTCAATCGGGGTTCTCCCGCAGGATACGGACGAAGTCGTTGATGTCGTTGATGGTGGTCATAGCGGGTGGTGCGTTCGTGATGAATATTATACCCTCGGCGACACTATATGTCGGGCAACGAAACAGCCAGTCACATTTGCAGAGCCGCGTTACTGAAAAAGCGGCATATCTACATCCGGGCGCTTGCCTCTAAACATGGCGCCAATCGGGTCCGATGTGGCCGATTGGCGCACGGGTGGAAGGGTGAAAATTCCCGTGGGAGCCAGGCAGCAAGTTCAATGCCGCTAACGCCGGGTTGTCCTTCGCTTCCCATGTAGCATCCCCTTCCAGCGAAGTGAATTATCACCCGCCGGACATATTGACTATGGCTTCCACTTCCACCAAGTACTCCGGGCGCACTAACCCTGCCACCATCACGGTGGAACTGGCGGGAGGACTTGACGGGAAGGTCTCGGCCCTCACTTTGCCGTAGGCCGGATAGTCGGCCACGTCGGTCAGGAAACAGGTGATTTTCACCACGTCGGCCATGGTGGCCCCGGCTGCCTCAACAATCGCCCGTATGTTGGCCATGACTTGCCGGGACTGGGCCTCGCAGTCTCCTTCGCCCACCAGGTTGCCGTTCTGGTCTTGGCCAACGTTGCCAGAGACAAACAAAAAGTCACCAACTTGAATGCCGGGGGAAAGCGCCGGATTGGGAGCGACCCCGGAGGGTATTATGGGTTTCCTTTCTGCCATGGTCTTCTCCTTGTGAACGCAGATTCATAATTTCCGGGCGAGTGAGGCAAGCCCGCTTCCTAGCCGCCCGCAGGCGCAAAAACGTTCCGGGTGTCTGGGGAGTTAAACGCTCGCCCAATGGGCGTCACACGCTAGTTTGGGGTAAGGAGTGGGATCGTGGAGCGGTCCCGGGTTACCTCGATGATACTCCTGACCCCCTCGAGTTTGGCGAAAAGTCTGCCAAGCTGTTCCAGGTTCTTGGTGTAAATGGTAAGTTCCATGGTCACGGTGCCGTCCGGGTGCTCTTTGGTGACCACCGAAGCGATGTTTACGTCCTCAGCCGATACCGCCGACGTAACGTCTCTTAGAAGCCCCACCCGGTCGTAGGCCGTTACACGGATTCTCACAGGGTAAAGTTCGTAGGTTCTTCCCCAGTCCACGTGAACTATCCGCTCCGGTTCGTCCTCGTTCGCCAAGTTCGAGCATCCCTGCTTGTGGACCGTAACACCCCGGGCCCTGGTCACAAAGCCGGTAATCGAGTCGCCGGGTATGGGATTGCAACACGGCGCCATCCGAGTCAAAAGGTCCCCTACACCCAACACGGAAATGCCGGAACCGGGGCTGGACAGGGCCAGCTTGGGTTTGCCTCCCACTATGGGCGACAATGGTTCCTGGCGGGCTTGCGCCAGCCGGTATCCAACCTGGCTTTCAGTGATGCCACCGGAGCCCAAGTTAGCCAGGAGTTCTTCCATATTGTCGTAGTTGCACAATGACAGGACTTCCGCGTCGTCCAATCGTTGATTAAGCCGCCGGAGTTCGCGGCGCAGCAACTCGCGGCCTCGCTGGATATTGGCGCTGCGGGCTTGACGCCGGAACCACAATCGCACCTTTTGCCTGGCGCTGGCGGAGCCTACGTACCCGCGGTTGGGGTTAAGCCAGTCCAAACTGGGACCCCGGTCTAACTTGGAGGCCAATACCTCTACGGTGTCACCGTTTTGCAGCTTGGTATCCAGGGACACCAGCCGACCGTTGACCTTGGCCCCAATGCAGCGATGGCCCAAGTCGGTGTGAATCTTGTAGCCGAAGTCTATAGGAGTAGACCCGGCGGTCAACTCCACAATGTCCCCTTTGGGGGTGTAAACGAACACTTGGTCCTGGAATATGTCCTGCTTGACAGATTCGATAAACTCGTCGGTCGCGGCCATCTCCCGCTGCCAATCGAGCACTTGGCGCAGCCAGGTCATTTTTTCTTCAAATCGCAGGTCGTTGGCCCGGCCCTCCTTGTACCGCCAGTGGGCGGCGACTCCATATTCAGCGATTTCGTGCAGTTCGTAGGTCTTTATCTGTACCTCAAGCGGACTGCCTCCATCGCACATCACGGTGGTGTGCAACGCTTGATACATATTTTCCTTGGGGTTGGCAATGTAATCGTCGAACTGCCCCGGAATGGGATGCCACAGCTGATGAATTACCCCCAAGGTCTTGTAACAGTCGTCCTTGGAGTCGACCAACACTCGCAACGCGTACAGGTCGTAGATGTCGCTGAGTTCCTTGCCTTGAGCGGCGTACCGCTCCATCTTACGGTAGGTGCTGTAGATCGACTTGGGCCTTCCGACAACCTCTCCGGTCAAGTTGGAAACCTTCATTGCCTCCCGGAGACGGGAAGCCACCTGCCCGACGTAGGCCTCCCGTTCTTCACGCTTGGCCGCCAACATGTTGGAGATCTCGTGGTAACGGTCTTCGTCCAGATAAAAGAACGCAAGGTCATCGAGCCGCCACTTGATCTCCCAAATGCCCAACCGGTGGGCTAAGGGGGAGTAGATATCCAGCGTTTCCTGGGCGATGCGGCGACGTTTCTCCGGCGGAAGGACGTCCAGAGTCCGCATGTTATGGAGGCGGTCGGCCAGCTTGATTAACACCACGCGGATGTCTTCGGCCATTGCCACCAGCATCTTCCGTAAGCTTTCCGCGTAGAGATGGTCCTGCTCTTGGAAAAGGCTCTGACCGCCGCCGGATTGTTGGAGACGCACATCCAGCTTGGTCAACTTGGTCACGCCGTCGACCAGCTTGGCTACATCTGTTCCGAAGCGGGAAGCCAACTCATCAAGCGCCACGTCACAGTCTTCCACCACGTCGTGGAGCAACGCGGCCACAATGGTATTAACGTCCAAACGGAGGTCGACAAGGAAAAGGGCGGTTTGTAGAGGGTGGGCTATGTAGGGTTCGCCGGATACACGTTTCTGTCCACGGTGGCATTCGTCGGCGAACTGATATGCCTGCTCAACCAGTCCAGCCATATCCGGGGACACATAAGTGGATATCCGGTCGATGAGGTTCTTCGCGTCGGTGGTGGCTGTCGTCATCTCGGTCACGCCGTATATCGTGATGATATTGCCGGGAGCCCCAAAGTCCAAGTGAGCCACATTGAATGCCAGCGCATTCTACCCCTTTCGTTGGTCAAATACTACCTGAATACGGCGCCGTTAAGCGCATTTTCGATACACCACCCGGCGAGAAGCCGGTCTGTTTGTCTTGCGGATGTGGGTGTGGAAGCAACGTCCGTCCGAAAGGATAAGGATTCGGTAAGATAGACATCCCTGAAGGGTCCAAGCCAATTGACGCGTAGCCTACCCGCCACCAACATGATCGGCGAACGCGCTGCGTCAAGCTATGAACATAGATCGATTAGAGTGTGAAACTGGTCGGGGCGGGCAGATTCGAACTGCCGACCTCCTGGTCCCAAACCAGGCACCCTGCCACTGGGCCACGCCCCGGAGCAATTGCGATGCCGGACCCTTACCGGCATTGTGCAACAACATCGTATAGAGCGCTATTCGAGTAACGAGACATAAAGGCTTATTTCCACCCTATTATCATCGCCCCGTAAAAAGCGCCCTCTTATCTTACTGTAGATGGCTCAGTTTCACCATCGCTTCGTTATTCCCATAGTCCGGTTTTGAAACTCCGGTGATGATAACCGCGCTCTGGAGAAGCGATTCAACCGCTGGTTCTACGGCCTATCCTTCCCCATTTTTCTTCTCTTCCTTTTTGTTTACCTATTCCGGGGTAAGCGCACGGAAGCAAGCGTAGGCTAGACGCAGATGGCGCGGAGGTTGAATTCCCCCAGCGCGCTCTCCCGTAATCCCGGAAATCCTGATTCAGACGCGGTTTTTTGTGTGGGCGCGCACCGGTTTCAGGGGCGGCGGTTTCCTGTTGCAGCTCTTTCCTGCGATCGTGGCGCTTGGGATGAGAGGTGCCAGTAGCCGCAGCGGCGGGATTCGTATGCGTACATCGTCTTGCCGTATCTGTTCGTTTGCCTGTGTGCTTCCTGCCTGGCTTCCTGTTCCTTGAAGTATATGACCTTGGACCTGTTTCTCCCGCTGTCCTGGCACTTCCTGCAGCGGGGAAGTCCGCGGTCGTCGTAGTAGTAGAGTGGGGACTGCCGGACTTTGACGAATGACCAGATGAACACTATGGCAATGATGAGTATGATGAGTATGATGAGTATGATGAGTATGATGAGTATGATGAGTATGATGAGTGTAAGGATGGCTATTGCCGCTTTTTCCACTCCGATTCCGAGCAGCAATCCGGTTGTGCCGTCGAACTGTGGAGGCATGGCTTACTCCGTCAAGCCCCGGTTTACGGGTTCATCCATCTGAATCAGGATATGACTTACGCAGTTGGGTTCAAGGAGTACGGGGGTGAACCAGATATTGGCGAGTGGCCGACCGGACGATGTCCACTTTCAGGTTTTTCAAGCTGCCGCGCGAGCTATCAAAGAGGACTTCGAGGGGCGGGAATACTCACGCCTGGGCTGCATCCAGCGTCTCCCGGAAGCGGTCGTTCTTGTTCTTCCCGCTCCAATGGCGGGTCACTGGTTCCATGCTCCGGGCATAGGGCTTGTCCAGGGTGGAGCCGTCCAGGACCAGGACGCCGCCCTTAAGCTGTACCAACCCGTCAGCGGTTTGATACCCCCGCCCGCTTACACATCCCTATGCCCGATAACAGCCGGACACATGAAAAGAACTTAGAAGAGGAGGTTCTACAATAAGGCAATGGTACCCCCGGAGAGGATCGAACTCTCGTCTCTGGCTCCGGAGGCCAGCACTCTAATCCGCTGAGCTACGGGGGCTTTGGTAAGATTTAGAATATCATGGCATGGACAAAGCAACAAGGCGGGACGGGCGCAAGAGTTGGCGCTGATGGACAAGCAAATGCGGCGGCGATAGACTACGCCCAATCCACCAGGGAGTTTCGGTTATGCCCGTTTACACGCCGGACTATTTGCACAAGGTTGCTTACCACATTTATCGTGCCAAAGGCGCATCCCACGAAGAGGCGGAGACCGTCGCCACCCACCAAGTCAAAGCCAACCTGGTTGGCCACGATTCTCACGGCGTAATTCATATCCCCGAATACATCGAGCGCATCAACAAGGGCCATATCGTCCCGGGGGCGCCTTTCGTGGTGGAGCGAGAGGCTCCGTGCACCGCGGTGATCAACGGCAACTGGGGCTTCGGTTTCGTGGTCACCGAGCGGGCCATGCGCATGGCCATAGAAAAAGCCAAGGCCCATGGCGTTGCGGCCATCACCATTCATTACCAGAGCCATATCGGCCGCTTGGGAGACTATGCCACCATGGCGCTGGAGGAGGGGATGATCGGGTTGGTAACCGCCGACTCCGGCGCAGGTCCGAAGATGGTGGCGCCTTTCGGAGGGCGGGCCCGCCGGTTGGGAACCAACCCTATCTGCATCGGCATCCCCAGCGACATGGAAGGCCCGGTACTGCTGGACATGGCAACCAGCGCCGTTGCCGCCGGGAAGATCACCTTGGCGCGCAGCCGCGGGGAAACGGTGCCCGATGGATGGATCATCGACAAGGATGGCAACCCCACCACCAACCCGGAAGACTACCGCGCCGGCGGCGCCATCCTCCCGGTGGGCGCAGACCAAGGGCACAAGGGCTACGGCCTGTCCTTTATGGTCGAAGTATTTTCAGGCTTGCTCACCGGCTTGGGCTTTGGCATCGACCCGTTGGCCAGGCATAACGACGGCGTCTTTATATCGGTATTCAACGTGGAGCATTTCCGGCCCTTGGCCGAGTTCAAGGAAGAGGTAAAGGCGCTGGCCGAGTTTGTCAAGAATTCGCCCCCGGCGGCCGGCTTCTCCGAGGTGCTCTACCCCGGCGAACCGGAATACCGGACGGAACAAAGACGAAGAGTGGAAGGAATTTTCGTTGAAGACGGGACTTGGCAACAGATCAGCGGGTTGATGGAAGAGCTAGGCGTGGAGTCCGCCGTCGGCCAGCCGTAGCTTCTGCAAAATCGGTATCTCGGCAATCTTCCGCTCGTCCAGGTCATCCCAGTAGATTCCCTGAGGACGCGGCAATTCCCCGGTGCAACGGATTACTTCTTCAGCCGTGCCTACGTAGCTCAGCGGCACGTCGTGCTGAGTCCAAGGCAGGTCCTCTTCCAGCAATTGGATTGGGTGCACGGTGGTGACCACCGGGGTGTCCGGCCCCACGACACCCGCCGCCATCGCCAAGCCGTACTCCAAATCGGCAAACCCTCCGCCCTTGCCTACCCGGGTCCCGCCCCGGTTCACTGCCACCGATCCGGATATTACCAGGTCCACCGGCCGCATCTCCTCAACAAAGACCAACCTGCCGTGGCGGAAAGCTCCGGCAATAGTTGCGGCCTTGGCCGGCGTCGCCTCCAGCACCATGGGGTCCAGCTCGACGAAACACTGCTCGATCCTCAGCCTTGGCACTGCCATGTACACCACTTTTCCCTCTTGCAGCGCCCGCTGACGCAAAGGGCGCTGAGGACGGTCTGGGTTGCTTTTGACCACTTCGGCGGCCTGCCAGACTGCCAGATCGCACACTCGGTCCGCTGCCTCTTTGGACCCGTGGAAATCGGGGATTCTGTCGTGCACGTTACGAGACCGGGACGCCCCGGCCTGCACCATCGCGGCCCACATGGCTTCCCGTATGTCCTGCTTGCTGCGCATTTCGTGGCCTCCATGACGGCTATGCTTCAGGGATGTAATCCGGCTGTAGCGTAGCAGAGATGGCGGAAGGAGACGGAGCGCATTTTGTATCTTTACTGTGTCATTTTGTATCTTTCTGTGCCATTCAGCTTCGGAGGAGGGGTTGGATTTTCAGGCGCTTATGCAGTTTCAGGCCAGTTTGACACAGTTTAGGTGCAGATTTTTCCGTGAATTGTGCGTTCTGTGTCATTGATTTCATGGTGCGTCAGTCGTGGGCTCTAATTTGATTCCCCGCGCGTCAGGAGCGCTGTGCAGGGTAAGAGACTATCTTAAAACCAATCAGTCTCGCTGATTTCCCCACGTCGCTAACCAAGGCCTATAGATTCCCGCCTGCGCGGGAATGACGGGTTGGGTGCTGCGACAAGTCTTGAAATAGTTTTTAAGTAGTATGGTAAGACGGAAGCGCCGGAGTTGGAAAGGGGCAACTGTCATCCGGATGCCTCAAGATTCCTTCATCCTGAGCTTGTCGAACCATCAACGGGCACAAGCTCAGGATGAGGATGGAGAGCGACAGTATGGCGAAAATGAAAATGCCGACCCACGTTGTTAAGCCGCGTTGCGGCCATTACCGTGGCTATGTTATAATCGCAGGCAACGTAAAAGAGAAGGAAAAGGTCAAACGCAGCGCATGCTAGACGGTGAAACCAGAGCGCAGATCACTAAAGAATACCAGTTACACCGCAACGACTCCGGCTCCGCCGAACTTCAGGTAGCCATCATTACCGCCAGGATTCAGCAGTTAACTGATCATCTTCGTATCCACAAAAAGGATGTCCACTCCCGGCGTGGGCTTGTCACTCTAGTGTCTAAACGCCGCCGACTCCTTAACTACCTCACAAAAAAGGATGTTGGCCGGTACCAATCGCTGATAACCCGCTTGGGGTTAAGGCGCTAATAATCTCGCGCACCAAACAACACCCTTTCAAGGGTGTTGTTTCACTTCTAGCCACTGCCCTAGCCCAATAAAGCGAGGTCCCTTAGTATAACTATGCCTATCACCATTGAACGCGTCATCGGGCGCGAAAAAATCATCATCCAGACCGGTCGGCTGGCCGAGCAGGCCCATGGCGCAGTCACGGTGCAGTGCGGCGAGTCCATCATACTGGTAACGGCGGTTATGTCGGACAGGCCCCGTGCGGCCGACATAGACTTTCTTCCCCTTACAGTAGACTATGAAGAGCGCCTTTACGCCGCCGGCAAAATCCCAGGCAGCTTTTTCCGCCGTGAGGGGCGGCCGGGCCAAGGGGGGATTTTGTCCGCCAGGCTTATAGACCGATCCATCCGGCCCCTCTTTCCCAAGGGGCTGCACAACGACATCCAGATAACCGCCACCGTCCTGTCGGCCGACCAGGACAACCCTCTGGAGACCCTGGCGATGGTGGGCACGTCAGCCGCCCTCGCCATGTCTCAAATCCCGTTCAACGGCCCGGTTGGTTCCTCCCGGGTTTCCTACAAGAACGGAGAATATATCGTCAACCCCACTTACCAGGACATAGCCGACAGCCAGTTGACCATGGTACTGTCCAGCACTCCCGATGCCATCCTCATGGTCGAGGCGGGTTCGGACGAGGTATCCGAAGAGGTCATCCTGGAGGGCATTCGCTTGGCCCACCAAGCCGACCTGGAAACCATCGACATGATCAACGAGTTGGTGGGGAAGGCCGGCAAGACCAAGCTGAGCGTGGAGACAGATGTTGAAGCGGCCGCACAACTGGAGTCGCGAATTAACGATGTCTTGAATGGCCGCTTGGCGGCCCTGCTGGAAAGAAACCCGGATAAGATCGCCTTGGAGGAAGAAGAAACCACCCTTCAGGGAGAGGCCTTGGAGCAATTATCCGAGGAATACGCCCCCGATAAGGTCAAAGAGGGCTTCAAGAGCGTTATGAAAGGGGAGGTGCGCCGCCGGATTCTGGAGCAGGGCATTCGCCCCGACGGACGCGGCTTGACCGAGATAAGGCCCATAACCTGTGATGTTGGCCTCCTTCCCCGCACCCACGGATCGGGCCTCTTCACCCGCGGCATGACGCAAGTGTTGTCCATCGTTACCTTGGGGTCCCTCTCCATGCAGCAACAGTTGGACACCGTTACGCCGGAAGACAAAAAACAGTTCATGCACCACTACAACTTCCCGTCATTCTCCACCGGCGAGGCGCGCCGGGTCAGCTCTCCGGGGCGGCGGGAAATTGGACACGGGGCTTTGGCGGAACGGGCCATCCAACCTGTCCTGCCGCCGGCAGACGAATTCCCCTACACCATCAGGGTGGTTTCAGAGGTGCTCAGTTCAAACGGCAGCACGTCGATGGGGAGTGTTTGCGGCACCACCCTGGCGCTGATGGACGCCGGCATACCCATCAAGAAACCTGTCGCGGGCATAGCGATGGGACTGGTCATGGGCGGCAACGGCCAGAACGCCGTGTTGAGCGACATTCAGGGGGTTGAAGACTTCCTGGGAGACATGGACTTCAAGGTGGCCGGGACCGCCGATGGAGTCAACGCCCTGCAGATGGACGTTAAAATCAACGGGCTGACTGTGGAGATCCTGACCGAAGCGTTAGAGCAGGCCAGGGTCGGCAGGCTGCACATCCTAGGAAAGATGACCGAGGTTATCGACCAGCCCAAGACGGAAATGAGCGCCTACGCTCCCAAGATGATCCGCTTGAAGATCCCGGTGGAAAAGATTGGCGCCCTCATCGGCCCGGGGGGCAGGGTAATCCGCAGCATCTCCGAAGATACCGGGACCTCCATCGACGTTCAGGACGACGGCTCTGTCACCATCGGCGGGTCGGATGGCGCAAAGCTGGAGCAGGCGCGGGCCAAGGTGGACAGCCTTACACGCGAATTGGCGGTGGGAGACATCTTCACCGGCAAAATTACAAGGTTGACCAGCTTTGGAGTGTTTGTGGAACTGTTGCCCGGACGTGAAGGCTTGGTCCGTTCCGGCGACTTGGGTGACATGGAGTCAGAAGTGGAAATCGGCCAGGAAGTCACCGTGGTGATCCAGGAAATCGATTCTCAAGGCCGCCTGAACCTGTCCCGGCGTGCGTTGTTCGGTGACAACGGCGGTTCCCCCGCACCGGAGCGACCGCCGGCCCGTTCCGGCAGCTTTGACCGCGGTCCCCGTCCCGGCGGCGGCGGGTATGGCGGAGGACGCGGCGGCCAGGACCGCCGGCCCGGCCCCGGCCCCGGCCCAGGGCGTGGGGGTCCGCGGCCCGGAGGCGGAGGACCCAACCAAGGAGGAGACCGGCGGTTCACAGGTGGCGGCGGGAACCGCTAAGGCCTTCCTTATGGCGCAGTAATCAAACGGCTATCGGCCCGGTCTTGCAACGAGACCGGGCCATTTGCTGTTACCTGAGATTGAACCATGTTAATATCTAACCTGCCTTAAGCTCTTTCGAAGAGGGTATCCATGGCTTCAATCCGAGTTGTAGTAAACGGCGCAACCGGCAAAATGGGTACGGAAACCGTCGCCGCTGTCAGCGGCGACGAGGACATGTCTTTGGTAGGCGCGGTGTGTCACCGGAACCGCGGCCCGGTATTGGCGTTGCCGGGCGGGGCCGAGGTAAGTCTGTCCACAAACCTGGAGTCTCTGCTTGAAGAGACCAAGCCCGACGTGCTGGTGGACTTCACTAACGCTTCGGCATGTATGGAGGCCGCCCTGCTGGGCGTCGCTTCATCCACGCACCTAGTCCTGGGAGCCAGCGGGTTGACTGACGACGACTTGGCCCGGCTGGATGCGCTGGCAAACGACAAGGGCATCGGCGTCATATTTGCCCCCAACTTTGCCTTGGGGGCGGTAGTGCTGAAACGGTTGGTAGAGCAGGCCGCCGGGTACTTCGATTACGTTGACATCGTGGAGTCTCACCACGAAGCAAAAATCGACGCTCCTTCGGGCTTCGCCATGGCCTTGGCCAAGAGCATAGGCGACAACAAGCAGTTCACCCGGAACCAGACGGAGAAAGAGAATCTGCCCGGCACTCGCGGCGGCGAATACAACGGGGTGACGATCCACAGCGTCAGGATGGCCGGACGCAGCGCCCACCACGAAGTCATCATGGGCACCCAAGGGCAGACCGTATCCCTGCGCCACGACACGTTGGGCCGCGACTGCTACATGCCCGGTGTGCTGCGCTGCATCCGCGAGGTTGTGAATCGGCAGGGTCTTGTGGTAGGCTTGGAAAATATCCTCGGGCTATAGACCAAGCCAATGCAAATTGGCCCTTCTGTTGCCGAGGATGTCTTTATTGACCGGCAGGCAATAGGTGAAGCGTCGGCTCCCGAAATAATTGGGCCTGCCACATGGCTCACGTCATGCGGTCGCTGGGCAAACGCTATTCCAACCAATTGAGATATACCTGAGAAGCAGCTTGAAAGACCTGACTATAGCAGTAGTGGGAGCATCCGGCGCCGTAGGCACGGAATTCCTGAAGATAATCGAAGGAAGGTATGACGACCTTCCCAACATCAGGGCGTTGGCGTCCGCCCGTTCGGCGGGCAGACGGCTCACCGTAGGCGGCCGGGAGGTCGT
This sequence comes from Dehalococcoidia bacterium, assembly GCA_965261795.1. GTDB lineage: Bacteria > Chloroflexota > Dehalococcoidia > Lucifugimonadales > UBA3495 > CBDCFV01. Next base: position 1,303,929 of record OZ253476.1, read on the forward strand.
GGTGGAAGAGACCACCGAGCGGTCATTCGAGGGTGTGGACATCGCTTTCATCTCAGTAAGCACCGAGATGAGCCGGAAGCTGGCCCCCTTGGCTGTGGCTGCCGGAGCGGCGGTCATCGACGATAGTTCCGCCTTCCGCATGGACGAGAACGTCCCGCTGGTGGTGCCGGAAGTCAACGGCGAGGACGTAGAGTGGCACGAGGGCATCCTGGCCATCCCCAACTGTTCGACGACCCCCTTGGTGATGGTTTGCCATCCGCTGCGCCGGAACAACCCCATCAAGCGAGTTATCGCCGACACCTACCAGTCGGTATCCGGAATCGGCGGTGCGGCTATGGGGGAACTGCGCAGCCAGACCCAGCAGTTGCTCGACGGGGAAACGGAGCTCCGGACCGAGGCCTTGGACTATCAAATCGGCTTTAACGTCGTCCCCCAGATAGACCGCTTCCTGGATGACGGGTACACCATGGAAGAGAGGAAGATGATCCAGGAGACGCGCAAGATAATGCACGCTCCGGACATCTCGATTTCCGCCACATGCGTCCGCGTGCCGGTCTACATATCCCACTGCGCCGCGGTGCATGTGGAGTTCGAACAGCCTGTATCTCCCGATCAGGCGCGGGAAATCCTGGCTGCAATGCCGGGTGTGACCGTGATGGACGACCCGGAAAACCGGGTGTACCCGATGCCTTGGGAGTCGGCCGGCGCCGATGATGTGTTTGTCGGCCGGATCCGGCGTGACGCTTCTCATCCCAACGGGTTGGTGATGTGGGTAGTGTCCGACAATCTGCGAAAAGGAGCGGCTCTTAACTCCATCCAGATAGCGGAGGAGTTACTGCGCCGCGATTGCATCCGGCCCAAGCACAAGAGCGGCGCGGCCCGCTAGCGTCAAACCCCAAATACGCCAGCCCACAAGGGAAAGGTAGCTCAGCAATGCCATTCGGCAACAATCCGATCCAACTGCCTCTTGCCAGCCCCCTCATTATCAACGGTGTAGAATCTGCGGCCACGGGCGGCGGGGAGTTTTCGCGAGAAAACCCCGCCGACGCCAGGGAAGTGGCCACCATTGCAGCCCAAGGCACCTTGGAAGACGTTCGAGCGGCCATCGACGCCGCCCGAGAGGCCTTCGACAGCAACGTCAGCAACTGGATTTACAACTACAAACTGCGGGAACAGGTGCTTTACCGTACTGCCCAGTTGATGCGGGAGAATGCCGACCGTTTGGCCCAGGTTGTGAGCTTGGAAGTGGGAATGCCCCAGCGCCAAGCCGTGCCTCACATCAGCGCCGCAGCGGATATTTTCGAGTTTTACGCCGGGCTGGCCGGAAAACTTTACGGCGAGAGTTTCACCTTGCCCAATGGCTCGATGATAAATCTGGTCAAAGAGCCGATGGGGGTCATCGGAATGATAACTCCCTGGAACTTTCCGTTGACCCAGACCGCCCGCAAAGTAGCCCCGGCCTTGGCCGTCGGTTGCACCATAGTGGTCAAACCCGCCAGCTACACCCCCGCCGCTTCTTACGAGCTAATCAAGCTGATGCACCAGACGGGCATGCCCGCCGGTGTTGTGAACCTGGTCTCGGGGCCGGGCAGCGTCGTCGGCGCGGAAATCGTGACCAATCCCAAAATCGACAAGATTTCCTTCACCGGGGAGACCGGCACGGGCAAGGGCATTGCCGCTCAAGCCGCGAGGGACGTGAAACGGATCAGCTTGGAGCTTGGAGGTAAGGCCCCCTACGTGGTGTTCGACGACGCTGATGTTGACGCCGCGTCTCGGGCGGCCATCTTCGGGATGTTCCGCAACGCGGGGCAGGCCTGTGGCGCGACCACGCGCCTTTTGGTGCAGGAAGGCATACATGACGAATTCCTGTCCAGCGTGGTGGACCTTGCCAGGAAAATAGAGGTGGGCGACCCGTCCGCCCAATCGGTGGACATGGGGCCGTTGATCTCCAGCGGCCAGGAGAACGTGGTCCAGGAATACATCAAATTCGGCCAGGACGCTTTCCAGTTGGTCACCGGCGGGTCTAAGCTTCATGGCCCGGGGTACGACCACGGTTACTATATTGAACCCACCATTTTCGACGGCGTGGACAACTCGTCCAGGCTAAGCCAGGAGGAGATATTCGGCCCGGTAGTTGCCGTTACCACCTTCCGCGACGAGGAAGAGGCGATTCATCTGGCCAACGACGTTGACTTCGGCTTGGTGGCCGGCGTGTGGAGCACCGACTATCCGCGGGCCATGCGGGTGGCGCGGCGCATCAAGGCGGGCACCGTCTGGATTTGGGACAACTACGCCCAGCCGGTTGAAGGGATCTGGGGCGGCTACAAGCAGAGCGGCATAGGACGAGAGTTAGGCTATCACGGCTTGGACGATTTTATAGAAATCAAGCAGATTTTCACCGACGGTACGGGCTTGGCCATGAAGCCGCCCTTCGCCCAAGTGATCAAGGAATAACTTCCAAGGCCCCGTCACTACCGTTTTTATTTTGCGGTACAATATGGTACCGCTGGGGACGCACCCAATAAGCAGGAGGCCAGGCATGGCAGAGATAGGCAGGCTAATCACAGCGATGGTCACTCCGTTCGACGACCAAGGAGAGGTGGACTACGATCAAGCTAAGGCTCTCGCCAAGGCCCTGGTAGCATCGGGTAGTGATGGAGTCTTGGTTTCGGGCACCACAGGGGAGTCACCAACCTTGACCAACGATGAAAAGCTACGGCTGTGGGGCGAAGTCAAGGATGCTTTGGGAGATAGCGGCGCAATGATAGCCGGCACCGGCAATTACAGCACTGCCGAGAGTATCGAGCTAAGCAAGGAAGCCGAACAGCAAGGAGTGGACGGCATTTTGCTGGTGGTCCCTTACTACAACAAGCCTCCCCAGGAGGGCTTGTACCTGCACTTCAAGGCTATCGCGGAAAGCGTCAACCTCCCTTGTATGCTCTACAACGTGACCAGCCGCACCAGCCTGAACATGACCGACGAGACGACCATTCGCCTCAGTCACGTAGACAACATCGTCGGCATCAAGGAAGCCGGCAGCGACATGGACCAGATAACCCGCATCATCGACGGGGCCAAGGACGGGTTCCGGGTCTGGAGCGGCAACGACAACGAGACCTACTACATGATGGCCACGGGAGGCTACGGGGTAGTGAGCGTTGCGTCCCACTTGGTCGGCAACCAGATCAGCCAGATGATGGGGTATTTGCTGGAAGGCGACGTGGAAAACGCGGCGGCCGAGCACCGGCGGCTGCTCCCACTGTTCAAGGTCCTGTTCGTCATGTCGAACCCTATCCCGGTGAAGTACTCCCTCAACCAGGTCGGGTTCAACGTTGGACAGCCCCGGCTTCCATTGGTGCCCCCGGGCGAAGGGTCCGCCAGCCGGATACGCGCTGTGCTGGCCAACTACGACATCGATCTGCCTATTTCATCGTAGAACCATCGTCTCACCCGGTTAGCGCGGCCTGCCCCTTCCCGGTATTGGGGCAGGCCTTTATTTCGGGGACTTATATACCTAATTACACGGGGCCTCAGTCAACCCCTCTCTTTTCTTCTTATGCCACGCAATTTACAATTAATATATGGTGAACGTAAACACACCACTAATCGGCGTAACTATTAACCTGAGTTCGGGAAAGTTAAAAGGGATGAGATAGGAGTTGAAGTTGCTGGTCTGAGAGGTGAAGGGAAGGCTTTTTCGGTTGATGGCAGTAGGCGATCAGGCCACAGAGCAGGTTGACCAGGAAGTTAGCCACACTGCGGTGCCGGGTATGTTCAATTTGGGAAATGTTCTTCAGTTGGTCGTTGATGGTCTCAATGACCGACCGTTTCCGCAACAACAGCTTGTCTTCCAGAGGCAACGGACGCTTCTTCATGTTCTTGCGCCTGGGGGTGATTAGCTCCAAGCCTTGGGCCAGCAGTTGTTTGAATAGTGGTTGGGAGATGTAGCCCTTGTCGCCGAAGAGCTTGCCAAACAAGCCCTTAGCCAAGGCTGGCAGCGGCTTGCGGTCATCGACGTTGCCCGGAGTCAGCCGGCACGCCAGTATTTCACCCCGGTCATTGACGACCAGGTGGAGTTTGAAGCCATAAAACCAGCCCATTGTGGTCTTGCCCCGGGCGGCGATTCCGGCAAAGACCTGGTGGCGGGGAATCCGCTTGTTATGGCATACCTTGATGGCAGTGGCATCCACGAAGGCGAGGCCGGTGCAGTTGCCTTGGCGCTGTTGCAGGTAGGCTAACAGGGGGATGGTCACGGTAGGCGTCAACTCAACGAACCGGTTGTAGCTGACCAAGCCTGGGAATTCGGGCCGGAGGTGCACCAGGGTATACTCAGTGTAATAGGCTTTGAAGGTACGGTAGTGGGACTGGTGAAAGTGAATGAGAATCGTCATGATTTCACTGGGGGACAACCTTGTCGCTCGAACTCTCCGCCCCCCTTTCCGCGCCAACGTCACTCGACGCCAATGCGGTTGGAAGGCTTGCCAGAAATCATCGACATTGCAGAACAGTTTGAGTAAACTCATGAGGGATGCCTCCTTGGTATTCATCTACCAGAAAGAATACCTGTTCTTTCTTTGGGAGGCATCCCTTATCCCGAACTCAGGTTATTAGCATTATCATTCTCTTACTTATAGCCGCGGCTTGGGTTTCCGGGTTCGGCGGCTTGAAGAGTGACGTTGCCCACTTGAAGAGTGACGTTGCCCATTTGACTAATCGGGTAGATATATTAGAGCGTGAAATGCTAGACGGCTTTGACCGGATGGAGCAGGAAATCCGAACATCCAAGGTTGAAGTTATAACGGCCATTGCTGAACATGAACACGACTCTGGCGGTAAGGTTGTCTTTCGACGACCTTCGTAGTCTTTCTTCCTTTTGCGCCAAAAAACAAATACTGTTAAGGTGATAGTATGCCAACTTATCGTGTTTATCTCAGTGAGAAAATCGAAAGGGACAATAACTTCCGATCAGACCCTTCGAGAACATCTTTCGTAGTCGCTCGACTTCGGCGTTTTCACCCTCCTGTATCTCCCGATTTTTGACGGACTGCTCATATAGGAAATTGACCACTTCCTCCTTGGCTATTCGCCTTACTTCTCCTTTGTCTTGTTCGTTCATTTATTTTTCCTCCAGCCGCCCAAGGCGGCTCGTGTAATTTGGTATATAATTCCCTTGTTTCGTCAGTCCTATCGTATCAGTGAGCAACATTTCTGCACCCGGGAGTACCTGATGAACATACTGCAAGACTTCATCCGTCAGTCCTTCGCTACCAACTGGGAATGGACGGAACGCTACGTTGACGGCCTTACCCAGGATGAAATGGAGTTTCGCCCCAACGACCAGTGCCACTCCATTGGTTTCATCCTGTGGCATTACGGCCGGGCCCTCGACCTTTGGGTGCAAACGTTCGCCAAACGGGAGCCGCAGCTATATGAAAAGGGCTGGGCCCAGCGGTTCGGGTTCAACCCGGAGCCCATGGACGTTGGGTTTCAATACACTGCCGACGACCTGGCGGCTTGGAAGTGCCCCGATAAGGCCCTGCTCCTTGAATATGCAAACGACGCCCGGAACAACCTTTTGGACTTTTTGTCGCAGCATGACGATGCTTCGCTGACGGAAACGACCATGGTCAATCGCCGGGGAGAGACCATCTCCATCGCGGAGATGTTCCGGATGCTGCTATGGGAGACCAACCAGCACGGAGGCCAAGCCGGTTATCTCCGGGGGATGCAACGGGGGTTGGACCAGTAGAAATTTATTCGCAGCAAGCAGGGAGATTGAAAACATGGCCGATGCAGCCCTCAGCTATCGTTACAACCCATTGCACCAGGACATCATCTGCTCCGAAAACGCCATTGATGAATTGGCGAAGACAGTGGACGATTTGGGATGCAGCCGAGCGTTGATTACCTGCGGTCCTACCATTCTGCGGTCATGCAACGTGGTACCGCGAGTCCAGGAAGCATTGGGTTCCCGTTACGTGGGGACCTATTCAGGAATTGCTCCCCACTCACCGGTGGAAACCGTGGAGTCAGGTGTGCAGATGGCGAAGGAAACGCAGCCCGACGTGTTTATCAGCGTTGGCGGCGGCAGCACCCACGACACCACCAAGGCGATGGCGACCCTGTTGGCTGAAGGCGGAGATATTCACGACTACGAGATTATCTTCGAGCCTCCCAACCGCATCACTGTACCGCCCACACCCTCGCCCAAGCTGCCAATCCTCGCTGTGCCAACTACCATGGGCTGCGCCGAATTCAGCCGGGGCGGAGGCGGTATAACGGACCATCAATTGGGCCGCAAGCTGATTCTCGCCGGCGAAGGAGTGGCCCCACGCACTGTAATTCTGGACGGGCAAGCGTTGGCGACCACACCGCTTCGTATTCTGGTCTCTACCGCCATTGGCCAACTCCGCATCGCTATTGAGACGGTCTACTCCACCGGACGCAATCCCATCGGCGACGGTATGGCCCTTCACGCCATCCGGCTGTTGTTCGAAAACCTGCCCCGCTGCAAGGACGGGGATATCGACACCTTGTTGAACACCAAGACGGCTTGCACCATGGCGTCGCTGGGGTCGTTCGGCGGTCTGGGACTGAATACGGCAACCTGTCACCACGTAGGCGGACTGTACGGCGTACCCCACGGGGAGGCCAACGGCATCCTGTTGCCTCACACCATGCGGTATAACCTGGACGTCTGCGCCGACCGGCAGCGCCTGATAGCCGAAGCGATTGGGGTGGCAGACACCGGCATGACCGATGAAGAGGCGGGGCTGGCGGCGGCGGATGCCGTTGACGCGCTTTGCCGGGAGCTTGGACTGCCGCGGACGCTCCGGGAAGTGGACGTGCCGGAGGAGGGGCTGGAGTACATTGCCGCCGCTACCCTTCACGATAGAGGGTTGAGCACAAACCCCAAGCCGGTTAGCGACGCCGGGCCGATTATGGAAGTCTTGAGGGCAGCTTACTGAGGGTTGAGGTACTCGCGGGGTGGCGTCCGGAATTAGTATTCCTCTTCGATTTCTATGTACTTGACGTCCTCAGCCCCAGTCCGCGCCAAGTCGCGGGGGTCGATGCTATATCCTGCGACGACCGGGATTGTCTCCGTTTGGAAGACGGTTGCGAGGATGTCAGCGGAAAATCGAGCGCGCTGGATGTCGCTTTCGCCTACCCTGTTGGATGCTTCGCCGGCAACCCAGACAGTACTCTGGTCACTGCGGCGTTGGGCGCGAATGATGCAGTCGGTACGGAGAATCCGTATGTATTGATCGTAGGTTATTCGGCTCTCGTCTAAGGCATTTTCTATTTGCTCGGAAAGCTCCGGCAGCCATTCCAATAACGGACTCTTCATTATCCTGGGACGCCTGAGCAGTAGAGGTTGGGAGATTATCCCGCCAAGTATCTTGTGAAGGCGGCTTTCCAATGCGTTTCCCTTTAAGTGTCCTATGTCGTTTTCGATACGGTCCAAGCGGGCCGGTATACGCAGAAACTCGTCCGTGAGAAGGGCACGTAACAACAATCGCCGGGCTTCAGGATTGCCCTCAAGCTCGGCGATTATCCGAGCGACCATAGATTCCGGGTCAATTTGAGGTTCAGTGGTCATTTACGAATTATATCATTCAAGGCTGCCTCGAATTTCCACAGGCCTCCGGCTCGGAGCTCGGTCGCCGCGTCACTTTCCCTCCGCGGTAATAGCTAATCCTCAAAAAACCGGCAGGGATTGTCCACCATGATGGCGTTGATGTCAGCGTCGGTTGCCCCTAGTTCCAGAAGGCGGGGCAGCACATTGCGCGTGATGAAAAGGTAGCCGTCCGGGTTGAATTGCTCGCGCTCGCGGCGCAATTCCTCCGAAGGCTGCACAGTCGGCGTGGAGTGGTCGTGGGAGAGCATAAGGCGATGGGCCCAGCCAGCGTCAATTAACTGCATGACCACTGTGGTGCGTACATCCCACTTGGGGGTTTCCGGCGTGCGCCCTCCGGGATAGCGGTCCAAGCCGAGCCAGACTCCCTCCTCCAGCAGGCCGGTAAGATAACCGACGTCGGTGTCGTCGTTACTGTGGCCGATGTAGACCAAGTTGAGGTCGACGCCCTCCTCCTTGAGGATGCGGACCTGCTCCTCGCCAACCCGGTCGGGGGACCAGGTATGGGTGCTGATGCGGATGCCGGTGGCGTTGCAGGCACGAGCGGCTGCACGGAGCACAATTTCCTCGTTGTCGGTCACGCCGCCCCGGTCACTGGCTACCTTGAGGATACCGGCCTTTACCCCGGTATCCTCAATGCCCTGCTCTATCTCCTTGATGAACAATCCGGCGACCCGGTCAACCGGAGCGCCCCAGAAGATGCGGGGCACGGCCAAGTGGTTGCCAGTGCAGGGGATGACGTGAACGCCGGAGCGGCGGCTGACTTCCACCATCATCGAAACGTCCCTCCCCAAATCGAAGGTAGTAACGTCGATGATCGTCCGCACTCCGCCCTCGTATGCCTCCGAAAGGGCTGTCGTCGCGGCATCGGCAATGGCCTGCCGGTCCTGAAAACCCGGGTAGGTAACTGCGGCCCCGGCAGCCCCCAAGGTGACATGCTCGTGGCTGAGGGTGAACCCCAGGTCGGCGGAATCAACCGGGCCGAGCACTGTATTGACTTGTGACATGTTGGGCCTCCAATCAGCCTAAATGGACGATTTCGACATCACCCCATTCCCTGTTCAGGTACTCAGCAACCAGCCTGCGATGACAGCGGTCGGGTTTGTCCTCGCTGCACAGCAGGCATCCGTTGGAAATTGTCCTTTTTATTCCCCTTTTCCCGATGCGCCGCTGGTCCATAAGAGCGGGAAACTGGCGTTCGTAGGTCTCCCAGTTGTGATGCTCCTTCCGGTAAGCGCCCAGCATATCTTTCGTCGGTGCCAGTTCCGGCAGATGGACGTATTTCATCCCGCAGATTTTGTTCAGAAAATATTCCAGGTCATCCTTCTTGGCAAATCCTGAAAGCTGGGATACGTTATTTAGCCGAACATCAACCAAACGTTTCGCACCAGTCGCACACAGCAATTCAAAGAAGTCTGAAGCAGACTTCTTCGTGAACCCAATGGTGTAAACCTTCAAAACGTGTGCTCCATGTCATCCCCGCCCACTGGAAGTGGTTCTCCAACGTAGGCAACTTTCTTCGCCTGACGAACCAGTGCATCAGTAATCACATCGACTCTGGAGCGGAACATATCCCCATTGTGCGGCAGTTGAAAAATGTCCATCAGCCTGTCCATGGCGGCGGCGTGATTTTCCAAACTGCCATCGGCTAGAATGTGCTCGATATCAACGCTGCTCTCCCAAAGCTTCTTGGCAACCAACAGGGTGCGGTGGCATTCCAGCGGTTCCTTCTCTGTGCACATCAACGCGATGCGGCAATCATCGGCGGTCTCAATCACGCGCCTGATACCATCATCGAACAGGTCCGTCTCCGCAACGCGGTCATACCGGACCCGTCCATCGGTGTCGTAACACGAACGGTCGGACGGCCTCCCGCCAAGTTCATGGCCCAAGAACACGTAGCCAATCCCGATTTGTTCCACGGCCCCACTCAGGACGTCATGATTGAAATGTTGCGTGTAGCGGCTGTACGGAGACGATCGGACATCCACGACCTCATCCACCCGGTGGCGCAACAGCAGCTTGATGAATTCCTCCTTTGGGTGGTTGGAGTGTCCAATAGTGAACACCGGGTATTGCGTTCCGCTCACGATAACATTCCGCCCTTGTACTCGGCGCTTGCTGTTTCCAAAAGCCTCACCTGGCGCGAATACCCATAACGTTAAATTGCTGACACTTATCAAACGTAGCGATTCACGTAGTGTAAGAGCAATTGACAAAGGTATTTGGTCATTTAGTCCATTGAAGGTACTAGATCCATTAGTCCAGAGTAGCTCTACTGGGTCCGTGAATTCGGCTAGTTCTTGCCGTCCAATGCGGCGAACCTTTTCCCAATAACTGGCTGGGTCTAAAAGCCAATTCTCCTTTTGGTAGTCTTTGGGCAGCGCATTGAGTAGGGGAACGTCCATGACATCGAGAAGCCGGGGGTCGCTCCCATCGTGGTATTGCCTTTCGTGTTCTGATACCGCTTCGTTTTCCCGTGCGCTCACGGGACGGATTCACCTGCCGGGCCGTCCGTCAGCCAAAAGCTCTTTGCCAGCGATGCAGCGACCACTATATTTGCGAGAGTTAGCCAGACACACGATGCGCTTGAAGGCAGCGTTTGTCATAACCGACTCCTCAGAGATGACTAATTCAAATATGCAAAGCACGGGTCTCTAACCCAGCAACTCTAACCCCGCCTTCAGATAGGCTACCGCTGCCGCAACATCAAGCCTGTCGTCACTGTTGCGCAAGCGGCCTTCCGCGTCAATGCTTACGTCGGCCCATTCGGGCAATAGCGGAGACAGCAGCGCGTCAAGGTTATCGGCGCAGAGGCCGCCGGCGACGACCAGCCCCATGCTTGGCGCTGCCTCGGCAATGGCGGCCAGATACTGGATGGTCCGTTGAGCGTCCAACGGTACGCCCATGCCCTCCGAGGCGTCAACCAGCACGTCGGTGATGATACCTTCGTAAGGAGCGCACCGGCGAGCGATTTCATCCGGACGGCTTTCTGCGGCCTTCATTGCCTCCCCGCCGACTTGCAGCACAATGCGCCCCGGTTGGCAACGGTCGCGGAACTCTTGAAGAGCCAGGAGGTCTGGCCAAGGCGATCCTCTGATGGCGTTTATCTGCACACCGTGGCAGTTGGAGCCGCCGAGGGCCATTGCACGGGCCAGCACGTCCGCAAGGTGGGCTTCGGCCCTGGGCCTGTAATGCACAAGATTGAGGCAGCGGGGGTCATTTGAGAAGATGCCGACAATCGTGCCCGGCGATGTACAGCGCCCCGGAGCGTCGCTTGTTTCGCCGTCCAAGAGCGCGTTGCTGAGCAGCACGCCGCACATCAGGAGACGCTCCAGAGAAGAAGGTAGGCTTCGAACGACGTCGGCCACTTCCTCCGGCGACGTGAAGCCCGTGATCCCGATGTATGGAGTCATGGACTACCGCTAGACGATCACCGGCTCGACCTGGATCGTTTCTGCCCTGCTGGGGCCGGTCGAGATAATCTGGACCCGGCAACCAACCAGCTCTTCAATGCGCTTCACGTAAGCCACCGCGTTGGCCGGCAACTGCGACATGCTTGTGGCGCTGGCGGTAGGTTCGTCCCAACCGGGCAATTCTTCGAACACCGGCTGGCATTGGGCCAGCAGACCGGTATTTGAAGGGAACCTCTCCTGCTCATGCCCGTTGACCAGATAGCCGACGCATACCTTTACAGAGGGGAATCCGTCCAGGATATCCAGCCTGGTCAATACCAGCCCGGTGAACCCGTTGACCTCGCGGCTATACCGGCCCGCCACTGCATCGAACCATCCTACTCGCCTAGGACGGCCGGTGGTGGTGCCGTATTCCTGGGCCTTTTCCCGTAGCTCCTCCCCCATCTCTCCGGGCATCTCCGACGGCATGGGCCCCTCGCCCACCCTGGTCGAGTAGGCTTTGAATACTCCCAGCACGCTGGCGATGGAGTGCGGGCTGAGGCCCAAGCCGGTGCATGCCCCGCCAATGCTTGGGGACGATGAGGTCACGTAAGGGTACGATCCGTGGTCGATGTCCAGAAGAGTGCCCTGAGCGCCTTCGATCAGGATGTTCTTGCCTTGGTCCAACATGTCCTGAAGGATCTGCTCGGTTGGTTGGACGTAGGGGCGCAGGCGTTCCGCCCATTGGGCGCATTGGTCAAGGACTGTCTGTAGCTCCAAGGGCTCTTGGCCGTATATCTTGGTGATGACTTGGTTCTTGAAGGTAAGGGCCTGCTCCAAGCGCAACGCCAATACTTCCTCCAAGTCCAGAATGTCCCCAACCCGGATACCCACCCGGCTGACCTTGTCGGTGTAGGCCGGACCTACGCCTCTGCCGGTAGTGCCGATGGCAGCGTCGCCTTTGGCTTCCTCTTCCAAACGGTCCAATAATATGTGGTAGGGCATGATGATGTGGGCGCGGTCGCTGACGTAGAATCGGCTGATATCAATCCCGCGCGATTCCAACTCCTCCAACTCTCCCAGCAACACGTCCACATCTATGACCACCCCGTTGCCGATGATGGCGCATGCGCCGGGCCAGCATAGTCCCGAAGGCACCAAGTGGAGCTGGAATGTGCCGCTTTCGTTGACGACGGTATGACCGGCGTTGGGGCCACCGGCGAAACGCACCACGGCGTCAGTCTTGCCGGCAAGGTAGTCAACCACTTTCCCCTTGCCCTCGTCTCCCCATTGGCCGCCGATTACCGCATAGGCCGGCATGTATCCTCCCTGAAAACCCAATCAGCCCGCCCACGCTTGGGCCGGGCAAAAACCACGGGCAGTATAGCAAAAACCCCCTTGGTTTGGAAGTAAGCAACAATCCGTTGGGCAAGGCCTGTTTGACACCCTGAATGGCCTTGACTAAAATCCCCACCACCCTGAACCGTCCCGCCAGCCCCGGTCTCATTAGTGAATGCGGCGTATGGCCCAAGCAGCGAAGTCCGACGTCACCGTGAAAATATCCCGTTGCGCCAAGTGCTCTCGGCCTCTTCAAGATGGCCGGAGTTTTGTGTTCGGCATGAAAGCTGAAACCGCCGGCCCGGAAACTCGCGCGGAAGAGATCGGCGTGCCCAAGTGCTTCCGTTGCTCTCTTCGGCACTGGCCAATGATCAAGAAGTCCTTGATGGCTTCCGCCGTTGTGGGGACTCTGCTTACCCTGTTAAACCAAGGGGACTTTCTAATCTCCGGAAACTGGGACTCCGCCTTGTATTGGAAAATCCCACTGACCTATTGCGTACCTTTCTTGGTGGCGACCTACGGGGCCCTGTCAAATGTACGCAAGTAGCGTCATTGCCGTGCTGTCTGGGTTAAGAGTCTATCTCAAAACCAATCAGTCTTGCGATTTCCCAACGCTGCTGCACGAGGCCCATAGATTCCCGCCTGCGCTGGAATGACGGGTTGGGTGCTTCGACAAGTTTTGAGATAGTTTCTAAATACCGGCGAAACCCCGGTGACTTCATACCGGCCATTAATTTCAGGAGAACTTGCGGATTACCGCCACCACTTTGCCGTGGACTTCCACGTTCCCGGCATCGCAGTATATCGGGTCCATCTGGCTATTGGCCGGCTGAAGACGTACCCGGTCCCCTTCCAGATAGAACTTCTTCAATGTGGCTTCCTCTTCATTCTTTAGCCACGCAACCACCGTTTCACCATTGGCGGCTTGGTTGGTCGGATTGACAATGACCACGTCGCCGTCGTCGATTAACGCGTCGATCATCGACGACCCGGTCACGCTGAGTCCGTATAGCCGTCCGTAACGGCGCGGCAAGTCGGGAGAGACCTCGATGGTGTCGAATTCCTGGCTGGAGGCGGCATCCTCGGTAGAGAACACCGGGATGGGGAGGCCGGCGGCGATGCCGCCCACTATGGGCACCCGGGGCACGTTGGAGGCCGGTTGGCCTCTTTCATCCAGTAATTCGATGCCGCGGGCAACGTCGGGCCGACGGTTGAGATAGCCGTCCCGGTCCAGAATCCGTAGATTGTAGTCCACCACCGACGTAGAGCTGATGTTGCAGGCTTTTTGCACATCCCGCACGGTGGGTGGGATGCCGTTTTCGACTATGAAATCCTGGATAAATTCCAATATCTGCTGCCGCCTGCGAGGTAATTTCTTTCTCGAAACCATATCCCACTCCGACGTACCCATACTATGCTGCCAAGCTACCAAAGGGGGAAATAGCTGTCAACGGCGAAATGTCACCCAAGGAGAAGACGCGGCGGGTTGAAGGCTCACGCAGCCAGTATAACAAACCGCGGAGAACTAGAGGGAATTCAGCAGCGGCGATGGAGGAAAGGGGACAGGTTGCCTCAAAAAGGCATAGACAATGCGGGTATTTTCCGCGCCGTCTATGCCGTGCTTCCTGTTATGAGCTTATGAGCTTGTTGAATCGTGCCGTTAGACGCGCTTTGCCCCGTGACGCGGTGTTTTTGGGGACTACACCCTTGCGAACAGCCCGGTCCAACAGGCTAATAGCCTGTGGCACAGCCGCCTCGGCAGTATCGAGATCTCCGGCCCCCATGGCCCGGACGGCTCTGGCGACTCCGCTACGGGTGGCCGTCCGCACCCCTCTATTTCGCTGGGCGCGTTTTACTTGTTGTCGAGCTACCTTTCTCGCGGGCAATTACGTCCTCCTGTTCCTTTGTCCGGCACATGCGACTGTCCGGCACATACAACCGTGTCTCGGCTGCTCCGGCGGCGTTTCTTGTGCAAAACGCCCGCCACGCCAATAATCAACTATACGGCGCAGGCAATTATAAACCACCGGGAGTGGTTTTCCAACGTAACGGATGTTGGCAAAGTCGAATTCAGGTATACGCTGCCTCACTGCGTAAACTCCGCGCCCTCTACGCTGGAATCCACGTTGACCCGGAAGGTGGATGGAACGGCGGAAATTAAGGCGCGGTCGCCTTGGCTAAACGTCCAGGTTCTGGACGCTCCGGGCGTGGGCGGCGATGAAATTCTTCCGCGGCGCTACCACTTCACCCATAAGGGTAGAGAAGACATCGTGTACCTCCATTGCGTCTTCGATGTCCACTTGCAGCATCTGCCTAGTCTCCGGGTTCATAGTGGTTTCCCACAGTTGGTCCGGGTTCATCTCGCCAAGACCCTTGTAGCGTTGCAGGTGAGTGTTTCTGGCGCCGTTCAACTGCTCGATCATGCCATCTTTTTCAGTGTCGCTATAGGCGTATTGGACCTTTCTGCCATTCTGGATGCGGTACAACGGTGGTTGGGCAATGTACAAGCAACCGTTGTCTATGAGAGCCTGCATCCGGCGGAAGAAGAAAGTAAGGATCAATGTACGGATATGCGAGCCGTCGACATCGGCGTCGGTCATGATGATGATCTTCTTGTAGCGGATTTTATCTATGTCGAACTCGTTGCCTTCGCCAGCGCCCACCGCCGCCACCAAGGCCCGGATCTCCTCGTGGCCGAGGATGCGGTCCGGTTGTTGCAGGACCCTCTCCACGTTGAGAATTTTCCCCTTGAGGGGCAATATGGCTTGGAAACGGCGGTCCCGCCCCATCTTGGCCGACCCACCCGCCGACTCACCTTCGACGATGTATATCTCCGACTTTTCGGGGTCCTTCTCGGCGCAATCGGCCAGTTTTCCGGGAAGTGAAGACCCGTCCAGCGCGTTCTTGCGTATTACCAACTCGCGGGCCCGCTTGGCTGCTTCTCGCGCCTTTTGTGAAGTCAGGCATTTCTCGAGGATACGCTTGCCTTCCGGCAGGTGCTCTTCCAAGTATCTGGCCAGTCCTTCGCTGACCACCGAATCTACTATGCCCCGAACTTCGGCGTTGCCCAACTTGGTCTTGGTCTGGCCCTCGAACTGCGGTTCCGTCAGTTTGACGCTGACGACTGCCGAGAGGCCTTCCCGAACGTCTTCGCCCGTCAGGTTTGACTGGTCGTCCTTGATGATCGACTGCCGCCGGGCATAATCGTTGATAACGCGGGTCAGCGCCGAACGGAACCCGGTCAAATGAGTCCCGCCTTCCTGGGTGTTGATGCAGTTGGCAAAAGAAAACACCGACTCGGAGAAGCCGTCGTTGTACTGTATGGCAACTTCCACCAAGGTATCGTCCTGCATCTTTTCGTAATAGAAGGGCAGTTGCTGCATGACGCGGCGGTTCCGGTTCACATTCCGGACCAGGTTGGCTATACCGCCGTCAAAGTAGTAAGTGCGCTCCACATCCCCGTGGCGCTGCTTATCGTGCCAGTCGCTCACGAACTGGATTTCAAGCCCCTTATTGAGGAACGCAATCTCCTTGAAGTGACTGGTAAGTATGTCGAAGTCGTACTCGATGTTTGGGAAAATCTCTTGGTCGGGCCGGAAATATATGACCGTACCGTGGCCGTCGGTCCTTTCCTTCCTGGTCATCGCTCCCAAGGGCTTGCCCCGGGAGTATTCCTGAACGTACAACCAACCACTGCGGCGGACTTCGGCCCTGAGGTAGTCTGAAAGCCCGTTGACCACCGATCCCCCTACGCCATGCAGTCCGCCGGTCACCTTGTAAGCGCCGCCGCCGAACTTGCCCCCGGCGTGCAGGGTGGTCATCACCGTCTCTAATGCGGTCAATCCGGTTGTAGGGTGTATATCCACCGGGATCCCGCGGCCATTATCGGTGACGGAGATCAAGCCATCCGCGTCCAGCGTTATCTTCACTTGGTCGCAGAATCCGGCCATTGATTCATCGACGGCGTTGTCCAGCACCTCGTAAATCAAATGATGCAGGCCCCGCTGGTCGGTGCTGCCGATGTACATGCCGGGGCGGACCCGCACGGCTTCCAGCCCCTCCAGGACCTGGATGTCTTTAGCGGTGTATTCGGTGTTGGACTGTTGTTGCATAACTTACTATCCCAGACTCGGTTGTACTACTCGCGGCCACAATTTTGGAGGAGGAGTGGAGGGTTTTGGCGCTCCACCCCGGTCGTCCCTCCGCTGTTTGTCACGGCTCTCAAGGAAGGTGTCGCAGCGCGTCTTTCCCGGACACAGAGCCCCCGCCTTCACTTAATCGACCGGATAAAAGCAACCTTAAAAATACAAACCGAGGCGTTGTGAATGAGGTTTGACTGTTGCTAAAGCGGGAGGGAGACTCTTCTCGAAAACGAGATAATGTTCCGTCTCCAGCTACAACATATAGTATAAATTGCCTATCTATTATAGCAGAATTACATAACAATTTCCGTGATTTTGCGGTCACGGGCCGCCGTTTTTGCGCCGCCGCGGGGCATCATACAACCCTGAGAAAGAGGGCGTTCCGTTACTACCGCAAGTAGCGTTCCGCTTTAGGTGGTCTACCCGGCGACGACGGTACGGTGGATTCCCGCCTGCGCGGGAATGACGGAATGGTAGGGGAATGATGGACCGGGGCTAACTCACGTCCCTGCGAACGTAGATGCCCGGAGAGCCCGCCGTGTGCGTCATTTGAGGGCGTATGGCAGTGGTCCAGTCAGGTGTTTCCGCTGTCCGCCAAGCTTCCCATTCAGGGCTGTCCGCCACCGCGAGCGACTCCATTTCGTGAACGGTGATGTACTTCGGCTCCCCTGTTACGGCCTCGAACCGGCGGGCCCGGATGTAACCGGGGATTTTAGAGCATAAGGGAAGCCTTTCCGTGTTGTAGGCGTCATTAAACCGCGCCTCCAACTCCGGCGGCACCGACATGCGCCCAACCAGCATAACCGGCGGCAGGTCGGCTTCGATGGTCTCTTTAGACAGTTGTTCCGGGAATATCAACCGGTATATGTTGCGGATGTAGGTATCTCCAATGACCGCAGGCGACATCCGCTTCGACCATTCGGTAGGGTTGTTGATCCAATATTGCCAAGCGTCGGAGTGCCACGCTTCAGGCTCGCTTAGCTCGTAAAAGGCCAAGTACTTGGGGCCGCTTTGCACCGCGGTGTAGCGTGCGGCGCTTAACACACCCGGAATCGACAACCTTTCCGGTATATGTTCTTCGTCATACCACCGGTTGAATTCATCTTCGTATTGGGCTGGCACGTCGGCAAATACTGCCATCAGGCCGCGTCCTTTCTTAGCTGCCATCATTCACTCTCCGTTTACCTGGTTTGAACCGGCGTCTTACGGGGGGTGACGCCGCAGTTTCAGGAGCCGGGGTAGTAGACTTGTTCGGTGCGAACGCTGTCCAGAGCGTACTGCATCGGCAGGAAAAGAGGCTGGGGGAGATTATCCAATGGGAACCAACCAAACTCGGTGAAGGCGTCAACCTCGGCCAGCACTGGTTCCTCGTCCCCAATGTCTCCCAGGAACTCGATGTCCAGATAGTGCCTGTCATAGGCGATGATGTTGCTGACGCACAGGAAACGGAGGTCTCCGACCACCAGTCCCAACTCCTCCAGAGCCTCCCTGCGGGCGCACTCCTCCAAGCTTTCTCCCAACTCCAAGTGTCCGCCTGCCGAGGCCCAAGTAGCTTCGCCATGAGAACCGTGGCGTTTGGCCAGGAAGACCCGGTTGTCTCGCAGGAACACCACGCCCACGCCAACCCGGGGCACCGTAAAGTCAGCCATCATACTGGCGAGTATACCACCGCAGGAAGGTGGGTACACTTCGCCGCGAGACGCTCATATAATCTCCGTTAGCAGCATGGACATGATGCTCTTGATCCTGTTGGCCTTGGCCAACCTGTCGTTAGCCGCATGGGTATATCTTTATCATGGGACGCGGCTTCTTTTGGCACACCGGGCAGCGCCTGATGGTCGCCCCCAGCCTATGCGGGGATTCAAGCAGCCTTCCATCCGTTGCCGTCTTGGTCCCTGCCCGCAACGAAGCCGGGATACTTGCTCAGACGCTGCCGCAATTGCTTTTACAGGACTACAGCGGCCGGTTCCACGTTTGGCTGGTGGACGATTCCAGCACCGACGGCACTGCCGAGGTCGCGCGTCGGGTGGCTCGAGACCTGGGAACGGAAAAGCGGTTGAGCGTGGTCATGGCAGACCCCTTGACGCCAGGTTGGACGGGCAAGCTCTGGGCCCTTCAGCAAGGAGTCCAAGCTGCGTCGACAGCGCAACCGGAATATCTCCTGTTCGTGGATGCCGATATCGCTCTGGCTCCCGGCGTGCTCCAAGCATTGGTCAAGAAAGCCGTGGGTGACGGTTTGCACTTGGTATCGGTGATGGCGTTGCTTAAGCTTTTGACGGGTTGGGAAAGGATGCTCGTTCCGGCCTTCGTCTATTTCTTCATGTTGCCGCTACCCCGCTGGGAATGCTGCTGGGGTTTTGGTCGTCCCTGGCCGGGGCTGTCGGCGGCTTGTTCCTGTTGGCCTTCGGCGACGATGCCGTAGCCGGTCTGTGGCTGCTGGCCGCGGGGGCAGCGGGATTGGCATTGATGAGCACGTCCTACCTGCCTACATTGCGGTGGTACCGGGCTTCTCTCACGCTGGTCTTGATGCTACCCGTTATTGCCGGCGCCTACACGTTGATGACCATCCATTCGGCGTGGCAATTCTGGCGCGGCCGGGGCGGCGGCTGGAAGGGGCGCACTTTACCGCCGTCAACCTGAATCCAAGGTGTGAGATTGGCCGAAGGTGGCCTATAATGGGTGCTGGCGCAGCAGCCGGGCCAAGGCTTGCCGCGAATATACGCCGGAGATTGAAATAATGCCGAATCTACAGAGGACCCCGCTGAACCCGGAAGGCGCTCCCGCGCCCTTGGGGCTTTACTCTCAAGCCATGAAGGTTTCGTCGGGCAGCTTGCTCTACGTCGCCGGACAAGTGGGGATCGACGCCGACGGGAACTTGGCTGAGCCGGGGGACATCAGGGCGCAGACCCGCCAGACCTTCAAAAACATTGGCGACATATTGGCCGGAGCGGGCGCCGGTTTCAGCAACGTAGTCGAGTTCACCACCTACTTGGTGGGCAGGGAGAACGTCGAGCCGTACATTGCGGCCCGCACCGAAATTTACCCGGGCCTGTTCCCCGACGCCGACTATCCTCCGAATACCCTCCTCGTCATATCCGGGTTGGTAAAGGAGGAATTCCTGTTGGAGATCAAGTGCGTCGCCGCATTGCCCTAATTCATTCCCCGGAGATGTGCAATTGGCTGACCGAGAAAGGCTTCTAAAAACACTCACCGATCTTATCCGCATCGACAGTCCCACCGGTGAAGAGGACGAGATAGACCGCGAGGTCACCAAACGGCTGGAGTCGCTGGGTTTCCACGTCCACCACGACGGCTTCAAGAACATAATCGCCACGCTGCCGGGCCAGGGAGAACCGCTCCTGCTGTCGGCCCACATGGACACCGTGGAACCAGGCCGGGGCATCAAGCCAGTGCTGGACGGCGACGTACTCAGGTCCGACGGGACAACCATCCTGGGCGGCGACTGCAAGGCCGGCCTGTCTATCGTACTCGAAGCATTGACGTCGGTGATCGAGTCTGGCTCCGGCCACCGCCCTATCGAGGTGGCTTTCACCAGGGCTGAGGAAGGCGGCTTGGTGGGGGTGCACCACTTGGACTTCCAGCGGTTGACCGCCAAGACAGGAGTGGTCTTTGACGGAGAGGGCTCGGTGAACCGCATCTCCGTGGCCGCCCCGTCCCAAAACGTGATCACCGCCCACATCCGAGGCAGGGCCGCCCACGCCGGAGTAGAACCGGAAAAGGGCCTCTCCGCCGTCATCATCGCCGCCGAAATATTGACTCAATTGCCGCTGGGCCGTATCGACAGCGAGACCACCGCCAACATTGGACGCGTCGAAGGCGGACTGAAACGCAACATCATCCCGGAAGAGGCTTTCCTCGACGGCGAAGTGCGGAGCCGGGACAACAACAAGCTGGACCATTACTCGTCGGAGTTCAGGCGCATCTTTGACGAAGCCGGCAGGCGCTACCCTGACGCGGCGATCAGCTTGGACATCCGCAACACTTACCGGTCCTACAACGTCGAAGCGTCTCACCCTGCCGTAGCCGTCCTGTGCCGGGCACTGGCCAACATCGGAATGGAACCCCGGCTGGAAGCCACCGGAGGCGGGTCCGACGCCAATGTCTTTTATGAGAACGGGATTGTGGCCCTCCCGGTGGGCATAGGCGTCCAATCGTTCCACACCACCCGCGAGATCGCCGTCATACCCGAAGTCGTTCAGGGCGCCGAGATGTGCGAGGGTGTTATTCGAGGAGTGTAGAGGGACCTGGCCGCACGATTGCCGTGGTTGACGCCCTTTATGCCCAGCCAGATAATTCAGTACTGAGCCGCCATGCGACCGGACTCCAGCAGTGACCGGCTGTTCCGTCGGATACTCTCAGGGCAATCCGACAACAATATCCGGTTCAACGACCTTCGGAGCTTGCTCATACGGTTAGGGTTTGAGGGAAGAATCAGCGGCAGCCATCACATATTTACCAAGAGAGGAATCTCAGGGCTGATAAACTTTCAGACCAGAAGCGGCCAAGTTAAAGCATACCAAACGCAACAGGAGAAGATTTCTCAAGGGATACGGCATCGGGGAAGAATGATATGCACAAATACGCAGTCATCATTTCTTGGAGCGAGCATCCCGGCGACTAGGTGTTTGTTGCCGATGTGCCGGAATTGCCGGGTTGTACGGCCCATGGCGACACCCACGAAGAGGCGCTGGCCAACGCTCAGTGCGCCATCGCATTGTGGCTGGACACTTGCAAAGAATTTGACCACCCCATGCCCGGTCCCGGCGTCATCTCGTCTATAATGAGGTCCGAATACGTTGACTTGGGAAAGAAGGACATCGGCAAAATAAGTCCCGGCATTGTGCGGGCGCAGATAGCCTCTCTATGCAAGGAATATTCTTGCGACGATAAAACGGACAGCTTGGAGAAGTACGAACAGACGCGCTCTCAAGGTTAATCTCCGTTAACAATTTTTCTAAGGAGCGAAAAATGGCATCATCAACCAAGCCACGCCAGCTAGGCCGCCCGGTCTCCATAGTGGGCGCCGGCATGTCCCAATTCGGCGCTTTCCCAAGCAAAGACAGCCGCGACCTGTTTGTTGAGGCGTTTCAGGACATGCTTGACCACTTGGATCAAGGCATGGATGTCCAGGACATCGAATGCGCCTACGTGGGCAACTACTCCTCTGACCTCTTTGAGCACCAAGGCCACACTGCCCCCATCATCGCCGACTGGCTGGGCATGACCCCCGTGCCGGTCACCCGTATCGAGAACGCCTGCGCCAGCAGCAGCAGCGCGATGCGGGAAGGCATGATGGCCATCGCATCCGGCCTGTACGACATTGTGCTGGTTGGTGGTATGGAAAAAATGACCAACCTGCCCACTGAGGGTGTTACCGACGTATTGGCCACTGCCGCCGACGGCTTGTACGAAGTCCCTGCCGGGCTGACCTTCCCCGGCATCTTCGGCGCCATCGCCACCGCCCACATGGACCGGTACGAGACGAACCTGGACCACCTGTTGAAGGTGGCCATCAAGAACCATGAGAACGGCGCCCTCAACCCCAAGGCCCAGTTCAACGTCACCATCCAAAGTCTGGCAGACCGGCGAGTGGCCCGGGCCCAGCAGCGCGGGCTCCCCGTACCCGAATACAAAGACGAAATGGACTTCCTGAACGATCCCCAAGCCAACCCGTGGATCGCTTGGCCGTTGCGGCTGTACGACTGCGCCCCCATCACTGACGGCGCCGCTTGTGTGCTGCTGGTGGCGTCCGAGTTGGCCCACAACTTCACCGACAAGCCCGTCCACATCATCGGCACCGGCCAAGCTTCTGGCCGCCCCTTGCACGACGCGGATGAACTTACCTCCCTGTCAGCGGCCAAGATCGCCGCTTCAAGGGCCTACGAGATGGCCGGTGTGACTCCTGACGACATCCAGTTGGCCGAGGTGCACGATTGCTTCACCATAGCGGAAATTGTCGCCGCCGAGGACCTGGGATTCTTCTCACCCGGAGAAGGTCCTCGGGCTGTGGATGAAGGCAGGACTTCATTAACCGGAGATAAGCCGATAAACACTTCAGGAGGCCTAAAGGCCAAGGGACACCCTGTGGGAGCTTCCGGCATCGCCCAGGTAGGCGAGATTTTCCACCAACTCAGAGGAGAAGCCGGACCGCGGCAAGTCGCCAATCCCAACCTGGAGTTGGGGCTTACCCACAACGTGGGCGGCACCGGCGGCACCTGCGTTGTGAATATCCTGCAAAGAGGGTGATGAAGATATGACGCAGCAAAGCCGGGACGAAAACACCAACTTCACTGCCGGGTCCTTTAACGCCTACTTGGTGGAAGACAAGAAACTGGTGGGTGTGCGATGCCGGAGTTGCGGTGTCCTTTCGCCTGAACCACGGCCCATGTGCCGCTCATGCCACGGCAGGGACATGGAGTGGCACGAGTTCAGCGGCAAGGCCACCCTCAGCACATTCACCTCCATTTCCATTGTGCCGGTAAGTATGGCCAACAAGGGCTATGGCCGCGACAACCCTTACTGCACCGGTATCGTTACCTTGGAGGAAGGTCCCCGCATCAGTGCCCGTATCACCGGCGTCGACGCCCAAAACCCGCAAAACATCAAGCCCGGCATCGACATGGTGCTCGACTTGGAAGATATCGACGCGGAGAACCCGACGCCAACGTTCAGACCGGCTTAGACTGTCGCCTTCCCTCTATAGAAAATCCTCCTTGTTAGCCCGAATGGGCAGCTTGGCAACAGGGGTTATGTATACATTCAGGTGTCATGTGCCTCACTATATAACTTGACTTGATGGAAACCACCGATTACTACGAAAGGGAAGCGAGGCGCAAGCATCCCGGTATCGCAGACGAATGGGTAGAGCGTGTATTGTTCATTCCTAAAGAGTCAGGATCTCCAGCCTGATGGTGGAGTGCGATACTTCGGTTACATTGCCGAGGCTGGAAAGTGGCTGCGGGTAGTGGTGGCGGACGGAAAAGTGCATAACCGGATGTTCGACAGGGGGAAATTGCGCGAATGGGGGCACCCATGAAACTCAGCGTATACTACGACCCGGCAACGGATACCTTATCACTCTGGAACGGCCGAGCAGCCAGCGACGGGGACGACGTTGCCGACAATCTGACTGCCGATTTTGATCAGGAAGGTGGCGTGGTCGGGTTCACATTGGAGCACGCTACTGAGTTGCTGGCGCCGGTCCTTTCAGCCCACTTGGAACACAGCGAGACCGCGCCGCACTCAGTATAGACCTTAACCATTCGGCGTTATTGAAACCTGAAGCCACGAGAACAGCTATGTGGATGTATTACCTTTCCGAACTTCACGAAAACTAATACTCCCTTGGGATAGCTCAGTTTTCACATGCCGAAATCAGAAGCCAGTCAATCGTCCGGCCTCTACATCGACGTCGATAACCTCCAAAGCGACGCCCAGGAACTGATTGCTTCCCTCGTCGAAGACTGGCCGCACGAAGTTCCTCAACTCTCAAAAATAGTCCTGTACGTCAGGGCTGACCTTGCCGCGTTGTGGGAAATGTGGTCGCTGACCCTTGCCCCGAACATGGAAGTTGAGGTCAAGGGCGTTCAACATTTCAGCATGCAAGGCTCCAAGAATTCTGCTGACATTGCCATCGCGGTGGATGCCGTCACTGACCTGGTCCGGGGCCGGATTAGCCACGTGGCGGTCTTCAGCGACGACAGCGATTTCATGGCCCTGTTTGCCAAGGTAAAGGCCGAAACCAAACAAGCCCAGGAAGCATCTAACCGGGTTCCCTTCCTCTGGATACTGACGGACCGCCCCGGGACGAAAACGCCAAACATCCGGCAATTCTTCCCGCCGGAATACCTCCATGTCGTGCGGATGCCTTCCCAGCTCCAACCGCCTCAGCCGTCAAAAACCCGAACCCCACCGGCAGTCTCATCCGACAAGTCCGCCAAAGCGGCGTCTCCGGATGAACTTATAGCGGCGTCTCCGGATGAACTTATAGTTGAAGCTATCCTAAAGGAAGTGCCCGTCGGAACGTTCAAGAGCGCCGACTGTCACAAGATAGTCAAACAGCGATTTCCGCAAGCTCCTGCTGCAAAGCAAACTGGGGCTGCCTTTGGGGTATATATTGCCAACAACATTTGGCCGCTGCTTGAGGCAAAGGGTGTTAAATTAGCGAACACCAAGCCTCGAAAATACGAAATGACCCAAGCCGCCAAGTTTTCAATTTTAGAGTAATGCTTCCCATCTGAACGAAAAGACGCCCGGCGGTGTGTCGGCCTTCTCTGTTTTTCCGTTCGCCCCACTACCCGCCAGGTTCCAGACGCCGGATGTCGGTTTCCAAGAACAGCGGCGTTTTGGAACTGACCAGCGTGAAGGTGTCACCGGCCAGCTCGATGAACCCGCCGGTGGCGGCGTCGCGCATATAGTAGGCGTTGCAGCCGGCGCCTCCGTAGTACACGCCGTCCAGCGCGGGTGCGCTGCGGACAGCGCGGTTTCCGCCTGTGAAGCGCTCGACGCGGTCGGGAGCGGTTATTGACACGCAGATGTTGCGCGGCTTCATGTCGCTGACTATGTAGAACAGTGGTTCGCCGGTCATGGAAAGGGCGTAAACGTACCACGTGTACCGGCCCTCCGTTTCCTGGAGATACCAGTTAATGTCCTCCCGCGCGGTGTACTCGTTGGGGATATAAGGCGGCACGGCGGAGAAAGCCCTCAACGACGATTCATCCTGCGCCGTCCGGGACTGTTCCGAGTCGTCGGGTGGCTGGTCTTTGCAGGCGGCGAACGCGATGATGAGCAGCACGGCGGCGATAATGCCGATGATGCAAGTTTTCACCTAGTCGCACCTTCTGAGGGGTTCGTGGTTCAGGGTGTGCGGCAGGTCTGGGTCTTGCCATTGGGCTTGGGTGCGTTCGGCGCGGGATGCGGCATTATATTTCGCCACGATGTCGGCGCGCTGGGCCAGGAGTCCATGGCACTCGGTCTTCTGCCGGATGTCGAGGCCCGACCCAGGATAGGCCAAGAGCTTGAAGCTAATGGCGTCGAGTTGCTCCTGCCAGCGGTAGAACTGTTCGTAGGCCTGGATACGGTACTGACCGCGGTTGGTGATTTCGCGCTCCTCCACGGCGCCGCGCGCTGGCGCACTGGCCCAACGGTAGGCCAGGACGCCCACAGTGCTGCACACTATCACGGCAACGATGCCGGTGATTGACAGAAAAATTATTTTATTCACGGGTTGAGGTCCTTATACGGCACGGCGAACACGTCCGGGGAATAAGAAACAGGCGCAGGGTTCCCTTGCGCCTGTTTCCACCCACTGGTTGCTAGGGTGTGTGACGGCTATAACCGTCCTAGTCAAGACCCCGCGTGCCCACCCAGCCGACCTGGGAGACGTCGATCATCTCGCCGTTGGGGCCTTCGTACTTGGTTTCGACGTTCTGATGGCGGGGGCCGGTGTTGCCGGCGTGCAGGGCAGTATTGACCTCTTCCATCGGCTTGGAGTTGGCGTCAGCCAACCGTCTCTCAATGTCCTCAAGGCTCTCCACCTCGAAGCCGATGTGATGGATGCCTTCCCAGTCCTTGCCCCGCTCTCCGGCGACCGCATCGGACTTGAAGTCCAGGATAGCCATGTTGATGTTGCCGTCGCTCAGCATGAAACCTTTGGCGTTTTCCCCGTCCAGTTGAGCGACTTGACGAAGTCCGAACACCTCGGAATAGAACTTGGCCGTCTTTTCCGCGTCGTTAGTGGCGATAGCGATATGCTTGATCTGTGCCATTTGCCTACCTCTTGCAAGTAGAATTTGGACCCTCCGATAGTGAACCCAACATACCACTTTCCCCTATGCCGCGCTACCCCAAGCCACATTGGTAATGTCTCAGGTGGGACCTGGTGCCACTCTGGTGAGCGCCGGTCCTCCTGTTGGCTCCGTCGTTAGTCCCGGGAGTCAACAGGAGCGGGAGGCGGTTCGTTAAACTACTGCCCCGCTTTCGCTGAGCCTTGGCTCTTATGGCTAAAGCCACCCTCCCATGTTAGAATGCGTCAACGTTGCGCTCGGTACAGGTACGCACGATTCCCTGCCAATCGTAGCCCCATTATTTAATGGGACGAGATACGCGCAGTCTCGAACATCCCAAGAAGTGTTCCGGTTGTATCAGCGTATTAGATTAACGGGAGGACTAAGATGGGCCCAAACAACAAGATGAAATTCGGGGTTTTCATGGCTCCCTTTCATAGAGTGGGAGAAAACCCCACGTTGGCCCTGGACAGGGACCTTGAGCTGATCCAGTGGCTAGATGTACTAGGGTTCGACGAAGCCTACATCGGCGAACACCACAGCGCCGGCTGGGAAACCATCGCGTCTCCCGAGGTGTTCATCGCCACCGCTGCTGAACGTACCCGCCATATAAGGCTGGGTACAGGCGTGATCAGCCTCCCGTACCACCATCCTTACATGGTGGCCAACAGGATGGTGTTGCTGGACCACCTGACCCGAGGCAGGGTGATCCTGGGTGTTGGACCCGGCGCCCTTAACTCGGATGCCTATATGTTCGGCATCGACATGGGACGCCAACGAGAGATGATGGACGAATCTTTGGGGATCATCATCCGGCTTATGACAGAAACCGAACCAATTACCTACAAGAGCGACTGGTTCGAGCTTCATGACGCTGTCCTCCAGCTGCGGCCCTATCAGTCGCCGCATGTGCCGGTGGCGGTAGCATCTGTGGAGTCTCCTTCAGGAGTGACGTTGGCCGGCAAGCACGGAGCTGCGGTGTTGTCGATGTCGGTGCCGCGTGGAACTGTAAGAAAGACGACCCTTCAAGACCTTTGGTCCATCGCCGAAGAGTCTGCTGCGGAGCACGGCAATACTGTACGCCGGGAAGACTGGGGCATCGTCTCCGGTGTTCACTTGGCTGAAACCAAGGAACAGGCCTTCGAGGACATACGCAAGGGCGGCGCCCGCGTTGTCACCGAATACTTTGCCCAAACCCTCGGCAATCCGGCGCCCGACGTTCCCCCTGACCAAATCGTGGATTACATGGTGGAGAACAACCAGTGGATCGTTGGCACGCCCGATGATTGTATCGAGGGCATAAACCGGTTGCAGGAAATGAGTGGGGGCTTTGGCAGCTTTATGATCCGGGTAGAGGACTGGGCCCCGAGAGAAAAGATCCTGCATAGCTACGAGCTGCTGGCCCGTTACATCATGCCCCATTTCCAAGGCAGCTTGGTTGGCATCCAGAATTCCCAGCGTTGGGTGAGCAACATCAAGGGAGACTTGCAAGCCTTCCGCAAGGCATCTATCCAGCGGGCCACCGATGTCTACGATGCGTCGAGACAAGCTTAGATATCCCGTACCAGGATACCTATAGAGGACAAGGACTACGAGACACACGCCGCTATTTGGCCAATTTGGTAGCCGCGATTGTTGTTGCTGGCTGCCTCTAACGCCAACAAACACCACCGACGTTTATACGGTGGTGTTTGTTTGTTGTAATTGGATATGACGACGGAAACCGTCGCATCTCCCACAGCATTAATCTGGTATCATAACCGGACATACGTGGGCCATTCGCAGTGGGGTGAATCTTCAACGCGGGTGATATTTACCAGCCAACGCGGGTGATATTTACCAGCGAAGAAGGTGTTGCTGACGGGGAACTCTTCCAGAATCCGGCTCGAGGTGGGCTTCCATGCGCAAAACCAAAATCATCGTAACTATCGGCCCTTCTACCCACGATAGAGATACGTTAGACCAATTATTGGAAGCGGGCATGGACTGTGCCCGCCTCAATTTTTCCCACGGCACATTGGAAGAGCACGGCGAAGTGATTAGGACGTTGCGGGAATTGTCCGCCAAGCGGCATCGGCCGGTGGCCATTCTCCAAGACCTTGGTGGCATCAAGCTGAGGCTGGGCGAAATGGATGGCTCCGTCTTGCTCTCTCCGGGTGAAATGGTGTCCATGGTGCCCGACGCCTCCTCCGACAAACCCAACGTGCTGCCGTTCCCTCAAGCCAACGTGCTCGCCAGCCTCAGGCCCGGCCATAGGGTGTTTGTCTCAGACGGTACAGTGTCGCTGGAGGTCGTGGACGTTGATGGCGCGGAGGTCAAGCTTCGTGTCATCAACTCGGCCGGTCGGCTGTCCTCGTTCAAGGGTGTAAACCTGCCGGGAGTCCACATCGACCAACCTGTGTTGACCGACGCGGACAAAGAGGCCCTTCGCTACGGGGTCGACCTGGGAGTTGACTGGGTAGCCGTGTCATTCGTCCGCACGGCAGACGACATCAGGTACGCCAAGAGCTACTTGGACAGCATTGGCAGCCAAGCGTTGGTCATGGCCAAGTTGGAGCGGGCAGAGGGAATCGAAAATATCGACTCCATTCTCCAGGAAGTCGACGGAGTAATGGTGGCCAGGGGCGATCTCGGGGTCGAAATTCCAATGGAACAGGTCCCCATTGTCCAGAAGTCTTTGGTAAAAAAAGCCAATGAAGCGGCCAAGGTCTCCATAATCGCCACCCAGATGCTCCGTTCCATGGTGGATGCGCCGATTCCGACAAGAGCGGAGGTATCCGACATCACCAACGCGGTATTGGATGGTTGCGACGCTATCTTGCTATCAGACGAGACCGCCGTGGGTCATTTCCCGGTGGAAACCGTCAGGGTTGCCGAAACCACCATACGGGCAGCGGAGACAATGTACCCATACCACAAAGACCACACGTCTAAAGACCGTACCCAGGCCATAGCGCTCGCTGCGGGACATCTGGTGCAGTCCCTGAAGTCCAAGCCTATTGTCATCACCAGCACCGGCCGGGCCGCCTTGGAAATTTCCAGGTTCCGTCCGGAAAACCAGGTCATCGTCTTTTCCCATGATGAAGCCGTTTTGCGAAGACTGTGCTTGGGGTGGGGGCTGTCCCCAGTTGGGGTCATACCTCCGGAAGCGGACGTAAGTAAACTGGTAAGCATGTTGATTAACGCTTCACTGGAGGCGGGTATGGTGGAAGCCGAGGACGTGGTGACTATCGTCCATGGATTCTTACCGGGAGTCTCCGGCACAACCAATACCATACAGGTATTGGACGTTAAAGAGTACCTGTCCCGCTCAACGGCCACCGACGATGTGGAGGCGGTAAGCAGGTAGAGGTGTGTGGGGGCGAATACAGCGCCTGACGTTAGTCGGAAAGAGAACGAGGCAGGTTGGTCTCTCCCATCAGGTACAGGTCGATTTCCCGAGCCGTTTCCCGACCCTCGGCAATGGCCCACACAACCAGCGATTGCCCTCTCGCGGCATCTCCGGCGGCGAACACTCCCGGCACGCTGCTCATACGGTTGGCATCAACTTTAACGTTGCCGCGGCCGTCCAGTTCCACACCCAACTGGGTCAACATGCCGTCGTGTTCCGGGTGCAGGAATCCCATAGCCAACAGCACCAACTCCGTTTCAACTACGAAGTCGCTGCCCGCTACCTCGGTCATGGCGGGCCGCCCCCCGTTTTCCGGCTGCTTCCACTCCACCCGCACCGCGTGCAGCCTCTCCAGCTTGCCCTCGCTGCCCGAGAAATACTTGGTCAGGATGCCGTAGTCCTGAACACCGCCTTCTTCGTGAGCTGGAGAAGAGCGCAACACCATAGGCCACTGGGGCCACGGGTTGTCCACGGGACGTTGCTCAGGAGGCTCGGCCAGCAACTCGTACTGGTAGACTATTTCGGCCCCCTGCCGATGGGCGGTGCCCAGGCAGTCGGCGCCGGTGTCGCCGCCGCCGAGAATCACCACGCGCTTCCCTTCGGCGGTTATACGGTCGTCGAGCGCAACTTCCTCGCCTGAAATAGCCTTGTTCTGTTGGGTAAGGTACTCCATGGCCAGATGCACGCCTTCCAGGTCCCTTCCGGGCACGTCAAGCTCCCGGGCCTGGGTGGAGCCGCAAGCCAGACAAACGGCGTCGTACTCATTCAAAAGCCGTTCTACGGTGTAGTTGACGCCCACGTCGACTCCCGTCTGAAAGACTATCCCTTCCTCCTCCATCAGGTCCAAGCGGCGCTTTAAGACTTCCTTGTCCAGCTTGAAGTCAGGAATGCCCAAGGCCAACAGGCCTCCAATGGAGTCAGCCCGTTCCAGCACCGTCACTTGGTGGCCGGCACGGTTAAGCTGCTGGGCCACCGCCAAGCCGGCAGGCCCTGATCCAACCACGGCTACACGTTTTCCCGTTCGTTTGCTGGGGGGCTCGGCCTTTATCCAGCCTTGCTCGAACCCGCGGTCCGCGATTTCTTTTTCGATGTACTCGATTGTCACCGGGTCAGAGTTGATGCTGAGGACGCAACTTGCCTCGCAGGGTGCGGGGCAGATCCTGCCGGTGAACTCCGGGAAATTATTTGTGGAAAGAAGGGTGCGTAAAGCGCCTTCCCAGTCACCCAAGTACACGTAGTGGTTGAACTCGGGAATCACGTTGCCTAACGGGCAACCCGTGTGGCAAAAGGGCACGGCGCAGTCCATGCACCGCGAACCCTGCTCCCTTGCAGCGGACTCAGGCCAACGCTGGTAGAGTTCCCGGTAATCGCCGACGCGGTCTCTCACTGGCCGGCGCTCCGGAGGCTGGCGTCCCCATTCCATAAACCCGGTGGGTTTACCCATACGCGGTTACTTCCTGTTTCCTCTCGTTAATTCTGTCGCACAGCAATGACGCCGTGCCCTTGGGTAAGGCGTCCATCTCACCCGCGGTCTACCCAAACAACTCGTGCAGAGGCAGAGTCCAGCCTGGGACCACGTCCTGAATTTCAAGGACTTCATCACCCGTCAAAATGACAATATCCGATCTCGAACGGTACACGGTGACGGATTGCCGACGCGGGTCTACGACAATCACAGCCCTTGAGCCGGCATCGAGCCGGTCCATCGCCTTGCTGGCCACCGCCGTATACGGATCGTTCGGCGATGCTACTTCAACTGCCAAGTCCGGGGCGCCGGTCCAGTAACCTTGCACTTCTCCGGCTGCATTGATTCGTGCTTGAGACACAAAGGCCGCACCGGGAGCCCGCACGGTGTCCGGATCGGTCGCCAAGCGGAACCCGGTCTCTGCCGTCGTCACTTGGCCCAAGCTGTGTTGGTCGACGTGTACAGCCAGCCTTGACCCAACTCGCATATCGTAGAGGCCGTGCGTATATCCGGCGGGAGTCATTTTGACGAGATGTCCCTCGAAAAGCTCGTATCGGTAGCCATCATCCGGCATACGTAGGAGCTCATCGGCTGTAACCAGCTTGGTGGTGGTCACCGTGGGGCCGTCCTATGCTGCATGTATTGGAGCCATACCAGTATATCCAATTGCCTGGTTATGGCAATTCTTGCAGAACTCTCCTAATTGCCGCCCGAAGTCGCCAGAGCAGCGCTCTCGGTCTCCCTGTTCTTCTCCTCCTCCAGCACCCTGCGGTAGTCCCTCGGCATTATTTTCTTGAACAGAGGCAACGCCTTGCTCCAGTCTTCCAAGACCTTTCGGGCCGGCATACTGCCGGTATGCTCGGCGTGTTCCTCGATCAGACTCTTCAAGGTAGCGATGTCTTCAGGGTCTTGGACCGGCTCCAAGTCCGCCATCCCATCGTTGAACCTGATGGAAAAGTCGCCATCCCCGTCGTAAACGAAAGCTATTCCGCCGCTCATTCCTGCGGCGAAGTTCCGGCCGGTCTGTCCCAGGACCACCACTACGCCGCCGGTCATATACTCGCACCCGTGGTCGCCCACACCCTCCACCACCGCGTGAACTCCGCTGTTGCGGACGCAAAACCGTTCTCCGGCCATGCCATTGATAAATGCCTTGCCGCCCGTAGCCCCGTACATGGCCACGTTGCCGATAATGATGTTTTCTTCCGGAACGAAGGTAGCCTTGGGGTCCGGGCAAACAACTATCCGGCCACCGGACATTCCTTTGCCCATGTAGTCGTTGGTGTCCCCATCCAAGTGTATGCTGACTCCCTTGGCCAGGAAGGCGCCGAAGCTCTGCCCGGCAGACCCGGAGAAGTTGATCCTGATTGAATCGCCCGGCAGGCCGTCCTCTCCGTACGCCTTGGCAATTTTGCCGCTGAGCATTGCGCCCACGGTCCTGTTGGAGTTGCGTATGGGCAATTTGATCTCCACCGGCTCCCGGCGCTCCAAGGCCGGCTCCGACAGCGCGATCAACTGGTGGTCCAGGGCATGTTCCAGCCCGTGGTCCTGGTCTTCACTGCAATAAACGTTCTCGCCCGGAGTAGTTGGCTCCTGGCGATAAAGCATTCGAGATAAGTCCAGCCCTTGGGCCTTCCAATGTTCGATGGCCCTGCGAGCGTCCAGAACGTCTACCCGGCCAATCATTTCATTCACCGTGCGGAAGCCCAGTTGCGCCATGACCTCCCGCATTTCTTCGGCCACGAAAGTAAAGTAGTTGACCAGATGCTCGGGCTCTCCGGCAAACTTCTTGCGCAGCTCGGGGTCCTGCGTCGCAATGCCCACCGAGCATGTGTTCATGTGGCATTTCCGCAACATGATGCAGCCGCTGACCACCAGCGCAGACGTGGCGAAGCCGAACTCCTCCGCTCCCAGGATGGCCGCTATCGCTGCGTCGCGGCCGGTCTTCAATTGCCCGTCGGTCTGCACCGCGATGCGGCTGCGCAACCCGTTAGCTACCAGCACCTGTTGAGTTTCGGCGATTCCCAACTCCCAAGGCAGGCCGGCGTACTTGATTGACGACTCGGGCGAAGCGCCGGTGCCGCCGTCGTGCCCGCTTATCAGCACCACGTCTCCGTGGCCCTTGGCTACACCGGCCGCCACGGTTCCAACCCCCACTTCCGCCACCAGCTTCACGTGAACGCGGGCGTCGGGGTTGATGTTCTTCAAGTCATGTATCAGTTGGGCAAGGTCCTCAATGGAATATATGTCGTGATGCGGCGGAGGCGAGATTAGCTCCACACCGGGAGTGGTGCGGCGCACCCACCCGATGTACTCGTCAACCTTGTGCCCAGGCAGTTGCCCACCCTCGCCGGGCTTCGACCCTTGGGCCATCTTGATTTGCAGGTCGGTGGCGTTAATCAGGTAGTTGGGGGTAACTCCGAACCGCCCCGACGCCACCTGCTTGATGGAGCTGCTGCGGTCGTCGCCGTTGTCGTCCAGCGTATACCTGTGGTAGTCCTCGCCTCCCTCGCCCGTGTTGCTCCGCGCGCCTATGCGGTTCATGGCTATAGCCATGGTCTCGTGGGCCTCACGGCTGATAGACCCGAGCGAAGCCGCCCCGGTGGCAAATCGTTTCACGATCTCCGATGCCGGTTCCACTTCGTCCAATGGCGCCGGCGTCCTGTCCTGTTTGAACTGCAGAAGGCCGCGCAATGTGGAGATTTTACGGCTCTGGTCGTTGCTGAGTTTGGCGAACTCCTGGTACACCTGCCAGTTGTTGGTGCGAGCGGCGTGTTGCAGCTTGGCGATGGTGTCGGGGTTCCATTGATGGTGCTCCTCTCCCCTGCGCCACTGGTAGGACCCGCCCATGGGCAGGTCCCGGTTTGCCGGTACGTCGGCCAGTTCGAAAGCCGAGCGATGCCGTTGAAGAGTTTCACGCCGAATGGCGTCCAGCCCTATACCCCCCACCCTCGAGGGGGTCAAAGAGAAATAGTCGTCGATCAGGTCCTGGTTAAGACCCACAGCCTCAAAAATCTGTGCACCCCGGTAGCTCTGCACCGCCGATATGCCCATTTTGGACATAACCTTCAGGACGCCTTTCTCGTTGGCCTTTATGAAATTCTTTACCGCGTAGTCCGCCGTGTGGCCATTCAACTGACCCGCTTGGACCATCGTTCGCACGGTCTCGAGGGCCAAGTAAGGATTGATTGCGCCCGCGCCGTATCCGATCAGTAATGCGAAGTGGTGGACCTCCCTGGCTTCGCCAGTCTCGACAACCAGACCCACCTTGGTGCGGATGCCTTCCCGGATCAGGCGATGATGCACCGCGCCGGTCGCCAGCAGGCTGGGGATCGGCGCAGCGTTGGGGCCGACGCCCCGGTCCGAGAGCACCATTATGGAGCAACCGTCGGCTACAGCTTCGGATGCTTGCTTCCGCAGGCTTTCAATGGAGTCTCTCAGGGAATCATCGCCGCCATGAGGGTCGAACAGCATCGGCAGTGTCACGCTCCGAAGCCCGTCTTGCTCCAACCCTTTGATTTTGGACAGGTCTACGTCGTCGATTATCGGAGATTCCAGTCTCAACTGCCGGCAATGGAGCGGGGTCTCATCGAACAAGTTCTGTTCGCTGCCTATAAACGTCACCAAGGAAGTAACCAACTCTTCCCTTATGGCGTCCAGCGGCGGATTCGTGACCTGCGCGAATAGCTGTTTGAAGTAGTTGAAAAGCAACTGGTTCTGGTCCGATAGCACAGCTAACGGGGCATCATTCCCCATGGACCCAACGGCTTCGTACCCGTTCTCCGCCATGGGAGTAGTCAATAACCGTAGCTCTTCCACGTTATAGCCGAAGGCCTGCTGCAACCGGTTAAGTTCTTCTGCCGGGATTGGGTCGGCTGGCTGAGATGAAGAAACATCGTCCAAGCTGACTTTGTTTTCCGACAACCACTCTCCGTAAGGGTGCCGCGAGGCGAGGGTGTTCTTCAGCTCTTCGTCGCCGATGATGCGGCCCTCGCCCAAACTCACCAGGAACATGCGCCCTGGCTGAAGCCGGCCTTTGAACCTGACGTCCTCCGGTGGGACGTCCAAGACGCCGGTCTCAGAAGCCATGACCAGCTTGTCGTCCTTGGTCACCAAGTACCTGAAAGGCCGCAGGCCGTTGCGGTCCAACAGCGCGCAGATGCTGCGTCCGTTGGAGGAAACAATCATCGCCGGCCCGTCCCAAGGCTCCATCAACGCCGAGTGATACTCGTAGAAGTCCTTTTTCTCCTGCGGCATCGTCTCGTGCTGGTTCCACGCCTCCGGTATCAACATGAGCATAGCATGGTCCAGGTCGCGCCCGGTCATCAACAGGAGCTCCAGGGCGTTGTCGAAACTCGCGGTGTCGCTGTCACCCGGCGTCATAATCGGCGGTATCTTGGCCATGTCACTGCCGAACAGCGGAGACTGGAACTGGGCCTCCCGCGCGCGCATCCAAGTAAGGTTGCCGCGAAGGGTATTTATCTCCCCGTTGTGGGCCAGGTACCGGTACGGATGGGCCAGCCGCCAGTGCCCCAGGGTGTTGGTGCTGAACCTGGAGTGCACCAACGCAAACGCCGATTCGACGGCCTCATCGCTCAGGTCCAGATAA
The DNA here is from genome assembly GCA_965261795.1 of Dehalococcoidia bacterium. Classification (GTDB taxonomy): domain Bacteria; phylum Chloroflexota; class Dehalococcoidia; order Lucifugimonadales; family UBA3495; genus CBDCFV01. Next base: position 1,339,711 of record OZ253476.1, read on the forward strand.
AAATCGGCGATCTGGTGGGCCATTAGCAGGCCCTTGTACACCACCGTGTTGCAGGACATGCTGCAAACGTAAAAGTAATCGGCCTCTTCTTCCGTAAGTTGGCATTCCTTTAACGTATGCTCGATGACCTTGCGGACTACGTACAGCTTTCGCTCCAGTTGGGCAGCGTCCATGTCATGGGAGCCGCGCCCCATGAACACCTGCGCTATGTGCGGGCGTACGGCACGGGCGTCGCGGCCCACCTTGGAGTCATCCAACGGAACGTCGCGCCAGCCGAGCAACTCCAGCCCTTCGTCCTGGATAATCCGGGAAATATGGTCCTGCACCTTTTGCTTCGCGGCAGGCTGGGGAGGCATGAACACCATGCCCACACCGTATTCGCCTTCCTGTGGAAGCTCCAAGCCCAACGAGCGGCATTCGCGCCGGAAAAACTCGTGGGGCGTCTGTATCAGAATCCCCGCTCCGTCCCCGGTCTCCGGGTCGCGCCCGCAAGCGCCCCGGTGTCCGAGGTTGATCAAGACCTCAAACCCCTCTTCAATGATCCCGTGAGACTTTTGGCCCTTTATATTGGCGACAACGCCGACGCCGCAACTATCGTGTTCCGTTTCCGGTGAATAAAGTCCCCATCGGGCCAAGTCTTTTAGCGGATTCATGCAACGATACCTTGATCGCCAGATTGAAACGGGAATAGGGATTGACCATTAATCATCTGCCTATATCCCGGCGATTCGGGAAATAGGAAAACCCTCCTGTCTAAGCAGGCCCGGTTAATTTGTTAAATATATCACAATATTCGACGTACACAAACTTTTACGAGGAAGCGGCAAGGCAATCGTATTTTAACTATCAGTGTACCAGACAGGCCAAATCTGCCGTAAAACCTTCCGTCATTCCCGCGGGCGGGAATCCACACTGTCTCCCATAGGCAAATTTACCCTTTCCAACGACTATGGATTCCCGTTTCCACGGGAATGACGCCTGCCCCCGTGAAGACGGGGGATTAAATGGGCTGCCAAACTTTATAACGCGATTGCCCTGGAGGAAGCGGGATTCACCAGGACAACTGAATGGTGCTCCGCGAGATACCGGAACGGTTCTCGTCGTTGACCACAACCAAGCCAAGGCACTATACTGAATCTACAGCTTTAATAATCATTATAAGGAGTTGACAGACTGAATTCGACGGAAATAGCCCAGTTTGTGGTTGACTTGGCCTCGGACAAGCTGGCCGAAGACATCGTAATGTTGGACCTTCGCCCGGTGGCTTACTTCGCCGACTATTTCGTCATCATGTCCGCTGACTCTTCCAGACAGATCGAAGCGTTGGAAGAGGACATCAGCCGGGCCCTCAAAGAGGCCAACGTCCGCCCCTTTCACCGGGAAGGCACCGCCGCGTCAGGCTGGGTGTTGTTGGACTTCAGCGACGTCGTGATCCATATCCTTGGCTCGGAGCAACGCGAGTTTTACAGGCTGGAAAACCTGTGGTTCCGCGCGCCCCAAGTGGTCAGGGTTCTGTAATCCAAGGGTCGTTGTTCCTGTTGTAGTCCAATATCTCGCCTTCCTCGAAGAACAACGCCACCTCTCGCTGGGCTGACTCCGGGCTGTCCGAGCCGTGTACCAGGTTCCGCCCGATGTTCACCCCCAAATCGCCCCGGATGGTTCCCGGCGCCGCGTTCTTGGGGTTGGTCTGCCCCATGGTGCCGCGAACAATCTCAACCGCGTCGTCGGCTTCCCATACCATCGCAACCAGCGGGGAAGAAGTAATAAAGTCTACCAACCCTTGGAAGAATGGCCTGCCTTCGTGTTCGCCATAATGCCGGTGCGCCAGCGCCTCGTCCACCAGCATCATCTTCAGCGCCACCAGCTTTATTCCCCGCCGTTCCAGTCTCGATACAATCTCCCCCACCATGCCCCGTTGCACCCCGTCCGGCTTTACCAGGACCAATGTCCGTTCCATTCACACCTTCCATCAAACGCTAGAGTTGCTCCTCGGTCGCGAAGACCCTTGTGGTGTCCGGTCCCGTTGCTTCCGAACGCCGATGCTGGGCATCCGAAGGTAATAGGGTTGTAGTCCACCCAAGTCGTCCGAGTCACCGGCATCAAGTCGCCTCCGCGCCAAAACAGCCAAGGAACCAAGCCGCGTAGCCGGCGACGGCTCCACCATTAACAAGGCCTTATCCCCCAACCGGTCCTTGATTACCTCTTCCCTGCTCCTCACGCCCTCCCCGCAGAATACCGTCAGCTCCTTAACGTCATCCAATATGTTCTCCGGGGCGCTGATCATATCGTCCCGGATGCGCTTCCCGTCCGGCCCAAACAATGCCGACGCCACTTCACCCCTGCCGGCGTCCAACAACGCGCAAACCTCCAATCCGGTACCCCGATACGGAAACGCCTCCAAGTCCAGGGTGCCCACGCCAAAAATTGGCAGGCCTCCAATCAAGGCCAGCCCCTTGGCCGCGCTCAAGCCCACGCGCAGCGCGCTGAACCCGCCGGGCCCCAAGGCCACCGCCACGGCGTCCAATTGGGACACAGCAACGTCGCGTTCTTTCAAGGCCTGGCTGACCGCGGGCATAAGCTCCCGGCTGTGGTTCACCACCGAGTACCAAGCCCGAACGGACACCACCCTGCTTTCATCTGCGAGGGCAATTCCGGCATAACGAGTAGAAGTGTCGATGGCTAGAAGCATCTAAGACTCAGTCTCCGTCACAGCGTCGGATTCCGTCACAGCGTCGGATATTGACCGACCGTCGGCCACGTGGCTCAAGACCGGTTCGAAACGGTCGGGCCAATCGCTGAATTCCAGCATCCGATTGTCGCCCCTGCCAACATGGTCCAAGAATACCCAAAGGGACTCCTCCGGGAATATGTCCGGCGCCCGGTCGGCCCACTCCACCACACAGACATCTTCGCCGAAAAGCTGCTCATCCAACCCCAGGTCCCAAGCTTCTAGCGGCGCGTCGATGCGGTACAGGTCCAAGTGGAACAATCGCAACCTCCCTTCGTATTGGGTCGTCAAAACGAAGGTTGGACTCCTGACATAACCGGACACTCCGAGGCCTTCGGCGATGCCCTGAGTGAGGCAGGTCTTGCCTGCTCCCAAAGGACCAACCAACAGGAAAACATCGCCCGCACGGGCCGACTCTCCGATGGAACGTCCGATATCGCGCGTTTGCTGCGGGCCGTTGCTCAGGATGCGGGTGTTGAACGTCATAGCCTACCGGTAATGGTCCCAGCCGCCTTTGGCAGCCGGGACTTCAGACCCCGTCTCGTCTACAATCGACACCCGCCCCGGCTCCCCCGCCAGCAACTCCCCTATCACTGCGGATCCGTCGGACAACCGCGGCATCACTTCGCCCATGACGCTTGGGGAGGCAGTGAAAAGCAGCAGATAGTCCTCCCCTCCGTGCAGTGCCAATCCCAAGTAGTCGTTGGGGTAGGCTTCTTTAAGGTAGGGATGGACCGGTATCCGTTCCGCATTCAGCCGCGCCGACAGGCCGCTGGCGCGGCAAAGCTTGCCCAGATCGTCCGCAAGGCCGTCGCTAACGTCCATGGCCGTCCGCACTCCGGCGTCGACCAATATCCGTCCTTCCTTCACCGCCGGTTCAGGTCTGCGGTGCTGATGCCGCAGGTACTCCACCGCCTCCCTTGACGCCGAGGGATTCCGGCTTGACCGGCCTTCTTCGGTATTGTCTCCCAGCATCAATCGCAACCCTCCGCCGGAGCCACCCAAATATCCCGTCACACCAACCAGGTCTCCGGGCCGGCCGTTAGTGCGAAGCATCGGGCTTCCCCCGTGGACGCCGGTCAAGCCGACGGTAATAAACACTACCGGCGAGCGGACCATGTCCCCCCCGATTATCGCCGCGCCGCACTTGTTGCCCATCTCCAGCATACCGCGGTAAAGCTCCTCCAAGTCCCCGACTTCCGTTTCCGGCGGAAGTCCCAACGTAACGAGCGCATAGGCTGGCAGGCCACCCATCGCGGCGACGTCGCTGACGTTGGACGCAATGCACTTCCACCCCAGGTCCCGCCAGGGCGTCGTAACGCGAGTGAAGTGAACGCCCTCAACCACCGTGTCGGTGGTAAAAAGCTCCACGCAGCCGGAGGTCCGCCATGCCGCCGTATCGTCCCCGGTATCCACCATTAACTCAACCGGAAACTCCGAAGACAAAGTTGCCACGTCCCGCTGCTCCACCACCATGCGGTTCAGCAGGTCTATCACGCCAAATTCGCCCAACTCTTGAATCTGCATAACGGGGAAGATTATATCCTGCGCTTGGAACCGTGCTCAAGCGGCGGCCCAGACGTCAAGCCATAGCAAAGTCCGCCGTTCAGGGCCTTTTCATTTTCCGGGTTGGGTTAAATAGGTACCGTCTTTCCCGCGAAAGCGGGAATCCACATCACCGCGGCCTATGGCAACTTTCCCGTGGCAAGACTATATAGATTCCCGCCTGCGCGGGAATGACGAGAGAATGAAAAGGCTCTGTCCGCCGTTGGCGACGCCTTTATCCCCGGACTAGGCGCCGTTATAATCCACCGAAATCCGCCGGAGGCGGACCCGGCTGATTCTCAACTCAACCACCCGTCAACGCTCCGTCAACGCTGCCCGCGAGGCTAGACATGGCCACACGTTCAACCACCATGCTCCCCTACCGGCGGCAGGGCGAAATCGACTATGCCAGCCTCGATTTCAATCCCGACGTATCGGACCACCCGGATGACTCTATGGAACAAAACCGCGAACTGAATGAAATTCACAATCTGCTCCGCGCCTACGTAACCGATTTCGATAGCCGCCCCGACATTTTTCTCGACCGCGAAACCAACATCTGCTACGACCGGCGCAACCTGAACGTCCGCGCCTCCCCGGACGTGTACTTAGCCTTTGGCGTTGATGCCAACGCCATACGCCCGCGCAAGTTATACTTGCCTTGGGAGGCGGGCAAGCCGCTGGACTGGGCCCTGGAAATCGCTTCGGAAAGCACTGGACGGGAGGACATCGACCGGAAGCCCGCCATCTACGCCCAAATCGGCGTTCCTGAATACTGGAGGTTCGACCCCACCGGCGGCCGGTATCATGGAGAGCCGCTGTCCGGGTTACGGTTGATCAACGGCGTGTACCAGTCCATCGAACTGACCACCGAACCCGACGGCATCCTGAAGGGATACAGTCCGATTCTGGAACTTAGCATGTGTTGGGACGAGGGCTGGCCCCGGCTCTACGACCCGTCAACCGGCGTCTACCTGGAGAACTGGCGGGAGGAACGTGCCGCCCGAGCCGAAGCCGAAGCCGAGGCTGAACGGGATGCAGCCGAGGTTGAACTCCGGCGGTTGCGGGAACAACTCCGGCGCCAGCAATCATGATCACCTACCGGGGGAGCCTTCATAGACTCGTCAAAGGCTGAAAGCTCGCTGTGGAGATCGGCGGTGTGGGCGGACTCATCTCGACCAAGTATAGTTCGGTTATAACATGAACGGTAATCCGGTAATCCGGAATGAAGGGTACAACCTATGCTTAATTCCAATGCTCCAATTGTTCTCGCGGAAGGGCGAATCGTTGCTATCGACAACGATACCGTTGATGCCCCAATGCGAGTCATACAGAGACTAACACCAGATCCCAGGCTGATTATCGAGTGCGAAAACTTGCCTGATTTCCACTATGTCGGCAGGAATCGGTGTCGTATCATGCTTGACAATGGCACTGCTATAGATGTTTGTGACGCCCTATCCGGCTTAACCCACATGCAACGATGGAGCCAGAGCCGTAGAATCAGTGGCGAATTCGTTCCGATTATTCAACCCTGTGTAGTAATGGATGCAGGTAGACCTCTGCGGTCTGTAGGATTCAGCGTCCTCAATTTTCAGAAAGTCTTCGGTCAGCAAGACCAATATATTGAGGCCGATGGAACTGTAAAGCGTGTTAGTTGCATATTATTACAAGGCTCATCTTGGTTGATTAAAATCACCGCCATACCGGGTTTAGGCAAGGAGCTAAGTTCAGGTGAGGGATACGTTGTAACTCATACCGGACTTATTACACGCTCGGACGGCGGGGTATTTTCTACTGAGGATGCTGATGTTCTCCTTAGCGGACTGAGAGCGTTTCTATCATTTGCACGGGGCGCGTCTTGCGGAATTATCAACGTAGAAGGAAAAAGTCAGGATGGTAAGCCATCCTGGATACGAGGAGGATCACAGCATGTAGAGCCCTGGCCCAATCCCCGGTCATGGCTCATCAAGGTGGGAGGTGGAGACGTTCTTTCTCAGGTATTTCCGAGATTTTGGCAACTCTTTAAGAAGGATACAATATGGAGAGATTCAATCTCTCGCGTCATTGATTGGTATTTAATCAGTAACGAGGGCCCTCTCCACAGTGGACTTATTCTGACTCAAGCGGCTCTTGAACTCTTGTCTGCCCAGATCCTTCAACGTGACAGGGGGAGTGAACGTACCGGAGAATTCCTTAAAGCAGCACTAGACAAGTTAGGCTTGGACACTAATGTTCCGACGAGCTGCCAGGAACTCCTGCAGGTACACAACTGGGCCAGTGGGCCACATGCAATTGTTGAAATCCGCAACGACTTGGTGCATCCAAAAGCAAAATATGGTCCTATTTCCGTGGATGTTCATTACCAAGTAAACAATTTGGGACAATTGTATATCGAGTGGATGTTGCTGCACCTATTCGGTCATCAAGGACAATATTGGAATCGGTTAACGGGAGAACTCGGGCTTGTGCCGTGGTCTCAAAATAAGACCGCCACGGTATAACCACCATCAACTAATCCAACACTGGCAATAGCTTCGCTACCCATCATACGAGATTTTTTTGTCTCAGATATCCAGCTTTGGCCAGCGATACCGGATCGAATTGCAGTCCAAGGTCGCATCATCCATTACTGGTTTTGCGGAGATTTTTCGTGACGAGGAGCGCTCATGACTACCACTAGCGAGAAGCCAGACATTCCTGACGTAATCCGAGCCAAGGCGTTCCAATTGGTAGACAACGATGGAAATGTGCGTGCCGAGTTGAAAACGGATCATGATGGTGAACCATCCTTCGTCCTCTTCGACAAAGATGGCCTTACCCGGTTGGAAGCAGGATTAAATGGAGGTGATGGATATATAACTCTACTTAACGAGGACGGCTACGCCCGGTTTTCTCTTGACTTCAACGAATCTGGCAACACAGCTTTGACTTTACATGACCGGGATGGTGAACCTCGATTAGTAGCAGATTTGAACGACTCCGACGAGCCAGCTCTGACTCTAAACGACCAAAGTGGTCAGAATCGTTTAGGTGCGTTTGTAACCGAAGATGGTCAACCCGCCTTTTTCTTAATCGACCAGAACAGCCAGACTCGGTTAGGCATGCTTGTGGACGAAGCAAACCGCCTGGTGTTAGCCTTGAATGACAAAGATGGCCAACGTCGGCTATTCGTAGGAGTGTCTGAGCATGGTCGTCCGATATTAACCTTAAATGACCAAGACGGCAAAGCCAGGCTATACGCAACTGTATTTGAGTCTGGGCAACCAGAGTTGATTCTAAACGACCAGAACGGCCAAAGTCGGTTATCCGCACTTGTGCAAGACTCCGGAGAGCCGCAGCTATTCTTGAGTGACCAGAGCGGCCAGGTGAGGCTATTCGCAGGTGTATCTGAACTTGGTCAACCCCTTTTGGCCCTTAACGGCCAGAATAGCCAGAACGGCCAGAATCTTGGCCGGTTATCTATAACTGTGCATGAGTCCGGTAGCCCGGAATTGCTTCTTAACGACCAGAAAGGTCAACGTCGGTTATCCGCGCTTGTACGTGAGTCCGGTGAACCTTTGATTTTCTTATCCAATGACAACCTTCGAAGCACGTTCGAGGCCGATGGACTTAAGAAGCACCGAATCTGACATGTTCCTTGAATTCGATTCACTGATGATGTGACGTCACACGGACCTCAAGGGCTAAATCTCAGGCAAAAAGGCGTGACCAAATTTAGCTATGACTCGGGATCGGGTATCTGAACACCGGTAGACGTTCGAGGCGACGAAGGGAGAAAACTGAGCAACATGAACGAAACGCAACCCGTCCGATGGATGGTGAACTTCTGGCATTCCGATGGTAGCTACAGAGACGAGCTTGATTTTCCGCGGGTGGCATTTTGGCATCACAATAGGAAAATCGCCAGGGAAGAAGCTGCCCGGGTGTTAATCGAGTTGAGAGAGGAACGCGGGGACGAACGCGACTGGGTTGCGTCCGGGTGTCCCGACCCATTCGAGGTCGGTGCCGGGCGTCACCCCGGGGGGCAATGGATTCTCCGCTACAGTGACCTCCGCCATGACGAAGGCGATACGCAGTCGGCACATGAAAACCGGAAGCGGACCAAATCGGCGGCGGGCGCGTGGAAAGGCCTAGTAGATGGAGAGCAACTGAAGAGAACGCTTTATGAAGCCCGTGGGGGTGAATCAGTGGCCGACATCGACTCATAGTCAGTGGAGTATCTGGTAGACACCGACTGGGCCATCGACTACATGAACGGTATTCTGAGAGTGGTCCGGCGATATGATGAGCTAGCGTCGCAAGGTGTTGGATTGAGCATAATATCGTTAGCCGAACTATACGATGGCGTATTTGGTTCAGTAGACCGCCAACGTGCTGAGCAGGGCCTACAGAATTTCCTTGACGATATTGAGGAGATATTACCACTGGACGATTCTGTTTGCCGGCGATTTGCCATTGAACGTATCAGGCTCAGGTCCTCTGGAAACCGCATTGAGGACCTTGATCTTCTTATAGGCTCGACTGCCATGTGTTATGGTCTGACCTTGCTCACCAATAACCGTAGACACTTCGAGAGGATGCCCGGTCTGAGCATAATCTCAGTTTAGGCACAGGAAATCGCACCATGATTGGTGTGAATAAAACTGGTTGGCCGGCTTCAGCAAGCCTCTTTTTGTCTGAATCAGGATTTATCGGATTCAATGATTCTCAAGATGGGTGCCGTTCATCCTGCTCATCCCTTAATTCTGAAAATCCTGATTCAGACAATTACACCAAGCAGAGGAAATTACGCCAATCATCAAATCACATAAATCACAGTTCAAACTGACTGACACTTGCCTCTTCCCTGCTCCGGCAACAACACCGTATCATAATACCCGTGCGCACAACTCCCTGTCGGGCCTGGCGTTGGGGTAACCGCGCCTTGGTCCTGACAGAATGTCAGGAAATGTCCGCAAATGTCCGGGGGTCTGAAAATTCCCGCCTCTCCCCCTGACAAGGGTATGTATTTCATTTGGGACTTTACGCAGTTGAACGTGAGACCGCGTAGCAGGGTAGGCTTGCTCAAATACAAAACCGCTCCCAAATGCTCACTATCGGGCCCATTCCGTATCGGGCCCATTCCGTCATTCCGGCCTACGCCGGAATCCAGGCGGGCCCATTCCGTCATTCCGGCGTAGGCCGGAATCCAGGCGGGCCCATTCCGTCATTCCGGCGTAGGCCGGAATCCAGGCGGGTTCACTCCGTCATTCCGGCGCAGGCCGGAATCCAGGCGGGTTCACTCCGTCATTCCGGCGTAGGCCGGAATCCAGGGGCGGTGGGGCCGGTTCGTAGCTATAATCTCAATTTTACATACCCTTGTCAGCGCCTCTCCCCCCTCTCTCCCTCTGTGGTCTCCCCGCTCTCTACGGCGAAAATGGGACTGAATGAGAGGAAACGAGAGACAAACAAATGAATCAGCGTTCAGGCCTTGCACAACAAATGCCAACTGGCCTCAAAAAAACTTTTTCTGCACAGTAAATAGACCGCAGCCAAGCACTTCACCCGACCGGAAACCGAGACTGGAACCGCCCCGCCGACTGCTCCCCGAAGACAGAGTAAAAATCCACACAGGATTGATATGATTCCAACGCCCGGCCCTCCATACGAGTGGGACGAAGACAAGCGCCGAGAGACGCTCAGTCAGAGAGGACGCGACTTTGCTCTCGCCTACCAGATAGACTGGACCGGAGCCACCCACCAGAGACAGGAACGGGGAGGCGAGACGGGGTTCGCCTCTCTGAGACTCATAGACCACAGGCTATACCATATAGTCTGGACTCTAAGAGACTCGTTCACCAGAATAATCAGCCTCAGAAAGGCCAACAACAGGGAGATTGCACGATATGAACGCGAAGACCGGTAGGATCGTGCGCAACACCGCGGAAGAAGAGGCAGAAATCGCACGCCAAATAGCGGAGAATCCCGACGAGGCGGAGTGGACCGACGAGGTCTGGGCCAACGCCAAGTCCACG